>NZ_JBUCLA010000001.1:0-1751899 GCF_054950055.1 Kytococcus sp. Marseille-QA3725 | reverse complement strand
CAGGTCGCCAGGGCGAGCAGGGCCACGAGCAGCACCTGCACCAGCACCCGGGCGACGCGTTCCATGGGGCAACCGTAGGGGCACGGGTCGGCCGCGTGGGGGAAGCGCCATCCACCGAACGATGGAGGCCGGTCCCCACCGGTCAGCCGAGTGAATCCGCCTCCCCGCGCGATGGACTGGTGACTGCTCGCCGACGGAGCGGGCAGGAGGCAGGAGGTCGAGATGTTCGTGGCACTGCGCGACGCGTGGTTCGCGCGTGGGAGGTTCGCCGTCATGGGGCTGGTCGTGGCCCTGGTGGCGCTGCTGGTGGTCGCCCTCTCCGGGCTGACGGCCGGGCTGGGCGCCCAGAGCGTCTCGGCCCTGCGCGCCGTGCCCGGCGAGTCGGTCGTCGCCGCCGCCCCGCAGTCGGGCCAGGAGGTCGAGCTCTCCCGCAGCCAGCTCACGCAGGAGCAGGTCGCCGGCGAGCAGGAGCACGCCGTCGGCATCGCGACCGCCCGCATCGAGACCGAGGGCGGCACGGAGACGGTGTCGGTCCTCGGCATCGACCCCGACGGGCCGCTGGCCGAGGCCGCGGACGGCCACCTGGTGTGCGAGGCGGAGGTCGGCCGCGGCGGCACGCTCACCGGCGTGACCACCGAGGACGAGCACCTGTCCTTCAACCACCTGCCGGCCGTGTGGGTCCCACTGGACACCTGGGCCGAGCTGCCGATGGCCACCGGCTCCGCGGCCACGATGCTGGTGCTCCCCGAGGCCGACGCGCCCGCCCCTGCCGGAGCCACCACCCTGGACCGCGGCGAGGCGCTGCAGGCCGTCGGCTCCTACGCCTCGGAGCAGGGCTCGCTCAACCTCATCCGCGGCCTGCTGCTGCTGGTCTCCGCGGTGGTGGTGAGCGCCTTCCAGACCGTGTGGACCATCCAGCGCACCGGCGACCTCGCCGTGATGCGTGCCCTCGGTGCCCGCCGCCGCACCCTGGTGGGCGACGTGCTCACGCAGGGCCTGCTGCTCCTGGTGCTCGGCGGCGGGGTTGGCGCCCTGGTGGCCGGCGCGCTCGGTGCCTGGGTGGTGCGCACCGGTGTCGTGCCCTTCGAGCTGACCCCGACCACCACCGCCGTGCCGTGGCTGCTGCTGGTGGCTGCCGGCCTGCTGGGCGGCGCGCTCGCCGTGCGCCGCGTCCTGACCATCGACCCCGCTCTCGCCCTGGAAGGTGCCCGATGAGCCTCTCCCTGACCGACGTGACCGTGAGCTTCCCCGACGGTGACGACGTGCGCCACGTGCTGGACGGCTTCACCCTCGAGGTGGCGCCCGGCGAGATCGTCGCCCTCACCGGGCCCAGTGGCTCGGGCAAGTCCACCGCCCTGGCCGTGGCCGGGTTGCTGCGCCACCCCGATGCCGGGAGCGTGCGCCTGGGTGGCGGCGAGCTCGGCGCGGCCCGGCGCGATGCCGTGCGCCGCGAGACCGTGGGGCTGGTGTTCCAGCAGGCCAAGCTGCTGCCGGCTCTCACCGCGCTGGAGCAGCTGGAGCTGGTGGCCCGGCTGCGCGGTGCGCGGGGCAAGAAGCTGGCCGCGGCCCGCGAGCGGGCCCGTGGCCTGCTGGCCGAGATGGACCTGCCCGGCGTCGAGGGGCTGAGACCGCACCAGCTCTCCGGCGGCCAGCAGCAGCGGGTGGCCATCGCGCGCGCCATCATGGGCGACCCGTCGGTGCTGCTCGTGGACGAGCCCACCTCGGCGCTCGACCCCGCCCGGGCCGGGGAGGTCTTCGCGCGGCTCACGTCCATCGCCCGCGAGCACGACGTGGCCACCGTGGTGGTGACGCACGACGAGCGCTACCTGCACCTGATGGACCGGGTGCTGACGATGCAGGACGGCAGGGCGGTGCAGCGTGACCTGGCCGCCTCACCGACAGGGACACCTGAGGTGACGGAATCGGCACGACACGCCGAGGAACCCGGCGAACCGCAGTCGTCAGGTGCGCAACTCGCCGGGGCCGCCCGAGTCGCCGGGGCCACCCGCCTCGGACGCCGGGAGCTCGTGGACGCCTGAGACGCGGTGTCCGGCGTCAGGGGTTGAGGCGCTGCCAGGCCGACTGGATGTGCTCGACGAGGAGGCGCTCGGCCTCGGCGGCGTCCCGCTCCTCGATCGCGCGCAGGATGGCGCGGTGGTCCTCGACCAGCCGGGGCGCGATCCGCCCCCACTCCCGGCTGCTGCGCATCCGCTCGCGGATGGGCTGGCGCATCGACTCCCGCAGGGCGGCGGTGGAGTCGGTGGCCAGTCGATTGCCCGCGGCCTCGGCCAGGGCCACGTGGAAGCGGGTGTCGAGGTCGTTGAAGCGGTCGCGGTCGTCCTGCGACTGCTCCATCTGCTCCACCAGTCCCGCCATGGTCGCGAGGTGCTCGTCGGTCCGGCGCGCGCAGGCCAGGCGGGCCGAGAGGCACTCCAGGGTGGTGCGCACCTCGATGACGTGGTCGAGGGGGAAGTGCCCGAGCTGGACGTGGAGCCGGAGCATCCTGCCCATGGCCCCGTCCTCCACCGGGGTGATGGTCGTCCCGCCGTGCTCACCGGCCCCGACGGCCGACCGGACGATGCCCTGTGCCTGCAGGGTGCGGATCGCCTCCCGCACCGCGGCCCGGCTCAGCCCGAGCTGCGCCGCGAGCTCACGCTCGGCGGGGAGGCGGGAGCCCACGGAGAGGTCACCGGCCAGGATCCCTCGCTCGACCCAGTCGAGGACCACCTGGTAGGCGCGGCCGCCGGAGCGGGGGGCCGGTGCGGCGGCGCCCTGGGCGGAGGTGGGAGGCGGGGTCACGCCCGCAGGGTGCCACGCGGGGCGGTGGCGGTCACCGAAGGGGGCACGTCACACCCGGGTCCAGAAATGGTCTGACCACTTGACGGCCTCTCGTGGGCCCTTCTATTTTGTGGCGCCCACCACATGGTCTGACCACTCTCCGTGGTCACCTCCCCCCCCTTCGAACTCCGTTGGAGCGACAGTGCTTTCCCACACCTCCCCGCCGGGGCTCCTGGCCGACACGCATCGCCCAGAGCTCGCGCCGGTCAACGGCAGCCTGATGCTGTCGGCGCTCGTGGCCCTCCTCCCGCTGGCCACGGTCTTCCTCACCCTCGCCGTCCTCCGCTGGAAGGCCCACTGGTCGGGGCTGGCCGGCGTGGCCGTCGCGCTCCTGGTCGCCTGGCTCGGGTTCGACATGCCACTGGGGCTCGCGGCCCTCTCGGCGACGCAGGGCGCGGCGTTCGGGCTGTTCCCGATCTCCTGGATCGTGTTCACCGCCATCGTCCTGTACGAGGTGACGGTCGCCTCGGGCCGGTTCCAGGACCTGCGGGCGAGCTTCCACCTCATCTCCGGGGACCCGCGCGTCCAGGCCGTCGTGGTCGCCTTCTGCTTCGGCGGGCTGCTCGAGGCCCTGGCGGGATTCGGCGCACCGGTGGCCATCACGGGTGTGATGCTCGTGGCCCTCGGCTACTCGCCGCTGCGCGCAGCGGTCATCGTGCTCGTGGCGAACACCGCGCCGGTGGCCTTCGGCGCCATCGCCATCCCGATCATCACCGCCGGGCGCCTGACGGGCATCCCGTACGAGGAGATCGGCGCCCTGGTGGCCCTCCAGGCCCCCTTTGTCGCGGTCGTCGTGCCCCTCCTGCTGGTCCTGCTGGCCGACGGGCGCCGCGGGGTGCGTCAGGTGTGGCCCGCCGCCGTGGTCATCGGCCTGACCTTCGCCGTCGCGCAGTGGGCCACGGCCACCTTCCTCTCGGTCGAGCTGACCGACATCGTGGCCTCGCTGGCCGGTCTGGCCGCCGGTGTGCTGCTCCTGCGGGTGTGGACGCCCCGCGGTGCGGAGGACGCGCTCCTCACCCTGGTCCGGGAGCAGGAGCAGTCCGGCGTCGAGGCGGCCGGGGCGGGCGAGGCGCCGGCCGTCCCGGCGGGCGGCGAGCAGGACGACCTCGCCGAGCTGCAGGAGCGCGCGGCCTCGCTGACTCCCGGCCGCATCGTGCTGGCCCTGCTGCCCTACCTGCTGGTCATCGCGGTCTTCTCCGTCGCGCAACTGGTCGGCCCGGTCAAGGCGTGGCTGACCTCCACCGACCTGACCCTCGGGTGGCCGGGGCTCGACGGGCACGTCCTCACCGCCGCCGGTGAGGTCAGCACCGCCACCACCTACTCCCTGGCCTGGCTCTCGTCCCCGGGCACCCTGCTGCTCCTGGTGGCCGTGGTCATCGCGTTCGTCGACGGCATCGGCCTGACCGGCCTGGCGCGGGTGCTGGTGCAGACGCTCGTGAAGATGCGCTTCGCCTTCCTCACCGTCGCGTCCGTCCTGGCCCTGGCCTACGTCATGAACCTCTCCGGCCAGACGCTGACGATCGGCACCTGGATCGCCGGGTCCGGCATCGCGTTCGCGTTCCTCTCCCCGGTGCTGGGCTGGCTCGGGACCGCCGTCACCGGCTCGGACACCAGCGCCAACGCCCTCTTCGCCACGCTGCAGCAGACCGCGGCGCAGGAGACCGGGGTGGACCCGGCGCTCCTGGTGGCCTCGAACACCACCGGCGGAGTGGTCGGTAAGATGATCAGCCCGCAGAACCTCACCATCGCCGCAACGGCGGTCGGCCTCATCGGGCGCGAGTCCGAGATCCTCCGCAAGGTGCTGCCCTGGAGCCTCGGGCTGCTCGTGGTCGTCTGCCTCATCGTGGGCCTGCAGGCCACCGTGCTGGAAGGATTGATGCCGTGACCACCACCCTGAACCCGCCCCGCACGGTGGCCCTGTTCGCCACCTGCTTCAACGACACGATGTGGCCCGAGGCCCCGCGGGCCACGGTCCGGCTGCTGGAACGGCTGGGACTCCGGGTCGAGTTCCCCCGCGAGCAGACCTGCTGCGGCCAGATGTTCACGAACACCGGGTACGGCCCGCGAGCCGCCGGGCTCGTCCGGGGTTTCGTCGACACCTTCGCCGACTACGACGCCGTGGTGGCCCCCTCGGGCTCCTGCGTCGGCTCGATCCGGCACCAGCACCCCGACATCGCGGAGACCGTGGGGGACACCGGCCTGGCGCGCGAGGTCCAGGAGCTCACGCCCCGCGTCTTCGAGCTCTCGGAGTTCCTCGTGGACGTCCTCGGCGTCACCGACGTCGGCGCCTTCTTCCCGCGCCGGGTGACCTACCACCCGACCTGCCACTCGCTGCGCATGCTGCGGGTGGGGGACCGTCCCCTGCAGCTGCTGCGCGCCGTGCGCGGCATCGACCTGCGGGAGCTGCCCGGCGCCGAGGAGTGCTGCGGCTTCGGCGGCACCTTCGCGGTGAAGAACCCGGACGTCTCGGTGGCCATGGGGGTGGAGAAGGCACGCAACGTGTCGGCCAGCGGCGCCGAGGTGGTCGTCGCGGGGGACAACTCGTGCCTCGCCCAGATCGGCGGCGTGCTGGGACGCCAGCGCGCCGGGATCCGGACCATGCACCTCGCGGAGGTGCTCGCATCGACCGAGGAGGACCCGGCATGAGCACGACCACGCCCGGACCCGCCCAGGCGACCTCGCCCACCTTCCTGGGCATGCCGCCGTTCCCGGAGGCCGCCCGGGAGGCGCTGGGCAAGCCGACCCAGCGCAAGAACCTGCACCACGCCACCCACACCATCCGGGCCAAGCGTGCCGCCGTGGTGGGGGAGGTCGACGAGTGGGAGCAGCTGCGCCTGGCCGGTGAGGCCAGCAAGAACGAGGCGCTGCACCACCTGCCGCACTACCTGGAGCAGCTCGAGGAGCAGCTCACCGCCCGGGGTGCCACCGTGCACTGGGCGCGGGACGCCGAGGAGGCCAACCGCGTCGTGGTGGAGATCGCCCGCGCCAAGGAGGCACAGGAGGTGGTCAAGGTCAAGTCCATGGCCACCCAGGAGATCGAGCTCAACAAGGCCCTCGAGGCCGCCGGCATCGACGCCTGGGAGACCGACCTGGCCGAGCTCATCGTGCAGCTCGGGGGCGACCTGCCCAGCCACATCCTGGTGCCTGCCATCCACCGCAACCGGCAGGAGATCCGCGACATCTTCGCCCGGGAGATGGGGAAGGTGGGGCGTCCTGCACCCGAGGAGCTGCCCGCCGACCCGGCACGCCTCGCCGAGGCCGCCCGGCTGCACCTGCGGGAGAAGTTCCTCCGCGCCAAGGTCGCGGTCTCGGGGGCGAACTTCGCCGTCGCCGAGACCGGGAGCCTCGTGGTGGTGGAGTCCGAGGGCAACGGTCGGATGTGCCTGACGCTGCCCGAGACGCTCATCTCCGTGGTCGGCATCGAGAAGGTGCTCCCGCGCTGGGACGACCTGGCGTCGATGATGCAGCTGCTGCCGCGCTCGAGCACGGGGGAGCGCATGAACCCCTACACGACCGTCTGGAGCGGCGTGCACGACGGGGACGGTCCGCAGGAGGTCCACGTCGTGCTGCTGGACAACGGCCGCAGCCACGCCCTGGCCGACACCCACGGGCGGCAGGCGCTGCGCTGCATCCGCTGCTCGGCCTGCCTGAACGTCTGCCCTGTCTACGAGCGCACGGGCGGTCACGCCTACGGCTCTGTCTACCCCGGCCCCATCGGCGCCGTGCTCAACCCGCTGCTGCGTGGGGTGGAGTCCGAGGTCGACCGGTCGCTGCCCTACGCCTCCAGCCTCTGCGGGGCCTGCTTCGACGCCTGCCCGGTGCGCATCGACATCCCCAGCCTGCTGGTGGAGGGGCGCGAGCGGGCCGTCGAGGCCGGGGGCCACCGGGCCGAGGCCGCGATGATGGCGGCGGCCACCTGGGTGATGTCCGACCACCGGCGGCTCGAGGCCGCCCAGCGGGCGGCCACCACGGCGGGCGTGATCCGGGGCGGTGAGCCGTTGCACTCCGTGCCCGGTCTGGGGGCCTGGACCAGTGCACGGGACATTCCCGCACCACCCACCCAGACCTTCCGGCAGTGGTGGGCGAAGGAGCACGAGCAGCCGGACGCGCCCGGGCAGGGCGCGCCGCACGAGCCGGACGGAGGCAAGGCATGAGCGCCCGCGAGGAGATCCTGCAGCGCCTGCGAGGGGCGTTGACGGACGTGGACGGCCCCCCCGCGCCGGGGGCCGGCTGGGCGGCGATGCCCGTGCCCGAGGACGACGCACTTCCCGACCGGGCCGACCGGCTCAAGCGCTTCCGGGAGGTGGTGGAGGACTACCGGGCCAGTCTGCTGGAGGTCACGGCCGCCGAGGTCCCCGAGGCCATCGTGCAGGCGCTCGCGGACGCTCAGTGCTCCTCTGCCGTGCTGCCGGCCGGGCTCGAGCAGACCTGGCGTGACGCCGTGGAGACGGCCGACCTGCGCGTCCTGCAGGAGGCCGCGGCGAGCACCGGCGAGCTCGACACCGTGGACGCGGTGGTGACGGGGGCGGCGGTCGCGATCGCCGAGACCGGCACCATCGTGCTCGACCACCGCGCCGACCAGGGGCGCCGCGAGCTGAGCCTGGTGCCCGACACGCACGTCTGCGTCGTGCGGGCCGACCAGGTGGTGCCCGACGTGCCGCAGGCCGTGGAGCGGCTGCGCCCCGGCGCCGAGGGGGCTCGCCCGCTGACCTGGATCAGCGGGCCCAGCGCCACCAGCGACATCGAGCTGGAGCGTGTCGAGGGCGTGCACGGTCCGCGGACGCTGGTGGTGCTGCTGGTCACCGACTGAGCCGGCCGTGGTGGCGGGAGACCCCGTCCTCGATCGCCCGGGTGAGGGCGGTGGCCGCCGCCTGCTGCGCCTGCAGGAGCAGGGTGGTGGCGGCCACCGGGTCCTCCGGCAGCGGCCGCACCCCCGTTGCCAGGCCGAACACCACGTCACCGTCGACGAGGCTGTGCACCGGGTCGAGCCCTCGGGCCATGCCGGCGTGGGTGGCGCGGCAGATCGCCTCGGTCTGCGCCACGCTCAGGGCCAGGTCGGTGGCGATGACGGCGAGCGTCGTGTTCGTGCCCGGCGCGCCCGGGTCGGTGGGTGCGTCGCCGATGACGCCGGTCGTCTCCACCGGGTCGCACAGGTCGGCAGGGTCCACGGTGACGGGCGTCCCGTGGGCGTTGACGGCGACGAGCGCCCCGACGACCGCCGCGACCGGGTCGGTGCTGCGTGGGCCACCGCTGGCTGCGGCACCGGGGTCCGCCTCGCCGTCACCCAGTTGCACCGAGGCGGTGCCCAGTCCGCCGGCCCGGGTCGCCCCCATCACCCGGGCGCCGGTGCCGGCACCGACCCTTCCGCGGGCCACCTCGGCGTGCTCCGGCTGGGCGGCGGCGTCCTGGGCAGCCGCCCGCCCCATCGCGGCATCGGGTCGGGTGGGGGTGCCGGAGGAGTCCCGTGCCGCCCCGCCGCGGGAGAGGTCGTAGAGCGCGGCCCCGGGCACGATCGGCACCCGGCCGCCGGGTGTCTCGAAGCCACGGCCCTGCTCCTCGCACCAGAGCTGCACGCCGGTGATCGACGCGAGCCCGAACGCCGACCCGCCGGTGAGCACGACGGCATCGACCGTGGGCACCAGCGTGGCCGGGGTCAACGCATCGGTCTCGTGGGTGGCAGGGCCTCCGCCCCGCACGTCCACGGCGCCGACCGTGCCCGCGGGTGGCAGCACCACGGTGGTGCCGGTGCGCCACCCGTCGTCGGTGCGCTGGGCGTGGCCGACCCGCAGGCCGGGGACGTCGGTGATGCTGCCGGTGGTGCTCATGCCGGCGAGGCTAGGCCCAGTGCCCAGCTTGCCGGCACCCACCTCACTGCACGCGCAGCACGACCTTGCCGACGTGCTCGGACGCCTTGAGCAGCCCGTGGGCCTCCTGGGCCTTCTCCCAGGGCAGCACCTCCTGCACCACGGGGCGGATCTCGCCGGCGGCCACCTTCGGCCAGAGGTTCTCGCGCACGGCGGCCACGATGCGGGCCTTGTCCTGGCGGGTGCGCCCGCGCAGGGAGGTGGCCTGCACGCTCAGGCGGCGCTGCAGCATCAGGCCAAGGTTGATCTCGCCCTCGCGGCCGCCCATGAGCCCGATGATGACCAGCCGGCCGTCCTTGGCCAGGGCCTTGAGGTTGCGCTCCAGATAGTCCCCGCCGATGAGGTCGAGGATCACGTCCACGCCGTCCTCGGTGGCGTCGTTGACGGCCTCGAGGAAGTCGGTCTCCTTGTAGTTGACGAGCACCTCGGCGCCCAGCTCGCGGCAGGCGTCGAGCTTCTCCTGCGAGCCGGCCGTCACGGCCACGCGGGCGCCCAGGGCCCGGGCGACCTGGATGCCCATCGTCCCGATGCCCGACGAACCACCGTGCAGCAGCACCGTCTCGCCCTCGGCCAGGCGGCCGGCGTCCACGAGGTTGGACCACACGGTGCACGCCACCTCGGGCAGGGCGGCGGCGGTCACCAGGTCGACGCCCTCGGGCACCGGGAGCAGCTGCCCGACCGGCACCACCACCTGCTCGGCGTAGCCGCCGCCGGCCAGCAGGGCGCAGACCTCGTCGCCCACCTGCCAGTCGCCGGTGTCACCGGACCCCAGGGCCGCGATGCGGCCGCTCACCTCCAGGCCGATGATCTCGCTCTCCCCGGGCGGCGGCGGGTACTTGCCGGCGGCCTGCACCAGGTCCGCACGGTTCACGCCGGCGGCCACCACCTCCACGAGCACCTCGTCGTCACCGGGGATGGGAGTGGGGGCCTCGCCGAGGGCGAGGGTGGGCTTCTCCTGGCTGTCGTCGAGCTGGATCGCACGCATGGCCGCCACGGTAGTCGCGGGTGCTCTGCGGCCGCTCGCGGTGGGACCCGTCACCGAGACGGAGTGGGGTACGGTGCCTCGAAATACGACGAGGCATCGTATGTGCCTCGAGGACATCGATCTGGAGGAAACGTGTCGTCCACCGCTCCGCGCGCCCTCGTGGCTGCGCTGCTCGCCCTGTCGCTCGCCGGGTGCTCCGGCTCCGCCGAGGGCGGTGACACCGAGCCCGGGGCCGGGAAGTCCTCGACCGATGCCGCCACGAGCGGGAGCCCCGAGGGGGAGTCCGGTCAGGAGTCCGAGGGTGCCGGGGAGTCCGACATCACGCTGACCGACGGCTGGGTCAAGGCCACCGACGACAAGATGACCGGCCTGTTCGGCACGCTGGAGAACCACAGCGACAAGACCATCACGCTGGTCACCGGCTCCTCCGACGCCGCGGGCACCGTGGAGCTGCACGAGGTCGCCTCCGAGAACGGCAAGGACCAGATGCGACCGGTGGAGGGCGGCATGACCGTCCGTGCTGGTGGGCGCGTGGACCTCGAGCCCGGTGGCCTGCACGTGATGCTCATGGACCTGCCCGAGAAGATCGTCGCCGGCGACACCATCGAGATCACCCTCGAGGACGCCGACGGCAAGACCTACGACCTGACCGCCGAGTCCCGCTCCTTCGAGGGCGGCGACGAGGACTACGGCGGCGGGCACGACCACCAGCACTGATGGCTGACTCGCAGGTGAGCACCGGACAGGGGCCCCGGGCCTCGCGCCGCCAGTTGCTCGGCGGGGGACTCGTCGTCGCCGGCAGCAGCCTGGCGGGGTTCGTCGGCGCCCGCGCCACGGAGGGGGAGGCCGCCTCGGTGCCCGCCACCGAGGCGCTGCCCCCCGGCCCGGCCGATGCGCTGGAGCCCGGGCGGCGGCGGCTGCTGACGCTGCCCGACGACGCCGCCTCCCCGGAGGAGGGCGCCTCGGTGGAGGCGCGGACGGTGGTCGACCCACGGGGCCGGACGCAGGCAGGGGTGCTCACCGCGCCGCCGGCCCACGCCACCTGGGTGGCCCTCGACCTCGCCGAGGGGGCCGACCGCGAGACGCTGCGCCGCATCATGCGGCTGTGGACCGACGACATCGACCGGCTGACCCGGGGTGAGGGCACGCTGACGGACACCGAGCCGTGGCTGGCCGCGCTGCCGGCATCGCTGACGGTGACGGTCGGTTGGGGCATGGGCGCCTACCTGGCGGCGGGGCTGGAGGGCGAGCGTCCGGCGTGGTGCCGACCGCTGGACGAGGTGGCCATCGACGGGGACATGAACCCCGACTGGGTGGACGGCGAGCTCGTGCTGCAGGTGTGCGGCGACGACCCGGTGACCGTGCGGCACGCGGTGGGGCAGCTCGTCGGCTCGGTGCGGGACCTGGCGCTGGTGCGCTGGCGGCAGGACGGCTTCCGGCGCAGCCATGGCATGTCGCGTCCAGGGGCGCCGATGCGGAACCTGTTCGGGCAGGTGGACGGGACGAACAACCCCGGTGAGCGCGACCTGCCGGGGCTGGTGCACGGTGACGACGGGTCGAGCGCGATGGTGGTGCGGCGCGTGCGCTTCACCATGAACACGTGGTCGCAGGCCTCGCAGCGGGTGCGGGAGGAGGCCATCGGACGCGACCTGGCCAAGGGGGCGCCGCTGACCGGGACGAAGGAGAGCGACCCCGTCGACATCACCGCCAAGCACCCCGACGGGCGGCCGGTCATCCCGCACGACGCGCACGTGCGCCGGGTGGTGGACTCCGACCCGCGGCACCGCTTCCTGCGGCGGCCGTACAACTTCGACGACGGGGGCGAGAGCGGCCTGTTCTTCGTGGTGTTCTGCCAGGACCCGGCCGAGCAGTTCCAGCCGATCCTGGAGCGCATGGCGCAGAAGGACGCGCTGAACGAGTGGACCGAGCACGTCGGCAGCGCCGTGTTCCACGTGCTGCCGGGCGTGCCCGCCGACGACCCCGACGCGTACCTGGGGAGTCACCTGCTGGAGGGCTGAGCGGCGGGGTGGGGGTCCTGCTCGCAGGGCCGCGCCCCGCCGGTCCTGGTCCCGCGCCCCGCCCGATCACCCCACCTGCCGCCCCGCCCGATCACCCCACCTGCCGCCCCGCCCGCAGCCCCGCCCACCCCACCTCCGGAAAACTTTCAGAACCACCACGACGGCGCGGTGGTTCTGAAAGTTTTCCGGAGGGAGACGTGGTGAGATCCGGAGGTCTGTGGGCCATCCGGAGTCGTCCCCCACGGCATGGCCATCCCTCCACAGGTCGGCGGTCGGGCGTCGGTGCGGCTCCGCCCCCCACGTCACCCTCGCCGCATGACCTCCCTTCCAGTGCTTCCTCTTCTTCCCTGGCGGGACGGGCTCGTCCGAGTTCGCGAAGCCCAGGCGCACGGCATCCCGCCGGCAACGGTCAGCTGACTCGTCCGGGCGGGGCATTGCTGGCGTGCGGCCCCTGGTGTGATCGCGCGGGGCCAGGCGCCGCAGGAGCCCGGCGGCCGGGACCGTCCCACGGTGCTGGCTCACCTGGTGCGCCGCCCGGACCACCATGCGGCGCACGAGTCCGCACTGCTCCTCCACGGTCTGCCCCTGCTGCGGTTTCCGCGCACCGTCCACCTGGCCGGTTCCACGTCGTGGGCGCGCCCCCGGGCCGGGGCCGTCCTGCACCCTGCCGGGTCGCCTCCGGTCACCCTCGTGCCGGAGGGGTGCTCCTTCTCCTGGGCCGTGTCCCCGGTGGCGCAGGCGCTTGCCGACCTGGCGCGGCGGCCGGGGGTCAGCATCGACGAGGCGATGGTGCCCATGGACGCGGCCCTGCACCGTGCGTTGGTGACTCCCGATGAGGTGCTGGCCCGCGCCCCGGAGGGTGGTCGCGGCATCGCTCGGCTGAGGCAGGTCGTCCAGCTGGCCGATGGCCGCACCGAGTCGCCGGGGGAGACGGTGACCCGTCTGCAACTGCTGCGGAGTGGGTTCGCGCCGGTGCCCCAGGTGCTCTTCCGGACACGGGTCGGCGACAAGCGCGTGGACTTCCACCTCGAGGCCGAACGGGTGGTGGTGGAGTTCGACGGCAAGCAGAAGTACGAGGGGATCGAGGGGAGGGACGCGCTGGTGCACGAGAAGGCCCGGGAGGACGCACTGCGCGAACTCGGGGTGGGCGTGTTGCGCGTGGTCTGGTCCGACGTGTCGCGGCGCGATGCCGTGGAGGAGCTTCGGCGACGGGTTCTGGCCGTGCGCCCGCCGGGCTGAGTGAGAGCAGGCGCCTGACCGCCGGGCCACCGCCATCTCCATCGCCGGGTCCACCTCCAGCTCCAGACAACTTTCACAACCACCACGACGGCGCGGTGGTTGTGAAAGTTGTCTGGAGATGCCGCGGTGGGATCTGGAGGTCGGTGCGGAAACTGGAGGCTTGAGCCGCCCCGGCCCTCGGCCGAGCCGCCGTGCGATCTCCTCGGCCGCCCGGCGTACCGCCTCCACCCCGGCCCCTGTCCTCAGCCCAGGCGGGCGCCGACCTCCCGGGCGGCCGCCTGCACGGCGTCGGCCGCGTCGGCCACCTCCGCCGCCGACAGCCGGTCGTGCTCGTAGGTCACCGCCACGGCGGCCACCGGGACCCCGGCCGGCCCCACCACCGCCGCGGCCACCGACGACAGCCCCGGCGTGACGCTGTCCCGCTCCCGGGCCAGCCCCTCGGCCCGCACGTGCCGCAGCGCCTCCCGCAGAGCCGCGGGCGTCTCCGGTGCGGCCCCGGCCCGGGCGGCGACGAAGCTCCCTGCATCGGGGAAGAGGGCCCGCACCTGCTCCCGAGGCAGGCCCGCCAGCATCGCCAGCCCGCTGGCCGTCCACGGCGCCGGGATGCGCACGCCCACGTCCGACAGCAGCGACGGCCTCCGCGGCGCGCGCTCCTCCACCAGGTAGAGCACGTCGGTGCCGTGGAGCACCGCCAGGTGGCTGTTCTGCCCGGTGCCGTCGGCCAGCCGTCGCACCACCGGCCGCCCCAGCCGCTGCACGGCCTGCTGCCTCGAGGTCGCGAAGCCCAGCTCGAACGCGGCCAGCCCCAGCGCCCAGCGCCCTTCCTCGGGCAGGTGGGTCACGAAGCCGGTCTCTCGCAGGTCCGCCAGCGCCCGGTACAGCGATGCCCGGGGGATGCCGGTCTCGCGCTGCAGGTGCCCGGCCGCGACGGGGCCCGCGTGGCGCGACATCGCGCGCAGGACCAGCAGTGTCGGATGGGGCACGACCCGAGGGTGCCACGCGCGGCGGACGCGTTGCGGCAGGCCCGGCGCCCCGCGGCGTTACGGTGTCGGCCGGCCGCCGCCGACGTCGCACCCCGCGGCGGGGCCCGAACGGCTCGTGTTCCCCACCTCCGGAGACCTCTCGTGAGTTCCTCGAACTGGCAGCTCGCTGCCATCGTCCTGTACTTCGCGGCCATGGTCGCGATCGGCTTCTGGTCGCTGCGGCGCACCAACGACAAGAGCGACTACATGCTCGGCGGCCGCGGCCTCGGCCCGGTCGCCTCCGCCCTGTCCGCCGGCGCCTCCGACATGTCCGGCTGGCTGCTCATGGGCCTGCCCGGCGCCCTCTACCTCTCGGGCATGGTCGAGATGTGGGTCGCCATCGGCCTCACGCTGGGTGCCTGGGTCAACTGGAAGATGGTGGCCCCGCGCCTGCGCACCTACACGGAGGTGGCCGACAACTCCATCACCGTGCCGAGCTTCTACAGCGCCCGCACCGACGACCACGCCGGTCTGCTGCGCATCACCGCCGGCATCATCATCCTGGTCTTCTTCACCTTCTACGTGTCCTCCGGCATGGTCGCCGGCGGCCGCTTCTTCGAGGCCTCGTTCGGCACCAGCTACCTCACCGGCATGTCCATCGTCGCCGGCATCACCGTGCTCTACACGCTGGTCGGCGGCTTCCTGGCCGTCTCGTACACCGATGTCGTGCAGGGCCTGATGATGGCCGCGGCCCTGGTGATCGTGCCCATCGCCGGCGTCATCCACCTGGGCGGCCCGGGGCAGACGGTCGACGCCATCACCTCGGTGGACGCGAGCGCCTTCCACCTCACCGGCGGCAGCCTGACGATGCTCGGCTTCGTCTCCTCGGTGGCCTGGGGACTGGGCTACTTCGGGCAGCCGCACATCATCACGCGGTTCATGGCGCTGCGCTCGCCCCACGAGGCCGTGTCGGCCCGCCGCATCGGCGTGGGCTGGATGGCACTGGCCTGCCTCGGCGCCGCCGCGACCGCCATGGTGGGCATCGGCGTCTTCCAGCGAGATGACGCCCGGCTGACCGACCCCGAGACCGTGTTCATCGACCTCGGCATGCTGCTCTTCCACCCGTTCGTGGCCGGGCTGATGCTGGCCGCCATCCTCGCGGCGATCATGTCCACGATCTCCAGCCAGCTGATCGTCTCCTCCTCGGCCCTCGTGGAGGACATCTACCTGGGCATCACCGGGCGGGAAGTGCCCGGCACGGCCGGTGCCCACCTGGGGCGCGCCGGGGTGCTGCTGATCGCCGTGGTCGCCGCGCTGCTCTCGGTGGACCCGAGCGACACGATCCTGGAGCTGGTCGCCTTCGCCTGGGCCGGCTTCGGTGCCGCGTTCGGTCCGATCACGCTGCTGTCCCTGTACTGGCGCCGGCTCACGACGGCCGGTGCGCTCGCGGGCATGATCACCGGTGCGGTCGTCGCATTCGTGTGGGGCAGCTACCTGGAGGGCGGTGTCTTCGAGCTGTACGAGATCGTCCCGGGCTTCCTGCTCAACCTGCTGGTGGCCGTGGCCGTCTCGCTGATGACGCCGGCGCCGGGGTCCGAGGTGGAGGCGGAGTTCGACGAGGCCGCGCGCCTCGCCCGCCGGGAGGCCCGCGAGCTGGCCTGACCGGCCGGGGCGGGGTGGCGCGTGTGCCCGGTGTGCCGGGTGTGCCCGGCCACCCCCCCGCCGCCCCTTCCCCGATTTGGTCCCCTGATGTGGTCCATCTGGTGATCCGACCGCGGGAAAAAGTTCTTACTCGTTTTTTTTTAAAACAGGAACCCGGCATGGGATTTGTGGAAAGTTCGCGTGGGCCCGGAGATGTGTAAAAGAGACAAGGGGGGGGCGTGCGGGGCGGTGTCCCAGATCTGGGACACCGCCCCGGCCACACCCGCTGCGGAACCGCGGCGCGAGACGGTGGAATGCCCCCATGACGCCGATCGCCACGCCCGCCCCGACCGACGCCCTCGAGACCGTGGTCATCACCCCGGCCCCGCTGACCCCCGCCGAGGTCGTCGCCGTGGCCCGCCACGACGCCCGCGTGGAGCTGGGCGAGGACGCGCAGTCCGCCATCCGCACCGCGCGCGAGCGGGTAGACGCCCTCGCCGACGACACCACCCCGCACTACGGCATCTCCACCGGCTTCGGTGCGCTGGCCAACACCTCCATCCCCACCGAGAAGCGCTCGCGCCTGCAGGTGGGTCTGGTGCGCAGCCACGCGGCCTCCTCCGGCCCCGAGGTCGAGCGCGAGGTCGTGCGCGCCACCATCCTGCTGCGCCTGCACACCCTGGCCACCGGCCGCACCGGCGTCTCGCTGGAGGCCGCCCAGGTGTACGCCGATCTGCTCAACCACGGCATCACCCCGGTGGTGCGCGAGTTCGGCTCGCTCGGTTGCTCCGGTGATCTCGCGCCGCTGGCCCACTGCGCCCTGGCCGTGATGGGGGAGGGCGAGGTGCGCGTCGGCTCGGCCGCCGAGGTCGACGAGCGCGGCGTCTCCACCGGCCAGCCGCAGCCCGCAGGTGCCGCCCTGGCCGCCGTGGACGTGCAGCCGGCCCAGCTGCGCGAGAAGGAGGGTCTGGCTCTCATCAACGGCACCGACGGCATGCTCGGCCAGCTGCTCATGGCGATGGCCGACCTGCGCCACCTCGCCAGCGTCGCCGACCTGACCGCCGCCATGAGCATCGAGGGCCTGCTGGGCACCGACGCGGTCTTCGCCGACGAGCTGCAGCAGCTCCGCCCGCAGTCCGGCCAGCTGGACTCGGCCGCCAACCTGCGTGCGGTGCTGGCGGACTCGGCCATCGTCGCCTCCCACAAGGACGACTGCTCCCTGGTGCAGGACGCCTACTCGCTGCGCTGCGCCCCGCAGGTGGCGGCCGGCCTGCGCGACACCCTGCGCCACGCCGAGACTGTCGCCACCGCCGAACTCGCCGCCGCGGTCGACAACCCGGCCGTGCTGCCCGAAGGCCGGGTGGAGTCCAACGGCAACTTCCACGGCGCCCCGCTGGCCTACGTGCTGGACTTCCTGGCGATCCCCGCCGCGGACCTCGCGAGCATGGCCGAGCGCCGCACCGACCGCTTCCTGGACCCGGCCCGCAACAACGGCCTGGACCCCTTCCTGGCCGAGGACCCGGGCACCGACTCGGGCCTGATGATCGCCCAGTACACGCAGGCCGCCCTGGTCAGCGAGCTCAAGCGCCTGGCCGTCCCCGCGAGCGTCGACTCCATCCCCTCCTCGGCGATGCAGGAGGACCACGTCTCGATGGGCTGGTCGGCCGCCCGCAAGCTGCGTCGCACCGTCGACGCCGTGCGCCGGGTGCTCGCGATCGAGCTCTACACCGCCGCCCGCGGCATCGACCTGCGCGGGATCGAGCGGGCCGAGGCCGCCGGCTCCGGCGACACCCCGGTGGCCTCGTCACCGGCGACCGCCGCGGTCATCTCCGCCCTGCGCGAGACCGTGCCCGGCGCCGGTGAGGACCGCTACCTCTCCCCGGAGATCGAGGCGACGGTGGAGTTCATCGCCTCCGGTCGTGCCCTGGCGGCCGTTGAGAGCGTGACCGGCCCGCTGCGCTGAGGGAGGGGGCCGGGCGCCGCTCCCGCCCTCGCCGACCGGCGCCCTCCGGTGGCAGGATGGCCCGCACGACGAGACGAGGTGACGCACATGGGCATCCCCACACCGCTGAACTGGCCGGTGGTCCGGCAGTTCCGCCAGGGTGACGTGCTCGGTCGCGGCAAGGCCGTGACCAGCCGGGTGACGCGGGAGACCACCCCGCGCACCTCCACCGCGGACCGGGTGGCGCAGAGCGTCTGCCCGTACTGCGCGGTCGGCTGCGGGCAGCGCGTCTTCGTGAAGGACGAGAAGGTCGTCCAGATCGAGGGTGACCCGGACAGCCCGATCAGCCGTGGCCGCCTGTGCCCCAAGGGTGCGGCCAGCGAGCAGCTCGTCAACAGCCCCACCCGCGTGACCGAGGTGATGTACCGCCGCCCCGGCGCCACCGAGTGGGAGGTCCTGGACCGCGACACCGCGATCGACATGGTCGCCGACCGGGTGCTGGAGGCCCGCCGCGACGGCTGGCAGGAGCACGACGAGGACGGTCGTCCACTGCGCCGGACGATGGGCTTCGCGGCCCTCGGGGGAGCGACCCTCGACAACGAGGAGAACTACCTCATCAAGAAGCTGTTCACCGCGGCCGGCGCGGTGCAGATCGAGAACCAGGCGCGTATTTGACACTCCGCCACGGTCCCCAGTCTGGGGTCCTCGTTCGGACGCGGCGGCGCGACGCAGCAGCTGCAGGACATGGCGAATGCCGACTGCATCATCATCCAGGGCTCGAACATGGCCGAGTGCCACCCGGTGGGTTTCCAGTGGGTCGCTGAGGCCAAGAAGCGTGGTGCCCGGGTCATCCACGTCGACCCGCGCTTCACGCGCACCTCGGCGGTGGCGGACACGCACGTGCCCATCCGGGTCGGCAGCGACATCGTGCTGCTCGGTGCCCTGATCAACCACGTGCTGAGCAACGACCTGTACTTCGAGGAGTACGTGCGCGCCTACACCAACGCGGCCACGCTGGTGCGGGACGACTTCCTGGACACCGAGGACCTCGACGGCTTCTTCTCGGGCTACGACGACGAGACGGGCGCCTACGACCCGTCCACCTGGGCGTACGCCTCGAAGGACGACGAGCAGGGCGTCGAGCAGGCGGGGCGCGGCCACGAGCACGGCGCCTCGACCACCGCCCGCGCCGAGGGCGACTCCCAGGGCGCCAGCGGTGCGTCGCTCGAGCACGCCGACGTCCTGCGCGACGACACGCTGCAGCACCCGCGGACCGTCTTCCAGATCCTCAAGCGCCACTACGCCCGGTACACCCCGGAGATGGTGGAGCAGGTCTGCGGCATCGGCCCCGAGCAGTTCGCCGACCTGGCCGATGCGGTGACGAGCAACTCCGGCCGCGAGCGCACCACCTGCTTCGCGTACGCGGTGGGCTGGACCCAGCACAGCCTGGGCGCCCAGTTCATCCGCACCGCCTCGATCCTCCAGCTGCTGCTGGGCAACATGGGCCGCCCGGGCGGCGGGATCATGGCGCTGCGTGGGCACGCGAGCATCCAGGGCTCCACGGACATCCCGACGCTGTTCAACCTGCTGCCGGGCTACCTGCCGATGCCGACGGCCGGCAAGCACGACACCCTGGAGGACTACCTCGGCGACATCTCCTCGCCGCGCCAGAAGGGCTACTGGACGCAGGCGGACGCGTACACCGTGAGCCTGCTGAAGTCCTGGTGGGGCGATGCCGCCACGGCCGGGAACGACTGGGCGTACGACTACCTGCCCCGCATCAACGGCAGCCACGGCACCTACCAGACCGTGATGGGGCAGATCGCCGGCGAGGTCGAGGGCTACTTCGTGCTCGGGCAGAACCCGGCGGTCGGATCGGCCAACGGCCGCATGCAGCGCGAGGGCCTCGCCAACCTGAAGTGGCTGGTGGTGCGCGACTTCCAGCTCATCGAGTCGGCCACCTTCTGGAAGGACGGCCCGGAGGTCGAGTCCGGCGAGTGGCGCACCGAGGACATCGACACCGAGGTGTTCTTCATGCCCGCGGCCAACCACACCGAGAAGGCCGGCACCTTCACGCAGACGCAGCGGCTGCTGCAGTGGCGCGAGCAGGCGGTGCGGCCCCCGGGCGACGCGCAGAGCGAGCTGGACTTCTTCCACGAGCTCGGCGTGCGCATCCGGCAGAAGCTGGCGGACTCCACCGACGAGCGCGACCGCCCGCTGCTCGACCTCACGTGGGACTACCCGGTCGACGAGCACGGGGAGGTCGACGGCGAGGCCGTGCTGCGCGAGATCAACGGCCGTCACCTGACCGGGGAGAAGGCCGGGCAGGCGCTGAACTCGTTCAACGAGATGCGGGCCGACGGCACCACCGACGGCGGTTGCTGGATCTACACCGGCGTCTTCGCCGACGACGTGAACCACTCCCGCAATCGCGTGCCGGGCCGGGAGCAGGACGAGGTCGCCGCGCAGTGGGGCTGGGCCTGGCCGGCCAACCGCCGCACGCTGTACAACCGCGCCTCGGCCGACCCCGAGGGCCGCCCCTGGAGCGAGCGCAAGAAGCTCGTCTGGTGGGATGCCGAGGCAGGGCGCTGGACCGGCCCGGACGTGCCGGACTTCCCGGTGGACAAGGACCCGTCCTACCGGCCGGACCCGGACACCGGCGGCCCCGAGGCGCTGGCGGGCGACGACCCGTTCATCATGCAGGCCGACGGCAAGGGCTGGCTGTTCGCACCGAAGGGCATGGTCGACGGGCCGCTGCCCACGCACTACGAGGCGCAGGAGTCGCCCGTGGCGAGCCCGCTGTACACACAGCAGCGCAACCCCTCGCGCGTGGTCTTCCCGCGGCGGGACAACCTGTTCGCGCCCAGCGCGGGGCAGCCGGGGGCGGACGTCTACCCGGTGGTGTTCACGACCTACCGGCTGACCGAGCACCACACCGCAGGCGGCATGAGCCGCTGGCTGCCCTACCTGGCCGAGCTGCAGCCCGAGCTGTTCTGCGAGGTCTCCCCGGAGCTCGCGGCCGAGCGCGGCCTCGAGAACGGCGGCTGGGCGACGATCATCAGCCCGCGCACCGTCATCGAGGCACGGGTGCTGGTCACCGAGCGCGTCCGGCCGATGCGGGCGGGCGAGCAGGTGGTGCACCAGATCGGCCTGCCGTACCACTGGGGGGTCGGTGACGAGGCCGTCGTCAGCGGCGACTCGGTGAACGACCTGCTGGGCCTGGCACTGGACCCGAACGTCCAGATCCAGGAGAGCAAGGTGGGGTCCTGCGAGATCCTGCCCGGCCGCCGCCCGCGCGGGGCCGACGCCTCGCGGATGGTGGAGGAGTACCGGCGCCGCGCCGGGGCCCGGGTGGCCGAGGGCATCCGCCACGCCGCCGTGGTGACGGGCACGCAGCTGGCCGCCGGCGAGGGAGGTGGCCCGCTGGGTGCGGACACCCCCGAGGTCGTGGACGACGACCCCGCCGACGGTCCGGGCGCCGAGGACCGACCGGACGAGAGGAACGGGACAGGACGATGAGCAGCCTGGGCAACCAGCTGGCCGGACCCACCGACCCCGCGACCGACGCCGGGTGGGAGCCGACGCCGCGCAAGGGCTTCTTCACGGACACCTCGATCTGCATCGGCTGCAAGGCCTGCGAGGTGGCGTGCAAGGAGTGGAACGCGCTGCCCATGGACGACCTCGCGACCACCGGGAACTCCTACGACAACACCAACGACCTGGGCGCGAGCACCTGGCGCCACGTGGCGTTCGTGGAGCAGTCGGCCGAGCGCATCGAGGTGGCCCGGGAGTCCGGGCGGAGGCTGGTGGACCTGGGCATGCCGACCGTCGGTGCGCCCGGCGTCGAGGGCGACGCACCCTCCGCGGCCGGGACCACCGGCGGCCCGGTGACCGACCTGCTCGCCGCCCAGGAGGCCGCCGAGCAGGCCCGCGCCGAGGGGACCGTGCCGGACTTCCGGTGGCTCATGTCCTCCGACGTGTGCAAGCACTGCACGCACGCCGGCTGCCTGGACGTGTGCCCCACCGGCGCCCTGTTCCGCAGCGAGCACGGCACCGTGGTGGTGCAGGCCGACGTCTGCAACGGCTGCGGCTACTGCGTCGGTGCCTGCCCGTTCGGCGTCATCGAACGCCGCACGGACGAGACCGGCGGGCGGGGCCACGTGGACGGCGGCGACGTGCCGCGCATCGGCGTGGCGCAGAAGTGCACCCTCTGCTACGACCGCATCAGCCACGACCAGACGCCGGCGTGCGCCCAGACCTGCCCCACCACCTCGATCCAGTTCGGCGACCACGAGGAGATGGTGCGCCGCGCCCACGAGCGGGTGGACCTGCTGCGCGGCAACGGATTCCCCGAGGCGCGGCTCTACGGGGCCAACGAGGACGACGGCGTGGGCGGCACCGGATCGGTGTTCCTGCTGCTCGACGAGCCGGAGGTCTACGGCCTGCCGCCGGACCCGGTGGTGCCCACGGCGCACCTGCTGCAGATGTACCGCACTGCCGTCACCGCCGGGCTGGGCCTGGTGGGTGCCGCGGCCGTCGCGTTCCTGGGAGGCCGCGCGTGAGCACCAGCGAGTTCGACTCCTACTTCCCGACCGAGTTCTCCGGGCCGCGCCGCAAGCGGCTGCGCGACGCCGGTGCCCAGGAGCGGGGCCGAGGCCGGGAGCAGGGTGGTGCGAACGCCGTCCACGGACCCGGTGGTGTGCGCAGCGCGCGCGAGGCGGCCAGGACCTTCGCCGGGCGGGGCGAGCAGCCGGTGGTGCCGCAGGCGGAGTTCTCCAGCTACTACGGCCAGGGCGTGGTCAAGCCGGTGCCGTGGAAGCACGAGATCCCGGCCTACCTGTTCCTCGGTGGCGTGGCCGGCGGGGCCGGCCTGCTGGCCGCCGGGGCCCACCTGGTGGGCAACGGTCCGCTGCGCTGCAGCGCCCGCCTCACCGCGATGGTCGGCGCGGGGCTCAGCGGCATCGCGCTCATCGCGGACCTGGGGCGGCCGGAGCGTTTCCTCAACATGCTGCGGACGGTCAAGCTCACTTCGCCGATGTCGGTGGGCACCTGGATCTTCAGCGGCTTCAGCGCGTTCAGCGGGCTGACCACGGCCTGCGAGCTCGACCGACTGCTTGGTGGCCGGGAGGACGGTCCGGGGCTGCCCGTGCTCGGCGGCCTGCTGCGCCCGCTTGACGGTGTCGGTTCCGCCGGTCAGGCCTTCTTCGCCGCCCCGCTGGCCGCCTACACGGCGGTGCTGCTCACCGACACCGCCACGCCGCTGTGGTTCGAGAGCCGTCGCCACCTGCCCTTCGTGTTCGTCTCCTCGGCGGCCCTCGCGAGCGGCGGCATCCAGATGGCCGTGGTGCCGGTGACGCACGCGGGCCCCGCGCGGCGGCTGGCGCTGCTGGGCGTCGTGGGCGACCTCGTGGCCGTCCACCGCCTCGAAGAGCATCTGGGGTCCGAGGGTGTGCTGGAGGCGCTGCACACCGGTCACCCCGGCACGATGATGCGGGCGGCCAAGGCGCTCGTCGTCGCCGGTGGTGTCGGCACCCTGGTGGCCGGGGCCCTGCGCTCGGGGCTGGTGCCGCGGCGGGCGGCCGTTCTGGCGGCGACCCCGGGGGTGGCGCGGGCGGTCTCGGTCGGGGCCGGGCTGGCGCTCGCGGCTGCCTCGGCGCTGACGCGCTTCGCCGTCGTCGAGGGCGGGCAGGAGTCCGCGCGCGACCCGCGCTACACCGTCGAGCCGCAGCGCCGTCGGCTGGAGGCCCGCCGTGCCGCGGGCCGGACGGGCGACTCCATCACCACCTGAGCGTCGCGCCCTTCCGCCCCCCTGTCCCCGATTTGGTCCCCTGAAGTGGTCCATCTCGTCGCGACACGCCATGCATCCCGGCAAACCGCAGTCGTCAGGGGACCAAATTGGGGAGGGGCGGAGACAGGGGAGGGGGGGAGGCAGGGGCAAGGGGAGGGGTGCGCCGCCACCGGGGAAGGGGAGCGGTGAGGTGGTCACGCCACCTGGACGGTGACCCCCTCGCCGAGCGACCCGCCGGCCACCGTCTCGCCGATGACGGGGGCGCCCGGCACCTCGCCGACGACGAGCAGCCCGCCGGAGGTCTGCGCGTCGGCCAGCAGGATGAGCTCGTCCTCGCTGATGCCCTCGGCCGCCAGGTGCGGGCGCACCCAGTCGAGATTGCGCCGGGACCCACCGGGCACGAAGCCCTCGGCCAGCAGTGTGCGGGCGGCCTCCAGCATCGGGACGGCGGCCGCATCGAGCCGCGCCGCCACCCCCGAGGCGCGGCACATCTTGTGCAGGTGCCCCAGCAGCCCGAACCCGGTGACGTCCGTCGCCGCTCGCGCTCCGGCCTCGACGGCGGCGCGGCTGGCGGCGTCGTTGAGCGTGGTCATCAGCTCGATCGCCTCGGGGTGACGCGTGCCGGTCGCCTTGTGGTGGTTGTTCAGCACGCCGACGCCCAGCGGCTTGGTGAGGCTGATCGGCAGTCCGGCCTCGGCGGCGTCGTTGCGCAGGAGGCGGTCGGGGTCGACGGTGCCGGTGACCGCCATGCCGTAGATCGGCTCGGGGGCGTCGATGCTGTGGCCGCCGATGACGGGGCAGCCGGCTCGCGACGCGACCTCCAGGCCGCCGCGCAGCACCTCGCCGAGCAGCTCGGTGGGCAGCGCCTCGCGCGGCCACGCGACGAGGTTGATCGCCATCACCGGGGTGCCGCCCATCGCGTAGACGTCCGAGAGCGCGTTGGCCGCGGCGATGCGGCCCCAGTCGGCGGCGTCGTCCTGCACCGGGGTGAAGTAGTCCGCGGTGGAGACGGCGGCCAGCCCGTCGGTCACGCGCACGACCGCGGCGTCGTCGCCGTCGTCCAGGCCCACGAGCACCCCGGCGTCGGGGGGCTGGGTGGCGGTGGGGGAGGAGGTGCCAGGTGTCGTGGCGCCGCCCCCGGCGGCTCCCGCTCCCGGCAGCGAGGCGCGCAGGCCGGCGATCGCCTCCTCGAGCTCGCCCGGCGGGATCTTGCAGGCGCACCCTCCGCCGCGGGCGTACTGGGTCAGGCGGATCGGCTCGGTCATGGCGCCACGGTAGAGGTGGGCCGGGATGGGTGAGGGGCGCGGGGGCCGTGCACGGGGGTGCACCCGGCGAGGGCAGCGGAGCGCCCGGGCGGGCACCGTGGCCCGACCGGCAGGTGACCACTCGGTCCGAGGCGCCGCATACGCTGGGGCGTGGAGGCGTCTGGGTTCCTGGTGGGCCCCCCGGTCTTCAAAACCGGTGAGGGCGAGTACCTCGTCCTGGCGGGTTCGATTCCCGTCCGCCTCCGCCAAGTTCCTGCGGGGCCGTGTCCGCGAGCGTGCGCTGGACCTCGCTGCTGGTGCCGTGCCGCCCGTCCCCCTCGGCCCCGAGAACCGCACCGGTGCCGAACTCGACCGGCACCCGAGGGGTCCGCCAAGGGCCATCTCGACCGTCGAGGTGGCCCTTCGTGGATCCCTCGGCGATCCCGCCGCCTACCCTCGTGCCATGACCGGCGAGCCAGCAGCCCCCGACCCGCGCCGCCGCATCCCGCGCACCGATGCGGTGCTCGCCGACCCCCGCCTCGCCCCCGCCCTGGCGCGCCTCGGCCGCACCACCGTCCGCGATGCCGTCACCACCGCCCAGCAGCGCGCCCGTGCCGGGGAGATCGCGCCGGAGGAGGTGCTCGACGTCGCACTGGCCGCCCTGCCGCAGCGCGCGAGCAGCCTCACGCCGGTCCTCAACGCCACCGGCGTGGTCGTCCACACCAACCTCGGCCGCGCCCCGCTGGCACCGGCCGCCGTCGACGCCGTCACCGATGCCGCCGGCTACGTCGACGTGGAGATGGACCTGACCACCGGCGCCCGCAGCCGCCGCGGCGCCGGGATGCTCGCCGCCCTGCGCGCACGCGTCCCCGAGGGCGAGGCCGCCCTGGTGGTCAACAACGGCGCGGCCGCCCTGGTGCTCGCCACGACCGTTCTGGCCGCCGGGCGCGAGGTGATCGTCAGCCGGGGGGAGATGGTCGAGATCGGCGACGGCTTCCGCCTGCCGGAGCTCATCGCCTCCACCGGCGCCAGCCTCCGCGAGGTCGGCACCACCAACCGCACCCACCTGCGCGACTACGCCGAGGCCGTGGACGACCAGACCGGCTGCATCCTCAAGGTGCACCCCAGCAACTTCCGGGTCGACGGGTTCACCGCCGAGGTCCCCGCCGGCGAGCTCGCCACCCTCGGCGTCCCGGTGGTCCACGACATCGGCAGTGGCCTGCTGGCCCCCGACGCCGCGCTGCCCGGCGAGCCCGACGCCCGCACCGCCCTGCGCGCTGGCGCCCACCTGGTGACCGCCAGCGGCGACAAGCTCCTCGGCGGGCCGCAGGCCGGGCTGGTCCTGGGCCGCGCCGACCTCGTCGAGCGCCTGCGCCGCCACCCGCTGCAGCGCGCCCTGCGCACCGACAAGCTCACCGTCGCCGCCCTGGAGGCCACCCTGCGCAGCCCCTCCACGCCGGTGGCCGACGCCCTGCACGCCACCGCCGAGGACCTCCGCCCGCGCACCGAGGCGCTCGCCGCGGCGCTCGGCCTGGAGGTCGTGCCGGTCGAGGGCCGCGTCGGCGGTGGGGGTGCCCCCGGCGTGCCGCTGCCCGGGTGGGCGGTCGTCGTGCCCGCCGATGCCGTCGCCCGCCTCCGCCAGCCCGATGCGGGGAGCCCCCCGGGCGCCGCCGACGTCCCCGCCGTGCTCGCCCGCATCGAGGACGGGCGCGGCCTGGTGGACCTGCGCTGCATCCCCGCCGACCGGGACTCGGACCTGGCCCGCGCCCTGCGGGCTGCGCTGGAACCGGCGTCCGCCGAGGCCGCACCCACGGTGCCCGCCGCACCCACCACCCCCGCGCCGGAGCGCCGCCCGTGAGGCGCGTCCTGGCCACTGCCGGCCACGTCGACCACGGCAAATCCACCCTCGTCCGCGCGCTCACCGGTCGTGACCCCGACCGGCTCGACCAGGAGAAGGAGCGCGGCCTCACCATCGAGCTCGGCTTCGCCTGGACCACGCTGCCCTCGGGTGCGGAGGTCGCCTTCGTCGACGTGCCCGGCCACCGGCGCTTCATCGGCACCATGCTCACCGGGCTGGGCCCCGCGCCGGCGGTGGTGTTCGTGGTGGCCGCCGACCAGGGTTGGCAGGAGCAGTCGACCGAGCACCTGGCCGCCGTCGACGCCCTCGGGGTCGAGCACGTGCTGCTCGTGGTGACCCGTGCCGACCTCGCCGACCCCGCCCCGGTGCTCGCCGAGGCGACGGCGCGGCTGGCCGCATCGGGCCGGGGGGAGGTGCCCGCGGTCTCGGTCTCGGCCGTCACCGGTGAGGGCCTGGACGAGCTGCGCACCGCCCTCGACGCGCTGGTCACCGGCCTGCCCGCGCCCGAACCGACTGCGCCGGTGAGGCTCTGGGTGGACCGCGCGTTCACCGTCGGCGGCAGCGGCACCGTGGTCACCGGCACCGTCGGTGCGGGGGAACTGCGGGTGGGCGACGAGCTGGAGCTGCTCGACACCGATGCCCCCGACGCCCGCCCCGTGCCCGTCGGCGCGCGCGGTCTGCACAGCCAGGACGAGGCCGTCGAGCAGGTGGGCCCCGTCTCCCGGGCGGCGGTGAACCTGCGCCGCGTCGAGCGTGGTGCCGTGGGTCGCGGCGCCGTGCTCCTCACCCCGGGGGCGTGGGAGCTGGCCGCGGCGGTCGACCTGGCCGTGGACGGCGCGGGCCGGGGGAGGGGCGCCGACGGTCAGGCCGGTGTCTCTGCGCGAGGTCCCCGCGACGCCGTGGCCGACCTGCCCACCCACGCGATGCTGCACGTCGGCACCGCCGACCATGAGGTGCGTCTGCGCCCGCTGGCCGCCGGCACGGTGCGCGCGACGCTGCCGACCGCCCTGCCCTGGCGGGTGGGGGACCGGGTGATCCTCCGCGACCCCGGCACCCGGCACATCGTCGGGGCGACGGTGCTCGACCTCGACCCGCTGCCCCTGCGCCGTCGGGGAGCCGCCCGGCAGCGCGGGGAGGCGCTCGCCGACGCGGTGGGGCGCCGAGAGGTGGGCGATGCGCCGGGTGAGGTGGCGCGCGCCGCGCTACGTGCTCTGCGCCTCACCGCGCGCCACGTGGAACCGGCCACCCGCCTGGAGCGCATGGGACTCTCGGTACCCGGGGACTCGGCGCCGGCCGCCCCCGCGGAGCCACTCACCGATGCCCCGGCGCCGGCCGAGGTCGCTGTCGGCGAGCTCGCGGTGGACGGTGCCGCGTGGGCTTGCTGGCGCGCCGCCCTGTCCGAAGCCGTCACCGCCCACCACGGCGCCGACCCTCTGAGCGCCGGGCTCCCCGTGGCCGAGGCGGCCGACCGCATCGGGCTGCCCGGCACCACCTCGGCCGAGCAGCGCACCACCCTCGTGAGCGCACTGGTCGCCGCGGCGGGCCTGGAGGTGGCCGCTGGCCGAGTCCGTGACCCCCACGCCGGCGGGCTGGGCGCGGCGGAGCCCGGCATCGCGCAGGTGGAGGCCTGGCTGCGGGAGGAGCCTTTCGCCGCCCCCGAGGCCCGCGAGCTCGACGACCTGGGGTTGGGCCCCAAGGAGCTCGCCGCGGCCGCCCGCACGGGCCGGCTGCTGCGCCTGCCCGGCGAGGTCGTCCTGCTGCCCGACGGCCCTGCCCGCGCGATGCTGGAGCTCGCCGCCCTGGAGCAGCCCTTCACCCTCAGCGCGGCCCGGCAGGCGCTGGGCACCACGCGCCGGGTGGCCGTGCCGCTGCTGGAACACCTCGACTCCCGGGGCTGGACCCGCCGCGTCGACGGTCAGCAGCGCGAGGTGGTCCGCTGAGGCCGCCCCGGGCCCGCACCCCACCCCGTCCCACATATGAGACACCCCACCCTCGATGCTGGTGACGCCGGCCACACCCCGTTGGTGGAATGGACGCATCCTGGCCGGACCACGACCTCGCCGTGCGCCGGCCCCGCTCACCGGGCACTGCCCGGCCGACCCCCGGAGGTTCCGATGGAAGGCGCCCGCCCCGTCCGCGCACCGCGCGGCACCGAGCTGACCTGCAAGAGCTGGCAGACCGAGGCCCCGCTGCGCATGCTCATGAACAACCTCGACCCCGAGGTGGCCGAGCGCCCCGACGACCTGGTGGTCTACGGCGGCACCGGCCGCGCGGCCCGCTCCTGGGAGGCGTTCGACGCCATCGTCGAGTCGCTCAAGCAGCTCGAGGACGACGAGACCCTGCTGGTGCAGTCCGGCAAGCCCGTCGGCATCGTCCGCACCAACGAGTGGGCGCCGCGCGTGCTCATCGCGAACTCCAACCTGGTGGGTGACTGGGCCACCTGGGAGCACTTCCGCAAGCTCGAGGCCGAGGGCCTCATGATGTACGGCCAGATGACGGCCGGGTCGTGGATCTACATCGCCACCCAGGGCATCCTGCAGGGCACCTACGAGACCTTCGCCGCCGTGGGTCGCAAGCGCTTCGACGACACCCTGGCCGGCACCATCACCCTCACTGGCGGATGCGGTGGCATGGGCGGCGCGCAGCCGCTGGCCGTCACGCTCAATGACGGCGTCTGCCTCATCGTGGACGTCGACAAGGCGCGCCTGGAGCGCCGCGTGGGCAAGCGCTACCTGCACGAGATCGCCGACGATCTGGACGACGCGATCGCCCGGGCCAACAAGGCCAAGGAGGAGAAGCGCGGCCTGTCCATCGGCATCGTCGGCAACGCCGCCGAGGTGTTCCCGGCCCTGCTCGAGCGCCACAGGGCCGGCGACCTGCACATCGACGTGGTGACCGACCAGACCTCCGCCCACGACCCGCTGAGCTACCTGCCGGTGGGCATCTCGGTGGAGGACTGGCAGGCCGAGGCCGAGAAGGACCCCGAGGGCTTCACGAAGAAGGCCCAGGAGTCCATGGCCGCCCACGTGAAGGCGATGGTGGAGTTCCAGGACGCCGGCGCCGAGGTGTTCGACTACGGCAACTCCATCCGTGACGAGGCCCGCAAGGCCGGCTACGACCGCGCCTTCGAGTTCCCGGGCTTCGTGCCGGCCTACATCCGCCCGCTGTTCTGCGAGGGCCTCGGCCCGTTCCGCTGGGTGGCCCTCTCCGGCGACCCGGAGGACATCAAGGTGACCGACCAGGCCCTCAAGGAGCTCTTCCCCGAGGACGAGAAGCTCCACAAGTGGCTGGACGCCGCCGAGGAGTTCGTGGAGTTCGAGGGCCTGCCGGCGCGCATCTGCTGGCTGGGCTACGGCGAGCGCCACAAGGCCGGCATGCTGTTCAACCAGCTCGTGCGCGAGGGCAAGATCTCGGCGCCGATCGTCATCGGCCGCGACCACCTGGACTCCGGCTCGGTGGCCAGCCCCTACCGCGAGACCGAGTCGATGAAGGACGGCACCGACGCCGTGGCCGACTGGCCGCTGCTCAACGCGCTGACCTCGGCCTCCTCCGGTGCGTCGTGGACCTCCATCCACCACGGTGGTGGCGTTGGCATCGGGCGCTCCATCCACGCCGGGCAGGTCGGTCTGGCCGACGGCACCGACCTGGCCGAGCGCAAGCTCGAGGCGCTGCTGACCAACGACCCGGCGATGGGCGTCTTCCGCCACGCGGACGCGGGCTACGACCGCGCCATCGAGGTGGCCGACGAGCGCGGCGTGCGCGTGCCGATGATGGACGCTGCCCGCCGCAAGGCCGCCAGTTACGAGGACGACGTGGCCGAGGGCTGATCCGTAGCCCTGCCGCACCGCGTGCCCAGCGGGCCGTCCGGGTTCTCCCGGTCGGCCCGTTCGGTGTCCGCCCCCGGCCCTGGTCTGTTCGGTGTCCGCCCGGCCGCGCTTCCCCTCACCCGGTGTCCCCTCTGGGTGTGCTTCCCCTCGCCCGGTGGGTCGAGGGTGTGACCACCTGAGAACTCACAGACCTCCAAGAATCTCCGCCCCACTTCCGGGAAACTTTCAGAACCACCACACCGTCGTGGTGGTTCTGAAAGTTTCCCGGAAGTGGGGCCCCTTGGCCGAGTCGGCTTGAATCCGGCCCCCCGGCAGGGCAGCGTGTGACCACCGTCACCTGACTGGGAGGATTCGTTGGTCGCCGTGAGCTTCGCGTCGTTGTCCGCGCGTCTGGCGGAGGCCGGCCTCACCGACGTCCGCGACGACGCGGCCATCCGCGCCACGCACTCCTCGGACGCCTCGATCTACCGCGTCCCCCCGCGCGCCGTCGTCTTCCCGCGGCACCACGACGAGGTCGCCCTCGCACTGGAGACCGCGCGCGCCGAGGGCGTCCCCATCACCGCCCGCGGTGCCGGAACCTCCATCGCCGGCAACGCGATCGGCCCGGGCATCGTGCTGGACCTCTCGCGCCACATGGACCGGGTGCTCGACCTCGACCCCGAGGCGGGGACCGCCCGCGTGCAGCCCGGCGTCGTCCAGGCCCGCCTGCAGGACGCCGCCCGCCCGCACGGCCTGCGCTTCGGCCCCGACCCGTCCACCTCCACCCGCTGCACCATCGGCGGGATGATCGGCAACAACGCCTGTGGCAGCCGCAGCCTCGCCTACGGGCGCACCTCGGACAACGTGCTCGCACTGGAGGGCGTGCTGGCCGACGGCAGCTCGCTGAGCGACTCCGGCCCCACGCTCACCCACCGCCTCTCCGAGGTGGTCGCCACCGACCTGGCCACCGTCCGCACCGAGTTCGCGCGCTTCGGCCGCCAGGCATCCGGCTACGCCCTGGAGCACCTGCTGCCGGAGAACGGTCCGGACCTCGCCCGCTCCCTCGTCGGCTCCGAGGGCACGCTCGCGGTCGTCACCGAGGCCACCGTCCGCCTGGTGCGGACTCCGCCGGCCACCCGGCTGGTCGTGCTCGGGTTCGCCACCATGCCCGAGGCCGCCGACGCCGTCCCGACGATCCTGCAGCACCGGCCCACCGCCTGCGAGGGGCTCGACTCCCGCATCGTGAAGGTGCTCGCCGACCGCCGTGGGCCCTCCGCCGTGCCGCCGCTGCCGGACGGGCAGGCCTGGCTCTTCGTCGAGCTGGCCGGCCGGGACGCCGACGAGCTCGACGACGCGGCCGCCTCCCTCGTCGCGGCGGTCGATGCCGTGGGCGCCCGCGACGTGCGCGACGCCACCGAGGCGGCCGCGCTGTGGCGCATCCGCTCCGACGGCGCCGGGCTGTCCGGCCGCACACGTGACAACCAGCCTGCGTGGCCCGGGTGGGAGGACGCCGCGGTCCCGCCGGAGGCGCTGGGTGACTACCTCCGTCGCTTCGACGACCTGATGGAGGAGCACGACCTGACCGGCGCCCCCTACGGGCACTTCGGCGAGGGCTGCATGCACATCCGCATCGACCTGCCGCTCGAGGCGCCGGACGGGGCGGCCCGCACCCGGGCGTTCCTCGAGGACGCCGCGCGCCTGGTCGGCGGCCTGGGCGGCTCGATGTCCGGCGAGCACGGGGACGGCCGAGCCCGCAGCGAGCTGCTGCCCCACATGTACTCCCCGCGGGCGCTGGACCTGTTCCGGGCCGTCAAGCACGCCTGCGACCCCGACGACCTGCTCAACCCCGGGGTCCTGGTGGACCCCCAGCCGCTGGACGCCGACCTGCGCGTGCCGGCCTCCACCTGCGACCTGCCCGACCCCGCGTTCACCTATCCCGAGGACGCCGGCAGCTTCTCCCGGGCGGTGCACCGTTGCACCGGGGTGGGCAAGTGCGTGGCCGACGGGGTGCTCGACGGCGCGCAGACGGTCATGTGCCCCTCGTGGCTGGCCACCCGCGAGGAGGAGCACTCCACCCGCGGCCGGGCCCGGGTGCTGCAGGAGGTGGTCAGCGGGCAGGGCGACCTGCAGGTGGACTCGCCGGCGGTGCACGACGCGCTCGACCTGTGCCTCTCCTGCAAGGGCTGCTCCTCGGACTGCCCGTCGGGGGTGGACATGGCGACGCTGAAGTCCGAGGTGCTGCACCAGAGCTACCGCCGCCGGCTGCGCCCGGTCTCCCACTACAGCCTGGGCTGGATGCCGCTGTGGTCGCTGCTCGCCTCGCGGATGCCGCGGGTGGCCAACACGATGATGCAGGCCTCCCGGCGGGTGCCCGGGCTGCTGCGGGCTGCCGGCATCGACGGGCGCCGCGGGCTGCCGACCTTCGCGCCGCGGCCCTTCCTCGGGCGGCGGGGGCTCGGGCGGAAGGGGGGCGGAGCAGCCAGGCCCACCATCTCCGACCGGGTGGTGCTCTTCGTCGACACCTTCAGCAACGCGTTCACCCCGCAGTCCGCGCAGGCCACGGTGCAGGTGCTGGAGTCCGCAGGGCTGACCGTGGATCTCATGCCGCGCCGGACCTGCTGCGGCCTCACCTGGATCTCCACCGGCCAGCTCGACGTCGCCCGACGCCTGCTGGAGCGCACGGTGCAGCAGCTCCTGCCGTTCGTCGAGTCCGGGGTGCCGGTGGTCGGCATCGAGCCCTCGTGCACTGCGGTGCTGCGCAAGGACTCGGTGGAGCTCCTCGGCACCGAGGCAGCCGAGCAGGTCGCGCGGAGCACCTTCACCCTGGCCGAGCTGCTCGACCGCATCGGCTGGGAGCCTCCCGCCCTGGACGACCTGCGCGTGCTCGCCCAGCCGCACTGCCACCACCACGCCGTCATGGGATGGGAGGCCGACCGGCGCCTGCTCGAGCGGGCCGGGGCACGCGTCGAGGCACTGGCCGGCTGCTGCGGCCTGGCCGGCAACTTCGGGGTCGAGCAGGGGCACTACGAGGTGTCCGTCGCCGTCGCCGAGCAGCACCTGCTGCCGGCCGTGCGCCGCGGGGAGCACGACGTGCTGCTCACCGACGGCTTCTCCTGCCGGCTGCAGGCCTCCGACCTGGTCGCGGCCGAGGGCCGGCACCTCGCGGAGCTGCTGGCCGAGCGGCTCGCCCCGCGCGCCGGCGGGGCCGATGCGGCCCACCCGACGCCGCACCCCATCCCGACGCCACCCACGCCACCGATGCCGACGTCCTCGAGGAGGAACGATGACCCCGCAGATCCTGGTGCTGACGGCTGAGGAGATCGACCGTCTGCTGGACCTGGAGACCGCCCACCGCTCGCAGCGACAGGCCTTCGAGAGCATGGGGGAGGGCAGCGCCGAGCTCGCCCCCAAGGTGTCCGTGCCCGGCCGCGACGGGGCGGCCCTGCTCAACTACACCGCGCGCAGCGACCGTGACGCCCCGGGCGTGGTGAAGGTGGTGGGCTTCCAACCGCAGAACCCGCAGCGCGGCCTCGATCCCGTGCAGGGGGCGGTCATGGTGCTGAGCCCGGAGACCGGCCAGCCGGAGGCGCTGCTCGACGGCCCGGCGCTCACCACGCCGCGCACCGCGGCCGGCAGTGCCGTGGCCATGGACCTGCTGGCCCGCACCGACGCCCGGGTGCTCACCGTGGTGGGCGCCGGCGTGCAGGCGCGCGCCCACCTGCGTGCCCTGCCGCCCACGCGCCAGCTGGAGCGGGTGCACGTCATCGGCCGCCGGGCGGAGGCCGCCGCGGAGCTGGCCACCTGGGCGGTCGACGAGCTGGGCCTGGCCGCGGACGCCGGCACCGAGCTGTCCGAGGTCGCCGGCCAGAGCGACGTCATCGCCCTGTGCACCACCAGCACCACCCCGCTGCTCGATGCTTCGTCGGTGCGCCCCGGCACGCTGGTCATCAGCGTCGGGTCGTTCGCGCCGGACCGCAGCGAGGTGTCCGTCGACCTCGTCGGGGGTGCGGACCTGGTGGTCGTCGACGACGTGGACACTGCCTGCGCGCAGGCCGGCTGTCTGATCGACGCGATGGAGGCCGGGGCCGTGGAGCGCGGGGGCCTGGTGTCGCTGGGGCAGGTCGCCACCGGTCAGCACCCCGGCCGACGCGGCGACGACGAGGTGGTCTTCTACAACTCGGTGGGGGTGGCCGTGCAGGACGCGACGGTCGCCACCGAGGTGCTCCGCCGGGCTCGTGAGGAGGGTGTCGGCACCGCCGTCCCCCTCTGACCCCCGCCTCCCCGATTTGGTCCCCTGATGTGGTCCATCTGGGGGCGACACGCCGAGGATTCCGGCAAACCGCAGTTGTCAGGGGACCAAATCGGGAAGGGGAGAGAGGATGGGGAGGGGCGAGCGAAGGCCTCGGGAATCCCCTCGCCCCCTTCCCTCGCCCCGCCGGGACGCAGACCGGCCCCGGGGGGAGGGGGTTCCCCGGGGCCGGCCGGTCCTGGTCGCCGGGCTCAGACGATGTTGAACTCCGGCCGCAGGTCGGCGTCCGCGAAGCGCCGGCCGTGCATCGCCGAGACGTCCACCGAGGGGGTCTCGCCCCGGTAGAGCTCGGCCACCACCTCACCGACCGCGGGCCCCTGCAGGAACCCGTGACCGGAGAACCCGGTGGCATACAGGAAGCGTGACACACCTTCGGCCTCCCCGATGAGTGCGTTGTGGTCGGGCGTCACCTCGTAGTACCCGGCCCAGCGCGAGGCCATGCCGACCTCCTCCAGCAGCGGTACCCGCTTGTCGGCGGCCTCCACCACCTTCTCGAGCCACTCGTCGGTGTGCTCCAGTGACCACCCGGGCTGCTCGTCCTGGTTGGACAGGCCCACGACCAGCCCCGGCCCCTCGCGGTGGAAGTACATGGTGGTGCTGAAGTCGATGGTGAACGGCAGCGCGTCGGGCAGGTCCGGGACGGCCTCGGTCACCAGCAGCTCGCGGCGCACCGGGTCCACCGGCAGGTCCACGCCCACCATCTCGCCCAGCGCCCGCGACCAGGCACCGGCGCAGCAGACGACGGTGTCGGTGGCGATGGACCCCTGCGAGGTCTCCACCGCGGTGATGGCGTCGCCCTCGCGCACGATGCCGGTCACCTCGCACTGGCGCACGATCCGTACGCCCAGCTCGCGGGCCGCCCGGGCGTAGCCCTGCGCCACCGACTCCGGCGTGCAGTGCCCCGCCTCCGGGGACCAGACGCCCGCGATGAGGTCCTCGCTGGAGGCCAGCGGGGAGAGCGCCTTGGCCTCCTCCACGCTCACGATGCGGCTGGCCAGCCCCATCGAGTTCTGGAACTCCACCGTGCGCTCGAAGGTGCGCAGGTCCTCCTCCTTCTCGAGCAGGAAGAGGTACCCGGACTCGTGGTAGTCGATCTCCTGGTCGAACAGCTCGGGGAACCTCCGGAAGACCTCGAGGCTGCGCATGCCCAGCTCCACGTTCACCGCGTCGCTGAACTGGGCGCGCACGCCCCCGGCGGCCTTGCAGGTGGAGCCCTCGCCGAGCTCACCGCGCTCGACCAGCACGACGTCGGTGGTTCCGCCCTTGGCCAGGTGGTAGGCGGTGCTCAGGCCCATCACTCCGCCGCCGATGACGACGACCGAGGCGCGGGTGGGGAAGGTCTTGTCCGACATGGTCACTCCTGGATGGGGTCGGGGTCGGTCAGCGTGCGGCGACGTGGTCGGGGACGCTGCGCTCGTGCTCGGGCACCTCGGGGATCTCCCCCTTGGCGTACGCCCGCGTGTGGGAGGTCATCTCGCGGCGCAGCACGCCGGAGAGCAGGTAGAGGCCGAGGAGGTTCGGCAGCGTGAGCAGGAAGAACATCGAGTCGGAGAAGCCGACGACGGTGTCGAGCGAGACGGCGGCGCCGACGACGATCATCAGCAGCCACAGCACGTCGTAGGCCAGCTCCGCGACGCGGCTGTTGCCGAACACGTACCCGGCGGCCTTCTTGCCGTAGTACGAGTAGCTGAGCACCGTGGAGAAGGCCAGCAGCAGCACGATGATGGTCAGCAGCCACGGGAACAGCGCGTGCACGGTGCCGAAGGCCTCGGAGGTCAGGGCCACGCCGTCGGACTCCGAGGACGTGTGCAGCCCGGTGACGATGATGGCCAGCGCGGTCATCGTGCAGATGACCACCGAGTCGATGAAGGGCTCCAGCGAGGCGATGATGCCCTCCTGCGCGGGGCGCCGGGTGCGCACCGCGGAGTGGGCGATACCGGCCGAGCCGACACCGGCGGCGTTCGAGAACAGCGCGCGCTGCATGCCGACGATCGCGACGCCGATGATGCCGCCCTCGACGCCCTTGCCGGTGAAGGCGCCCTCGAAGATGGCCGAGACGGCCCCGGGCAGGGCACCGATGTTCGCGGCCAGGATCACCAGCACGCACAGGACGTAGGCGACGGACATGACCGGGGTGAGGCGCGAGGTCCAGCGGGCGATGGAGCTGATGCCGCCGAGGATGACGGCGGCGGCCAGCACGGCGAGCACCACGCCCACCAGCCAGCCGCGGCCGGCCAGGAAGCTGGAGTCGCCACCGGTGACGCTGGTGAGCTGCACGGCCACCTGGTTCGCCTGGAAGATGTTGCCGGCGCCCAGCACGCCGATGGCCATGGAGACCGCGTACAGCCCGGCCAGCACCATGCCCAGCGGGGCCAGACCCTTCTCGGCCAGGCCGTGACGCAGGTAGTACATCGGCCCGCCGGAGACGGTGCCGTCGTCGTTGATGCGGCGGTACTTCGCACCCAGCGTGGCCTCGCCGGCCTTCAAGGACATGCCCAGCAGGCCGGCCAGGATGATCCACAGCGTGGCACCGGGCCCGCCGATGGTGATGGCCACGGCCACACCGGCGACGTTGCCCAGCCCGACCGTGCCGGAGAGCTCGGTGGCCAGCGCCTGGTAGCTGGTGATCTCACCGGGGTCGTCCCGACGGTTGTAGCGGCCGCGGACGATGCCGGGCACCTGCTTCATGCCGTACAGGAACTGGGGGCCGATGAGGGCGCTCATCACCAGGCCGCCGAGGAGCAGCCATGCCACCACGAAGGGCACCTCGGTGCCGCCGACCGGGAAGGTCGCGAAGACGACGGAGGAGAGCCACTCGACAACCGGGCCGAACCATGACTCGATGGCGGCGTCGATGCCGGACTGCTCCTGGGCTTGGATGAGGATCATCAGGGTCCCCCTCGGTGGACGGGTGCGATGGGTGGTGGGCGGGTGTGCGGAACCACCCGGACGACGCCCTGCGACGTCCGGTGGGGTGGATGGGGTGGCTGCCGGTGGCCTCAGCCGAGCCGGCTGGCGGGCAGCTGTCCTCTCAGGCGCATGGCCTCGTGGACGCGGTCGCGAGCGAGTTGCCCGGCCGCGGCGTGCGGGGTGCTGCCGGTCTCGGCGGCGGTCTGCAGGACGGTGAGGGTGTTCGCCCGCATCCGCTCGGTGACGGTGGGGACGATCTGCTCGGTCTCGACGCCGAAGGGGGAGTAGCGGTCCCGCATGCCGAACGCGGCGGCGATGATCCCGCCGGCGTTCGCGATGAAGTCGGGCACCACGGTCACACCGCGCTCGGCCAGCACCTGCTGGGCGGCGGCGTCGGTGGGCAGATTGGCGCCCTCCACGACGAGGCGGGCGCGCACCTCGCCGGCGTTGGTGGCGTCCAGCACGCCCTGCTGCGCGGCGGGCACGAGCACCCCTGTGTCCAGGGTGAGCTCCTGCCCGGCCTCGAGGCGCTCGCCGGAGGCGTGGTCCACGAGGGCGTCGCCGTGCTCCTCGCGCAGGCGGAGCAGCTCCTCGACGTCCAGCCCGTCGGGGGCGTGGAGCGCGCCGTGGGCGGTGGAGACGGCCACCACCGTGTACCCGAGCTCGGCCAGGTGGCGGACCGTGGCGTGGCCGACGGCCCCGAAGCCCTGCACCACCACGCGGCGGTCGTCCAGGCCGGTGTGCGCCACGGCGGCGTCCACCGCCTCGGCGACCCCGTGGCCGGTGATGCCCAGGGCGTCGTAGGCGACGCCGCCGAGGGCGGCCGGGGTGCCGGTGGCGGCACCCCGGTCACCGAGCTCGTCGCAGAGAACGGCCGCGTCGGCCTCGTTCAGCCCCATGTCGAGTCCGAAGACGTACTCGCTGGGCACCTCGTTGCGGAGCATCCGCGCGAAGGCCCGCAGCGCCTCCTCCTTGTGCGGGGAGGCCGGGTCGAAGCGGATGCCCGCCTTCGCGCCGCCCTGGTGGAGGTCGACGGCCGCCCACTTCCACGTCATCACGCGGGCGAGGCGGGCCACCTCCTCCACCGTGAGGTCGGCGCGCATGCGGGTGCCGCCCTTGCCGGGGCCGCGGGAGGTGTTGTCGATGACGAGCACCCCCTGCATGCCGCTGCGCTGGTGGCTCACGGTGACGACCTTCTCCGGTCCCCACTCGTCCACGAGGTCGAACACGGCTACCCCCTCAGAGGAACTCGACGCCCTGCGCCAGCGGCAGCTCGTCGGAGTAGTTGACGGTGTTGGTGGCCCGGCGCATGTAGGCGCGCCAGGCGTCCGAGCCGGACTCGCGGCCGCCGCCGGTGTGCTTCTCACCGCCGAAGGCGCCCCCGATCTCGGCGCCGGAGGTGCCGATGTTCACGTTGGCGATGCCGCAGTCGGAGCCCGCGTCGGAGACGAAGCGCTCGCCCTCGCGGACGTCGGTGGTGAAGATCGCCGAGGACAGGCCCTGCGGCACGTCGTTCTGCATCGCGATGGCCTCGGTGAGGTCCGTGTAGGTCATCACGTAGAGGATCGGGGCGAAGGTCTCGGTCTTCACGACCTCGGTCTGCGAGGGCATCCTCACGATCGCCGGCTCCACGTAGTAGGCGTCCGGGAACTCGTCGGTCAGCACCCGGCCACCGCCGCAGAGCACCTCACCGCCCTGCGCCTTGGCGTCCTCCAGGGCCTTCTGCATGCCCTCGTAGGAGGCCTTGTTCACCAGCGGGCCCACCAGGTCCTTGCCGGTGCTCGGGTCGCCGATGGTGAGGGTGCCGTAGGCCTTCACGAGGCGGTCGGTGAAGTCGGCGGCCACGTCCTCGTGGACGATCAGGCGGCGCATGGTGGTGCAGCGCTGGCCGGCGGTGCCCACCGCGGCGAAGGCGACGCCGCGCAGGGCGAGGTCCAGGTCGGCCGAGGGGGCCACGATCGCGGCGTTGTTGCCGCCGAGCTCGAGCAGGCTCTTGCCGAAGCGGGCGGCCACGCGCGGGCCGACCTCGGCGCCCATGCGGGTGGAGCCGGTGGCCGAGACCAGGGCCACGCGCTCGTCGTCCACCAGCTGCATGCCCAGCGTGCGGTCGCCGACGATCACGTGGTGCAGGCCCTCGGGGGCGCCGACCTCCTTCGCGGCGCGGGCCAGCAGGGCGTTCGTGCCCAGGGCGCTGAGCACGGTGCCCTCCGACGGCTTCCACACCACGGTGTTGCCGCAGACCAGGGCGATGGCGGTGTTCCACGCGTACACGGCCACGGGGAAGTTGAAGGCGCTGATGACGCCGACCACGCCCAGCGGGTGCCAGGTCTCCATCATCCGGTGGCCGGGGCGCTCGGAGGGGATGGTGCGGCCCTCGAGCTGGCGGGAGAGGCCCAGGGCCAGGTCGCAGATGTCGATCATCTCCTGCACCTCGCCGGCGGCCTCGGACGGGATCTTGCCCGCCTCGGCGGTCACCAGAACGGCCAGGTCGTCCTTGTGCTCGGTGAGCAGCTCGCCCCAGCGCTTCACGATGGCGCCGCGGGCCGGGGCGGGGGTGTCCCGCCAGGTGGTGAACGTGTCGGCGGCGGTGCCGATCATCGTGTCGAGCTCGGCCGAGGTGGTGCCCTTCAGCCCCATGAGCTCCTCGCCGGTGATCGGGGTGCGGGCGGTCAGGTCGCCGCCCTCGGGCACGGTCGCGCCGCACGCCTCGAGCGCCTTGCGGACCTGGTCGTGGATGGGGTGGGTCATCGGTGTCCCTCCTGGGGTGCTGTTCGGGGTCTGGTCGTTCAGTGGTCGGGGTGGTCGGGGTGGGTCCAGGGCGCCTCAGGGACGCACGGTCACCCCGGTGCGCTCCTCGATCTCGTCGAGAGAGGCCTGCTGCGCGGCGCAGTAGAGCGCGTACGGGTCGTGGATCTCCACGCCGCAGATCTCGGCCAGCCGGCCCATGTCGTAGGCGACGGCCTGCTGCTCCTCGTCCTTGCTGCCGGCCGAGGTGAGGTTGGACTGGAAGATGCCGGCGGCCGAGCGGGGCAGGAAGTCCTCGTAGACGACCGGGGTCGCCACCAGGTGCCCGGAGGCCACCAGCTCGGGGGCCCGACGGTCGGCGGGCAGCGCGGTGACGCCCTCGGCCAGCTCGTAGGTGAAGTAGGCCAGCTCGGCCTCCGCCAGGCCCAGCTCGCTGTCCGGCAGGTGCTGCGCCCACACGCGGCGCAGCACGTCGGGGCGCTCGCCGCCCTCGGCAGCCAGCAGCTCGTCGGCCTCGGCCAGCATCCGGTCGTAGAGGTCGCGGCCGGCCTGGGTCAGGGCCACGCCGCGCTGCTCCACCTCGCCGAAGCGCACACGAAGCGTGCCGGGGCCCACGGTGCCGTCGGCCTTGAGGAACTGCCGCTCCTCGTCCAGGGCGCGGAAGGAGGTCTGGCGCAGCAGGACGTCCGGCCCCTCCCAGGACGGCGGGCCCTGGATCTGGTCGATCATCTCGATGCCGCGCTCCTCCATCCGCTCGTAGAGGGCCTCGATGTCCAGCACGCGCGGGGTGAGGTGGTTGATGTGCGTGGTCGGCACGCCGCCGATGTCCGCGGCCACCGAGGAGATCTCCTCCAGCCGGCGGTACCACTCCTCGTCCACGGGCTCCTCGGACAGCTCGAACACGGCGGTGGCGCGGTCCACCAGCTGCTCGGCCTCGGCCTCGGGCAGCCCGCCCTGCGCGGCGGCGCGGTCGGCGAGCTCCAGCAGCTCGTCGTCGAACAGCCGGCGCTTCGCCAGGAAGTCGGCCAGCTCCTGCTGCAGGGACTCGTCGAAGAAGCGCGGGTCGGTGGCCACCAGCATCGAGGTGAACACCCGGAACGGGTTGCGGGCGAGCTCGTCGCGGTCGATCGGGCGGAAGGCCGTGCTCACCACCGGGACGGCCGAGGCGGAGTCGCGCAGGTCGTAGAAGCCCACGGGGTGCATGCCGAAGGCCGCGAACACCCGGGCGACGTGGCCCAGCTCCTCGGGGGTGCCCACCCGGATGGCGCCGTGGCGCTCGGCCGTCACGCGCTCGATGCTGCCCAGCCGCTCGGCCTCGCCGCCGAGGCGGGCCAGGTGGTCGCGGTTCACGCCCTCGGACACCTCGACGAGCGTCGTGTAGGCGGGCACCTCCTGCCCGTACATCTGGGACATGCGAGCGGCGAACCTCGCTCGGAGCTCGTGCTGGGCCACGGTCACGGCGCATCTCCTGGCTGGTCGGGGAACGAGTACGAACACCGTGATCTGCGCCATACCATCAACACAAGCGAGAAGAAGTAGACGGGAATCATCAGAAGAACTGAGGAGTGGACGTGTCCTGGACCCTGACGCAGCTCCAGACCTTCTCCGCCGTCGCGGAGTCCGGCAGCATGCACGCCGCCGCCGTCGAGCTCGGGTACACGCCCGGCGCGGTGTCGCAGCAGATGTCCGCCCTCTCCCGCAGCGTCGGGGCCGACCTGTTCATCCGCTCCGGGCGCGGGGTGCTGCTCTCGGACACCGGGCGCGGCTTCCTGCCCCACGCGCGCCGGGTGCTGGCCGAGGACCGCTCCGCCCGGAGGGCGCTCGCGGAGCTGCACACGGGGCGGGCGACGGTGCGGGTGGGGGTGTTCGAGACCGCGGGCGCGGTCGCCTGCCGCCCCGCGCTGCGCCGGGCCGCCGAGGCGTCGCCGCCGGTCGACCTCGCCTTCGAGGAGGTCGACGTCGAGGCGAGCGTGGACGCGGTGCGCGCGGGCACGGTGGACGTCGCGCTGTCGGTGCACTACGAGCTGGTGCCCGTGGCGCTGCCGGCGGACGTGGTGGTCATCGAGCTGCTCACCGAGCCCTTCGTGGAGGCCCGGTCGGCAGGGCCCGGCGGGTCGGCCACGTGGATCGTGCCGCCGGTGACCGAGACCTTCGGGCTGGCCGCGCAGGCGGCCCTGCGTCGCGCCGGGGAGGCCCTCGAGGGGGTGCACGTCGTCACCGACACCGCGCTGATGGTGGCGCTGGTGGAGGCCGGCGTCGGGCGGGCCCTCCTCACGCCGCTGATGCTCCGGGTGCACTCCCGGGATCTCGCGCTGCGACCGGCGGAGCGCTCGGGCACGCGCTCGGTCGTCGCGCTGACCACCCGGGCCCAGGCGGACCGCCCGAGCGTGTCCGCCGTCGTGCGTGGCCTGCGGGAGATCTTCCGGGAGGAGCGGGGCAACGACGGAGGATCTCCTGTGACCTGACCATTGACGCCCCGACCGTCCCGTGTCACGGTGGCGCATCACCTCGATGTGACGCACAACACATGAAGGGCCCGAGGGGCGCAGCAGAAAGGGGTCGACATGATCGAGCTGATCCACCGTCGGGAGGCCGCCGGGTACGTGGTGGCCACCTACCGGTTCACCGACGAGCACACCGTCACCGTCGCGCACGAGGCGCGGGCCACGCCGGAGCTGCCGGGCAACGGCGGCACGCGCTGGCTGCAGTACGCCTCCACGCAGGAGGCCGAGGCCGAGGCGCTGGTGCTGGCCCAGTGCATGACGCGCAAGCACTCCCTCTACGACACCGGCTTCTGCGGCACCAAGCTGGTGGTCGACGGGCCCACCGACCTCGAGGACCGCAGCGTCGTCCACGAGGCCCTGGCCGAGGTGCTGCGGCAGCACGAGGGGGCCCTGTACACCGGGTGCGATCTCAACACCACGAGCGCGGACATGCGGGAGGTCGCGGGGCGCTTTCCGGCGGTCCTCGACTCGCTGACCAACCAGGCCGTCGACACCTCCACCGCCACCGGCAGCGGCGTGTTCGCGGCCATGACCAGCACCGTCGTGGCTGGGGAGAAGCCCCGGGTCGCCGTCCACGGGCTGGGCAAGGTGGGCGGCCAGGTGGCGCGCCTGGCCCGTAACGCCGGGTACGAGGTCGCCGGCTTCGACGTGCGCCCCGAGGCCGCCGAGCGGCTGGGCGTGCGCAGCATCGACTCCGACGAGCTGTTCACCGGCGGCTACGACGTCGTGGTGCTCTGCTCGCTGTCGGGCGTGGTGACCGAGGAGATCGCGGTGACCATGAACCCCACCTGGGTGGTGGCCTCGGCCAACTCGCCGTTCGCGACGCCCGCCGCCCAGCGCATCGCCGAGGAGCGGGGCGTCCGCTACCTGCCGGACTACGTCGCCAACTCCGGTGCGGTGCTCTGCGACGCGCTCGAGTGGCGCGACCGGGAGCTCTACGACCGGCTGGACCAGGCGGCGGTGGACCAGTACGTCATGCGCACCATCGAGTCGCGGGCGCTCCAGGTGCTCGCGGAGTCCGGTCTGCGGGGCGTGACCCCGGAGACCGTCGCGGCCCGGGCCTGGGCCGAGCGCAGCCTCGTCGCTGCCTGAGTCGAGGGGGAGCGGGGCTGGTCCGAGACCACCCACGGACCGGCCCCCGCTCACCGCGCGCTGGGCAGTCGTCGTTGGTATCGCCGTGGGTTCGCCCTGGCGGGCTCGGTGCCGGACTGGTCCTCCGATCGGCACCGAGCCCCAGGAGGGGACTGTGGACGCCGCGAACGACGAGCTCCACGTCCTGCTCATCACCGATCCGGGTTTCACCGAGCGCACGGTGCGCCGCGTGGCCAACCGGGTGAAGACACGGTTGCTGCAGCTGACGGGCGACCCGGTCCTCCTGGAGATCCAGTCGTCCTTCATCCGGGTGAGCCAGGACAACATCCTGGACATGGAGGCGGCGCAGGCCGTGGCGCGTGAGCACCAGCGGGCCGACGTGGTGGTGATGGTCACCGAGATGCCGCGGCAGGACGAGGGCGTCCCGGTCGTGGCCGAGGTGTTCCCGGGGGCACCAGATCTCGATCGTGTCCTGCCCGGCCCTCGGTGCGGTGGGTCTCCTGCGCTTCCTCGAGCGGACCATCGCCGAGTGTGTGATGGCCATGGGGCCGCCCGCCGTGACCCGGCGGCCCCCGTTGAAGGGGCTCATGTGGGCCTCGTGGCGGGACGAACCGGATGGTGGGAGGCGGCTCGTCTCGCGCCGTGTCTGGGGCTCCTTCCGCCTCATGAAGGGCATGGTGCTCACCAACCAGCCCTGGCGCACCGCCCCGCAGCTCTCCGGTGTGCTCGCCGCGGCGGCGACCGGGGCGTTCGGCATCTTCTACAACTCCATCTGGCAGATGTCGGACGCGCTGTCGTGGTGGCGGCTGCTGTTCACCGGCGTCATCGCCGGTGCGCTGGGGTCGAGCTTCGACTCGCGCACGGACGTCCGCAGCATCACCCACGGCCAGCCGCGAGCGGCAGCGGCAGACACGCGCCGCGGACGGGCAGGACCCGGATGTCGAGGACGCCACGCCTGAGCATGGCGAGGGTGCCCGCGCCTGAGACACTTCCGGGCATGGGCATGCTGATCACCGACATCGCTGAACTGGTCACCAACGACCCCACCCACCCGGACAGCCTGGACGCCCTCGGCGCGGCCACCGGGCACGACGCCGGCCAGGCCGGTCTGGGCACCATCCGCGACGCCGCGGTCGTCGTGGGCGCCGAGGCCCCGGGGGAGCCGACCCGGGTGCAGTGGGTCGGCCGGGCGGCCGACGCGCCGGCCGCCGACTGGTCGGTCTCGATGGAGGACAAGGCCGTCATCCCCGGGTTCGTCGACTCCCACTCGCACCTGTGGTTCGCCGGTGACCGCTCGGCCGAGTACGCCGCCCGCATGGCCGGGCAGAAGTACGACGGCGGCGGCATCCTGACCACCGTGGAGGCCACGCGCGAGGCCTCGGACGCCGACCTCTTCGCGCTCGTGGAGGCCCGGCTGGGTGAGATGCGTGCCCAGGGCACCACCACGGTGGAGGTCAAGACCGGGTACAGCCTGGACGTGGAGCGTGAGGCCGCGGCCGTGCGGCGGCTGACCGAGCTGACCGAGGAGGTCACCTTCCTGGGCGGGCACACCGTGCCGCCGGAGTACCGGGACGGCCCCGCCGGCGGCCGTCAGGACTACGTGGACCTCGTCTCCGGCCCGATGCTGCAGGCGGTCGCGCCGCACGCCAAGTGGATCGACGTGTTCTGCGAGCCGCACAGCCAGTGGGCGTTCACCGGGGAGGAGTCCCGCCAGATCCTGCAGGCCGGCAAGGACGCCGGGCTGCAGCTGCGCGTGCACGGCAACCAGCTCGGCGAGGGGCCGGGCGCGCAGCTGGCCGTCGAGATGGGCGCGGCCGCGGTGGACCACTGCACCTACCTGACCGACGCCGACGTCGAGGCGCTCGCAGGCTCGGTGGACGCCGCGGGGCGCGGCACCGTGGCCACCCTGCTGCCGGGTGTGGAGTTCTCCACCAAGCAGCCCTACCCGGACGTGCGCCGGCTGATCGACGCGGGCGTGAAGGTGGCGCTGGCCACGGACTGCAACCCGGGCACCTGCTACTCGTCCTCGATGCCGTGGATGATCGCCAGCGCCGTGCGCGACATGGGCATGACCCCGGCCGAGGCGCTGCGGGCCTCCACCCTGGGCGGCGCCGAGGCGCTGCGCCGCGAGGACGTCGGTGTGGTGAAGGTCGGTGCGCGGGCCGACCTGGCCTCGGTGGCCGCCCCGAGCTGGATGCACATCCCCTACCGCATGGGTGTGCCGGTGGTGCACGCGCTGGAGGTGTGAGGGCGGGCGCCGGCCCGTCCCACCAGGTCACAGCTCCGTAAAGCCCCCGGCGTTGTGATCGTCATCACTTGACCCTCCGGATCGGGCCGTGCGCATACTCGCTCCATGCACTACGTCGCCGTAATTCTCATGACAGGACGCGCCGAGCGGTAACCACCACCGCCGACGCGTCCACCCCTCGTTCGCCCTTCGGGCCGAGGGGTTTTTTCGTACCCGGACGCAGCCGACACCTCGCAGGGAGCACCTCATGGGCACCACCACCAGCACCGAGACCACCGACCACCGGACCGCCACCGCGACCATCGCGGACCGCCCCCTGACGGGCGCCGAGGCCCTGGTCGCCACGCTCCAGCGGCTCGGTGTGCAGGACGTGTTCGGGCTCCCCGGCGGGGCGGTGCTCCCGCTCTACGACGCGCTCTACTCGGCCCCCGACGTGCGCCACGTGCTGGTACGCCACGAGCAGGGCGCGGGCCACGCCGCCGCCGGCTACGCGCTGGCCACCGGCCGAGTTGGGGTCTGCCTGGCCACCTCCGGCCCGGGCGCCACCAACCTGGTCACCCCACTGGCCGACGCGAACATGGACTCCGTCCCGGTCGTCGCGCTCACCGGCAACGTCGCCAGCAGCGCCATCGGCTCGGACGCCTTCCAGGAGGCCGACATCCGCTCGGTGGTCATGCCGGTCACCAAGCACTCGTTCTTCGTGACCGATGCCGACGACATCGTCCCCACCGTGGTCAGCGCCTTCGAGCTGGCCGCCAGCGGCCGCCCCGGCCCGGTGCTGGTGGACGTCACCAAGGACGCGCTGGCCGGGCTCACCGCCGTCACCGAGGCCACCCCGCGGGAGCTGCCGGGCTACCACCCGCCGCAGGTGACGCCACCGGGCGCGGTGACCGAGGCGGCCGAGCTCATCCGAACCAGCGAGCGCCCGGTGCTCTACGTCGGCGGCGGCGTGATGCGCAGCGGCGCCACGGCCGAGCTGCGCGAGCTGGCCGAGCTGACCGGCCTGCCGGTGGTCACCACCCTCACGGCGCTGGGCGCCTTCCCGAGCTCCCACCCGCAGCACCTGGGCATGCCGGGCATGCACGGGACGGTGGCCGCGGTGACCGCCCTCCAGAAGGCCGACCTGCTGGTGGCGCTGGGCGCCCGCTTCGACGACCGGGTCACCGGTGCGCGGGACTCCTTCGCCCCCGGCGCCCGGGTGGTGCACGCGGACGTCGACCCCTCGGAGATTGGCAAGAACCGCGCCGTCGACGTGGCCCTGCCGGGCGACGCCCGCGCCACCCTGGGAGCGCTCTGCTCGGCCTGGCGCGAGCGCCCCACCGACGAGGCGACGGCTGCAGCGCACACCGCCTGGCGCGAGCGCACCGGCGCCTGGAAGGCCCGCTTCCCGCGCGGTTACGAGCCGACCACCGACGGCGGCATGTCGCCGCAGTACGTCATCGAGCGGCTGGGTGCGATCGCCGGCTCCGGCCCGGACACCGTCTTCTGCTCCGGCGTCGGCCAGCACCAGATGTGGGCCAGCCAGTTCCTGGACCACGAGCACCCCGACACGTGGATCAACTCCGGCGGCCTGGGGACCATGGGCTTCGCCGTCCCGGCCGCGATGGGGGCCAAGGCCGCCCGGCCGGAGGCGACCGTCTGGGCCATCGACGGCGACGGCTGCTTCCAGATGACCAACCAGGAGCTCGCCACCTGCGCGGTGGAGGGCATCCCCATCAAGGTGGCGGTGGTGAACAACGCCGGGCTGGGCATGGTCCGCCAGTGGCAGACCCTCTTCTACGACCAGCGCCTGAGCCACTCGGTGCTCCCCTCGGAGCAGGTGCCGGACGTGGTCGGCCTGGCCGAGGCGATGGGCTGCGTCGGCCTGCGCTGCACGAGCGAGGACGACGTGGACGACACCCTGCGCGCCGCGATGGCGGTGACCGACCGACCCGTGGTCGTCGACTTCCGCGTCAGCAGCGACGCGATGGTCTGGCCGATGGTCCCGGCCGGCACGAGCAACGACGCCATCCAGTACGCGCGCGACCAGCGCCCCGACTTCGACGACGAGTGAGGAGCAGGCCATGACGCCCCGCCACGCCCTGACCGTGCAGGTGCAGAACAACCCCGGCGTCCTCGCCCGGGTGGCCGTGCTCTTCGCCCGGCGCGACTACAACATCGACCACCTGGCGGTCGGCCCCACCGCCGACCCCACCGTCTCGCGCATGACGATCGTCGTGGACTGCGAGCCGCAGAAGGTGCCGCAGGTGGTCAGCCAGCTCGACCGCCTCGTCGAGGTGATCACCATCGAGCAGATCGAGGACGTCCAGGCCGTGCGCAGCCGACTCCTCGAGGCCAACGACCCGACCGCCGTGCTCTCCACCGCCGGCGCCTGAATCCGGCGGGGCCACCCGCCCCGCCCCCGAGACCGGCTCCACGGGGCCACCCCCACCCATCCGCACCACCCACGGAGGAGAACCGAGATGACCACGATGTACTACGACGCCGACGCCGACCTGTCCCTGGTGCAGCAGCGCAAGGTCGCGGTGCTGGGCTACGGCAGCCAGGGCCACGCCCACGCCCTCAACCTGCGCGACTCGGGGGTGGACGTGCGGGTGGGCCTGCCCGAGGGCAGCCGCTCGCGCCCCAAGGCCGAGTCCGCGGGCCTGCGCGTGGTGACGCCGTCCGAGGCGTGCGCCGAGGCCGACCTGGTGGTCGTGCTGGTGCCGGACCCGGCGCAGGCGAAGGTCTACGCCGAGGCCATCGAGCCGAACCTGCAGCCGGGCGACGCCCTGTTCTTCGGCCACGGCTTCAACATCCGCTACGGCTACATCACCCCGCCCGAGGGCGTGGACGTCTGCATGGTGGCGCCGAAGGGGCCGGGCCACCTGGTGCGCCGCGAGTACGACGCAGGCCGCGGCGTGCCGGTGCTGGTCGCCGTCGAGCAGGACGCGACCGGGAACGCCGACGCGCTGACCCTGAGCTACGCCGCGGCGCTGGGTGGGCTGCGAGCCGGTGGCATCCGCACCACCTTCACCGAGGAGACCGAGACCGACCTGTTCGGCGAGCAGGCCGTGCTGTGCGGTGGTGTCTCGCAGCTGATCCAGGCGGGCTTCGAGACCCTCACCGAGGCCGGCTACCAGCCCGAGGTCGCCTACTTCGAGTGCCTGCACGAGATGAAGCTCATCGTGGACCTCATGTACGAGGGCGGTATCGCCAAGCAGCGCTGGTCGGTCTCCGACACCGCCGAGTACGGCGACTACGTCTCCGGGGCGCGCGTGGTGGACGAGCGCGTGAAGCAGAACATGCAGGCCGTGCTGGAGGACGTGCGCAACGGGGCTTTCGCCCAGCGCTTCATGGACGACCAGGCCGCCGGTGGCCCGGAGTTCCAGCGCATGCGCTCCGAGGCCGCGGCCCACCCCATCGAGTCCGTCGGGCGCGAGCTGCGCAGCACGATGGCGTGGATCTCCGCCGGCGACGAGGACTACACCGAGGGGTCGGCCGCCCGATGAGCACCCCCCACGACGCGACGGATGCCCCCGACGTCAAGCCCCGCTCCCGGGACGTCACCGACGGCCTGGAGCGCACCGCGGCCCGCGGCATGCTCCGCGCGGTCGGGCTGGACGACGACGACTTCGCCAAGCCGCAGATCGGCGTGGGCAGCAGCTGGAACGAGATCACCCCATGCAACCTCTCGCTGGAGCGGTTGTCGGAGGCGGTCAAGGACGGCGTGCACGCAGCCGGCGGCTACCCGCTGGAGTACGGCACCATCTCGGTCTCCGACGGCATCTCGATGGGCCACGAGGGCATGCACTACTCGCTGGTCTCCCGTGAGGTCATCGCGGACTCGGTGGAGACGGTCACCCAGGCCGAGCGCCTGGACGGCTCGGTGCTGCTGGCCGGCTGCGACAAGTCGCTGCCCGCCATGCTCATGGCCGCCGCGCGGCTCGACCTGGCCGCGGTCTTCGTCTACGCCGGCACCATCCTGCCGGGGCAGGCGCGGCTCTCCGACGGCTCCGAGCGCGAGGTGACGATCATCGACGCCTTCGAGGCGGTGGGGGCCTGCCAGCGCGGGCTCATGAAGCGCGAGGACGTCGACGCCATCGAGCGGGCGATCTGCCCCGGTGAGGGCGCGTGCGGCGGGTTCTACACCGCCAACACGATGGCGGCCGCGGCCGAGGCCCTCGGGATGGCGCTGCCCGGCTCGGCGGCCCCGCCTGCCACCGACCGGCGGCGCGACGTCGTCGCCCGCCGCTCCGGCGAGGCCGTGGTCGGCATGCTGCGCCAGGGCATCACCGCCCGGCAGGTGCTCACGAAGGAGGCCTTCGAGAACGCGATCGCCGTGACCATGGCCTTCGGCGGGTCCACCAACGCGGTGCTGCACCTGCTGGCCATCGCCCACGAGGCGGAGGTGGAGCTCACGCTCGACGACTTCCGCCGGGTGGGTGCCCGGGTGCCGCACCTGGCCGATGTGAAGCCCTTCGGTCAGCACGTGATGGTGGACGTCGACCGCGTCGGCGGCATCCCGGTGGTCATGAAGGCGCTGCTCGACGCCGGGCTGCTGCACGGCGACGCGCTCACGGTGACCGGCCGCACGGTGGCCGAGAACCTGGTCGCGCTCGACCTGCCGGGCCTGGACGGCACCGTGCTGCGCGGTCTGGAGGAGCCGATGCACCCCACCGGGGGCATCACCGTGCTCGAGGGCTCGCTCGCCCCCGGCGGCGCGGTCGTGAAGTCCGCCGGCTTCGAGTCCGACGTCTTCCGCGGCACCGCCCGGGTGTTCGAGCGGGAGGACGGGGCGCTCGAGGCGCTCGCGGACGGCACCATCACCGCGGGTGACGTGGTCGTCATCCGCCAGGAGGGCCCGCGCGGTGGGCCGGGCATGCGCGAGATGCTCGCCATCACCGGGGCCATCAAGGGCGCCGGGCTGGGCAAGGACGTGCTGCTGGTGACCGACGGGCGCTTCTCCGGCGGCACCACCGGGCTGTGCGTCGGCCACATAGCGCCCGAGGCGGTGGACGGCGGGCCGATCGCGCTGGTGGCCGACGGCGACCCGATCACCCTCGACGTGGGGCGCGGGACGCTGGACCTCGGGGTCGACGAGGCCGAGCTGGCCCGCCGCCGCGAGGCCTGGCAGCCGCCGGAGCCCCCGGAGCGGGCCCGGCGCGGCGTGCTGGCCAAGTACGCGCGGCTCGTCGGGTCGGCCTCGCAGGGGGCCGTCACCGGCTGATCCGACGCACTGGCTGGCCCGCCGACGGCGGGCGCCGGCCGGGGGGAGACCCCGACGGTGCCCGCCGTGCGTGCGAGGTGGTGCGCCCCTTCAGGTCCTCGACCCGAGGGCCTCTTCGCGACGGGGCGGGTCGGCCTCCTTGGTGGTGCCGGCGATCTCGGCGGCCCCCAGGGCCAGGGCGAGGAACGGCCAGGCGTCCAGCGGGTCGCGCTGGAGGAGCCAGACGAAGGCCGCCACCACGGAGACGCCGGCCACCAGCCACCCCAGGAGGCGCCGCGACGCTCCGGTCAGCCACACGGCCACCACGAACGAGGCGGCCAGCACGAAGAGGCTGGCCAGGTACGCCGTCCCCGCCGAGGCCAGGGACCAGCCCAGGGCGGCGGTGGCGGCGACGACCACCAGAGTCCAGAGGATCTTGTGGGTCGTGGACATCGGACCTCCTCGGGTCAGCAGCTCGGGCTCGTCCGGCGCTGGCACGCCGAGCCGAGGCAGCACTCCGCGGCCCAGCCGGCGCACAGCGGGCACCAGACGACCATGCAGCCCAGGCAGGGCCAGATCGCCGCGCAGGAGAACGCGCACGGCCCGCAGCACGTGACCGCGCACTTGAGGTCCAGGTCCACGCACTGGCACGAGTAGCAGCGCCCCTTCGCGTGGCACTCCTCGTCGTTGCACGACGCGGCCGGCGTCACCTCCACCTCGCTCTGGTGGGAGGTGGAGACCAGGCGCGCGGTGCGGGGGCTGCCGTCGGCGTCGAGGTCCCGCGCCTCGAACAGGCGGGTGCTCTCCACCTCCTGGCCGTCGATCGTCCCGGCGTAGAGGGCGAGCACCTGCGAGGAGCTCGTCGCCGAGACGGCCACGAAGTCGCCCTTGTCCGTGTGGTGCAGGACGCCCTTCACCTCGGCCTGCCCGAGGTCGCCGAAGTGGTCACCGGCCCCCATCGTGGAGGCCGTGGTCGTCCGGACGTAGCGCTCCATCTCGGCGCGGGCCCGGTCGCCGGGGAGCTCCTCGGAGCCCGTGATCCGGACCTCCTGGAGCCAGGTCGCCCTGGAGTGCTGGAAGGTGGGGCGCGGGCCGGCTCCGGCCGGTCCCGTGAGCATCGTCCACGCTCCGAGGGTGCCGGCGGCGCCGGCCAGGAAGCCCTTGCGCGAGACCGGCAGAGCCGTGGGGTCGGCCTGCGGACGGCTGCCCAGGGCCTGGAGGACCCGCCAGGTGCGTCGGACGCCCAGATAGCGGGCCAGCTCGAGCCCCAGACGGGCTCCCTCGAACACCTCGACGGTGCTGCCGTCCGAGCGCACCATGGCCGGGCGCGACCCGTAGCCGCCCCCGGCGCGGGCGAACAGTTCCTGCACCGTCGGGCTGTTGATGGCCTCGACCCGGAGCCGCCCCTCGGTGGCCTTCTCCACCGAGCGCGCGGTCTCGGTGCACAGGGCGCAGGTCGAGTCGTAGGCGAGAAGCGTGGTGTGCATGATCCCCTCCTGATCCTCAAGTGGAGCAACGCGTTTGGCGATGAGGCGGGTCCACCGTTTCGACCCGCGCCACTCGGGGCAACCGGGGCCGGCAGGTCTTGACGGAGTACTGAATGACGTGTCCATGGCCCGTGCGTACTGCGGTGGCGCCGGGTGGCCCGGGGCTAGGCTCACGGCGTGCGAGAGGAGGGGTGATGGGGGCGAACCGTTCCGTCTGGTGCCTTCCGTGGCCGATGGTCACCGGGACGTGGATGAAGGGCTGCGCGGATCTGCTGACCAGTGCGCCCATCGGGAGCGACCCGATCTCGGGGTTCATCGCGTTCCTGATGCTCGTGCCGATGCTGCTGATCCTGCCGTTCTGGCTGGTCGAGCTCGCCCTGGAGCTGGTGCTGTGGCCGTTCTTCGTCGCCGGGCGGGCCGTGGCGCGGGTGGTGGGCTAGCGACTGTTCCACGAGGGTGTGTCACTTGCGTCAGTTACGCTCGGCATTTCGAGAGGAGACACCGTGACCGCACACACGTACACGCCCGACCTCACGTCGGCACCCAGCGAGCCGCGAGCTGTCGCAGGGACTCAGCAGGCCCCGATTGCTCCCGTGTCCGTCGAGATGGATGGCCGAACCATCGAACTGGATGGAGCGGCTGCCGCTGCCGTCCGAGACCTCCTGGGTCACTTCGCCCGTGGTGAGGGGGTCTACGTGGGCGCCGTCGAGGAGCTCCTGACCACTGCGAGGGCAGCGGAGCTCATGGGGGTCTCACGGACCCACGTCTGCAACCTGATGGACCGGGAAGAGCTGCCTTTCCGTCATGTGGGGACCCATCGACGCGTTCGTGCGGCGGATGTCCTGGCGCACGTGGAGCGGCAGCGTGCCGCGACACGGCAGGGCCTCGACGAGATCGCGGAGCTCGGTCACGCGCATGGCCTCTACGAGGACGACGTCTGACCCGTGAACATCCCCTGTCCCGAGGAGCCCCATGACCACCCTCGCCACCGCCGTGGCCGTCCTGGCCGTCGTCACCGTGCTCGCCCACGGTGCGCTGCTGCTGGTCGGGCCCGGTCACGCCGCCCGCCGTGCGGAACTCAACGAGTTGGGGGCGGTGCCCTTCGTCGCGCTGTGGGTGGCGTCCGCCGTCCTGATGATGGCCGTCCGCGGTCTCTCCGGCGAGCGTCACCTGGACCGGCTGCTCACCGACGGGGACGCCTGGATCAGCGCCCTCGGCGTCGGTTTCGCGCTGGCCGGGGCGGCGTTCGTCGCCACCCGCTGGCTGCTCGGCACGCGCCCGGGCCAGCCCACCTGGAACATCCCGGTCGCCAGCGTCCTGGCTGGCGCGTGCGCCGCGGTCATCGGCCTGTCCACGCTGCCGTTCTGAGGCCCGCCGGGCAGCGCCCTCACACTCCCAGTCACGCCCCCGCGGCGGCCACGGCCGCCTCCACGCCGGTCCGCAGCGTCGGCTGCTGCGCCGGCGCGAAGCCCGGGTTGTGGTTGGCCACCGGGTCCTGGTCCGGCGTGAACCCGCCGAAGCCCCAGTAGCAGTACGGCGCCCCCAGCGCGTCGGGCACGACGGAGAAGTCCTCCGAGGCGGTCTGCGAGGGCATGTCCTGCACCGCGTCCTCGCCGAGCTGCGCGACCAGCGCCTCGCGCACCCGCTCGGCGGTCGCCTCGTCGTTGTCCGTCAGCGGGTACCGCGCGGAGTACTCGAACTCCGGCTCCCGGGGCGACCCGGAGGCCTCGCACTCGGCGCGCACGATCCGCTCGACGCCCTCCACCAGCTGGTGGCGCACCCCCGTCGGAGTAGGCCCGGCCGACACCATCACCTGCCCGCCCAGTGGTCGGTGCCGCGCGCCATCAGCCGGGCGGCGGCCAGCCCCACGGCGGTGTGCACGTCGTGCCCGCAGGCGTGCATCACCGGGCGCTCCGTCCCCTCCCGGGCCACCTGCGTGACCCCAGAGGCGTACCCCAGCCCCGTGTCCTCGGCCACCGGCAGGGCGTCCATGTCCGTGCGGAACAGCACGGTGCCGCCGTCCCCGTTGCGCAGCAGCCCGACCCCCCACCGCTGATGCGGTGCACCTCGTATCCGTCCTCCTCCAGGGCGCCGGCCACCACGTCCGCGGTGCGCTCCTCCTGCATCGACAGCTCGGGGTGGGCGTGCAGGTCCTCGTACACCTCCTGCTGCCAGGCGGTGATCTCCTCCAGCGGCTGCAGGATCCTCTCGACGGCGGTGCTCATGCCCCCGACGCTAGTCCCGACCCGCTCCCGCGGCAGGGCCACGGGCCCGTCGTGGCCCCGGCTCGCGCGTAAGGTGCGGCCCATGTCTGCCCTTCCCCTCGCCGACCTCGCGTCACTGCGCGAGGAGTGGCTGACCCGCCTCGACGCCGAGCTGCCGGCCGCCCGCGCGCTGCGCGAGCGGATCCATGCCGACCCGCACCTCTCGGGCGACGAGGAGGCGACGGCCACCCTCCTGGAGGACGCCCTCGAGGTGCCGATGCAGCGCATCGCCCAGACGGGGCGCATCGGGCGCACCGGGCCGGCCGAGGGGCCGTCGGTGATGCTCCGTGCGGAGATGGACGGCCTGCCCGTCGAGGAGGCCACCGGTGCGCCCTACGCCTCCACCAACGGCGCCATGCACGCCTGCGGGCACGACGTGCACATGGCCGCCCTGGTGGCCGCGGTCCGGGCCGCCCGCGGGCTGGACCTGCCGGTGGGCCTGGTGCCCCTGCTGCAGCCGCGCGAGGAGTCCGCGCCCCACGGCGGGTACGACGTCGTGAGCAGCGGCATGCTGGACGAGCACCGGGTGGGCGTCTCGGTGGGGGCCCACGTCCACGCCGCGGTGCCGCTGGGTGCCGTGGCCACCGGCGGTGGCGTGGTGAACGCGGCCGCCGACAGCTTCCGGCTGGACTGCCGCGGGGAGGGCGGGCACGGGGCCTACCCCCACACCGGCAACGACGTGATGGCCGCCGTGGCCACCACCGCGATGGGGCTGCAGGACGTCGTCCGCAAGGTGGCCGACCCGATGCGCCCGGTGGTGGTGACCGTCGGGCACCTGTCGGCCGGTCCGCCCGCGGACAACGTGTTGCCCGAGGACGGCGTGGTCATGGGCACGCTCCGCACGGTGGACGCCGACGACCGCCGCCGGGTGCAGGAGGCCATCACGCTGCACGCCACCCGGGTGGCCGAGGCGTTCGGGGTGCACTGCCGTGCCTCCCACACCCGGGGCATGCCGGTGCTGGCCAACGACCCGACGCTGGTCGGCTTCACCGACCGGTGGCTGCTGGACTCCGGCATCCGCCCCGCCGAGCCGATGCGGTCGATGGGCGCCGACGACTTCTCCTTCTACACCGACCGGATGCCCGGCCTCATGGCCTTCGTCGGCGTCCGGCCCCCCGACGTCACCGACGCGGTGGGTCTGCACGACGCGCGCTTCCTGCCCCCGGCCGAGGTCATCGGCACGATGGCGCGCACCCTCGTGGCGGGCTACCTCGGCGGGGTCCAGGTACTGGCGGCCCGCCCTGAGTAGGGGCAGCGACGGTGACGTCTCCCGAACCACGACCGCAGGCGGATGGTCGGAGGACGAGCCGGTGCATAGTGTCGGCGCGATGTCTGACTCCACCCGTGGCCGATCCGAGGACCTGGAGCTCCTCCGATGGGCCTACACGCTCTCCGACGCGGCCCGTCGGCACCCGGTCCTGGCCGACGCCGCGACGGGCGCTGCGGTGGTGGTGGTGTTCACGGCCGCGACGGCCTGGACCCTGCCGTGGTGGGCGCTGCTTTGGTCGGCGGCCTATCTGCTGGCCTACCTGCTGCGCTCGGTGAGCCTGGTGGCCATGCTCGTGGCGTTCAGCGTCCTGGGCGTGGCACAGGTGGTGTTCACCGACACGATGATGCCGGGCAACTTCATCATCCCCCTGGCCATCTACAAGTCCACCAGCCACGGTCGCCGGCTCGTCCGCCTGGCGGCCCTCGTGCTGCTGCTCGTGGCCTCGGTGCCCGCCGGCTTCGACTTCGCCCCGACCGGGGTGGGTGCCGTCGTGATGATGGTGATCTACGCCGCCGGGCTGTTCCTGCCGTGGATGCTGGGCGACCTCATGCAGCACCGCCGCGCCGTCATGGCCCGTGAGGGGGACCAGCAGGCGGCGCTGGCGCGCGACCGCGAGCAGCGGGCGCAGCTGGCGGTGCGCAGCGAACGGGCGGCCATCGCCCGCGAGATGCACGACATCATCGCCCACTCGCTGTCGGTGGTGATCGTCCAGGCCGACGGTGGTCGCTACGCCGCCCAGGCCGGTGCGGTCGAGGGCGCGCAGACGGCGCTGGAGCAGATCGCGACCACCGCCCGTGAGGCGCTGGGGGAGACCCGGCGTCTCGTCGGCGTGCTGCGCGACCCGGACCTCGGCGCCGAGTACAGCCCCGGTCAGGGGCTGGGCGACCTGCCCACCCTCATCGAGCGGCTCGAGGACTCCAGCCTGCCGGTGCAGGCGATCCTCGACCCCTCCCTCGCCGAGGCGATGGGCCAGACCCCGCAGCACGGGGTGGAGCAGGTGACGGTCACCCCCAGCCTCTCCGCCGCGGCCTACCGCGTGGTGCAGGAGGCGACGACCAACGTCATCAAGCACGCTGGGCCGGTGACGGTCGTGCGCATCCGGGTGCAGGTGGCCGGGCCGTACCTGACCATCAGCGTGGCCGACGACGGCGCCGGGCCCACCCAGCGCCAGTCGAGCGGGCACGGGATCCTGGGCATGCACGAGCGTGTCGCGGCGCTGGACGGCGAGCTGCTGACCGGCATGCGCAGCGGCGGTGGCTTCCTGGTGCGCGCGCGCTTCCCGCTCTCCCCGAACGCCTCCGGTACCCGGCGGCGCCGCAGCCGGCAGTTCGTGCCCCCGACCGAGATGGGGCCGGACCTCGGCCCGGAGGAGCCCGGCTGGCCCACCCCGGTGGCCCAGCCCGCCGCGCCCCCGGCGCCGGCCACCGAGGAGCGGCCGGAGGAGGAGGCCGAGATCACCGAGCCGCAGGGCCTGCCGCCCGCACCGTTCTCCGTCACCCACCCGACCGCCACCCCCTGCCCCCTTCCTTGGAGCTCCCCATGACCTCGCGCATCTTCCTCGTGGACGACCAGTCCCTCGTGCGTGCCGGCTTCCGCATGGTGCTGGACGCACAGCCCGACATGAGCGTCGTCGGCGAGGCGCCCGACGGGCAGTCCGCCGTCGACCAGCTCAAGACGATCGCCGCGGACGTGGTGCTCATGGACATCCGCATGCCGCGGATGGACGGCATCGAGGCGACCCGGGTGCTGCTGGGCCGCGACTCCCACCCCAGCGGCGCCGAGCCGAAGGTCGTGGTGCTCACCACCTTCGACATGGACGAGTACGCCTATGCCGCCTTGGAGGCGGGGGCCTCGGGCTTCCTGCTCAAGGACGCCGGACCGGAGGAGCTGCTCACCGCCATCCGCGCCGTCGCCTCCGGTGACGCCGTCGTGGCCCCCTCCACCACGCGTCGCCTGCTCGAGCGCTTCGTGCCCACCCTGAACACGGAGACCGAGGAGACCGCGACCCCCGCCGAGCAGCAGGAGTACCTGCGCGAGGTGCTGACCGAGCGCGAGTACGAGGTCTTCGAGGCCGTGGCCTCCGGGCTCAGCAACACCGAGATCGCCAAGAAGCTGTTCGTGGCCGAGGCGACCATCAAGACCCACATCGGTCGGCTGCTGTTCAAGCTGGGCTGTCGTGACCGCGTGCAGCTGGTCATCACGGCCTACGAGGCCGGCATCGTCGGTCAGCCCGGTGCCGGCGGCCAGACGACGGCCGGCGGATCCACCCGCGGCTGAGCCGGCCCGCGGGTAGCGTGGACCACTGATTCCTCGGCCCACCGGGCCGCCCCGACCGAGAGTGGAGAACCATGCAGACCGTCCTGTCCTGGATCATCAGCATCGTCCTGGCCGTGCTCGTGTTCACCGGCCTGCGCTACGCGCTGATCGAGTTCCTCGGCATGAGCCCGGAGATCGCGCGCTGGGTGTCGCTGGTGCTGGGCCTCATCATCCTCATCCCCGGCCGGGCCGCGCTGCGCTCCGCGCTGAGCGGCGGGGGCTCGTCTCAGCCCCGACGCTGAGCCGGCCTCCACCCCCGGGTGGAGGCCGGGGGTGTCGGAAGCGGTCGAGAGCCCTGCCGCCGTGGGACGTTCCCGGCGCCGGCCAGCTCCTAGCCTCGAGCACGAGGGGGCACGACGAAGGCGTTCCGCGATCCTTGAGGGGGGATCGCGGAACGCCTTTCGTGTGTCCGGGCTCAGAGCTCGGCGAGCAGCAGCGCCGGGTCCTCCACGCAGTCGGCGACGAAGCGCAGGAAGCCGCCGGCCGTGCCGCCGTCGCAGACGCGGTGGTCGAAGGTGAAGCCCAGCTGGGTCACCTTGCGCACCTTGAGCTTGCCGTGCACCGCCCAGGGGCGCTCGACGATGCGGCCGACGCCCAGCATCGCGGCCTCGGGGTGGTTGATGATCGGGGTCGAGCCGTCCACGCCGAACACGCCGTAGTTGTTGAGCGTGAACGTGCCGCCGGTCAGCTGGGCGGGGGAGAGGCGTCCCTCCCGTGCCAGGCCGGTGAGCTCCCGCAGGGCGGCCGCGAGCTCGGTGGTGGTCATGGACCCGGCGTCGTGGACGACGGGCACCACCAGGCCACGCGGCGACTGGGCGGCGAAGCCCAGGTTGATGCGGGCGTGGCGCTGCACGGCGACGGCGGTGCCGTCCTGCATCTCCACCGAGGCGTTGAGCGCCGGGTGGCGGTGCAAGCCGACCACCACGATGCGGGCCATGAGCGGCAGCACCCCGATGCCGGCGTCCGGGCGCGCGGCCTTCAGGGCGTCCTTGGCGCGCAGCAGCTTTGTCGCGTCCGCGTCCACCCAGGTGGTCGCGTCGGGGATCTCGCTGCGGGAGGCGGTGAGGCGCTCGGTCATCATCCGCATCACGCCGGTGAGGGGGATGCGCTCGTCCGACAGGCGGGGCGCCTGTGCCGCGTCGCCATCCCTCTTCCCAATTTGGTCCCCTGATGTGCCCTTCTGGGGCGTGGATGCGGCGTGTCGTGCCGATTCGGTCGCATCAGGGGACGAAATCGGGGAGGGGGAAGAGGTGGCGGCGGCACCGCGGGGCGTGCGGCGGCGCCGGGTGGAGCCGCCGTGCCCGGTGCCGAAGCCGATGAGGACCGCGCCGGAGCCCTCGTCCTGCGTGGCGCCGCCCTCGGCGGGCACCTCGACACCGGCCTGCTCCTCGGTGCGGTACTGCTGGTGGCCGGCGCGCGGGTCGCTCCCGGAGTCACCCGGGGCGTCGGCACCCTGCGCGCCCTCCCCGGATCCGTCGGACCCCGCGTCGTCACCGGCCCCGCCGACGGAGATGAGGGGTCGCCCCACCTCCATCACCTGGCCGACCTCGCCGTGCAGCGCCGAGACGGTCCCCGCGAAGGGGACGGGCACCTCGACGGTCGCCTTCGCGGTCTCGACGGTGACGACGTTCTGGTCGATCTCGACCTCGTCGCCGACGGCCACCAGCCACTCGACGACCTCGGCCTCGGTGAGTCCCTCGCCCAGGTCGGGCAGCAGGAAGACCTGTGCGCTCATCGGGCACCTCCCGGCATCGGGGCGGCCGCGCCGCCGGCATGGGTCAGGTCGGGCTCGTCGTCCCACTGCAGGCGCTCGATGGCGTCGAGCACCCGGTCCACGCTCGGCAGCTGGGCGTGCTCCAGCTTGGGCGGCGGGAACGGGATGTCGAAACCGGTCACGCGCAGCACCGGCGCGGCCAGCGAGTGGAAGCAGCGCTCCTGCACGCGGGCGGCCACCTCGGCGGCCACGCCGGCGAAGCCCTGCGCCTCGGAGACGACCACGCAGCGGCCCGTCTTGCGCACGGAGGCGGCCACACCCTCGTCGTCGAAGGGGACGAGGGTGCGCAGGTCGACGACCTCGCAGTCGTAGCCCAGCTCGGCGGCGGCCTCGGCGGCCTGCAGGCAGGTCTTCAGCTGCGGCCCGTAGGTCACCAGGGTGACGTCGCTGCCCTCGCGGCGGACGGCGGAGGTGCCGAACGCCTCGCGCTCGACGGGCAGCTCGACCTCCTCCTTGGCCCAGTAGGAGACCTTGGGCTCCATGAAGACCACCGGGTCGTCGCTGGCGATGGCCTCGCGCAGCAGCGAGTAGGCGTCGCCCGGGGTGGAGGGCGTGACGACCTTCAGCCCGGGGGTGTGGGCGTAGTAGCCCTCGGAGGAGTCGCAGTGGTGCTCCACGCCGCCGATGCCGCCGGCGAACGGCACGCGGATCACCATCGGCAGCTGCACGGTGCCGCGGGTGCGGTTGCGCAGCTTGGCCACGTGGCTGACGACCTGCTCGAAGGCGGGGTAGCCGAAGGCGTCGAACTGCATCTCGACCACGGGGCGGAAGCCCTCCATGGCCATGCCGACGGCGAAGCCCATGATGCCGGCCTCGGCCAACGGGGTGTCGAAGCAGCGGTCCTCGCCGAAGTCGCGGGTGAGCCCGTCGGTGATGCGGAAGACGCCGCCGAGCGTGCCGACGTCCTCGCCGAACACGAGCACCTTCTCGTCGGCGGTCATCGCGTCGCGCAGGGCCTGGTTGAGGGCCTGGGCCATGGTCACGGTCATCGGGTGGCCTCCTCGGTGGTCTGGGCGTCCTCACCGGCGGCGGCCAGCTCGGCGGCCACCTGGGCGCGCTGCTCCAGCAGCTGCGGGGTGGGCTCGGCGTAGACGTGCTCGAACAGGTCCATCGGGTCGTGCTCCACGTCGGCGTTCATGCGCTCGCGCAGGCTCGCGGCCTGCTCCTCGCCCTCGGCGCGGATCTCCTCGATGCGGGCGTCGTCCAGCAGGCCCTGGGCCAGCAGGTACTGCTCCAGGCGGACGACCGGGTCCTTGGCCAGCCAGCCCTGCACCTCGGAGTCCTCGCGGTAGCGGGTCGCGTCGTCGGCGTTGGTGTGGGCGTCCAGGCGGTAGGTGTGCAGCTCCACGAGGGTGGGGCCATCGCCCGCCCGGGCGCGTGCCAGGGCGGTGTCCATGACCGCGGCGACGGCGGCGGCGTCGTTGCCGTCCACCTGCTCGGACGGGATGCCGTAGCCGATGCCCTTGTAGGCCAGCGACGGTGCCTTGGTCTGCTTCGAGAGCGGCACGGAGATCGCGTAGGTGTTGTTCTGCACGACGAACACGACGGGTGCCTTGAACACGGCGGCGAAGTTGAGGCCCTCGTGGAAGTCGCCCTCGGAGGTCGCGCCGTCGCCGATGAAGGCGAGCACCGCGGCGTCGGAGCCCTTGCGGGCCAGGGCAGAGCCGGTGCCGGCGGCGTGGACCAGCTGGGTGGCCAGCGGGGTGCACTGCGGCGCGGTGCGGGTGGCGCTGACGTCGTAGCCGGCGTGCCAGTCGCCCTTGAGCAGGGTGAGCACCTCGACCGGGTCGACGCCGCGGGTGACCACGGCCATCGAGTCGCGGTAGGTGGGGAACAGCCAGTCGTCCTCGCGCAGGGCCTGGACGGTGGCGACCTGGCAGGCGTCCTGCCCGAAGCTGCTCGGGTAGACGGCGAGGCGACCCTGCTTGGTGAGGGCGGTGGCCTGCTTGTCGAAGCGGCGTCCGAGCACCATGCCGCGGTACAGGGCGAGGAGCTTCTCGGCGTCCGGCAGGGTGTAGCCCCGCGGGTGGTCCGATGCGGTGAGCTCGCCGCCGGGTGCGATGAACTGGACCGGATCGCTGCTGGGCAGCAGGTCCTGCGGGGTGGCCATGGAACCTCCCGGGAGACGTGATGTGGGCCGCCGGCCAGTATGGCTCACGTCACACGGTGGGGTGGGGGTGAGGGGTGCGAGCCCCCTGTGCAACACGTGTTGCAATCGGGTGGGGTGTTCTGTATGATGACGTTGTCGGTGGGAGTGGGGTGGCTTCACGGGGGTGATGCGGATGGACCGACAGGACGCGTGGCCGGCGTGGGGGCCGGGAGGGGATTCGAGTGCTCCTCCACCCGTGCGACGCGCTGTCGTGACGGCATCGGTGGCGCCGGCGGATCCGTTCGAACGGGCTGCGGATCTCGTCGACGACCTCCAGGCGGTGCGTCCGGAGCTCTGGCGGGTGGGGAGTGACGACCTCGGCCGCGTGGTCGGGGTCCTGGGTGATCTCGTGCGGGCGGCGGAGGCGGCCATGGCCGGGGTGGTGGGTGAGGCCTGCTCCCGGGGCGTGGTCGCGGCGTCGACCGCCGCAGGCACCACGTCATGGGTACGGGAGCAGGCCGGCATCACCGATTCCGGCCGGGCCCATGCGCTGGCCCGGGTGGCCGAGGCGACCACCGAACTCGGGACCGAGCCGCTGGCCGAGGCGATCTGGGGCGGCGGTGTGTCCGTGGGGGCCGCGCACGTGATGCTGCGGGAGGCCGAGAAGGTCCAGCCGGTGCTGCCGGGGGCCGAGCGGGGCGAGGTGCTGGGGCACTACCTGGCGCACGCGGAGAACCTGGCGGCCATGGGCCACGCGGCCAGCGACCGGGCCCTGCGCCAGCTGACGAGGGAGATCATCGCCCGCTACGGCCGGCACACCCTGGACGAGCAGGACGATCGGGCCAAGGAGTGCTCGGTGCTCACCGAGCGCACCCTGCCGACGGGGTTGGTCCGGTTCACCTGGGAGCTCAACCAGCCGGACGCCGCCAGGGTGCGGGCAGCGGTGGACGGCCTCGCCGCACCGCGCCCCACGGAGGGCGAGGCCGGTGAGACGGTGCGGGACGCGCGGACCCCTGCCCGCCGTCGTGCGGACGCCCTGCTGGAGCTGGTCACCAGGGCGCAGGCCGCCGACCGGGACGGTGGCGGTGGAGGTCGTGGACTGTCCGGGTCCACCACGCTGCTCGTGACGCTGGACCACGCCGTGCTCACCTCCGAGCTGGCCCGCCGTGCGCGGGAGCCCGGTCGCGTCGGCTGGGGTCGGGGACTGTCCGAGCCCGTCGAGGACGCCGGGCCCACCGGTTTCGCCACCACGGTGAACGGGGAGGTGCTCACGCCGGCCCAGGTGCGACAGGCGGCCTGTGACGCCCAGATCATCCCGATGGTGCTCGGTGCGGACTCCGAGCCCCTGGACGTCGGAGCCACCGAGCGGTTGGCCACCGGTCACCAGCGGGCGGCACTGGTGAGGAGAGACGGTGGGTGCACCTTCCGCGGCTGTGGGCGACCGCCGGGGTGGTGCCACGCCCACCACGTCGTCCACTGGGCGGACGGTGGGCCGACCGACCTGCAGAACCTGGCGCTGCTCTGCTCCCGGCACCACACGGTCGTGCACCGTGACGGGTTGACCGCCACGCGCAGGGACGGTCGGTGGGTCTGGCACCCGCCGGGTGATCCGCCGGGGCCGTCCGCAGGCAGTGGGTGAGGACGGGGCGTGTATCGGGCAGGGGCGATGGGCCTTCACCGGTCAGTGGGTGGGTGAGGGCAGAGGTGCGCTCCGCCGGGGAACGGGTGGAGCCAAGAGGAGCGGGGTGAAGGTGGGTGAGATGCGAGGTCGGGTGGCTCCGGGGTGCCCTCATAGGCCGGGTGCATGCCCCGCCGGACCACCCTGGCCCTGCCCGTCGTCGCTGCTGCGGGGGTGGCTGTCGGCGCGCTCGCCGGTGCCCGCCAGATCAGTGGACCTCAGCGTCCGGCGCTGGACTACAACTTCACGCCCTTCGAGGTCCGGGTGCCCGACGAGCGCGTCGAGGACGTGACGCTCCACGCGTCGGACGGCACGCGCCTGGCCGCGTGGTGGCTGCTGGGCGAGAGCGATCGGGTCGCGGTCGTCTGCCACGGCCACCGGGGGAGCAAGGCGGACATGCTCGGCATCGGGCCGGGGCTCTGGCGTGCCGGGTGGTCCGTGCTGCTCCTGGACTTCCGCGGAAACGGTGATTCCGAGGACGGCCCCCAGTCCCTGGCCCACTACGAGCAGCGGGACCTCGAAGCTGCCCTGGACTGGGTGGCGGCGCGCTGCCCGGGTGTCGGCATCGACCTGCTCGGCTTCTCGATGGGGGCTGCCGTCGCCCTGCAGGTCGCGGCCCGCGACGTGCGGGTCCGACGGGTGGTGGCCGACTCGTCGTTCGCAGATATGCAGGGGGTCATCGAAGCGGCTGCACGGGGTCTGCGACTGCCGCCGGTGCCGCTGGTGCAGCTCGTCGACCAGGCGACCCGGCTGCGCTACGGCTACCGCTTCGACGAGGTGCAGCCGGTCGAGGTGGTGGGCGCCATCGCGCCGCGCCCGCTGCTCCTGCTGCACGGCACGGAGGACGAGGTCATCCCCGTCGACCACGCCCACCGGCTGGCCGCGTCCGCGGGTGAGGGGGCGGAACTCCGCATCGTCGAGGGCGTGGGCCACTGCGGGGCCTATTTCGCCGATCGTCCGGGGTACATCCGGGCCGTCGTGGAGTTCCTGACGACGGACCGGGACTGAGGGGCCCGCGGCCGACCGGCTGGACGGGGCTCACCCGGGGCAGCGCCGCCCGGGCCCAACCGGTCGGGCACGGGCTGACTCCACCGTCCGCCTGCCCCGGGACACGACGCGGCCCCGCCCACCGCACCGGGTGGACGGGGCCGTGACGGTGGCCGGTTCTCAGTTCTTCTGGTCGGCCTTCTTCGCCGCCTTCTTGGCGGCCTTGCGGTTGCCCTCGGACTCGAGCTTGGCGAGCGCCTTGGCGCGCGACTGCTCCTCGGTCAGGCCCAGCTTCTTGGTCAGCTCCGGCGGCAGCATGCCGTTGTTCTTCATGTAGAAGTGCGACGCCTGGCGGTTGGCCACCATCTTGGCCACACCGACGATGGCACCGGAGATGAGGGCGAAGGCGGCGGCCTCCTTCATGCCCACCTCGGGGTCGTCGGGGTTCTGGGCGGAGCGGCCGGTGGTCAGCTTCCAGGTGCCGTCGGCCACCTTGCTGGCCACCACGCTGGCCACGATCGGCAGAACGGTCGCCAGGGCCTTGTACGCAAGGTTCATGGAACTCTCCTTCGCCTGCTGGGCGCCCGCACGGTGTGCGGCGCAGTGGGTACGTCTCGTCCTCGAGTCTGTCACGCCGCCCGTGATGCTGCCGGGCGCCGGTGGTGCCCTCGCGGCCATGGACTATCTTCGGCCGCACGACAGGGGAGCGCCACGACGGCGTTGAGAGTGCGGCGAGCCGCAGACCCTTGGAACCTGGCCGGGACCACCGGCGGAGGAAGTCGAACGAGGAGCACCACGATGCGCAGCGCAGCGCGAAGCACCCACCGCCGGGTCGTCGCCCCGGTGACCCTGTCCCTGACCGCCCTCCTGACCGTGGGCGGTTGCTCGTTGGGGACCGGTGGGTCCGAGGAGTCCGAGACCACGACCGAGGGCCCTGCCGACGAGTCCTCCGCGGAGAGCCCGGCGGCCAGCGAGGGCTCCTCGGGTGGCGACGAGAGCGGGGCCGGCGGCGAGTCCGGCGCGGAGAGTCCTGCCTCCGGTGGGGTCTCGGGCTCCGGCGAGGGCGCCGACCCCGCGCTGCGCGGCAAGACGGTCACCCTCGTCACCCACGACTCGTTCAACCCGCCGAAGGGCTCGCTGGAGCAGTTCACGAAGGACACCGGCATCAAGGTCAAGGTGCAGAAGTCCGGTGATGCCGGCGCCCTGACCAACAAGCTCGTCCTCACCAAGGACAAGCCCCTGGGCGACGTGGTGTTCGGCATCGACAACACCTTCGGCGGCCGCGCCCTGGCCGAGGGAGTCGTCGCCGAGCACGGCGAGGAGCTGCCGTCGGGCGTCGCGGACCACGTGATGGAGGCCGACGGCGGCAAGCGCCTGGCCCCGGTGGACTACGGCGACGTCTGCGTGAACGTCGACGACCAGTGGTTCGAGAAGGAGGGCATCAACCCGCCCGAGAGCCTCGACGACCTCACGAAGCCCGAGTACAAGGGCCTCTTCGTCGCCCCCGGTGCCGCCACCTCGAGCCCGGGCCTGGCCTTCCTGCTGGCCACGATCGGTGAGAAGGGCGACGACGGCTGGGAGCAGTACTGGAAGGACCTGGTCGCCAACGACGCGAAGATCACCGCCGGCTGGGAGGACGCCTACAACGTCGACTTCACCGGTGCCGGCGGCAAGGGCGACCGCCCGATCGTGCTGTCCTACGCCTCCAGCCCGCCCTTCACCGTGCCCGAGGGCGCCGACGAGCCCACCACCTCCGCCCTGCTCGACACCTGCTTCCGCCAGGTGGAGTACACCGGGGTGCTGGAGGGGGCGAAGGAGCCCGAGGCGGCCGCTGCGCTGGTCGACCACCTGCTGGGTGAGGAGTTCCAGACCGGCCTGCCGGACTCCATGTACGTCTACCCCGTCCGCGATGACGTGGAGCTGCCCAAGGAGTGGGAGAAGTGGGCCCCGCCGGCCTCGGAGCCGGTCGAGGTGGACGCCACCCGCATCCAGGAGAACCGTGAGGACTGGCTGACGCGCTGGAGCGAGGCCACCGGCCAGTGAGGCGACGCCACGGGGGCGCCTGGGTGCCCCTGCTGTGGGCCGCGGTCCCGCTGCTGGTCTTCGCGCTCTTCTTCGCCCTGCCCGTCGGCACGATGGTGGGGCGCGGGCTCGCGCCGGGCGGCCAGTTCGACCCCTCGGCCGTCACCGAGGTGCTGGGCCGTGGCCGCACCCTGCGCGTGCTCGGGTTCACCGTCGCGACGGCGCTCACGGGCACCGTCGTGACCGTGCTGCTCGGCGTGCCCACCGCGTTCGTGCTGTACCGGCTGCGCTTCCCGCTGCGCGGGCTGGCGCGCTCCTGGGTGGTCATGCCCTTCGTCATGCCGACCGTGGTGGTGGGTGTGATGTTCCGCAGCCTGCTCAGTCCGCAGGGGCCGCTCGGCCTCCTCGGCTGGGACGGCACCCCGTGGGCGATCGGGGCGGCGTTCGTGTTCTTCAACCTCGCGGTGGTCGTGCGGACCGTCGGCGGTGCCTGGTCCGGCCTGGACCGGCGGGCGGAGGAGGCCGCCGCCTCGCTGGGTGCGGCCCCGTGGCAGGTCCTGCGCGACATCACGCTGCCGCGGTTGGCACCGGCGGTCATCAGCGCCGCGGTGGTCGTCTTCCTGTTCTGCAGCACCGCCTTCGGGGTGGTCCTCACCCTCGGCGGGTTGAAGCACCGCACCATCGAGACCGAGATCTACCTGCTGACCACCCAGTACCTGGACCTCCGGGCCGCCGCGGTGCTCTCGGTGCTGCAGGTCGTGACCGTCGGGCTGCTCGTCGGTGCTGCCGCCCGGTTGCGTGGCAGCGCCCGGGCCACCTCGGCCGGCTCGGCGCCTCGTCCGGTGCGCCGCGGCGACCTGCCCGCGGTCGCGGTGGCGATGGCGGTGCTCGCCTTCGTCACCGCACCGGTCGTCGCGCTTGTCGTGCGCTCCCTGCAGGTCCCCACCGCCGAGGGGACCGCCTGGTCGCTGCGCAACTACCGCGACCTGGGCTCCCGCGCCGCCGCCGACGACGCCGCGCTGCAGGGGACCGTGCTGGAGGCCCTCGAGAACTCCTGGCGCATCGCGGTCGACGGCACGGTCGTGGCCCTCGTGCTGGGGATCCTGGTCTCCGTGGCCCTCTCCCGACCCGGCCGCACCCCGGGTCGGGCACGCACCGTGCGTGCGCTGGACCTGCTGTTCATGCTGCCGCTCGGGGTCTCCGCGGTGACCGTGGGCTTCGGGCTCCTCATCGCCCTGGACTCCCCGCCGCTGGACCTGCGCTCCTCGCCCCTGCTGATCCCGCTGGCACAGGCACTCGTGGCCACGCCGCTGGTCGTGCGCACGCTGACCCCCGTGCTGGAGGGGATCGACGACCGGCAGCGGCAGGCCGCGGCCTCGCTGGGGGCACCGCCGTGGCGGCAGTTCCTCACGGTCGACGTCCGGCTCGCCGCCCGACCGGCCACCGCGGCGGCCGGATTCGCGCTGGCCGTCTGCCTGGGGGAGTTCGGCGCCACCAGCTTCCTCGCCCGCCCCGATGCACCGACCGTGCCCGTCGTCATCGCCGAGCTCGTCAGCCGTCCCGGTGGGTCGGGCTTCGGCCTGGCCCTGGCCGCCAGCGTGCTGCTGGCCGCCGTGACCGTGGCCGTGATGGCCGTCGTCGACCGCCTCGCCCCGAACACCGGAGGTACCTGGTGACCGAGAGCAGCCCCCGACCCGCCGACCGCACCGGCCTGGAGGTGCAGGGCGCCACCGTGGAGTTCCCCACCCGACACGGCTCGGTCCGGGCGCTCGAGGAGGTCGACCTGACCGTGCCGGCCGGCACCATGACCGCCGTGCTCGGGCCCTCCGGGTGCGGCAAGTCCACCCTGTTGCGGGTGGTGGCCGGGCTGGAGTCGCTGACCTCCGGCGCGGTCCGCTTCGACGGCAAGGACCTCACCGCCGTCCCGCCGCACCGCCGGGGTTTCGCGCTCGTCTTCCAGGACGGCCAGCTGTTCGACCACCTCTCGGTCGCCCAGAACGTCGCCTACGCCCTGCGCCTGCGCGGCGTGGGTCGTGGCGCCCGGCAGGAGCGAACCGCCGAGCTGCTCGACCTCGTCGGCCTGCCCGGCATCGAGGCACGTGACCCGCGCACCCTCTCCGGTGGACAGCGACAGCGGGTGGCGCTGGCCCGGGGGCTGGCCGCGGACCCGGACGTGCTCCTGCTCGACGAGCCGCTCAGCGCCCTGGACCGCGACCTCCGGGTGGCACTGGGAGATGACCTGCGCCGCATCGTCGTCCGCACGAGGACGACGGCCGTGCTCGTGACGCACGACCACGACGAGGCCCGGTTGGCCGATGCCGTCGCGCGGATGGACGCCGGTCGCGTCGTCGAGGTGGGCACCCCGGACCAGGTGCTGGTGTGACGCAGACCTGGTGGCGCGATGTCGCATCTCGACCCACTATGTCCCCATGACGCAGGAACGCACCCGGGATCTCGCCACCGAACAGCTGGAGGCGTGGATCCGTCGCTTCCGCGTCCATGAGTCCGTCGAGGAGCTCGCTCTCGAGATCTGCGAGGTCGCGCAGGACGCCGTGGGGCAGGACCTGCACGTCTCGCTCTCGCTGCTGCGCAGTGGCGGGAAGATCGACACCGTCGCCGCGACCGACCCGATCTGCTTCGAGGTCGACCGCTACCAGGAGGAGGTCGGTGAGGGGCCCTGCGCCTCGGCGGCCCGCGAGCAGCCCGTGACCCACCTGGAGGACACCGCCACGGACCCCGAGTGGCCCACCTTCAGCCGGTGGGCGGCCCGGTACGAGGTCGCCTCGATGATGGCGGTGCGGATGGAGACCTTCGAGGGGGACGAGTCGGACCCGACCACCGGCCGGGCCGGCCTCGGTGCGCTCAACTTCTACTCGGACCGCCCCCACCGCTTCGATCCCGAGACCGAGCAGAACGCGCGACGCGTCGAGGCTCCCGCCTCGTTCGCCCTGAGCAGCCGTCAGCACGTCATCCACCTGGGCCGGGCCCTGGAGAGCCGTGACCTCATCGGGCAGGCGAAGGGGAATCTCATGGCCCGCCTCGAGGTGGGGGAGGACGCCGCCTTCGACGTGCTGCGCGAGCGTTCCCGGCACACCAACGTGCGCCTCGTGGAGGTCGCCTCGTCCGTGGTCGCCGGCGCCCGCAAGGCCGGCGAGGCGCGCTCGCCCGGAGCGGGGGGCGTGCCCGGGCACGTCCCCCGAGGCTGCCTCAGAGCGCCAGCCACCCCTGTCGGAAGCCCAGCACCGCGGCGACGAAGGCCACGGCCATGACGCCCCAGATGACCCACTCCCAGGACTTGAGCACCGGTCGCCCGTTCTCCTTCTGCGCCCAGGCGTAGACCGCGAGCCCCGGGGCGTAGAAGAGCGCCGTCATGAGCAGGTAGTCGAGCCCGCCGGCGAAGACCAGCCAGAGCGCGTAGACGGCGGCCACGACGGCCATGACCACGTGCTTCGTGCCGGCCGATCCGTCCCGGCGGTGGCGCCAGGCGAGCATCGCGCCGTAGACGGCGCTGAGCAGGTAGGGCAGCAGGATCATCGAACCGGCCATGAGGATGACCACGAGGTAGTTCGACGAGTTGAAGTGGGCGTAGACCAGCGCGGCCTGCAGCACGAGGGCCGTGGTGAGCACCGCCCAGGTGGGCGTCCCGTGACGGTTCTCCTTCGAGAGCACCCGTGGCATGGCGCCGTCGCGCGCGGTGACGTCCAGGATCTCGGCGCACAGCAGCATCCACGCCAGCAGGGCACCCACCACGGAGACGATGAGACCCACGCTGACCAGACCGGCGCCCCAGGGGCCGACGGCCTCGCGCAGCACACCGGCCATGGACGGGTCCTGCAGGTCGGCCAGCTCCGCCTGGCTGAGGATGCCGGCGCTGAGCAGGTTGACCGACACCAGCAGGGCGATGACGGTGAGGAAGCCGACCACGGTGGCGCGGCTGATGTCCTTGCGCTGGCGCGCACGCTGCGAGTACACGGTGGCGCCCTCGATGCCGACGAAGACCCACACGGTCACCAGCATCATGTTGCGCACCTGCTCCCAGACGCCCGTGCCGGTCGTCTGCCGGCCCCAGAAGTCGGCGGTGAACACGCCGTAGTCCCAGGCCACCGCCGTGAGCACGACGAAGGCGATGATCGGGACGAGCTTGGCGACGGTGATGATCAGGTTGAAGCCCGCGGCCTCGCGCACGCCGCTGAGCAGCAGCAGTACGTACAGCCACAGCAGCACGCTCTGTCCGGCGACGGCTGCCCAGGTGGTGCCGGTCCCGAAGAGGGTGGGCCACCACAGGCCGAGCGTGGAGAAGATGAGGATGAAGTAGGACAGGTTGCCCAGCCAGGCGCTGATCCAATAGCCCCAGGCGGACGAGAAGCCCATGAACCGGCCGAAGCCCTCGCGGGCGTAGCCGTACACGCCGCCGTCCGGGTTCGCGTCGAGGCGGGCCAGCAGCGTGAAGGTCAGCGCCAGCATGAGCATGCCGATGCCGGTGATGCCCCAGCCGATGAGGAGGGGGCCGGGGGCCGCGGCCTGGGCCATGTTCATCGGCAGTCCGAAGATGCCGCCGCCGATCATGGAGCCGACCACGAGGGCGGTCAGCTGGGGGAGGCCCAGGAGGGAGCCCTTCTTGTCGTGCCCGGCCGGTGCGTCGGTCTCGCCGGCGGGGGCCTTGAGGGGGTGTGCCATGCGCGCATTCTGCCTTCCCGTGAGCAGCGTCACCATCCTGCACGGCAGGAAAGTTTGCACGCGGTGCAGTGAGCGGCCTACGCTGGGGTCATGTCGCTGCGGGAGGCCCACAAGAAGAGAACCCGGGCCGCCTTGGTGGCAGCCGCCGGTGAGCTGGTCGACGACCGAGGCATCGCCGAGCTCACCCCCGATGCCGTCGCGGAGCGGGCGGGGGTGTCACGCCGAACGCTCTTCAACTACTTCGGGAGTGCGGAGGAGTGCCTCCTGCAGCCCGTCCACGCGGTCATGGAGACGCTCGTGGCCGAGTTCCAGCGGTTCCCCGCCGACCTGCCCCCCGTTGGACGTCCTGCGCAACGCGCTGCCCCGGGTGTTCGACGAGGAGCGCTTCGACCACACGGCCCGCATCTGGTCCGTCCTGGCGGACAGTCCGGCGCTCCAGCGGGCTGAGGCGAACATGGTCGCCCAGTGCACCGCAGAGGCCGTGCAGCTGCTGCTCGACCGCCTGCACGCCCCGGGGCAGCCGCCGGACCGCGTCTTCCTCGGCGGGCTGGTCCGCAGCGCCCTCGGCGTCATCGAGACCGCTGCCGAGGTCTGGCACGAACGCACCGACGGTGCCCGGGGTGCCGAGTCCCGCGCCGTTTTCCTCGAGCTCGCCCAGGAAGCCCTGGACCACCTGCGCTGCGGCTACGGCAGCGCCTCCACCCCTCCCATCCCTGACACCACGGAAGGACGGCCCTGATGGCCGAACGTCTCTACGCAGTGGGGCACTGGGCCTCGCGCCACGTGTGGCCGGTGATCCTGGCCTGGCTGCTGGTCCTGGCGAGCGTCGCCGGTGCCGCCGCCGTCTTCAGCAAGCCGCTGAGCACGCAGTTCAGCATCCCCGGCACCGAGTTCCAGCAGGTGCAGGACCAGCTCAAGGAGGAGCTGCCCGACGCCGCCGGTGGCGTCGGCACCGTGGTCTTCGAGTCCGAATCGGGCGAGTTCACCCCGGAGCAGCGCACCGCCATCAACCAGGCGGTCAAGGACATGGGCGCCGTGGACGTCGTCACCGACGCGCGGAGTCCGTTCGCGCTGCAGAAGCAGCTGACGAACGCCGAGAAGAAGCTGGACCAGGGCCAGAAGGACCTGCGGTCCGGTCGCCAGGAGGTGGCCGACGGGCGCGAGAAGCTCGAGCAGGGCCGGGCCCAGCTCAAGGAGAAGTCCGGCGAGCTCGAGCAGGGCCGCAAGAAGATCCAGGAGGCCCAGGGCGAGATCGACGCCGGGCGCGAGAAGCTCGAGCAGGGTCGGGCCCAGCTCAAGCAGCAGGAGCAGCAGGTTGCGCAACTGCAGGCCAAGCTCGGCCCGGACGCACCCCAGGTGGCAGAGGCCAGGGCGAAGCTGGAGGCCGGTCAGCAGCAGCTCGACGGCAAGGAACAGGAGCTCGAGGCCGGTCAGCAGGAGCTGGACGGCCGGGAGAAGGAGCTCGAGGCCGGTGAGAAGAAGTTGGCCGAGGGGAAGAAGGAGCTCGACGCCAACGAGAAGAAGCTCGACCGGGCCGAGAAGGACCTCGAGTCCGGCAAGGCCGACCTGGAGCAGGGCCGCTCCCAGCAGCAGCTCAGCGAGGGCATGCGCTTCGTCTCCGAGAAGGGCGACATCGCCTTCACCCAGGTGCGCTTCGACGACGAGCTGAACAACGTCGACATCGCCGACCGTGAGAAGGTCATGGAGCAGGCCGACGGCCTGGCGGACGAGGGCGTCACCACCAGCTTCTCGCAGGAGATGTCCCAGGACGCCAGCTCGATCATGGGCCCGGGCGAGATCGTCGGTCTCGTCTTCGCCGGCATCGTGCTGCTGGTCATGCTGCGCTCGCTCACCGCCGCCGGGCTGCCCCTGTTGAACGCCGTCGTCGGTGTCGCGGTGGGTGTGGCCGGTGCGATGGCCACGAGCGCGTGGGTGACCATGCAGGACATCACCCCCGTTCTGGCCGTGATGCTGGGCCTGGCCGTCGGCATCGACTACACCCTCTTCATCGTCAACCGCCACCGCACCCAGCTGGCCAGCGGCATGGACAAGCACGAGTCCATCGGTCTGGCGACCGGCACCGCGGGCAACGCGGTGGGCGTCGCCGGCACGACCGTGATCATCGCCCTGGCGGCGCTGACGCTGACCGGCATCCCCTTCCTTGCGACGATGGGCCTGGTGGCCGCCGCGACCGTACTGGTCGCCGTGGTCGTCTCCTGGACCCTGGCTCCCGCCCTGCTCTCCCTCATGGGGGACAAGGTGCTGGGACGCCGCGGGCGCCAGCAGCGGGCGGCGGTCCTGGCGGCTGCCGAGCAGCCGGTGCGCCGCGGGGGTGCGACCTCGTTCTTCAACGCCCCGGCGGAGGTGGACCCGCGCCACGACCGGACCAACCCGTTCTGGTCCCGTCTGACGACCCGCATGCCGTGGCTCACCATCCTGGCCGTCGTGCTGGGTCTGGGTGTCCTGGCCTGGCCGGTCACCGACATGCGGCTGGGCATGCCCGACGGCTCCACCGCCCCGGCGGACTCGCAGGGCTACCAGACCTTCGACACCGTCCGGGACCACTTCGGCGAGGGCGCCAACGGGCCGATCGTGGCCATGGCCTCCACCGACGAGCCGCTGAGCAAGCAGGAGGCCGCCGACCTGCAGATCCAGATCGGTGAGCAGCTGAAGGACACCCCCGGGGTCGAGTACGTGGTGCCCGCCGGCACGAGCGAGGACCGCTCGACGCTGGCCTTCCAGATCACCCCGAGCACCGCCCCGAACGACCAGCAGACGGTCGACCTCGTGCACACGCTGCGCGACAAGGCGACCGGCATCGAGTCCGCGGAGAAGGTCGACATGGGCTTCACGGGCCTGACCGTGGCCAACATCGACATCTCCGAGGCGCTCGCCGACTCGTTGCCGCTCTACCTGGGCGTCGTGGTCGGGCTGTCGCTGCTGCTGCTGGTGCTCGTCTTCCGCAGCCTGGTGGTGCCGCTGGTGGCCACCGCCGGCTTCCTGCTGAGCGTGGGCGCGGCCTTCGGTGCCGTCGTCGCGGTCTACCAGTGGGGCTGGCTGGGCGAGCTCTTCGCAGTCAACGAGCCGGGAGCCATCCTCAGCTTCCTGCCCACGATGGTGATCGGCGTGCTCTTCGGCCTGGCGATGGACTACCAGATGTTCCTCGTCACCGGGATGCGCGAGTCCTGGGCCCACGGCGACCGGGCGCGCCGGGCCGTGCACCGGGGCTTCGGGGCCGGTGCGGCCGTCGTCACCGCCGCGGCGCTCATCATGGTGTCGGTCTTCGCCGGCTTCATCCACGCCGAGCTGACCATGATCCGGCCGATGGGCTTCGCCCTGGCGCTGGGTGTGCTCGTGGACGCCTTCCTGGTGCGCATGACGCTCACCCCGGCGGTCATGCACCTGCTGGGCGAGAAGGCCTGGTGGATGCCGCGCTGGCTCGACCGCCTGCTGCCCGACCTCGACGTGGAGGGCGCTCGGCTGCAGCGGGATCACGGGGTCGACGCCGAGGGGCACCACGTGGCTGCATGAGCCGGTGGGCGGGGGCCTAGGCTTCCGCTGGTGACGACGACGGCGGCGCAGGTGAAGGAGGGCTTCCCCCGGGAGGTCTGGATCCTCATCGGCGCCGCCTTCGTCGTGGCCATCGGCTTCGGCATCGTCGCCCCAGCCATCCCGCAGTTCGCGCGCAGCTTCGGCGTCGGGGCCTCGGCCGCGGCCGTCATCGTCTCGGCCTTCGCCGCCTTCCGCCTGGCCTTCGCGCCGGTGGGAGGGCGCCTCTCGGAGGCCTTCGGGGAACGCCCCGTCTACCTGGTGGGGCTGGTCATCGTGGCGCTGTCGACCTGCGCGGCGGCTTTCGCGCCCAGCTACCTGTGGCTGCTGGTGTTCCGCTCGCTCGGCGGCATCGGGTCGACCATGTTCACCGTGTCCGCGGTCGCCCTGCTGGTGCGGCTGTCACCGCCCAACCGTCGAGGCCGTGTCTCGGCCGCCTACGGGTCGGCCTTCCTGCTGGGCAACGTCTTCGGCCCGGTGCTCGGCGGGCTGCTGGCACCGCTGGGGCTGCGGGCACCGTTCGTCATCTACGGCGTGGCGCTGCTCCTCGCGGCCGTCGCGGTGGGCCTGGGCATCCGCCCCGAGGCGATCCGCCCGCCGCAGGGCGACGCCGGTGCCCCGCCGCGCATGTCCGTCCGCGAGGCCTGGGCCGACCCGGTCTACCGCGCCTGCCTGACCAGCGGCTTCGCCAACGGGTGGGCCAACTTCGGTGTCCGCGTCGCGCTCGTGCCGCTCTTCGTCGTCGAGGTGCTGCACGCCGGCCCGCGGATGGCCGGGTTCGCCCTGGCGGCCTTCGCGCTCGGCAACGTGCTGGTGCTCAACCACGCCGGCCGCATGAGCGACCGCATCGGCCGCCGACCGCTGGTGATGGGTGGCCTGGTGGTCTGCGGTGTGTTCACCGCCTTCTCGGGTCTCATTACTGACGTCTGGCTCTACCTGGCCGTCATGGCGGTCGCCGGCATCGGGGCGGGCATGCTCAACCCTGGGCAGCAGGCCGCGGTCGCCGACGTGGTCGGCAACGAGCGCTCCGCCGGCACGGTGCTGGCCGGCTTCCAGATGGCGCAGGACGTCGGGGCCATCCTCGGCCCGATCGTCGTGGGCCTGGTGGCCGAGCGGTACGGCTACGGGGTCGCCTTCGGCTTCACCGGCATCATCATGGCCGCCTCGTTGTTGGTGTGGCTGGGCCGGCGCGAGACGGCCCGGGCGGCCCTCACCTCCTGAGCCGCGTCACGCGCCCAAGGTGGCCCTGACTCCCTCGTCGAGTCGCGCACCGGGCAGCGCTCGCGCCCCGGGCGTCCCGTCCCCTCAGTGCGCCGGCTGCGGGGCGGGCGCTTCACCCGCCTCCGCGGTCGCGGCCTCGGCGGCCTCCTGCGGCAGCAGCAGCGAGAGCAGGGCCACGGCCAGAGCCGTGGCGGTCGGCACCAGCATCGCGGTGGCCATGCCCCAGTGCAGGCTCGCCCAGCCGATCAGCGAGGGACCGGCCAGGAAGGTCAGGTACCCGGCCCCGGCGACGACCGCGAGCATGCGCCCACCGCCCAGGTGCCCGGCCATGCCATAGATCATCGGTGCCAGCACCGCCACGCCGCTCCCCACCAGCAGCCAGCCGGCCAGCACCACCCAGAAGGCCGACTGCGTCACCGCGACCAGGTAGCCGGCGACCGCGATCGCGGCGCCACCGGCCAGCACGGTGCGGGCTCCCAGCCGGTCCACCAGCGCGTCCCCGGCCAGGCGCAGCACCACCATCGCCGCGGAGAAGACCGCGAGCCCCGCGGCGCCCTGCCCTGGGGACACCCCGGTGACGTCGGTGACGTGGATGGTTGACCAGTCCCACCCGGTGCCCTCGGTGATGCCGAAGAGCACCGCCATCGCGGCTAGCAGCCAGGTGACCGCCGGCAGCCGCGTGCGTGCGCCGTCGTGCGAGCGGTGGGAGACCCGCGGGGTGTCCGGCAGGCGGCGGGCGGACACAGCGAGCAGCGTGAGGGCCAGCGCGACGCCGGTGAGCGCGGCGACCACGACCGTGCCCGTCGGCCCGTCGCTCACCTGCCCGGCCAGCAGCACCGCGCTCGCCCCGGCGAGCGAGCCCACCGAGAAGAAGGCGTGCAGCCTGCTCATGATCCGCCGCCCGGAGGCCCTCTCGGCGTACACGGCCAGGGAGTTCATGGAGACGTCCATGGCGCCGTTGCCCAGCCCCAGCAGCGCTGCGCCCGCGAGCACGACCGGCCAGCTGGTGGCCGCGCAGAGCACGAGGAAGGCAGCCATCATCACCAGTGCGCCGACCAGGGTGGGGCGCCGTGCCCCGATGCGGTCGGCCAGCCGCCCCGAGACCTGCATGGTCACCGCGGCGCAGAAGCCGACCGTCACCAGCAGCAGGCCCACTTCCCCCTCGTGGATGCCGACCCGCTCGCGGATGCTGGCCAGCAGGCCACCCCAGATGCCGATGAGGAAGCCGTTGACGGCGAAGATCGCGGCCACCTGCGGGGCGGCGGCGAGGGCAGGACGCAGCATGCGCCGGATCCTCCCAGACACCCGGTGCCGCTGCCGGTTCCGGGTCGTACCCTCCCTGCCATGAGCCGCTCCGCCCTGCGCACCGAGGTCTGGCTGGTGCTGGGCGTCTCGCTGGGGGCCTCGGCCCTCTGGTCGCTGGTGCGCCTGGCCGACCTGCTGACCCGCCCCGGTGGCCTGGCCGGGGCGACGACCAGCCTCAACACCCCCGCCGACCCCACCCGTCCGTGGCTGTCGGTCGCCTCGGACCTCGTGTCGCTGGTGGTGGCCCTCGTGCCGGCGGTGCTGGCGCTGTACCTGCTCGGCCGCGACGGGATGGGTGGCACCTCCGCCACACCGGACCCCGCCACGCAGGTGTCCACCGTGCCGACCTCCGCCACGCTGGCCTCCGCCTCGCCGGGTCCCATGTCTCCGGCCCCCGCCTCGGACGAGCAGCCCGTGCGCACCGGCGCCCGCGGCATCGGGCTCGATCTTCGCCACCCCGTCCGCGACCTGCGGGACGGTGCGCTGCTGGCCGCCCTGGTGGGTCTGCCCGGACTGGCCCTCTACCTGGCAGCCACCGCGGCCGGTCTGAACTCCACGGTCGAACCGGCCACGGCCACGCCCCCGTGGTGGGCCGTCGGCCTGCTCGTCCTGGCCGCCCTCAAGAACGGTGTGCTCGAGGAGGTCGTGGTCGTCGGCTACCTCACCACCCGCGGCCGGCAGCTCGGCTGGGCCCCGTGGGCGGCGGTCGTCGTCGCGGCCCTCCTGCGCGGGGTCTACCACCTCTACCAGGGCTTCGCCGGCGGCCTGGGCAACGTGGTGATGGGACTGCTCTTCGGCGCCTGGTTCCTGCGCCGAGGCAGGGTGATGCCGCTGGTCGTGGCGCACGTCCTCATCGACCTGGTCGCCTTCCTGGGCTACGCCTGGATCGCACCGCGCGTCGGCTGGCTCTGACCCTTTGTGAGGCATGCCTCACCTCACGTAGCCTGTGCGCCATGCCGTCGAACTACCGGGACTTCCGCGCCACCGTGTCCGCCGTCGAGCAGGTCTCGCCGAGCTTCGTGCGGGTCACCCTCGCCGACGGGGGGTTGCGCGACTTCGGCGACACCTGTCTGGACCAGCGCATCAAGGTCGTCTTCCCGCTGCCGGACGCCGGGCCGGGCACCGATCCCTTCGCGACCTTCCCGACCGGGGACACCTGGTACCTCGCCTGGCGCGAGCTCCCGGACGACCAGCGCAACACCTTCCGCACCTACACCCCGTCCGCGGTGCGGCGGGAGGCCGGCGAGCTGGACGTCGACGTCGCGGTGCACGGTGACTCGGCCCCCGGCTCGGCCTGGGCCCTCACGGTCCGCCCCGGCGACCCGGTGATGGTCTGGGGACCGGACGCCACCGTCGCCGGCCACGAGGGCGTCGGTGTCGACTGGACCCCCGGACGGGCCGAGCGCTTCCTCCTGGCGGGGGACGAGACCGCGCTGCCGGCCATCGTGAACATCCTGCGCACGCTGCCGGAGGGGGCGACGGGGCAGGCCTTCCTCGAGGTGCCCGGCGCCGGTGACGTCCGCGAGCTCACCGCGCCCTCCGGCATCGAGGTCGTCTGGCTGCCCCGGGACGCGGGGGAGGAGCCCGGGGCGCTGCTCACCGAGGTGGTGCCGGAGCGCCTCGCCGTCGCACCCGGTGGAGGCAGCGGTGCCCCTGCCGAGCGGGACGCCACCGCGGAGGGCCCCGATGTCACCGACGACGCCGAGGCGGTGCCGTGGGAGCTGGCCGAGGTGGAGGACGCACAGCTGGCCTACGCCTGGCTGGCGGCCGAGTCGTCCGCGGTGAAGGCCCTGCGTCGTCACCTGGTGCGCGAGCGCGACTGGGACCGCCGGCAGGTGGCCTTCATGGGCTACTGGAAGCGCGGCGTCAGCCAGGTGTGAGAGCGGCCCCGCCCGCAGGAGCGGACGGGGCCGGTGCCACGGGCCGGGGTGGTCTCAGAGAGCGGCCACCAGGTAGCCGTCGTGGTCCTCGTCCCACCAGAGCTCGGCGACGTCCTCGGTGTCCGCCGCCTTGCAGAACTGCAGGAAGCTCGAGTATCCGAGCGACTTCTCGCTGAACTCGGACTCGTGGTGGCGCAGGCGGTCCTTGAGGCCCGACAGCGGCACGCCGTCGCCCTCGGGGTCCTCCTCGTCCAGCACGCGGTGCAGCAGGTCGAACGCGACCTCGCGATCGGCCTCACCGGGCAGCTCGACGGTGGGGTCGCCCGAGGACGGGCCGTCGGAGAGGGTGATGACCCCGCGGTCGTCCAGGTGCTTGAGCAGCTCGCCGAAGGCGCGGAAGCCGAAGTCCGCCTCGGAGAAGGTCGGGTCCTTGCGCAGCAGCGTGCGCTTCAGCGCCGAGGCGGTCACCGGGCCGCTGGCGGTGCGCGCCAGGCCGGCCACCGTCTGGGCGACCATCGGGGCGATGGCCCCGGTGCCCTGGTTGGCGGTCGCGACCTCCTCGCCGTCGGGCGTGGTCTCCGGGGTGGTCTTGCGCTGGCCGCGCGAGGAGCCGCCCTTCTTGCCGCCCTTGCCGGCCGGTTTCTCGGCGGGGTCCTTCGGCGCCGACCCAGCGGTGGTCTCCGTGCGCTCCTTGGCCTTGTCCTTCGACTTGCCGCCTCGCCCACGACCATCCGCGGTGTCCGGCTGCTCCTTCGCCCCCGAGTCGGCGGGGACGTGGGGGTCGACGCCGTCGAGGGTGTCGTAGAAGAGGAACTCGTCGCAGGCCGGCGGCAGCATCGCGGAGGTCGAGTTGCGCACACCCACGCCGATCACGTTCTTGTTCAGCTCGCGCAGCTTGTGCACCAGGGGCGTGAAGTCCGAGTCGCCGGTGCAGATGGCGAAGGTGGTGATGTAGTCGCGCTCGAAGGCCATCTCGATCGCGTCCACGACCATCTTGATGTCGGCCGCGTTCTTGCGGGATGCCCCCATGCGCTGCGGCATCTCGATGAGCTCGACGTGGCTGCGCGTGAGCATCCGCCGGTCCTCGTCGAAGTAGGACCAGTCGGCGTAGGCCTTGCGCACGACGACGCGGCCGCGTTCGGCGAGGGCGTCGGCGATGGGCTTGAGGTCGAAGGTCATTCCCCCCAGGTGGTCGCGTGCCCCCAGGGCGAGGTTCTCGTAGTCCACGAACAGGGCGATGCGTTCCTCGTGAGTCACCCCACCGACTCTACGCGGCCGTGGGTGCGGGCCCGGCCTGACCACGGAACGCATGCGCCGCCTTGCATATGCGGTGGTTCGCATATTAGAGTCAACGCATGAGTTCGAAGGGAACGCAGGACGAGCAGCAGCGTCTGCGCGAGCAGGCGGCCGGGACCTTCCGGGTGCTCTCGTCCCCCCTCCGCATCCAGCTGATCGAGCTGCTCGCCGAGGGCGAGCGGACGGTCTCCGACCTGGTGGAGGCGGTGGGGCAGTCGCAGCCACTGGTCTCCCAGCACCTGCGGGTGCTCCGGGACCAGTGCCTCGTGAGTGTCCGTCGCGAGGGACGCGTCTCCCACTACTCGATCCTCGACGACCACGTGCTCCACGTGGTCGCGGACACGTTGGCGCACGCCAGCGAGCACGACCACACAGAGCCCGCGCCGCGGGAGCGGGGCGAGGGCTCCGCACGACAGGAGGACGCATGACCACCATCACCCACGAGACCCACACCGAGCACGCCCACACCCACGGTCCGGACTGCGGTCACGAGGCGATCGTGCACCTGAACCACGTGGACTACCTGCACGACGGCCACGCGCACCGCGAGCACGAGGGCCACTACGACGAGTGCTCCTCCTGCGCCTGCGGGTGCGAGGGGCCGTGTGCGACCTGCTCCGCCGGCAAGGACTGCACCTGCGCCAACTGCGTGCACGCCACCTGCGAGTGCGCGAACTGCACCGACAGCTGCTCCTCCTGCACCTGCACCGACTGCAGCTGCAAGACCTGCCAGCACGCGGGCTGACGTCCCTCGGCGAGTCCCCGGACATGAGAGGAGCCCCACCCTCTGGTGGGGCTCCTTTCGTGCTTCCGGAGCGGTGCCGCGCCGGTCAGCCCGCCACGGCCGCGGCGAAGGCCAGGGGTGCGCAGCCCAGGGCCAGTGCCGTGCACGGGTGCTCGACACCGCGGGCGGCCAGCTTCCGCACCAGCCAGTGCTCGAGGGCGAAGCCACCGGCCACGGACGCCACGGCGAGCCCGCCCACGACCGCCCACGTGGCCGGGGACACCCGGATGTCGGGCTGGTCCAGCCCCTGTGCGGCGGCCGGCAGCGACTGCTCGTCCCAGTCGGACGAGCCCGCCGCCTGCTCCTGCTCCGCGGACGGCGCCTCCTCGTCCGTGGTCCGGGTCCCGGTGCCCGGAGCCAGCCGCTCGGGGGTCAGGACGGCGTAGGCCATGGCGGTGGTGAGCGACAGGGCCCCCTGCATCGGCCAGCGCACGCGACGCTGGGGCACCCAGTCCGGCAGGGCCGTCATGGCCGTTGCGCCGGCGGTGAGCACGAGCGGGCCGAGGACCCGGGGGCGAGCACCCATGTCAGCCCTCCTGCACCTGGTAGGTGCCGGTGAGGGTGCCGCGGCCCAGCGTCTGGAAGAGCATGGTGAACGCGCCCACGGTGGCCGTGGCGGACTGGTCCAGGCCGAGGTCCTCGGTGTCCAGCGCGTGCACGGCGAAGATGTACCGGTGGGGTACGTCGCCGGGCGGCGGGGCCATGCCGGACCAGGCCTTGACACCCGAGTCGGCGTTCAGCATGAAGGCGCCCTCGGGCAGGTTGTGCCCGCCCTCGGCGCCAGCGTCGGCCGCCAGCTCGGTCACGTCGGCGGGGATGTTGAGCACCGTCCAGTGCCAGAACCCGGCCGGGGTCGGGGCGTCGGGGTCGAAGCAGGAGACGGCGAACGACTTCGTGCCCTCCGGGGCACCGCTCCACGCCAGGTGCGGGGAGGTCTCCTCGCCATCCTGCGCGTGTCGGGCGTCCATCGGCTCACCCTCGCGCACGTCGCGGCTCGTCACCTCGAAGGAGGCCGTCTCCGGCAGGAGACCGTAGGGCTCAGGGGCTTGGGGTCGCTGCAGATCCATGGGCCCACCGTATGCCGCTGTGACGGGTCGCGTCACCCACGCCCGCCGTCCCCAGGAGCGGCTCTCGGTCGCGTGCGGCTCCCGGGGTGGCGGATACCGTGCCGGCATGACTGCTGCTGCCCCGTCCACCTCCCGGCAGGCCATCGACCTGCTGCCGGAGTCCGCACGCGCCTTCGGCGTCGTGCTCGACCGCCTCGACGACCAGGCCTGGGGGCGACCGTCCCCGTGCACCGGGTGGACGGTGCGGGACGTCGCCAACCACGTCGTGGCCGAGCACCTGTGGGCACCGCACCTGCTGCGCGGGGAGTCCCTGGAGCAGGTGGGGGACCGCTACGACGGCAACGTGCTGGGCGACTCCCCGGACGCGGCCCGCCGGTCCTGGCGGATGGCGATGCTCGGCGCGCTGCAGGCCTGGGCACAGGTGGACGACGTGGAGCAGCCGGTGGCGTTCACCGGGGGCGAGCAGACCGTGGGGGAGTACGCCCACCAGATGCTGGTGGACCTGACCGTCCACGCCTGGGACGTCGCGCAGGCTGGTGGCGTGGGCGTGCCCGTCCTCACCGATGCGGTGGGCGTGGCCTTCGCCTACGAGAAGCCTCGGGTGGAGCAGGGGCGGGCCATGGGGCTCTTCGGGCCGCCGACCCGTCCGCGCTCGGACCACCCGATGGACCAGCTCGTCGCCCTGCTGGGGCGCTGAGGTGGGCGCGCCGGTGCAGCAGGCCGCAGAGGCACCTCATCTGCCGCCCACCCCGCGGGTGGTGGTGGACCGGGCGCGCTTGGGGGCGAACGTGGAGCGCATGGCCGCGCTGGCCGCCTCCCGTGGGCAGGCCCTGCGTCCGCACGCGAAGACCCACAAGTGCCCCCGCATCGCGGCCCTGCAGCTGGAGGCCGGGGCGGTCGGGCTGACGGTCGCGACCCTGGGGGAGGCCGAGGTGTTCGCGGACGCCGGCTGCGGTGATCTGCTCATCGCCTACCCGGTGTGGTGGACGGCCGACCAGGCCCGCCGGGCCGCCGAGCTGGCTGCCCGGGTGCGTCTGGCCGTGGGGGTCGACTCGGTCGAGGCCGTCGAGCGCCTCGCCGGGCTGTGGGGTGCGTCGTCGGCCCGACCGGACGACACGTCCAGCTCGGACGACCGGGTGTGCTCGGTCGGCGGGCTGCGGACGCGGGGCGAGGTGCCCACGACCCGGCCGGAGCTCGTGGTGGAGGTCGACACCGGCCACCACCGCAGCGGGTGCGAGCCCGAGGAGATCGAGGCGGTGGCACGCGCCGCCCTCCGGGCCGGTCTGGTGGTGCGCGGTGTCTTCACCTTCCCCGGCCACAGCTACACCCCCGAGGGGCGCGAGCAGGTGGTCGCCGACGAGGCCGCGGTCATCGCCCGGGCCGCTGACGTCCTCCGGCGGGCCGGCGTGCCCGCCCCGCTGGTCTCCGGCGGATCCACCCCCTCGGTGGCGCTGGAGGAGAGCGGCTTCGACGAGCTGCGCCCCGGTGTCTACGTCTTCGGCGACGCGCAGCAGTGGGAGCTCGGCACCTGCACACCGGAGGAGATCGCACTGACCGTGCACTCCACCGTCGTCTCCCACGCGGGAGGGCGCCTGGTGCTCGATGCCGGCAGCAAGGCCCTCGGCGCCGACCGTCCCGGGTGGGCCTCGGGGTACGGGCGCCTGCTGGACCACCCGGAGGCCCGGATCGAGCTGCTCTCGGAGCACCACGCCGTGGTCGTGCTGCCCGACGGGGAGCCGCTGCCCGCCCGGGGCAGCGTCGTGCGGGTGGTGCCCAACCACGTCTGCAACGCGGTGAACCTCACCGACGAGCTGCTGGTCGAGGAGGCCGGGCAGGTCCGGGAGCGGTGGGCCGTCGAGGCTCGGGGGTTGAACGCCTGAGGCCGGTGTCCGGAGGGCGGGCTCGGCGCGGCCGGCTGGGCCAGGGGCGGAACGCCTGAGGTGGCCGGGGTCCGGTGAAATGCACCCTTGCCCCTTGGGGAGCAGAGGCGTACAGTGCCGGGAACTCATCCAGAGCGGCCGAGAGACGTGGCTCCACGACGCCGCGGCAACCCGGCGGACCGAGAGGTCCGACCCACGGGTGCCACTGCCACGATCGATGCGAAGGAGATCGAGATGCAGCAGCGCACCTCCACCCACCTGACGCGCACCGCCGTGGCCGGTCCTGCCGTCCTGGTCATCCCGTCGTCGTCGATACGAATGCCGCAGGCGCAGCGGGCCCACTGAGCCCCTGCGCCGAGCCCTCGAGGCCCGACGACCACCTTTCCCGCCGCCACCCGTCCACCGGGTGGTCGGCAGGCCGTACCCCCCTGCGTGACGTGCACCGCGGGGCGGCCACGCACACCCAGGAGACGCCATGACGCAGTCCACCGATCCCACCTCCACCACCGCGACCCCCGCCGAGACGGCGCACCCGGAGACCGGCACCACCACCCCGTCCGCCGCTGACGAGGTCACCTGGGGCCTGTCCACCCGCGCGGTCCACGCCGGTCAGGTGCCCGACTCGGACACCGGGTCCCGCGCCCTGCCGCTGTACCAGACCACGAGCTACGTGTTCCGGGACGCCGACCAGGCCGCCGGCCGCTTCGCGCTCGCGGAGCTCGGCCCCATCTACACCCGGCTGAACAACCCCACCAGCGAGGCCGTCGAGGAGCGGCTCGCGGCCCTCGACGGCGGGGTCGGTGCCCTGCTGCTCTCCTCCGGGCAGTCGGCCACCACCCTGGCCCTGCTCAACCTGTGCGACGCCGGGGACCACGTCGTGGCCTCCAGCCACCTGTACGGCGGCACGCAGAACCTCTTCTCCGTCACCCTGCGGCGCCTCGGCATCGAGGTGAGCTTCGTCGACCCGACCGACCCGGCTGCCTGGCGCGAGGCGGTCACCGAGCACACCAAGGCCTTCTACGCCGAGAGCATCGCGAACCCGTCCGGAGTGGTGCTCGACGTCGCCGCCGTGGCCGAGGTGGCCCACGAGGTGGGGGTTCCGCTGGTGGTGGACAACACCATCGCCACACCGGCCCTGCTGCGGCCCCTGGAGCACGGGGCCGACGTGGTCGTCTACTCGGCCACCAAGTTCCTCGGTGGGCACGGCACCGCGGTGGCCGGTGCGATCGTCGACGGCGGCCGCTTCGACTACGGGGCCCACGGGGACCGGTTCCCGCACTTCACCGAACCCGACCACACGTACAACGGGCTGGTCTTCGCCCGCGACCTCGGGGAGGGCGGTGCCTTCGGTGTGAACCTCTCCTTCATCCTGCGTGCCCGAGTGGTCCTCCTGCGTGACCTCGGCTCGTCGGTGGCCCCGTTCAACGCCTGGCTCATCGCACAGGGGCTGGAGACGCTGACGCTGCGGATGGAGCGACACGTCGCCAACGCGCGGGTGATCGCCGAGTGGCTCGCCGCGCACCCGCAGGTCGAGCGCGTGCACTGGGCCGGACTGCCCGACCATCCCTCCCACGAGGTGGCCCGGCGCTACCTGCCCGAGGGGCCGGGGTCGGTCCTCTCCTTCGAGGTCGCCGGTGGCGCCGAGGCCGGCCGGGCGTTCGTCTCCGCGCTGCGGCTGCACAGCCACGTGGCCAACATCGGGGACGTGCGCTCGCTGGTGATCCATCCGGGCTCGACCACCCACGCCCAGCTCTCGGAGGAGGAGCAGCGCGCCGCGGGTGTGGCACCGGGCCTGGTGCGGTTGAGCGTGGGCATCGAGGACGTCGACGACCTGCTCGCCGACCTCGAGCGGGGCTTCGCGGCCCTGCCGAGCACCGAGGGCGTGGCGCGGTGAGCGGCGTGTTCCTGTCCGAGGCGCCCGCGTGGGAGTGCGTCCGGGGCGTCGCGCCGGGTGCGGGCCGGGGTGCAGTGCGGCCCGGGGAGCCGGGCACGGAGGTCCGCCCGGGCCCTGCCGCGGCTCCCACCCGACGCCTGCTGCGGCCCGGCCCGGTGCGGCTGGAGTCCGGGGAGCTGCTGCGTCCCGAGGTCGCCGTCCGCTCCTGGGGGCCACCGCCGGCCGCCGACGGCTCCAACGTCGTGGTGGTGCTGCACGCACTCACGGGGGACTCCCACGTCGGGGGACCGGGCGGGCCGTCGCACGCGCCGGACGGGTGGTGGCCCGACGTCATCGGGCCGGGGCGGCCGCTGGACACCGAGCGCCTCCACGTCGTCGCCCCCGACGTCCTGGGCGGCTGCAGCGGCACCACCGGCCCGGCCAGCACGGCCCCGGACGGCCGGGCCTGGGGCAGCCGCTTCCCGGCGGTGACGGTGCGCGACCAGGTGGCCGTGGAGGTTGCTGCCCTGCAGGCCCTCGGGGTGCGGCGGGTGGCGCACGTCATCGGTGCCTCGGCCGGTGGCATGCGGGCCCTGGAGTGGGGTCTGCAGCAGGAGGTGGAGGTCGGGCACCTCTGCGTCGTGGCCGCCCCCGCGGTGGCCTCGGCGGACCTCCGGGCCGGTGTGGCCCTGCAGCGAGCAGCCGTCGAGGGCGATCCGGCCTGGGCGCAGGGTGACTACCACCCGGGCCCCGGCCCGGTGGCGGGACTCGCCCTGGCGCGCCGGATGGCGATGCTGACCTACCGCAGCGCCGACGGACTGGAGCGACGGTTCGGGGACCCGGCCGCGGTCGACCCGCGGTCCTGTGTGGGCTCCTGGCTCGACCACCACGGGCACGTCTTCGTGGAGCGCTTCGACCCCGGTGCCTACCTCGCCCTCTCCGACGCCATGGCGGGCCACGACGTCGGGCGTGCACGGGGCGGCGTGGAGGCCGCTCTGGCCGGGATCCGGGCCCGGGTCACCACGGTCGCGGTGAGCAGCGACCGGCTGGTGTCCCCGGCCGAGGTGCGCCGGGTGGCCGCCGGCACGGGCGGGGCGTACGTCGAGATCGACACCGACGCCGGCCACGACGGCTTCCTCATCGAGTCCGAGGCGACGGGGCAGGTGCTGCGCGAGGCGCTCGCCTGAGGCGAGGGGAGGACCGCGTCCCTCACCGGCAGACAGCCGAGGCCTTCGCCACCATCTCGTCGAACTCCTCCGAGGGGTCGGAGGCGAGCACCACGGCCCCGCCCGCCCCGATCTCGACCCTGCCGCCCCCGACGACGGCGGTGCGGATGACGATCGCGAGATCCGCCGCACCGGTGGCCGACAGGTACCCGAGCGTGCCGGAGTACACCCCGCGCGGGCCGTCCTCCAGGGAGTCCAGGAGCTCCATGGAACGCAGCTTCGGTGCGCCCGTCATCGACCCGCCGGGAAAGGTCGCCCGCAGCAGGTCGAGCGTCCCGAGCCCGGGAGACAGGCGTCCCGTGACGGTGGTGACGAGCTGGTGCACCGTGGCGTGCGACTCCACCTGCATGAGCGCGGGCACCCGCACCGTTCCGGCTGAGCACACGCGCGCCAGGTCGTTGCGCAGGAGGTCCACGATCATGAGGTTCTCCGCGCGTGTCTTCGGGTCGGCCGCCAGTCGTGCGGCCGCCCGTGCGTCCTGCGCCGGGTCCTCGTGGCGCGGGGGCGGTCCCCTTGATCGGCCGGGTCTCGACGGTGCCGTCGTGCCGCACCCGCAGGAAGCGCTCGGGGGAGGAGGAGAGCATTGACCACTCCCCGCTCCGGAGGAGCGCTGCGTAGGGCGCCGGGTTGGTGGAACGCTGCCGGAGGTACGCCGCCTGCACCGTGTCCACCGCGTCGTTCCCGGTCGGCACCACGCCCTCTCCACCGAGCGGGGCGGAGACCCGGGTGGTGAGGCACAGCTCGTAGGACTCACCGGCCTCCAGCAGGGCCCGGCAGGCCTCCACCCGGCGCTCGTAGTCCTTCCGCGCACACACCAGGTGGTCAAGCGGGTTCCGCACCAGCGGCTGCTCGGCCACGGCGGGACGCGGCAGCCGGGTCGCCGCCCGGCCCAGGGCTGCCACGGCCTCACCGACCCACCGCTCGGAGGTCTCCACCGAGGACGGGTCGTCGGGGCAGTGGGCCACCACCCACCCGCCTCCGGACTCGTGGTCGAGCACCACGTACCGGTCCGCCGAGTGCCACCGGGCCTCCGGGGAGTCGGCCGGCGCGACCGCGGGTGCGTCGGGGCGCGGGTCGAGCCAGCGTCGTGCCTCGTACCCGATCCAGCCCACGTAGCCGCCCTGCAGGTCGAAGGGCAACGTCGGATCGGGCGGTGTGGGCCGTCCGGCGAGGGCTTCCTCCAGTGCGACGAAGGGGTCCTCGTCCCGGTCCGGTGCGACCGTCTCGGACCACGGCCCTCCCGGCACACCGATGAAGGAGAAGCGCCCCTCACAGACGCCCGGGCGGGAGGTGTCCAGCCACCACGAGTCAGCGGTGCCCCCGGCCAGCGTGCGTGCCCAGCCGGCCACCTGGGGGCCGTCCGGGCAGTCGTCCGCGGGCAGGTGCCGGACGACCACCCGCCACGACGGGGCGTCCGGTGACGCGGCAGCGTGCTGACGTGCCGCGGCGACGAAGGCCCCCACCACCTGCTCCCCGACGGTGGTGGCCACCGACTCCGGGTGGAACTGCACGCCCCACCACGGGCGCTCGGTGTGGTGCATCGCCTGGACGACCCCGTCGCCCGAGCGGGCGTCCACCACCCACCCTTCCGGCAGCGGTTCGGCGACCGCGAGGGAGTGGTACCGCACCACCTGTGCGCCGTCGGACACGTCGGCCAGCAGGCCACCGCCCTGGTGGATCAGCTCGTCGACCAGGCCGTGCTGGGGCCGTGGCGCCGGAACCACCCGTCCGCCGGTGGCCACGGCCATCAGCTGGTGCCCGAGGCAGACCCCGAGGGTCGGCACCGTGGCGTGCTCGAGTGCCCACGCCGAGAGCCGCACGTCCTCCGCGTGGTCCGGGGTGCCGGGACCCGAGGAGATCACCAGGGCGTCCACCTCGTGCACCGCCGTCCGGATGCGGGCGTCGTCGTGGGCGAGGACCAGCGGCGCCGCCCCCGCCGCCTGCGTCAGGAGGTCGGCCAGGATGTGGGTGTACGAGTCGTGGTTGTCCACGAGCAGCACCCGCAGGGGTGCCGTGGCGGGGCCGCTGCTCACGGCATGCGGGCCAGGGCCTCGTACCACACCTCGGCGCGCTCGGGCTCCGACAGCCCGAGCTCCTGCCCGTCGTGCTGCCAGGCGCTGACGCCGCTGATGCCGTGCAGCGAGCTGAGCCACCACAGCTCGTGGCCGACGAGCTCCTCGGGGCGGCGTCGCGCGTGCCGGATCCCCACTCCGCGCTGCTCAGCCAGGGTGCACAGGCGCTGCTCGGTGACCGACGGCAGGCGCCCCTCCGGGGGGCGGCAGCACCAGGTGGTGGTCCTCCCACCAGACCAGGGTCCCGAAGCCGCCCTCCACCAGGTGCCCCGCGGCATCGCACAGGGCGGCCTCGTCGGCACCCTCGCGCTGGGCCCTCCGACGGAGGTCGCCCTGGAGCAGGAGGTCGGGGCCCTTGACCTCGGGGTGGGTGCGCGGATCGGCCTCGGGGAGGGTCCAGAGCCGGGTGAGCGGCCGTCGTGGTGGTGCCGGTCGCGTCAGGACGGTCACGCCGCTGGGACGGGCCTCCAGGCTGGGGAACCAGTCCCCGGTGGCCAGCTCTTCGGGCAGCAGGTCGGTTGCCTCGTGGATGCGCTCCTCCCAGTGGTGCAGGAGCGGCCACATGCGGCGTGCACCGTCGATCGTGCGCCGCAGGTGGGCGTCCCGCCCGGGCCAGTGCCCGTCGGTGTGCCGCCAGGAGCTCACCACTGCCGTCTCGTCCACCGACTCCACCTCCGGACCTTCCTGCGCCGGGCGCGGTCGGCGTCCCGTTCGCCACGACATCGGCACATTGTGCGCCATGGACACACCGGCTCGCGGGGAGGTCGCCCCGTCGGCCCGGGGCAGCCGGCGTGGCACCATGCCGCCATGTCCGAGGTGCTGGGTCTGCTGGGAGCCATCGAGGCCGAGGTCGTGTCGCTGCGTGCGGCGCTCACCGGGGCCCGGACCGAGGAGGTCCTCGGGGTGGAGGTCACGCGCGGGGAGCTCGACGGGTTTCCCGTCCTCGTCGCCCGCTGCGGTGTCGGCAAGGTGAACGGTGCGCTGGGTGCCGCCGCGCTGCACGTCGCCGGCGCCGACGGCATCGTGTTCACCGGTGTCGCCGGGGGCCTCGGCCGGGGAGTGGCGGTGGGGGACCTCGTCATCGCCGAGGACGTGGTGCAGCACGACGTCGACTGCACCCCCCTGGGCCGTGCCCCCGGCGAGCTGCTCGGGGAGCCGGCCGCCTGGGTGGCCGACCCGCGCCTGCGGGCGGCGTGTGAGGCCGCGGCCCGTGCGGTCGCCGGGACGGCTGCGGTGCACACCGGCCGCATCGCCTCGGGGGACCAGTTCATCTCCGCCGCGGACCAGCAGGCGCGCCTCCGTGAGACCTTCGGTGCGCTGGCCGCCGAGATGGAGGGGGCTGCCACCGCGCAGGCGTGTGCCCGCATGGGGGTTCCGTGGGCGGTGGTGCGCAGCATCAGCGACTCCGCCGACGAGGAGGCGGTCGTGGACTTCCCCGCCTTCCTGGACATGGCGGCCGTCCGTGGTGAGCAGATCGTCCGCGAGGTGGTCCGCGAGCTCCGCTGAGCCGCATCGGGCGGCCCCTGCGAAGCGCGAGGGCGGGACCGCGCGGGTAGCGTGGGGCCGTGAGCGAGCAGACCCCCACCCCGCGCACGAGCGGCGACGGTGAGCCCGAGACCCCCGACCCCCGGCCGACCCCGCTGGCGCTGGTGCACGGCCTCGGGACCAACCCGATCGACTGGCAGGACGTGGTCAGCCGCATCGGTGCCGGTCGGCCGATGGCGGCCCCGTGGGTGGACGGGCTCAAGCCCACGCAGAAGGGCGGCTTCGACCTCGACCAGTGCGCCTCGGCGGTGCTCTACAACTCCGACGTCATGACCTGGCGCGAGTTCGACGTCGTGGGTCAGGACGTCGGCGGCATGGTGGCGGCCACGCTCGCGGCCGACCACCCCGAGAAGGTGCGCCGCGTCGTGCTCTCCGGCGTGCTCCTGAAGATGCCGAGGATGGCCGTCCGCATGCAGAAGCTCGCCCTGCAGGCACAGACCCGCAACAGCCTGGTCGCCAAGGGCATCGACCGGCAGAAGACGATGGCGGTGCTGGACTCCCTGGGCGGGCTGGACCTCACGGACGCCCTGCGCCGCATCGAGCAGCCGACGCTGGTGCTGGTGGGCGAGAACGACCGCGCCGGCGGGGCGATGGCCAAGGAGATCGCTCGCCTGCTGCCCGACGCCCGCCTCGAGAAGGTGCCCGGCGCCGGCCGACGCGCCAACGTCGAGGCCCCCGAGGCCTTCGCCGAAGCCGTCACCGCCTTCACGGCGTGAGCACCCGCAATCTGCCCGAGCGCAGCAAGGACGGCAGCGTCCACGTCACCGACGAGCGCATCAACACGCTGTCCCACCTGGTCGGCACCTGCTTCGCCCTGCTCGGGACGGCCGTGCTCGTCACCCTGGCGGCCCAGGCCGGGGACCCCTGGCGCATCGTCGGCGCGAGCGTCTACTGCGCCAGCCTGCTGGTGCTGTTCGCATGCAGCACCCTCCACCACGGCCTGACCCTGGGGCCCCGCGGCGACGCGGTGCTGCGCACGCTGGACTACACCGCCGTCTTCGGCCTCATCGCCGGGACCGTCACCCCGCTGGTGCTGGTGGACGTGCGCACCCCGCTGGGCTGGGCCGTCCTGGGCACCGTGTGGGCCATCGCCGTCGCCGGCATCGTCGCCCGCTCGGTGTGGACGCAGCTGCCCAAGGCCGCCACGAACACGCTGTACATCGTGCTCGGCTGGATGCCGGTGGCCCTCGTGCTCGGTGGGGTCACCTTCGCCCCCGGCATGCTCGCGCTGCTGGCCGCCGGCGGGCTGGTCTACTCGGCCGGCTTCGTCGTCTTCATCGTCGAGCGCCCCAACCCGTGGCCCGGCGTGCTCGGCTTCCACGAGATCTGGCACGTGCTGGTCGTCATCGCCGCCGCCCTGCACTGGGCCATGCTGGCGCTGTACGTCATCCCGGCCTGAGGACGCGCGCCGGGCAGCGCGCGGCGGGGCCGGTCAGCCGCCGTAGCGCTCGGTCCAGGTGAGCACCTGGTCGATGTACTCCCCGGAGTTGTTGTAGCGCTTGATCGCCGCGCGCATCGTGTCCTTGTCGCTCAGGTCCCGCTCCTGGTTGCCGCACAGCAGACTGGCCGCGGCGAGCGACGCGTCGTAGATGTTCTGCGGGTCCGCCTTGCCGTCGCCGTTGCCGTCCTTGCCGTGGATCTCCCAGGTGGAGGGGATGAACTGCATCGGCCCCACGGCGCGGTCGTACTCGGCGTCCCCGTCCAACTCGCCGCCGTCGGTGTCCCCGTGGCCGGTCACGTTGCCGCCGGCCCCGCTGCCGTCGAGGCGGGCGCCGAAGATCTCCGGGTCGGCCAGCCCGTCGTCGTCCAGCTGGCCGCCCTCGGCGTGCTTGGACTCCACCCGCCCGATGCCGGCGATCACCTGCCACTCGAGCCCGTGGCAGGGGTGCTCGAAGTCCTCCGCGTTGCGCGCGGCCTGCTCGTAGGCGTCGCGCGCGGTGTCGGGGATGTCGTCGGCACGCTCGTTGGCAGGGTTCAGTACCGCCACGAGGTAGGCGAGCACGAGGGCGCCCACGGCGAGGAGGGCGATCCAGAGGCGCCGGTCGTTCGCGACGGAACGGCGCCGGGCTCGGCGGCGGGCCATGGTTCTCCTGGGGGTGAGGGGACGCGGCAGCCTACCCAGCCCGGCTGGGAGAGACGACCTTGCCGCCGGCCTCGCCCGCGCCGGGGCCCATCTCGACCACCCGGTGCGCGGTCTCGACGGCCACCGGGTCGTGCTCGGCCAGCACGACGGTGTGCCCGGCCCCGGCCAGCGCGTGCAGCTGGCGCACCAGGCGGTGCGTGTCCGCGGGGTGCAGGCCGGTCGTCGGCTCGTCGAACAGGTACAGGGTGGGCCGGCGGCGCTGCACGCGGAGCTCGGTGGCCAGCTTGATGCGCTGCGCCTCGCCGCCGGAGAGCTCGGTGGCCGGGTGGCCCAGCCGCAGGTAGCCCAGACCCAGATCGGCCAGGGCCTGCACGGTGCGGCGGACGGCGGGCTCGTCGGCGAACAGCTCGACCGCCTCTGCGACACCCAGGTCCAGCACCTCGGCGATGGTCAGACCCTGCCAGCGGACCTGGAGCGTCTCCTCGTCGTAGCGGGCGCCGTGGCAGTCCGGGCAGACCGAGTAGGTGCCGGGCATGAAGAGCAGCTCCACCGACACCGAGCCCTGGCCCTCGCAGGTGCGGCAGCGGCCCGGATTCGTGTTGAAGGAGAAGCGGCCGGCACCGAAGCCGAGCTCCCTGGCCTGCGGCGTGGCCGCGAACAGGCTGCGGATGCGGTCGAACGCCCCCGTGTACGTGGCCACCGTGGAGCGCGGCGAGCGGCCGATCGGCTTCTGCGTGATGCGCACCAGCCGGCCCGGCACCTCGCCGTCGCGGGCGGTGACGCTGGCCTCGGGGCGGGGGCCGCCGCCCTGCCCGGGGCCGGTGGGGGCTTCCGCGTCCTCGTCGGTGGTGCTCTCGCCCTCGGCCTCGGTGCTGACCTCCTCGGCGTGGGCGCGCACGGCGTCCGCGATGCCGTCGAGCAGCGAGGACTTGCCCGACCCCGAGACGCCGGTCACCACGGTGACGGCGCCCAGCGGCAGGGTCACCTCCGCATCGCGCACCGTGTGGCGGGTGATGCCGCGCACGGTCAGGCTGCCGCGCGGGGAGTCGGGCTCGGCGGCGGTGGCCTCCACCTCCTCCGGGTGGACCGGGCGCTCGAGGTACTGCCCGGTGACCGACGCGGGCACCTCCGCCAGACCGGCCACGGGGCCGCTGTAGAGGACCTCGCCACCGGCCGCACCGGCCTCGGGCCCCACGTCGACGACGTGGTCGCAGGCGGCCACGACGGCCATGTCGTGCTCGACCACCAGCACGGTGTTGCCGGCGTCGACGAGGCGGCGCAGCAGGCGCAGGAGGGCCTCGGTGTCACGGGGGTGCAGGCCGGCCGAGGGCTCGTCCAGCACGTAGACGACGCCGAACAGCCCGCTGTGCAGCAGGGTCCCCAGCCGGAGCCGCTGCATCTCGCCGGGGGAGACCGTGGTGCTGCGGCGCCCCAGGGAGAGGTGGCCCAGGCCGAGCTCGAGCAGCACCGCCAGCCGGGCGGTGAGGTCGGTGAGGAGGTTCCGCTCCGCGGCCTCCTGCGCCGTGGCGTCGTTGGGGCTGCTCTGGCCGGCGGCGCCGTCCCCGTCGGTGGTGCTCTGGCCGTCGGCGCCCTGGTCGCTGGTGCCCTCGCCGCCGGGCAGCTCTGCGAGGCGCTCGGTCGCCAGGGCATGCAGCCGCTCGACGGGCAGGTCCGTCAGCGCGGTGATGTTCAGCCCCCGCCAGGTCACCCGCTGCGCGTCGGGGCGCAGACCCGCGCCGCCGCAGGTGGGGCAGGGGTTCGACTCGACGAAGCGCAGGGCACGGGCCCGCTGGGTGGCGGACTTCGTCTCGGCGAGCGTCCGCATCAGGTAGCGGCGGGCGGAGGAGAACTGCCCCTGGTAGGGGCGCTGGACCCGGCCCGCCTCGCGCTGCGGCACGACCTCGACGGTGGGCTGCTCGTCGGTGAACAGGATCCAGTCGCGGTCGGCCTGCGGCAGCGTGCGCCAGGGCGCCTCGATGTCGTACCCGAGGGTGGCGGTGATGTCGCGGTAGTTCTTGCCCTGCCAGGCACCGGGCCAGGCGGCGATCGCCCCCTCGGCCACGGACAGATCGGGGTCCGGGACCATCGACGCCTCGGTGGGCTCGTGGACCACGCCCAGGCCGGAGCACTCGGGGCAGGCGCCAGCGGCGGTGTTGGTGCTGAACGCGTCGGAGTAGAGCGTGCCGACGTCCTCGGGGAAGTCCCCGCATCGGCTGAACAGCATCCGCACGATGCTGCTGGTCTGCGTCACCGTCGCTACCGTGGAGCGCGAGGAGGTGCCGCTGGTGGTGGCCTGCTGGCCCAGCGCGACGGCCGGTGGGAGCCCGGTGATGCTGCGGACCTGCGGGTCGAGCGCGCCGTGGATGAGGCGGCGGGCGAACGGGGCGACCGTCTCCATGTACCGGCGCTGCGCCTCGGCGTGGATGGTGCCGAAGGCCAGCGAGGACTTGCCCGAGCCGGAGACGCCGGTGACCGCCACCAGCTGGTTGCGGGGGATGGTGACCGAGACATCGCGCAGGTTGTGCAGGCGGGCACCGGTGACGGTGATGTGGGTGGCCGGGTCGGCAGGGCCGGGGGTGGCGGTGGTGTCGGGTGCGGGCGTGGTGGCGAGTCCGGGCGCGATGGGCACGTCGGGCGTCGGGTCGGCGGGGCCGGTGCTCATCGGGCCAGTGTTTCAGGCGTGGCCGGGTGCTGGGGGCGGCTGGCAGGTGATTGTGATCCGCGGGGGGCGGGGAGGGGCGAGTGCGCCCAAAAACCACGCTTACCACTCCCAGAATTGTGATCCGCGGGGGCGGGGAGGCGAGGCCAAGCCGGGCTCCAGGGTGCCCTCGCCCGGGGTGGCCCGCAGGTGAGGGCTGGGACCACGGGCGCGTCTGGTGCCTGGCAGGCTCGGGGCGATGGATGCACAGACGTGGGCACAGGTGGAGCAGTCGCTCGTGACGGCCATGGGCCGGTGTCGGACCGGAGGCTTCGTGGTGCTCGAGCCGCCGCAGGGCGGGGAAGTTGGCGAGGGCGGGGAAACCGGTGGGGTGCGCGGTCCCGGCCGTCCCGCCGCCTTCGCCCAGGTGCTTCGGGTGGAGACGGGGTGGGTGGCCGAGGTGCACCCGGCCGACCCCGTGCAGCGCGATGACGCCGTGGACCGGTACCTGGGCGAACGGGGATGGTCACCGCCCGAGCGGCGCGGTCTGCTGCGTCGTCGCTCGAGCTACCCGGCGGACTGGCTCCTGCGCTTCACCGAGGTGGGCCAGGAGGCCCTTGTCGCACGGGCGATGGCGGAGGCCCTTCGGGCGCTGGGTGTCACGCCCGGCACCGGTTGGAACCTGCAGGTGGAGCCAGACGGCTGACGGTCCTGGTGGCGTGAGACCGGGGGGGGGGGGGGGGGGGAGTCCAGGTGGCCCCCGGGGGTGGTCGCGTTGGACGGGGTGTGGTCCGGTTGGCCCGGGGTGATCCTGAAGCACGCGGCCCTCACCCGGGCCAACTGGACCAACCCCCGGCCATGTGGCCCGGACCCACCCCAGGTCACGTGGTCGGCCCCCGGCCATGTGGCCCGGACCCACCGCTCCCCAACGGACTGCGCTGCGTGTGCAGGGCACTGAGCCCGCGCCCCAGGTCCCTGCACATCTAGGACCCAGTGCTCGCGTTGCCACGCCCCCCCCCCCACGCCCCCCCACGCCCTGCGCGGCAGCATGCGGGTGGTCGCACCGGTGGCCACGCACGCCCCGCCCCCCGCACCTGCGCGCTGCGCCCGCTCGCGGAAGTTGCTGTGGCGCCACATGGCCCCCGCCCCCGCACCCGCGTGTTGGGCCGCCGAGCCCCCCCCGCACCCGCGCGCTGCGCACCCGCGTGTTGGGCCACCGAGCCCGAGCCCCCGCGCTCGTTTCCTCAGCCGTCGCGGTCGAGTCGCCGGTACTGCTGCCAGGCAGTGGCCATCAGGGCGAGCCCACTGACCACGCACCCGCCGGCCAGCAGGAGCCACCACCCCTCGAAGGTGAAGAGGTTCAGCACTCCGGACAGCGTCACGATCACACCGCACACCAGCTGGACGAGGATCATCGTGCGGGTCGGGGTCTCGTTCTGCTGCATCGCCTCACCGTAACGAGGGCCGCTGTCGGGGACGTGTCGGGTGGGGTTGACGACGTGGGGCGCTGCGCTGGCTGCGAGGCAGTCGCTGGGCGGTGGGGTTGAAGCGGGAGACGGCCACCGGGCGATTGAGCGAGCAGTCCCGTGCCGCCGGCTGCTGCGCCCGCGGAGGTCGTCAGCCTGCCGCCGACGGGAGCGCACAGGCCGCCGTGCCACCGGGCAGCTGGTGGCGGTGGTCGGCCACCCAGGCGTAGACGCGCCGGGCGACCGGCAGCACCGGGGCGGAGCCCAGCAGCGCGCCGGCCGCCACGAGCACCCGGCCGCCCACCGAGGAGGTGCTGGCGGTGCGCAGGGCGGCAGCGATGGCGGCCGCACCGAACCGGAGCGTCCCGTCATCGGCCACGAAGGGGATCCCCCGCTGGGCCCGGTCCGGGTCGATGCCGTGGGCAGCCAGCCGAGCGGGCGACATCGGCGCGACCTCGCACGTGACGGGCCAGTGCGCCAGGAGCTCGGCCGCCCGGGTGCAGAAGCCGCAGTCGGGGTCGTACAGCAGCGCGCTCATGGGGCCATCGTCCCGGAGGTTCGCCCCCACTCGGCGCACCCCACCCGGCACGCCCGATGCGTCCGGCACACCCGCGCCGCCGGCTGGGCACAGCCGCCCCACCCGCCACGACGACCGCACCGGGCCCCGCCGCCTGGGCCCGGACCGCCGCTGCGACCCGGCGCCTCAGTGGCCCCCGCCGAGGTGCCCGGACAGCTGTCCGTGCCGCGCTGCCGAGGCCTCGTTGAGCCCGACGATGCTCACCTGCTTGCCCTTGGCGGCGTACTTGGTCTCGATGCTGTCGAGCGCCGCCACCGTCGAGGCGTCCCACACGTGGCTGTCGGACAGGTCGATGACCACGTTCCGCGGGTCGCCGGTGTAGTCGAACTGGTAGACGAGGTCGTTGCTCGAGGCGAAGAACAGCTCACCGGTCACCCGGTAGGTGGCGGTGTCGATGACGCCGTCGTCGTTCGTGTCCGCGCTCTCCACGCGCTCCACGGTCGTGAAGTGCGCGACCCGGCGGGCGAACACGATGAACGCCGTCACCACGCCGAGGATCACGCCGTAGGCGAGGTTGTGCGTGACCACGGTGACCACCACGGTCACGAGCATGACCACCAGCTCGCTCCACGGCATCCGACGCAGCGTGCTCGGGGCGATGGAGTGCCAGTCGAAGGTCGCGTAGGACACGAAGATCATCACCGCCACCAGGGCCGCCATCGGGATGCGGCCCACCACGTCACCGAGCGCCACCACGAGCAGCAGCAGGAACAGGCCGGCCAGGAAGGTCGAGATGCGCGTGCGGGCCCCGGACGCCTTCACGTTGATCATCGTCTGGCCGATCATCGCGCAACCGCCCATGCCGCCGAAGAACCCGGTCACCACGTTGGCGACGCCCTGGCCCCAGGACTCGCGGGTCTTGTTCGAGTGGGTGTCGGTGACGTCGTCCACCAGCTTGGCGGTCATCAGCGACTCGAGCAGGCCCACCAGTGCCATCGTCAGGGCGAACGGGCCGATGATCCGCAGCGTCTCCAGGGTCAGCGGCACGTCGGGCAGGAACAGGCTCGGCAGGGAGTCGGGCAGTTCGCCCATGTCGCCGACCGTCGGCACGGTCCACCCGAAGGCCATGGCGGCGGCCGTGATGAGCACGATCGCCACCAGCGGTGCCGGAACGGCCGTGGTCAGCCGCGGCAGCAGCAGGATGATCGCCAGCCCGACGGCCACCAGCGGGTAGACCAGCACCGGCACGTCGACCAGCTGCGGCAGCTGGGCCATGAAGATGAGGATGGCCAGCGCGTTCACGAAGCCGACCATCACCATCCGCGGGATGAAGCGCATCAGCTTGGCCACGCCGATCAGCCCGAGGGCCACCTGCAGCACGCCGGCCAGGATCACCGTGGCGATGAAGTGGTCCATGCCGTGCTCACGGGCCACGGGCGCGATCACCAGGGCGATGGCGCCGGTGGCCGCCGAGATCATCGCCGGGCGGCCGCCGACGAGCGCGATGGTGCAGGCCATCGTGAACGAGGCGAACAGGCCCAGGCGCGGGTCCACCCCGGCGATGATGGAGAAGCTGATCGCCTCGGGGATGAGCGCGAGCGCGACGACCAGGCCGGCGAGCACCTCGGTGCGCAGGCGGCGGGGGTTCCGCAGCGCTGCGAGCGTGGAGGTCTCGCGGGCGCCGGCCTCGGGGACGAGGGGGAACTCGTCGCCGTCGTCGACCAGGTCGGGGGCGTGTGCGGGCGCGGATGGGGTGGTGGACACGTGGCTCCTCGGGCGGTCCGGGTGTGCAGGCGTGCGTGACCTGCGGGAGGAAGGTGTGGGGGGCGGGGCGGTGCCCGCGACGTTGGGCATCGCGGATGCGGCCGCCCGAACCCTACCGCAACGTCAGGGTTCCTCTCTGCGGGCGGGGCGGACCGGTAGCCTGCGGCGAACGCCCAGCCCAGGAGGCCACGTGCCCGAGAACGACGTGCCCGACAGCACCGGGCAGCACGCGCACATCGGCGAGGTCGCCGAGCGCACGGGGCTGTCCCACCGCACCATCCGGTACTACGAGGAGATCGGGCTGGTGACGCCGACCGCCCGCACCGAGGGTGGGTTCCGGCTGTACTCCGAGGAGGACGTGGCCCGACTGCAGCTGGTCACGCCGATGAAGCCGCTCGGGTTCTCCCTGGACGAGATGCGCGAGCTGCTCGACGCGCTCGACGTCCTGGGCGGCGTCGGCGACGGGCACGGACCGGGTGCACGAGGGGCCGGTGCGCGTGAGTTGGATGCCTCCGGGGCCGGTGGCGCGACGGGGGACGCGGAGCGGCTGGCCCGGGAGACCGTGAGCACCGTGCACGCCACGGCCGTCGAGCGGGTGGCCGAGCTGCGGCGTCGGCTCGAGCGGGCCGAAGCGTTCGTCCAGTGGCTGGCCCCGGAGTCCGAGGGCTGACCAGGTCGCGGTGTGTGGGCCACGGCTGCTGTTCCGTTGCGGGTCCCACCTCTCTCGGGGATCCTGCTGGACCCGTGCCCCGCTGCCGGAACCGTGGTGTCCAGGGTGTGCCCCGGGGCGGAGGTGCGGTGGGGTCGGTGCGGTTGGTCGGGGTCGGGTCCACTTGTCCCGGGTCAGCTCTGTGTGCTTCAGGACCAACCCCGGGACGACCGGACCAACCCCCGGGTGAGGTGATGCCCCCCCCCGCTGCGCCGCCGCCCCCCGCTGCGCCGCCGCCGCGCCCAGCCCCTGGTCGGCTAGACGCTGCCGGGTCGCGTCGGTGCTCGCCACTCCCCGCTGCCGCGCCCCGCGCATACCCTTGCGCCGTGGCCGCCCCCTCCGCCCCCGCTGCCCGCCCCGCCGGGCCGGTGGCGCGTGCCGCGGACTGGTTCCTGCCGCCCCGGATGGGGCGCAGCTTCCGCTGGCTGATCGGCGGTGCGTACGCGGCCAACCTTGCGGACGGCATCATCCTGGCTGCGTCTCCGCTGCTGGTGGCCACGCGTACCGACTCGGCCCTGCTCATCTCGGCCGCCCCGATGCTCAACCGCCTGCCGTGGCTGCTGTTCGGCCTGGGCGCCGGTGCGATCGCCGACCGCGTCGACCGCAAGCACATGACCATGACCGGCGACCTCGCCCGCGTGGTGGTCCTCACGCTCCTGGTGCTCGCGCTGCTCACCGGCAACGCACCCATCGGTGTCGTGCTGACGGTCTCGCTCCTGCTGGGCGTCTGCGAGGTGGTCACCGACAGCGCCGCGACCACGCTCCTGCCCTCGATCGTGGAACGGCGCGACCTCACGACGGCCAATGCCCGCATGATGTCGGCGAACCTGGTGGCCAACCAGATGCTCGGTCCCGCCGTGGGCGCGGGGCTGTTCGCGCTGGGGGCCGTGTGGTCGTTCAGCTCCGCCGCCCTGATGCTGGCGCTCGCCGCGGCGTCCGTCTCCCGGATGGTGGTGCCCCGTCGTGTGCCCGACCCGTCCGCGGAGGGGCCTGCCGAGGCCGCCGCGTCCGGACTGCGTGGCCTGCACACCGATGTCGTCGAGGGCCTGCGCTGGCTGCGGAACGCGCCCGCTGTGCGCACCCTGGTGCTCACCATCCTGACCTTCAACGTCACCTGGGCCATGGGCTGGGGCGTGCTCGTGCTGTACGCCCACGAGCGCCTCGGCCTGGGGGCGGTCGGGTTCGGCGTGCTCAACTCGATGACGGCCGTCGGCGGCATCGTGGCGACCTTCGCCTACGACCGCGTCATCGCGCGCTGGTCGCTGGCCACCGTGATGAGGGTCTGCCTCTCCCTGGAGGTGCTGTGGCACCTGACGCTGGCACTCACCACCTCGGCGCTGGTCGCCTACCTGACCATGCTGATGTTCGGGCTCTACGGCTTCTTCTGGGCGGCCACCTCGGCAGCCGTCCGTCAGCGGGCGACGCCTGACCACATGATGGGACGCATGAGCTCCATCAACCTCGTGGGACTCACCGGGGGCATGGTCATCGGCATGCCCATCGGCGGTGTGCTCGCCGACGCGTTCGGCATCACCGCGCCGTTCTGGGTCGGCTTCGTCGGCTCGGGGCTGACGCTGCTGCTCATCTGGCGCTCGTTGGGGCACATCGCGCACATCGAGGACCCCGAGCCGGCCCGTCACTAGCGGGGCCGGGAACTGTTCCGCGGGAGGGGTGAGCTAACGCCTGATAGGTCGACCAACACGCAGGCAGGTGCCTGGGTTCCGGTCGACCTATCGCCCGATAGATCACCCCTCCCGGGCAAGGCTGTTGCCCAACCCCGGCGTCGAGCCCTGCCCTGGGACGGAGCCGCCCCGGGGCGGGGCGGCTCCCGCCGCCCAGCGCACGTACTTCGGCAGCGGGCGCGGCTCGCCCGGCTGGTAGCCCTCGGTCAGGTCGATGCCGTAGTCAGAGGCCAGGCGCAGCTCGCTGGTGTACAGCGCGTCGCTGCCCTCGGTCAGGTGGAACACCCGCGCACCGCGCAGGCGGTGGTCCTGCGCCCCGCCCAGCCCGTAGGCGCCGAAGCCCGTGCCGGGGCCGTAGCCCAGGCGGATGCCGAAGTAGTCGCCCTCGTAGGTGTTGATGTGGTCGTGGCCCACGTACAGGCCGCGCACGTCGCCGCGGTGCAGCATCGCGTTGAACATGCCGGAGTTGAACGGCCCGGGGCACTCGTCCTCGTTGCGCTCGCCGGTGATGCGGTGCTTTTCCACCGCGCGTGCGTGGTCGGCCTCGGTGCGCGAGTCCACGCTGTCCCACCACATGAAGCGGTGCTCCCACAGGGCGATGTGCTGGAACACCAGCCCGGGCACCGGCCCGCCGTTCATGCGCTCGAGCTGGCGGGAGGTGTGGGCGTACCACTCCACCTGGTCGAAGCGCAGCCAGTCCCAGTCGGGGTAGCCCTCGAAGTCCTGGCCGACGATCTCGTCCGGGGCGTAGCGACCGGAGTCCAACAGCCAGACGGCCGCCTTCGCACGGCCGCCGCGGGAGCCGCGGATCGGCAGCACCATGTTGCCGGTGCCCGTGATGCCCCGCGCGCCGTCGCCGTTGACGTTGTGGCGGTAGCGCTGCACGAACTCCAGGATGCGGCGCTCGGTCATGCCGGTGTTCTCCGCCGAGTCCTCGTCGTGGTTGCCCATCGTGATCGCCCACGGGATGCCGCGCTCCTCCATCGGCAGAACGACGTTGTTGATGGCCTGGCGCACCTGGGTGGTGGTGCTCATGTCACCGTTGACGACGTCGCCGTTGATGAGGGCGAGGTCGGGCTTCACGTCCTCGAGCACGGCCTCCTGCAGCTGCGTGGTGCGGCGGTCGGTCGTGTGCGTGTCCTGGGTGTCGTTGAACTGCACGACGGTGAACGAGCCGTCCTTGCCGAAGCGCAGGCGCGCCCGCTCGATGCCGCCGCGCACCGGGGAGGCCGCGGCGGGCGAGGTGGCGCTGGCGGCCGTGGCCGCAGCACCGGCGGCTCCGAGACCAGCACCGCGCAGCACGGAGCGGCGGTCGATGGGGGAGGTCATGAGGGGGCTCCGTTCGTGAGGGGGAGGAGAAGTGCCCGTGCACGGTAGGAGCGGCGGGTGTCCGGTGGGCCGATGCCGAGTGACCAGCCGGCATCGGCCGGAGAAACAGTGCGAGAACGACGTTCGACCGGTCCGGGCCGGTGTGCGGGGCTGGCTGGGAGACTGGCCGGATGAGCACCGCCACCATCCGACCGCGCCGGGACACCGACCTCCCACCCCTCGCGGTGGCCCTGCTGGAGCAGCAGGAGGAGACCGGCTATCCGCACCAGAACCCGATCCCCGCGCCGGTCGAGAGCTTCCTGCAGCGCCCGGCCGAGGTCTCGGCGTGGGTGACCGAGCAGGACGAGCAGCCGGTGGGTCACGCCGCGGTGCTGGCCGTCTCCGACGACCCGGGGGAGGCGCCCTTCGTGGACGCCTGGTGCGAGGCCACCGGCCGCACCGCCGACGAGCTGCAGGTGGTGGCGGGGCTGTTCGTGGCCCGCCCTGCCCGTGGCAACGGTGCAGGCGTGATGCTGCTGCGGCACGTCACCGATCAGATCCTCGAGGCCGGGTGCGTGCCCTGTCTGGATGTGCTCGCGACGCACGACCGCGCCATCGGGCTGTACCGGCACCTGGGCTGGCGCGAGGTGACTCGGCAGCGGCCTGCGTGGCTGCGGCCGGAGGCCCCCGACGTCATCGGGATGGTGCTCGACCCGCCGCCTGCCCCGAATCGCTGACGCGCGCTGCCGAGGCTGGAGCGGATGGTGCAGGATCCCGCATGGTCGGACGAGCCGGATGACGCGAATGTGCCGGCTCCGGTGGTGGATGGGCCGGACGAGCCGGTCCAGCCGTCCGCCGACACCGACGAGCGGCCGGAGATGACGGTTGCGATCGCCCGCACCGTGGCCGACCAGGCGATCCTCCAGGCGCAGCGTGCGGGCGAGTTCGACGACCTGCCCGGCGCCGGCAGGCCGCTGGAGGGGCTGGACGAGCCCTACGACCCGGAGTGGTGGGCCCGGGACAAGCTGCGCCGCGAGAACGCGGACCTGTCCGCGGCGCTGCCGGGGGTCATGCAGCTGCGGCGGGAGAAGGCTGCGCTGGCGGAGACGATCCTGACCCTGCCCACCGAGCGGCAGGCCCGCGAGCACCTGGAGGACTTCAACGCCCGGGTGATCGCCGACCGCAAGCGGCCCCACGCCGGTGACGCCTCCCCGCCGATCGTCGGGCGCGTGGACGTGGAGGAGTACCTGGCCCGATGGCGGGTCGCGCGCCCCGTGGTGGAGGCGGAGGCCACTCGGCTGGCTCAGCAGGCGGCCGCGGAGGCCGAACAGCAGCGCGCCGAGGCCGATCGTCGGGCACGGGGTCGGCGTCGCTGGTGGCGGCGTCGTCGCTGATCACCTGCGACGTCAGGCTTCTGTCCGGGAGCCACCAGGCCAAGGTGTGCGTGGTGGACTGAACGAGCCCCTCAGGCGTAGTCGGCCCAGATCCGTTGCTCGGCGCCGTCCACGGTCATGAGGCCGCCGTGGGGGACGACCCACTGCGGACGGGTGTGCCCGAACGGCGGGCCGACGCAGACGACGGCCTCGGAGTTGTAGCGGGCCACGGCGTCGATGACCACGTCGCGCTGCTCGGCGCGCAGGCGGGCGCGGGTCTCCGAGTCGCGGGAGGCCTCGCGGCTCGCCGTCGGCGGACGGGCGGCCACCACCGCGTCGACCGCCTCCAGCAGGCCCCGCTCACCCATCGCGCGCAGGATCCAGCCCACCTCCCGGGCCGGGACGAGCTCCTCGGAGGTCTCCAGCAGCATCACGCCACCGCCCAGTACCCCGGGATCGCTCGGGAAGCGCCCGGCAGTGAGCACCCACTGCAGCACCTCGATGCAGCCGCCCCAGGTCGGGCCCGTGACGCGGCGCGCCGGACCGGCCCAGGTCCACGGTTCGGTGGGTTCGCGCTCGCCGTGGTCGGTCAGCGCCCGCGGGTCGGCCCAGTCGATGCCGAAGTCCTCGGACTCGCCGGGCTCGGTGACCTCCAGGGCCTCGCCAGTCAGCAGGGCAGCGCGCAGCGAGTCGGCGTGCACGGCATCGACCGCCGGGCCGGGACCGAGGTGCACCTGGGTGGAGCCGCCGTAGAAGCTCGCGACGCCGTGGCTCCACAGCCACTGGTGCAGGTTGGTGTTGTCGCTGTAACCGAGGAAGGGCTTGGGGTCACGCTGCACGGCCCCGCGGTCGAGGTGCGGGATCACGGTGATCTGGTCCTCGCCGCCGATGACGGACAGCACCGCCCGGATCTCGGGGTCGGCGAAGGCGGCGTTCAGGTCGCGGGCACGGTCCTCAGGGCTGGCGTTGAGTCGCCGGGTCGTCGGGTACTCCACCGGCACCAGACCGGTGACCTCGGTCAGCCGGTGCATCGCCTGCTCGTGCACCGCGGGGAAGAGCGCCGGTGCCGCGCAGCTGGGGGAGAGGACGGCGACCTTGTCACCGGAGGCGGCCTTGGGTGGGTGGACGAGGGGCTCCATGGCCCGAGGGTAGTGCGAGCACGGAAGGGCCCCGCCCCACCTGCAGCGGTGGTTCGTCTGGGGCTTCTGCGCCGAGCCGGTGGACGCCCCTTGGGGTGACGCGGCGCCCGAGGGTGGCTGGGTGGACCCGGACGCCACCGCACCGGAGCTGGTGGCGCGCCTGCACGCCGGTGGGCGTCGCACCCGGGAGGTGGTGGAGGCCCACCGACTCGATGACGTGGCCCGCACGGGTGGCCGCTTCCAGGACGCGGACGAGGCGCCGCAGCTGCACGTACTCCTGCTGCACGTGCTGCAGGAGTACGCCCGGCACGCTGGCCACCTGGACGTGGTGCGCGAACTCGTCGACGGGCGGGTCGGCGAGGAGGGCTGATGCTGGGTTCCTAGGCTTTCCCCATGGAGACCTACCTGCCCCTGGCCGGCGTGTGGATCCTCGGCGTCATGAGCCCCGGCCCGGACTTCGTGGCCGTGCTCCGCACCGCCATGCGCCACGGGGACCGGGCGGCCTCCTCCACCGCGATGGGGGTGGTCACCGGCATCGCGGTGTGGATCGTGCTGGCGCTGGTGGGGTTCACCGCCCTGGTGCAGGCCGAGCCCTGGATCGCGGTGGCCATGCGCGTGGCCGGTGCAGTCTTCCTCGTGGGCTTCGGGCTGTACATCCTCTGGGGTCTGTGGCGCAGTCGCGGGGCGCAGGCCGAGTCTGCCGTCCCGGCGTCCGAACCGGGCGGTGACGACTCGGCGGACGCGCTCCAGTCCGCCGACACGGCCACGGGGACCACGGAGCCGACCTCGCTCGACTGCGCCGACTCGCAAACGGACACCCGCGGCCTGACGCAGGGAGCTGCCTTCCGACTGGGCCTGGCCACCAACGTCGCCAACCCGAAGGCGCTGGTCTTCTTCGGCGCGCTGTTCTCCACCCTGCTGCCGCCGGACATGAGCTGGGCCGCCCGCGGCGGGGTGCTGGCGATGATGGTGGTCATCGCCCTCGCCTGGTTCCTGCTGGTGGCCTGGGCGGCCAGTCGGCCCCCGCTCGTGCGCCTCTACGAGCGGGCCGGACGCACCATCGACGCCGTCGCGGCCATCGCCTTCGTCGGCCTCGGGGTGGCCCTGCTGCTGGAGTGACCCGCACGCCGGGCGCCGGGACCGGCTTCCGGGCGGGGTCGTCGAGCGGTGAGTTCCAGGCGGCGGGAACGGCTGCCGGGTGCCGTGGGGCCCGTGCCGTCCCGTTCAGGAGACCAGATGTGTGGGGGCGGGCGCGGGAAGGTGGGGCGGCGGGTGCGGCAGGCGGTGGATGCGGCAGGCCCCCGCGCGGGCGCGCGGGGCCTCAGGCGTCCTTGGCCCCGACCTTCAGCTCGTCCCCGGACTCCTCGACCGTGCCGGCCTCCAGCGGCTCGGTGGCCGGTCCCGCGGTGGGGGAGCCGTCCTCGATGGAGAACTCGCTGCCGTGGCAGGTGCAGATGATCTTCTCGCCGTCCACCTGCGTCACCGCGCAGCCCTGGTGCGTGCACTGGTCCGTGAACGCCTTGAACTCGCCCTCGCTGGGCTGGGTGACGACCCACCCGTCCTTGATCACGCCGCTGCCCACCGGCACCTCCGAGGAGGGCACGGTCAGGTCCGCCGCGGCGGGCTTCTTGGCGCCCTCGCCACCGCCACAGGCCGAGAGAGCCGGGACGCCGAATGCCGCGGCGGCACCGGCCCCGGTCACCACCTGGCGGCGGGTGGGCCCGGTCGCAGGGTCGTGCGAGCCGGGGCAGTTCGAGCAACCGGTCGTGCGGGTCATCGGTCCTCCTGGAGGGTCGTGGCGATGCGGAACAGCGTGACCGGCACGTCGGCGCGGGCCTGCCGTTCGCGCTGGTCGGCCTGCGCCCGGGCGTCCTCGCCCCACTTCTCGTCGAAGAAGGCGCGGCCCGCCCGGGTGAAGTGCCAGGTCTGCGTGAGGATCGTCCCACCCTCGGCCCCGCGTGAGATGAGGAAGCCCCACCTCACGAAGCCGCCACCGACCTCCCACTCGAAGCGGCCCGGCTCGTCCACGGTGACCGTGCTCGCGGTCGTCCACCGCCGCGAGGGCGTCTCGTTGTCCCCCTCGAAGGTCGCGCCGACCCCGCGGCGTGACGGGTCGGTCCAGCGGCACGCCCGGCAGGTCGGGCTCCACCCACCCATCCGCGTGACGTCGCTGACGAGGGCGTGCACTGCTTGCGGCGCCGCGGGCACCTACAGCGACGCCTGGTGACGGTGCGAGGGAGGTGACGAGCCGCCCGCTCAGCTCGCGCCACTCGGGAAGGAACCCCTCGGTCCGGCCGTCGCCCACCGGTCAGTCCACCGCGCCCGGCGGCGGGGAAGTCATGGAGCACAGGTCCGGTGCGGTCGCCGCAGCCCGCACGCGGGCCCTCCAGTCCGGCAGGTCCATCCAGTCAGGCGTCGCCCTCACCGGGCCCAGCAGGCCGCGGCGGTGCAGGTCGGTCACGGCCGGAAGGTCGTCCAGGGAGAACTTGCCGAGCAGCAGCAGGTCGATCCCCTCGCCGGACCGGACGTGCTCCAGCAGGTTCAGTGCCCCGCGCAGGTAGCCGGCGTCCTTGGTCAGGCCGCCGCACCGGTAGACGCGCACGCAGGTGTTGTACGCCGCGGCCTCGGGGACGCCGACGTCGGTCATGGTGGTGAACGCCTCCCGGAAGGTCGCCCCCTCCAGCATCCGGTGCACGGTCAGGGCACGCACGGCCAGCTCCCGCAGCCGGAAGGGGGTCAGCACCCCCGCGGCGAGCTCCCCGAGGACCGCCAGTCCCTCGTGCGTCTCGTCGAAGCGCGCCAACCCGGTGCGCAGTGTGCGCAGCGGCTGGCCGACGGCGTTGACCTGAGTCGCCAGGTGGGTGCTCAGCTCGTGGTGCACCAGGGAGGTGAGGCGGTGCTGCTGCACCCGCACCGCGGTGCTGATGAGCAGCCGGTCACCCAGCAGGGCCACCCCGGTGAAGTCGGGGCGCAGCTCGGTGTGGACGCGCAGCCGTGGGTCCACCGCGCGGTAGCGGGCGATCTCGGCCTCCGCGGCGTCGCGCAGCGCCTCCGCCCCGACGGTCTCCTGAGGCGGATCAGGCACCTCGAGGTCGTCCACCACGTGCTGGGCGAAGGAGTACAAGTCGTCCGAGACGTCGCCGTAGAGCTCCACCGAGAAGTCGCGGAAGACCGAGGTGCCCCGCATCCGCAGCATCTCCACCTGCACCCGCATCTCGTGGATCCTGCGGCGCAGCAGCGCGGCCAGTGTCGGGTCCGTCACCTCGTCCAGTGGCACCAGGTCGATCTGCTCGGAGAGCACCTCCAGGTCGACCTGCGGCTCCCGGTAAGTGAACTCGGGCTCCTCGCCCACACCGGCGAGAAAGGCCTCGCGCTTCTCCTCGGCGTCGTCGGGGGAGACCTCGCGCAGGAACTGCAGGGAGTCCGACAGCAGGGAGAGGTTGTGCTCGATGGCCAGGTCCCGGGTCTCCCACCCGGCGGTGCCCGCGCCCTGGCGCGCGGTCGACGACGTGCTCATGCCGGCCCTGTCTACAGCACGGGGCGCGGGACCCGCCAGTGCGGGCACGGGGGCACCGCACCCGCACCGGTCGGGGGCCTCCTGGCCAGATGGAGGCGAGGGCCGCGTTGCGCAGCTGGTGGCCGTAGTGGCCGTGCATCGTCACCTTGTGCTCGAGGTTCTCGATGATGGCCGGCGCGAAGTCCACGCCGTAGAGCTCCTGGGCCGAACCGAGGCCACCGGGGCTGAACACGTTCACCTCCATGAGCTTGTCGCCCACGATGTCCAGGCCCACCAGGAACATGCCGTCGGCGATCAGCTCGGGGCGCACGGCCTCCACCAGCGACAGCATCTCCGGGGTGATCTCCACCTTCTCGGCCTTGCCGCCGAGCTCGTTGACGAACTCCTCGATGCGGGCCTCGTCGGCGGGGTCGGCGCGCAGCATCACCACGTCGAACTCGGAGACGGCGATCTTCATGCCGTCTTCTGGGTGAGGGTGGTGAGGTCGGCGGTCTCGACGGCTGCCTGCAGGCGCTTGGTGGCGCTCGCGTCCAGCAGCCAGTTGGAGGTGATGCGGGCCGGGTGCAGCAGGCCGCGGAGGTAGACCGCGTCCTTCGTCAGCCCGCCGGAGCGGAACACGCGCATGGTGGTCGTGTAGGAGGAACGGGCGGGGACACCCGCCTCCACGAGGGCGTCGAACGCCTCGCGGAAGGTGGCGCCCTCCAGCATCCGGTCTACGGTCAGGGCGCGCACGGCGAGCTGCCGCAGACGGAAGGGGGGCAGGCCGCCGACGGCGATCTCGCCGAGGACGGCCAGGCCCTCCTGCGTCTCGTCGTAGCCGGCCAGGCCGGAGCCGAGCGTCTTCAACGGCTGCCCGGAGCCGTTGACCTGTGTCACCAGGTGCGTGCCGACCTCGTGGTGGAGGAGGGCGTCCACCCGGTTGGTGGGGACGCTCGCGCGGTCGCTGATGAGGAGGGTGTCGCCCTCCACCAGCACCCCGGCGGTGTCGCGGTTCGGGGGGGCGGGGCCAGCCGTCATCGGCTGCCCACCTCGCGCAGCGCGGTCAGCACCGGCTCGTGCGTCGCGGCCAGCGCGCGCTCCAGCTCGGCCAGGCGCTCCTCGTCGGGCTCACCGGTCCACTCGTCCATGAAGGTCTTCTTGAACTCCAGCGCCAGGCACAGACCCGTCTCCGGGTAGCGCTCGTGGACGAACCAGGACAGGGCCCGCCCCTCGAACTTCACGTTCTCGCGGACGTCCAGCCGGTGGCCGCCCACCTCCTGCGACTCCAGGCTGCGGGTGAAGGCATCGACCGCGGGACGCCAGCGTGCGTCCACGGTGCCGGTGCCCAGGTTCACCTCCGGGTTCTCCTCGACCGGTGCCGGCGGGGACTCCGCGCCGTCGCGGCGGTGGTTGTAGGAGTGCACGTCGTAGACCACGAAGGGGCCGCGCGCCGCCACCTCGTCCAGGCGCTCGCCGAGCTCGGCGTAGAAGCGGTCGTACTGCTCGAGGCTGTGGTCGGTCACGTCCGCGTCGAGCTCGCCGTCGTGCCAGATCTCCAGGCCCCAGGCGTCCTCGGGGCGGCGGTAGACGGCCTCCTCGCGGGGGCGGTTGAGGTCCACCTCGAAACGTGAGTGGTGCACCACCACCCGGGCGGGGCTGGCCGCCGCGATCCGGTCGGTGGAGGGGTCCTCCTCGCGGAAGCGGGTCCTCTCGTCGAGCTGCATCGCCTGCTGCGTCTCCGGGCGCAGTCCGTGCCCGCCGTGGATCGAGGTGCCCACGAGCTGACCGGACCAGTCGCCGACGAATTCGTGCGTTCGGGTCTGCGTCATGCCCTTCTGCCTACCCGAGCTCCGGGTGGTCGGCCAGCGCTGGACCCTGCGGAGGTGCGTGACGGTGCGCACCCCTTATCCTTGGTGCTCCCCCCACGGAGACGCATAACGCCGGGTTAGGTGATTTTTCCTCGCCATGACCCGCACTCCGAGTGGCCGCCGTCCGACGACGACCCGAGAGGAGCGCAGGAGATGATCGTCGCTGTTGCGCTGCATGCTCTCGCGGCCCTCCTGGCCCCGTTCCTCGTCGCCCGTCTGGGGCGCCACGCGTTCTGGCCGCTGGCGGCCGTCCCCGCCGGCACGGCGGTGTGGGCGTTCACGCGCTCGGTGGCCGCCCGGGGGGAGTCCCCGCCGAGCGAGACCTTCGAGTGGGTTCCCAGCCTGGGCATGGACCTGGCCTTCCGCCTCGACCCCCTGTCCTGGCTGCTGACCTTGGTGGTCGGCGTGGTCGGGGCCCTGGTGCTCGTCTACTGCAGCGCCTACTTCTCCGACGACGACGAGGGGCTCGGCCGCTTCGCCGCCTGCATGGTCGCCTTCGCCGGGGCGATGGTCGGGCTGGTGACCACCGACGACGTGCTGGTGCTCTACATCTTCTGGGAGATCACCACCGTCCTGTCCTTCCTGCTCATCGGGCACAGCTCCCACCTGCGTGCCAGCCGCGTGGCCGCCTCGCAGGCGCTCATCGTGACCACCTTCGGCGGACTGGCGATGCTCGCCGGGCTTGTCGCCCTGGCCCAGGAGGCGGGCAGTCTCCGCCTGTCCGAGCTGGTCGCCCACCCGCCGGCGGCCACGCTGACCACGTCCGTCGCCGTGGCCCTGATCCTGGTCGGCGTCGCCACCAAGTCCGCGCTCGTGCCCTTCCACTTCTGGCTGCCCGGTGCGATGGCCGCGCCCACCCCCGTGAGCGCCTTCCTGCACGCCGCCGCGATGGTGAAGGCCGGCGTCTACCTGCTGCTCCGCCTCGCCCCGGGGTACGCCGACCTGCCGACCTGGCGGTGGGCGCTGCTGGTCGGTGGCGGTGCGGCCATGCTGCTGGGGGCCTGGCGCTCGTTGCGGCAGACCGACCTCAAGCTGCTGCTCGCGCACGGGACGGTCAGCCAGCTCGGCTTCCTCGGGCTGCTGGCCGGCGCCGGCACCGGTGACGCCGCCCTGGCCGCGGTCGCGCTGCTCGTCGCGCACGCCCTGTTCAAGTCCGCGCTGTTCCTGGCCGTCGGCGCCATCGACCACGCAACCGGGACCCGCGACGTCCGCCTGCTCAGCGGGCTGCGTCGTTCCATGCCCGTGACCTACTGGTCCTGCGTGCTGGCCCTGGCCTCGATGGCGGGGCTGCCCCCGCTCTACGGGTTCGTCGCCAAGGAGGCCGCGGTGGGGGCCTTGCAGCACGGTGGTGCGACCCCCGGTGGCGCCCTGCAGCTGACGGGCCTGGTGGTGGTCGTCGTCGGGTCGGCCCTGACCTTCGCCTACAGCGCCCGTTTCCTGCTGGTGGGGCTCGGTGACGACGCCCCGGGCACGGACACCACCCCTGCACCGCAGCGGCCCACCCCCGTGGAGTCCCAGCCGCTGGCGGCGACGGCCGTGCCGGCACTGCTCGCGCTGGCCGGGCTCGTGCTCGCCCCCCTGGCGCCGGTGCTCGAGCACTGGCTGACCCCGGCGGCGGGACGGTGGCCGGAGTCCGTCGAGCCCATCCACCTGGCCTTCGTCCCGCACGTGGGCATCCCGCTGGCGCTCACCGGTGTGATCGTCGGGCTGGGTGTCCTGCTCGTCCTGGCCGCGCCCAGCGTGCTGCGGGTGGCTCGTGCGACTCCGCCGCTGCTCTCGGCGCAGACCGGCTACCGCCTGACCGTGCGCGCGGTGGAGCGGGGAGCCAACGAACTCACCGGTTTCACCCAGCGCGGATCGCTCGAGCTCAACCTGGCGCTCGTCTTCGGGGTGCTCGTGCTCCTGCCCGGCGCCGCCCTGGTCACCGGGGTCACCTGGCCGGAGCAGGTGCGCCTCGCGGACTCGCCCGCGCAGGTCGCGGTCGCCGTCATCGTGGCCCTGGCGGCCGTGACGGCGGCCCGTTCGCGTCGCCGTCTGCGCGGGGTCTTCCTCGTGGGCGTCACCGGGTACGGCGCGGCCATGCTCTTCCTGCTGCACGGTGCGCCGGACCTCGCGCTGACGCAGGTGCTCGTGGAGACCGTCTCGATCGCCGTGTTCGTCCTCGTGCTGCGGAGGCTGCCGGTCAAGTTCCGCGACTTCTCCACCGCGCTGGACCGCCGCCTGCGCTGGGCCCTCGGCATCGCGGTCGGCGCCGTCATGACGATGCTGGCCATGACCGCCTCGGCCGTGCGCACCGTCCCGACCGACCCCGGGGCGCTCGCCGAGCGCGCCAAGGAGTACGGCGGCGGCACGAACATCGTGAACGTGATCCTCGTGGACACCCGTGCCTGGGACACGATGGGGGAGCTGTCGGTGGTCCTCGTGGCCGCCACCGGTGTCGCCTCGCTGGTCTTCCTGCACTCCGAGCGCGCGAGCACCCGCTGGGACCGCGTCCGCGACGCCCGCGACCGCCGCCGCGACCTGGCCACCGCCAACGACGGTGCGGCCCGCTGGATCCCCGATGCCGGGGCCCTGCCCGTGGGCGGCCGCTCGCTGATGCTGGAGGTCGCGACCCGGCTGGTCTTCCACATCGTGATCGTGTGGTCCCTCTACCTGCTGCTGGCCGGTCACAACCACCCCGGCGGCGGGTTCGCGGCCGGGCTCGTGGCCGGGCTGGGTCTGCTGCTGCGCTACCTCGCCGGTGGCCGCTCGGAGCTCGGGGCCGCGCTGCCGGTGGTGCCCGGTTGGCTGCTGGGCACCGGCCTGTTCCTGTCGGCCGGCACCGGCCTCGTGTCGCTGCTGGTCGGCGGGGACGTGCTGCAGACCTGGTCGACGGACCTGCACCTGGGCCCGCTGGGCGAGCTCCACCTGGTCAGCTCGACGGCCTTCGACATCGGGGTCTACCTGGTGGTCGTGGGGCTGCTGCTGGACATCCTGACCTCGCTGGGCTCCGCCCTGGACCGTGACGCCGACGAGCACGACGAGATCACGACCGCCCTGTCCCACCCCGACCGGGAGGCCCACCGATGACCCCGAGCCTCACCCTGTGCCTGCTGATCGGCGTGCTGTCCGCCTGCGGTGTGTACCTGTTCCTGTCCCGGAGCCTGGTGCGCATCCTGTTCGGCATGCTCCTCATGGGCAACGCGGTCAACCTGCTCTTCCTGGTGGCCAGCGGACGCCCGGGGCGGGCCCCGATCGTGGGGCTGAACGACCCCGACCTGATGAGCGACCCGCTGCCGCAGGCGATGGTGCTGACCGCCATCGTCATCTCGCTGGCCATGAGCGCCTTCGTCATGGCCATGGCGCACCGCTCCTGGCAGCTCAGCCACACCGACGTGGTGCAGACCGACGCCGAGAGCCGGCGCATCTCCCGTCGTGCGGAGGCCAACAGCTACACCGACGAGGTGTTCGGCGAGGGCTCCAACGTGGACGCGGAGGACGAGATCGAGGCCGCCGCGACGGACGGCATCCCGCTGCGGACGCGGCGCGGCGAGCGGGGGGACGCATGATCCCCGCGCCCGAGGCCCTGGTCCCGCTGCCGGTGGTGGTGCCGCTGGTGGCCGCCGGCATGACGCTGGTGGCCACCCGCCGAACCGGCCTGCAGCGCCTCATCACGGTCACGGCGCTGGTGATCAGCCTGGCCGTCTCCTGCGTCCTGGTGCACCTGAGTGACACCCGGGGGCCGCAGGTGGTGCAGGTCGGTGGCTGGGCGCCGACCGAGGGGATCGTCCTGGTGGCCGATCGCCTCGCCTCGCTCATGCTGCTGGTCAGCGTGGTGGTCACCCTGGCGGTGGTGCTCTTCTCCATCGGGGAGGGGCGGTCGTCCTTCGACGAGGAGAACGACGGCCAGGCGCCGATGCCGATCTTCCACCCCACGCTGCTGGTGCTCTCCGCGGGAGTGTCGACGACCTTCCTCTCCGGGGATCTGTTCCACCTGTACGTCGGCTTCGAGATGCTGCTGGCCGCCAGCTTCGTCCTGCTCACGCTGGGCGGCACCCGCGAGCGTGTGCGCGCCGGCGTCAACTACGTGGCCGTCAGCCTGGTCTCCTCGCTGGTCTTCCTGGCCGCCATCGCGCTGGTCTACGCGGCGGCCGGCACGGTGAACCTGGCGTACCTGGCCTACCGGCTGGCGGACGTCGACGCCGACACCAAGCTGGCGCTGGAGCTCATGCTGCTGCTCGGCTTCGGCATCAAGGCGGCCATCTTCCCGATGTCCGGTTGGCTGCCGGACTCCTACCCGACGGCACCGGCCTCCGTCACCGCGGTGTTCGCCGGCCTGCTCACCAAGGTGGGTGTCTACGCCATCATCCGCACCGAGGTGCTGCTCTTCCCCGACGACCGCGTCAGCCCCATGCTGCTGGTGGCCGCGGCCCTCACGATGGTGGTGGGCATCCTCGGCGCGGTGGTCCAGGACGACATCAAGCGGATGCTCTCGTTCACCCTGGTGAGCCACATCGGCTTCATGGTCTTCGGCATCGCGCTGGGCGGGGAGCTCGGCCTCTCGGCGGCGATCTTCTACGTGGTCCACCACATCGTCATCCAGTCCTCGCTCTTCCTCGTCGCGGGGCTCGTGGAGCGGCGCGGCGGCACCACCTCGTCCATGCGGCTGGACCGGCTGGCCAAGACCTCGCCGCTGCTGGGCCTGCTGTTCCTGGTGCCTGCCCTGAACCTCGGCGGCATCCCGCCGTTCTCCGGGTTCCTGGCCAAGGTCGGACTCGTGGAGGCCGGCATCGTGGCCGGCGGGTGGCTGCCGCTGACGCTGGTGGGGGCCTCCCTGGTGACCTCGCTGCTGACGCTGTACGCGCTGGCGCGCACCTGGGCCCGCGCCTTCTGGCGCGAGCCGTTCAGCGAGGACGGTCGTCAGGTACCGACCCGCCGGGCGGAGGACCGGGACGTCTCGGAGGCGCTCGTGCCCGGTGTGGTGGTGCCGACGGTGCTGCTCATCGGGGTGGGCCTGGCGCTGACCGTGGCCGCCGGCCCGGTCTACGGGTTCACCGACCGTGCTGCGCACGACCTGCTGGACACCGTGGTCTACAACCAGGCCGTCTTCCCCGAGGGGATGCCGCGATGATGCCTGCCGACCTGCGCCGGGCCCTGCGCGACCGGGTGGACCTGAGGGCCGTGGTCCTGCTCACCGCCGTGTGGGTGCTGCTCTGGGGGACTCCCGACGGGATCACCCTGCTGGGCGGTGTCCTGGTGGCGGTGCTGGTGTGCCTGTTCTTCCCGCTGCCCCGCCTGCAGGTGCCGCTGGCTTTCCGCCCGGTGGCCCTGCTGCGGCTGGGCGGCCACTTCCTGGTTGACCTCGTCGTGGCCAGTGCATCGGTGGCCTGGGCGGTGTTCACCAGTCGGCGGTCGCCGGGTGGCTCCCTCTTCGAGGTGCCGCTGCGGTCCACCGACGAGCTCTTCGTCGCCACCACGGCCGGCATGACCACCCTCGTGCCCGGCAGCGTGGTGCTGGACGTCGACCGCGAGGTGGGCACCCTGCTCATCCACGGTTTCCGGGTGCACACCGAGGCCGAGCAGCAGGCCTTCCGCCACCGCGTGTGGCGACAGGAGGAGCTGGTGCTGCGCGCCCTGGACCCGCACTGCGAGAAGGTGCTGGCCCGTGGCCCCGGCGACCCGCTGGAGGGCTGTTCCACCCTCTGGGGTGCGCGACGCGACAAGGGAGGTGCCTGATGGTGGAGCTCGTCCTGTTCTGGCTGATCGGAGGCTTGCTGGCGGTCGCCGCCGGGCTGGCCCTGGCCCGCGTGGTCACCGGCCCCTCGATGCTGGACCGCGTCGTGGCCATGGAGGTGCTCACCGGTGTGCTCATCTGCGCGCTGGGCACCGAGGCCGCCGAGGACCGCCACACGACCACGCTGCCGGTGCTCATCTCGCTGTCGGTCATCGGCTTCCTGGCCACGGTGAGCGTGGCCCGGTTCGTGCGCCCGCAGGACGCCCCGGTGATCCCGGAGATCAGCGGGAGCGCGTCCACCGACCGGGAGGAGGCGCGATGACCCAGGTGCTCGACGTCGTGGGGCTGCTCTGCCTGCTGGGTGGTGCGGTGCTCTGCCTCTCGGCCGCCCTCGGCCTCTGGCGGTTCCACGACCTGTTCACCCGCATGCACGCCGGCAGCAAGCCGCAGGTGCTCGGGGTGCTGCTCGCGGCCCTCGGCATCGGGCTGCGCGTGGACGCCCCCGGTGATCTCGGGATGCTCCTGCTGCTGGTGCTCTTCCACCTGGTCACGGTGCCGGTCGCGGCGCAGATGACCGGTCGGGCCGCGCTGCGCATCGGTCAGGCGGACCCCGCCGGGCCGGTGGCGCACCGGTGGGAGGAGCGTCTGGCCCGGCAGGAGGAACGCGAGTCCTCAGCCCTCGAGGAGCGCGACGCCCGGACCGGTGAGTGAGCCGGGGCGCCACGGGCGACCGGTCGCGGCCATCAGCAGCTCCAGCAGTCGGCCGTGCACCTCGGGCCCCTCGCCGATCGTCACCGCCGCGTCGGTGCCCACCAGCGTGACCTGCTGCATCGCCCGTGGGGCGCCGCCGAGGGCTGCCGGGGTGCGCAGCTGGTACGCCAGTGCCCGCTGCACGGTCGGGATCGGGTAGAAGTGCCGGATGTCCAGCGGGCGGCGGATGTCCTCCCCGTGGGCGATCTCCTCCACCAGCCGGCTCGCGACCGGTGCGAGCCAGGTCGGCGGGCCGCTGGTGCGGCCGGCCACCGAGCGCAGTGCCTGGAGCGTGGCCGCCGGGGTCGGGCGTCGCTCGGCGTCCACGCCGGCCCGGTTCTGCCGGTCCAGGCTGCCGCGGGCGGCCACCATCGCGCGGGTCAGGCGCCACGGGGTGGTGCGGGCGTTGTCCACCAGGTGCGCTGCGACGTCGTGGACGCTCCAGTCCTCGGCGAGCGACGGGGTGTCCCACGCGGCCTCGTCAAGGGCGGCCAGGTCGTCGATCAGGGCCCAGCGCTCGGCGTGGACCAGCGGCCAGAGGTCAGGGGAGGGGGTGTGCATCGCCCCACTGTGTCACCGCCTCAGCTGCAGACGTCCGAGGGGACCGACGGCACCGTCCTCAGGGTGAGGACGTCTCGGCGCCGCCTCGGTCGACCTATCAGCCGATAGATCACCCCCGCAGCCCCCTATCCATCTGTGGGCGGGGGTTTCAGCGCCACTTCTCGGAGATGGCGGTCAGCACGGTGCGGTTGCGGGCCGTGGACGACCACGCGCTCGCCCGGGAACTCCAGCCCCTCCCGCACCTCGGCCGGGGTGAGGAGCACCACGGGTACGTCGAACCCACGGTCGGCTGCGAACGCCACCTCGAGTCTCTCTGTGATGCGCTCGCGGGAACGCATCGTGGTGGAGAACCGCACGTTGCCGGTGTTGAGGTGGGTGGCCACGTCGGTGAACCCCAGGCCCTCCACGCAGGCGACGACGTCGCTCATCGGGAACTTCCGTCGCGCCCCCAGGTTCACCGCGCGCAGGAAGCCGATCCAGGTGCTCATGGGGCCAGTGTGGCGTGGGGGCCGGCGGGACCCGACGGAAGATGGAGGGTGAGGCGCGGCACACGGCGCAGACCTTTCGGCATCGGCGGGCGGGCTGCATCATGTGCCGGTGACCCTCACCGACGCCCTGGTCTCCTTCGCCCTCGTGGCCGCGGTGCTCACCGTCACGCCCGGGCTCGACCTCGCGCTGGTGCTGCGGGCCGCCCTGCGTGACGGACGACGGGCTGCCGCCGCGACCGGGATGGGCGTGTGTGCTGGCATCCTGGCCTGGGCGGTGGCCGCCGCTGTCGGGGTGAGCGCGCTGCTGGCGGCATCGGCCACGGCCTTCACCGTCCTGAAGCTGGTCGGGGCGGTCTACATGGTCTACCTCGGCCTGCGGATGTTGTGGGGCGTGTTCCGTGGCAACCACGCAGTGGACCTCGACGCGGTCCCGAGCACCCGGGGCGGCGCCGTCGAGCACTTCCGGCGCGGGCTGCTGACCAACCTGCTCAACCCCAAGATCGGTGCCTTCTACGTCGCGCTCCTGCCGCAGTTCATGGCGGATGGCGTCGAACCTGCGCTCATGGGTCTGCTGCTCTCCTCGGTGCACGTGGCCGAGACGTCACTCTTCTTCGGCTTGGTGATCGTCGGGGCGCACGCGGTGCGCGGGCTGCTGCAGAAGCCGGCCGCCCAGCGGGCGGTCGACGGCGTCACCGGCACGGTGCTGGTGGCCTTCGGGGCCCGGCTGGCGCTGAGCCGTTGAGGCTGCGGCTGCCGCCGAATGGTGGGCGTCTCCGAGGCGGAGGTCTAGTCTCCGCGGCGTGGCCGAACTCGAGCTGACCAGCACCGATCTCGCGCAGGTGCGTTTCGTGACGAGCCGGGTGCAGGACCTGGCCATGTCGGTGCGCGTCCTCCACCACGACACCACCGGGCTGCACCGCACCTGGGTCCGGCAGGCCCGCGAGCGCCTGGCCACCCGTCCGGACCCGGACATCCGGCTGCTGCTGGCGGACATCGCCCAGCGGTCCGCCCGCCTGGCACGGGTGGGCATCGCGCAGCTGCTCACCGAGCTGAGCCCGCGGGTCTCACTCGGGGAGTCCGCCGTGCTCCAGGTGGAGGGCAACTGCCTGGACCAGAAGCGCGTCCCCGGTGGCCGCGGGTTGCTCCTGCACCCGAGCATCTTCGCGATGCCGCGCGGTGTGATCGGGCTGCGGCAGCCCATCACGCCGACGGTCATCTACCCCGCGCTGGGGGCCGGCAACCTCTGGGCCGCCGACGAGATCGAGGCCGAGCAGGCGTTGGACGACGTGGTCGGCCGCACCCGGGCCCAGCTGCTGCGTGCCACCGGGACTCCCCGCTCCACCACCGAGCTCGCGAGCACGCTCTCGCTGAGCGCTGGGACGGTGAGCGAGCACCTGGCGCTGCTACGGCGGGCCGGCCTGGTCACGTCCAGCCGCGACGGGAGGGCCGTGCTCTACCGGCGCACCACGCTTGCGGACGTGCTGCTGCAGCGCTCGGCGCCCGGGTTGGCCTGAGCGCTGCGCCGGTGCCTTGCTGGCCTGGTGGTGTGCCGGCGCACCCTCGGCGGGCTGGTGCTGACGGGTGGGGTCGGACGGGCGGGTGCGCTCCCAGCGGATGGCGGTCATGTCTCCTCCTCGGGTCGGATGACACGACCGTGCTCGCCCGCCGGGCGCACCGCCACGATGCGGGAGCGGCCGAACCAGGCCGCCGCGCCGGCCCGTGACGATGCGGGCGAGGCCAAATCGGGGGAGGTCGGTCTCACCTGCTGCGGGGCCAGGTGAGCGTGGCCCCGGCCGTGGCGACGGCGACCGCTGCCGCCGCGGCCAGGGGGCTCAGGGTTCCGGCCGTGGCGACGAAGCCGCCGGTCAGCGCGGTCCCCGCTGAGGAGCCGAGGTTGGCGGTGGTGGTCGCCCAGGTGCTCGCCTCGGTGCGCTCCGACTCATCGACCGCCCGGTCCGCCGCCCCGTAGGCCAGCACCCACACGGGTGCCGAGGCCGCTCCCGCCATGGTGAGCAGGGGGAGGGAGAGTGCGCTGATACCGAGGACCCGGACCACTGCCACGGTGGCTGACCAGAACAGCACCAGCGTGATCACACTGCGGCGTGCGCTCCAGGCGGGCCGCCGGTGCCCCCACGACAGTCCGCCGAGGACGGCTCCGATCCCGAGCGAGACCTCCCCGACGGCCGCGAGCCCCCGGTGACCGACCGCATCGGCTGCTGCCGCGATCCCTGTCAGCACCAGGGCGGTCGAGACGCCGGTGAGCGCCATGGTGACCAGGACCGGCCAGAGGGCACGTGAGCGCAGGGCGGAGCGGGTCGAGGAGCGGTCCTCCGCCGCGTGGGGTCGGGGCCGCCAGGGTGAGGTCGCGAGACCGACGGATCCGACCACTAGCAGGAGCGGTGTGATGGCGAGCCCCGCGGTGGGCCCGGTGGAGGCGAGCAGCACACCGGACAACGCGGGTCCGGCCAGCCACAGGACCTCCTCCATGGTGCCGTCGAGGGTGTAGGCGGTATCGGTGTCCTCGGGGGAGATGGTGCGCCACAGCGCCCGCATCGACGGCCCGAGAGGTGGAGCGGCCACACCGGCCGCCCCGGCGAGGGCGATCCAGACCGCGTGGGGCAGGGCGGTGCCCGTCGCGGCGAGGGCGACGACGGCCCCGATGGCGACCAACGTGGCTAGGCCGAGCACGGGCAGCACTCGGGCCTGGCCGTACCGGTCGATCGCACGCGCCTTGGCGGGCATGAGCAGGCCGGCCAGTCCGAACGCGGACATGGCAGCGGTGGCCGTGGTGAACGATGCCGCGGCGTCGCGGACGGTGAACAGGAGCAGGAGCGGCAGCATCGCGTACCCCAGCCGTCCCGCCGCGGCCAGCAGCACGGGGCGCAGGACGTGGGGGCGGGACAGCAGGGTGCGGTAGCTGCCGGCACGGGTGGTGCCGGGCATGGGAGTGACTTTCGTGTCGTCGCGCAGCAGCGCGGTGCGGGCAGAGGTGAACCCCGACCCCGCTCGGGGTCGGTCGGGGCGGGTTCCTCTAGGGCCGCGGCACGAACATGGGAGCGAGCGTAGGAGAAGCGGACTCTGGTTGTCCTCCGGTTTTCGCCGGAACCGATCGGCGCCCTGATCTGCCGCGACCTGCGGCTGGGTGGCTCCAGCGTCCGTGGAGGTCGAGGACGGCGAACGGGCTCATGCCTCGATGGAGCCCGGCGCCCATCAGGCGGCTGGTGTCCTGCTCAGGCGACGAGCCGCGTGTACCGCTGGCGTGCGGCCTCGCCGCTGGTGCCGACGAACGTCCCGATGCTCGCCCAGGACATCCCCGCTCGCCGGGCGGTGCGGACGGCCTCGATGACGTGTCGCTCGGCCGCCGACTGCTCGGCCACGGCATTTCGCAATTCGGTGACGGCCTGGACGTCGAGCTCGTCGCCCGGGCGGGGCTCGTACCCCTCGAACCGGACGGCGAGCTCGTCCGCGTGGGCCAGGATCTCCTCGACGGAGCGGGGCATGGTGATCACCTCAGGAACTTCTCGCGGGCGCGCATCGCGTGGACGATGACGACGGCGGTGCTGCCCCTGGATGTAGCTCACATCGAGGATGATCGCGGCCCGGTTGGTGCCGATGATCATCGTGAAGCCGTCACCGAGGTCCCATGCGCGGATCGGGGTTGCGATAGGCGTGCAGGATCTCGTCCTCGTGGAGCCCGTGCTTGAGCGCTGAGCGGGCGATGATGGGCTCGTCCACACCTCCAAGTTAGCTTGCAAGTGGCTGGATAGGGAGCCGTCACCAGAGGGGCCATGCTCGTCTAGGTCTGCGGCGCAGGCGTCGTGGCCGTCGTGAGTGCGCGTTGCTGAGTTCGCCGACCACCCTCACTGCCCTCGCCAGCGCACCGGTTCGTGACCGGATCCGCACGGACGCCGTGTATTATCGTTTTTCGATAACATCGACTATCGATAAGGAGGCATGATGTTCGCGAAGGCTCCAAAGGCCCAGCTGTCCAACTTCACGGGTGGCATCTTCTGTGCCGGCGCAGCGCTGGCAGCCCTCGAGTGGTTCAAGCCTCTGTGGACCCTGGTCAAGGAGCAGCGCATGACCATCACGTTGCGACCCGCCGCATCCGGGGGAGTGATCGACGGGAAGGCGGCGATTCAGGACGCATCGCTGACCGCGCTGGTTGATGCGGCGCGCACCGGTGCGGGATGGGTGGCCCTGTACGCCCTCAGTGCCACTCTGTTGGCGGTGGGGATCGCAGCGTTGGTCGTCGGATACGCAAGTTTTATTCTGGCCGCCGGTCGGGAGGCGACGGTCTCCCGTCGTTGGAGCCTGGCCATCACCGCCTCGGGGCTGGTGGCAGTCATCTCCGTGCTTGCCGGGAGCTGGATGTTCGCTTGGGTGGAGAGCCACCTCGTCCAGGATCTTGGTTTGGCGAGGAGCGGCTACGATGCATTTGTCCAGTCACCGTTCATCCCGGTCATCGCCGCCTCTGTGTTGATCCTGGTCGGCCTGCAGGCCTCCCGGACCCGGGAGCTGGAAGATGAGACGGCGGGGCTCGTGTGAGCCCTTCATCGGAATCCGGCCACCGTGTCCGTTGCCACCTCGGCCCGCTCCTGGAGGCCAAGGGCATGACGTTGACCGAGCTGTCCCGGCGGACGGGGATCACGATGGCCAATCTGTCCATCCTGAAGAACAACAAGGCCAAGGCTGCGCGCTTCTCCAGCCTCACCGCCATCTGCGACGCCCTGGACTGCACTCCCGGTGAGCTGTTCACGATCGATCCCCGGTGACGGCCATGGCGAGGGGCGCAGGTCTGGCAGCCACGTACCTTGAGCCCATGGATGCGTCCCGCAGGCCTCTGCGATCCGACGACGCACCCGAGGTGCTGAGCGCCTTTCTCTCCGCGGACGACATGGCACGTCAGGGCGACGTCCATGACGAGGCTTCGGGGAAGCGTTCCGGGTTGGATGCCGCTCCGGTTTGAGTCCGGAAGGATGCACCCATGCCCAAGAAGTTCGACCCTGAGGTCAAGGCCCGCGCGATCCGCATGACGCTGGATCGTCTGCCGCAGGAGGGATCCATCAGCAAGGCTGTGCTGCTGGTGGCCCCGCAGGTGGGGGTGAGCCCCGAGACCCTGCGCCGCTGGGTGTCCCAGCACCAGGTCGACACCGGCCAGAAGGACGGTCCGACCACCCAGGATCTCGAGGAGCTCCGTCGGCTGCGCACCGAGGTCAAACGCCTCCGAGAGGACAACGAGATCCTGCGCAAGGCATCGATTCTCTTCGCGGGGGAGCTCGACCCCCGCAGCCGATGATCATGGACTTCATCACCCAGATGCGCGCCGAGGGTCACGCGATCTGTGTCGGTCTGCCGGGTCCTCACCCACCAGGGGTGCCCGGTGTCCGCGCGGACCTACCGGGCCTGGCGCCACCGCACCACCCCGAGCGCCAGGGGACGTGGCGGACGCGGTGCTGCTCAACCTCCTGCACGACCTGCAGGACACACCCGAGGGCCTGTACGGCAGGCGGAAGATGACGGCCTACCTGCGCCGGCAGGGATACGACGTCGGGTACGGCCGGGTCCACCGGTTGATGGGCATCGCGGGCATGAACGGGGTCCGCCGCGGGCGCACGGTACGCACCACGATTCCCGCCAAGGACGGGATCCGCGCCGGGGACCTGTTGGACCGGGACTTCGCCGCGGCCGCCCCGGACACCAAGTGGGTCTGCGACTTTCCCCCGCAAGCGGGAGGTGCCCCCACCTATGTCCGCACCCGGGCGGGCTTCGTCTACGTCGCGTTCGTCCTGGACTGCTTCGCCCGCGGCGATCGTGGCCTGGAACGCCTCGACGTCCAAGACGACCCCACTGGTCCTGACACCCCTGCGAATGGCGCTGTGGGAGCGCGACCGGTCCGGCACGCCCGTCCCACCCGGTCAGCTCATCTGCCACGCGGACGCCGGCTCGCAGTACACCAGCGTCCGGTTCACCGAGCACCTCGCCCTGGAGGGGATCCGCCCCTCGATCGGGACCGTGGCCGATGCCTACGACAACTCCCTGATGGAGTCCACGATCGGCCTGTACAAGACCGAGTGCATCGCCACAAACGGGCTCTTCACAGTTGAGGGTGTAGTGCGGGCTGGCGCGTCGGTGCGGGGGTGGGCGTCGAGGTCTTCCGAAGATGGAGGTTCCTACACGCAGCCATCCGAAAGACCTCGACGTTGTCTGACGCTACCTTCACGCGCCCTGACCTGACCACTTTCACGGGCCTGGACGCCCTTGGCCTGGAAGCCACGGGCCAGCGCCTGGAATCTGATCGTGCCGTGCTCGCGTGCCGGGTGATCGAGCCGGATGACTGGTGCCGGCGGTGCGGCTGCCAGGGCACTCCTCGCGACACCGTCACCAGGGAGCTGGCGCACGAACCGTTCGGGTGGCGCCCCACCACGCTGCTGGTCACTGTGCGCCGGTACCGGTGCGACGACTGCGGTCACGTGTGGCGTCAGGACACCACCGCCGCGGCGCAGCCCCGCGCCAAGATCTCCCGCGCCGGGCTGCGGTGGGGCCTGGTCGGCATCGTGATCGGCCACCTGTCCATGGCCCGTATCGCCGAAGGACTCGGGGTGTCGTGGAACACCGCTAACGACGCCGTCCTGGCCGAAGGACAACGGCTGCTCATCGACGACCCGACCCGACTGGACGGCGTGGCCGTGGTCGGGGTCGACGAGCACGTGTGGCGCCACACCCGCAAGGGCGACAAGTACGTCACCGTGATCATCGACCTCACCGGTGTCCGCGACGGCACCGGACCCTGAAGCGTCCTGGGTTTCGTTCCGACCTACTTCCTCAAGGAGGATCGGATCATGCCCCAGAAGTACAGCCCCGAGTTCAAGGCTCGTGCCCTGACGCTCATCGAAGAACGCGTCCGTGTCGAGCAGTGCTCCGGCTGGGTTGCCTGCACCGCCGTCGGCGAAGCTCTCGGCGGGATCTCACCCCACACGCTGCGGAACTGGTGGAAGCAGGACCGCATCGACCAGGGCGAGGCTCCAGGGTTGAGCACCGCTGAGGCCGAGGAGATCACCAACCTGCGCAGGGAGAACCTCGAGCTGCGACGTGCGAACGAGATCCTGCGTAAGGCCTCGGCTTTCTTCGCAGCGGAGCTCGACCGCCCCACGACGAGATGATCAGGTTCGTCGACGAGCACCGCGACCAGTACGGGGTCGAGGCCATCTGCCGCATCCTCGGCGCGACAAAGTGTGGGTTCATCACCTCCCGTGGCTACCGGGCCGCGAAGACCCGGCCCGCGTCCGCGCGGGCTCTGCGAGATGATCTCCTGCTCGAGGAGATCCGGCGGATCCACGCGCAGAACTACAGCGTGTACGGAGTGCGCAAGATGCACCACGCGATGGCCAGGGCGGGCTGGGACATCGGCCGGGACCAGACAGGCCGGCTCATGAAAACCGCTGGGCTGGAAGGTGTCCGCCGTGGACGCAAGCCGATCACCACCCGGCCAGCCGCCGCGTCGGATGCCCGCCCCGACCTCGTGGAACGTCGCTTCGCCGCACAGAGGCCGAACCAGCTCTGGGTCGCTGACATCACCTACGTGCGGATCCCGACCGGGTTCTGCTACGTCGCGTTCATCACCGACGTGTACTCCCGAAAGATCGTGGGGTGGGCGGTCTCGTCGAGCCTCCACACTGCGGGGTTGCCGCTCCTGGCCCTGGAGCACGCGCTGCTGAGCACCGGCGCAAGCCGGGGCCGGAAGGGCTTGATCCACCACAGCGACAGGGGCTCTCAGTACGTCAGCTTGGCCTACTCCGACGCGCTCATCACAGCCGGGGTGAGCGCGTCGGTGGGCACCGTGGGCGACTCCTACGACAACGCCCTCGCCGAGACCGTGAACGGCCTCTACAAGGCTGAACTCATCCACTCCAAGCGGCTCTGGGAGTCGACCGAGGCGGTCGAGCTGGCCACCATGGGGTGGGTCCACTGGTGGAACACGCAGCGTCTCCACGAGGCCCTCGGCTACGCCACCCCGACCGAGGTCGAGGCGGCCTACACTCATGGCCACGACGTAGCGCCCGTTGCGTCCTGACCCCGGAACGAAACCCAGGGCGCTTCAGTTCGGGCCGGCTGCGGTGAAGTCTCGTTCGACCAGGTCGTCGTGGACCGGCGGGCCGGGCTTCTTCCACCGCCCCCGGGTGCGGGAGTGGGCGGACACGATCTTGGCCTGGGAGCAGGTTTTCCATACGCGGCGTTCGGACACGGTGTGTCCGGCCTCGGCGAGCTCATCGGCGATGAACCGGTACCCGAACCCGGGGTCGTCGGCGTGGATCTCGTAGGTGGCGTTCATTGCGTAGGCGTCGACCAGGCCCCGTTCGCTGACCGGGCTGGCGCACCAGGCGTAGAAGGCCTGAGTGGAGAACCCCAGCACCCGGCAGGTCACCGTGACGGGGATCCCGTCGGCGGCAAGGTCACCGACCAGCGGGTAGGTCATTTTGGGCACTGGCCCAGCTTCAGGTTCGCCTGGGACAGGTAGGCCGCTGCGCGGCGTAGTACCTCGTTCTCCTGTTCCAGCAACCGGATCTTTCTCCTCGCCTCGCGCAGCTCGGCGTTCTCGGCGGCTGTCACACCGGGCCGGGTGCCGTCTTCGACGCCGGCCCGGCGAAGCCAGTTCCGCAGGCACGACTCGGAGATCCCAAAATCTCTTGCGATCTGCGCGATCGGAGCATCACCACGGCGGGCGACCGCGACGACGTCGTCGCGGAACTCCTTGGGATGGGGTGCAGGCATGTCGACATCCTTCCAGCAGGGACTCCACGTCCCCACAGATCAGCTGTCAACCAAACCTTCAGCAGTCCCCGACACCGGTGATGAGTGTCTACACGACACCCTCTGTGCCCCACCTCACACCCCCCGGGGAATGAACCATGCCTTCCGCAGGTTGAGCACATCAGACGCAACTTTGGTGAGCGCCACTTTGACCACCTGGTCGAGCGCTCCGCAGAGTTGCCCGCAGCAATCACCCGCGACACGCAGGAGGTTCCCTCATGGGACGCGCAATCGGCATCGACCTCGGTACCACCAACTCCGCCATGGCCATCCTCGACGGTGGCGAGCCGGAGATCATCGCGAACGCCGAGGGCGGCCGCACCACCCCGTCGGTCGTCTCGTTCTCCAAGAACGGCGAGGTCCTGGTCGGTGAGGTGGCCAAGCGCCAGGCCGTCACCAACGTCGACCGCACCATCCGCTCGGTGAAGCGCCACATGGGCACCGACTGGACCACCGAGATCGACGACAAGAAGTACACCGCGCAGGAGATCAGCGCCCGCACGCTCATGAAGCTCAAGCGCGACGCCGAGGCCTACCTGGGCGAGGAGGTGACCGACGCGGTCATCACCGTGCCGGCCTACTTCGACGACGCCGAGCGCCAGTCCACCAAGGAGGCCGGTGAGATCGCCGGTCTGAACGTGCAGCGCATCATCAACGAGCCCACCGCCGCCGCGCTGGCCTACGGCCTGGACAAGGGCAAGGAGGACGAGCTCATTCTCGTCTTCGACCTCGGTGGCGGTACCTTCGACGTCTCCCTGCTCGAGGTGAGCAAGGACCCCGAGGACGGCTTCTCCACCATCCAGGTGCGTGCCACCTCCGGTGACAACAAGCTCGGTGGTGACGACTGGGACGACGCGATCGTCCAGCACCTGCTCACCAGCGTGAAGAACAACACCGGCGTGGACCTAGCGAACGACAAGATCGCCATGCAGCGTCTGCGCGACGCCGCCGAGCAGGCCAAGAAGGAGCTCTCCAGCTCCACCTCCACCTCCATCAACCTGCAGTACCTGTCGATGGGGGAGAACGGCCCGATCCACCTTGACGAGTCGCTGAGCCGCACCCAGTTCGAGCAGATGACCGACAAGCTGCTCGACCGCACCAAGCAGCCCTTCGAGGCCGTCATGAAGGACGCCGGCGTCAAGGTCGACGACATCGACCACGTCGTGCTCGTGGGTGGCTCCACCCGCATGCCGGCCGTCGCCGAGCTGGTCAAGAAGCTCACCGGCAAGGAGCCCAACAAGGGTGTGAACCCGGACGAGGTCGTGGCCGCCGGTGCCGCCGTGCAGGCTGGTGTGCTGAAGGGTGACCGCAAGGACGTCCTGCTCATCGACGTCACCCCGCTGTCCCTGGGCATCGAGACCAAGGGCGGCCTGATGACCAAGCTCATCGAGCGCAACACGGCCATCCCGACCAAGCGCTCCGAGGTGTTCACCACCGCCGAGGACAACCAGCCGGCCGTCGGCATCCAGGTGTTCCAGGGTGAGCGCGAGCTGGCCCGCGACAACAAGCCGCTGGGCAACTTCGAGCTCACCGGCATCGCCCCGGCCCCCCGTGGCGTGCCGCAGATCGAGGTCACCTTCGACATCGACGCCAACGGCATCGTGCACGTGTCCGCCAAGGACCGCGGCACCGGCCAGGAGCAGTCGATGACCATCTCCGGTGGCTCGGCCCTGGACAAGGACGACATCGAGCGCATGGTGAAGGACGCCGAGGAGCACGCCGCCGAGGACGCCAAGCGTCGCGAGGCCGCTGAGGCCCGCAACCAGGCCGAGCAGGTCTCCTACTCCACCGAGAAGTTCATCTCCGACAACGGCGACAAGCTGCCCGAGTCCGAGAAGGGCGAGGTGGACAGCGCCCTGGCCCAGCTCAAGGAGCTGCTGGCCAAGGAGGACGCCGACGTCGAGGATCTGAAGGCCGCCACCTCCAAGGTGTCCGAGGCCAGCCAGAAGATGGGCGCGGCCATGTACGCCCAGTCCGAGGGTGAGGGCGCCGGCGCCCAGGCCGGTGGCGAGCAGGCCGCCGGTGACGCCGGGTCCGCCGACGACGACGTGGTGGACGCCGAGGTCGTCGAGGACGACGACAACTCGTCCAAGTGATCCACCGCGGGTGGGGCGGCCTGTCCGCCCCACCCGCCTCACCGCGGTGAGCCGTGGTTGATGCCGTGAGCCCTCGGGGGCGGGATCCCCGCCCCCGAGGGCGCTGACCCAGGAGGTGGCCGATGGCCGACCAGGACAAGAACCCCCAGAACCCCGACGCCCCCGAGCGCGACGGCGTCTCCCAGCCCGGATCGGTGAAGGACGCCCCGACCCCGCAGGACACCGCGGACGCCGAGCAGGCCGTCACCGAGACGACCGCCGAGCCGCAGGGCGCGGCCACCGGTGAGCAGGACGCCACCGACCATCCGGCCGAGGAGGCCGACGCGCCGCACCCGGACACGCTGCTGGCCGCCCAGCGCCTGGAGGACCTGCGCCGTGCGCAGGCCGACCACGTGAACTACCGCAACCGCATGGAGCGGGAGCGCGCCAAGGACAAGGACGCGACCATCGGCAGCGTCGTCGAGGCGCTCATCCCGGTGCTCGACGACGTGCACATGGCGCGTGAGCACGGGGAGCTCGAGGACGGCCCGATGGCCGCCATCGCCACCAAGCTCGAGACCACGCTGGAGCGTTTCGGTGTGCGCAAGCTGGGCGAGGCCGGTGAGGAGTTCGACCCGAACGTGCATGAGGCCCTCATGCACACCGAGGCCGAGCTCCCGGAGGGCGCCACCGCCACCACCGTGGTGCAGGTGATGCAGCCTGGCTTCGCCGTCGGCGAGCGCGTCGTGCGCGCCGCCCGCGTCGCCGTGGCCGACCCGGCCTGATCCCCACCGGGGTCAGGCCCCAGAACCGATCTCGCGAGGAGGCGTGATGGCGAGCCAGGACTGGTTCGAGAAGGATTTCTACAAGACCCTGGGCGTCTCGCCCGATGCCGACGACGCCGAGATCAAGAAGGCCTACCGCAAGCTGGCACGGGCCAACCACCCCGACCAGCACCCCGGTGACGAGGCGGCCGAGCAGCGGTTCAAGGACATCGGCGAGGCCTACCAGGTGCTCTCCGACGCCGAGAGCCGCAAGGAGTACGACGCCGTCCGGCAGATGGCCGCCGGCGGTGCCCGCTTCACTGCGGGTGCCGGCGGCCCCGGTGGCGGCGCAGGTGGGTTCGAGGACCTGTTCTCCGCCTTCGGCGGTGGCGGCCCCGGCGGGCAGCGGGTGCGCTACAGCACCGGTGGCCCCGGCGGCCAGCAGATGGGCGGCGAGGACCTCGAGGACATCCTGCGCATGTTCGGCGCCGCCGGTGGTGGCGGCGGCTTCGGTGGTGCGGGGGGCGGTTTCGGTGGTCAGCCCGGTTTCGGTCCGGGTGGGCCCGGCCCCCGCCAGGCGCCCCCGCAGCGGGGCGAGAACCTGGACGCCCAGGTGACGGTCGGCTTCCACCAGGCGATGACTGGCGACAAGGCCACCGTGCGCCAGGCCGACGGGCAGACGACCACCATCAAGGTGCCGGCGGGCGTGAAGGACGGGCAGAGGATCCGCCTCAAGGGCCGGGGCCACCGCAGCCCCAACGGCGGACCGGCCGGTGACCTGATGATCACCGTGCACGTCCGGCCGCACGAGGTGTACCGGCGCGAGGGCGACGACCTCGTGCTCGACCTGCCGGTCACCTTCGCCGAGGCGGCCCTGGGCGCCGTGGTCAGCGTGCCCACCTGGGACGGTGACGCGGTCAAGGTGAAGGTCGCCCCCGGCACGCCGTCGGGCCGCCGCCTGCGCCTCCGCGGACGGGGCGCGCCCACCAAGAACGGTGCCGGTGACCTGCTGGCCGAGGTGCACGTCACGGTCCCGACCGACCTGACCGACGCCCAGCGCGAGGCCGTCGAGACCCTTCGCGCGGCCGACGAGTCCGACCCGCGGGCCGACCTCGCGACCCGCGCGGCGTCATGACCCGTCGACCGGGCGCGGCTGCAGGGGGCGGGCGTGACCGTTCCCCCGACACGCGCCCGGTCTACGTCATCTCCGTGGCGGCCGAGCTGACGGGCATGCACGCCCAGACGCTGCGGCAGTACGACCGGATGGGGCTCGTCTCGCCCTCGCGGGCAGCCGGCGGCGGTCGGCGCTACTCCGAGGCCGACGTGGAGCAGCTCCGCGAGGTGCAGCGCCTCTCCAGCCAGGAGGGCGTCTCGCTGGCGGGCATCCGCCGCATCATGGAGCTCACCCGCCTGAACGAGGAGATGGCCGCGCAGCTGGCCGAGATGGAGGCCGAGCTGCAGCAGGCCCGGGCGGTGCTCGAGGCGGGGCAGCGGGTCTTCGCCGCCGGCCGCCGGGGTGGTGCGGAGGCCGTGCGGCAGGGCCGGAGGCCGACACGCCCGGTCGCCAGTCGCGAGCTCACGCTCTGGCGCCCGCCGCGCGACCGCTGAACCCGTTCAGATGCCGAAGGCGCGTACCTCGCGGTTCCGTCCCACGCTGGACACCTCCGGGTCGGCCTCCAGCCGGGCCACCTGCTCCGGCGTGAGGTCGGCCGAGAAGCCGCCGATCGTCTGGAAGACGCTCCGGACCTCCACCCCCTCGGCACACATCCGCTCGACGGTGCGCTCGGTGTGCGCGCGGGTAACTGCCTTGCCGGCATCGGTGCCCAGGCCGCCGGCCTCCTCCACCTCGGGTGACTGGTGGAGCATCACCACGTAGGTGGCGTTCTCGTCCTGCTGGGGCGTGGGCTGCATCCCGGTTCTCCGTCCGCTGGGGTGGCGCAGGTGCCTCGGGGCACCGGCGTGGCGTCAGTCTGCCGGTCCGGTCCGACAACGGGGAAGGGCCCCGGCCACTGGGTGTGGTCGGGGCCCTTCGGGGTGGTGTGGGCTGTGGGCCCGCACCGGGTGTGTCAGTTGATGCCGAGGATGGTCTTGAGCTGGTTCTCGACGTTGGTCGACACGGCGGCGGTGCCACCGAAGATGGTGTTGTGGTCGGTGGGGTTGTTCTTGACGTACTCGGCCACGGTGCCCGGGAGGCTGGCCTGGCGGGTCAGCAGCAGGGGGCTGTCCCACGCGGCGGCGACCGCGCCACCGGTCAGGGAGTCGGGGTAGTCCTCGCCGGTGGCGAAGTAGGTGGTCTCGTGGTCGCCGAACTGGCTGGCGATCGCGACGCTGGTGGCGTAGCGGTCGGCACCGGAGACGCGCTCGGTGGCGCCGAGCTTCTGGGCGGCGGCCTCGGAGACGGCGTTCTTGCCGCCGAGGACGACGACCTTCTTGGCGCCGACGGCCTGGGCGGCCTCGATGGTGGTGGCCGAGGGGTTGTTCGGGTCGGTCAGCAGGACCGGGACGTCCTGGGAGCCGGCCAGGGCCGAGCCGGCCAGGGCGTCGGCGTAGGCGCGGTCCTCACCGGAGGCGACGTAGAGGGTGTCGATGCCGGTGCCGAACGACTTGGCGACGTTGGCGCTGGTCTCGTAGCGGTCCTCACCGCCGATGCGCTCGACGGTGATGCCCATGGCCTTGAGCTCGGCCTCGACGCCGGCGGAGACGGCGTTCTTGCCGCCGACCACGACGACCTTCTTGGCGCCGGTGTTCTGCAGGGCCTCGCGGGTCACCTTCGGCAGGCTGTCCTGGCGGGTCAGCAGGATCGGAAGGTCCTCGGGCATGGACTGGGTGTTGCCCGAGGCGGACTTCACGCCGGAGGCGGCGGCGGTGCTGCCGGTCAGGGCGTCGGGGTAGTCCTCGCCGGAGGCCAGGTACACGGTGTCGGTCTGGGCGCCCTCGGTGAGGCGGGCCGCGGTGGCGTAGCGGTCAGCGCCCGAGAGACGGGTCAGGCTGCGGTCGGGGTCCGGCTCCTCGGTGACGGCGCCGCGAGCGACGACGGGGACGCGGACGTCGGCCTGGCCCTCGGCGGAGTAGGTGATCCAGCCGTGCTGCCACTCGTTCTCGGGGGCGCCGGTGTTGGCCACGGTGATCTCGGTCTCGGCGGTCTGGCCCTGGGCGACGGTGACGTCGGGGGCGTCGACCTTGAGGGTCTCGGGGCCCTCGTAGGTGGCCTTCCAGGTGACCTCGCCCTCGGCGGTGCCGGTGAGCTTGCGGGTGACGGCGGTAGGGGCGTCGGCCTTGAGCTGACCGATCACGACCGCGGCGTTGTTCATCTGGTGGCCCTCGGCCGGGTTGGCGAGGAAAGCGTCCCAGTCCGCTGCACCGGAGTCGAACACGACACCGGGGTTCAGGACGTTCTTGCCGTTCAGGAAGCCCGAGCCACCGTTGAACGGGATGTTGCTGTCCTCGCCGGCGTAGGGGGTGGTCGTCGTCTGGAGCGCGGATCGGACGGCCATCGGCGACCAGTCCGGGCGGGCGCCGACTACTGCCGCTGCCACACCCGACACGTGCGGGGTGGCCATGGAGGTGCCGGAGTTGAAGCCCCAGCTGTCGTCACCGTCGGCCGCGAGCACGTTCAGACCCGGGGCGCCGATGTCGGGCTTGAGCAGGTTCTGCTCCTCGGGGGCGACGTTGACCGGGCCGCGCTGGGAGAAGCCGGTGATCGACGGCACCGGGCCGTCGTCCGTGTCCTCCTCGTGGTGGGAGGCCGCACCGACCGTGGCCGCCCACGGCATGCCGTTGCTCACCGGGTACGGCTCCTCTGCCACCGGCCCGTCGTTGCCCGCCGCCGCGGCCACGAATACGCCGGCGTCGGCGGCACGGCGGAAGGCCTCGTCCCCGGGGGTGTTGGAGTAGGCGGGGTCGTCGGCGGACCCGAGAGAGGCGTTGATGACGTCGACGCCGTCCTTCACGGCGGCGTCGATCGAGGCCACCAGGTCCTCCTCGAAGCAGCCGACGGTGTCACCGTCGGAGCCCGTGTACTGCCAGCACGCCTTGTAGGCCGAGACATGGGCGCCGGGAGCCATACCGGCGATCGCGAAGTCCTCCTGGCCGTTGGAGAGAGCGACCTCGCGGCCGGCCGCCGTGCTCCCCGTGTGGGATCCGTGACCGTCGACGTCGTACGGGCTGTCGGACTCGTACTCGGCGAGAGGGAACTCGGACTTGACGCCGGCGTTCATGGCCCGGGCACCGATGACCTTGTTCGAGCAGTCTGCCGCACTCCACCGAGCGGCGTCGGCGCCCTCGTCGCAGGAACCCTGCCAGCCGGACGGGGCGTCGGGCATGCCCTCGCCCGAGAAGGAGTCGTTCTTGGGGGTGATGCCGGTGTCGATGACGCCGACGACGACGCCCTTGCCAGCGTTCATGGGGCCCCCGACCTGCTCCCAGAGGCCGCCTTCGCCGCGCATGTCGAGGACGTCGACCGACTCGTGGGTCGAAGGACGGACCTTGCCCGAGGCGAGCTTGAACGGGTTCTGCGGAGCGGCGTCGGCCAGCTCCCGGACGCCCGCCTGCGTCACGCTGGCGACGTCACCGCGGGCGCGGAGGGTCTCGACCTGGTCCTGGGTCAGGGACGCGGAGAACCCGTTGAGCACCGTCGCGTACTGGTATGTGGGATCGGCCGCGACCGCGGCGATGGCCCCCTCCTGCGAGGCTAGCACCGACTGCTCCATGGTCTTGGCAGCGGAGGAGCCGGCCGCGTACGCCGTGCCCTGCTGCTCGACGACCGAGGGGGCCTGCATGGTGACGATGTAGCGCTCTGCCCCGTCCTTGGTGGTGGGCGCGGCGTCCTTCTTGGTGGTGGTCTCCGGTGCCGGTGCCGGTGCGTCGGCGCCGGTGGCGGTCGGGACCATGCCCAGCGACAGGCCCATCACGCCAAGGGCGCTCAGGGTGCGGCGGGATGCAGTGTTCAGCATTGTTCTTCTCCCCATGTGTGTCGTGCGGGCACGACCTTCACCACCGGCGACGTGTGTGCCGGCCCGGTCATCAGAGGGCGGTCCCCCCCGGCCCGTCCGAGCAGGCTACGTGGGGGGCGTGAGGTTGGGGTGACGAGAGGGTGAACCGGGAGAGGCCGGTTCCGCAGCGACAGCAGTCTGACATTCGCGTTGTGACCGGGCACGGGGAAGGCCCCGGCCACTGGGTGTGGTCGGGGCCCTTCGGGGTGGTGTGGGCTGTGGGCCCGCACCGGGTGTGTCAGTTGATGCCGAGGATGGTCTTGAGCTGGTTCTCGACGTTGGTCGACACGGCGGCGGTGCCACCGAAGATGGTGTTGTGGTCGGTGGGGTTGTTCTTGACGTACTCGGCCACGGTGCCCGGGAGGCTGGCCTGGCGGGTCAGCAGCAGGGGGCTGTCCCACGCGGCGGCGACCGCGCCACCGGTCAGGGAGTCGGGGTAGTCCTCGCCGGTGGCGAAGTAGGTGGTCTCGTGGTCGCCGAACTGGCTGGCGATCGCGACGCTGGTGGCGTAGCGGTCGGCACCGGAGACGCGCTCGGTGGCGCCGAGCTTCTGGGCGGCGGCCTCGGAGACGGCGTTCTTGCCGCCGAGGACGACGACCTTCTTGGCGCCGACGGCCTGGGCGGCCTCGATGGTGGTGGCCGAGGGGTTGTTCGGGTCGGTCAGCAGGACCGGGACGTCCTGGGAGCCGGCCAGGGCCGAGCCGGCCAGGGCGTCGGCGTAGGCGCGGTCCTCACCGGAGGCGACGTAGAGGGTGTCGATGCCGGTGCCGAACGACTTGGCGACGTTGGCGCTGGTCTCGTAGCGGTCCTCACCGCCGATGCGCTCGACGGTGATGCCCATGGCCTTGAGCTCGGCCTCGACGCCGGCGGAGACGGCGTTCTTGCCGCCGACCACGACGACCTTCTTGGCGCCGGTGTTCTGCAGGGCCTCGCGGGTCACCTTCGGCAGGCTGTCCTGGCGGGTCAGCAGGATCGGAAGGTCCTCGGGCATGGACTGGGTGTTGCCCGAGGCGGACTTCACGCCGGAGGCGGCGGCGGTGCTGCCGGTCAGGGCGTCGGGGTAGTCCTCGCCGGAGGCCAGGTACACGGTGTCGATCTGGGCGCCCTCGGTGAGGCGGGCCGCGGTGGCGTAGCGGTCAGCGCCCGAGAGACGGGTCAGGCTGCGGTCGGGGTCCGGCTCCTCGCCGCCGAGGAGCTCGGTGGTGTTGAGCAGCAGGTTCGGCGAGCCGTTGAGGTTGCCGGTGATCTTGTCCTGGGTGGCGGTCGAGGTGATGGCCTCGGTGACTTCCTCGACGGTGGCGTCGGGGTTCTTCTCCAGGAACAGCGAGACGGCGCCCGCCACGTGCGGGGCAGCCATCGACGTGCCGTCCATGGGGACGAAGCCGTCGTTGGTGAAGGCGTCGGCGGAGACGATGCCCGAGCCGGGGGCCAGCACGTCCACGCAGGAGCCGTAGTTCGAGTAGTCCGCGAAGGAGTCGTCCTCGTTGGTGGCACCGACGGTGATCGCCTCGGGGGAGTTGGCCGGGGAGTGGTTGCAGGCGTCCTCGGCGTCGTTGCCCGCCGCCACGACGGTCACGATGCCGGCGTCCTTCAGGCGGCCGATCGACGTGTCGTACAGCGCGTCGACCTCGGGGACGCTCGGGCCGCCCAGGCTCATGTTGATGACGGACGGGCCAGAGGCGTTCTGCAGGACCCAGTCCATGCTGCCGAGGATGTCCTCGTCCCAGCCGCCGGAACCGTCGCAGTAGAACACCTTCAGGGGCTCGATCTTGGCGCCCTTGGCGACACCGGACTCGGTGCCGGTGACGGTGCCGGCCACGTGGGTGCCGTGACCGCCGCAGTCCGTGGTGCCCTGACCGTCGTCCTGGGGGGTGAAGCCCTCTCCGACGCGGCCGGTGAAGTCCTGGTGCTCGCGGTTGATGCCGGAGTCGATGACGTAGGCGGTGGTCCCCTCGCCGGTGGCCTGGTACGTGAAGGTGTCGTCCAGGGGGAGGTCGGTCTGGTCGATGCGGTCCAGACCCCACGACTGGGGGGAGTCCTGCTGCTCCAGGAGCTTCTTCTGGCCGTTCTTGCCGACGGCAGCGATGGTCGGGTCGGCCTTGAGCTGCTCGGCCTGGGCGGGGGTGAGCTTGGCCGTGAAGCCGCCGAGGGTCTCGTAGGTGGAGGTGACCTTGATGCCCTGGGCCTTGTAGGCCTGGACGGCCTTGGTGGTGTGGGCCTGGGCGGCCTTCTTGCCGGCCGTGGAGTCCAGGCCGCCGGCGGCGGCGACCTTGGCGGGCTGGTCGAGCAGCACGATGTACTCACCGGTCTCGCCCTGGCTGGCGGTCTTGGTGGTGTCCTGCTCGGCGGTCACCATGTCGGCGGCGGTGGCGGCCGGGACCATGCCCAGCGACAGGCCCAGGACGCCGAAGGCGCCCAGAGTGCGACGAGATGCAGAGTTCATCACAGCGTTTTCCCCATTCGTGTGTCATGACCATGAGTGCTCCGGGCGTCCCGGAAGGCCGCGCGAGAGCACTCACCCGGGTGAATCCACAACCGGGTGAGTGCAAGATAGGCATGTGATGTGACCCACTGCAATCCCCCTCCGGGGGGAGGAGACATCAGTTCTCGTAGCCGCGGACCACGGTGTCCTTGCTGACGTTCTTCACCGCCGGGTCGTCCTTGAGCTGCTGGACCTGCTCGGGCGTGAGCTCGGCCGAGAAGCCCCCGATGGTGGAGTAGGTGGACTTCACCTTCACGCCCTGATCGCGGAAGCGCTCGACGGTCTTCTCGGTGTGCTCGCGGGCGGCCTTCTTGCCGGCTTCGGTGCTCATGCCACCGGCCTCCTCGACGCTCTGCGGCTGCTCGAGCACCACGAGGTAGTCGTCGCGCTCCTGCTCCTCGGCAGGCGGCGGGTCAGTGGGGTCGTCGGGACGTCCGGGGTTATACGTGAAGCCTCCCCAGAAGAGGGCGGCGAGAAGACTGATCAGGGCCAGGAGCTGGCGGAGGATGGCGTGCACGGTGCTCTCCGTTCTGCGGGGTGCAGCGACCCGGAGCCGGTGCCCCGGCGAGCCCCCTCACGGTCAGTGTGCCCGGTGGGGGTGGAAAGGGGAAGGGCCCCGGCCACTGGGTGTGGTCGGGGCCCTTCGGGGTGGTGTGGGCTGTGGGCCCGCACCGGGTGTGTCAGTTGATGCCGAGGATGGTCTTGAGCTGGTTCTCGACGTTGGTCGACACGGCGGCGGTGCCACCGAAGATGGTGTTGTGGTCGGTGGGGTTGTTCTTGACGTACTCGGCCACGGTGCCCGGGAGGCTGGCCTGGCGGGTCAGCAGCAGGGGGCTGTCCCACGCGGCGGCGACCGCGCCACCGGTCAGGGAGTCGGGGTAGTCCTCGCCGGTGGCGAAGTAGGTGGTCTCGTGGTCGCCGAACTGGCTGGCGATCGCGACGCTGGTGGCGTAGCGGTCGGCACCGGAGACGCGCTCGGTGGCGCCGAGCTTCTGGGCGGCGGCCTCGGAGACGGCGTTCTTGCCGCCGAGGACGACGACCTTCTTGGCGCCGACGGCCTGGGCGGCCTCGATGGTGGTGGCCGAGGGGTTGTTCGGGTCGGTCAGCAGGACCGGGACGTCCTGGGAGCCGGCCAGGGCCGAGCCGGCCAGGGCGTCGGCGTAGGCGCGGTCCTCACCGGAGGCGACGTAGAGGGTGTCGATGCCGGTGCCGAACGACTTGGCGACGTTGGCGCTGGTCTCGTAGCGGTCCTCACCGCCGATGCGCTCGACGGTGATGCCCATGGCCTTGAGCTCGGCCTCGACGCCGGCGGAGACGGCGTTCTTGCCGCCGACCACGACGACCTTCTTGGCGCCGGTGTTCTGCAGGGCCTCGCGGGTCACCTTCGGCAGGCTGTCCTGGCGGGTCAGCAGGATCGGAAGGTCCTCGGGCATGGACTGGGTGTTGCCCGAGGCGGACTTCACGCCGGAGGCGGCGGCGGTGCTGCCGGTCAGGGCGTCGGGGTAGTCCTCGCCGGAGGCCAGGTACACGGTGTCGATCTGGGCGCCCTCGGTGAGGCGGGCCGCGGTGGCGTAGCGGTCAGCGCCCGAGAGACGGGTCAGGCTGCGGTCGGGGTCCGGCTCCTCGTCACCGACCAGGTTCTCGACGTTCAGGAGCAGGTTGGGCGACCCCTGCGTGTTCGACAGCTTGTCGACCGCAGCGGCGTCCTGGATGGCCTGGTAGACCTCGGCCGGCGCAGCGTCGGGGTTGGCCTCGAGGTACAGCGCTGCGGCGCCGGTCACGTGCGGGGCAGCCATCGACGTGCCACCCATCTCGGCGTAGGTGTCGTTCGCCTCGGGGAACGCGGAGTAGATCTGGTTACCGGGCGCGGTCATGTCGATGCAGGAGCCATAGTTGGTGCCCCACTCCGGGGTGTCGACCAGGGCGTCGTTCTCGTCCGAAGCGGCGACGTTCATGCCGGCCTTGCCGTTGCCGGGCCACCAGTTGCACGCGTCGTCGTTGTCGTTGCCCGCGGCCAGCACGGCGGAGACGCCGGCGTCCTCCATGCGGAGCAGAGCCTCGTCCAGGGCCGGCTGGCTGCCCGGCTCGACACCGCCCAGGCTCATGTTCACGACGGAGGGGCCCTTGGCGTTGGCGGTGATCCACTCCACGCCCTCCATGAACATGCCGGAGTCGCCGCTGCCCGCGCAGTCCAAGACGCGCACGGGCACGACACTGACGTCCTTGGCCACGCCGGTGCCGGTGCCGGCGACGGTGCCGGCCACGTGGGTGCCGTGACCGTTGCAGTCCTTGAAGCCGTCAGCGGTCTCACCCGTCACGTCGTGGCCGGGCTTGACCCGACCACCGAACTCCTGGTGGGTGGGCAGGATGCCGGTGTCCATGACGTAGGCCGTGACGCCGTTGCCGGTGGTCGGGTAGGCGTAGGACTTGTCCAGCGGGAGGTCCTGCTGGTCGATGCGGTCCAGCCCCCACGAGGGCGGGTTCGCCTGAGTGGCGGCGGGCTTGATCTTCTGGCTCTCGGCGACCTGGGCGATGGTCGGGTCGGCCTTGAGCTGCTCGGCCTGGGCGGGGGTGAGCTTGGCCGTGAAGCCGCCGAGGGTCTCGTAGGTGGAGGTGACCTTGATGCCCTGGGCCTTGTAGGCCTGGACGGCCTTGGTGGTGTGGGCCTGGGCGGCCTTCTTGCCGGCCGTGGAGTCCAGGCCGCCGGCGGCGGCGACCTTGGCGGGCTGGTCGAGCAGCACGATGTACTCACCGGTCTCGCCCTGGCTGGCGGTCTTGGTGGTGTCCTGCTCGGCGGTCACCATGTCGGCGGCGGTGGCGGCCGGGACCATGCCCAGCGACAGGCCCAGGACGCCGAAGGCGCCCAGAGTGCGACGAGATGCAGAGTTCATCACAGCGTTTTCCCCATTCGTGTGTCGTGACGGGCGACCTCTCCGCCGGCACCGCGGTGCAGGGGAAGGTCGACGGAGGATGGTCTACCCCCGGCCCGTTCGAACACCGTAGCGGGTGGCGAAATTCACCGCAAAGTCCTGGGTGAACGCGGAGTGAACGATTCTCGCTGCTGTGGTGCCGCTGCCCTGTCGGCTCGGACGATCGGGTGTCGACAGAGGGGTCCGACAGTGGGTTGAGCGGAATGGACTCAACTCTGAGAGTGTTGACGACAGCAGATGACAGGCGCTGCCGGACATGCTCCGGGGCGCACACCCGCGGTCCGCCGCCGAATCCGAGGAGTTCCATGGACCTTCAGCCCACCCACCTGGTGTCCGAGGTGCTGGCCGTCGCCCAGCGCGACGCCCAGAGTGCCGGACACGCCGAGATCACCCCCGAGCACATTGCCTCCGCGCTGGTGGCGGTCGGCGACGCAGCGGTGACCGCGCTGCTCCAGGCCGCCGGCACCAGCCCCGAGGCCGTCGACGCCGCAGCGCGCTCCGCCCTCGCCAAGCTGCCCACGGCTACCGGACAGACGCCACAGTTCAGGCAGCAGGCCCTTCGCGCCCTGCAGCAGGCACGCACCATCATGACTGCGCGCGGTGACACCCACCTCGCGGTCGACGTGCTGACGCTGGCCCTGGTGGAGACCGGCACGATCACCGGCGACGCGAAGGCCGTCGCCACCGAGCTCGACACCCTTCGCGAGGGGCAGAACGTGACCAGCGAGAACCCGCAGGGCGGGTCCGAGGCGCTGGAGGAGTACGGCACCGACCTGACGGCCGTGGCCCGCGAGGGGCGGCTGGACCCCGTAATCGGGCGCGACTCCGAGATCCGCCGCGTGGTGCAGGTGCTCTCGCGCCGCACGAAGAACAACCCCGTGCTCATCGGTGAGCCCGGCGTAGGCAAGACCGCCGTCGTGGAGGGGCTGGCCCAACGGATGGTCGACGGGGACGTGCCGGAGTCCCTGCGCGGCAAGCGGCTCATCAGCCTGGACCTGGGTGCGATGGTGGCCGGTGCCAAGTACCGCGGCGAGTTCGAGGAGCGACTGAAGGCCGTCCTGGAGGAGATCAAGGCCAGCAACGGGCAGATCGTCACCTTCATCGACGAGCTGCACACCGTGGTCGGCGCCGGCGGCACCGGGGACGGCTCCATGGACGCCGGCAACATGCTCAAGCCGATGCTGGCCCGTGGTGAGCTGCGCCTGGTGGGGGCGACGACCTTGGACGAATACCGGGAGAACATCGAGAAGGACGCCGCGCTGGAGCGTCGCTTCCAGCAGGTGTTCGTCGGCGAGCCGTCGGTGGTCGACACCATCGCCATCCTGCGTGGTCTGAAGGAGCGCTACGAGGCGCATCACAAGGTGACCATCGAGGACTCGGCCCTGGTCTCCGCGGCCAGCCTGAGCGACCGCTACATCACCCACCGGCAGCTGCCGGACAAGGCGATCGACCTCATCGACGAGGCCGCCAGCCGGCTGCGCATGGAGATCGACTCCTCCCCGGTGGAGATCGACACCCTGCGTCGCGCCGTGGACCGGCTGTCGATGGAGGAGATGCACCTGGCCGCCGAGACCGACGAGGCATCGGCCGAGCGGCTGGCTGCCCTGCGGGAGGAACTCGCCGCCAACCGGGAGGAGCTCTCCAGCCTGACCGCCCGGTGGGAGGCCGAGAAGCAGGGGCTGAACCGCGTCGGCGACCTCAAGGCGCGGCTTGACGAGGCCCGCACCCAGGCGGACCGGCTGCAGCGCGAGGGCGACTACGCCGGGGCCTCGAAGCTGCTCTACGGGGACGTCCCCGCGCTGCAGCAGGAGCTGGCCGAGGCCGAGGGGCGCGAGGCGGAGTCCGCCCGGGTCCCTGGTGAGGAGGTGCCGATGGTGTCCGACGCGGTGACCGCCGACGACATCGCCGAGGTGATCGCCAGCTGGACTGGGATCCCCGCCGGGCGACTGCTCGAGGGCGAGACCGAGAAGCTGCTGCGCATGGAGGACTTCCTCGGGGAGCGGCTGATCGGGCAGACCGAGGCGGTGCGGACGGTGTCCGACGCGGTGCGGCGTTCGCGCGCCGGCATCGCGGACCCGGACCGGCCGACCGGCTCGTTCCTGTTCCTGGGCCCGACGGGTGTCGGCAAGACGGAGTTGGCGAAGGCGCTGGCCGACTTCCTGTTCGACGACGAGCGGGCGATGGTCCGCATCGACATGTCGGAGTACTCCGAGCGCCACGCGGTGGCGCGGCTGGTTGGGGCACCTCCCGGCTACGTCGGTCACGACGAGGGCGGGCAGCTCACGGAGGCCGTGCGGCGGCGTCCGTACTCGGTGGTGCTGCTGGACGAGGTGGAGAAGGCCCACCCGGAGACCTTCGACATCCTGCTGCAGGTGCTGGACGACGGTCGGCTGACCGACGGTCAGGGGCGGACGGTGGACTTCCGCAACACCATCCTCATCATGACCTCGAACCTTGGTTCGCAGTTCCTGGTGGACCCGACGTTGGACGGTTCGGCCCGGCGGGAGTCGGTGATGGCCGCGGTGCGGGCGCACTTCAAGCCGGAGTTCCTGAACCGGCTGGACGACATGGTGGTGTTCGAGCCGCTGTCGCGCGACGAGCTGGCACGCATCGTGGACCTGCAGGTCGACGCCCTGGCGCGGCGGCTCGCGGACCGGCGGATCACGCTGGAGGTCACCGACGACGCGCGCTCGTGGCTGGCCGAGCAGGGGTACGACCCCGCGTTCGGTGCGCGGCCGCTGCGCCGGCTGGTGCAGACCGCCGTGGGGGACACGCTGGCGCGGTCGCTGCTGGCCGGGACCGTGCGTGACGGGCAGGAGGTCACGATCGACGTGGACCACGACGGGGCCACGGACGACGGGGCCGGTCGGGAGACCGGGCTGCGGGTGGTTCCGGCGGAGTGATCCCTGGGTGATGCTGCCCAGCCGAGATCCGCACCGGTGCTGAACTCGACAATCGAGTTCAGCACCGGTGCGGATCTCGGCTGGCGGTATCAGCCACCGGGTGCCGGGTGGCCCGCCAGTGCCCGCTCCAGGGCCTCGCGGAGGCGGGCCGGCCGGGTCAGGTCGCGGCTCGTGGCGCGGACCACCTTCCACCCGGCTGCCTCGTAGAGCCGAATGCGTTCGATGTCGTGCTGCCACTGCCGCCGGTCCGTGCGGTGATGGTCCCCCTCGTACTCCGCCACCACCTTGCGGGAGCGCCACACCAGGTCACTGCACCCGAGCCACTGCCCTTCCTCGTCGTGCACGTCGGCGTTCACCTCTGGTGTGGGAAGGCCCCACGACAACACGAGGTGACGCAGGTGCGATTCCTTCGGGGACCTGGCGGCCCCATCGGCCACGACGAGGGAGGCTCGGCCCCGGGAGGTGCCGCGGGCCCCGGGAGAGAGGCACTGGGCCAGGTCCGCTGCGGTGAGTCTGCCGGCCAGGGGACACGTCCGCCCGATCAGCCAGTCGGCCGCGGCCGTCAGGTCGTGGGCCTGGAGCAACGACGTGAGGCCCCTCCAGGTGGAGGTGAGTGATGCGCAGCGCACCCCGCCGACCTCGACCACGTCCAACCTGGCGTCCTGGTGGCCGCGCACGCCGCGACGCTGGGGAGCTCGGCGCGGTGGCCGTGTTGAGACGTGGACCGGCTCGTCACGGGTCCACTCGGTCGGCAGCGGGATGCCGTGGAAGCGTGCCGCCGTGATGTGGCTCGCCGCGAGATGCCCGGGCAGGACCGCCAGCACGGCACGGGTGGCCTCCGCCCCCTGAGTGTCTGCCGTGACCATGACCCCTTGGGTCGGGCTCCAGGCGCCGCGGAGGTGGAGCGCGTCCCGCGTCGTGCTGCCGTGAGCCGTCTCCACACGGCGCCCCCGCGTGGTTCGGAACCAGGTGCTGCCCTCCTGCATGGCCGCACCGTCTCGCGAGTGGGCGTCAGTGTGCCGGAGGTCGCGTCGTGCCTGTGGAGGAGTGGAGCATGAGGGGCAGGTCTCACCGGTGGTGTGGACGACGGCTGCCCGCGTCCCGTCGCCCGGGCCTCTCGCGAGAACCGCACCGGTGCTGAACTCGACAGTCGAGTTCAGCACCGGTGCGGTGTTGGGCGGTGGTGTCAGGCGGAATGCAGCACCGGTGCGGTTCTCGCGGGGCGTGTCAGGTCGAATGCAGCACCGGTGCGGAGCTCGGCCGCGCGGCTCACGGGCTGTCGGCACCGCCGTTGACGTTGAGCGTCTCGCCGACCACGTAGCTCGCGTCGTCGCTGGCCAGGAAGACGTACGCCCCGGCGAGCTCGGCCGGCATCCCGGCGCGGCCCAGCGGCTGGTTGTGGCCGAACTCCGGCAGCTTCTCCTTGGGCTGTCCCTCGACGGCCTGCAGCACGGTCCAGATGGGCCCGGGCGCCACCAGGTTCACGCGGATCCCCTTCGGTGCCAGCTGCTTGGACAGCGCCTTGCCGAAGCCGTTCTCGGCGGCCTTCGTGGTGGCGTAGTCGAGCAGGTGGTCGCTGGGGGGAGTAGGCCTGCACCGAGGTGGTGATGATGATGCTCGAGCCCGGCTCCATGTGCGGCACCGCGGCCCGGCTCAACCAGAACATCGCGTAGACGTTCGTCTTCATGGTGGGGTCGAACTGCTCGTCGGTGGTGTCCGCGATGCCCGGCTTCGACACCTGCTTGCCGGCGTTGCTCACCAGACGTCCAACCCGCCGAGCTCCTGCATGGTGCGCTCGACGACCTCGTCGCAGGCCTCGCGCGTGGTCAGGTCGGCCGGCACGGAGACGGCCCGGCGTCCCTCGGCCTCGACGAGCTCGATGATGCGGTCGGCGTCCTCCTGCTCGGACGGCAGGTGGTTGATCGCCACGTCCGCGCCCTCCCGGGCGTAGGCGACGGCGACCGCGGCACCGATGCCGGAGTCGCCACCGGTGACCAGGGCGCGCATGCCGGCCAGCCGCCCGGACCCCCGGTAGGAGTCCTGCCCCAGATCCGGGGTCGGGTCGAGGTGGACGTCGAGGCCGGGGAAGTCCTGGTCCTGCTGGGTGGGGGTGATGCGCGGGAAACGAGTGACGGGGTCGACGCGGGTGGTGCGGGTCGTGTTCGTCTGCTCGGTCATGTCTCCAGTCTGAGGTCTCCTCTCGCGCAACGCAGCCGGGCCTGGGCGGGGGGGGGGCTCAGCCCGTGAGGTCGTACTGCCGCAGCCGCCGGCGGTCGGCCGCGGAGGTCGAGTGCTGCATCGCCAGCAGCTCGGCGTACAGACCGCCGGAGCGGGCGAGCTCGTCCGGGGTGCCGACCTCGTCGATCCGGCCGTCGCGCAGGGTCACGATCCGGTCCACGCTGCTCACCGTCGAGAGGCGGTGGGCGATGATCAGCGAGGTCCGCCCGGCCATCAGCTCCTCGAGGCCGGCCTGCACCTGTCGCTCGCTGCGGGTGTCCAGCGCGCTGGTCGCCTCGTCGAGCACCAGCACCGGTGCGTCCTTGAGCAGCGCCCGGGCGATGGCGATGCGCTGTCGCTGCCCGCCGGAGAGCTTCATGCCCCGCTCGCCGATGACCGTGTCGTACCCGTCGTCGAAGCGCGCCACGAAGGTGTGGGCGTTGGCGCGGCGGGCCGCGGTCTCGATCTCCTTGCGCGTCGCGTCGGGTCGGCCGTACGCGATGTTCTCCGCGATGGTGCCGCTGAACAGCGAGGCGTCCTGGAACACGACCCCGAAGGAGCGACGCAGCTCCTCCATCGGCAGGGTCGAGGCGTCCTGGCCGAGCACGTGCAGTGACCCGGAACGCAGGCGGTAGAGCCCCAGCAGGAGCGAGACGAGCGTCGTCTTGCCGCCGCCGGACTCCCCGACGAACGCGACGCGCTCGCCGCGGGCGACGGAGAGCGTGATGTCGTGCAGCACGTCCGGGTCGTCCTCGTACCCGAACCGGGCCTCGACGAACTCGATCGCGGGGGAGTCCGGGCGGGTGCTGCCGGCCGCTGCCGTGTCGGTGGCGCCGTGGCTGGGTGCCGCGCCCGCCGTCCGGTCCGGGCCGTCTCCTCGAGGTGCCGCCCCTGCCGCCGGCTGCGGCAGCTCCTCGGCCTCGGGCGTCTCGGCCATGACCTTCCAGTAGTCCCGGCTGCCGGCGATCGCGCGCTGCGCGGAGTCGATGAGATAGCTCATCATCATGACCGGCTGCCGGGCGAGGTTCACCAGCTGGATGAGCAGCACCATCTCGCCGACGCTGAAGTGCCCGCGCACCGTCTGCACGAAGACGATCGTGTAGATGCCGAAGAAGATGACGTTCAGCGCACCGCGGCGCAGGGCGTCCATGCCGTGCCAGTAGCGCGACTGGGCGTGGGTGGTGGTCACCGTGCGGCCGTAGTGCTCGTCGAAGTCCGTGAGCTCGCTGCGCTCCCGCCCGAAGGACTTCACCACCCGGATCTGCCCGACGACCTCGGCGAAGCGACCACCGGCGATGTCGAACTGCTCGTTCTTCTCTCCCTCCAGCCGCTGCCAGCGCTTGGACGTGAGCGCCGTGAGCCACACGTACAGCGGGAACACGGTGAGCAGCAGGACGGCCAGCCACCACGAGTACCAGGCGGAGACCACCAGCACCGCCGCGGTCGTGAGCAGCATGGGCAGGAAGTTGTTGGCGAACCCGTTCAGGAACTGGGTGGTCTCGGAGATGTTGCGCGAGAGCCGGTTGATGATCGTGCCGGTGAGCTCGCGGTCGAAGTACCGCTGCGGCAGCGAGAGCAGCTTCTCGTAGTAGCGGGTGGACAGGATGCGCCGCATCCGCACCGCCGTCATGTCGCCCCAGTAGCCGCCCAGGTTGGAGATGAGCGTGTTGGCCAGGTCCGCGGCCAGCAGGGCGAGGGCCAGCAGCACGATGGCGCGCACGTCCGCCGAGGTGTGCCCGCCGGCCTGCACCACCGCCACGACGCGGTCGGTCGCGGTCTTGATGATGAAGGGGGCCAGCAGCGTCATCAGCGTGATGAGCAGGGAGCTGACGACGATGCCGATGTAGTACGGCGTGAGCTCGCGGGTGGACGTGAGGATGCGGAGGAGGGAACGCACGGGGGCGATCGTTCCACCTGTCGCCGTGGCCGGGGGACGTCGACTCCGGCCACGGTCCCTTCAGCAGCGCACGAAGTCGCCCGGTTCGCCCCGCAGCCGGCGCACGAGGTCCCGGCGCAGTCCGGGCCACATGACGGCCTGCGGGTCGGCGAGCAGTCCGGCCCGTCGCTGCAGGCGGGTGAGGTGGCGCTCCCAGCGACCGACTGCCTCCGGGGTGGCCCGGATGGTCCGCCCGTCATCCGCGAGGGCCACCGTCACGAGCCGGGCGATGAGCCCTGCCCGGGCCGCGTGGACCGCGGCGTCCCCGCCGACGGGCAAGTCGGAGAGGGGGCCACCGGTGACCATGAGGTTGCCGATGCGGCCGATCGTCCCCACCAGCGGGGACCAGTCCGCGAGCAGCCCGCCGGTGCACGGGTCGAGCCCCTCGATGCCGGCGCCGATGACGGTCGGCTCGGCACCGGTGGCCAGCACGACCGCGTCCGTGCGGTGCCGGGTGCCCTGGACGTCCACGACCGCGTCAGGGCCGATGCGGTGGATGCCGGTGCGCAGCAGCTCCAGGCGGCCGGCGGTGACCTCCCGGAACCACGCCTCGCAGCGGACGGTGCCGCCGCACAGGCGGGTGGAGGCGTGGTGGTGCTCGGCCGCCTCCGGCCCGAGCCACTGCTGGGTCAGGGCCGCCGAGTCGTGGGCCGCGTGCTGCCAGGGCATCGGGGTCGAGTCGTGCACCTGCTCGGCGACGGCCCAGGGCAGGCGGGCGGGGCCGGGCAGGCCTCCGCGGACCACGCGACTGGCCTCGTGCAGCCACTCACCGGCGGCGTCCACACGGGGGTTGCTCCTCCACAGGTCCGCGGCATCGGTCCGCGGGCGCTCGGGCAGGATCCACGGCTGCTCCTGCGCGAAGACGGTGACGTGCGCCCCCTCCTCGGCCAGGGCCGCGGCCGTGTGCACGTGCTCGAGGGCGGCCAGGTGGCCGGTGCCCGTGCCGGCGATGACCGCCACCCGTCGACCGGCGAGCTCCGGGCCCGTCTGCCAGACGTGGGTGTGGAGGAGCGGCCCCTCGAAGGTGTCCAGCCCGCGGATCTCGGGGATCGCCGGATCACCCTCCAGGCCGGTGGCCAGCACGAGGAACCGTGCCTGCAGCTCCTGCCCGTCGGCCAGCGCCAGCGTCCACGTGCCGTCGGTGTCCTGGGCGGCCGCGGTCACCCGGCCGTGCACGAGGTTGCGCCCCACACCGGCCCAGGCGCCGACGCGCTGCAGGTAGGCGAGCGTCTCGGGGGCGAAGGGGGCGGACTCCGCGGGTGTGCGGGGCCGGTGCGGCAGGCTGGCCTCGCTGACCGACCCGCGGCTGCGGGCGCCCGGGTCCTTCCGGTCCAGCCAGCGCCCCCCGACCGCGCCCCGGTCGTCGACGACCACCACGTCCTCGACGCCTGCTCGCGCGAGGGCGTCCACCACGGCCACCCCGCCGAGACCGGCCCCCACCACGGCCACCGTGTGTCGGGTCATGCGGGGGGCTCCGAGTGCTCCTTGGAGGCGAGGTCGACCACGACCGGCGCGTGGTCGCTGGCGCCCTTGCCCTTGCGCTCCTCACGGTCCACGAACGCACCGGTCACCTGCTCGGCGAAGGACGGCGACCCGAGGGCGAAGTCGATGCGCATGCCCTGGCGCTTGGGGAAGCGCAGCTGCTGGTAGTCCCAGTAGGTGTACGTGTCCGTCTCGGTGTGGGGACGCACCACGTCCGCCAGCCCGGCGCCCAGCACGGCCTCGAACGCTTCCCGCTCGGGCTCCGTCACGTGGGTGCGGCCTTCGAACTCCGCGATGTCCCAGACGTCGGTGTCCAGCGGCGCCACGTTGAAGTCGCCCATGAGCACCAGCGGAGTCTCCTCGGCGGCCCATTGCGCGGCGTGGCCGGCGAGCGTGTGCAGCCAGCGCAGCTTGTAGTCCATGTGCGGGTGGTCGATCTCGCGCCCGTTGGGCACGTAGAGGCTCCAGAGCCGGATGCGGGGCACCTCGGTGCCGTCGGGGCGGGTGCCACCGCCCACCGTGGCGCCAAGCGCACGGGCCTCCACCACCGGCTCGTCGTCGCCCCAGGTCGGCTGCTCCGGGAAGGTGATGGTCACGTCCTCCAGCCCCACGCGGGAGGCGATGGCCACGCCGTTCCACTGGTTGATGCCGTGGAACGCGATCTCGTACCCGATCTCGTCGAAGCGCTCGCGGGGGAACTTCTCGTCCTTGACCTTGGTCTCCTGGATGGCCAGGACGTCCACGTCGTGACGTTCGAGGAAGTCCGCGACCCGGTCTATCCGGGCTCGGAGGGAGTTCACGTTCCAGGTAGCGATGCGCACGGGGCCACTGTAGGAGAGCCCGGTGCCGGTCTGTGCCGCACGTCACCGCGGCGCGGTGGCCGCGGCCTGGCCGGCCCTGCTGGCACAGGTGGTGGGGGACGACCGGATCGGGGAGGCCATGGCGTGGCACCAGGGCCTCCGGGTGGTGGCCACACCGTCCGGGGCCCTGCTGGGCTCGGCGCTGCTGGACTCCTCCGGCGTCCTCCCCGTGGTCGAGGTCCTCCTGGCCCGGCAGGAGCTCGGGGCCACGGCCACCGAGTACGGCTGGGGCGAGGCGGCGTCGCGGGGGCGGCGCTCGGGCCCCGGGGCACCTTCGTGGTCGCCGGCCTCCTCGCGTGCCTGGTCGTGGCGTGCGGTGCCCTGCGCGTGGTGGCGCGGCGCGGGACGAGGCGGCGACCGGCGCCCCGGTCCTGACAGAGTGTCCTCCATGGAGACCACACCCGCCCCCGGGTCGCACCCGATGGCGCTGGTCACCGGCGCCTCGTCGGGGATCGGCAAGGAGTTCGCCCACCAGCTGGCCGCCAAGGGGCACGGCCTCGTGCTGGTGGCGCGCGACCGGGCACGTCTGGAGGCGCTCGCGGTGCACCTGGGCACGCACTTCGGCGTGCCGACCGAGGTGCTCGTCGCCGACCTCTCGCAGCGCCAGCAGATGGAGCTCGTGGTGCGTCGCCTGCAGCAGCAGGAGGACCCCGTCGAGCTGCTGGTGAACAACGCCGGCTACGGGCTGGGCACGGCCTTCCTGGAGTCCGAGATCGAGGACGAGGAGGATGCGCTGGCGGTGATGGTGCGTGCGGTCATGGTGCTCAGCCAGGCCGCCGTCCAGAGCATGCGGGAGCGCGGCCACGGCGCCGTCGTCAACGTCTCCTCCATCGCCAGCTGGCTGCCCTACGGCACCTACGGCGCGGCCAAGGCCTGGGTGCGCAGCTTCACCGAGGGCCTCGCGCACGAGCTGCGCGACACCGACGTGCACGTGCAGGCGCTCCTGCCGGGGCTGACGCACACCGAGTTCCACGACCGCATGGGGGAGCACTTCGCGGCGTTCCCGGACCGGCTCTGGCTCCGCCCGGAGCAGGTGGTGCGGGAGTCCCTCGCCGCCATCGGCTCGGGCGAGGTCCACTGCGTGCCGGGGCTCGCCTACAAGGCCGCCGCGCTGGTGCTGCCGCGGCTGCCGCACCGGCTGGTGGCCGCCCTCTCCGCCCGGTTCGACGAGCACGAGCGCGACCAGCGCTCCTCCCGCCGTGTCGTCTCCTCCACCGGGGAGGCCGTCGCCGTCGGGCGCCCTGCCGCACCCGGGTCGGGGCCCGCGAACTCGGTACCCTCCGACGCATGACCAGCGCCCAGTCCCTCCAGCAGCAGCTCGCCGACACCATCGCCTCCGAGGCGGTCGTGCACGGTCGGGTGACCCTCTCCTCCGGCAAGGAGGCCGACTACTACGTCGACCTGCGCCGGGTGACCCTCAGCGGCACCGCCGCCCCGGTGGTGGGCCAGGTGATGCTCGACCTCACCGCCGACCTGGAGTTCGACGCCGTGGGTGGGTTGACCATGGGCGCCGACCCCGTGGCGACGGCCATGCTGCACGCCGCGGCACGTGCCGGTCGCGACCTGGACGCGTTCGTGGTGCGCAAGGCGGGCAAGGCCCACGGCCTGCAGCAGCGCATCGAGGGTCCCTCCATCGAAGGGCGGCGGGTGCTTGTCGTCGAGGACACCTCCACGACCGGCAACTCCCCGCTCACCGCCGTGGAGGCGGTCCGCGAGGCCGGGGCCGAGGTGGTCGCCGTGGCCGTCATCGTCGACCGGTCCAGCGGTGCCCGCGAGGTCATCGAGGGAGCCGGGGTGGAGTACCGGGCGGCCCTGGGGCTCGGGCAGATCGGCCTGGCCTGACCGGTCCGCGCCCCTTCGCCAAGGGTGAACCAGGCCGCCAGGGGCACCGGATCGGTGCATCCGAACCGAATCGTTATGCAGAACCGCTAATTCGGCACGTGAGGCGACATATGGTCGGCACGTGCCAGCCACAGCCCACTTCGCCGAGCCGCCGACGGAGCCGGACCCCGTCTGGCGGGTACCGGACGTCCCGTGGGTGATCGGTGGTCGTGGGCTCGTGACCGCCTCCTCCCGCATGCTCATGGTCGTGCTGATGCTGTGGGTGCAGTCCGCAGGGCTCGGCTCCTACGCCATGGCCGCCGTGATGCTGGCCGTCGCCCTGCCGGCCCTGTTCTTCATGGGGACCGCCGGTGAGGTGGCCGACCAGTACGACTCCCGCCGCACCCTGACCGTCGGGGTGCTCGTGCAGACCCTCGGGGCGCTGGGGGTGGCTGCGGCCGTGGCCTGGTCGCCCCGGGCGCTGGTGGTGCCGCTGGTGGTGGTGCTCGCGTTCGTCTTCCAGACCGGGGTCACTTTCAACGCACCGGTCTGGGAGGCCCTCGTCCCCCGCATCGTGGGGGACGGGCGGGTCGGTGCCGTCGCCTCCTGGCAGCAGGGCGTCACGAGCATCGCGGGGCCGCTCGGAGCAGCCGTCGGCGGGGTGATCGTCGGGTGGATCTCGAGCACCGCGGCACTCCTGCTGACCGCTGCCCTGGCCGCCCTGGTGATGGTGCCCTCCCTGTTGGTGGCCACCCGACGCGGTGGGCCGGGGGACGAGCTGCTGCGGGGCGCGCGCGAGGAGGCGCGCCGGCAGGCGGCCGAGAGCTCCGCGTGGTCGCGCTTCTGGCGCCGCACGCCGTTCGGCCAGGTCTCGCGGAGCGTGGCTGCGGTGCGCAGCGTGCCGGCCGCCGCGGCCGTCGTGCTGGTGATGTTCTGCTTCATGATCTTCCAGGGCGCGTCCAACGTCATCGAGGTCTTCCTCGTGCGCGGCCCGCTCGAGGCCACCGAGGCCCAGTACGGCATGAGCGAGGCGTTCGCCGCGGTGGGTGGCGTGTTCGGGGCGTGGGTCACCGCCCGCATCGTCGCGCCGTCGCAGCGGGTGTGGTCGCTGGTGGCCGGGCTCGTGATCGGTGGGCTGGCGCTGCTGGGCATCGCCGTCGCCCCGCACTTCTGGTTCTACGTCGCCGGCCAGGTGGCCCTGGGGGTCATGCAGGCACTCGTCGTGGCCAGCGCGATCACCGTCGTGGTCACCAGCACCCCCGACAAGCGCCGCGGTGCCGTGATGGCGGCCTTCAGCGGCCTGCTCAAGCTCGGCACGGTGTGCGCGCTCTCGCTGGGCGCGGTGATCGGTGGTGTGGTCGACCCGCGTCTCGCGTTCCTGCTGCTCGGCGCGGCCTCCCTGCTGGCCATCGTGCTGACGGGCTGGCGCCTGCCCGGCATCGCCCGGCGGATGGCCCAGGAGGAGGCCGCTCCCGCACCCGCGCGCGCGGCGGTGGCAGGCTGAGGGGGTGCCAGACCTCCCTGCCCGTCCCTCCGCTGCCGAGCCCACCCGCGAGGTCGGCGTGGGCCCCTGGGAGGGGGAGTGGCCGGTCGACCGCACCGGTGCGCTGCCGGCCCACCTGGACCCCGAGCTGCTGCGCGAGGGCGACCGCCGCAACGTGGTGGACGCCTACCGCTACTGGCGGCACGAGGCGATCGTGGCGGACCTGGACACGCGCCGCACGGGACTGCACGTGGCGGTGGAGAACTGGGGGCACGACTTCAACATCGGCTCGGTTATTCGCACCGCCAACGCGTTCAACGTGGCCGCCTTCCACATCGTGGGGCGGAGGCGGTGGAACCGGCGAGGCGCCATGGTGACCGACCGCTACCAGCACGAGCACCACCACGCCGATGCCGCGGCGCTGGCGGCCTGGGCGGCGGCAGCACCACGACGTGACGGGGGCACGGGGCTGCCGCTGGTGGGCATCGACAACGTGCCCGGGTCGGTGCCGCTGGAGGGGTACGGGCTGCCGGGCGAGTGCGTCATGGTCCTCGGACAGGAGGGCCCCGGGCTGACGCCGGAGGTGCAGGAGCACTGCGAGGTGGTGCTCCACATCGAGCAGTTCGGTTCCACGCGGTCCATCAACGCCGGGGCGGCGGCGGCCGTCGCGATGCACGCGTGGGTGCGGCAGCACGTGCACGGCCTGCCGGCCTGAGTGCCCCGCGGCCCGGCCTTGTCCGAGGTGCCCCACGGCTGGGTGGGCAACCGGTTGCGTGGGGTCGTCCGCAAGGCGCCGACCGGACTCGTCCTCGGCGACCGGTCTGACAGGATGGCCGGCGCAAGGCATCGGGACCCCGTGACGGCTCGCCGGTGCCGACGGTCCGCCCGGAAGCACTCGACGAGGAGAACCACATGCCCATCGCAACCCCCGAGGTCTACCGCGACATGCTCGACCGGGCCAAGGCGGAGAAGTTCGCCTACCCGGCCATCAACGTCACCTCGTCGCAGACGCTGAACGCCGCCATCCGCGGATTCGCCGAGGCCGGTTCCGACGGCATCATCCAGGTGTCCACCGGCGGCTCGGAGTACTTCTCCGGCCCCACCATCAAGGACATGGTCACCGGTGCGCGCGCGTTCGCGACCTTCGCCCGGGAGGTCGCCAAGAACTACGACGTGAACATCGCGCTGCACACCGACCACTGCCCGAAGGACAAGTTGGACGGCTTCGTGCGCCCGCTGCTGGACGCCTCCGAGGAGGAGTACAAGGCCCACGGCACCCCGCTGTTCCAGTCGCACATGTGGGACGGCTCGGCGGTGCCGCTGGACGAGAACCTGCAGATCGCGCAGGAGCTGCTGGAGCGCTGCAAGGCGCTGGACATCATCCTCGAGGTCGAGATCGGCGTGGTCGGCGGCGAGGAGGACGGCGTCGCCAATGAGATCAACGACCAGCTGTACACCTCCGCCGAGGATGCCATCGCCACCGTCGAGGCCCTGGGCATGGGCGAGAAGGGCCGCTACATGGCCGCCCTGACCTTCGGCAACGTCCACGGTGTGTACAAGCCCGGCAACGTCAAGCTGCGCCCGGAGATCCTCGAGCAGGCCCAGAGCGCCGTGGTCGAGAAGTTCGGCCCGAGCAAGCACTCCTCGGTGGCCGACAAGCCCTTCGACCTGGTCTTCCACGGCGGCTCCGGTTCCACCGAGCAGGAGATCTCCGACGCCGTCGACTACGGCGTCGTGAAGATGAACGTGGACACCGACACCCAGTACGCCTTCACCCGCCCGGTGGCCGGCTACATGCTGGAGAACTACTCCGGCGTGCTGAAGATCGACGGCGAGGTGGGCAACAAGAAGCAGTACGACCCGCGCGCCTGGGGCAAGGTGGCCGAGCAGTCGATGGCCGAGCGCGTGGCGCTGGCCTGCGAGAACCTGCGTTCGGCCGGGACGCACCGCTGATGGCCGGCGAGAACCTGCTGGGCATCCCCGTCACCGAGCTGCCGGAGGACCCGGCCACCGCTGCCCTGGAGCAGGGTCAGGACGCGCGCACGGTCGCGGCGGCCCGCCCCACCTCCTCCGCGGCATGGGCCGAGCTCGCCGAGGCCGCCCTGGAGGACGGGCTGACGGTGGAGGCGTACGCCTTCGCCCGCACCGGCTACCACCGGGGCCTGGACGCTCTGCGCCGCAGCGGGTGGAAGGGGCAGGGGCCGGTGCCGTGGGAGCACGCCCCCAACCGCGGCTTCCTGCGCTGCCTCGCGACGCTGAGCAAGGCCGCCGGGGAGATCGGCGAGACCGACGAGGAGCGCCGCTGCGCCTCCTTCTTGGTCGACTCCTCGGCCACGGCGGCCACCGAGCTCGGCATCGAGCGCCCGGCGGTCTGAGCCCGGCTGAGCACTGCACCGGAGGCGTCCCGCACCTGCGGGGCGCCTCCGGTGCGTCCGCTCACTACCATCAAGCCGTCCCCGCCCCACCCGACGAGAGGTCCCCACGTGCCCCATGCCGTCCGCGAGATGCTCCACGTCGCTCCCGGACAGCGTGACCACGTCCCCGCAGTGCGCATCGCGCTGTCGGTGGCCGTCCCCCTGGTGGTGCTCGTGGCGATGGGGCGCGAGGACCTGACGATCTACGCCTGCTTCGGGGCCTTCACCAGCATCTACGGGCGGCACCTGCCCACGCGCCAGCGTCTGTCGGTCCAGCTCCGGGCCGGGGTCATCCTCCTGGTGGCCGTGATGCTGGGGGCCCTGCTCTCCACGCTGGCGGCCCCGCAGCCGGTCGTGCTCGGCGCGACGGCCCTGGTCGCCTCCGTCGGGGCCGTCCTGGCCGCCGCCTGGCGACTCACGCCGGCCGGCTCCCTGTTCTTCATCTTCGCCTCCGGAGCCATCGGCAGCCTCGGGCCCGATGCCGTGGCGCCCCTGGGCACGGCCCTCCTGGTGACGCTGTCGTCCATCTGCCTGTCGGTGCTGCTGGGCCTGGTGTGGCGGTACCTGGGGGAGGGGCCCCTGGGGGACGCCGGCCCGACGCGCCCCGCGGCGACCCTGCCGCGCCAGCAGCTCGCCGGCCACGGCGGGCGCTTCCTGGTGGCGACCGCCGTCGCGGGCGTCGCCGGCTCGGTGGTGGGTGCCAGCCACACCTACTGGGCGCAGGTCGCCGCGGCCGCGCCGATCGCCGCGCCGACGCACCGGGCCCGTCTGCAGCGGGGGCTCCACCGCATGGTCGGCACACTGGGTGGGGTGGGCGTCACCGCCTTCGTGCTCTCGATGCACCTGCAGACCTGGCACCTGGTGGTCTTCGTGGTGCTCTTCCAGTGGCTAGCCGAGATGTTCATCGGCCGCAACTACTCGGTGGCCCTGCTCTTCGTCACCCCGCTGGCGCTGCTCATGAGCCAGCTGGCCATGCCCACGGACGGCTCGGAGCTGCTCAGCGCCCGCGCGCTGGAGACGGTGGTCGGGGCGCTGTGCGGCATGGCGGTCGTCTACGTCTGGCGCACCCGGTCCGAGCGCCGCGCGGACGACGAGGCCCTCGTGCGCCTGCGCCGCGCGGCTGATGAGGAGGACGTCGACCGCTGAGCGGTCAGGCCCTCGTGGCCGGTCGTCAGGTCGCCATCATGTTCACGGCCGCCACGGTGCCCCCGAGGACCACGGCCACGCGCAGCACCGCGTCCGGTAGGCGCCGCGCGATGCGGGCCCCCAAGTAACCGCCCACCAGCGAGCCCGCGGCCAGGAGACCGGCCACGGCCCAGTCGATGTCGGCCACGACCATGAACACCGCGGCGGCGGTCAGCTTCGAGGCCAGCATGGAGAGGCTGCGGGTGGCGTTGAGGTCCTTGAGCTCGAGGTCCAGCGAGAGGGCCAGCAGCGCCAGCATCATGACGCCCGCGCCGGCGCCGAAGTACCCGCCGTAGAGCCCGATGAGCAGTGTCAGGACGACGCCCACCGGCGAGAGCCTCGTGCGGTGCCGGTCCACGCCCTGCTCCTGCCGCCGGCGCTTGAGCCAGGCCGAGAGCCGCGGCTGCACGGCCACCAGGGCGCAGGTGAACAGGATGAGCCATGGAGTGACTGCCTCGAAGACGCCCGGGGGAAGGGCCAGCAGGAGGGCCGCGCCGATGATGCCGGCCACCCCGGTGAGGCCGAGCACCAGCAGGTTGAGCCGGGGGTGGCGGCGGATCTCCTCGCGGAAGCCCAGCCCGCTGCCGAGGCCCGAGGGCACCAGGCCGACCGCGTTGGTCATGTTCGCGGTCACCGGGGGCAGCCCGAGGGCCAGCAGGGTGGGGAAGCTGACCAACGAGGCCACGCCGACGGTGGACGTCAGACCGCCCGCCAGGATGCCGGCGCCCACCACGACGAGCGCGTTGGTGAGCGTCATGGTCCTCCTCGGGCTGGGAAACGTCAGGCCATGCTCGCACCCTTGCCAGTGGACTGGCCACTGGGCCACGATGGGGCCCCGCCCTCGAGAGCACGGAGTCCCCCATGTCGCCCGACCCGTCCGCGAACGTCTCCCCGGCCCGCCGCGTGGGAGCCACCGAGCTCCTGGAGATGGTGCTCGACGCCGGCTCCTTCGAGAGCTGGGACGAGCCGGTCGACCACGGTGAGGTCGATGCCGCCTACGCCGACTCGCTGCGCCGTGCCCGGGAGAAGGCCGGCACGGACGAGTCCGTGCTGACCGGCCGCGGCACCGTGGAGGGGCGACCCGTGGCGGTGATGGTCAGCGAGTTCCGCTTCCTCGGCGGCTCGATCGGTCGGGTGGCGGCCCGCCGCATCACCTCCGCGGTGCGGCGCGCCACCGCCGAGGGTCTCCCGCTGCTGGCCAGCACCGCCTCCGGCGGCACCCGCATGCAGGAGGGGACCCCCGCCTTCGTCGAGATGGTGTCGATCTCCCGGGCGATCATGGAGCACCGGGCGCAGGGGCTGCCCTACCTGGTGCACCTGCGCCACCCGACCACCGGCGGGGTGTTCGCCTCCTGGGGCTCCCTCGGGCACGTCACCGTCGCCGAGCCCGGTGCCCTCGTCGGCTTCCTCGGTCCGGCGGTCTACGAGGGGCTGCGCGGTGAGCCCTTCCCCGAGGGGGTGCAGGTCTCGGAGAACCTCGCTCGCCTGGGGGTGATCGACCGGGTCGTGCGCACCGAGGACCTGCGCCACCTGGTCTCCCTCGCCCTGCCGGTGCTGGCCGAGCCCCCGGCGGCGCCGAGGCTGCCCCGGCCGCAGGGCCCCGCGCACCCGCCGCAGGACGGCTGGGAGGCCGTCGAGCGCACCCGGGTGCCGGAGCGCATCGGGGTGCGGGACCTGCTGCAGCACGGGGCCGAGGGCACCATCACCCTGCGCGGCACCGAGACCGGTGAGCTCGACGACTCGGTCCTGGTCGCCCTCACCCGACTGGACGGCACCTCGTGCGTGCTCATCGGCCAGGACCGCACCCGGCAGTCCGAGGCCTCCCCGATGGGGCCGGCGGCCCTGCGTCAGGCTCGCCGGGCCATGCGGCTGGCCGAGGAGCTGCGCCTGCCGGTGGTCACCGTCATCGACACCCCCGGCGCCGAGCTCTCGCAGGAGGCCGAGGAACGCGCCATGGGTGGGGAGATCGCGCGCTGCATCGGGCGGCTGGCCACGTTGACCGTCCCCTCGGTCGCGGTGATCCTCGGGCAGGGGTGTGGCGGTGGGGCGCTCGCCCTGCTCGCGGCCGACGAGGTGCTGGCGCTGGAGAACGCCTGGCTCTCGCCCCTGCCGCCGGAGGGCGCCAGCCTCATCGTGCACGGGGACGTCGACCACGCCGCCGACCTGGCGCGCTCGCAGCAGGTGGGTGCCGGGGCGATGGCGCGGGCCGGCATCGTGCACGGTGTGATCCCCGAGCAGGGGCTGGACGAGGCCGATCTGGCGCGGTCCGTGGTGGCCGAGGTCGTCCACCGACTGGCCGCGCGCCCTCAGGCGGGATCGGCCGGCTGATCCGCGGCCCCCAGCAGGCCGATGCAGGCCGTCGCGGCCTCGACGGGGTCGCCGCGGACCACGGCGCGCGCGAGGGGCTCCAGCGCCGCCTCGGTGCCCGGCCCGTCCACCGGGTCCGGGGCGCTGGCGGCCAGCAGCGCGTCGAGGTCGGCCAGCAGCTCGGACGCCGCGAGGTGGTGCAGGCAGCGCCAGGTGTCCGTGAACGTCCGCCGCGTGCCGTCCCCGGCCAGCATCGCGGCGCGCAGGGAGTCGCTCGGGTGGGTGGCCGCGGCCCGGGCCAGCCCGGAGAGCACCGCCTCGCGCGCGGTGACGACCTCGTCCGGCGCGCTGCTGGTCAGGGTGGTGGCGAGCGTGGCCGTGTCGGGGGCGCCGCCGGGGTCCCGCACGAGCGCCCCGATGCCGTGTCGCACCTCGATGCGGCCGCGGCTCTCCAACGCGGCCAGCGCACGGGAGAGGGTCGCGCGGCTGACGCCCAGGTCGGCGGCCAGCTGACGCTCCGAGGGCAGTCGGTCGCCGGCCGACAGGCCCTGGGCCTCGATGAAGTCCGTGATGTGGCTGGCCAGCCTGTCGTGCAGGCGCTCTCGGCGCAGAGGGGGCGGGGAGTGGGGGTGCGGGCCGGCCATGGTCGGCACCCTAGTCACTTCCCGGCGCCGGTGGACTGGTTGTCAGGTGGCCAGTCCACTGGCAGACTCGCGCAGATCATGACCTGGATCACACACCTGCAGGAGGCCTCATGTCGCACGAGCTGATCGCGCTGGCGGTCCTCGCCGTCGTGTTCCTCATCGCGACGATCAGGGGCGTCAACATGGGCGCCCTGGCGCTCGTCGCCTCGTTCATCGTCGGCCTGACGGTCTACGGGGTGGACGTCGACGAGGTGCTCTCGGGCTTCCCCGCCGACCTGTTCGTCATCCTCGTGGGCGTCACCTACCTGTTCGCCCTGGCCAAGAACAACGGCACGGTGGACTGGATCGTCCACTCGGCCGTCCGGGCCGTCGGCGGCCGCGTGGCGCTGGTGCCGTGGGCGATGTTCCTCGTCTGTGCGCTGGTCACCGCCATGGGCGCGGTCAGCCCCGCGGCCGTCGCGATCGTGGCGCCGGTGGCCATGGGCTTCGCGCTCCGCTACGGCATCAGCCCGATGATGATGGGCATGATGGTGGTGCAGGGCGCCACGGCCGGCAGCTTCTCGCCCATCGGCATCTTCGGCTCCATCACCAACGGCGTGGTGGAGAGCAACGACATCCCCGGCAACCAGGTGGTCCTGTTCGTCGCCACCTTCCTCGCCTCGGCCGCGATCGCCGCGCTGGCGTACGTCGCGTTCGGTGGCCGTGCGCTGCTGGCCCGCGGGCGGGAGCCGCTGGCCATCGCCGGCATCGGTGAGGGCGGCGAGCCCGCCTCCTGGCACGACGACCCCCGTGGGACCCCGCACTCGGCGGTCGAGGCGCGCCGCTCGACGGAGCGCGCCGAGGTCGAGGCCGCCACCCGACTCGACCCGCAGCGCATCCTGACCCTCGTGGGCATGGCTGCCCTGATGATCGGTGCCCTGGGCTTCGACCTCGACGTCGGGTTCACGGCCCTGACGATCGCCGTCGCGCTGACCCTGGTCTTCCCCGAGTCCGCCAAGGGCGCGGTGGAGCAGATCAGCTGGGGCACCGTGCTGCTCATCGGCGGCATCGTCACCTACGTGACGCTCCTGCAGAACCAGGGCGTCGTCGACTGGCTGGGCGAGGGCGTGGCCAACGTGGGCAACCCGCTGCTGGCCGCTCTGCTCATCTGCCTGATCGGCGCGGTCGTCTCGGCCTTCGCCTCGACCACCGGCATCATCGGTGCGCTCATCCCGCTGGCCGTGCCCTTCCTGCTCACCGACCAGGTGTCGGCCATCGGCCTCATCACGGCGCTGGCCATCTCCAGCTCGGTGGTGGACTGCAGCCCCTTCTCCACCAACGGTGCGCTGGTGGTGGCGAACTCCGAGCCGGAGGACCGCGAGGGCGTCTTCGGCAGGCTCATGCGGTGGGGCATGACCATCGTCGTCGTGGCGCCGCTGCTGGCGTGGGCGGTGCTGGTGGTGCCGACCGCCTGAGGATCCCCTCCGTCGGGGTGGGGCCGGTAGACTCCCCCGGTACCGGCCCCCGTGCGGCAGCGCCAGCGGCGAGGCCGGCCGGTACGCCGGCGGGAAGCACCGTCCGGGGACTCGAACCAGCACAGGGTGAAGGGAGCCGGCATGCCGGCGATCGTGATCGTGGGCGCCCAGTGGGGCGACGAGGGCAAGGGCAAGGCCACCGACCAGCTCGGCGACCGCGTCGACCAGGTGGTCAAGTTCAACGGGGGCAACAACGCCGGCCACACCGTGGTCATCGGCGACGAGAAGTACGCGCTGCACCTGCTGCCCAGCGGCATCCTCACCCCCGGCGTCACCCCGATCATCGGCAACGGCGTGGTGGTCGACCTCGCCGTGCTGTTCGAGGAGATCGAGGCACTCGAGTCCCGCGGGGTCGACACGAGCAAGCTGCGGGTGAGCGCCAACGCCCACGTCATCCCGCCGTACAACACGGTGCTGGACAAGGTGGGGGAGCGCTTCCTGGGCAAGCGCAAGATCGGCACCACCGGGCGCGGCATCGGCCCGACCTACGCCGACAAGATGAACCGCACCGGCATCCGGGTGCAGGACCTGTTCGACGAGTCGATCCTGCGGCAGAAGGTTGAGGCCGCCCTGGTGCTCAAGAACGAGCTGCTGGTCAAGACCTACAACCGCCGCTCCATCGAGGTCGAGGAGACCGTCACCGAGCTGCGCTCCTACGTGGACCGCCTGCGTCCGATGGTGGTCGACTCCGGCCTGGAGATCAGCCGCGCCCTGGACGCCGGGCAGACCGTGCTGTTCGAGGCCGGGCAAGCCACCATGCTGGACGTGGACCACGGCACCTACCCGTTCGTGACCTCGTCGTCCTGCGTGGCCGCCGGTGCGTCCACCGGGTCGGGCATGGCGCCGGGCCGCATCGACCGCGTGGTGGGCATCTTCAAGGCGTACACGACCCGCGTGGGTGAGGGGCCGTTCCCCACCGAGCTGCTCGACGAGACCGGTGAGGCCCTGCGCCAGGCCGGTGGCGAGTTCGGCACCACCACGGGCCGCCCACGCCGCTGCGGCTGGGCCGACGCCTTGGTGGGCCGCTACGCCACGCGCGTGAACGGTCTGACCGACATGGTGCTCACCAAGCTGGACACGCTCACCGGCTTCGAGACCCTGCGCATCGCCACGGGGTACCGCGTGCCGACCTCGATCGCCTCCGGGCTGGGCGACGGCCGCGTCGAGGGCGAGTGGGTGTACTTCGACGAGATGCCCATGTCGCAGAGCGACTTCCACCACGCCGAGCCGGTCTACGAGGACCACCCGGGTTGGGCCGAGGACATCTCGGGGTGCCGTGAGTTCTCCGAGCTGCCGCAGGCCGCGCAGGACTACGTGCTGCGTCTGGAGGAGCTGGTGGGCACCCGCATCAGCGTCATCGGCGTGGGCCCGGGCCGGGAGCAGTCCGTCGTGCGCCACGAGCTGGCCCCGGAGCGCGACGCCGCCTGACCTCGGCCGGGCCGCGTGTGCCTCGTGCCGCCGTCACGGCGGCACGAGGCACACGTCTCTTCTCCTGACGGTGGGGCCGGAGAGCCCGGCCCGTTACAGGGCACGCGGCGGGTTCCCGAGGACCTCGGCGGCGGCCAGCCAGACCGCCTCCCGGTCGGAGTGGTCACGCTGCAGCCGCCCTGCCTTGGCGAGGACGCGGCCGACACGTGCCTTGGCCTGTCCGTCGGGGTCGACGACCCCGTAGGCACGGTCGACAGGCGGGGCGGTGACCCCCTCGCGTCGCAGGTAGTCGGCCTCGTCCTCGATGAGGTGCCGGCGCTCCTCGGGGGTGACCGTCGCTCCCCACCGGTCGCCGAGGTACCTCCCGCCGCGGGACCAGTCCCGCACCACCCACCGCACGTCGCGCTCGGAGAGGGTCATCAGCGCCAGCTGGAAGAAGCCGTTGCTCGGCGGGAACCAGGCGCGCTCGTCGTCCCCCCAGCGGCGCCACCTGCGTCCAGTCGAAGGGCGGGCGCGCTCCTGTCGGCTGGAGGGTCATCACAAACGACCTTTCCGGCAGCCCCTGCTCACGGTCTTGGGTGCTGCCAAGGATCCTCCCCGGGCGCCCTCACCCCTCGGTGAGCACCACCATCCGGTGCGCGGCGCGGGTGAACACGACGTAGAGCACCCGCGCCCCGCCGGGGGACTCACGCACGATCTCCTCGGGGTCCACCACCACCGTGGCGTCGTACTCCAGGCCCTTGGTGCTCATCGGGTCGATGATGACCACCTGCGGGTGATCGGCGCGCAGCGGCTCGAAGGCCGCCTCCACGTCCACGTGGTGCACCGCCGGGGTGATGACCGCGATCGCGCCCTCCACGGCCTCGGTCAGCTCGCGGGCCGCCTCGACGGCCGCGGTCGTCCACGCCCCGGAGTCGGCGCCGGTGGCGGCCACCGCCCGCTCGGTGGGCTCGATGCCGGTCTCCCGCACCGCGTTCGGGATGTCCGCGTCGGCCTCGTGGCGGCGGATGTAGTCCGCGGCGTAGGCGAAGATCTCCGAGGCGTTGCGGTAGTTGGTGTCCATGTGGAACGAGCGCCGCGGCTTGATCCCGAAGGCCTCCTCGCGCGCCTCGGCGGCCTCGGCGGCATCGGGCCAGGAGGCCTGGGCGGCGTCACCGACCACGGTCCACGAGGCGGTGCGGCCCCGACGGCCCAGCATGCGCCACTGCATCGGGGAGAGGTCCTGCGCCTCGTCCACCAGCAGGTGCGCGTAGGCCTCCGGCGGCTCCACGGTGCCGTGCAGCAGCTTCTCCCAGGCGGTGGTCGGGGAGACCTGGTGGTACTCGGTCTCGGCGCGGCCCTCACCGCCACGCAGCGCCGCCACGCCGTACTGGCTGGCGTCGTCCAGCTCCTCGATCTCGTAGAAGCCGCGCTCGGTGTCGGCCTCCACCTGCGGCTGCCCGATGCGGGAGGCCACCTCGTCCACCAGTGCCGCGTCGGCCACCGACCAGGTGCCGGTGTCCAGGGCCACCTGCATCGAGGCCGCGAGGGCGGCCTGCTCGTCGGGCTCCAGCACGTCGCGGGCCCAGCCGGCCAGGCGCTCGGCGTCGGCGAGCCAGAGGACCACCTCGCGGGGGTCCACCGGGCGCCACCAGGCCTCCATGAAGGCGTCCACGTCGCGGGAGTCCTCGAAGCGGCCGAAGAAGCGCTCCCGGTCCTCGCGCAGTACCTCGCCGGACATCTGCGTGCGCGCCTGCGTCCACGCCTCGCGGGAGAGCTGCTCCCGGGCCGCGGCGGCCGCGTCGTTGCGCTTGGCCCCGCGCAGCACGGTGTTGCGGATGCGGCGCAGGGCCTTCTCCTCGATGCGCAGGGCGTGGCCGCCCACGAAGCAGCGCAGCTCGGTCGGGGCATCGGGGGCCGGGGCCTTCGCGGCCCGCGCCAGCACCTTGCGGATGCGTAGGGCGCCCTTGACCGCCGCGGCCGCCGGGGCGTCCAGACGGGTGCCGGTCAGGCCGTCGACCACGTCGCCGGCCGCGCGCAGGGCCACCGAGTCCTCGCCCAGGGTGGGCAGCACGCGCTCGATGTAGGCGGTGTACGCGGCGCTGGGGCCGATCACCAGCACGCCACCGTGCTCGTAGCGGCGACGGTCGGTGTACAGCAGGTAGGCCGCGCGGTGCAGGGCGACCACGGTCTTGCCGGTGCCCGGGCCACCGGTGATGGTCGTGATGCCGCGGGCCTCGGCGCGGATCGCCTCGTCCTGGTGCTGCTGGATGGTGGCGACGATGTCGCGCATCCGCCCACCACGGGACCGGGTGAGCGCGGCCATCAGGGCGCCGTCGCCGACGACGGGCAGGTCCTCCGGCGGCTCGGCCACCATCAGGTCGTCCTCGATGCCGATCACCTGCTCGGCGCGGGAGCGCAGCACCCGGCGGCGGACCACCTTGTGCGGCTGCACCGGGGTGGCGCGGTAGAAGGCGCTCGCGGCCGGGGCGCGCCAGTCGACCACCAGTGGCTCGTGCTCGTCGTCCCGCACGCCCAGGCGCCCGATGTAACGGATCTCCTCGACGGTGGGCGTCTCCCCCTCGACGGGGCCGGCCTCCGGCATCGAGTGGTCCAGGTCGAGCCGCCCGAAGACCAGGCCCTCGTGCTCCATCTCCAGGGAGGTGCGGCGCTTGTGGCTGGAGAACACCAGGGCGTCGCGCTCGAACAGGCCGGACATCTCCTCGTCGCGGACGTCACCGGTGCGCATGGTGCGGCCGCGCGAGAGGCCCTCGGCCTCGACCAGGCCGGCACGCTCGGCGGCCTTGCGCAGCTCGGCGTGGACCCGGTCGACGTGCGCCTGCTCCAGGGCGATCTGCTGCTCGGCGAGAGGGTCCTGCTCACGGGGTGTGCTCAACGCGTTCTCCTGCTCGATGGGGCCGTTGGCAAACGGCCTTCAAGTCTACGGGTGCCAGGGGGATGGGCCGGGCGCATCGCGTCTAGCCTCGAGGCATGGAGACCCTGCGCGCCGACCGGCTCGTGCTGCGGCCGTTCACGGCCGCCGACCACGCCTTCGTCGCGGACCTGCACCGCCACCCCGGCATCGCGCGGTTCATCCCCTCCCAGGCCACCACCACGCCGGAGCGCACCACCGAGCAGCTGGAGCGCTTCGCGGCCTACGCCGACCACCCGGTGCACGGCATGTGGTGCGTGACCCTCGACGACGGGACACCGGTGGCCCTCGTGATGCTCAAGCCGATCCCCTTCTCGGCCGAGTCACCGCGAGCCGGCGGGGAGCCGGACCTGGAGGTCGGGTGGCGTGTCCACCTCGACCACGAGGGCCGCGGCTACGCGACCGAGGCCGCAGAGCGGGTGCTGGAGCACGCCTGGGCGGCGGGGGTCGACCGGGTGGTGGCCGTGACGGACCCGCGGAACGAGGCCTCGATGCGGGTCTGCGGCCGCCTGGGCATGGTGGGCCGTGGCACCACGCGGGAGTACTACGACGAGGAGGTGCGCCTGTTCGTCATCGACCGGCCGCGGAGCGTGCCCCCGGGCGGTGCCGCGGTGACGGGGGAGGGATCGGCCCGTGGCTGAGGAGGCTTTCACCCTGCCCACCGAGGTGGCCCACCTCGCCCGCGACGCCGGCCGGGTGGTGGTGCTCACCGGCGCCGGGGCCTCGGCGGAGTCCGGGGTGCCGACCTTCCGCGATGCCCGGACCGGGCTGTGGGAGCGCTTCGACCCGATGGTGCTGGCGACTCCCGCGGCGTGGGAGGCCGACCCGGCGCTGAGCTGGGCCTGGTACGCGTGGCGGGCGCACCTGGTGCGCCGGGCGCAGCCGAACGCCGGGCACCGGGCGGTGACGCGCTGGCAGCAGCTGCCGGGGGTGGACCTGCGGGTGAGCACGCAGAACGTGGACGACCTGCACGAGCGGGCCGGCACCCGGGTGATGGCGCACGTGCACGGCGACCTCTTCGCGCTGCGCTGCGCGGACTGCGGGGCGCCGTCGGTCGCGGACTACCCGGAGGTGGACGAGCCCGTCGCCTCGCTGGAGCCGCCCCGCTGCGAGGTCTGCGGCGGCCGGGTGCGGCCGGGAGTGGTCTGGTTCGGGGAGATGCTGCCCGAGCAGGCGCTCACGGACACGATCGCCGCGGTTGAGGCGGCCGACCTCGCGGTGGTCGTGGGCACCTCCGGGCTCGTGTACCCCGCGGCGGCCGTTCCCGGCATCGCGCGGGACACCGGCGTGCCCGTGGTCGAGGTGAACCCGTCCGGCACGGCGCTCCCGGAGGGGGCGGACCACGTGCTGGAGGTCACCGCATCGGCGGCGCTGCCGGCGCTCGCGGACGCCGCGGCGGGCTGAGGAGGTCGTGCCGGGCGGTGTCCCTGGGGTGGGGGCCGAAGCGGTTTGTCCCCGCCTGGCTGCGGCCCACCCACCAGAAGGCGAGCAGGAAGAGCCCCCACAGCGCCACCACGACCCCCGGCTCGCCCAGGGGCACGAGCAGGAGGGTGAGCAGGCTGAGCATCCACCACCCCGTCCGGCCCGTGTCGTGCAGCCGTCGGGTGCCCACAGCCAGGGTCGGCAGCAGGAGCAGGGCGTGCAGGGCCAGCGTCACCGGGCCCCGGGGATCGACCGACTCGAGGCCGAGGGTGAGCTCGGTGCCCTCGAAGTAGAGGCCGTCCAGCATCTCGGCCGCCCAGGTCAGGAGCCAGGCGACGAGGAGGAAGCCCCACAGCTCGGACCGGCGGGCGCGGTCCCGGAAGTCGGCGTACCGGGCGATGCAGCGGCCGAAGGCCTGGATGGGGTCCATGAGGTGTCCTTGATCGGGGGTCGGCAGCGATCCAAGCCCCGGGCCTCACTCCTGCCGGGCGGTCTCGAAGGCCTGCAGCAGCTCGGGGGAGAACAGCACGAAACGCACCAGGCGCACCGATGCCGGGCCCCACGCCCCGAACTCCCGGGCGGCGGCCAGCGCCTCCCGGGCCGCATCGGTGGGGGACCAGCCATAGACGCCTGCGCCGACTGCCGGCAGCGCCACGGACTGTGCGCCCTGCTCGTCGGCCACGCGCAGCGAGCTCGCGAAGGCCGCGCGCAGCAGCGCCGGGTCCGTCTGGCCCGCGCGGCGGTTCGGGCCCACGGTGTGCACCACCCAGCGGGCGGGGAGGTCCCCGGCACCGGTGGCCACGGCCTCGCTGACGGGCAGCCCGTCCGGCAGCGCCGTGTCCCGGAGCTCGCGGCACTCGGCCAGCAGGCTCGGCCCGGCGGCGCGGTGGATGGCCCCGTCCACCCCGCCACCGCCGAGCAGGGAGGAGTTGGCCGCGTTCACGAGGGCGTCCACCTCCTGGGTGGTGATGTCGCCTTGCACGCACTCGATGCGGATGTCAGTCATGCCCCCAGCATGGTCGTTGCGGAGGACCTCGCGCGATCTGACTCGACGTGTTGCGTTGCGTTCGCTGGGCGAGCGAAATGCAGCGCGCCAACCGCCTCGATAGCGTCGAGGCATGACCACTCTCCGTGACCGCCTCCGTGCCCTGCCGGCCTTCCCCGCGGACCTGCCCCTGCTCGACCCCGACCAGGCACCCGACAGTCCGGACGACCTGTTCCTGGCCTGGCTGGAAGACGCCATCGAGGCGGGCGAGCGTCAGCCGCACGGGATGACGCTGACGACGCTGAACGCCGACGACACCGCGGTGGGGCGCATCCTCATCCTCAAGGACCTGGACGAGGACGGGTACCACTTCTCCACCCACCGGTCGTCTCGCAAGGGGGAGCAGGTGGCCGAGCGCCCGCGGGCCTCGATGGTGTTCTGGTTCAAGGAGGCCGGGCGCACGGTGCGCGTGACGGGCGCCGTGAGGGAGCTGAGCGAGGAGGCGTCCCAGCGCGACTGGGAGGGGCGTCCGAGCTACGACGGCGAGCCCAACCCGGACTGGCAGCTGTACGCGCTGCACGCCGAGGAGATCGAGTTCATGCAGGCCCGCGAGGACCGCAACCACACCCGGCTGGAGTACCGGCGCGAGGGCGACGACTGGTCCCGCGGTCTCGTGACCACCCCCGCGGGTTGAGGCCCTACCCCCGCCTCGCTTCGCCTCGGCCCGCCCCTTCCCTTCCCCGGTTTAGTCCCCTGATGTGGTCCGTCTCGTCGCGACACACCGGGATCCCGCGCGAAGCGCAGTCGTCAGGGGACCAAATTGCCGAGGGGGAGGGGGCGTGGTGCCGCGGCCGATAGGGTCGCGCCCGTGAAGATCCTCGTCATCGGCACCGGCGGACGCGAGCACGGCCTGCTCGACGCCCTGCGCCGCACCCAGGACCCGCAGCACCCGCTCGAGCTGTTCGCCGCCCCCGGCAACCCCGGCATGGCCCGGATCGCCGAGTGCCGCGCGGTCGATGCCGAGGACCCGGACGCCGTCGTGGCACTCGCCCGGGAGCTCGGCGTCGACCTGGTCGTCGTCGGTCCGGAGGCCCCGCTCGTGGCCGGCGTCGCCGACGCCCTGCGCCGGGCCGGCATCGCCACCGTCGGCCCGAACGCCGCGGCCGCCGGGCTGGAGGGCTCGAAGTCCTTCGCCAAGGAGGTCATGACCGAGGCGGGCGTGCCCACCGCGCAGGCCCGCATCTGCACCGATACCGCCTCCGTCCCGGCCGCGCTCGACGCGTTCTCCCACTCGGCCGCCGGCGAGCCGGTCCCGTTCGTGGTCAAGGCCGACGGACTGGCCGGCGGCAAGGGCGTCATCGTCACCACCGACCGCGACGAGGCCGAGCGGCACGCCGCGGACTGCATCGCCAAGGAGGGCCACGTCGTCGTCGAGGAGTACCTCGACGGCCCGGAGGCGAGCGTCTTCTGCCTGGTGGACGGCGCCACGGCCGTCGCGCTGCCGGCGGCGCAGGACTTCAAGCGCGCCGGCGACGGCGACCTCGGCCCGAACACCGGCGGCATGGGTGCCTACAGCCCGTTGCCGTGGGCGCCGGAGGGCCTGGAGGGCGAGGTGGTGCGCACCATCGCCCAGCCGGTGGCCGAGGAGATGAACCGCCAGGGCACGCCGTTCGTGGGGGTCCTCTACGTGGGCCTCGCGCTGACCGCCGACGGGCCGCGTGTGGTCGAGTTCAACGTCCGCTTCGGCGACCCGGACTCCCAAGCGGTCCTCGCCCGCCTGGAGTCCCCGCTGGCAGACCTGCTGCACGCCACCGCCACCGGCACCCTGGCCGATGCGGCTGCCCCGACCTTTGCTGACGAGTCCGCCTGCGTGGTCGTCCTGGCGGCCGACGGCTACCCGGCGTCCCCGGTCAAGGGTGGGGCGATCACCGGCATCGCCGAGGCCGAGGCCCGCGGCGCGACCGTGCTGCACGCGGGCACCCGCACCGAGGACGCCTCCGGTGACCCGGCCGGCAGCGGTCAGCGAACGCCGGAGCTGGTGGCCAACGGCGGCCGCGTGCTCAACGTGGTGGCCCGCGGGGCCGACTTGACCCACGCCCGGGAGAACGCGTACGCCGGGCTGTCCCTCATCGACCTGCCCGGAGGGTGGGCCCGCACCGACATCGCCGCCGAGGCCGCGGCCGGAAGGATCACGCTGTGAGCACCGAGCCCCTCTTCGCCCACGAGCTGCCCGGGTACGAGCTCGTCCACGCCGGCAAGGTGCGCGAGCTCTACGCGCCGGGCCCCGATGCACCGCTGCCCGAGGGGTACGCGGCCGACGACGTGCTGCTCATGGTGGCCAGCGACCGAATCAGCGCCTACGACCACGTCCTCTCCACGCCGATCGCCGACAAAGGCGAGGTGCTCACGCGCATGAGCCTGTGGTGGTTCGACCAGTTGGCCGAGCTGGTGCCGCACCACGTGCTCGCCACCGCCGCCCCGCTGGTGCCCGAGGCGGTCGTGGGCCGCGCGGTGCTGGTCAAGAAGCTGCGGATGCTGCCGGTGGAGTGCGTTGCCCGCGCCCACCTCACCGGGGGTGGGCTGAAGGAGTACGAGCGCTCCGGCGCGGTGTCCGGGGTGCGGCTGGCCGAGGGCCTCGTGGACGGCAGCGAGCTGCCCGACCCGATCTTCACCCCGTCGACCAAGGCGCCGGCCGGCGAGCACGACGAGCCGATCAGCTTCGACGAGGTGCGCGAGACCATCGGTCACCCGCTGGCCCGGGCCGCGCGGAACCTGACCGTCGACATCCTGCGCCGCGGGCACGAGATCGCCGCCGGGCGCGGCATCATCGTGGCCGACACGAAGGTCGAGTTCGGCCTGGGGGGCGTGGACGCCGACACCGACCTACGGACCGTCACCGAGGAGGACCTGTCGTCCGGACGGGTGCGGATCGTGCTGGCCGACGAGGTGCTCACGCCGGACTCCTCGCGCTTCTGGCCGGCCGAGGGCTTCGAGCCCGGACGGCAGCAGCCGAGCTTCGACAAGCAGTTCGTGCGCGACTGGCTGACCTCCGAGGCATCGGGCTGGGACAAGGCGTCGGACACCCCGCCGCCGGCGCTGCCGGACGAGGTCGTCGAGGGCACGCGCGCCAAGTACGTGGAGGCCTACGAGCGGCTGACGGGGGAGTCCTTCCGCTGACGGGAGGCGCCGGCGGGTGGCGTGTGGCCCACGGCAGGGCCGGCCCGGGGCGGAGCACGTTCCCCCGGGGGCGTTCTCCGGGGGGCGACCCGGTTCTCCGGGGGTTGGTCCGTTTGGCCCGGGTGAGGTCCGCGTGCTTCAGGAGCGCCCCGGGGTCAGGTGGACCCACCCCCGCGGAGGTGGACGGCACCCTGCGGCCTGCCCCCTTGCGTCGTGTCCCTGCGTGCTTCCTCCCGGCGTTGTGTCCCTCGCGTCCGGCCCCCTGTGGCGTCCCCTCCCGGCGCCTCCGGCCCTGCGGAGCCGACCCGCGCCACGCCGAGCCGGCCCTGCCCTCCCGAGTTTCCCCGCCCACGGGCGCACTCCACAGGAGCCGCCCCGTGCCTAGCCTGTGGCCATGGTGATCGAGCTCCTGGTCATGGGCGGCCTGCTCCTGGTGGTGCCGGGGACCGTCGTCCTGGTCAGCGAGCTGGTCTCCCTGGTGCAGACCCCTGCTCCGCCGACGAACCGCTGGATCGCCCCGCTCGGCCTGAGTCTGTCCGTGCTCTGCGGCCTCGCCGCCTTCGTGCTGCTGGTCGCCGGGTTCCTGGACACCGGGCCCAGCTCCTGGGACGGCCTGATGGCCACCTTCGTCCTCTGGCCCGCGGTGCCCATCGCGCTGGGCGCCAGCTGGCTGTGGGCGAGGCTCGGTCTCCGTCGCCGTTGGGTGCTCGCGATCGGGGCCGTGCTACTCAGCGTGATCGTGCTGTGGGCGCTGGGGTACGGACTGGGCGTGATCTGACCGGAGGGCGCAGTAAACTCCGCCCTGCACGCGGGCGCGCACGCACGCCGCCCGGCAGCCACGTCACCCCCAGGAGTGCCCATGGGCCACGTCATCGTCGACGTCATGCCGAAGCCGGAGATCCTCGACCCCCAGGGCAAGGCCATCGCCGGCGCCCTGCCGAAGCTCGGCATCGACGGATTCACCGAGGTGCGGCAGGGCAAGCGCTTCCTGCTGGCCGTCGAGGGCGAGGTCACCGACGCCGTCCTCGCCTCCGCCCGCGAGGCCGCCACCACCCTGCTGAGCAACCCCGTCATCGAGGACGTCGTGGGCGTCCGCGAGGCCACCGCCGCCGACCTGGATGCCGAGCAGCAGGGAGCCACCGCGTGAGGATCGGCGTCGTCACCTTCCCCGGTTCCCTGGACGACCGTGACGCCGCCCGCGCCATCGACCTGGCCGGCGGCGAGTCCGTCGCCCTCTGGCACGGCGACGAGGACCTCTCCGACGTGGACGCCGTGGTGCTGCCCGGTGGGTTCTCCTACGGCGACTACCTGCGCTGCGGCGCCATCGCCCGCTTCGCTCCGATGATGACGCGCGTCATCGACGCCGCGAAGGGCGGCATGCCCGTGCTGGGTATCTGCAACGGCTTCCAGGTGCTCTGCGAGAGCCACCTGCTGCCCGGCGCCCTGATCCGCAACGACCACCAGACCTTCGTCTGCCGCGACCAGCGCCTGCGCATCGAGTCCACCGCCACCGCCTGGACCTCCGGCTACGCCGAGAACCAGGAGATCACCATCGTCCTGAAGAACGGCGAGGGCGGTTACGTGGCCGACGAGGCGACCCTCGACCTGCTCGAGGGGGAGGGCCGCGTCGTGGCCCGCTACCTGGAGCACAACCCGAACGGCTCGCTGCGCGACATCGCCGGCATCAGCAACGAGCGCGGCAACGTGGTCGGCCTCATGCCGCACCCCGAGCACTGCGTCGAGGAGGGCTACGGCCCTTCCACCGACGGCCTGCCCTTCTTCACCTCCGTCCTGCGGGAGATGGTCCGATGAGCACCCAGCCCGACGTGAACGCCGAGCTCGACACGGTCGAGCACGCCGCCGCCAACCCGGACACCGAGCAGCCCTGGGCCGAGCTCGGTCTGGCCGCGGACGAGTACGACCGCATCCGCGAGATCCTCGGCCGCCGCCCGACCAACGCCGAGCTGGCCATGTACTCGGTGATGTGGTCGGAGCACTGCTCCTACAAGTCCTCCAAGGTGCACCTGCGCCAGTTCGGCGACAAGCAGTCCGAGGAGATGCGCGAGCACCTGCTGGTCGGCATCGGCGAGAACGCCGGCGTGGTCGACATCGGGGACGACTGGGCGGTCACCTTCAAGGTCGAGTCGCACAACCACCCGTCTTTCGTGGAGCCCTACCAGGGCGCCGCGACCGGTGTCGGCGGCATCGTCCGCGACATCATCTCGATGGGGGCGCGCCCGATCGCCGTCATGGACGCCCTGCGCTTCGGTGACCCGTCGCACCCGGACACCCTGCGCGTGCTGCCCGGCGTGGTGGCCGGCATCAGCGGCTACGGCAACTCCCTGGGCCTGCCGAACATCGGCGGCGAGACCCGCTTCGACGCGGTCTACCAGGGCAACCCGCTGGTCAACGCCCTGTGCGTCGGCGCGTTGAAGAAGCAGGGCATCCACCTGGCCAACGCCTCGGGCGTCGGCAACAAGGTCGTCCTGTTCGGGGCCCGCACCGGTGGCGACGGCATCGGTGGTGCCTCCGTGCTGGCCTCCGGCTCGTTCGAGGACGGTGGCCCGTCCAAGCGCCCGAGCGTGCAGGTGGGTGACCCCTTCAGCGAGAAGGTCCTCATCGAGTGCTGCCTGGAGCTCTACCGCGAGGGCCTCGTGGAGGGCATCCAGGACCTCGGTGCCGCGGGCATCTCCTGCGCCACCTCCGAGCTCGCCTCCAACGGCGAGGGCGGCATGCACATCGAGCTGACCAGCGTGCTGCTGCGCGACCACACCCTGAACGCCGGCGAGATCCTCATGTCGGAGTCGCAGGAGCGCATGATGGCCGTGGTCACCCCCGAGAACGCCGAGGCCTTCGAGCAGGTCATGGCCCGCTGGGAGGTCGAGTACTCCTGGCTGGGCGAGGTGACCGACACCGGCCGCCTGGTGATCGACTGGGACAGCACCACGATCGTGGACGTCGACCCGCGCACCGTGGCGCACGACGGCCCGGTCTACGAGCGCCCCTACACGCGCCCTGAGTGGCTCGATGCCGTGAACGCGGACACCGTGGCCGCCGCCGGGCTGGCCCGGCCGACTACCGACGCCGACCTGCGGCAGACCGTGGTGGACCTGCTCTCGAGCCCGAACCTGGCCGACGCCTCCTGGGTCACCGACCAGTACGACCGCTACGTGCAGGGCAACACGGCCTCGGCCATGCCGGACGACGCCGGCGTGGTGCGCGTGGACGAGGAGACCGGCCGCGGTGTGGCGCTGAGCACCGACTGCAGCAACCGGTTCAGCTACCTGGACCCGTACGCCGGGGCCCAGCTCAGCCTGGCCGAGGCCTACCGCAACGTCGCCGCTGCCGGCGCGGCCCCCCGCGCGGTCTCGGACTGCCTCAACTTCGGCTCCCCGGAGGAGCCGGGCACCATGTGGCAGTTCGCCGAGGCGATCCGTGGCCTGGCCGACGGGTGCCTGGAGCTCGGCGTCCCGGTGACCGGTGGCAACGTCTCGCTCTACAACTCCACCGGTGACACCGCCATCCATCCGACCCCGCTGGTCGCGGTGCTCGGTGTGCTGGACGACGTGGCCCGCCGCATCCCGACCGCCTGGCGCGCCGCCGGGCTGGACCTGCTGCTGCTGGGCGCCACCCGCGACGAGCTCGACGGCTCGGCCTGGGCGGGCCTCCACGGTCACCTCGGTGGCGTGCCGCCGCAGGTGGACCTGGCCGCCGAGCGCCGGCTGGGTGCCGCACTGGGTCGCGCGGCCGAGGCCGGTCTGGTGGCCGGTTCGCACGACCTCGCCGAGGGCGGCCTCGCGGTCGCGCTGGCCGAGGGCGTGGCGCGGTACGGCACCGGTGCCCAGGTGGAGCTGTCCGCCGTGCTCGACGCCGCCGCCGGGGCGGGCACCGAGCTGGACCCGGCCGCGGCCCTGTTCTCCGAGTCCGGTGCCCGCGTGCTGGTCGCCGTGGATCCGCAGAAGCGCGAGCAGCTCGAGGCGCTGCTCGCCGAGGCCGAGGTGCCGTCGGTGCACCTGGGCACCACCGGGGGTGACTCCTTGCGCGTCGTGACGCCGGCCGGGGAGCTCTCGCTCACCGCGGCGCAGATCCAGGAGGCCCGGGCCATGACCTTCGCCGAGCTGATGTCCGGTGGCGGTCAGAGCGTGGCCGAGGCAGCGGTCGCCGAGGCCCACGGCCACTGAATCGGTGCCTCGTCCCGCCACGGTGTCGTCCCCCGGGCCCCGACGGGTCCGGGGGCGACATCTGCTGGTGGACACTCCGTGCATGCTCAGGCCATGACCGTGAACTCGTCCGGTGACCGCAGGACCACTGGCCCCGTCGCTGTTCCCCGGGGCTGGCTCCCCATCGCCCTCGCGGCACTGGCCCTCGGTGTGTGGTGCGCGGTCGGTCTGCTGCCGGAGGTCCTCGCGCAGTCATGATGCATTCCCTCCTCAAGGCTCCCGTCGCCCAGCCCGAGCCCGGCACCGCCGGTGGCGGTCACCTCGTGCTGCCGACCCTGGCGGTCGGCCTGGTGGTGCTGCTGGCGCTGCTGGTGGCGATGCGACGCAGCGAACCGGCCCCCGGGTGGGGCCGGTTCGTCGCCGCCGGGGTGTCGGTGGCCGTGGTGGGGTGGATGGCCGTCGCGCCGCTCGTCCTGGAAGGGCCGGGCGCCGCCGGGTACCTGGAGGTCATGCTGCTGCGCTTCGGTGCCTCCGCCCTGCTGCTGCTCGCCTTCTGGTGGCGTCGCACGCGGCAGGCCCTGATGGTGGCCCTGGTGGTGACGCTGCTGATGGCCCTGCCCGAACTCTCCTGGCTCGCCGCGGCCGTCCGTGGCTGAATCCGCGCGCCCGGTCGGTCACTCGTCTCGTACGGTGCACCCGGTGCAGCGCCCCGACAGGGCCAGGTGGGCCGGGTCGAGCGTGAAGCCCAGGGAGTGGAGGCGGTCCTCCGTCCCGCCGAGCAGCGACCGGGGATGGGCCGGGCCACCGGGGGTGCGGTTCCCGCGTGACCGGGTGGTAGGGGCGCGCGAGGGCCACCGGTGGCTGACCCCGTGCGTCCCGTCACCGTCACTCAGGGTGTCGGTGTGCCCGTGGGGCCCCGGACCCAGCACACTGTCCCCATGGATTCCGACGTCGACCTCCTCGCACTCCCCGCCGGCATCGACAGCGGCGACATCACCGCAGCCCTCATCATCTGGGTGATCTGCTTCATGGTGTCCGCCCTGCCCAGCCCCAGCGGCGGCAAGGCGATGAAGTCGCTCGGCAGCTTCGTGAGCATGCTCATCACGATCGCCTTCGTGGCCTGCATCGTCTGGGCCGGCTGGGCGCTGGTGCAGAGCGTGACGGACGGTCCGGCCATCGACACCACGCAGGGCGGCACCGAGCCGTGGGACACGGTGCAGGAGGCGGGCATGCGCGCCGTGCTCATCTTCCCGGCCCTGTTCATCAGCGCGCTGTGGCGGCAGCGGGAGCGCTGGCTCGCCCTGGCGGCGACCATCGTCGCCGCCGGCACGGTCGCCTGGCTGCAGCTGCCCTTCTTCACCGACTGGCTGCGCTGAGCCGGGCGGCTCCTCGCGCTGAGGGTGAACACGCCGCACGGAGGATGGTCCTCCTGACGGAGGCCGCCCCGCCCGGCCCCCTGTCTAGCGTGTGGCCATGGTTGTGAGCATGGCCGTGCTGTCCATCTACGGGCCGGCGATCGCGATTCCTGCGGTCGTGGTGGTGCTCACCGAGGCGATCGCGAACGCGGGTGACGCGCCCCGTCCTCGCTCCTGGGTCCGGTGGGTCGGGTACTCCTCGGCCCTCCTGCTGGTGTGTGCCACCCTGGCGATGGTCGTCATGGGGGCCGACGACGCGGGTGGGGACCAGCCCGGCGCCGGGCTGGTGGCCCACCTGCTCCTGTGGCCCGCGGTGCCGACGGGCTGTGCTGCGGCCTGGGTGTGGATCCGCATGGCGAGGACGGGCCGACTCGCCCACGGGGGCGGCGCCCTCGTGCTCAGCCTCGCGGTGGCCGCTGTGATCCGCTACGCCCTGGACGTGGGGTTCTGAGGGGCCGGTTCAGCCGCCCTCACCCCTGGCGGTAGCTCCCCAGGAAGTTCCCCATCCGCTCCACGGCGACCGCCAGGTCGTCCGGGTGCGGCAGGGTCACCACGCGGAAGTGGTCCGTGGTGGGGATGTTGAAGCCCGACCCGTGCGTCACCAGGATCTTCTCGCTGCGCAGCAGGTCGAGCGCGAACTGCTGGTCGTCGCGGATCTCGTGCACCTCGGGGTCCAGCCGGGGGAAGGCGTACAGCGCACCGGTCGGCTTCACGCAGCTCACTCCGTCGATTGCGTTCAGCCCCTCCCAGGCCACGTCGCGGCTGCGCGTGAGGCGTCCCTTGGGCAGGAGCAGCTCCTCGATGGACTGCCTGCCGCCCAGCGCGGCCTGCACCGCCTGCTGGCCGGGCACGTTCGCGCACAGCCGGGTCGAGGCGAGCAGCTCCACGCCCTCCAGGAAGCCGGCGGCGTGCTCGCGCGGACCGGTGATCACCATCCACGCCGAGCGGAAGCCCGCCACCCGGTAGGTCTTGCTCAGTCCGTTGAGGGTGATGCACAGCAGGTCCGGCGCGAAGGTCGCCAGGTTGGTGGCCTCCACGTCGTCGTAGGTGATGCGGTCGTAGATCTCGTCGGCGAACAGCAGCAGCCCGTGCCGGCGCGCCACGTCCGTGATCGCGCGCAGCGTCTCGTCGCTGTAGACCGCGCCGGTCGGGTTGTTCGGGTTGATGACGACGATCGCCTTGGTGCGCTCGGTGACCTTCGACTCGAGGTCCTCCACGTCGGGGTTCCACCCGTCCTCCTCGGCGCACCGGTAGTGCACGGGGCGCCCGCCGGACAGCGAGGTCGCCGCGGTCCACAGCGGGTAGTCGGGGGCCGGGATCAGCACCTCGTCACCGTCGTCCAGCAGCGCGTTGAGCAGCAGGGTGATCAGCTCGGAGACGCCGTTGCCCAGGTAGACGTCGTCGACGTCCAGCTCCGGGAAGTCCGGGGTGTTCTCGTAGCGGTCCACCACCGCCCGCCGGGCCGGGAGGATTCCCTTCGAGTCCGAGTACCCGTGCGAGGTCGGCAGGGTGGAGATCATGTCCCGCACGATGTCGCTGGGCGGCGGGAAGTCGAACGGCGCGGGGTTGCCGATGTTGAGCTTCAGGATGCGCTCGCCGGCGGCCTCCATGCGCTGGGCCTCGGCGTTGACCGGCCCCCGGATCTCGTAGAGCACGTCCGCGAGTTTGTGGCTCTGGTGCAGGGCGCGGGGGGAGGGCTGGTCGTCGCGCTGGGCCGTCATCGCCCCATGGTGCCACGGGGACCGCGCCGTTCCTTCCGACGGGTGGAGTGTGGGCGAGGGGCCGCGACGGGCTCGTTCGCCAGCTGCGCGCGGACGCCTCGTCTGCCGGCTAGGCGGTCCCCATCTCGGTGGGGAAGGCCGCTGAGGTCGCTCGCTGCCTCAGGGCACCCAGCCAGCTCGGGGCAGGGCCGGCGCCGCGCTGGGCGACGAGCACGACGTTGCCCGGCTGCTTGCCCCGCGCCACCTCCCGGGTGGCGACCGTCGCGAGCGTCCCGCTCCAACCGCCCTCGCGCCAGGCCGCGGCCGTGGCCCGCGTGGTGGGCAGGCCGGGGGAGTCCGAGAGGTTCATCGCCAGCACCCCGCCCGGGCCGAGCACCCGCATGCAGTCGGCGGCGAAGGCAGGGGTGAGGAGCTCGGCCGGCACCTCGCCCTCGTCGAAGGCGTCCACCACGACGGCGTCGGCGCTGTCGTCCCGCAGGGCCGCCATCCCGCTGGCGCCGTCCTGGGGCCGCACCCGGATGCGGTGACCGGTCGGAAGCGGCAACCGGGCGCGCACCGCCTCGGTCAGGGCGGCGTCGGGCTCGAGCACGATCTGCGGTGACCCCGGCCGGGCGTGCTGCACCCAGCGGGCCAGCGTCAGCCCGGCGCCGCCGACGTGCGTGACGCCGAGGCGCTCCGGCGCCGGGGAGCCGGGCACGAGGTCCAGCACCATCGCCAGGTGGGCCACGTAGGGGAACTCCAACCGGGCCGGGTCGGCGGGGTCCACGTGCGACTGGGGCCGGCCGTCGCGGAACACGAGCACGCCGCCGTCTTCGGCCACCTCGAAGCCGAGGCGCTCCGGCAGTTCGTCGCCGGCGTGCGGGGTCCGCTGACCCCGGCGGCGGTGCGCACCGGCGTCGGGGCGCCCCGCCCGGCCACGTCGTCCCATCAGACCTCGATCACGGGCGCAGCATCACCTTGATCGCGGTGCGCTCGTCCATGGCGGTGTAGGCCGCGGCCACGTCGTCCAGCGGTACCACGGTGTCGAACACCCGGCCGGGCTCGATCTCACCGGCCACCACGGCGTCGCGCAGCATCGGGGCGTAGCGGCGGGCGGGGGCCACGCCACCGGCCAGGTTCACGTTGCGGCGGAACATCAGCTCCACCGGCAGCTCGATGCCGTGGGGGACGCCGACGTAGCCGACCGTGCCGCCGGGGCGGGTGGAGCGGATGGCCTGCAGCATCGAGTCGTGCGTGCCCACGCACTCCAGCACGCGGTCGGCGCCCAGTCCGTCGGTCAGCTCGCGCACGGCCTGCACACCCTCGTCACCACGGGCCTCGACCACGTCGGTGGCACCGAACTCGCGGGCGACGGCCTGCCGCTCGGGGTAGCGCGACATCGCGATGATGCGGCTGGCTCCCTGCATCCGGGCCGCGAGGACGCCGCACAGCCCGACTGCGCCGTCCCCGACGACCACCACGGTGTGCCCCTCGCGCACCCCGGCCTGGTGCGCGGCGTGCCAGCCGGTACCCATGACGTCCGAGACGGTCAGGAGCGAGGCCAGGAGGCGCTCGTCGACGGCACGCTCGTCCACGCCGTCGACGGGCACCAGCGTCCCGTCGGCCCGGGGCACCCGGACGGCCTCGCCCTGCCCGCCGTCCACGAGGTGGCCGTCGCGGTCCTCGCCGCCCCAGCCACCGCCGTTCAGGCAGGAGGTCGGGAAGCCGCTGGTGCACGCGGCGCAGTCGTCGCACGACCACACGAACGGGGCGATGACGAACTGGCCCTCGCGCAGCGCGACCTCGCTGCCGGCCTGCTCGACCACGCCGACGAACTCGTGCCCGATGCGGCGCGGCTCCTCGACCGGGTTGGCGCCCCGGTAGGGCCAGAGGTCGGAGCCGCAGACGCAGGAGGCCACCACCCGCACGACGGCATCGGTGGGCAGGACCACCCGCGGCTCCGGCACCTCCTCGAGGCGGACGTCCCCGGCTGCGTGGATCACTGTGGCGCGCATGTGTGTGATCCTTGCACGCGACACGCATCCCCGGAGCATCCGGGACCCGCTGGTCCGAAGGGGATCGGCGTCCCGTGAGGCGGGCCGAGCCCGCCGTCCCGCCCGGGTGAGGAAGGATCTCTCCATGGCATTCCACGTGGGCTCCGAGGTGGGCCGTCTCAAGCAGGTCATCGTCCACCGCCCCGGTCTCGAGATGAGCCGGCTGACCCCCTCCAACGCCGAGCGCTACCTGTTCGACGAGGTGCTCTGGCTGGAGCGGGCGCAGGAGGAGCACGACCAGTTCCGGTCCGTGATGGAGGACCGCGGCGTCCTCGTGCACGAGTTCTCCGAACTGCTGACCACCACCGTCGGCATCCCCGAGGCGCGGGCGCACATCCTCGACCGCTCGCTGGACGAGCTGATGGTCGGCCCGCGGGCCGCCGAGGAGCTGCGGGGCGCCTTCGAGGAGATGAGCGACACCGAGCTGGCCACCTACCTGGTCGGCGGCATCACCAAGGGCGAGCTGCTCGAGCGCCTGCCCGGTTCCAGCAGCCTGTTCCTGGCCGCCATGGCCGAGCGCGACCTCGTTCTGTCGCCGCTGCCCAACCACCTGTTCACCCGCGACACCTCCGCCTGGCTGTACGGCGGTGTGTCGGTGAACTCCATGCACAAGAAGGCCCGCCGTCGCGAGACCGCCCACTTCGAGGCGATCTACCGCTGGCACCCGCTGTTCGCCGACGCGGACTTCGAGCACTGGAACGACGGCCTGGAGTCCGGCCCGGCCACCACCGAGGGCGGCGACATGCTCGTGCTCGGGAACGGCGCGGTGATGGTCGGCATGTCCGAGCGCACCAACCCGCAGGGCGTGGAGCGGGTGGCCCGCCGGTTGCTGCGCTCCGGACAGGCGCACACGGTGCTGGCTCTCGACATGCCCAAGGCCCGTGCGCTCATGCACCTGGACACGGTCATGACGATGCTGAACCCCACCACCTTCACCCGCTACACCGGTCTGCCGCCCATGCAGAGCTGGACGCTGACCTCGGACGGCTCGGGCCCCGACGCCCACATCAAGGTGCAGCACAACGCGCCGGAGCAGCTGGACGCGGCCATCGCCTCCGCGCTCGGGGTCGACGAGATCAGCGTGCTGGCGGCCGACCAGGACGACCGCTCCGCGGAGCGCGAGCAGTGGGACGACGGCTGCAACGTGCTGGCCCTGGAGCCGAACGTGGTCGTCGCCTACGAGCGCAACACCACCACCAACGAGTACCTGCGCTCCCAGGGCGTCGAGGTGCTCGAGATCGCCGGTGGCGAGCTCGGCCGCGGCCGCGGTGGCCCCCGCTGCATGAGCTGCCCGATCGAGCGCGAGGCGATCTGACGTGCCGCCCCGCCGTCGCATCGACCCCGCTGCGGGACAGGCGGCGGTGGGGCAGTGGCTCGACGCGCAGGAGCAGGGCTCCTCGGTGGAGCGACCGACACTCGCGACGGCCGTGCGGTACACGCTCGAGGAGCTCGGGGCACGGGTTCCGGGCCGCTCGGTCGAGGTGAGGGTGCCGCCGCTGGGCGTGGTCCAGTGCATCGAGGGGGCCACGCACCGGCGCGGCACGCCGCCGGCCGTGGTCGAGATGGACGCCGGCACCTGGATGGCGCTCGCCACGGGGCGCCGCGCCTGGTCCGACGCGGTGTCCTCCGGCTCCGTCCAGGCCTCGGGTCAGCGGGCCGACCTCTCGCCCCACCTGCCCCTGCACCCCTGACCCTGCCCTTCCGCAATTTGGGCACCTGACAACTGCGAATTGCGCGAATCCCCGGCGTGTCGCGTCAAGAGGCGCACATCAGGTGACCAAATTGCGGAGGCCGAGGGGAAGAGGGACGGGGCGCGGCGAAGAGGCCGACGGGCAGGTCAGCGGCGGCGGCGCTGGTGCAGGCCGTCCACCAGGACGAACACGAGGCCGCCGAGCACCAGCCCGGTGAAGCCGAACATCACTGCGAGGAAACCGAACGAGCGGCCGGGGGAGTACATCTCGCTGGACGGGCCGAGTGCCGTCGCGAGGCCGGCGGCGACGACCCCGAGCAGGCAGCCGATGAGCACGAAGGGCAGGAGGCGCGGCGCGCTGTGGACCCGCGCCGGGCGCCCGGAGTCGGCCGTCCCCTCCGTCGTCCGGCGGTTCCCGGTGGTGTCGTCCGCGGGCTGGTCGTGGTTCTCGTGGATGTCCTGCTGCACGGCGCCACCGTACGTGAACCGGCGCGACGGACGACGCCCGGACCGGCCGTCGCCGCGCTGTGGGAAAATGCCCGACGTGATGCATGGTGATGGCCGTCTCTCCCACGATCTGCTGCCCGACGAGGCGCTGCCCCAGGACGAGTGCGGGGTGTTCGCCGTCTGGGCCCCCGACGAGGACGTCGCGACCCTGACCTACTACGGGCTCTACGCGCTCCAGCACCGCGGTCAGGAGTCGGCGGGCATCGCCGTCTCCAACGGCGACTCGCTGCTGGTCTACAAGGACATGGGCCTGGTCTCGCAGGTGTTCGACGACAAGGTGCTGGGCCCCATGCGCGGGCACATGGCCATCGGCCACACGCGCTACTCCACCACCGGCGCCTCGGTCTGGGAGAACGCGCAGCCCACGCTCGCCGGCACCGACGACCGCACCCTGGCGCTGGCCCACAACGGCAACATCATCAACTCCGCCGAGCTGCTGGACCGGCTGACCGAGATGCTGGACGGCGACGTGCGCCGCGCCGCCGGCGAGCTCGGCCGTGGCAGCACCACCGACACCGCGATCGTCTCGGCCATGCTCGCCACCGGGGAGGGGTCGGTCACCGACCGGGCGATGCGCGTGCTGCCGGAGGTCCGCGGCGCCTTCTCGCTGGTCTTCCTCGACGAGAACCGCCTCTATGCCGCCCGCGACCCGCAGGGCGTCCGCCCGCTGGTGATCGGGCGCCTGAGCCGCGGCTGGGTGGTCGCCTCGGAGACGGCGGCCCTGGACATCGTGGGCGCGAGCTTCGTCCGCGAGGTCGCCCCCGGCGAACTCATCGCCATCGACGAGGACGGCATCGAGAGCCGTTCCTTCGCCGAGCCGGCGCCCAAAGGGTGCGTCTTCGAGTACGTCTACCTGGCCCGCCCGGACACCCGCATCGCCGGCCGCGAGGTCTACGACGCCCGCTTCGAGATGGGGCGCGCCCTCGCGCGCCGCCACCAGGTCGAGGCGGACATGGTCATGCCCGTGCCGGAGTCCGGCGTGCCCTCGGCCATCGGCTACGCCGAGGAGTCCGGCATCCCCTACGGCATGGGCCTGGTGAAGAACTCCTACGTGGGGCGCACCTTCATCGCCCCCACCCAGACCATCCGCCAGCTGGGCATCCGGCTCAAGCTCAACCCGCTCAAGCACGTCATCGCCGGCAAGCGGCTCGTGGTCGTCGACGACTCGATCGTCCGCGGCAACACCCAGCGCGCGCTGGTGAAGATGCTCCGCGAGGCCGGTGCGGCAGAGGTGCACGTGCGCATCAGCTCCCCGCCGGTGGAGTGGCCGTGCTTCTACGGCATCGACTTCGCGACCCGGGCGGAGCTGGCCGCGGCGAACATGACCGTGGAGGAGATCTGCGGCTCCATCGGTGCCGACTCGCTCGGCTACGTGGAGACCGAGGACATCGTCGCGGCCTCCGAGCAGCCGGCCGACCGTCTGTGCACCGCGTGCTTCACCGGTGACTACCCGATCCCGCTGCCCACGGACGGCCGCACCGGCAAGCAGTGGCTCGAGCTCGAGCGGGCCGCCCGCGCCACCGACCCCACCGATGTCGGCACGCAGCAGGTGCGCGACTTCGCCCAGAACCCCGGGAGGCCCTGATGACCGACCAGCCCGTCACCCCGCAGCCGTCCACCGGCATCACCTACGCCTCCGCAGGTGTGGACACCGAGGCCGGCGACCGTGCCGTCGAGCTGATGAAGGCGTCCGTCGCCCGCGCCACCCGCCCCGAGGTCGTGGGTGGCCTCGGTGGCTTCGCCGGGCTCTTCGACGCCTCCGCCCTGCAGGGCATGGAGCGCCCGCTGCTCACCACCTCCACCGACGGCGTGGGCACCAAGATCGCCATCGCCCGGGCGCTCGACGTCCACGACACGATCGGCCAGGACCTGGTCGCGATGGTGGTGGACGACATCGTCGTCTGCGGCGCCGAGCCGCTGTTCATGACCGACTACGTCGCGACCGGGTCGGTCGAGCCCGAGCGCATCGCGGCCATCGTGGCCGGCATCGCGCACGGCTGCGAGCTGGCCGGGGTCGCCCTCGTGGGCGGCGAGACCGCCGAGCACCCGGGCCTCATGGACCCGGACGAGTACGACCTGGCCGGCGCGGCCACCGGTGTGGTGGACGCCCCTGACGTGCTGGGCCCGGAGCGGGTGCGCGTCGGCGACGCCGTGCTCTGCCTGGCCTCCTCGGGGCTGCACTCCAACGGCTTCTCGCTGGTGCGTCGGGTGGTCGAGCACGCCGGTCTGTCCTTGGAGGCGGAGGTGCCGCAGTTCGGCCGCACGCTGGGGGAGGAGCTGCTCGAGCCCACCCGCATCTACACGCGCCCGCTGCTGGAGGTCCTCCGTTCCACCGAGGTGCACGCGCTCAGCCACATCACCGGCGGCGGTCTGGCCGCCAATCTGGCGCGCGTGCTGCCGCCGGAGGTCTTCGTGGCGCTGGACCGCTCCACCTGGGCCCCGGCGCCGGTCTTCGAGGCCGTGCGCGCCTGGGGTGGTGTGGAGCGCGCGGACGTGGAGAAGACCCTGAACCAGGGGGTCGGCTTCGTGGCCGTGCTGCCGCAGGAGTCCGTCGATGAGGCCGTGCGCGTCCTGGCCGGTCACGGCATCGACGCCTGGGTGGCCGGGCAGGTGCACGGCTCCGCCGTGGAGGGTCTGGGAGCCGAGGTGCCCGCCGGGGAGTGGGTCACCGAGGCCAAGGGCGTCACGGGTGGTGCCGCGGCGCTCGTGGGTGACCACGCCTGACGCCGCGGCCCGGACGGGCCCTGGATGTGCGAACGCCCCCGGTGACCGGGGGCGTTCGCACATCTGGGAAAGGGTGGTTCAGCGGTCGGTGTCCGACCAGCTGTCCTCGTCGTCCTCGTCGTCGGAGACGGCGGAGTACCCGTCTCCCGCCGACTCGCGATCCGACGCGGCGCGCAGCTCCCTCTCGAGCGCGCTCAGGTCGGTGTCGGGGGAGTAGTACTTCAGCTCCCGAGCAACCTTGGTCTGCTTTGCCTTGGCTCGGCCGCGCCCCATGGCGAGACCCCCTAACCGGTCTGGCGGAGCGGCATCGCCACCAACACGCGATCGCGTGGCGTCATGGCCTGGAAGCTGTGGCGTCACGCGATCACGTGCGAGGCGTAGCGGCCCCGGGATTCGTGTATGTCGTGCCGCCGAGTTTACAACAGACCTTTTCCCGGCGGCGGGTGCCCTGCGCCACGTGGAGCAGGTGCGTCGCGCGTTCAGCGCCGCAGGAGCAGGGCGCCGCCACCGACCAGGACCAGCGCGAGGGCACCCAGGCCCAGCCAACCGCCCGTACCGAGACCGCCGCCCGACGAGGACTCCTCGTCACCCTCCTCGGGCGATGCGGTGTCTTCCACCGAAGAAGGCGACGCCCCGTCCGACGAGTCGGCCGAATCCGACGGCGATGCCGGCGCCGAACCCTCGTCACCTGCCGAGGGGGAGCCGCCGGCCGAGGCGTCCTCGGAGCCCTCCCCGCCGCTGCCGACGGTGAAGTCGCTGGTGCCGGAGATCGGGTGGCCGTCGGAGGAGGTCACCCGCCAGGTGGTCGTGTAGGTGCCGTCGGGCAGGTCCTCGGGCAGCGGCAGGGAGACCTCGGGGCCGTCCACCTCGGGCTCGCCCTCGGCCACCACCTCGCCGGAGGCGTCACTCACGGAGATCTTGTTGCCGACCCGCTGGATGTTGTCGCTGTAGGTGAACGTCAGGCTCTCCGGGGCCTCGTCCAGCGTGGCGCCGGCCGCGGGGTCGGACTCCTCCAGCACGTCGTGCGCCAGGGCGGGGGAGGCGGCGGACAGGGACAGGCTCAGGACTGCGGCGCCCGCGGCGAGGCTGCGCGGCAGGCCGGACACACGCTTCAACATGGGCGACATCGTAATTGCTATGCGTCGTAGTAGTTCGAGGGGGCATCTAGCCTGTGCGCATGTCCGTGACGTCCTACCGCACGCTGGCCGCCGAGGCGACCGGTGAGATCGAGGAGAAGCACTCCCGCTTCCTCTGCCGCCTCGCCCCCACCTCCGACGAGGCGGCCGCCCGTGCCGTCATCGAGGCCGAGCGGAGGGCCCACCACGACGCGCGGCACCACTGCAGCGCCTTCATCCTCGGCCCCGAGGGGCGGGTGGAGCGCTCGAACGACGACGGGGAGCCGGCCGGGACCGCGGGGACGCCGATGCTGGACGTGCTCCGTGGCTCGGGCTACCGCGACGTGACCGCGGTCGTCACCCGGTGGTTCGGGGGGACCCTGCTCGGGGCCGGTGGCCTGGTGCGGGCCTACGGCGACGCGGTGCGGGCGGCGCTCGAGGACGCCCGACCGCGGGACCGCCACCTCGTGCGCATCCACTCGCTCGAGGTGGACCACGCCCAGGCCGGCCGCGTCGAGAACGACCTTCGCGCCGGCGGCTTCGTGGTGACGGGCACCGACTACGCGGCGCGGGCCACCCTGCACGTGGCCACGCCCCCGGACCAGACGGACGCCCTCACCACGCTGGTGGCGTCGGCCACCGCGGGCGAGGGCGTCCTGGTCCCGGGTCGCGAGGAGTGGGTGGACGGGTCCTGATCCCCGGAGGGGCGGACCGCCCACCGCGTCGGATCAGAAGCCGTGCGAGCTCGGCTTCGGGTAGAACTTCAGGAACTTGCGGATGTGGTTGGCCATCGCCACCAGCGTGTAGCCGCGGCGCCACAGCGAGTCCTTGCTGTTCCACAGAGGGTGGTGGATGCCGTTGCGGGCGGCGCGGTTGACGCGGCGGCGCAGCTCCGGGTCCAGCACGTAGCGCATGAGGAAGGGCTTGAACAGCACGGTGTAGAGGATCTCGTTCTCCACCCGGACCGGGGCGTGGTGCTGGTTCTCCACGGCGTCGGCCACCACGAACTCGGCCACGTTCGCGCCGGCGGCGGTCACGTAGTAGTTGTTGCGGCCGATGCGGGAGTTCATCTCCAGGAAGTAGCCGGTGCCGTCCTTCGGGTCCACCTTGACGTCGAAGTTCGCGAAGCCGCGGTAGTCCATGTGGTCCAGGAAGCGCACCGCGGAGTCCCACAGGTCCGGCAGCGCCGTGGTGAACATCGCGGCCGGGTTGCCCAGCGCGGTGGGGGAGTGCTCCTCCAGCAGCACGTGGGCGCTGCACAGCAGGGTGGTCTCGCCGAACTGGTCGCGGTAGGCGGTCACCGAGCGCATGTAGGTGTCGTCGCCGCCGACGAGCTGCTGCACCAGGAACTGGCCGGTGAAGCCCGCGGCCCGCAGCACGCGGACCATCTCGTCGTAGTCGGCCTGGTCGTCCAGGAAGTAGACCTTCTTCTTGCCGGCGAACTTCAGCGTCTCGTACTGGCTGGTCGTCGCGGGCTTGGCCACCACCGGGAAGGCCTGCTCCACGGCCGGGGCTCGCCAGTCGGCGGCGCCGGAGCCGGCGAAGTCGACCACCTGGGTGGCCGGGTGGGGGATCCCGAGCTCGCTGCAGGCCTGGGCGAACTCGACCTTGTCGCTGATGCGGTCCAGCAGGTCCACACCCGGCATCGGGATCGTGTAGTACGGCGCCAGCTCGTCGACACGCTCCATCACCATCCGGACGATCGTGTCCTGGTTGGTGAGCAGCAGCAGCGGGTGGCGGCCGTGGTGCTGCTGGCCGATGCGCACGAGCTCGTCGATCGTGTCCTGCGAGGTCTTGTCCTCGCCGATCAGGTGGTGGTCGATGATGTCCGAGCGCATCACCGGGCCGGTCTCGACCCGGGAGACCACCGTGGGGACCGTCCCGTAGCGGTCGTGGAACGCCCGGGCCAGGGCGTAGACGCCGATGTCGCCGCCGACCATCACCAGGTCGAAGGCCGGGGTGCTCCCGGGGGTGGTCTGCTGGGGGGAGTGCTCGGACACGTGGTCTCCTGTGGCTCGGGGGCGGGTCGATCCTATGCGTTCGGTGCCCGTCCGGTGGGTGGGGCGGGGGCCGGGCACGGCGACGCCCCGCCCGGCGAACCGCCGGACGGGGCGTGGGGACGCGGCCTCGTCAGAGGTTGATCATGTGCCCCTCGATGCCGTGCATGGCCTCCTTGAGGGCCTCGCTCAGCGTCGGGTGGGCCCAGACCACGCGGGACATCTCCGCGGCGGTCAGGTCCCAGGTCGCGGCGGTCACGGCGGCCGGGAGCAGCTCGGTGACGTGCGGGCCGATCATGTGCACGCCGATGATCTCGTCGTGCTCGGCGTCGGCCACGACCTTCACGAAGCCGGTGGCGTCGCCCATGCCCATCGCCTTGCCGTTGGCGGTGAAGGGGAACTTCGCCGTCTTCACCTCGTGGCCGGCCTCCTTCGCCTGCGCCTCCGACAGGCCCATGGAGCCGATCTGCGGGTGGCAGTAGGTGGCGCGGGGGATGTTCTGGAAGTCGATCGTCTGGGTCTCGGCGCCGGCGATGGTCTCGGCGGCGACGACGCCCATGGCCTCGGCCACGTGGGCGAGCATCATCTTGCCGGTGACGTCACCGATGGCGTAGACGTGCTCGACGTTGGTGCGGCCGTACTCGTCCACCTTGATGGCGCCGCGCTCGGTCGTCTCCACGCCGGTGGCCTCGAGGCCGTAGCCCTCCAGGCGCGGGGCGAAGCCGATGGCCGAGAGCATCTTGTCGGCCTCGAGCACGTCCTCCTTGCCGTCCTTGGAGACGGTCACCTTCACGCCGGAGCCGGTGTCCTCGACACCCTCCACCTTGGTGCTGGTGAGGACCTTGACGCCCAGCTTCTTGTAGTGCTTGGCGAGCTCCTTGCAGATCTCCTCGTCCTCGGTGGGCACCATGCGGTCGGCGAACTCGACGATGGTCACGTCCACGCCGAAGTTGCTCATGACGTAGGCGAACTCGACGCCGATGGCGCCGGAGCCGGCGATGATCACGGAGTCCGGCAGCTCGGAGTTGAGGATCTGCTCCTCGTAGGTCACGACGTTGTCGCTCAGCTCCACGCCCGGCAGCATGCGGGTGGTCGCACCGGTGGCGACGATGAGGTCGTCGCAGGTGATCTCCTGGGTGCCGCCGTCGTTCAGCTCCACGGACAGCGAGTTCGGGCCGGTGAGGGTGCCCCAGCCGTCGACCTCGGTGACCTTGTTCTTCTTCATGAGGAAGTGGACGCCCTTGACGATGCCCTCGGACACCTTGCGGCTGCGCGCGTGGGTGGGTCCGTAGGACATCGTGGCGTCGCCCTCGATGCCGAAGGTCTTCTTCTCGTGGTTCAGTGTGTGGGCCAGCTCGGCGTTGCGGAGCAGGGCCTTGGAGGGGATGCAGCCGACGTTCAGGCAGACACCACCCCAGTACTTCTTCTCCACCACGGCGACCTTCTTGCCGAGCTGGGATGCACGGATGGCGGCGACGTAGCCACCGGGGCCCGCGCCAAGGACAACGACGTCAAAGTGATCGGCCATGGGCCCAGTATTGCAAGCCTCCTCACACCACGTCCGCACGAGGAGGTGATTGGATGGGACTCCGGCCCGCACGGGCACCCACGAGCCACGGGAGTTGACATGGAACGTCACGCACTGTCCATCACCGCCGAGAACCACCCGGGCGTCCTGGCCAAGATCTGCGGCCTCTTCTCCACCCGGGAGGCCAACATCCAGTACCTGGCCGCTGGCCCCACCACCCAGCGCGGTCTCTCGCACATGACCATCGTGGTGCGCGCGGCCGAGCACCTGGATGTCGAGGACCTCGTCGACCACGCCCACAAGGTGCAGCACGTGACCGCGGTCGAGGTGCTCGAGGACGTGGACGCCGTCGTCGCCGACCTGCAGGCGATGGACGAGCACGCGCCGCGCACCGTCGGCAGCCTCCAGCAGCGCGCCTTCTGAGGTGAGGGCCGCGCTCGACCACCTGGCCGACCTCGTCGGGCCCTCGGCCCCGCCCTTCGCGCTGCTGCGGCGCGCGGTGGACCCGGACCACGTGCTGCTGCTGCGCGGCACGGTCGAGGACCTGGCAGGGCTCGGGGACGTCCCGGCAGCCGGGGAGCACCCGGTGCTGGCGATGGTGCCCTACCGGCAGGTGGTCGAGCGCGGTTTCGTCGCGCACGACGACGGCGCGCCGCTCAGGGTCCTCCGGGCCACCTCCTCCACCCGGCTGCCGGTGGAGGAGGTGGCCGCGGCCGTCCGGGAGCTCGTGCCAGAGCCGTCCGCGGTGCACGGCGAGCGCATGAGCGTGTCCGACGAGGACTACGCCGCGATGGTGCGCCGGGTCATCGAGGACGAGATCGGTCGGGGGGAGGGGGCCAACTTCGTGCTGCGGCGCGACGTCGTCGCGGACGTGGACGGCGACCCGGCCAGTGCCGCGCTGGGGTGGTTCGAGCGGCTGATGGCCTCCGAGGCGGGGGCGCACTGGACCTTCGTCGTCCACACGCCCGGGCACACGCTGGTCGGCGCCTCCCCGGAGCGGCACGTCGGGGTGGGGGACGGGCGCGCGATCATGAACCCGATCTCCGGCACCTTCCGGCACGGGGGGCACGCCTCGACCCAGGAGCTGGTGGGGGCCTTCGAGCGCTTCCTGTCCGACACCAAGGAGACCGAGGAGCTCTTCATGGTGGTGGACGAGGAGATGAAGATGATGGCCCGCGTCTGCTCCGACGGCGGCCGCATGACGGGGCCGCACCTCAAGCAGATGTCCCACCTGACCCACACCGAGTACCTGCTCGACGGCCGGACGTCGATGGACCCGCGCGAGGTGCTGCGGGAGACCATGTTCGCCCCGACGGTGACGGGCTCGCCGATGGAGAACGCCTGCCGGGTGATCCACCGGCACGAGCCGACCGGCCGCGGGTACTACTCGGGCGTGCTGGCCCTGCTGGAGCGTGACGCCGGTGGGCGGGAGCGGCTCGACGCCCCCATCGTCATCCGCACCGCGCAGCTGCCCCACGACGGCACGGTGAGCGTCTCCGCCGGTGCCACCCTGGTGCGCCACAGCGATCCGGAGGCGGAGGTGGCCGAGACGACGGTGAAGGCCACCGGGATGCTCGCGGCCATGGGACTGCGGCCGCGCCGGCCCGTCGCCACGGCCCCGGACCTCGCCCGGCTCCCGGGTGTGTCGGACGCCCTGGCCGGGCGCAACGAGCGTCTCTCGCCCTTCTGGCTGGCGCCGCAGGAGCCCCCGCACCTGGAGGAGCTCAGCGGGGCGAGCGCCCTGGTCGTCGACGCCGAGGACGCCTGGACGCAGATGCTGGTCCACCAGCTGCGCCACCTCGGGTTGCGGGGCGAGGTGCGGCGCTGGGACGACGTCCGCCCGGCCGACGTCACCGGACCGGACGCGCCCGACCTGCTCCTGAGCGGCCCCGGGCCCGGTGACCCGACGGACCTCTCCTCGCCGCGCATCGCGCGCCTGCACGAGCTCGTCGGTGCCCGGCTGGAGGCCGGTCTGCCGCTGGTGGCGGTGTGCCTGAGCCACCAGGTCCTCGCACACCGGGCGGGCCTGCCGATCGAACGGCTCGACTCACCGCAGCAGGGTGTCCAGCTCGAGGTCGACTGGTTCGGCACCCCGGCCCGGGTCGGCTTCTACAACACCTTCGTGGCACGGGTGCCCGAGGCGGGGGCCACCACGTTGGCCGGTCGACCGCTGGAGGTCTCGGCGGACGCGGACACCGGCGCCGTGCGGGGCCTGTGCGGCCCGGGCGTGGCCAGCATCCAGGGGCACGCCGAGTCCGTGCTCTCGGCCGACGGGCTGTGGGTGCTGCAGGAGATGGTGCGTCACGCCCTCACGAGCGGACAGCGCGACGCTTCTGGGCCTTCTTCCACAGGAACCACATGACGCCCAGCACGAGCAGCACCAGCACCACCTTGCTGATGATGCTCACCACGCCCTCGACGGCGTGCCAGTTGGCGCCCAGCGCGTAGCCCAGACCCACCAGCATCGCGTTCCAGACGATCGTGCCGAGCAGCGTGTAGACGAAGAAGGTGCCGAAGGGCATCTGCGAGGTCCCGGCCGGGATGGAGATGAGCGAGCGGACCCCCGGCACGCAGCGGCCGGTCAGCACCGCGACCTTGCCGTAGCGGTCGAACCAGCGGTGGGCCGCGTCAGCATCGTCCTCGTCGACCAGCGGCAGCTTGGCCATCCAGCGGATCGTCCGCTGCCGACCGAAGGCGCGGGCGACGCCGTAGAGGATCACGGCGCCCAGCACGGCGCCACCGGTCGTCCAGAGCATGACCTCGACCCAGCCCATCTGCCCCTGGCCGATGGTGAAGCCGGCCAGCGGCAGCACGAGCTCGCTGGGAATGGGGGGAAACACCGTCTCCAGCAGCATCATCAGGGCGAGGCCGGGGCCACCGAGGGCGTCGATGACACGGGTGATCCACTCATTCAGGTCAGGCATGCGGTCAGGGTAGACGCGGGGCCTGTGCGGCCGCCGGACCTCGGGCAGGAGTGGCGGGTGGTCATCGATCCGGAACGACGGAACGCCACCCGATCGATGATCGGATGGCGTTCCAGGAGCTCTCGGAGTGGCCAGAGGCGGGGTCGAACCGCCGACCTTTCGATTTTCAGTCGAACGCTCTACCAACTGAGCTATCTGGCCAGGGCGATGACCGAAATCATCGTTCCAGCGACCTCGACGGGACTCGAACCCGCGACCTCCGCCGTGACAGGGCGGCGCGCTAACCAACTGCGCCACGAGGCCTTGCGCTCACACGGCTATGCCGTGCGACTGGAGAACCATACGTGAATCCGGCGGCAGTGCAAAATCGGCTGGATCGCGCCGTTCGTGGCCCCGGTTCGGCCGGGGCCACGAACGGCTGGCGGTGGTCTCAGCCGGTGCTGTACCCCGGCACGTGACCGACCCGCTCGGCCACCGCCTCCCCGGCCGTCACGCGGACGAGCAGCGTGAAGTCGACGTTCGCGAAGGTCCAGGGCGAGTAGTGCAGCAGCGGCATCTCCAGGCTCTCACCGGGTTCCAGCGAGCCGTCGAGGCGCCAGGAGTACCGCTGGCCCACCTCCCTGCCGTTGCGCCCGGTGCTGGCGCGCTCCCAGATCACCCGGGGGTTCGAGGTGACCGCCCCCACCTGGTCGGAGCCGAGCGGGGAGTGGTCCGTCCCGGCATCGCGCATCTCGAACTCGGCGGTCCCCGAGGGAGCGTCGACCGGGGCGTCGCCGTTGTTGGTCACGGTCGCCGCCGTCGGCAGGGCGGCCCGGGTGGTCGCCGGGGTCTTGAGGTCCTCGGGGGCGGGCTGGCGCATCTGGTCGGTGAAGCGGGTGTTCTTCCAGATGGTCTCGTCCAGTCGCGGCTCCAGGGTCGCCCAGTCCATGTCGGGCCCGGTGAGCTCGACCGTCAGTCCTCCGGCAGCCGAGGTGCCGGTCGCACCCCCGGTCGCGTGGCACTCGGGGTAGGGGCGGCTGGCCCGCACCGGGGTGGCTGCGCCGAGGAGGGCGGCCGGTGCGCCCCAGAGCAGGGCGCGGGTGGCGAGTCGGCGTGCGGAGTCGGTCATCAGGCGAACCTCCCGGCCGCCAGCAGGCGGTCCATGCAGCGCTCGGCCAGCGCGGTGATCGTGACGAAGGGGTTGACGCCGATCCGGGCCGGGATCAGCGAGCCGTCCAGCGCGAACAGCCCCGGAGCGCCCTTGACCTCGCCGTTGAGGTCGGTGGCTTCGCCCAGGACCATCCCGCCGAGCGGGTGGTACGTGAAGTAGTCGGTGAACGCCTTGTCGTCCAGGAACATGTCGGTGGCGTAGCTGGTGCCGTTGGCTTCGTTGATGCGGTCGAACACGGCCCGCGCGGCCGCCACGCTCGGCTCGTGCTTGGCGGGGGTCCAGTCCAGGTCCACCGTCCCGTCGTCACCCGCGGTGAAGGAGGCGGTGTTCGGGTTGTTCGTGATGGCCAGGAAGAGGGCCCGTGCGATCTCGATGCCGGCCGGCAGCGGGGCGATCTCGGCGAAGACCGAGGAGGGGCCGTCGTCCCAGTGCTTGATGCCCATGGTGGGGATGCCCGACTGGTGGGCGCCGGCTCCCTCGGTCCGCAGGGCCAGCATCGTGTTGCCGTTCGGCCCCCAGGAGCGGCCCACGTGCTCGTTGAGCCCGGGCACGTCACCACGGGAGCGCGCCTGCACCAGCAGCTTCGAGGTGCCGACGGAGCCGGCCGCGAGGACCACCCGGTCGTAGGTCGCCTGCCGCTCGGACTGCACGACGCCGTCGAAGTCGATGGTCCGCAGGTCCAGGCCCCAGCTCCCGTCGGTCTCCTGCCGGATGCGGGTGACCTCGGTGAGCGGGGTCAGGTTCACCAGGCCGGTCGCCAGCGCCTTCTCGAGGTAGGTGCGGGTCAGGGCCTTCTTGCCGTGGTTGTTGCCGAAGATCACCTCCTGGGCCAGGGCGGAGCGCTCGGCCTCCCGGTAGGACTCGCGCCGCATGTGCTCCCAGTCGTAGACGTTCGGCACGCGCACCGCCTCGAGCCCCGCGTTGCGGGCGAGGGTCACACCGGCCCGGGTGAACTGGTACCAGGGGGAGTAGGCGACCATGTCGGCCGCCGGCTCGGTGACCCCCAGCCGGTCGTTGGCGCGCGGGAAGTAGGTCGAGTACATCTCCTCGGCGTCCACCTGCGGCAGCACCTGCTCGAAGAAGCTGCGGTCCGGGGTGACGGCCATGCCCCCGTTGGCCAGCGATCCACCGCCGACGCCGCGCCCCACGTAGACCTTCATGTCTGCGAAGCGCTCCAGGGCCAGGACCCCGGCACCGGGCTCGATGTCGCGGTTGACCACGTCCATGCCGAAGAGCCGTGAGATGGGCATGTCCGTGCGCTCCTCGAACCACATGGACCGGGCGGTGGGATCGGTCATGGGGTCGAAGACGCGATCCTTGGGCCCCGGACCGAGCGCGTCCCAGTCGCACCCCATCTCGATGAGGTCGACGGGGATGCCCCGTGAGGTCAGGGCCAGCGCGGCCACGGCCCCGCCGTAACCGGATCCGACGACGGCGATGCGGCGGCTCCCGCTGGCGGTTGCCGGGGTGAGGGGATGGACGGCAGCGGCGGCCAGGGCCGCACCCGCGCCGGCCAGCACGGATCTGCGACGTGCGTGCACGAGGTTCTCCTGGAGGGCGTGTCGCCTCGGGGCGACGGGGGGGGGGGGGGGAGGGACGCCTGCCAGTGTGCTGCGTCGTGCCGCGGAGAACGGGCTCCTTGGGGGAATGCGGGGTGGATGCTGACCCCGACGTGGGAGAAGGCGTGCTCGTGGCATCCCCAACGGGATTCGAACCCGCGTTACCGGCGTGAAAGGCCGGGGTCCTAGGCCGCTAGACGATGGGGACCCGCCCTGTCTCGCCGGGGCTGCCGGCCGCAGGACGCCGCACAGTGTACGCGCGCCACCGGGGTGCCCCGGGGTCATCATGGAGGCATGGAGCAGATCGTCAGCGTCCGTGGTCCCGAGCTCACGACGGAGCAGCTGCACAGGTTGCTGCGCCTGCGCGTCGATGTCTTCGTCGTGGAGCAGGAGTGTCCCTACCCCGAGGTGGACGGGCTGGACCTGCTGCCCACCACCACGCACGTCTGGTCGGGTGGGCAGGAGGTCGCCTCGACCCTGCGCCTGCTGGATGCCGAGGGTCCCCACGGTCCGCTGGTCGTCGGCCGCGTGGTGACCGCACCGGAGCACCGCGGGGAGGGGCTGGCGGCCCGGCTCATGGAGTGGGTCCTGGCCGAGCACGGCCACCGACGGCTCGAGCTCGAGGCGCAGTCCCACCTGGCGGGGTGGTACTCCCGCTTCGGGTTCGAGCGGACCGGCCCCGACTTCGACTGGGACGGCATCGAGCACACCCCGATGGCGCGGGAGGGACAGGGGTCGGCATGATGGGTGGGACGACCCGTCGCCGAGCAGTGAGGAGACAGCCATGGCTGACCTGAGCGACCACGGCCCGAAGCCGTACACGGTGAACATCGAGGAGGCCACCCTCGCCAATGAGAACTTCCGCGCCACCCTGTGGACCGGTGAGTTCCTGCAGATGACGGTGATGACCATCCCGCCGGGGGGGTGAGGTCGGCCTGGAGATGCACGATGACCACGACCAGTTCATCCGCGTCGAGCAGGGTCAGGCCCGGGCCCAGATGGGGCCGGCGGAGGACGACCTGACCTTCGACGAGACCATCGGCGACGACTGGGTGGCGATCGTCCCGGCCGGCCAGTGGCACAACTTCACCAACACCGGTGACGAGCCGCTGAAGCTGTACTCGCTGTACGGCCCGCCGGACCACGTCAAGGGCACGCTGCACCCGACCAAGGACGACGCGGACAACGACCCCAACGAGCAGCACTGAGCCACGGGCCCCGCGCCCACGGCACGCAGGACGCCCCCGCACCGGACCGGTGCGGGGGCGTCCTGTCGTGGGTGGGCCCCGTGGGGATCGAACCCACGACCTACGGATTAAAAGTCCGCTGCTCTGCCAGCTGAGCTAGAGGCCCTCGGGACTCGGCCCGGGAGGCCGGAGTCTACCGAGGAGCACCCCGGTGCCTGTGGACGGCGGGCGGAGGTCGTCGGGGGTGGGTGACAGGGTGGAGGCCATGACGAACTCGTTCGAGGACCGTGCCCTCGGGGCCCTCCGCCGGCTCGTCGGACGCGAGGACGTCGCCTTCCGCGACGGGCAGCTCGAGGCCGTGCGCGCCCTGGTGGAGGACCGGGCACGGGTGCTCGTGGTGCAGCGCACCGGGTGGGGCAAGTCGGCCGTCTACTTCGTGGCCACCGCGCTGCGTCGGGAGCAGGGCGCCGGTCCGACGGTGATCGTCTCGCCGCTGCTGGCCCTGATGCGCGACCAGGTCGGGGCCGCCGCCCGGGCGGCTGTGCGGGCCGTCACCATGAACTCGGCCAACGCGACCGAGTGGGACGAGGTGCGTGCCGCCCTGGAGGCCGACGAGGTCGACGTCCTCCTCGTGAGCCCGGAGCGCCTCAACAACCCGCGCTTCCGGGAGGAGCAGCTGCCCGACCTCGCCGGCCGCTGCGGGCTGCTGGTGGTGGACGAGGCGCACTGCATCAGCGACTGGGGGCACGACTTCCGGCCGGACTACCGGCGCATCCGCAGCCTGCTGGGTGACCTGCCCGGGGACACGCCCGTCCTCGCCACGACGGCCACGGCCAACGCCCGGGTGGTCGACGACGTGGTCGAGCAGCTCGCTGTCGGGCCAGGTGGCGAGCAGCACTCCGTCCGGACGGTGCGCGGGGGGCTCGCGCGGGACTCCCTGAGGCTGGGGGTGCTGCTGGGGGAGGGTGGCGTGCCCCTGGCGCCCGAGCAGCGGCTCGGCTGGCTGGCCTCCCACCTGGAGGAGCTGCCCGGCTCCGGCATCGTCTACTGCCTGACCGTCTCCGCCGCCGAGGACGTCACGGCGGCGCTGGCGGCGGCCGGCCACCCGGTGGCTGCCTACACGGGCCGGACGGACGCCGAGGAACGACAGCGGCTCGAGGAGGCGCTCCGGGGGAACGAGGTCAAGGCACTGGTGGCCACCTCGGCCCTCGGCATGGGCTTCGACAAGCCGGACCTGGGATTCGTCGTCCACCTGGGCGCCCCGAGCTCCCCGGTGGCCTACTACCAGCAGGTCGGCCGTGCGGGGCGTGCCACCGAGCGAGCGGACGTGCTGCTGCTGCCGGGTCCGGAGGACCCGGACATCTGGCGCTACTTCGCCACCGTCTCCATGCCGAGGCAGGACCAGGCGGATGCCGTGCTCACCGCGCTCGCGGAGGCCGGCAGGCCATTGTCCACGGCGGTGCTGGAGACCCGGGTGGACGTCCGGCGCACCCGGCTCGAGCTCCTGCTCAAGGTGCTCGACGTGGACGGAGCCGTGCAGAAGGTCCCCGGCGGGTGGACCACCACCGGGCGGCCGTGGGCCTATGACGCCGAGCGCTACGAGCGGGTCGCGGCGGCACGGGAGCGCGAGGCGGACCTGATGCGGGAGTACCGCACCACCGGCGGGTGCCGCATGCAGTTCCTGCAGCGCACCCTGGACGACCCCACCGCCGAGCCCTGCGGGCGGTGCGACAACTGCGCCGGACCCTGGTTCCCCACCGAGGTCCCCGAGACCGCGGTGGCCGGGGCCCGGGAACGTCTGGGGTCCCACGGGGTGGTGCTCGAGCCGCGGGCGCAGTGGCCGACCGGGATGGACCGGCTCGGCGTCGCGGCCAAGGGGCGCATCCCGGCCGAGGAGCAGCTGCTGCCGGGACGGGCCCTCGCGAGGCTGAGCGACCTGGGGTGGGGGCAGCGGTTGCGGTCGCTGCTGGCGGAGGACCAGCCCGTTCCGGCCGAGGTGGTTCGGGCGGTCGTCCTGCTGCTCGCTGAGTGGGACTGGGCCGAGCGCCCCGTGGGTGTCGTGGCCGTGCCCTCCCGTGGGCACCCGCAGGTCGTGTCCTCCCTCGCCGAGCAGCTCGCTGCCATCGGGCGCCTTCCCCTGCTGGGGACGCTCGACCCCGTGGACGGTGGACCTGTCGGCGAGCCCGGCGGGAACAGTGCCTTCCGCCTGGCGGGCGTGTGGGAACGTCTCGCGGTGGGCCCGGCGCTGGCGGAGAGGCTCTCCACCGCCCCGGGCCCGGTCCTGCTGGTGGACGACCTTGTCGACTCGCGCTGGACCCTCACCGTGGCCGGTCGTGCCCTGCGTCGGGCGGGAGCACCGGGGGTGCTCCCGCTGGCACTGGCCGTGCAGGGCTGAGGCGACCGGAGCCGGTGCGGTGCCGCATTGGACGCTGGTCGGGGGCGGAGTCCGGGATTCGGTCCACGGGATGAGATCCGTTGCCGCCGCGAGCTCTACGGTTGCTCCATGGACGTCTGGAGCACGGAATCGCTGACCAAGCGATTCGGCAACTTCACCGCGGTCAGCGATCTGACTCTCTCGGTGGGAGAAGGGATCACGGGGGTGGTCGGCCACAACGGTGCCGGCAAGTCCACGCTGATCCGCATGCTGCTGGGGCTGGAGCCCCCCACCTCGGGGAGCGCGAGCATCTTCGGCATCGACGCCGTCGAGAACCCGCAGGAGGCGCGTTCGCGCATCGGCTTCATGCCGGAGTACGACTGCATGCCCCCGGACGTCAGCGCTGCGCAGTCGATCATGCACTTCGGCCGGGTCTCGGGCCTGCCCCGAGACGTTGCCCGCGAGCGGGCCGCGGACATCCTGCGGCACGTCGGTCTCGACGAGGCGCGCCACCGTCCGGTCGGCACCTACTCCACCGGCATGAAGCAGCGGGCCAAGCTGGCCCAGGCGCTCATCCACGACCCGGACCTGGTCATGCTCGACGAGCCGACCAACGGTCTGGACCCGGCGGGGCGCGACGAGATGCTCGACCTCATCGGACGGATCGGTCACGAGTTCGGCATCTCCGTCCTGGTCACCTCGCACCTGCTCGGGGAGCTGGAGCGCATCTGCGACCACATCGTCGTGCTGGACGCCGGCCGACTGGCCACGTCCTCGTCGGTGGCGGAGCTGACCGCCGGGACCGGTGCGCTCGAGATCGAGGTCATCGGCGACCAGGAGGCTCCCGCCCACCTCATCGCGGCCCTGCACCACCGGGGCGTCGAGGCCGGGCGCAGCGGCGGGCTCGTGGTCGTCCCCGACGCGTCGGACGAGGTGCGGGCCACCGTGGTGGAGCTCTGCGCCGAGCACGGCTGGGGACTGGCACGCATGACGGGTGCCCGGCACCAGCTCTCGGAGCTGTTCCTGGGCGAGGACGAGGAGGATGCGGCATGAGCACGCGGATCCCGACCGGTGGAACGCCCACCGGCACGCAGTCCGTCATCCACGACCTCGGGTACCGCGGCTACGACGGCCCGCGGGCCGGTCGCGGCGGCATCCTCGGCTACCTGGTGCGCCAGGGCTACGGCTCGGCCTTCGGGTTCGGCCGCACCTGGAAGGGCAAGGTCATGCCCTGGGTCTGCCTGGCGCTCATGGCGGCGCCGATGCTCATCTCCGGCGCCATCATGATCCTCGTCCCGTTCGAGGGGATGGGGCCCGTGTTCCACCCGGCCCGCGTCCCGTACGCCTTCTACACGCTGGTGGCGCTCTTCGCCGCGGTCTCGGCCCCCGTGCTCTTCTCTGCGGACCTGCGCTCGCGGGCGATCGTCCACTACCTCTCGCGCCCGCTGAGTCGGACGGACTACGTGCTGTCCCGCTTGGGTGCCCTCGTGCTGGCGCTGTTCACGCTGCAGGCGGTCGGCATCCTCCTCGGCACCCTCGGGTGGTGGCTCGCCGGCGGCGCGTTCCGGACGGTCTGGGGTGCGGCCGGGGTGGGGGCCCTCGGGGCTCTCCTGCTGAGCATCGCGGTGGGTGTGGTCGCCGCCCTCACCGCGGCCCTGACCCCCAAGCGGGGCGTCGCCACCGCCGTGATCCTGGGTGTGCTCCTGGTGCTCAGCTCCGTCGTCTCGGTGGTCATGGAATCCGCCCGGGCCACGGGATCGCAGGAGGGCGTCCTGGCCCGCTGGGCCCCGGTGATCAGCCCCAACTCCGCCGTCGAGCGCGTGGTCGAGTGGACCACCGGGAACTCCGAGCTCACGGCGCCGCAGGACGACGCGAGCGCCGTCCTCATGCTCGTGCTGCTCGTCGTCGGATGCGGGCTGGGGCTGCTGGCCCTGGTCCGCCGCTACCGGAGGGTGAACTGATGGCTGTCGTCTCCATCGACGGGGCGTCCCGCTGGTTCGGCGACGTGGTCGCCGTCAATGACGTCTCCTTCGACCTCGGGCCCGGAATCACGGGCCTGCTGGGCCCCAACGGGGCCGGCAAGTCCACCCTCATGGCGATGATCGCCGGCTTCGAGACCACCTCGGCCGGCAGCATCACCCTCGACGGGCAGCCGGTGCGGGGCAACCCCGCCATCTACGAGCGGCTCGGCATGATGCCGGAGACCGAGGCGATGTACGACGAGCTGACGGGCCGTGAGTTCGTCACCGCCATCGCCCGCCTGCACCGGCTGCGGGACGCCCGGGGGGCCGCGGAGCACGCGATCCGCCTGGTCGACCTCGAGGACGCCGCGGACCGCCGCGTCGGCAAGTATTCCAAGGGCATGAAGCAGCGCATCAAGATGGCCTCGGCCCTCGTGCACGAGCCGGAGGTGCTGCTGCTGGACGAGCCGTTCAACGGCATGGACCCGGGGCAGCGCGTGCGGCTCATGAGCACCCTGCACGAGTACGCGGACCGCGGGGCCACCGTGCTGGTGAGCAGCCACATCCTGGAGGAGGTGCAGCAGATGGCCGGCACCATCCAGGTGATGCTGGCCGGCCGCCACCTCGCCTCCGGTGACTTCCGGACGCTGCGCCGGCTCATGACCAACCGGCCGCACCAGTACGAGATCGTCTCCTCCGACGACCGTGCCCTGGCCTCGGCGCTCATCGCCGAGCACGGTGCCTCCTCGGTGGGCCTGGTGCAGGGGCTGCAGGACCACGTGCAGGTGCAGGTGGTCGACTTCGAGGCCTTCTCCCGGCTGCTCCCGGTGGTGGCACGACGCCACGGCATCGCGCTGGAGAGCGTGCGCCCCACCGACGAGTCGCTCGAGAGCGTCTTCGGCTACCTCGTGGAAGGACGGTGATGGCGGTGACCATCGCGACGATGACCTGGCGCTCCCTCTCCCGGGGCTGGCGCCCGCTCCTGCTGCTCCTCCTGCCGCTGGCAGGGCTGGGCCTGTCCGTCCTGCTGCGCTTCGCCGTCGGGGAGGCCGACGAGGTGGTGGCCGACCAGGTCGTCCGCGACCTCGCCACGAGCGTCATCATCCCGCTGGCGGCGCTACTGGTGGCGGTCAACGGGATCGGCAACGAGGTGGACGACTCCTCGGTGCTGCACGTGCTGGCCACCCCCACCCCGCGCTGGCAGATCCTGCTGCAGAAGGTCCTGGTCATCTGCGCCGTCAGCGCGCTGCTGGGGCTCGTGACCGCCGGAGGCATGGCGGCCGTCATGGGCAGCCACGAGCTGACCTCCTGGCTGGTGGCCGGCGCCGTGGCCGGTCTGGCCTACGGCGCGGTCTTCACGGCCCTGAGCACTTGGGTGAAACACGCGGTGATCATCGGTGCGCTCTATCTGGTGCTGTGGGAGGGCATGCTCATCGGCCTGGCCCCCCGCGCGCGCTTCCTCAGCCTGCACCACGGCGCGCTGGCGGTCGCGCAGCACTTCCGCGACCGGGACGCCCTCGTCGAGCTCACCGACCTCAGCGCCACCGGTGGCGTGATGGTGCTGGGCGTCGCCGCCCTGGGCGGATTACTGCTCGCCTGGTGGGCGCTGTCGAGGATGCGCCTCGCGAAGGGTTCGTGACACTCTTCGCCGCATGAGCCACATCACACCGTCCTCCGAGGTGTCGGGAGCCACCTCGGAGGACGTCCTCGCGGGTCCGGCCACCGCGGGCACCAGCTCCTCCCTCATCGAGACGACCGGCTTCGAGGTGGTGGCCGAGTCCGAGCGGACCGGGCGCCCCTCGGACCTGTTCTGGCCCTGGTTCGCGGCCAACATCTCGGTCTTCGGCCTCTCCTACGGCACCTGGATCCTCGACTTCGGCATCAGCTTCCGGCAGGCGCTGGTGGTGGGCGTCCTCGGTGTGGTCGTCAGCTTCCTGCTCTGCGGTGTGGTGGCGCTCGCCGGCAAGCGGGGCTCCGCGCCGACCATGGCGCTCTCCCGCGCTCCCTTCGGGGTGCAGGGCAACAAGCTGCCCGGGGTGGTCTCGTGGCTGCTCTCGATCGGGTGGGAGACCGTGCTGGCCATCCTCGCGACGCTCGCGACGGCCACCGTCGCCGAGCGCCTCGGCTGGGGTGGTGGCACGCTCACCAAGGTCGTGGCCGCCGTCGTGGTCGCCGGGCTCATCATCGTCGCGGCCGTGCTGGGCTACCGCGTCATCATGCGGTTGCAGGCGATCTTCACCTGGCTCACCGCCACCATCACCGTGCTCTACGTGCTGCTCACCCTCGACGAGGTCGACCTGACCGCCGTGCAGGGCATCCCGGACGGCTCGGCGCAGGCCATGCTCGGCGCGTTCATCATGACGATGACCGGCTTCGGCCTGGGGTGGATCAACATCGCCAGCGACTGGTCCCGCTACCTGCCGCGCTCCACCCCCGGCGGGCAGGTGGTCTTCTGGAACACTCTCGGTGGTGCCCTCGCCCCGGCCGTCCTCGTCGTGTTCGGGCTGCTGCTCGCCGGTTCGGACGAGGGGCTGCGCGCGGCCATCGCGGCCGATCCCATCGGGGCGCTCGCGGCGGCCCTGCCCACGTGGTTCCTCGTGCCCTTCCTGGTCGCCGCCGTGATCAGCCTGGTCAGTGGCGCCGTGCTGGGCATCTACTCCTCGGGTCTCACCCTGCTCAGCCTGGGTGTGAGGCTCCCGCGCCCGGCCGCGGCCGGCATCGACGGGCTCATCCTCACGGCCGGCACGCTCTACGTCGTCCTCGTCGCCGAGGACTTCTTCGGTCCCTTCCAGGGCTTCCTCATCACCCTCGGCGTGCCCATCGCCGCCTGGGCGGGCATCCTCATCGCCGACATCCTGCTGCGCCGGCGCGACTACGACGAGGCGGCGCTCTTCGACCCGCGGGGACGCTACGGGTCCGTCGCCTGGGGCCCGGTGCTGCTGATGCTGGTCGCGGCCGTCGTCGGCTGGGGGCTGGTCACCAACTCGTACGCGGACTGGCTCGGCTGGCAGGGCTACCTGCTCGGCCCACTGGGCCTCGGCGGTCGGGAGGGGGACTGGGCCTGGTCGAACCTCGGGGTCGTCGTGGCCCTGCTGCTGGGCCTCCTGGGGTACCTCGCCATCGGCTCCGGCCGGGTCCGTCGACAGGAGGGTCGCTGATGGGTGCCGTGCCGCGGACCGCCCCGGCCCCGGCGGAGGAGGGGACAGGCGCCAGCCCGTGGCTGGTGGTCGTCGATCCCCAGCGCATCTTCGCCGACCCGGCCACCAGCCCGTGGGGCTCACCGATGTTCGCCGACGTGCTGCCCACCGTCCGGCAGCTCGTCGCCGCCCACCCGGGGCGGGTCGTCATCACGCGCTTCGTGGCCGACGAGGAGCCGACGGGCTCCTGGGTGCCCTACTACGAGGAATGGCCCTTCGCGCAGGTGCCGGACTCCGACCCGCTCTACGAGATCGTGCCGGAGCTCGCCGACGTGGAGGCCCTGGTCGTCACCGAGCCGACCTTCGGCAAGTGGCACGACATGCTGCAGATCGTGGTGGGGGAGCAGCCGCACCTGCGCCTGGTCGGCGTGGCGACGGACTGCTGCGTCGTGGCCACCGCCCTGCCCGCGGCGGACGACGGGGCCTTCGTCGAGGTGGTCACCGACGCCTGTGCCGGCTCCTCGCCGGAGAACCACGACCTCGCCCTGCGGCAGATGGCGCTCTTCGCCCCGCAGATCACGCAGGTGACCAGCGCCGAGCTCCTCGACGTCTGAGGAGGGGGGCGGCGCTTGCCGCCCCCCTCCTCAGGTCCTCACCGGTGCCGCCGGATCAGCCGGCGTGACCCTTCATGCGCGGGTTCTTCTTGTTCACCACGTACAGGCGTCCGCGGCGCTTCACGACCTGGGCACCCGGCTGGCGGGCGAGGGAGCGCAGGGAGGCGCGGACCTCCATCGGATCACCTCGCCCCGTGCCTTCATGTCGGCGACCACGGCGTCGATGCCGCGGCGGTCGATCACCTTGAGCCCGCGGGCGCTCACGTCGATGCGGCTGGTGCGCCCAGGGACGGGACGTGGAAGCGGCGACGCTGCACGTTGGGGCTCCAGCGGCGGCTCCAGCGGCGGTGTGAGTGACTGCCGGAGTGGCCGTAGGAGACCGTGGCCCCCGTGACCTGACAACGTGAACTCATGGGCGCGGACCCTAGCCGGTTTGCGAGCGGTTCTTAATCCGGTGCGGGGCGTCGGCGCTCGGTGCGATGATGGGCGGGATGACTTCCGATGCCGCACAGCCCTCGTCCGCTCCTCCCGCCGGGTCCGCGGCGCGTCGCCTGGTGGACCGGCTGCCGGCCAGCACCAGCCCGGACGGGTCCGAGGTGCACGAGGCCTTCGCCGGGTGGGCCGTCGACCAGGGCATCGAGCTCTACCCGCACCAGGACGAGGCGGCGCTGGAGCTGGCGGCCGGCAGCAATGTCATCCTCGCCACGCCGACGGGCTCCGGGAAGTCCCTGGTGGGTGTGGCCGGGCACTTCGTGGCGCTCGCGCAGGACAAGGTGTCCTTCTACACCGCCCCGCTCAAGGCGCTGGTGAGCGAGAAGTTCTTCGCCCTGGTGGACGTCTTCGGGGCCGAGAACGTCGGCATGATGACCGGTGACGCCTCGGTCAACCCGGACGCCCCGATCATCGCCTGCACGGCGGAGATCCTGGCCAATCTCGCCCTGCGGGAGGGCGAGGACGCGGACGTCGGGCTCGTGGTCATGGACGAGTTCCACTTCTACTCCGAGCCGGACCGCGGCTGGGCCTGGCAGGTGCCGCTGCTGGAGCTGCCGCAGGCCCAGTTCCTGCTCATGAGCGCCACGCTGGGCGACGTCAGCACCTTCGAGGAGGACCTCACCCGGCGCACGGGCCGTCCCACCGCGGTGGTCGCCAACGCCGAGCGACCGGTGCCGCTGAGCTTCGAGTGGAGGACCACCCCGCTGGAGGAGACGCTCGAGGAACTGCTCTCCACCCACCAGTCGCCCGTCTACGTCGTGTACTTCTCGCAGAAGCAGGCCGTCGAGGGGGCGCTCGCCCTGAGCGGCACGGTGAAGCTCTCCCGCGATCAGAAGGACCGCCTGGCCGAGCGCCTCGCCGACGTCCGCTTCTCGGCCGGCTTCGGCAAGACGCTGCGGAGCCTGCTGCGCCAGGGCATCGGCGTGCACCACGCCGGCATGTTGCCGCGCTACCGCCGCCTGGTCGAGCAGCTGGCACAGGCGGGCCTGCTGCAGGTGATCGCCGGTACGGACACGCTGGGCGTGGGCATCAACGTGCCCATCCGCACGGTGCTGTTCACGGGCCTGGCCAAGTTCGACGGGACCCGCATGCGGGTGCTCAAGGCCCGCGAGTTCCACCAGATCGCCGGGCGCGCCGGGCGGGCCGGGTTCGACACCTCCGGGCACGTCGTGGCCCAGGCGCCGCCGCACGTCATCGAGAACCTCCGGGCCGAGGAGAAGGCGGGCGACGACCCGAAGAAGCGGCGCAAGCTGGTCCGCAAGAAGCCCCCGGAGGGCTTCGTGAGCTGGACCGAGGAGACGTTCACCAAGCTCGTCGGCTCCGACCCCGAGCCGCTGGCCAGTCGCATGCGGGTCACCCACGGCACGCTGCTCAACGTCATCCAGCGCCCGGGGGAGCCCGGTGAGGCGTGGCGCACCATGCGCCGTCTGGTGGAGGAGAACCACGAGACGCCCGCCGGCCGCCGACGGCTCGCCCGCCGCACCATCGAGCTCTACCGCGGTCTCCGTGACGCGGGCGTGGTCTCCCAGCAGGTCGACGAGCACACCGGTGCCACGTCCATCCGACTGGCCGAGGGCGTGAGTGACGACTTCGCCCTCAACCAGCCGCTGGCGCCCTTCGCCGTGGCGGCCACGGAGGTGCTCGACCCCGGGGCGCCCACCCACGCGCTGGACGTGGTGAGCGTCATCGAGGCGGTGCTCGACGACCCCCGCCCCGTGCTGGTGCAGCAGCAGTACAAGGCCCGGGGCGAGGCGGTCGCCGAGATGAAGGCCGACGGCATCGAGTACACCGAGCGCATGAACCGGCTTGAGGAGATCACCTGGCCGAAGCCGCTCGAGGAGCTGCTGGACGGCACGCTCGAGATCTACCGCCAGTCCCACCCGTGGGTGACCTTCGAGGCGCTGTCGCCCAAGTCCGTCGTCCGCGACATGTTCGAGAAGGGCGCCTCCTTCGGCGAGTACGTCCGCTTCTACGACCTCGCCCGGGCCGAGGGGGTGCTCCTGCGCTACCTCTCGGACGCCTGGCGGACGCTGCGCCACACGGTGCCCGAGCACGCCCGCACCGAGGCGGTCGAAGAGATCATCGAGTGGCTCGGTGAGGTCATCCGGCAGACCGACTCCTCGCTGGTGGACGAGTGGACCCTGCTGGCCGGTGGGGAGGTGCCGGACCGCGAGGCGCAGGAGGTGCGCCCGGCGCACGGGGCCCAGGGCGTGACGGCCAACGAGCGCGCCTTCCGCGTGATGGTGCGCACCGCGATGTTCCGCCGGGTGGAGCTGGTGGCCCACGACCGCTATCAGCAGCTCGGCGAGCTCGAGGAGGCGGTGGCCCGGCTCTCGGAGCCGCCTGCGCGGGTGGTCATGGACGCGGACGCCTGGGACGACGCCCTGGGGGAGTACTACGACGAGTACGAGGACGTCGGCATCGGTCCGTCGGCGCGCTCGGGTGACTTCTTCCTGGTGGACGCCGATCCTGCCCCCTCCCGGATCGACGAGCTCCCCGAGGGCGTCCTGCACGGCGAGCGGGCCTGGATCGTCGAGCAGGTCATCGAGGACGCCGCGGGGGACTACGACTGGCGCATCACCGCGGTGGTGGACCTCGACGCGAGCGACGAGCTGGGCGAGGCCGTCGTGCGCGCGGTGTCGATGGGGCCGGCCCGGTGAGCGAGCGTCTGCGCCGCCCGGCCTTCCGCACCAGCTGGCAGCTGGATCAGCAGGTCGGGGGCGACGACCCGGCGGACGCCGTCGAGCTCAGCCACAGCACCGCGCAGGTGCTGGTGCACCGTGGGCGGGCCGCCGCCGACCCCACGGTGACGCGCCGGCTGGTCGAGCTCGTGGACGACCTGGGGCTCGACGCGCTGGCCCTGCTGTGGGCCGACCGTCCGGCCCGCTCGCTTCCCGGTGCCCTCTGGCGGCTCTACGCGCTGCGGCAGTGGGTGGCGACCAGTCCCGAGGCCGCCGCGCGCGAGTACGCCGAGGGCATGCGGTCGGCGGAGGTCTCCCACGCCGTCGCAGGCGTCGTGGACCCGCCCGGTCCGCGCGAGGTCCACGACCTCGTGGACGCGGTGCTCCACGGGGTGTACACGGGCGACCTGGCCACGGCCCTGGAGCGGGCGGCAGCCTTCTGTCGCGTCGTGAGTGCAGGGCGAGGGGCCGTCGCCGGCCAGCAGCCGGTGGGGGAGGCGGACGTCCGCGCCGACCGTCGGGGTCTGGCCCTCCTGGACACCGCGGCGGACCTGGCGGCGGGTGCCTCCCTGTGGCGCCGCGGCTCGCTCGTCTGACGTCCCGAGGGGATCGTTCCGAGGCTGCGGGAATGCTCGGTGGGGGCGTACCGTTGACGACCGAGCGCACCGACCCGTCGGTAGCCCCGGGCTCCACCCTTCGCCGCCACGAGCGGCCGCACGCCGAGAGGCGCTCCACGGGTCGGTGCGTTCACCTTGGGGGGGCAGGGGAGCAGAGGGAGCGGGGGAAGGACGTTCTCCCGAGTGGTGCTCAGGCCTGGAACGGCGCGGTTTGTCAGGCGGCTCACACAGGGCACGAGATGGTCTACAACTGTTCACCGGGAGTTAACTCGTTTTGGCCAGAGTGGCCCCCTTCGAGCCCTACCGTTGTGGATGCGGCAACACGCCGTGGTCTGCAGCACTACTGACGCGGCGGATCATCACCCCGAGCACCTCGTGAAAGGTCCCTCTCGTGAAGCTCAACCGCTTTGGTTCCGTGGTTGCCCTTGCGGCCGCCTCCTCCCTGACCCTGGCCGCCTGTGGTGGCGACGACTCCGGCGAGGACAAGTCCTCCGAGAACACCGAGTCCTCCGCCGAGGGTGGTGAGGAGTCCCCCGCCGAGTCCGGTGGTGGCGAGGAGTCCGGCGGCGAGGAGTCCGAGGGTGGCGAGTCCCCCGCCGAGTCCGGTGGCGAGGAGTCCGAGGGCGGCGAGTCCCCCGCCGAGTCCGGTGGTGGTGACGAGGGTGCTGCCGGAGGTTCCTACCCCGAGTACAAGCCGGCCGACGGTGTCTCCGGCGACCTCAAGGGCGTCGGCTCCTCCGCCCAGGAGTCCGCCGTCAAGGCGTGGATCTCCGGGTACTCCGAGAAGCAGCCCGGCGTCAAGGTGAACTACTCCCCGGACGGTTCGGGCGCCGGTGTCGAGCAGTTCGTCGCGGGCAACACCCCGTGGGCCGGCTCCGACGTCGCCCTGAGCGACGAGGAGATGGACAAGGCCAAGGACGCCTGCGGTGACGCGGGTGCGATCAACCTGCCGGCCTACATCTCCCCGGTCGCCATCGCCTACAACCTGCCGGGCGTCGACGAGCTGAACCTCTCGCCGGAGACCATGGCCAAGATCTTCAACGGCGACATCGAGAAGTGGGACGACGAGGCCATCAAGGCCGACAACCCGGACGCCGACCTGCCCGACACCGAGATCACCGTCGTCTCCCGCTCCGACGAGTCCGGCACCACCGCCAACTTCCAGGAGTACCTGAAGGAGGCCGCCGGCGACGCGTGGCCGCACGAGCCGGGCAAGGAGTGGCCGGCCGAGGGCGAGGGCGCCAAGGGTACCCAGGGCGTCGTGGGCGTCATCCAGAAGACCGAGGGCACCATCGGCTACGCCGACGCCTCGGCCATCGGCCAGCTGAAGGCCGCCAAGGTGAAGGTCGGCGAGGAGTTCGTCGAGTACACCCCGGAGGCCGCCGCCAAGGTCGTCGAGGGCTCCAAGCCGGCCGAGGGCCGCGAGGAGGGCGACATGGCCCTGGAGCTCAACCGTGAGGTCGAGGGCGGTTACCCGATCGTGCTGGTGACCTACGAGGTCGCCTGCAAGGAGTACGAGAAGGGCGAGGACGCCGACAAGGTCAAGGACTTCCTGTCCTACGTCATCTCCGAGGAGGGCCAGCAGAAGGCCGCCGACGAGGCCGGTTCCGCACCGATCTCGCCGAAGACCGCCTCGGAGCTCGCCAAGTCCGTCGAGACCATCAAGGCCAAGGGCTGATCGAGCCTCACACCTCCACGACGACGGGGCCGCGCTCTCGGGTGCGGCCCCGTCTCGTGATCCCTCTCATCTGAAGGAGTTCCTGTGGCTGAACCGCACAGCCCCTCCCAGGGCGGTTCGACCAAGTTCTCGGTGAACACCGATGACGAGCGGTCGACGCCCGACCCCACGCGTGGGGTGAGCACCGGACGCATGGGCGACAAGGTTTTCTACGGCCTGGCCCTCGGGTCCGGCATCTTCATCGCCCTCGTCCTCGCCCTCGTCGCCGCCTTCCTCCTGAAGGAGGCGTGGCCCGCCATCGAGAAGGCCGACGAGGTGGGTGACGACGGCTTCTGGAGCCTGGCCATGAACCTGCTCGGCGGCACGCTGCTGGCCGCGTTCATCGCCATGCTCATCGCCGTCCCTGTGTCGGTCGGCATCGCCCTGTTCATCACGCACTACGCCTCGCCCAAGCTCTCCAAGGCGCTGGGCTTCGTCATCGACCTGCTGGCGGCCATCCCGTCGGTCATCTTCGGTCTCTGGGGCTTCCTCACCTTCGCCCCGCTGCTGGTGCCGCTCTTCAAGTGGCTCGAGGAGACCTTCGGCTGGATCCCGCTGTTCGAGGATGCCTCGTCCACGGGGCGTGTGCTCCTGACCGCCTCCATCGTCCTGGCGATCATGATCCTGCCGATCATCACCTCGGTGTCGCGCGACGTCTTCCAGCAGACCCCCCGTGGCAACGAGGAGGCCTCGCTGGCCCTCGGGGCCACGAAGTGGGAGATGATCAAGCAGGCCGTGCTGCCCTTCGGCTGGCCCGGCGTCGTCGGTGGCGCCATGCTGGGGCTGGGCCGTGCCCTCGGCGAGACCATGGCCGTTGCCATGATCCTCTCGCCGAGTGACGAGTTCCAGTGGAACATCATCGGCAGCGGCAACCAGCCCATCCCGGCGTACATCGCCCTGAACTTCCCCGACGCGACGGACCTCAAGGTGAACGCCCTCATCGCCCTGGGTCTGGTGCTCTTCGCACTGACCCTGGTCGTCAACCTGGCTGCTCGCGCCATCGTCGAGCGGAGGAACTGACATGACCACATCCCCTGTCGACCTGAAGCCGGAGCCGAAGCACGAGGCCGACCGTGGCCCCGCCATGCCCGCTCTGGACTACAACACGATCCGTCCGGCCTCGCCGGTGCTGTGGGTGGCCATGCTGGCCGTCGGTGCCGTCGTCGCCGCTGCCGTGACGGCCCTCATCGGGTGGAACATCGCCCTCTGGGTGGTTCTCACGGGTGTGTTCGCCCTGGTCGCCCTGTACGTCGGGTACCGCGTGACCGCGGGGCACCGCCAGGGCTTCGACCAGGTCGTCCGTGCCCTAGTCTACATCGCCTTCGCGCTGGCAGTCATCCCGCTGCTCTGGTTGCTGTGGTCCGTGATCAGCAACGCGGTGCCCTCCTTGGCCGGCAACCTGCACGTCCTGTGGACGGACATGTACGCCGTGTCCGGCGGCGTGGACGAGGAGCGCGTGGAGAGCGGGGCGGGTCTCGTCGGTGGCATGAAGCACGCCATCGTCGGCACCCTGATCATCACGCTGATCGCCTCCCTCATCTCGATCCCAATCGGCTTCCTGGCCGCCATCTACCTGGTCGAATACGGCACCAACGGCTGGCTCAGCAAGTCGCTGCGCTTCCTGGTGGACGTCATGACCGGTGTCCCGTCGATCGTCGCCGGTCTGTTCGCCTTCGCGCTGTTCGGTATCCTCTTCGAGCCCGGTACCAAGCTGGGCCTCGCCGGTGCCATCGCGCTGTGTGTCCTGATGATCCCCATCGTCGTGCGCAACTCGGAGGAGATGCTGCGCGTCATCTCGCGTGACCTGCGCGAGTCGGCGCTGGCCCTGGGCGTGCCGAAGTGGCGCGTCATCACCAAGATCGTGCTGCCCACCGCGGCCGCCGGTCTGGCGTCGAGCGTGTTCCTCGGTGTGGCCCGTGTCATCGGTGAGACGGCGCCGCTGCTGGTGGCCGCCGGTGCCAACACAGCCACCAACTGGAACCCGATCGAGAGCGAGATGAACTCGCTGGCCTTCTACGCGTACCAGCTGTTCTCCCAGCCTCTGAACGGCGGGTACCCTGACCCCAGCCTCGAGCGATCGTGGATCGCAGTGTTCCTGCTGATCGTCCTGGTGCTTGCCCTGAACCTGATTGCCCGAGCCGTCGCCGCCGCACTGGCGCCGAAGAAGAGCTGAGTAAGGAGCTCCCCGAGTGTCCAAGCGCATCGAACTGACTGACCTGAACATCTTCTACGGTGACTTCAAGGCCGTCGAGGACGTCAACATGGTCATCGAGCCCCGGACCGTGACGGCTTTCATCGGCTCGTCCGGCTGTGGCAAGTCCACCGTGCTGCGGTGCCTGAACCGCATGCACGAGGTCATCCCCGGCGCCCGCGTCGAGGGCAACGTCCTCATGGACGACCAGCCGCTCTACGGCAAGAGCATCGACCCGGTCGAGGTCCGCCGTCAGGTGGGCATGGTCTTCCAGAAGCCCAACCCGTTCCCGACGATGTCCATCCGCGAGAACGTCCTCGCGGGTGTGACGCTGAACGCCAAGCGCCTCGGTAAGAAGGCCTCCGACGACCTGGTCGAGGCCTCCCTGCGCGGCGCCAACCTCTGGAACGAGGTCAAGGACCGTCTGGACAAGCCGGGTGCCGGCCTGTCCGGTGGTCAGCAGCAGCGTCTGTGCATCGCCCGTGCGGTCGCCGTCCAGCCGGATGTGCTCCTCATGGACGAGCCCTGCTCGGCGCTCGACCCGATCTCGACCCTGGCCGTGGAGGACCTGATCCACGAGCTCAAGGAGAAGTACACGGTCGTCATCGTGACGCACAACATGCAGCAGGCCACGCGTGTGTCCGACAAGACCGCCTTCTTCAACATCGAGGGCACCGGCAAGCCCGGCCACCTCATCGAGTACGGCGAGACCAAGCAGATCTTCGAAAACCCGACCCACCAGGAGACCGAGGACTACGTGTCCGGTCGCTTCGGCTGATCGGTGTCGGCCGGCTCCGGCCGGCAGACACGAGGAGGGCCCCACCGCACCTTGAACTGCTCCCCGGGAGTTGGACTGAGAAATCAGTTCCGACTCCCGGGGAGTTCGTGATGGAGGCCAAGAGTTCGTTGTCATCGCAGGAGCGGTTGACGGCCGTAGAGTTCTTCGAGTCTGGTTGGGGCTCTCGCGCCGTGGCCACGCGGCTGGGCAAGAGCCGCTGGGCGGTGCGAAGTCTCTACCGACGCTGGAAACTGTCAGGCCGAGGAGCGTTGGTGGAGCCACCGAAGAAGTCCTACCCGTTCGAGGTCAAGCTTGAGGCCGCCCAGCGCTACCTGGCCGGTGAATCCAAGGTGGCACTGGCCGGCGAGTTCGGGGTGCCCTCACCGCCCCTGATCGCGACCTGGGCCAGAGTCCTGAAAGCCGAGGGGCCTGACGGGCTGCGCCCCAGACCCAGGGGCCGCCCGGCCAGGCCTTCGGAGCCGGTCTCGGAGCTCGAGGCGTTGCGCCGGGAGAACCAGCGCTTGCGGGCGCAGAACGCCTACCTGGGAAAATTGCAGGCCTTGATGGAGCAGCAACGTCGGCCAAGGTGAAGGCCGTCGTTTCCCTCAAGGCGCAGCACCGTCTGGGTGACCTGCTGGCCGCGGCCGGTCTGGCGCGCTCGACGTTCTTCTACCACCAGGCACGCCTCTTGGAGCCGGACCCGCAGGCCGAGCTGAAGACCGCGATCACCGAGGTGTTCACGGCCAGTCGCAAGCGTTTCGGGCACCGCCGGGTCTGGGCGCAACTACGCGCCGACGGGTGGGTCGTTTCCCGCAAGACGGTGTGGAAGCTGATGCGCGAGCTCGATCTGCGCTGCCCGATCCGCAGGCGCCGGTTCCGGTCCTACCGGGGTACCACCAGTCGCACCGCGCCCAACGTGCTGGACCGTGACTTCACCGTCACCGGGCCGAACCAGAAGTGGGTCACCGACGTCACCGAGTTCCACATCGGCCCGGACAAGGTGTTCCTCTCAGCGGTGATGGACCTGTTCGACCGACAGGTCATCGGCGCCACCATCGGCCCTTCCCCGACCCTGACGCTGACGAACTCCTCCCTGCAGCAGGCCCTGACCACCTTGGAACCGGGCCAGCACCCGATCGTGCACTCCGACCAGGGATTCCAGTACCAGCACGCCACCTGGCAGGAATTACTCGCACGGGTCGGTGCGACCGCGTCGATGTCCCGCAAGGGCAACTGCCTGGACAACGCCGTCATCGAGAGCTTCTTCGGTCACCTCAAGGACGAGTTGTACTGCGACACGTCCTTCACCACACCCACCCAGCTCACGACGGCCCTGCGGGACTACCTGGCCTGGTTCAACCACGACCGCCCCCACAGCAGCAACGAGGGCCTGGCCCCGGTGCAGTACCGGAACCAGACCCTCGCTGCCGCGTGAGACCCCGTACGCTCAAACCAGTCCAACTTCAGGGGGACAGTTCACCTGCGGTGGGGCCCTCCTCGTGTCTGCGGTGGGTCAGCCCTGCTGGTTCTTCAGCGCGGCCAGCCGGGCCTCGACCTCGGCGGACTTCGAGGAGTCCTCGAGCTGCTCGAACTGGCCCTCGAGCGTGGCGGCCTGGGCCTCCTGGCGGCCCTGCACCATGGCCTCCTGACGGCGGATCTTCTCGTCGAAGCGACCGAGCTCGGAGGAGGGGTCGAGGATGGAGATGGAGCCCATCGCGTCGGACACCTGCTGCTGTGCCTCGGCGGTGCGGGCCCGGGCCACCAGGGAGTCGCGGCGGGACTTCAGCTCGTCCAGCTTGGAACGCATCTCCACCAGACCCTGCTTCAGCGTCTCGACGGTCTGACGCTGCTGGGTGACCATCGGCTCGGCGGCCTGCACGTCGTTCTCGAAGCCGATCTGCTTCTCCAGCGCGGCCTTGGCCAGGTTGTCGAACTTGTCGGCCTCGGCGGACTGACCGGTTTCGCGCAGGCGATCGGCCTCGGTGGAGGCGGCAGCGGCCTTGCGGCCCCAGTCCTGCGCCACCTGCTGGTCCTGCTCCAGGTCCTGCTCGGCCATGCGCAGGCTGGCGATGGTCTGGGCCACGGCCTCCTCGGCGTCGGCGATGGCGTTGGTGTAGTCCCGGACCATCTGGTCCAGCATCTTCTCGGGGTCCTCGGCGCGGTCGAGGAGGGCGTTGATGTTGGCGCGGGCGAGGGTGCTGATGCGGCTGATGATCGTCTGCTTCTGGGCCATGGTCCCTGTCCTCTCCTGCCGCGGGTGCGGCGTTCGTTCCGTCCCGGCCAGTCTGGACCGCGGGAGTCGGTACCGCCACCTCGTGGCCGGGACCGGTCAGAAGCGCCCGCCGCCCCCGAATCCGCCACCGGAGCTGCCGCCGATGCCACCACCCCCGAAGCCTCCTGACAGGATGCCGCCGAGGACCAGCGACCCGACGTCGATCCCGCCGTGACCGCCACGCGGTCCGTACCCGCCACCGAAGCCACCGGGACCGCCGAAGGGCCCCTGGCCGAGATCGTTCTCCGCCTCCGCCCGGGCCGACTCGACGAGTCGCTCGGCCTGGTCGAGCAGCTGGGCCGCTCCCTGCGGGTCCGTGGACAGCTGGGCCTCCGCGGCGTCCAGGAGGCGCCCGGCCTCCGAGATCTCCGTGCGCGCGCGGCTGCCCATGCTGCCGCGGCGGGTGCGGATGAACTCGTCCACGCTCGCGTGCGCGGCCCTCACCCGGGTGAGGCGCTGGGCGACGCTCCCGGCCACCTTCTGCCGGTGCTCGTCGGCGCTGCGGGCCGGCTCGAGCGCGGCGTCGATGGCGTCCTCCGCCGCCGCCAGCTCGGACAGGGCCGCCAGCGGGTCCCCGCCCCGGCGGCTGGCCTCGGCGTGTGCGACGGCCTGCTCGGCCCGCTGCACGAGCGGGGCCAGGGCGGCGTCGCCGGGGCGCAGCCGGTGGGCGTCGGAGATGTCCTGGGAGATGGATCCGATGGCGGTGGCGAGCTCCTGCTGCGAGTTCTCCAGGGTCACCCGGGCGTCGTCCACCTGGTCGAGCAGGTCGCTGGCCTGCCCCAGTGCGTCCTCACCGGTGCGGGCAGCGGTGACGGCCGTCCGCTGGTCGGCGGACTGCAGGGCCTGCTGGCCGTTGCTCGCGCTCTGGCGGGCCGAGGCGACGAGGCGCTCGGCCTGCTCGATGTTGCCTGCCACCGTCGCGAGCGCCCGCGGCTCGTAGCTGACCTGCAGGGCCCGGAGCTGCTCCCGGGCTCCGGGCAGACGCGCCTCGACCTCGTCGGCGCGGTGGGCGGTCTCCTGCAGCACCTGGGGAGCCCGTGCCTGCAGGTCGCGCAGCCGCTCGAACTTCTCGCTCTGGGCGTCCAGGGTGGCCAGGGCCTCGCCGGCCAGCACCGTGATCTGCTCGAGGTCCGCACGCTGCGACTCCTCGGGGGCCCCGGAACGCAGCGCGTCGTCCACCCGACGCTTGAGGGCGAAGGCCTCCGAGGCCTTGCCGCGGGCGGTCCGCACCGCCTCGGTGAACTCCTGGGTGGCCTGCGTGCCGAACTGGGCGCGCGAGTAGCGGACCTCCTCGTCCGAGGAGCGCACCGCGTCGTCCACCTGCACGAGCAGCTCGGCGACGCGGCGCTCCAGCTGCTCCGGCGACGCGCCTGCCGACGAAGGAGCGCCACCGGTGGACGTCGCGGCCGTGGCCCGTCCCCGGCCCGGACGGCCCATCCGGGCGACCATCACCGCGCCTCCGATGAGCAGCGGGAGGGTGAGGAGCCAGGGCGCGAGGCCCATGCCGGGCATGTCCCGGCCACCGGGGGCGAGCTTCCCGTCCGCCGCGTCGTGGAAGCCGCGGACCGCCCCGGTGGCCGCACCGGCCCAGTCGTCCTCGGCGAGCGCGGGCTCCACGTACTCGGACTCGATCCGGGTGCCCTCCTGCCCGGAGACCGTCCCCTCCCCGCCGTACATGCCGTAGCGGCGCTGGTCCACCGCGACGGCGAGGAGGGCGTCGTGGGTGCCCAGTCCGGAGGCGGAGAAAGTCTCCTCCGTCCAGCGGTCACCCTCCATCGCCTGGCCGGAGGAGTCGGTGAACTCGTCCACGTAGACCACGAAGAGCTGCATGCCGTGCTCCGAGCGCAGGGACTGCAGCTCGTCCTCGACGGCGGACCGGTCCTCCAGCACGCCGGCCTCGTCCACCAGCTGCTCCGGCAGGTTCTCCGGCTGGGTGGCCGGGAGCACCCCCGCGCTCATCACGGTGGGGTGTCCCTCCGGGGCGGCGAAGGCGGCCGACGGGACGGTCGTGGGGGCCAGCGTGCACCCGGCCAGCAGCCCGCACGTCAGCGGGAGGGCCCTGCGAGCGGAGGGGGTGGGGAGGGGCAGGGGACGCATTCGTGGGGCCACGCCCCGATCCTCACCGAGCGCCCGTCGGCACGCAACACCGGCTCGGCGCCCTGTCGGTGCGGACGCCTACCCTTGTGCCGTGCCCGATGCCGTGACCCCCGCACCCGCCCCGTCGACCCCCGCCGCACCCGGCACGCCGGGCGGCGGCCCCCCGCTCTCCGCGCTGCTCAAGCCGGTCTCGCGGTCCGCGTCGTTGGCCCGCATGCTGGAGATCCACCGTCGCGGCGATGTGGAGGTGGACCTCACGGCGGTGCCCGGGGTGCGTCCGTGGGCGGCAGCCGCGCTGGCCGAGGAGGTGCGCGGCGACGGCGGTGTGGTGCTCCTGGTGACGGCGACCGGGCGGGAGTCCGAGGACCTGGCCGCGAGCCTGCGGTCGCTGCTGCCGCCGGAGAGCGTCGCGGTCTTCCCCAGCTGGGAGACGCTGCCCCACGAGCGGCTCAGCCCCCGCAGCGACACGGTCGGGCAGCGGCTGGCGGTGCTCCGCCGCCTCGCACACCCCGGTCAGGCGGACCACGACGGCCCGGTGCGGGTGGTCATCGCGGCCGTGCGCTCGCTGCTGCAGCCGCTGCCCACCGGACTGGGCGACCTCGTGCCGGTGGTGGTGCGCTCGGGGGAGACCCACGACCCGGAGGAGGTCGTGGAGGCCCTGGTGAACGCGGCCTACACGCGCACCGACCTGGTGGAGAAGCGGGGCGAGTTCGCGGTGCGCGGCGGCATCCTCGACGTCTTCCCGCCCACCGAGGACCACCCGCTGCGCCTGGAGTTCTGGGGCGACGAGGTGGAGGAGGTGCGCTGGTTCCGGGTGGCCGACCAGCGCTCGCTGGAGATAGCCCCCGACGGCCTGTGGGCCCCGCCGTGCCGCGAGCTGCTGCTGACCCCCGCCGTGCAGGAGCGCGCCGCGGGGCTCGTGCAGGAGCTGCCCGGGGTGGCCGACATGCTGGAGTCCATCGCGGCAGGTGTGGCCGTGGAGGGCATGGAGTCGCTCACCCCGGTGCTCGTGGACGGCATGGAGACCCTGCTGGACGTGCTGCCGGAGGGCTCGCGGATGCTGGTCAGCGACCCGGAGCGGATCCGCCGCCGGGCCGCGGACCTCGTCACCACCTCGCAGGAGTTCCTCACCGCCGGGTGGACATCGGCGGCCGCCGGTGGACAGGTGCCGGTCGACCTCGCCGACGCCCTGGGCCGGGGCGCCTACCGGGAGCTCGCGGAGATCCGCGAGCACGCCCTGACCACCGAGCGCGGCTGGTGGACCCTGTCCCCGTTCGCGCCCGACCTGGACACGGTGGACGACGACGCGACCCACCTGCGGCTGGAGGCCGAGGAGGTCCCCAACTACCGCGGCGAGCCCGACCGGGCCGTCGCGGACGTGCGGGCCGCGCTCGCCGCCGGGCAGCGGGTCGTGCTGCTCACCGACGGGCCGGGGCTCGCGAAGCGGCTCACGGAGGTGCTGGGCGAGCACGAGATCGCCGCCCGGCAGGTGGTGGCGCCCGAGGCCGAGGGGCCCGAGTCGGTCGCCGAGATCTGCACCGCACCGTGGGGGCCCGGCATCTCGCTCCCGGGCGTGGGCACGGGCCTGACGATCATCTCCGAGCAGGACCTCACGGGGCAGGCCGTCAAGGGCTCGACCAAGGACATGCGGCGCATGCCCTCGCGGCGCCGCAAGATGGTGGACCCGCTGCAGCTGAACCCGGGCGACTTCATCGTCCACGAGCAGCACGGTGTCGGGAAGTTCGTGGAGATGGTGCAGCGCACCGTCGGCGGGGCGACGCGTGAGTACCTCGTGGTGGAGTACGCCTCCTCCAAGCGGGGGCAGCCCTCCGACCGGCTCTTCGTCCCCACCGACCAGCTCGATCAGATCACCCGCTACGTCGGCGGGGAGGCCCCCTCGCTGAACAAGCTGGGCGGCTCGGACTGGTCCAAGACCAAGTCGCGGGCGCGCAAGCACGTCAAGCAGATCGCCAACGAGCTCATCCAGCTCTACTCGGCGCGAATGGCCACGCAGGGACACGCCTTCGGTCCCGACTCGCCCTGGCAGCGCGAGCTGGAGGACGCCTTCGCGTACGTGGAGACGCCCGACCAGCTGTCGACCATCGACGAGGTGAAGGGGGACATGGAGAAGTCCGTGCCCATGGACCGCCTCATCTGCGGCGACGTGGGCTACGGCAAGACCGAGATCGCGGTGCGTGCCGCGTTCAAGGCCATGCAGGACTCCAAGCAGGTGGCGGTGCTGGTGCCCACCACGCTGCTGGTGCAGCAACACCTGCAGACCTTCACCGAGCGCTACCAGCAGTTCCCGGTGACCGTCCGGGCCCTCTCACGCTTCACACCCGAGGCCGAGGCGCAGGAGACGATCGACGGGCTGCGGGACGGGTCGGTCGACCTCGTGATCGGCACCCACCGGCTGCTGTCCGCCTCGGTGAAGTTCAAGGAGCTCGGCCTGGTGATCATCGACGAGGAGCAGCGCTTCGGCGTCGAGCACAAGGAGCAGCTCAAGACGCTGCGCACCAACGTCGACGTGCTGGCGATGTCGGCGACGCCGATCCCGCGCACCCTGGAGATGGCGGTCACCGGCATCCGCGAGATGTCGACGCTGGCGACGCCGCCGGAGGAGCGGCACCCGGTGCTGACCTACGTGGGTGCGTACGAGGAGAAGCAGATCGCCGCGGCGATCCACCGCGAGCTGTTGCGCGAGGGCCAGGTCTTCTTCGTGCACAACAAGGTCGCCACCATCGACAAGGTGGCCGCGCGGCTGCGCGAGCTCGTGCCCGAGGCGCGGGTGGAGGTCGCCCACGGCCAGATGGGGGAGCACCGGCTGGAGCAGGTGGTCACCGACTTCTGGGAGCGCAAGTTCGACGTGCTCGTCTCCACCACCATCGTCGAGACGGGTCTGGACATCGCGAACGCGAACACGCTGATCCTGGACCGGGCCGACACCTTCGGCCTCTCGCAGCTGCACCAGCTGCGGGGGCGCGTGGGCCGTGGTCGGGAGCGCGCCTACGCCTACTTCCTCTACCCGCCGGAGAAGCCGCTGACGGAGACCGCGCACGACCGGCTGCGCACCATCGCCAGCCACACCGACCTGGGTGCGGGCATGCAGGTGGCCATGAAGGACCTCGAGATCCGTGGTGCGGGCAACCTGCTCGGCGGCGAGCAGTCCGGGCACATCGCCGGGGTGGGCTTCGACCTCTACGTCCGCATGGTGGGCGAGGCCGTCGCGCGCGCCAAGGAGGGCGGTGCCGATGACGGGGAGCCGGCGGAGATCAAGGTCGAGCTGCCCGTGGACGCCCACCTGCCGCACGACTACGTGCCGGGCGAGCGGCTGCGCCTGGAGGTCTACAAGAAGCTCGCGGCCGTCAAGGACGACGCCGAGCTCGACGACATCATCGGGGAGGTGCGCGACCGCTACGGCAACCCGCCGCAGCCGGTCGAGGCCCTCTTCGAGGTGGCGCGGTTGCGCGCCCTGGCCCGCCGGGCGGGGGTCTCGGACATCTCGGCCATGGGCTCCAAGGTGCGCTTTGCGCCGGTCGAGCTGCGCGAGAGCCAGGAGCTGCGGCTGCTGCGGATGTACCCCGGCACCGTGGTGAAGCCCGCGCTCGGCGCCCTGCTCGTGCCGGCACCGAAGACCGCGAAGGTGGGCGGTCAGCCGCTGCGCGACGCCGCGGTGCTCGAGTGGGCCTCGCAGCTGCTGCGCGCGGTGCTGCTCGACGACATCTCCGGGAGCGGGTCGTGAGCGGTACGTCGCAGGAGCCCGCCGACCGAGGCGCTCCCAGCGGCGGGTCCGAGGACCGGCTCGGCGAGGGGCTGGCCCGCGTCGTGGCGCTGGAGGCGCGGCTGCGCGGGGAGGGCGGCTGCCCGTGGCACCACGAGCAGACGCACGGCTCGCTCGCGCGCTTCGCCCTGGACGAGGCCGAGGAGGTGGTCGAGGCCATCGGCGAGGACGACCCGGAGCACCTGTGCGAGGAGCTGGGCGACCTGCTCTGGCAGGTGGTGGTCCACGCCCAGATTGCGAGCGAGGCCGGGCAGTTCGACGTCGAGGACGTCGTGGCGGCCCTGGAGGCCAAGGTGCTGCGCCGGCACCCCCACGTGTTCGACCCCGACGTCCCGAACGTGGGGACCGCCGCCGAGGTGTACCCGATCTACCAGGGGGCGAAGGCGCGGGAGAAGGCCGAGCGGCACCAGTAGGCTGCCCCGTGGACCGCGCGCACCACGGCATGCGGACCGTCACGTCCTGAGCACCCACGAGGAGCACACCTTGGCACTCATCGAAGGAATCCACGCCCGCGAGATCCTCGACTCCCGCGGAAACCCGACCGTCGAGGTCGAGGTGATGCTGGAGGACGGCACCGTCGCGCGGGCGGCCGTCCCGTCGGGCGCGTCCACCGGCCAGTTCGAGGCCGCCGAGCGCCGCGACGGCGACAAGGGTCGCTACCTGGGCAAGGGCGTGGAGCAGGCCGTCGAGGCGGTCATCGAGGAGATCGCCCCGCGCCTGCTGGGCGAGGAGGCGACCGACCAGCGCCTCGTCGACGCCGACATGATCGCCCTGGACGGTACCGACAACAAGGGCGAGCTGGGCGCCAACGCGGTGCTGGGCGTCTCCCTGGCCGTGGCCAGCGCCGCCGCCACCTCCGCCGACCTGCCGCTCTTCCGCTACGTCGGCGGGCCGAACGCGCACACCCTGCCGGTGCCGATGATGAACATCCTCAACGGCGGCTCCCACGCGGACTCCAACGTCGACATCCAGGAGTTCATGATCGCCCCGATCGGTGCGCCGACCTTCCGCGAGGCGCTGCGCTGGGGCACCGAGGTCTACCACGCGCTGAAGGCCGTGCTGAAGGACAAGGGCCTGTCCACCGGCCTGGGTGACGAGGGCGGCTTCGCCCCGAACCTGGAGTCCAACCGTGCGGCCCTGGACCTCATCGCCGAGGCCGTCAAGAAGGCCGGCTACAAGCTGGGCAAGGACATCGCCCTGGCCCTGGACGTGGCCGCCAGCGAGTTCGCCGAGAAGGGCAAGTACACCTTCGAGGGCGAGAAGAAGACCGCCGAGGAGATGGTGGCCTACTACGCCGAGCTGGTGGACGCCTACCCGCTGGTCTCCATCGAGGACCCGCTGGACGAGGAGGACTGGGAGGGCTGGAAGGCCATGACCGCCGCCCTCGGCGACAAGGTGCAGCTGGTGGGCGACGACCTGTTCGTCACCAACCCCGAGCGCCTGCAGCGCGGCATCGACGAGCAGGCCGGCAACGCCCTGCTGGTGAAGGTGAACCAGATCGGCTCGCTGACCGAGACCCTGGACGCCGTGAGCCTGGCGGCCCGCAACGGCTACTCCTCGATGATGTCCCACCGCTCCGGCGAGACCGAGGACGTCACCATCGCCCACCTCGCGGTCGCGACGAACTGCGGCCAGATCAAGACCGGCGCCCCGGCCCGCTCCGAGCGTGTCGCGAAGTACAACGAGCTGCTGCGCATCGAGGAGGAGCTCGACGACGCTGGCGTGTACGCCGGTGCCGCGGCCTTCCCGCGCTTCAAGGGCTGACGCCCGGCACCCACCGATCGGCCGCCCGGACCCTCGTCCGGGCGGCCGATCGCCGTCCCGGGCAGCGGACCGGCCACCGTGCGTCGGCGCCGGGTGGACGGAGCCGGTGCGGCAGAATGGGGGGATGGCTCCCGGAACCCCCCGCAGTTCGCGACGGGCCACCGGCTCCGCGCGCGGCGGGGCGCAGGTGGCCCTGGTGCGTGCGACCCCCTGGCGGGCCGTGATGCTGCTGGGCGCCGTGCTGCTGGCGGCGTGGATCGCCGTCCCGCCGTTCACCGGCTGGTGGACGCAGCGGGCCGAGATCCAGGACGTCCGGCAGGAGGCCGAGGCCGAGAAGGCCCGCACGCACGAGCTCGAGTCCGAGCGGGCGAAGCTGCGCGACGACGAGCACGTGCAGGAGCTCGCCCGCGAGCGGCTCGACTACGCCGAGCCGGGGGAGAAGCGCTACCACGTGATCACCCGCGGCGAGGAGGCCGGGAGCGAGGCCGACCAGGAGGTCGCGGGGGAGGACCGGGCCTGGTACGAGACCCTGTGGGGGTCGGTCGAGCAAACCGCCGCCGGGGTGCCGCAGGAGCCCACCCGTGAGCCCGACGAGGAACCCGTCCCCGTGCCGGAGGGCGACTCCACCGAGGCGCCGGTCGAGGAGGTCGAGCAGCCCGTCCCGGACGGCGTGCCCGAGCTCATCACCGAGGACGGATTCGACCCCTCCGACATCCCGTCGGAGGATCTTGAGGACGGCGAGGAGAAGCCGACCGCCGAAGGAGAAGAGTGATCGACCAGCTGACCTTCCCGGGGCCGAGTGAGCCCACCGAGGACGACCTGCAGACCGTCGAGGGGCAGCTGGGCCGCCTGCCGCGCGGGGTGGTCTCCGTCGCGCACCGCTGCCCGTGCGGCTGCCCGACCGTGGTGCAGACCGAGCCCCGCCTGCCCGACGGCACGCCCTTCCCGACCACCTTCTACGCCACCTGCCCCCGCCTGACCGGTGCGATCTCCACGCTGGAGACCACCGGGATGATGGCCGAGATGACCGAGCGCCTGTCCACCGACCCGGCGCTGGCCGCGGCGTACGCCGCCGCCCACGAGCACTACCTCGCCGCGCGCCGTGCGCTGGGGGTGGTCGAGGAGATCGACCACGTCAGCGCCGGGGGCATGCCGACCCGTGTGAAGTGCCTGCACGTGCTGGTGGCCCACTCGCTGGCCGCCGGCCCGGGCGTCAACCCGCTGGGCGACGAGGCCCTGGAGGCGCTGGAGCCGTGGTGGCACACCGGCTGCTGCACGGACGCGATCGCCGCCCGGGACCAGGCGTGAGCGCCCCGACCGTGCGCGTCGCGGCCGTGGACAGCGGCACGAACTCGATCCGGCTGCTGGTGCTGGAGGCCGCGCTCGTCGACGGCGAGGCGGTGGCCCGCGAACAGCTCCACCGGGAGAACCGCATCGTCCGGCTGGGGCAGGACGTCGACGCGACCGGCCGCATCGCCCCGGAGGCCCTGCAGCGCACCGTGGCGGCGGCCGCCGACTACGCGGCCCTCTGCGCCGAGCACCGCGTGGCCGCGATCCGCTTCGTCGCCACGTCCGCCTCGCGCGACGCCGAGAACGCCGGTGAGTTCACCGAGGCGATCGCCGGTGTCTTCGCCGAGCACGGGTTCGAGGTCACCCCGGAGGTCATCTCCGGTGACGAGGAGGCGCGTCTGTCCTTCCTGGGCGCCACCGGCCCGCTGCGTGCCCGGGGCGTTCCGGGTCCCTTCCTGGTGGTGGACCTCGGCGGCGGCTCGACCGAGTTCGTGCTGGGGGACCAGGAGGTGACGGCGGCCCGCTCCATCGACCTGGGCAGCGTGCGCCTCACCGAGCGGCACCTGCACTCGGACCCGCCCACGCCGCAGGAGGTCGACGCGGCGCTGGCCGACGCCGACGCCGGCATCGACGAGGCCGCCACGGTGGTTGACCTCTCGGCGGTGACGACCCTGGTGGGCGTGGCCGGCACCATCACGACCACGATGGCGCACGCCCTGCAGCTGCCCGAGTACGACCGGGACCGGCTGGACGGGGCGGTGCTGCCTGCCGGCCGGGTGCGCGAGGCCGCCCAGGACCTGATGGTCCGCAGTCGTGTGCGGCGCGCGGAGCTGCCGTTCCTGCACCCCGGACGCGTGGACGTGATCGGCGCCGGTGCGCTCTTCTGGCAGCGCATCATCGAGCGCGTCGGCCGGGCCAGCGGGGTGGAGCAGGTGACCGTGAGTGAGAGCGACATCCTCGACGGGACCGCCCTGGACCTGGCGGGGCGCCACCTATCCTGAGGGCGCCCTCGTGGCCCAACTGGCAGAGGCAGGCCACTTAAAATGGCTCACGGTGCGGGTTCGAGTCCCGTCGAGGGCACGACCGCACGCGCACACCGGACCCGGATCGTGAGCGGTGCGGAATCGTCACACCCCGACCAGTGTTGTTCCGAGGTAGTTGGACGCTGACCGTCACCACCGTGGTGGCGGGCGTCCCCGACAAGGAGACCCCATGGCTTTCAACCCCGCCATCAACCGCCTGGAGAAGGAGAGTCGTCCTGGGCAGCCCCAGTACGGCCAGTACGCGGACTTCAACACCGTCGGCCAGGCCGGCGTCACCCAGCAGCAGTACGGCCAGATGGAGCAGGCCTACGCCGCACCGTCGCTCGACCAGGGTCGTATCGGGCGCCTGAGCCTCGACGACGTGTTTGTCAAGACGGCGCTGCTCTTCGGCATCGTGCTGGCCGTCGCGGCCGGCACCTGGGTGCTGGTCGGGCCGCAGCCGCAGCTCGCGATGGTGGTGTGGCTGGCTGGCATGTTCGGCTCGCTGGGCCTCAGCCTCGTGATCGCCTTCATGAAGTCGGTCAACGTGCCCCTGATCCTGCTGCACGCGGCGGCGCAGGGCGCCTTCGTGGGTGCCATCAGCGTCACCTTCGAGAGCTTCGAGGGGGGCATCGTCGTCGCCGCGGTCCTCGCGACCATGGGCACCTTCACCGCCATGCTGATGGGCTGGAAGGTGGGCCTGGTCAAGGTGAGCAGCCGGGCCATGCGCATCTTCGGCCTGATGGCCATGGGCTACCTGGTCTTCCAGCTGGTGAACCTGGGCTTCGCCTACTTCGCCGGCATGAGCGTCTACTCCTCCAGCTTCGGCTGGATCGTGGCCCTCGTGGGTGTCGGGATGGCTGCGTACTCGCTGGCCATCGACTTCGAGACCATCGACCGCGGCGTGTCCTCCGGCCTGCCGGAGAAATACTCCTGGCTGATGGCCCACGGGCTGGTCGCCTCGCTGGTGTGGGTGTACATCGAGATCCTGCGCCTGCTGTACATCCTGCGCTCGGACGACTGACCCGCGCAGCTCCCGGCGCACGAGCCGGGCACGACGGAGCCCCCACCCGACGCATTGAACTGTCCCCCTGAAGTTGGACTGGTTTGAGCGTACGGGGTCTCACGCGGCAGCGAGGGTCTGGTTCCGGTACTGCACCGGGGCCAGGCCCTCGTTGCTGCTGTGGGGGCGGTCGTGGTTGAACCAGGCCAGGTAGTCCCGCAGGGCCGTCGTGAGCTGGGTGGGTGTGGTGAAGGACGTGTCGCAGTACAACTCGTCCTTGAGGTGACCGAAGAAGCTCTCGATGACGGCGTTGTCCAGGCAGTTGCCCTTGCGGGACATCGACGCGGTCGCACCGACCCGTGCGAGTAATTCCTGCCAGGTGGCGTGCTGGTACTGGAATCCCTGGTCGGAGTGCACGATCGGGTGCTGGCCCGGTTCCAAGGTGGTCAGGGCCTGCTGCAGGGAGGAGTTCGTCAGCGTCAGGGTCGGGGAAGGGCCGATGGTGGCGCCGATGACCTGTCGGTCGAACAGGTCCATCACCGCTGAGAGGAACACCTTGTCCGGGCCGATGTGGAACTCGGTGACGTCGGTGACCCACTTCTGGTTCGGCCCGGTGACGGTGAAGTCACGGTCCAGCACGTTGGGCGCGGTGCGACTGGTGGTACCCCGGTAGGACCGGAACCGGCGCCTGCGGATCGGGCAGCGCAGATCGAGCTCGCGCATCAGCTTCCACACCGTCTTGCGGGAAACGACCCACCCGTCGGCGCGTAGTTGCGCCCAGACCCGGCGGTGCCCGAAACGCTTGCGACTGGCCGTGAACACCTCGGTGATCGCGGTCTTCAGCTCGGCCTGCGGGTCCGGCTCCAAGAGGCGTGCCTGGTGGTAGAAGAACGTCGAGCGCGCCAGACCGGCCGCGGCCAGCAGGTCACCCAGACGGTGCTGCGCCTTGAGGGAAACGACGGCCTTCACCTTGGCCGACGTTGCTGCTCCATCAAGGCCTGCAATTTTCCCAGGTAGGCGTTCTGCGCCCGCAAGCGCTGGTTCTCCCGGCGCAACGCCTCGAGCTCCGAGACCGGCTCCGAAGGCCTGGCCGGGCGGCCCCTGGGTCTGGGGCGCAGCCCGTCAGGCCCCTCGGCTTTCAGGACTCTGGCCCAGGTCGCGATCAGGGGCGGTGAGGGCACCCCGAACTCGCCGGCCAGTGCCACCTTGGATTCACCGGCCAGGTAGCGCTGGGCGGCCTCAAGCTTGACCTCGAACGGGTAGGACTTCTTCGGTGGCTCCACCAACGCTCCTCGGCCTGACAGTTTCCAGCGTCGGTAGAGACTTCGCACCGCCCAGCGGCTCTTGCCCAGCCGCGTGGCCACGGCGCGAGAGCCCCAACCAGACTCGAAGAACTCTACGGCCGTCAACCGCTCCTGCGATGACAACGAACTCTTGGCCTCCATCACGAACTCCCCGGGAGTCGGAACTGATTTCTCAGTCCAACTCCCGGGGAGCAGTTCAAGCCGGTCGACGGGGGCTCCGTGCGTTCGCGGGACGGTGCTCAGCCGCGGCGACCGGCGAAGGTCAGCACGCCCGCACCGGCCAGCAGGGTGACCAGGCCGACGGTCGTGGTGGTCAGCAGACCGGTCGACGGGGCGAACTCGGCGCCGGTGTCGACGATCGGGCCCTCGGCACCGACCTCGGGCACACCCGGCTCCTCCGGGGTGTACGGCGAGTTCTCCACCAGGAAGGCGCGCATCGCGTCGATGTCCAGGCCGCCGAAGTAGACGTCCTTGCCCTCGGCGAAGGTCGGGAAGCCGTCGCCGCCCTCGGCCAGGAAGTTGTTCGTCACGATCCGGTAGGTGCGCGAGTCGTCGTTCGGCACGGGCTCGCCGTCGACCTCCACGGTGCCCTCGACCAGCTCCGGCGTCTCGGCGTCGTCGACGCCGTAGGTGAAGCCGGTGGAGGTCTGCAGGATCTTGGTCTCGCCCGCGTTCTCGCCGCTCCACTGCTCCTGCAGGATCTGGTGGATCTGCGCGCCGGTCAGGTCCATCGTCACCAGGTAGTTGTTGAAGGGCTGGGCGCTGAACGCCTCCTCCATGGTGATCTCGCCGTCGGTGGAGCCGTCCTCACCGGGCTGGTCCAGCGCGGGCACGCGGACGCCACCGGGGTTCATGAAGGAGATCACCGGCTCCTTGCCGCCGGTCACCACGGAGTCGTCGGCCAGCTGCGCATCGGCGATCATGCGGCCCAGCGGGGAGACGCCGAAGCCGTAGCGGTCGTGGCTCACCTGGCCGGTCACGGTGCCCAGCACCTCGTCGGCCAGCGGGCCGATGACGGCGGCGTAGTCGTCGACGATCTTCGCGACCTCGGCGTCGTCCTCGATGTCCTGGGTGACCTCGACGTTCTCGGCCTCGACCGAGCCCGGCACGACGTCACCGGTCTCCTTGTCCAGGCTCAGCTGGATGTCGGTGACCAGCTGGCCGTAGTTGCGAGCCTGGGTCACCAGGCGGCCGTCCACCTCCGAGACGTACTCGTTGTGGGTGTGGGCCGAGAGCACCACGTCGTAGGCCGGGTCGAGCTCGTTCACGAAGTCGACGACATCGCCCTCGACGGTCGTGCCGTCCTCGGACTCGCCGCCCTCGTGCAGCACGGTCACCATCGCCTCGACGCCCTGGGCTCGCAGCTCGGGGACCAGGTCGTTGGCGGTCTTCGCGGCGTCCAGGAACTCGACGTCCTGGATGCCCTCGGCGGACACGATGGAGGGGGTCTCGTCCAGCGCCAGACCCACGTAGGCCACCTTGACGCCGTCGTACTCCTGGATCTCGTACTCGGGCAGCACCGGCTCGCCGGAGTCCTTCCAGACCACGTTCGCGGCGATCATCGGGAAGTCGGCACCGGGGTACGCGTGGCCGGGCAGGGCGCAGGAGTTGCGGCCGCCCTCGCCGTCGCCGTCCTCCTTGCAGCCGCCCTCGGTCATGCGCAGCAGCTCGTCGGTGCCCTGGTCGAACTCGTGGTTGCCCACGGTGGAGGCGGTCAGGTCCATCTCGTTGAGCGCCTCGATGGTCGGCTCGTCGCGGAACGCGGCGGACGCGAACGGGCTGCCCCCGATGTTGTCGCCGGCCGACAGGGTGGCGGTGTGCTCCTGGCCCTCGCGCAGGCGGTCCAGGTGGGCGGCGAGGTTGGCCGCACCACCGGGCTCGCCGGGGTCGTCCTGCGGCTCGATGTTGCCGTGGAAGTCGTTGAAGGACAGGATCTGCAGGTCGACCTGGTCCGGGGCGGCCTGGGCAGCCGGCGCGAGTGCGACGAGCACGGCGGCCGAGAGGCCCAGCGAAGCGGTGCGGCGGAACATGATTCTCCCGAGTGTGCGAGGGATGTGTGCCGGGGCAGCATGCCCACCCGGTGTGAACCGGCGGTGAATACCGGGAGAATGTCGCCATGCCGTCACTGCCTGCCGCGCTCGCCGAGGAGCTCACCCGCGCCCGCCGCATCGTCGCCCGCGCGGACCTGCCCGAGGCGTGGGTGGAGGGTGCCGGCGGGCTGGCCGCCGGCTGGGCCGACGCGGAGGCGCGGGAGAACGGCTGGCCACCGGCGGACGTGCGCGTCCCCTCGCCGGCTGCGCTGCCCGACGTCCTGGAGGCGGTGGCCCGGGGGCGGCTGGCAGGAGCCCCGGAGACGGCCGAGGTCGGCGGCCGGATGGCCGCCGACCTCGCCGGGCTGCGCCGCGAGCACGGCGCCTGAGTCAGCCGGGGCTCAGGAGAGCCGCTCCAGGATCATCGCCATGCCCTGACCGCCGCCGACGCACATCGACTCCATCGCGAACTGGGCGTCGCGCTCGACCATCGCGTTGAGCAGGGTGGTCGTGATGCGGGCACCGGTCATGCCGAAGGGGTGCCCCAGCGCGATGGCGCCGCCGTGCACGTTGAGCTTCTCCGGGTCCATATCCAGCTCGTCGGCGCTGGGCAGAACCTGGGCCGCGAAGGCCTCGTTGATCTCGTAGAGGTCCAGGTCGCCGATGGACATCCCGGCACGGTCCATCGCCTGCCGACAGGCCTCCACCGGACCGAGCCCCATGATCTCCGGGGAGAGGGCCGAGACGCCGGTGGAGACGATGCGGGCCAGCGGGGTGAGCCCGAGCTCCTTGGCCCGGGTGTCGCTCATGATGACCAGCGCCGCCGCGCCGTCGTTGAGCGGGCAGCAGTTGCCGGCGGTGACCGTGCCGTCCTCGCGGAACACCGGGTCGAGCCCCTGCAGCTTCTCCAGGGTGGTGCCGAAGCGGGGGCCGTCGTCGGTGGCGTGCGTGCTGCCATCGGGCAGCGTCACCGGGGTGATCTCGCGCTCGAACAGGCCGGCCTCGATGGCGGCCTGGGCACGGTTCTGGCTGATGACGCCCCACTCGTCCTGGCGCTGCCGGCTGACCCCCTTGTGGGTGGCCACGTTCTCGGCCGTCTGGCCCATGGCGACGTAGACGTCCGGCAGGGCACCGGTCTCGCGCGGGTCGGTCCAGGTGGTGTTCTCGGCGGCGATGCGCTCGGTGCGTGCCTTCGCCTCGGCGAAGCGGGGGTTCTGCCAGTCGGCCTTGGCCACCCCGGCGCCGGAGAAGTCGACGTAGCGAGAGACGCACTCGACGCCGCCGGAGACGAACACGTCCCCCTCGCCGGCCCGGATGGCGTGCATCGCCATGCGGGTGGTCTGCAGGCTGGAGGAGCAGAAGCGGTTCACCGTGGCACCGGGCAGGTGGTCCAGCCCGGCCAGCACGGCCACGACGCGCGCCATGTTCGAGCCGTGCTCCGCCCACGGCTCGGCGCAGCCGAGGTAGAAGTCGTCGATCTCGCGCGGGTCCAGCCCGGGCACCTTCTCCAGCGCCGCGGTCAGCATCTGCGCGGCGAGGTCGTCGGGGCGCACGTCCTTGAGGCTCCCCTTGAAGGCCCGTCCGATGGGGGACCGGGTGGCCGAGACGATCACAGCTTCAGGCATGGGGGCTCCTGTCGGTGGGGTGGACGGACCTCGCATCCTACGCACGCGGGGTGATCTACGACACGTCCGCGTCGTCGTCCTCGCGCTGCGCGGGGCGGGCGCTGTCGGCGTCGTCACCGGGATCGCGCCGGCGACGCTGCACGAGGGCGCGTAGACCGCCGACCGGCTCGTCCGAGAGCTGCACCTCGGTGCCCTCGTGGGCCGCGGCACGGACGGCGGCCTGCTCGAGCGTGGTGTGCTGCCCGAGCTCCACGACGGCGCCCTCGGCCTTGCGGGCGTCCCGCTCGGTCACCGGCAGCCCCAGCGCGTCCAGCAGGGAAGGCACCAGCACCTGGGCTGCGCGCTTGTAGCCCTTGGCCGAGGGGTGGAAGCGGTCGGTGTGGAACATCCCGTCCGGGTCGTCCAGGAAGGCGCGCGTCGTCAGCGCCCCCAGCGACACCGTGCGGCCGCCGCACTCGACGACGGCGACGGTCTGCCGGACGGCGTAGCGGCGCGATCGGGCCTGCATCACCCAGCGCAGCGGCTGGCCGAGGGAGACGATCATGCCGAAGTCCGGACAGGTGGCCACGACCACCTCAGCGCCGACGGCCCGCAGCCGCAGCACGGCCCGGCGCAGCTCGGTGAGGCAGGCCGGCAGGTCGGCGTTCTTGGCGATGTCGTTGCCGCCGATGCTCAGCAGCACCAGGTCCGGGTGGGGGAACTTGCGCAGGGCGCGGTCGACCTGCTCGTCCAGCCCCACCGACGTGACGCCGTTGACCGCGACGCTCTCCAGGTACACGGGACGGCCGGAGAGGGATGCGATCCGGCGGGCGCAGCGGGCTCCGATGGTTTGCTCCGGGCGCTGCGCGCCCACCCCGTTGGCGACCGAGTCCCCCATCATCACGAACTTCCAGGGGGAGTCGACCTCCTGGCGCTGGTGCTCCCCCGAGGGGGTGTAGACGCCGTTGTCGTCGGGGGCGTTGCCGGGCCTGCCGTCGGACAGACGGCTGGCCTGCCACAGCTCGAACGCGAGGGTGCCGGCCCCCAGGACGGTCGCGCCGGCGACTCCCAGGGCCGCCGCCGGTGCGCGGCGCGCCAGCGGGCGGGCCAGCTCCTGCCAGTCGGTCACATGCCCTCCCGCAGGCGCTCCAGACCCTCGTCGAGGCTCACGACGGGACGCCAGTCGAGGGCACGGTGGACCTCCTGCTGGGAGAACCAGTGGGCGGTCGTCAGCTGCTCCACCAGGAAGTGCGTCAGCGGCGGCTCGGTGATGGGGCGGACGCGCTGGCTTGCGGCCACGGCGGCGTCCACCAGGTGGCCGGCGGCCCCGGCGGGCGGGGTCGCGATGCGCAAGCGGGGAAGAGGCGCACCGTGGGCCAGCACGATGCCGGCGATCAGCTCGGCGACCGGTCGCGGCTCGTCGTTGGTCACCACCCACGGACGGCCGTGCGCGGAGTGCTCCGTGCGCGGACCGGCCAGGGCGTCCAGGGCCGCGACCAGGGCGTCCCGGGCGTTGTCGACGTAGGTGGAGTCGACCAGGGCCGCACCGTCCCCGACCCAGGGCAGCCGGCCGGCGCGGGCTCGGGCCACCAGGCGACCCACCAGCTGGGTGTCGCCGGGCCCCCACACCAGGTGGGGCCGGACGGCGGTGACCGCGAGCTGCGGGCCGTCGGCCGCCAGGGCCATGAGCTCGGCCTGGGCCTTGGTGCGGGCGTAGCTGCCCCGTGCGGAGTCGGGGGCGGCGGACTCGCTGCCGACGCCCACCAGGGCGGCACCGGCGTGCGCCACCGAGGGGGAGCTCGTGTGGACGAAGCGCTCCACCCCGGCCTCGCGGGCGGCCTCCAGCAGCAGCCGGGTGCCCTCCACGTTCGTGCGGCGGAACTCCTCCAGCGGCCCCACGACGTCGACCTTGGCGGCCAGGTGCACCACGGCCTCCTGACCGGCCACGGCGCGTGCGACGGCCTCGGGGTCGTCGACGCTGCCGAGCACCTCGCGCAGACCGGATGCGGACGGGCGGCGCTGCATGACGGTGACCTCGTCACCGCGCTCGGCGAGAGCGCGGGCGACGGCCCCACCGAGCATGCCGGAGGCGCCGGTGACCAGGACCCGGGTCACGGCCGGAACCCCACGCGGTCGAGGCGACGGACCAGTCGCAGTGGCGCGGCGGCGAGCTCCCGCACACCGGTGGGCAGCCGCCCTCCGTCGCCGGCGAGCGTCGTCTCGGCCCAGCGGGCCAGGGCGGTGCGGTCGATCTTGGAGGCGTGGCGGATGTCGACCGGCAACCGGTCGCGGACCAGCACCGCGGCGACCGGCGCGGCACCGGGCCCGTCGGCGGCGGCGCGCCGGACGGCGTCGGAGCACTCCACCGAGGCGACGGGCGAACCGCGATGCAGCGTCAGGTCCGTCCCGGCCTCGGGGCGCAGGACCACGGCCACGCGCTGGGCCCCGGCCGGACCGACGCCCACCACGGCCGCGTTCGCCACACCGGGCAGCCGCTCCACGCGGGACTCGATGCCGCCGGGGGTGACCGGGCCGTGCTCGGTGGTGACGGTGTGGATGCCGCGCCCCTCGACCCACAACCGCCCCGCGGTGTCGAGGTGGCCGATGTCCCCGGTGCGGTGCGCACCCGCCGGGTGTGCCGTGGCCTCCTGCGTGCCCCACAGCCGGTCGTAGTGACTCTTCAGGTGCGGCGCGCTGGCCACGATCTCGCCCACCACGCCCGGCTCCTGGGTGAGCACCTCGTCGCCCCCGGGGGTCCCGTCGGGGCCCAGCGGGGCGATGCGCAGGCTGACCCCGGGGACGGGGCGCCCGACGCACACGCCGGCATTGGTGGCGAGCTCCTCGGCCGGGACCGTCCGCGGGTCCACCGCCGTCAGCGGCAGGGCCTCGGTCATGCCGTAGGGGGTCACGGTGGCGGCGTTCGGCATCACCTCGCGGACCTGCTCGAGCAGCTCCACGGGCACCGGGGCGCCGGCCGACATCACCGTGCGCACGCCGTCCAGCACGCTCACGCCCCCCCGGGTGGCCACCACGTTGCGCAGCGCGGCGGGGGAGGCGAAGACGACGTCGGCCTCCACGGCCTCCACGGCATCGGCCAGGGCGGCGGCGGTCAGCGTGTCCGGCTTGGTCACGTCCATGTACGGCACGGCCGAGGTCATGCCCAGCGCCGGGCCGTACAGGGCGAAGGGCGCGAAGGCGGCCACGAGCGAGTCACCCGTGCGCAGCTCCAGCGCCTGCTCGATGACGTCGCGCTGCGCCAGCAGCTGTCGGTGGCGGTAGACGACTCCCTTGGAGGGGCCGGTCGCCCCGGAGGTGAACAGGACGGCGGCCTCGTCGTCCAGAGCGGGTGTGGGGAGGGGGTGTTCGCTGCGGGTCCCGCGCGCCTCGAGCTCGGCCATGGTGGTCTCGGCGCCCGCGACCCGTCCGGCCAGGGCGGTCCTGCGGGTGGTCTCCTCGGGGAGCACGACCACGCGCTCGCCCTCCACACCCAGGGTCCGGGCGGCGGCCAGGCCGGCCGGGATGCCGATGACCAGCTGCGGGTCGGCGCTGCGCAGGGCGCCCGCCATCGGGCGGACCCCGAGCCCGGCGTCGGCCACGACGATCGAGCCGCCGGCCTGCCAGACGGCGTAGACGACGACGGTCAGGTCGATGCCCGGCGGCACCAGCACGGCCACGCGGGTACCGCGCTGCACGCCGTGGGCCCGCAGCCCTTGGGCCAGCCGCTCGATGCGCCCCTCCAGCGCGGAGACGGTCACCCAGTGGAGCTCCTTCTTGGCGAGCTCCGCGATGGCGATGGCCTCGGGGTCGTGCGCGGCCCGCTCCACCAGACGGGACCACAGGGGGTCCGTGGCGGGCTCGTGGTCCGGGGTGATGGCGTCGCCCGCGCCCGCGCCGGCGGCGGCCACCGGGGTCGAGGTGGCGGGCGAGGCGTGCTCGGTCAGCCAGCGCCAGGCCAGCTCCACGCCCTCGGGGCGGTCCTCGAGCACCAGGTGGGAGGCGTCTCCCCAGCGGTGCACGTCGGCCTCCGGGAAGCGCTCCAGCACGTCGCGCAGGTAGCGGTCGGTGAAGACGGGGTCCTGGGCGCCCCAGAGCACCAGCGCCGGCACGTCCAGTGCGGCCACCTCGTCGGCCACCTGCTCCAGCGTGGCGCGCGAGGGGTGCTCGCGGTCCAGGGGGATGTCGGCCACGAAGTCGCCCACGCTGTGCCGCAGCTCGCGACGCGTGTAGGGGGAGGCCAGGGCGCGCGCGATCTCGGGGTCCGGTCCGGGGCGGCCGACCCAGGCCGCTGCGTGCACGAAGGTCGCGGTGTTCACGGTGGCCGCGCGGTGCAGGCCACCGGCACGGGCTGCGCGGATGCCCGGGGGGACGCGGTCGTCGGGCTGCCACAGGGCGGTGTTGGTGATGACGGTCGAGGCGATGCGCCCGCGGTGGCGGGTGGCCCAGCCCAGACCGATCGTGCCGCCCCAGTCGTGGACCATCACCGAGACCGGCAGCTGGGCGTGCAGACCCTCCAGCACCCCCAGTCGGGCCAGGGCCTCGTCGAGGTCGTCGATGCGGTCAGCCAGCCGACGGGTGACCGCCGTCCGGTCGCTGTGGCCCATGCCGACGTGGTCGACGGCGACGACCCTCCAGTCCTCCGGGGCCTGCTCCAGGACGCGGCGCCACAGGTAGGACCAGGTCGGGTTGCCGTGGACGCACACCAGCACGTGCCGCACGTCCTGCGGGCGGGCACCGGCCTCCACCATCTGCGGGGAGTGCGTGTCGAGCACGGCCATCCGCGCGGCGGGCAGGTCACCCCGCGCGGGCAGGTCGACGAAGTGCTGCCAGCGCGGATCGACCTCCGGCAGCTCGTCGAGGGGGGTCGTCCGGGGGCTGGCGGGGGTCGTCACGGGGTGCTCACCACTCGATCTCTGCGCAACAGGCGTTCAGGCCGGACCCGATCCCCATCAGCAGGACGCGGTCCCCGCGCTCCAGGTGCGGGGCCTCCAGCGCCAGGGTGAACGGGACGGCCGCAGGACCCATGTTGCCGTAGGTGGGGAAGGTACGCGGCACCCTGGTGCCGTCCAGGCCGAGGCGGTCGCACACCTGCTCGGTGTGCACGGTGGAGACCTGGTGGATGACGTAGCGGTCCAGGTCCTGCCAGTCGAACTCCCGGGCGGCGTCCTCCCAGAGCGCCTCGGACAGGGCGATGCCGGCTTCCTGCAGGGCCACCGAGTCGGTGGTCATGCGGTCGAAGTCGCCGACGCAGAGCTCGTTGTGCTCGGTGGCCGCGCGGGAGACGCCCCCGACGAAGCGGTGGCCCTCCGGGTGGCGGTCGGTGCGGCCCAGCACCATCGCGGCGGCGCCGGACCCCAGCGTCAGGGTGGCCAGCTGCTGCAGGATGTCGTCGGCCGTCGCGTCCTCGCGCTCCAGCCGCGCGAGGGTCGTCTCGTGGGTGTGCCGGGTGGTCTCGGCGTTGACGATCAGGGCGTACTCGATCTGGCCGGAGTCGATCATCGCGGCGGCGATCTGCATGCCGTTGACGAAGCCGAGGCAGGCGTTCGTCACGTCGAAGTTCATGGCGCTGCGGGGCAGCCCCATCGCGTCGTGGATGCGGACGGCCGTGGACGGCTCCAGGTGGTCACGGCTCACCGAGGTGTTCACCATGAGCCCCACCTGCTCGGGCTTGATGCCGGCGTCCACCAGGGCGCGGCGGCCGGCCTCGGCGGCGGCCTCGGTGAAGTGGACGTCCTCCGGCCACCAGCGGCGCTCCTTGATGCCGACCAGCCGCTGGAGCACCCCCGGTACGAGCTTGTTGCGGCGCAGGGAGGTCATGATCCGCTCGTCGAACTCGGCCGAGGTGTGCACCTCCGGTGCGGGCAGGCCCGAGACGGACAGGACGGACGTGTTCGTGTGGCGGAAGGTGGAGTTGCCGGGCATGCGTTATCGGGTGACCTTTCACTGGATGCCGCGACAGTCTGTCACGGGGGGCCTCGTCGCGCCTGCACAGGGGTGGTCCGTCCGGGGCCCCACCGGACGGACCACCCCTGTGTGTGCCGATCAGTCGGCCGTGCGCTCCTGCGTGAGCAGGGTGCGACGCTGGAGCGGGCCCGTGGCGGCCACTGCCAGGGCGGTGAGCAGCACGCCACCGCCCAGGGTGACCGCGAGGATCACCGGCCCGGTGGCGCTGTGCTCCAGACCCCTGCTCTCGGCCGCCGCAGCCAGTCCCTGGGCGAAGGCGATACCGAGTCCTGCACCGAGGGTGAGTGCGAGGAGGAGGGGGCCGAGTGCTTCCAGCCAGGTCACCCGACGGATCACAGCGACCGAGGCGCCCATGCGCTCCAGGGCACGTGCCTGGTCAGCACGCTCGTAGACGGCCGACGTCTGGTTGATGAACGTGGCGGTGGCGGCCAGCACGAATCCGACGGACAGGGTGATGATCGCACCCTTGGTGATGTCCCAGCCCATGTTGACCATGAACATCTCAGCGGGGTCGGTGGTGTCCGGCGCTTCGGACGGCAGCGGCATGCTGCTCACGTAGGCGCCGACGAAGGCGATGAGTCCCACACCCGCCACCCGGTTCCAGGTTCCCCGTGGATCGGCCTGAACCCGGCGGGCCGCCCACATCGCCGAGGGCAGTGGCAGCAGGGCCAGCACCCGGCACAGGGTCTGCAGGACCCACGGCCCCACCAGGTTCGCACCGATCATCAGGGCCAGCAGCAGCCCGCCGGTGATGATCCATGGCAGGACAGTGGGGTTTGGACGGACTGTGGCCATGCCGGCCCACACGATGCCGACGAGGATGAAGAAGGCCGGCAGTCGCCACCAGCGCAGGGCCGGGCTGCTGCTGCGGCGGGCCACCCCGAGCGGGGAGACCCGGACCTGCTGCAGGCCCCACCAGGAGGCGATCGTGCCGATCACCACGACCAGGACCGACACGCCCAGCAGCAGCCACCAGGGGAGGAGCATCTCGCGGAGGCCGATCGGCTCCATCTGCATGGTCAGGCGCCCCCACAGCGGGAGCGCCAACAAGTAGAGGAGGAACCCCAGCAGTGAGCCCACGACGGCCTGTGCAACCGTCTCGATGAGGGCCATGCGGGTGACCTGTCGTGAAGAGACGCCGAGCAGCCGCAGGACGGCCATCCGGCGCTCGCGGCCGTGGGCACCGAGGACGGCGGCAGAGGCGGCCAAGGACGTGATCGCTGGAACGGTGAGGAAGCAGGCCAGGGCGGCGAGCCCGACATACATGGCCAACACCGAGTTGTCGCCTCCCTCGGAGGCCACCATCTCAGCCATCACCCCAAAGGGTTCATCTGCGCGGCGATGGAACATCCAGGTGCCTCCGGCCACGGTGAAAGCGAGGGCTGAGGAGACCACGTAGGCCAGGGCGGATGCGACGAAGAGCAGGCGCTCTCCCTCACCCGCCGTCAGTCTGGCCCTGAGCAGGCTGAGGGTAATTCCGGTGAGTCCGGGGTGTCCATTGCTCATGCCGACACCCCCAGCGGCTGCTCGACCAGGCGGTCGGAGTGGATCAGGCCATCGCGGATCTCCACCACGCGGGAGCACCAGCGAGCCACCTGCGGGTCGTGGGTCACCAGCACCAGACTCGCGTCGATGCGAGCCACGGTGGCGGTCAGCAACTGCATCACCTCGTGGCCGGTGGCCTGGTCGAGAGCGCCGCTGGGCTCGTCGGCGAAGACGACCTTCGGGCTGCCGCCCAGAGCGCGGGCGATGGCGACGCGCTGCGCCTGGCCACCGGACATGTCCCCCGGGCGACGCTTGCGCAGCTCCCCCATTCCGAGCTGGTCGAGGGTCTCGTCCGCGTCGCGCAGGGCCTCGCCCCGGCCGGTGCCGGTGAGCATCCGCGGCAGGGCGACGTTCTCCCGGGCGGTGAGCTCGGGGATGAGCTGGTGGTCCTGGAAGACGAAGCCGAACTCCTCCAGCCGGGTCCGGGAGCGTCCAGCGTCCTTCATGCCGGAGAGCGAGCGGCCCTCGAACTCGACCTCGCCGTGGCCGGGGACCACGATGCCCGAGAGGCAGTGCAGCAGGGTCGACTTGCCCGAGCCGGAGGGGCCCATGACGGCGAGCGTCTCCCCGCCGGCGATGTCGAGGCTGACGCCGGCCAGGGCGTCGACGGACCCATAGGTCACGGTGATGTCGTGGGTGGAGAGGCGCGTGGGCCTGGTGGTCTGTCGTGTCATGGCTTCATTCCACGGTCTGGCGGGCTCTCGGAACACCGTGCGGACGATGGTCTCGCAGTAGTGCTGGCACTACCGTCCCCGGGCCCGGTCTCGGGTAGTTTCCGCCGAGTGGGACTGTTCGACCGACGTGGCGCCTCCTCCCGGGAGGCCGAGGCACACCGACGGGTGGCGGCGCTGACCGCCTCCCGCCGGGAGGTGGTCGAGGCTTACGAGATCGAGCGGCGCCGCATCGAGCGGGACCTGCACGACGGGGCGCAGCAGTACGTGGTGGCGGCCTCGATGCTGCTCGGGGAGGCGCGTCTGCACCCGGCCGCCCGGGCCGAGCCGGAGCTCGCGGACCTGCTCGACCAGGCGGCCACCCGCCTGTCCGAGGGGCTGGACGCGCTGCGGGCCACGGTGCGGGGCATCAACCCGAGCACGCTGGCCGACGAGGGGCTCGAGGCGGCCCTGCAGCAGGTCGCCGACGGTCTGCCGGGGGACATCCGCATCGTCTGTCCCTACTCGCTGCCGGAGATCCCGGCGGCCGTGATGGCGACCGCCTACTTCTTCGCGGCCGAGGCGATGACCAACGCCGCCAAGCACGCTCCCGGGGCGTCGGCGACGGTGCTGCTGGCCGCGGACTCGCACCTGCGCATCTCGGTGGTCGACACCGGGCCGGGCGGGGCCGAGGTGGTGCCCGGGCACGGCCTCTCGGGGCTGCGGGAGCGCCTCGCGGCCTTCGGTGGCGAGGTCACGGTCTCGAGTCCCGCCGGGGGCCCCACCCAGGTGGCCGCGAGCGTGCCGCTGCTGCTGCAGCGGGGTGAGCCGGGGGTGGTCCTGTGACGAGGGTGCTGGTGGCCGATGACTCGGCCATCCTGCGTGAGGGACTGGTCGGCCTGCTGGAGCGCCGCGGCCACGAGGTGGTCGGCCAGGAGTCCCGTGCGGACGTGCTGGAGCGGGTGGTCGACGAGGCCGCGGCCCGGGGCGACCTGCCGGACGTGCTGATCACCGACGTCCGCATGCCGCCGACCATGACCGACGACGGCCTGCGCGCCGCTGTGGCCCTCAAGGAGCGGCACCCGCAGCTCGCGGTCCTCGTGGTGAGTCAGTACGTCGCTCCGGTGCACGCCCAGCGGCTCTTCGGGCTGCCGCAGCCGCCCGGCGCCGGCGGAGCGGGCTACCTGCTCAAGGACCGCGTCGCGGAGGTCGTCGACTTCGTGGACTCGCTGGAGGTCGTCGCGCGCGGCGGTGTCGTCATCGACCCCGAGGTCACGCGCGCCATGATGTCGCGCCGCTCCACCGGGCTGGACGACCTGACCGCCCGGGAGCGGGAGGTGCTGGAGCTCATGGCCCGCGGCATGTCGAACGGCCAGATCGCCGAGGAGCTGGTGCTCTCCGGGGCCGCCGTGGCCAAGCACGTGTCCAACATCTTCGCCAAGCTCCACCTCGCCCCGGACGAGGAGAACCGCCGCGTGCGGGCGATCCTGCGGTACCTGTCCCGCACCGAGCCCTGGGGCCCCTGAGGGGCCGGTGCTGCGGTGTAGTTTTCGCCCCATGGACGGACAGGGCGCAGGGGACCCGGGCGTGGCGATGCAGTGGCGAGGGCTCACCAAGGTCTTCGGCGGACAGGTCGCCGTGGCGGGGGTCGACCTCGACGTGCCACGGGGTGCCGTGCTGGGGCTCGTGGGCCCGAACGGTGCGGGCAAGACGACGGCCCTGTCCATGGCCACTGGCCTGCTGCGCCCCGACGCCGGGGCAGTACGGGTGCTCGGGCACGACGTCTGGTCCGACCCGCGGTCCGCGAAGGCGCTCATGGGGGTCCTCCCCGACGGCATGCGCCTGTTCGACCGGCTCTCCGGCAGCGAGCTGCTCACCTACGTCGGCCGCCTGCACGGTCTGGAGCGGTCGGTCGTCGCCGAGCGGTCCGGGCAGCTCCTGCACGCACTCGGCCTGGAGCCGGCCGCCCGCAAGATGGTCGTCGACTACTCGGCCGGCATGACCAAGAAGATCGGGCTCGCGTGCGCGCTGATCCACGCCCCGCGCCTGCTGGTGCTCGACGAGCCCCTCGAGGCGGTGGACCCCGTCTCCGCCCAGGGCATCCGCGACCTGCTCTCGGACTACGCGGCCGGCGGTGGCACCGTGGTCATCTCCAGCCACGTCATGGAGCTCGTGCAGTCCCTCTGCTCCCACGTCGCGATCATGCAGGAGGGCCACCTCCTGGTCGCCGGGACGGTCGAGGACGTGCGGCACGGCGACTCGCTGCAGGACACCTTCCTGCGCCTCGTCGGCGGGGGCCGCACCACCGGTGGCGAGGAGCTCTCGTGGTTGCGCTCCTGATCCGCCTCAAGCTGACTCTGCTGAGGGCGGGATTCCGGCGCAACGGGTGGCAGCTGGTGGGCTTCGTCCTCGGCCTGGTGGTCGGGTTGGCGCTCGCGGTGGGGCTGGCCCTGGGGCTCGGTGCGACGCGCACCCTGGACCCGGCGGTGGCCGCGGCGCTGGTCACCTGCGTGCTGGCCGGCACCTCCTTCGGTCTCGTGCTCGTCCCGCTGGTCTCCACCGGGGTTGACGACACGCTCGACCCCGGGCGCTTCGCGCTGCTGCCGGTGGGCGCCCGCGACCTGCTGCCCGGTCTGCTGGTCGGCTCCCTCATCGGGGTCACCGGGCCGATCCTGCTGCTCGGTGCCGCCGGTGGCGTCGTGGGGCTGTCCACCTCGGCGGCCGCGCTCGTCGCCGCCCTCGTGGCAGCGGTCCTGTGGGCGGTCGTCACGGTGGCGCTGCGCAGTGGCATGGCGGCCGCCATGAGCTCGCCGGACACCCCGCGCTGGGTGCGGGACCTCGCCACCGGGGTGGGGGTCGTCCTCGCGGCCTGCAGCGGGCTGCTCAGCAACGTCGTGATGGTCGGGGTCGCGTCCGCCACCGATCTCCGCGAGCGCCTCGAGGCCATCGCGGACGTCGCCGGCTGGACCCCCTTCGGGCTGCCCTGGGCGATCCCCCGGGCGGTGGTCGCCGGTGACTGGGTGGACGCCGGGCTGCGGCTGGTTCTCGTCCTGGCGCTGGTCGGGCTGCTGCTGTGGGGCTGGGCGCGCGCCGTGGCCGAGCGCCTGGTCTCCCCGCTGGAGTCCACCGGGCGGGCCCACGAGGTGCGCACGGGGAGGCTGGCCGCGCTCGCCCCGCCCACGCCGGCCGGGGGAGTGATGATGCGGAGCCTGGTCAACTGGCGCCGCGACCCGCGCTACGTCATGAACTTCGCGGTGGCGCTGCTCATGCCGGTGCTCTTCGTCGCACCGATCCTCCTCCAGGGGGTGGCCTCCACCGACCTGCCGCTGCTGCCCTACGCCGGGGCGGCCGTGGCCCTGTCCTTCGCCATGGTCACCATGCAGGACACCAGCTACGACGGCTCGGCCCTGTGGGCGCACGTCGTCTCCGGCATCCGCGGCGTGCAGGACCGCTGGGGCAGGTTCCTGGCCGTCGTCACGGTCGCCGTCCCCGTGGTGCTGCTGGCAGCCGTCGTCGGGGCCGCCGTCAGCGGCCGCTGGGACCAGCTGCCCAACGGCGCCGGCGTGGGCCTCGGCATCCTGCTGGCCGGGTGCGGGGCGGGGCAGCTCACCTCCGCGCTCTGGCAGTTCCCGGCCCCGCAGCCCGGGGCCAACCAGTTCTCGACGCCGCCCGGCAGCACGCTGGCCACCCTGCTGGCCATGGTCGTCACCTGGCTGGTCATGGGGACGCTCTCGGTCGTGCTGCTCGTCCTGTGGCTGCTCACCCGCGACGCGGGTGCCCTGCAGCACGTGGTGGGGCCCACCGGTGTGCTCCTGGGAGCGGGCGTCGCCTGGGGCAGCATCGTGGCCGCCGGCCGCTGGCTGGACCGGCGTTGGCCGGAGGTGCTGGCCGCCGTCACCGAGCGGGCGGCCTGAGCCTCACTCGGCGGGCGGGAGGACGTCCGTCTGTGCCGGCAGGTCGACCAGGCCGACGGGGCAGGTCATGCCGTTCGGGCCGTGGTTGCAGTACCCGTCGGGGTTCTTGTGCAGGTACTGCTGGTGGTACTCCTCGGCCAGGTGGTACTCGCCCGCCTGGGAGGGAACCACGATCTCGGTGGTGATCGGGCCGTGCCCGGCGGCGGTCAGCTGCTCCTGCATCGCGTCGCGCGTCGCCTCGGCCACCCGCACCTGGTGGTCGGTGGTGCAGAAGATCGCCGAGCGGTACTGCTCGCCGACGTCGTTGCCCTGCCGGTTGCCCTGGGTCGGGTCGTGGTTCTCCCAGAACACCTTCAGCACCTCGTCGACGCTGGTGCGCTGCGGGTCGAAGACCACCTGCACGGTCTCGGCGTGACCGGTGCCGCCGCCGCAGACCGAGCGGTAGGTCGGCTGCGGGTCGGTGCCGCCCATGTAGCCGGCCGAGGTCGTGACCACGCCGGGCAGCGTCCAGTAGAAGCGCTCGATGCCCCAGAAGCAGCCGCCGGCCAGGTGGATGACCTCACTGCCCTCGGGCCAGGAGTCCATCGGGGTTCCCAGGACGGCGTGCGGGGTTCCGGGGGCCAGGAGTGTGCTCATGGCTCCATGCTTCCACCTGCCCGGGGGCCGTGGGCCACCCGGGCCGGGTGCGCGAGAGGGCCCTGCCGCGAACTCGCGGCGGGGCCCTCTGCTGGGTGGTCGATCAGCCCTCGTAGGGGCGGACTCCGACGATCTTCACGTCGATGCTCTTGCCGTTGGGTGCCTCGTAGGACACCGTCTCGCCCTGGTTGTGGCCGTCGATGGCCTGGCCGAGGGGGGACTTCTCCGAGTACACCTGCAGGTCGTCGCCGTCGGCGATCTCGCGGTTGCCGAACAGGAAGGTCTCGGTGTCGCCGAACATCTCGATGGTCACGACCATGCCGGGCTCGACCACGCCGTCGTCGGCCGGGGGCTCCTCGCCGACCTCGGCGTTCTCGAGCAGGGTGGTGAGCTGATGGATGCGTGCCTCCATCTTCCCCTGCTCCTCCTTGGCGGCGTGGTAGCCGCCGTTCTCCTTGAGGTCACCCTCCGACCGGGCCTCCTCGATGCGGTAGGCGATGTCCCGTCGGCCCTCGCCCTTGAGCTGCTCGAGCTCGGCGCTGAGACGGTCGAAGGCGGCGCGCGTGAGGTAGCTCGTCTCCTGGGTGGCTTCAGCCATGGTCACTCTCCTTAGCAGAGTGGCGGTCCGCAGCCCGTCGCTGAACCGGGCCGGACTGCGGAAAGGTCCGGCCGCCAGCTTCGCGACCGGACCCTGGTTTGCGTTCGTGTGATCGGCCAGTCTACGCCGTGGCGCGCCGTGCCGCCATCCTCGTCGGCTCAGGAGCCGGGGTACCAGCAGCTGGACACGTTGCCCACGAGCGGTCTCGAGGTGGTGCGCACGACCGTCCGCTCGCGGGTCGAGCCCTTCTCGTGCGGGGGCACGGTCACCTCCCGGCTGCCGACGACGGCGTGCTGCTCGTCCTCGGCCACCAGGCGGCAGACGACCTCCCGGCCCGGGTCACGGTGCACGTCGTAGATGACCGTCACGGAGCTGTCCGAGATGTCCTCGTGCCCGGCGTAGAACCAGTTCGGCTTGTCGGTGCTCAGCAGCAGGGCGTACCAGACCACCAGGGCGGTGGCCAGCCCCACACCCACGATGCCGATGACCCACCAGGCGCGCTGCGACAGCCGGTGGGTGGGGCGGGGGGGCGTGGTGGGCATCGTGCTCCTCGGGGATCGGGTCGGTGACCGCCCGGCCACGTCTCGCCACGCGCCGATGGGGGACAATGACCGGTGCACCATTGTTGTCCATCGGTCGTCCCGGTCGGGCGACCACCCCCGTGGCCACCAGAAAGGCGCCCCGTGACCGACCAGCTCCGTCTGCTCGCAGTGCACGCGCACCCCGACGACGAGTCGAGCAAGGGTGCTGCGACCGTGCTGCGCTACCGCGCCGCCGGGCACCCGGTGACCGTCGTCTCCTGCACCGGCGGTGAGCGCGGCGACGTGCTGAACCCCTTCCTGCAGGACGACCCCGAGGTGCTGCGGAACATCGTGGAGGTGCGGCGGCGCGAGATGGCGGCGGCGCAGGGGATCCTGGGCGTCGACCACGTCTGGCTCGGCTTCGTCGACTCCGGGCTGCCCGAGGGGGACCCCCTGCCGGCCCTGCCGGACGGCTGCTTCGCGCTGGAGCCCCTGGAGGTGACCGCCGAGGCCCTCGTCCGGGTGATCCGCGAGGTGCGGCCGCACGTGGTGACGACCTATGACGAGAACGGCGGCTACCCGCACCCGGACCACATCATGACCCACCGGGTGACGATGGCCGCCCTGGAGGCCGCGGGCGACCCGGAGCGCTTCGTGGACGCCGGCGAGCCGTGGCAACCGCTGAAGGTCTACTACAACCACGGCTTCAACCCCGAGCGCATCGAGGCCCTGCACGTGGCCTGCGAGGAGGCCGGGGTGGAGTCGCCCTACGGGGACTGGATGGAGCGCATGAAGGACCGGCCTCGGCGTCGCCTCACCACCCGCGTGCAGTGCGGCGAGTTCTTCGAGCAGCGGGACGACGCCCTGCGGGCCCACGCCACCCAGATCGATCCCGTGGGCTGGTTCTTCAAGGTCCCGCTGGATCTGCAGCGGGCGGCCTACCCTTACGAGGACTACGAGCTCGCCGTCTCGCTGGTCCCCACCGAGCTCCCGGAGGACGACCTGTTCGCGGGCCTGCCGCAGGACGTGGCGGCCGCCGACGAGCTGGCGCGGACGGCCTCGTGGGAGCAGGCGGCGTACGACGGACGGACCCGAGTGGAGGAGGACGCGTGATGGGTGGTCAGTTCCTGGCCCAGGGCGGCGCGGACACGAACGTCTCGATCACCGGTGGGGTCGGTGCCTTCCTGGCGATGTTCCTGCTGGCGCTGGCCGTCTGGGCCCTCGGCTGGAGCATGACGCGCCACCTCCGCCGCGTCAGCTACGCGGAGAAGCAGCAGGCCGCCGAGGAGCGTGAGCACGAGGCCGCCGAGGCGCGGCGTCGGGAGGCCGGCCCAACCGACCGGACCACGGAGCCGGATGCGGACGTGCGGCGCACGCCGCCGGGGGGCGAGGACGCGTGAGCGAGTCGACGAGCGGCACGACGGGGCGGGTGCGTGGCCTGGTGTACAGCGCCTACGAGCAGCGCATCGTCCAGGACCTCGACCCCGCGCGGCTGCCCTGCCACGTCGGGGTGATGCTGGACGGCAACCGGCGCTGGGCGCGGGAGCGCGGCTCCGACACCGCCGAGGGGCACCGTGCCGGTGCGGACAACATCGAGCCCTTCCTCGGGTGGTGCGAGGAGCTTGACATCGAGGTCGTCACGCTGTGGATGCTCTCCACGGACAACCTCAAGCGCCCCACCGAGGAGCTCGAGCCGCTGCTGGAGATCATCGAGCAGGCGGTGACCGACCTGGCCGCCAGCGGTCGCTGGCGGCTGCACCTGGTCGGCTCGCCCGATCTTCTGCCCCCGGCCAGCCGGGCGGTGCTGGAGGACGCCGTCCGGCGCACCCAGGAGGTCGAGGGCCTGCTGGTGAACGTGGCCATCAGCTACGGCGGGCGCAAGGAGATCAGTGATGCCGTGGCCTCCCTGCTGCGCCAGTGGGACGCCGAGGGGCTTGACCTCGCGGAGGCGGCCGACCGGGTGACGCCCGAGGTCATCGCCGAACACCTCTACACCAAGGGCCAGCCGGACCCGGACCTGGTGATCCGCACCTCGGGTGAGCAGCGGCTGGGCGGCTTCCTGCTGTGGCAGAGCGAGAAGAGCGAATTCTACTTCTGCGAGGCCTACTGGCCGGACTTCCGGCGGGTGGACTTCCTCCGTGCCCTGCGCGCCTACGCCGACCGGGAGCGCCGCTTCGGCCGCTGACCCGCACGGCGGCCTCTGAACGCGGCGTGAACGTCTGGACAACGCTCGGAACCCGGTGCGCGCGGGGGCGACGGCGCCTCCACCGACACCTAGATTCGGGTGTGTCAACGAGTCGACCCGCGTCGGCCGACGCGGGACAGGAGGCGTCATGACCGGTCACCAGCAGCTCCCCACGACGGATCGCACGGAGGGGGGTGAGGTGGCCACGGCCCCGGAGACGTCGACGAGCCCGGCGACGGCCACCGGCCTGCGCACCTACGTGGTGGACACCTCGGTCCTGCTGTCCGACCCCCGGGCCATGATGCGTTTCGCCGAGCACGAGGTCGTGCTCCCGGTCGTCGTCGTCACCGAGCTCGAGGGCAAGCGCCACCACCCTGAGCTGGGCTACTTCGCCCGCAGCGCACTGCGCACCCTGGACGACCTGCGCATCCGCCACGGTTACCTGGACCGCCCGGTGCCCACCGACGGGGGCGGCTGGCTCCGGGTGGAGCTCAACCACACCGACCCCTCGTCCCTGCCGGCCGGCTTCCGGCTGGGGGACAACGACACCCGCATCCTCTCGGTGGCCCGCAACCTCGCCGACGAGGGGCACGACGTGTGCGTGGTCTCCAAGGACCTGCCGCTCCGGGTCAAGGCCTCGGCCGTCGGCCTGGAGGCACAGGAGTACCGCAACGAGATGGCGGTCGACTCCGGCTGGACCGGCATGGCCTCGCTCGGGGTGACGGCCGAGCAGATGGACAGCCTCTACGACGAGGGGCGCGTCATCGTCGAAGAGGCCCTCACCCTGCCCTGCAACACCGGTGTGGTGCTCACCTCGCCCACGGGCTCCGGCCTCGCCCGCGTCACCCCCGACGGTGCCCTGCGCATGGTCCGCGGGGATCGGGACGCCTTCGGGCTGCACGGACGCAGCGCCGAGCAGCGGGTCGCCCTGGACCTGCTGCTCGATCCGGACGTGGGCATCGTGTCCCTGGGCGGGCACGCCGGCACGGGCAAGTCGGCGCTCGCGCTGTGCGCCGGGCTGGAGGCCGTCATGGAGAGGCGCCAGCAGAGCAAGGTGCTGGTTTTCCGGCCGCTCTACCCGGTCGGCGGGCAGGAGCTCGGCTACCTGCCGGGCAGCGAGAACGAGAAGATGGGGCCGTGGGCCCAGGCCGTCTTCGACACCCTGGGGGCCGTGGTCTCCCGGGAGGTCGTGGAGGAGATCGTGGACCGCGGGCTCATCGAGGTGCTGCCGCTGACGCACATCCGCGGCCGATCGCTCCACGACGCGTTCGTCATCGTGGACGAGGCCCAGTCGCTGGAGCGCAACGTGCTGCTCACGGTGCTCTCCCGCATCGGACAGAACAGCCGCGTCGTGCTCACCCACGACGTCGCTCAGCGGGACAACCTGCGGGTGGGGCGTCACGACGGGGTTGCTGCCGTCATCGAGGCACTCAAGGGCCGGCCGCTGTTCTCCCACGTCACGCTGACCCGTTCGGAGCGCTCGCCCATCGCGGCCCTGGTGACCGAGCTGCTCGAGCCGTGATCCGTCGGGGCCCATTGCTTTTCGCCGGGTGATGAGGGGTCGTGGCTTGACCCGCGACCCCTCGGTGCGCAAGGGTGCCGGGTCGTCTGCGCCCCATGCGTCCCATGTGGGGCGGCAGACCGATGCTCCTGCGTCCATCGGGCGGGAGCCCTGACGAGGGCTGGGATGTCCCTTCCCGGCCATGACTCGAAGGATGTCTCGATGAACGTGTCCCCTGACAACGCGTCGCGCCGCGGCACGAACGTGCTCCGTCGTCACCCGGTCGCGGGTGCGGCGGCCGCTGTGACGGCCCTGGCCTCCGTCGCCGGTGTGACGGTGTCGACCCTGCCCTCGGACCCCGCGCCCGAGGACAACGCGGCGGCCCTGAACCACGAGGTGAAGGCCGACGACCGCGACGAGCGCGCCAGCCGCTCGGGTGGTGAGCAGAAGAAGGACGAGGCCGCCGCCCAGAAGAAGGCCCGCGAGGCCGCGCAGGAGCGTGCGGAGAGTGCCCGTCAGCAGGCTGCCCGGGAGGCCGCCGCGCGTGCTGCGGCCGAGCGTGGGGCCGCGGAGGAGGCTGCCGCCGAGCGTGCGGAGGCCCGTGAGGCCGCGGAGCTGCGCGAGCAGCGTGAGGCAGCCGAGAAGGCCGCGGAGCGCAAGGCCGCGCGGCAGGCCGCCGCGCAGCGTGAGGCCGAGCGCCAGGCTGCTGAGAAGGCTGCTCAGGAGAAGGCCGAGCGTGAGGCTGCCGAGAGGGCTGCTGCTCAGAAGGCGGCTGCTGAGAAGGCCGCGCAGGAGCGCGCTGAGCGTGAGGCTGCCGAGCGGGCAGCTGCCGAGAAGGCGCAGCGCGAGGCGGCCCAGAAGGCTGCTGCGGAGAAGGCTGCGCAGGAGAAGGCCGAGCGTGAGGCGGCGAAGAAGGCCGCTGCTGAGAAGGCCGCGCAGGAGCGCGCTGATCGTGAGGCTGCCGAGCGGGCAGCTGCCGAGAAGGCGCAGCGCGAGGCGGCCCAGAAGGCTGCTGCGGAGAAGGCTGCGCAGGAGAAGGCCGAGCGTGAGGCGGCCCAGAAGGCCGCTGCTCAGAAGGCGGCTCAGGAGCAGGCCCAGCGTGAGGCTGCCGCTGAGAAGGCTGCGCAGGAGAAGGCCGAGCGTGAGGCGGCCCAGAAGGCCGCTGCTGAGAAGGCCGCGCAGGAGCGCGCTGAGCGCGAGGCCGCCGAGAAGGCGGCTCAGGAGCGTGCCGAGAAGGCTGCCCAGGAGCAGCGTGAGCGTGAGTACGCCGAGCACCAGCGTCGCGCCCGCGAGGCCGCGGAGCGTGAGGAGCGTGTGCGCGAGGCCGCCGAGCGTCGTGAGCGTGAGGAGCGCGAGCGCCAGGAGCGCGAGGAGCGCGAGGAGCGTCAGGACGAGGAGCAGGAGACCGAGGTGCCGGTCTCGAACGGTGACCCCCGTTCGGTCGCCCGCGCCATGCTCGCCGAGCGTGGTCTGGGTGCCTCGGAGTTCAAGTGCCTCGACAACCTTTGGGCCAAGGAGAGCCAGTGGCAGGTCTCGGCCACGAACCCGACCTCCGGTGCCTACGGCATCCCGCAGGCCCTGCCCGGCAGCAAGATGGCGTCCTCCGGCGCTGACTGGCGGACCAACCCGGCCACCCAGATCGATTGGGGCCTGGGTTACATCAGCGGCCGCTACGGCACGCCCTGCGGCGCCTGGGCGCACTCCGTGGCGCACAACTGGTACTGAGCCGACCCGGCTCCGACACGCGGAAGGGCCCCCACCACGTGGTGGGGCCCTTCCGCGTGCCCGGGGGTGGGGGCGTCGCCGCCCCCCGGGGTCACTTCTGGTGGGGAGTGGCCATGCCCAGCAGGTCCAGCGCCTCGTCGAGCTCGGCCTCGGTGAGGTCGCCGTTCTCCACGTGGCCCCGGTCGATGACCACCTGGCGCACGGTCTTCTTCTCGGCCAGCGACTGCTTGGCCACCTTGGAGGCGGCCTCGTAGCCGATCTTCGCGTTGAGCGCGGTGACGATGGCCGTGGAGGCGCCCGCGTACTCGGCCAGCTGCTCGGTGTTGGCCTCCAGGCCGGAGACGCAGCGGTCGGCCAGCACGCGGGAGGCGCCGGCCAGCAGGTCCAGCGAGTCCAGCATGTCGGTGGCCATCACCGGCAGCATCATGTTCAGCTCGAAGGAGCCGGTGGTGCCACCGAAGGCGATGGTGGCGTCGTTGCCCATGACGCGGGCGCAGACCATCAGCGTGGCCTCCGGGATCACCGGGTTCACCTTGCCCGGCATGATCGAGGAGCCCGGCTGCAGCTCGGGGATGCGCAGCTCGCCCAGACCGGCGCGGGGGCCGGAGCCCATCCAGCGCAGGTCGTTGCAGATCTTGGTCAGCGAGACCGCGATGAGGCGGGTCGCGGCCGACAGGTGCACCACGGCGTCCTGCGTGGACTGCGCCTCGAAGTGGTCCTGTGCCTCGCGCATCTCCACGCCCACCTGGCGGGAGAGGTCGGCGATCGCCTTGCCGGCGAACTCCGGGTGGGCGTTCAGCCCGGTGCCGGCGGCGGTGCCGCCCAGCGGCAGCTCGGCCACGGCCTCGGCGGCCTGCGCGAGGCGCTGGCGGCCCAGCTCGACCTGACGGGCGTAGCCACCGAACTCCTGGCCCAGCGTCACCGGCACGGCGTCCATGAGGTGGGTGCGGCCGGCCTTCACGACCTCGGCGAACTCCTGCGCCTTGGCCTCCAGTGCCTTCTGGAGGGTCTCCAGCGCCGGGTCCAGCCGCTCGGAGACGGCCTGCGCCATGGCCACGCGCATGGCGGTGGGGAAGGTGTCGTTCGAGGACTGGCCCATGTTCACGTCGTCGTTCGGGTGCACGTCGGTGCCCGCGCGGCGCGCCAGGGTCGCGATGACCTCGTTGGAGTTCATGTTGGTGGAGGTGCCCGAGCCGGTCTGGAAGATGTCGACGGGGAAGTGCTCGTCGTGCTCACCCTTGGCCACGCTCTCGGCGGCGGCCACGATGGCGTCGGCCTTCGCCTGGTCCAGGTTTCCCAGCTCGGCGTTCGCGCGCGCCGCCGCGGCCTTCAGCTGGCCGAAGGCGTGCACCACGGCCGCCGGGACCGGTCGACCGGAGATCGGGAAGTTCTCGACGGCCCGGGCGGTGGAGGCGCCGTACAGCGCGTCCGCCGGGACCTGCATCTCGCCCATGGAGTCGTGTTCAGTGCGGTACTCAGTCATGGGGCCATCATCGCAGGGTCCCCGGTCAGACCTTGCGCAGGAGCACCCGCCGCACGGAGTGGTCCGAGCCCTTCGTCAGCACGGCCGTCGCCCGCCCCCTGGTCGGTGCGATGTTCTGCTGCAGGTTGGGCCCGTTGATGGAGTCCCAGACCGAGAGCGCGAAGTCCTCGGCGTCGTACGCCGACATGTCCGCGTAGCGGTGGAAGTAGGACTCCGGGTCCGCGAAGGCGGTGGTGCGCAGCTTCTGGAAGCGGTCGAGGTACCACTGCTTGACGTCCTCGGTGCGGGCGTCGACGTAGACCGAGAAGTCGAAGAAGTCGCTGACCGCCAGGCCGGCCGAGCCGTCGCGGCGGATGGTGGGCGGCTGCAGCACGTTGAGTCCCTCGATGATGAGCACGTCGGGCTGGCGCACGACGATCTCCTCGTCGGGCACGATGTCGTACACGAGGTGCGAGTACACCGGGGCGGACACCTCGGGGGAGCCGGCCTTGACCGAGGAGACGAAGCGCAGCAGCTTGCGGCGGTCGTAGCTCTCGGGGAATCCCTTGCGCGCCATCAGCCCGCGCTCCTCGAGCACCGCGTTGGGGTGCAGGAAGCCGTCGGTGGTCACCAGCTGCACCTCGGGCGTCTCCGGCCAGCGCGCCATGAGGTCGTGCAGCAGACGGGCGGTGGTGGACTTGCCGACCGCCACCGAGCCCGCCACGCCGATGATGAAGGGGGTGCGCTCGGTCGACTCCCCGAGGAACTCGTTGGTCGTGGCGCGGAGCCGCTGCGAGTTGCGGACGTAGAGGTTGATCAGGCGGCACAGCGGCAGGTAGACCTGCTCGACCTCCTCGACGCTGATCCGGTCGCCGAGGCCCTCGATGCGGCGCACGTCCTCGGCGGTGAGGCTCATGGGGTGCGACTGGCGCAAGCGGGCCCAGCTGTCCCGGTCCAGCTCGACATAGGGGGAGAAGGACACCGTGCCGTGCGACATGCGCGCCATTCTGCATCGGGACGGGGCCGTGTGGGCGGCGCCACGACGGGACGGGCGCGGCGGGGCCGACTCCCGGGTTAGTGTGGGCGCCATGTGTGGAATCGTGGGATATGTCGGGCGCGACAAGAGCCGTCGTGCTCTCGACGTCGTCATGGAGGGCCTGGCGCGGCTGGAGTACCGCGGGTACGACTCCGCGGGCGTGGCGCTGGTCGGTGACGGTCGCGTCGAGACCGCCAAGAAGGCGGGCAAGCTGGTGAACCTCGAGGAGGAGCTCAAGCGGCACACGCTGCCGGACACGAGCACCGCCATCGGTCACACCCGCTGGGCCACGCACGGTGGCCCCACCGATGAGAACGCCCACCCCCACCGGGGTGGCAAGGACGAGAAGCTCGCCCTGATCCACAACGGCATCATCGAGAACTTCCACTCCCTGCGCGAGGAGCTCGAGGCCGACGGGGCCGAGTTCACCTCCGAGACCGACACCGAGGTCGTCGCCCACCTGCTGGCCAAGGAGTACGCGGGTGACCTGACCGAGGCCATGCGCACCGTGGTCAACCGCCTGGAGGGTGCCTTCACCCTGCTCGCCGTGCACGCCGACTCCCCGGGCACCGTCGTGGGCGCCCGCCGCAACAGCCCGCTGGTCATCGGCCTGGGCGAGGGCGAGAACTTCCTCGGCTCGGACGTCGCGGCCTTCATCAGCCACACCAAGCAGGCGATGGAGATGGACCAGGACCAGATCGCCACCATCACCGCCGACGAGGTCACGGTGATGAACTTCGACGGCACCCCGGCCGAGGGCAAGCCCTTCGAGGTCACGTGGGATGCTGCGGCCGCGGAGAAGGGCGGCTACGACACCTTCATGGAGAAGGAGATCCACGACCAGGGCGACGCCGTGCGCGACACCCTGCTCGGTCGCACCGACGCCGACGGCCGCCTCACCCTCGACGAGCTGAAGATCGACGAGGACCAGCTGCGCGGCGTCAACAAGATCATCATCATCGCCTGCGGCACCTCCGCCTACGCCGGCATGGTGGCCAAGTACGGCATCGAGCACTGGGCCCGCATCCCGGTCGAGGTCGACCTCGCCCACGAGTTCCGGTACCGCGACCCGGTGCTGGACCCCAACACGCTGGTCGTCTCCATCTCGCAGTCCGGCGAGACGATGGACACCCTCATGGCGGTCCGCCACGCCAAGGAGCTCGGCGCCCGCACGCTGTCCATCTGCAACAGCCACGGCTCCAGCATCCCGCGCGAGTCCGACGCCGTGCTCTACACGCACGCGGGCCCGGAGATCGCGGTGGCCTCCACCAAGGCCTTCGTCGCCCAGATCACCGCCTGCTACGTGCTGGGCCTCTACTTCGCCCAGCTCAAGGGCGGCGAGTACGCGACCGAGGCCGGCAAGGTGCTGGAGGACCTGCACCGCATCCCGGAGAAGATCGAGACGCTGCTGGAGGACACCGCGCGCATCGAGGAGATCGCGCACTTCATGTCCGACACCCGCTCGGTGCTCTTCCTGGGCCGCAACGTCGGTTACCCCATCGCGATGGAGGGTGCGCTCAAGCTCAAGGAGCTCGCCTACATCCACGCCGAGGGCTTCGCGGCCGGCGAGCTCAAGCACGGCCCGATCGCGCTCATCGAGCCCGGCCAGCCGGTGTTCATCGTGGTGCCGCCGACCGACGCCCCGCACGGGCTGCATGGCAAGGTGGTCTCCAACATCCAGGAGATCCGCGCGCGTGGCGCCCGCACCCTCGTCATCGCCGAGGAGGGCGACGAGCAGGTCGTGCCGTTCGCGGACGAGGTGATCCGCGTCCCCGCGTCGACCCCGCTGCTGCAGCCGCTGCTGGCCATCATCCCGCTGCAGCTGTTCTCGCTGCACCTGTCCACGGCCAAGGGTCTGGACGTCGACCAGCCGCGCAACCTGGCCAAGTCGGTCACCGTCGAGTGAGCTGACGCCACCGCGCATGAGCCGTCGTCACGTCACCGCCCCGTCTCCCGTCCCGGAGGCGGGGCGGTGATCGTCTCCGTGGGCACCGACGTGGTCGAGGTGGAGCGTCTCGCGGGCGCCCTCGACCGCGTCCCCGGGCTGCGCGACCGGCTCTTCACGGAGGTCGAGCGCGATCTCCCGGTCGCGTCGCTCGCGGCACGGTTCGCGGCGAAGGAGGCCGTCGCGAAGGTGCTCGGCTCGCCCCCGGGGTTGGGCTTCCGCCAGGCGTGGATCGAGTCCGGGGAGCACGGCCGCCCGCACCTGCGCCTCGACGGCGAGGCGGCCCGGGTCGCGGGGGTGCTGGGGATCGCGCGCTGGCATGTCAGCCTCACGCACGATGGGGGGCTCGCCGTGGCGACCGTCGTCGCGGAGGGGGACGGCGGGAGCGAGCACGGGGGGACTGGGAGCCAGCCGCGGGCGGCCCACTCGGTCGACGCGGTGCGGCAGGTGGAACGGGCTGCCGGTCCGCTGGTCCACGACGGCACGCTCATGCGTCGGGCCGCGTCCGCCGTGGAGTCCGTGGTCGCCGCACGCCTGCGGCCCGGTGGGCTAGTGCACGCGTTGGTGGGTCCGGGCGACAACGGTGGCGACGCACTGCACGCCGTGGCCGGTCTGGCCCGTGACGGAGCAACCCTGTGCACCGCGGTCCTGTGCGCGGACACCGTCCACGAGGAGGGTCTGGAGGCGGCCCGGGAGGCGGGTGTCCGCGTGATCGACCTCCTGGACCCGGGGGTGGTGTCGGACTCGGCGGTTCGCGGGCTCACCGACGCCTGGGAGGCGGAAGACGTCGTGGTCGACGGGCTCTTCGGCATCGGGGGACGGCCCGGATTCCGTGGTCCCGTGCGTCAGCTCGCGACCGCGCTCGACCTGCGTCGGGAGGAGGGGACGGCGCCCCGGGTGGTGGCGGTGGACCTGCCGAGCGGCGCGGACCCGCACGGCCGCACCGTGGCGGAGGCGGGGGACGTCCTCGTCGCGGACGTGACCGTGGCGCCCACCTGCCTGAAGCCGGTGCACCTGGCACCCGCCACGCGCCACCTCTGCGGGGAGCTGGTGGTGGCGCCCATCGGTCTGGCGGAGCCGGACGAGGCCCCCGTTCTGGTGGAGCACACGCTGGCCGAGCTGCTGGAGCGCTGTCCCCGGCCTGGACGGGCCGACCACAAGTACACCCGCGGGGTCGTCGGGGTCGTCGCCGGGAGCGAGCGGTACCCCGGGGCCGCGGTCCTGACGAGCACAGCAGCCCTGCACACGGGGGTGGGCATGGTGCGCTACGTGGGTCCCCGTCGGGCGGAGGACCTGGTGCTCTCGTCCTGCCCCGAGGTCGTGCCCGGATCGGGGCGGGTGCAGGCGTGGGTGCTCGGACCGGGCACCGCGCCCGACGACGCCGAGCGCCAGCAGGACATGCGTGCCGCGCTGCACCACGGCGAGCCCGTGGTGCTGGACGCGGGCGCACTGGGCCTGGTGCAGGCGATCGACCGCGCCGGCACCGTGGTGCTCACGCCCCATGCGGGGGAGCTGGGGGAGCTCATCGGGTGGGAACGTCACCGCGTGGAGGCGGACCCTGTGGGTGCAGGAGGTGTGGCCGCTGAGCGATGGGGGGTCACGGTCCTCGTCAAGGGCGGGGTCAGCGTCGTCGTCCCGTCGCCCCGGGAGCAGGAGCGGGGTATCGCGGTCGCCGTGGTCGACGCGGGCTCCCCGTGGTTGTCGACAGCCGGTACGGGGGACGTGCTCGCAGGTGTTGTCGGAGGACTGCTCGCGCTCGGGCTGCCCGGGCACTTGGCGGCAGAACTCGGCGCACGCCTGCACGGTCGGGCTGGTCGGTGTGCTTCGCAGGGCGGACCGTTGCGTGCGTCAGCGCTCCCGCAGCACGTCTCGGAGGCACTGCGCGACCTTCCTTGAGGGGCCAAGCGCACGGAGAGTGCCCCCATCACGGTCCAGATTCCGCGTCATCCCGCCAGAGTTGGACGTCCATCGCGAATCGGACCCGAGTCGGCTTGCGTGGGGGTTTGGGTGTGTGTATTGTTCCTCCTCGTTGCCCGGCCGGGTGGCTCACGGTGAGTGAGTGGTTCTGGTTTGGGTGGCGGTGACCTTCCCGGTTGTTTGGGTTGGTGGTCGCGATCTGGTTCGAGAGTTCCGGGTTGGTGGTCACGGCTCGGATGGTGTAAGGTTGTGGATCGCCCCTGAAGGAGATCGCACGGTGGGCCTGCTGGAGTTCTGGCGGGTTGGTGCGGTGGATGTTGGGGAGTGTTTGGTCCTTGAGAACTCAACAGTGTGTCATGAATCGATGCCAAATTATTTTTGTTGTATCCCTTTCGCATCCATGACGTTCCGTCGTTCGCGGTGGTGTGTTGTGGGTGTGTTTGGTTGATTTCTTTGGCGATGAGGATTGAGTCCAGCGACTCATTCTGACTCTGCCAGTATCAAAATTTTCTACGGAGAGTTTGATCCTGGCTCAGGACGAACGCTGGCGGCGTGCTTAACACATGCAAGTCGAACGGTGAAGCGAGTGCTTGCACTCGTGGATCAGTGGCGAACGGGTGAGTAACACGTGAGTAACCTGCCCTCCACTCTGGGATAAGCGCTGGAAACGGCGTCTAATACTGGATACGACCGACCCTCGCATGGGGTGTTGGTGGAAAGATTTATCGGTGGTGGATGGACTCGCGGCCTATCAGCTTGTTGGTGGGGTAATGGCCTACCAAGGCGACGACGGGTAGCCGGCCTGAGAGGGCGACCGGCCACACTGGGACTGAGACACGGCCCAGACTCCTACGGGAGGCAGCAGTGGGGAATATTGCACAATGGGCGAAAGCCTGATGCAGCGACGCCGCGTGAGGGATGACGGCCTTCGGGTTGTAAACCTCTTTCAGCAGGGAAGAAGCTTTTGTGACGGTACCTGCAGAAGAAGCACCGGCTAACTACGTGCCAGCAGCCGCGGTAATACGTAGGGTGCGAGCGTTGTCCGGAATTATTGGGCGTAAAGAGCTTGTAGGCGGTTTGTCGCGTCTGCTGTGAAAATCTGGGGCTTAACCCTGGACGTGCAGTGGGTACGGGCAGACTAGAGTGTGGTAGGGGAGACTGGAATTCCTGGTGTAGCGGTGGAATGCGCAGATATCAGGAGGAACACCGATGGCGAAGGCAGGTCTCTGGGCCATTACTGACGCTGAGAAGCGAAAGCATGGGGAGCGAACAGGATTAGATACCCTGGTAGTCCATGCCGTAAACGTTGGGCGCTAGGCGTGGGTCTCATTCCACGAGATCCGTGTCGCAGCTAACGCATTAAGCGCCCCGCCTGGGGAGTACGGCCGCAAGGCTAAAACTCAAAGGAATTGACGGGGGCCCGCACAAGCGGCGGAGCATGCTGATTAATTCGATGCAACGCGAAGAACCTTACCAAGGCTTGACATGCACTGGATCGCCTCAGAGATGGGGTTTCCCTTTGGGCTGGTGCACAGGTGGTGCATGGTTGTCGTCAGCTCGTGTCGTGAGATGTTGGGTTAAGTCCCGCAACGAGCGCAACCCTCGTTCTATGTTGCCAGCACGTGATGGTGGGGACTCATAGGAGACTGCCGGGGTCAACTCGGAGGAAGGTGGGGATGACGTCAAATCATCATGCCCCTTATGTCTTGGGCTTCAAGCATGCTACAATGGCCGGTACAGAGGGCTGCGAAACCGTGAGGTGGAGCGAATCCCAAAAAACCGGTCTCAGTTCGGATTGGGGTCTGCAACTCGACCCCATGAAGTCGGAGTCGCTAGTAATCGCAGATCAGCAACGCTGCGGTGAATACGTTCCCGGGCCTTGTACACACCGCCCGTCAAGTCACGAAAGTCGGTAACACCCGAAGCCGGTGGCCTAACCCTTGTGGGAGGAGCCGTCTAAGGTGGGACCGGTGATTGGGACTAAGTCGTAACAAGGTAGCCGTACCGGAAGGTGCGGCTGGATCACCTCCTTTCTAAGGAGCCACTACGCGTCCTGCGGATCCTGTTGTGGGGTTCGTGGGGTGTGTCAGAACCTGTCACCTGTTTGGTGGTGGGGCCCTTTGCGTGTCCGTCTGTGGCACGGAGGGTGCTTCTGGGTGGAACATCGATTGATCATGACGTCTCGTGTGTTCGTGGTGTGAGTACGGTGCTCCTGTGTGGGGTGTTGGGAAAGTGCTGCGGGTGTGTGGGGTGTTGTTGACACACTGTTGGGTCCCCAGGGACCAAGCGTGCCAGCTGGCCTGTTGGGTTGGTTGGTGGGCTTTTTGCCTGGTTTCCTTGATTCTTGGCTGGTGCTGCGTGTGTGGTGCTGGTGGGGGTCATGGGGTTGTTTTTTGAGAACTTCACAGTGGACGCGAGCATCTTTGTGTCAAGTTTTTAAGGGCACATGGTGGATGCCTTGGCATCAGAAACCGATGAAGGACGTGAGAATCTGCGATAAGCCTCGGGTAGTCGATAACTAGACGTTGATCCGAGGATTTCCGAATGGGGTAACCCGGCTGGAGGCAAGTCCAGTCACCGCTACCTGAATATATAGGGTAGAGGGAGGGAACGTGGGGAAGTGAAACATCTCAGTACCCACAGGAAGAGAAAACAATTGTGATTCCGTGAGTAGTGGCGAGCGAAAGCGGATGAGGCTAAACCGGTCACGTGTGATACCTGGTAGGGGTTGCGTGGTCGGGGTTGTGGGACCAGTCGTCCGGGATCTACCAGTCCTGGGGGCAGTGATAAATGTTGGTGGTAGTCGAACGGTCTTGAAGGGCCGGGCAGAGAGGGTGCGACCCCCGTAGACGAAACTGCTGGCACTGTCTGTGTTGTGTTCCCGAGTAGCACGGGGCCCGTGAAATCTCGTGTGAATCTGCCGGGACCACCCGGTAAGCCTAAATATTCTCTGATGACCGATAGCGGACAAGTACCGTGAGGGAAAGGTGAAAAGTACCCCGGGAGGGGAGTGAAATAGTTCCTGAAACCATGTGCCTACAAGCCGTAGGAGCCCTTCGGGGTGACTGCGTGCCTTTTGAAGAATGAGCCTGCGAGTTAGTGCTCAGTGGCAAGGTTAACCCGTGTGGGGAAGCCGTAGCGAAAGCGAGTCCGAAGAGGGCGTCTGAGTCGCTGGGTCTAGACCCGAAGCGGAGTGATCTACCCATGGCCAGGTTGAAGCGCCGGTAAGACGGCGTGGAGGACCGAACCCACTTAGGTTGAAAACTGAGGGGATGAGCTGTGGGTAGGGGTGAAAGGCCAATCAAACTCCGTGATAGCTGGTTCTCCCCGAAATGCATTTAGGTGCAGCGTCACGTGTTTCTTGCCAGAGGTAGAGCTACTGGATAGCTAATGGGCCCCACCGGGTTACTGACGTTAGCCAAACTCCGAATGCTGGTAAGTGAAGCGTGGCAGTGAGACTGCGGGGGATAAGCTTCGTAGTCGAGAGGGAAACAGCCCAGATCACCAACTAAGGTCCCTAAGCGTGTGCTAAGTGGGAAAGGATGTGGAGTTGCTGTGACAACCAGGAGGTTGGCTTAGAAGCAGCCACCCTTTAAAGAGTGCGTAACAGCTCACTGGTCAAGTGATTCCGCGCCGACAATGTAGCGGGGCTCAAGCACACCACCGAAGTTGTGGCAACGAAAGTTGGGTAGGGGAGCGTCGTGCAGCGAGTGAAGCGGCGGAGTGATCCAGTCGTGGATGCTGCACGAGTGAGAATGCAGGCATGAGTAGCGAAAGACGGGTGAGAAACCCGTCCGCCGAATAACCAAGGGTTCCAGGGTCAAGCTAATCTGCCCTGGGTAAGTCGGGACCTAAGGCGAGGCCGACAGGCGTAGTCGATGGACATCCGGTTGATATTCCGGAACCGGCGAAGGACCGCCCCTGGCGAGGCTGTGGATGCTAACCGTGTGATCACTGCTGATCGGCACTTTGTGTCGTGATGATGGTGTGAGCCCGGGACCCGAAGCAGTAGTAGCCAAGCGATGGAGAGACGCAAGAAGGTAGCTGTTGCGTGGCGATGGTTGTCCACGTCCAAGGGTGTAGGACGGTATCTAGGTAAATCCGGGTGCCATGTGTCTGAGACCTGATGGTGACCGCGTATGCGGGAAGTCAGTGATCCTATGTTGCCGAGAAAATCTTCTAGCGAGGTTCTAGCCGCCCGTACCCCAAACCGACTCAGGTGGTTAGGTAGAGAATACTGAGGCGATCGAGTGAATCGTGGTTAAGGAATTCGGCAAAATACCCCCGTAACTTAGGGAGAAGGGGGGCCTGATCCGTGAAACCACATGCTGGTGGCAGCGGTGAAGGCCGCAGAGACCAGGGAGAAGCGACTGTTTACTAAAAACACAGGTCCGTGCGAAGTCGCAAGACGATGTATACGGACTGACGCCTGCCCGGTGCTGGAAGGTTAAGGGGACGAGTCAACCTGTATGGGTGCAGCTCTGAACTTAAGCCCCAGTAAACGGCGGTGGTAACTATAACCATCCTAAGGTAGCGAAATTCCTTGTCGGGTAAGTTCCGACCTGCACGAATGGCGTAACGACTTCTCCACTGTCTCAACCACGAACTCGGCGAAATTGCACTACGAGTAAAGATGCTCGTTACGCGCAGCAGGACGGAAAGACCCCGGGACCTTTACTACAGCTTGGTATTGGTATTCGGTGCGGCTTGTGTAGGATAGGTGGGAGACTGTGAAGCATACGCGCCAGCGTGTGTGGAGTCATCGTTGAAATACCACTCTGGTCGCTCTGGGTATCTAACTTCGGTCCGTGATCCGGATCAGGGACAGTGCCTGGTGGGTAGTTTAACTGGGGCGGTTGCCTCCCAAAGGGTAACGGAGGCGCTCAAAGGTTCCCTCAACCTGGTTGGTAACCAGGTTTCGAGTGTAAGTGCACAAGGGAGCTTGACTGTGAGACGTACAGGTCGAGCAGGGACGAAAGTCGGAACTAGTGACCCGACGGTGGATTGTGGAATCGCCGGCGCTCAACGGATAAAAGGTACCCCGGGGATAACAGGCTGATCCTGCCCAAGAGCTCATATCGACGGCATGGTTTGGCACCTCGATGTCGGCTCGTCGCATCCTGGGGCTGGAGTAGGTCCCAAGGGTTGGGCTGTTCGCCCATTAAAGCGGTACGCGAGCTGGGTTTAGAACGTCGTGAGACAGTTCGGTCCCTATCCGCTGCGCGCGTTGGAAACTTGAGAAGAGCTGTCCCTAGTACGAGAGGACCGGGATGGACGAACCTCTGGTGTGTCAGTTGTTCTGCCAAGAGCACCGCTGATTAGCTACGTTCGGAAGTGATAACCGCTGAAAGCATCTAAGCGGGAAGCACGCTTCAAGATGAGGTTTCCATGCCCCTTTGAGGGTGGGAGGCTCCCAGCTAGACTACTGGGTTGATAGGCCGGATGTGGAAGCACAGTAATGTGTGGAGCTGACCGGTACTAATAAGCCGATGACTTGCTACAAAGATGCTACGCGTCCACTGTGTGGTTCCCGGAAAACACACCCCGGGATGAACAAAAACATGCCGCCGCCCGGTTGTGGGTGGTTTGGGATGCTGTTGTGTGTGAGTACGACAGTGTTTCGGTGGTCATAGCGAAGGGGAAACGCCCGGTCACATTCCGAACCCGGAAGCTAAGCCCTTCAGCGCCGATGGTACTGCACTGGGAACGGTGTGGGAGAGTAGGACGTCGCCGAACTCCTCTTTACGCGAAAGGGTGGAGAGGGAAGCATCACCTGTGAACCAGGTTCCTGTGTCGGGAACCGGAGACGGTTCAGACTGGTGTCTTCCTTCTTCGCCCTTTTTGCATACCCGAGACCAAGGTGACACCACCGGGCGTGGTGTGGTGTACGGGCCCCTTCGTTTCTGGGACTCGCTCATGGGGTGTCCTGGTGGGTCAGGAGGGGGGCTGCTCGTGTGGGGCGGGCCGTGTTTCGTGGGGTGGCCGGCCAATCTGGGCTGCTTGGTGGTGTTCGGGGGGGGGCCGGTCAGTCTCGGGGTGATGTGTGGTGCCCGGTTGTGTTCTGGGGGTTGTGTGTGGGGTGGTGTGCACCAGGACCGGCGTAGAATCCACCCCATGACGCCTGACAACGCCGAGCCCACGTCGTCGACCGATCCGGAGGGCACGAGCAGCGCCAGCTCGTCCGAGGGACGCGAAGGAGCCCGGGGTGGGGCCGAGTCCACGAGCTGGGGTCGACGTCCTCAGGGCGACAGGCGCGGGAGCGGGCCCCGCGGGGGACGTGGCGACCGCGGTGACCGAGGGGGCGGGGGTCCCCGTAGCGGCGGCCAGGGAGGCCGCGGCGGCCGTGATGGTGGTGGTCGCGGTCGTGGTGATGACCGGAAGCGTGACGGTGGCTGGTCCCACTCGACCTCGCGCGGTGGACGCGGTGAGCGTCCCGACCACTCCGGAGGTGCACGGGCGTTGGCCCCCAAGGAGGGGCGCAAGCCCGAGCCGGCGATCCCGGAGGGCGTGACGGGGCAGGCTCTGGGCCAGGTGGTCTGGGACGAGCTGAAGACGCTGAGCAAGGAGAACATGAAGGGGGTGGCCGCCCACATCGAGTCGGCCTACCTGTTCATGGAGGAGGACCTGGACGCTGCCCTGGCCCACGCGGAGACGGCCTCCCGCCGAGCGGGTCGTGTCGCCTCCGCGCGTGAGGCGCTGGGTACGGTCCACTACGCGCGGGGGGAGTGGAGCGACGCGATGCGTGAGCTGCGCACGGCCGCGCGTCTGTCGGGCACCTCCCACCTGCTGCCGATGATCGCCGACTGCCAGCGAGGTCTCGGTCGCCCGGAGAAGGCGCTCGAGCTCGGTGGGTCCCGCGAGGCCTCGCGCCTGTCGCCCGAGGGCCTGGTGGAGATGGCGATCGTGTTGTCCGGGGCGCACCGGGACCTGGGCGACGCGGCATCGGCGGCGTCGCTCCTGGCGACCCCTGCCTCGCGGATCGCTCCTGACAACCCGGAGGCCGGTCGACTCTGGTTCGCCTACGCCGAGGCGCTGGCAGCGCGCGGGGACGCTGCGGCCGAGCAGTGGTACGCGAAGGCGGCCTCGGTCGGGGAGACCGGTGAGCCGGCGGTGCCGGAGGTCGCCGAGGGCATCTTCTACGACCTGGAGGACTGGGCGCCTGCGGAGACCCCGCAGCCCGAGCGGGAGGCCCCTGCGGAGACGCCGGAGCCCGAGAAGCCGGCGTCGACTCCCGAGCCCGAGCCGGGGACCGAGGCGACGTCCGAGTCCGACGAGCCGTCGGCAGACGAGCGCGCCTGATGCAGCAGATCACCGTGCCCGGTGACGGCGTGGAGCTGGCGGGGATCCGCGGCGTCGTGTGCGACGTCGACGGAGTCGTGCACGCGGGGGACCGCCCCTTCACCGAGGCCGTCGCTGCGCTCAACGCGTGGATGGAAGCCGGGCTCTCGGTGGTGTTCGTCACGAACAACGCCTCGCGCTCGACGGAGGAGCTCGCGGCCAGACTGGCCCAGGACGGGGTGCGCCTGGGCGTGCACCAGGTGCTGACCGGCGCGATGGCCGGCGCCCACGTGGTGGCCGGCCGGGTGGAGCAGGGCGCGGCCGTGCTGGTGGCGGGTTCCCCCGCGCTGTCCGATGCCGTGCGCGCGGCAGGGCTCAGCACGACCACGGATCCGCAGGAGGCGGTGGCCGTCGTGCAGGGCTATGCGCCTGGCATGACGCTGCAGCAGCTCCACGACGCCGCACACGCCGTGACGCTGGGAGCGGACTGGGTGGCGACCAACCGCGACCGCACGCTCCCCACGGGGTGGGGCACCGCGCCGGGCAACGGGGCTTACGTCGCGGCGGTGGTGACCGCGACCGGCAGGGAGCCCGTGGTCGCCTGCAAGCCGGAGGCCGGGATCTACGAGATGGCCCTCGAGCGGCTGGGGTGCGAGCCGGCGGAGGTGGTGGCCATCGGCGACCGGCTCGAGACCGACGTGCAGGGGGCCAACCGCGCCGGGCTGCACAGCGTGCTGGTCACCACCGGGGTGCACGGCCCGGCCGAGGTGGAGGAGGCCCGCGCCGAGGGACGGGACCAGCTGGTCCCCGAGCACGTGGTCGGCAGCCTCGCAGAACTGCGGCTGCGCTGAGCCCGGTCAGGCCTCCACCGGGTGCGGCTCGTCCTCGACGAGGTCGAGCTTCCGATCCTCCTGCGCGGGGCCGCCGTGGGGCGGTCGGTCCCGGAAGCTGAAGAACAGCACCACCACGCAGGCCAGGCCGATGACGACCTGGCCGGAGCGTGCGCCGGTGTCGAACAGGCTGTAGGCCACCACCGCGAAGGTCAGCCACAGTGCCGCGCGCTCGACCTCCGGGCGCATGCCGGCCAGCGGCAGCAGGGGCAGACCCCACAGCACGTACCAGGGGTGGACCGTCTGCCCCAGCAGCGCGACCACCAGCAGGGTCCACGCGGTGAAGGCGATGCCACCGATGCGCAGCACCCGCAGCGAGGCGAGCAACACGACCGCGACGGTGACGGCCATGCCCGCGTACTTCAGGACGCCCTTGACGACCGGTCCGGCCGCCGGCACCCCCAGTGCGGACACGACCGAGGCCAGCAGGCCGCCGATCAGGCTGATGGGGGACAGTCCCGCCGCCATGCCGGGCACGGACAGGGCCGGGATCCAGCCGTAGCCGAGCCCGGTCGCCCAGGTGATCCCGGCGAAGGCCGCGCAGAACACGAGGGCGGCCACGATGCCGGGGGCCAGGAGCCGTCGCAGGTCCGGCCAGGCCCTGGACAGCCAGTGCTCGCCGGCGGTGGGCAGCAGGCTGGAGCGGGGGCGGGCGAGCAGGTACGGATACATGCGTGCCGTGCACAGGGCCGTCGTCCCGAGCAGCCCCACGGCCGCGGGCTGCTTGACCGCCGCGGCGGCCGCCATGACGACCGACGCCACGACGAGGGCGAGCCACGGGCGCCCGCGCGTGCTCACCCACAGGGCCAGGGCCAGCAGTCCCACCATGAGTGCGTCGTTGTGGGCGCCGCCGACGAAGTGCATGAGGGCCAGCGGGTTGGCCACGCCCCACCAGAGTGCGACGTCGCCCCGGACGCCGACCCAGCGGGCCAGCCGGGGGATGGTCCACAGCAGCAGGACGACGCCGGCCAGTGCCATGAGGCGCATCGCGACCGCCGCCGGGTAGGGCTGCTCGCCGACCAGCAGCACCACCCACCGCTGGATCTCCAGGGCCAGCGGGCCGTACGGGGTGGGCGTGAGCAGCCAGTACGGGTCCACCTGCTGCCGGAAGTAGCCGCTCACCGCACCCGGGCCCATGTCGTAGGGGTTCAGCCCGTGGTGGTGCATCCACCCGACGGCCGCGTAGGAGTACGCGTCGTGGCTGTACAGCGGGGGCGCGAAGGTCATCGGCAGCGACCACCAGAGGATCGTCGCGCGCATCGGCGGGCCGGGGCGGTCGGTGCGCGGCCGGACCCGCAGCCAGGCGGTGGCCACGCCGATGGTCCCCACCAGCAGCACCACGGTCGCCAGCAGGGTGCCCTCCGGGGAGAGCAGCCAGCGCAGGCCGGGGACGTCCTGGAACGGGTTGTTCCGCGGCAGGAAGAGGGGGGTGTGGGAGCCCAGCGCCATGAGCAGGGAGGCGAAGAAGCCCCAGCGGACCCGGCTGTCACGCCACGCCGTGAGCATGGAGTCGCGCAGGTGTGACAGCGGCAACGGCGTGAACCTCCCCGGGGTGATCTGAACGGCCCCATCGTATGTGAGGGACGGCCGCCCTCCGGCCCGACCGGCAGTGACAGGATGACCGGATGCGCAGTGCTGCCACTCCCACCGCCGGGCACCGGGCCGTCGTCGACGCCGGTGCGATCCGCCACAACCTCGAGCGGGCCGGGGAGTGGGCCTGCGGGGCCGACGTGATGGGCGTGGTCAAGGCGGACGGGTACGGCCACGGTGCCCTCACCGCGGCGCGGGCGGCGCAGGCGGCCGGGGCGCCGATCATCGGGGTGGCTCAGCCCGCCGAGGCGCTCGCCCTGCGCCGGGCGGGTGTGACCGGACCGCTCATCGCGTGGCTGCTCACGCCCTCCACCGAGCTCGCCCCGCTCGTGGAGGCCGACGTCACCCTCGGCCTGGCCGCCCCCTGGGCCGTCGACGCCGCGATCGGGTCGGGGCGTCGGGTCGGACGTCCGGTGACGGTCCACCTGGAGCTCGACACCGGCATGAGCCGCGGCGGCCTCGCCCCGGAGGACTGGGAGGACGCGTTCGCCACCGCACGTCGGGCCGAGCAGGAGGGGACCCTGGTCGTCGAGGGGGTGTTCTCCCACCTGGCCTGCGCCGACGACCCCGGGCACCCCTCGGTGGACGCCCAGCGGGACGCCTTCGAGCGCGGACTGGCCGAGGCCGCCCGTGCCGGTCTGGACCCGCGCTGGCGCCACCTGGCGAACTCCGCCGCGGTGGTCACCCGCCCCGACCTGGCCTATGACCTGGTGCGCCCCGGCCTGGTCGCCTACGGGCTGTCACCGGTGCCGGACCTGCGCCCGAGCGCCGAGCTGGGCCTGCGCCCGGCCATGACCCTGCGGGCACCGCTGGCAGCCGTCCGGCGGGTGCCCGCCGGCAGCGGCATCAGCTACTCCTTCACCCACGTCACCGCCACCGACCGCTGGCTGGGGGTGGTGCCCCTGGGTTACGGCGACGGCGTGCCGCGCGCCGTGTCCGACCGCGCCCCGGTGCGCGTGGACGGGCGTTCCGGAGCGCTGGACCGCTGCGTCGCGGGCCGTGTCTGCATGGACCAGTTCGTCGTCGACCTGGGGGAGGCCACCGGCCCCACGCCGCCGGCCGGACCCGGGGACGAGGTCACCCTCTTCGGGGACGGCGCCGACGGTGGCCCCACGGCGCAGGACTGGGCCGACGCGGCGGGCACGATCAGCTACGAGATCGTCACCCGCATCGGCCCGCGGGTGTCACGCGTGGTCGAGGAGGCCTGATGCGGCACCACTGGCTCACCCGGGGCGACCGGGAGCTGCACGCCGTCGAGCAGGGGCCGGACTGCGGGGAGGCCCGCGCGGCGGCCGTCCTGGTGCACGGCTACGTGCTGTCCTCGGGGATCTTCGGGCCGCTGGCGCGGTCGCTCGCGGCCCACGGGGTGCGCGTGGTCCGGCCCGACCTGGCCGGGCACGGCTGGTCCCGGGCCGGCGAGGAGGACCTCGACCTCGGCGTCCTGGCGGACGACCTGGCCGCCGTCATCGAGGCCCTGGAGGTCCCGGCCGACCAGCCGCTGGTCCTGCTCGGCCACTCGATGGGCGGCATGGTGACCATGCAGATGCTGGAGCGGCACCCGGACCTGGCCGAGCGGGTCCACGCGACCGTGTGGATGGCGACCTCGCCCGGGGGCATGGCCACCTCGCCGTTCGGCATGCCGCTGCGGACCAGCACCCTGGTCGGGCCGCTGGTCAGCCGACTGGTGCCCGGCGTGATGGCCCGTGCCGCCCGTGGAACGGCGGACCGTCGGCCCGCGCCGCGCGCCGGGGCACGGGAGGTCGAGATGGCTCACCTGGCGAGGGCGAACTTCGCCGGCCGGCCCCCGCGCGCCGTGGTGCACCAGGTCCTGGCCATGCACCACCGCGTGCCCTACCGGGTGCTCTCGCAGCTGCTCACCTCGATCCTCGCGCACGACGGACGGGACGTGCTGCGCTCGCTGACCTGCCCGGGCCTGGTGCTCATCGGCGATGATGACCGCATGACGCCGCACAGCCACTCGGCCGAGATCGCCGAGCTGCACCGGGGCTCCGAGCTCCGCGTCGTGCAGGGCGCCGGCCACCTGGCGATGGTGGAGCGCCCGCGCGAGGTGGCCGAGGCGGTGCTCGAGCTCGTCGAGGAGGTCGCATGAGCGTCGTGGACGTCGCCACCACCGAGCGGATGGTGGAGCTCGGCCGCCGGCTGGGCGAGTGGGTGCGCGCCGGGGACGTGCTCGTCCTGACCGGGGAGCTGGGCGCCGGCAAGACGACCCTCACCCGCGGCCTGGGGGACGGGCTGGGTGTCTCGGGGGACGTCACCTCGCCGACCTTCGTCATCTCCCGGGTCCACCCGTCCGCCGGCTCCGGACCGTCCCTGGTGCACGTGGACACCTACCGGCTGGGCAGTCGGCACGAGGTCGACGACATCGACCTGGACACCGACCTCGCCGGTGCGGTCCTGGTGGCCGAGTGGGGCGCAGGTCTGGTCGAGCAGCTCACCGACCGCTGGCTCGAGGTCGACGTGCGCCGCGCCACCGGGCACGACACGGACGGGGCGGACCAGGCGACCCGGCAGGTCGAGGTCGCCGCCGTCGGGGAGTGGGACGACGCGACCGATCGGCTGCAGTCGCTGTCGGAGCTGCTGCGCCGCGAACTACCCTGAGCGCCATGCTCCTGGCCCTGGACACCTCCACCGCCGCCGTCACCGCGGCGGTCCACTCCGGCACGCCGTCACCCGCAGGCGGGGACGCCGGCCCGACCGGCACCGTGCTGGCCGCCGAGACGGTGCTGGACGCCCGGGCCGCCGGGGAGCAGCTGGCCCCCGTGGTGCAGCGGGTGCTCGAGGCCGCGGGAACCTCCCCGGAGCAGGTCACCGACATCGTGGTGGGCACCGGTCCGGGGCCGTTCACCGGGCTGCGCGTCGGCATCGTCACCGGTCGCGTGCTCGCCCTCACCGGCGGTGCGCGGCTCCACGGCGTCTGCAGCCTGGACGCCCTGGCCGCGGCCGCCCGGGAGCAGGGCGTGGTCGATGCCGACCAGCCGCTGCTGGTGGCCACCGACGCCCGGCGCAAGGAGGTCTACTGGGCCCACTACGAGCGGGGCGTGCACCGGGCCGCGGGGCCGGAGGTCTCCCGCGCCGCGGACCTGCCCGAGGCCGTGCGCGGACTGCCCGTCGTGGGGGCCGGGGCCGCGCTCTACCCGGAGTCGCTCACCGGCGAGCGGCTCCCCGTGGCCCCGGACGTGGACGCCGCCGTCCTGGCCCGGCTGGCGGTCGAGCACCCCGAGGTCCTCACCGACACCGAGCCGCTGTACCTGCGCCGCCCGGACTCCCAGGCGCCCGGGCAGCGCAAGCGGGTGCTCCTGTGAGCGCGGTCCTCGCACCCGCCCACTGGCGGGACCTGCCGCAGCTGGTGTGGCTGGAGGCCGCGGCGCACCCGCACGACGCCTGGACCGAGAGCGCCTGGTGGGGCGAGCTCGCCTCCGGGCGGAGGGAGTACGCCGTGGCCGTCGACTCGGACGCCGCGGTCCCCGGCCGCCGTCGCGTGCTGGGCTACGCGGGGCTCGACCACGGCGGCACGACGGCCGACGTCATGACGATTACCGTCGACGAGGCGCACCGGGGCGCCGGCCTCGGCCGCCTCCTCATGGACCACCTGGTGGAGCGCTCCCGCGCCGGGGGTGCCGAGGCGCTGCTGCTGGAGGTCCGGGCCGACAACACCCCCGCCCTGGCCCTCTACGAGCGCACCGGCTTCGACCTGCTGGCCACCCGGACCGGGTACTACCGCGGGCCGGACGGCCCGGTGGACGCCGCGATCCTGCGCCTGCTGCTGGCCCCGACCACCGACCCGAACGCGACCACCGACCAGGAGGAGCGCTGAGATGAGCCGCCCCGACGAGCCCCTGGTGCTCGGCATCGAGACCAGCTGCGACGAGACCGGCGTGGGCATCGTGCGCGGCACCACCCTGCTGGCCGACGCCGTCGCGAGCAGCATGGACGAGCACGCCGCCTTCGGGGGAGTCGTGCCGGAGGTCGCCAGCCGCGCCCACCTGGAGGCGATGGTCCCCACCGTCGAGCAGGCCTGCCACGACGCCGGCGTGCGCCTGCAGGACGTCGACGCCGTCGCGGTGACCGCCGGCCCGGGCCTGGCCGGCGCCCTGCTGGTCGGGGCCGCGAGCGCCAAGGCGCTCGCCCTGGGCCTCGGCAAGCCGATCTACGGGGTGAACCACCTGTCGGCCCACGTGGCGGTCGACGTCGTCGAGCACGGTCCACTGCCCGAGCCGATGATGTCCCTGCTCGTCTCCGGTGGTCATTCCTCACTGCTGATGGTCCCGGACATCACCCACGACGTCCGGCCGATGGGGCAGACGATCGACGACGCCGCGGGGGAGGCCTTCGACAAGGTCGCCCGGGTGCTGGGCCTGCCCTTCCCCGGCGGACCGCACATCGACCGCGCGGCCCGCGACGGTGACCGCATCGCCATCGACTTCCCGCGCGGCCTGACCTCCCGCCGCGACCTGGAGCGCCACGAGTTCGACTTCTCCTTCAGCGGGTTGAAGACCGCCGTGGCCCGCTGGGTGGAGACCCGGGAGCGCGACGGCGAGACGGTGCCGGTGGCCGACGTGGCCGCGAGCTTCCAGGAGGCCGTGGTCGACGTGCTCACCCGCAAGGCCGTCGCGGCCTGTCGCGCCGAGGGGGTCGAGGACCTCATGCTCGGTGGCGGGGTGGCCGCGAACTCCCGGCTGCGTGCCCTCGCGCAGGAGCGGTGCGCGGCCGCCGGGGTGCGGCTGCGCGTGCCGCGCCCCGGCCTGTGCACCGACAACGGGGCGATGGTGGCCGCGCTCGGGGCGCAGATGGTCATACGTGGGCGCACCCCCTCCGGGCTCGACCTGCCCGCGAACTCCTCGCAGCACGTCACCGAGGTGCAGGTGTGAGACGCCTGCCGGTGGCGGCCGCCCTGGCCGTGGTGACGGCGCTCGCCGGGTGCTCCGGACCGGCGGACCCGGCCGACGAGTCGGCGGGGTCGGGCACCGGCAGCCCGACCGGCGAGGAGAGCCCGACGGGGTCCGGTGGCCCGACCGGGGACGACCCGGCCGCTCCCTCGGCAGGCGGTCCGTCGACGACCTCCGAGGAGGCCACCAGCAGCCCGTCGACGCGCCCCTCGTCCGACCAGCCCTCGGGACAGCCGGGGCCCAGCGCTTCGCCGGCGGGGACGCCGACCTGGGAGGAGGCGCTGCAGCGCGCCCGCGACCTGACCGGCTCCCTTGACGTCGAGGAGCTCGCCGGGCAGGTGATCGTCGCCGGCTACCGGGGCAGCTCGGGCCAGGACGCCGAGCGGCTGGTGCGGGACGGCTTCGCCGGGGTCATCGTCTTCGCCGACAACGTCCCGGCCGACCCCGCGACCCTGCGCGGGACCACCGAGGGCCTGCAGGACGCCCAGCGGGCCTCCGGCAGGGACTGGCCGGCCCTGGTCGGCGTGGACCAGGAGGGCGGTCCGGTGCGCCGCATCCAGAGCACCGTCACCCCGCTGCCGGCGGGCATGGCCCACGGCGCCGCGGCGGACGCGGACCTCTCGCGGCAGGTCGCGCGGCTGAGCGGGCAGCAGCTGCGCGCGCTCGGCTTCACCATGGTCTTCGCCCCGGACGCCGACGTCACGCTCGGCCCGCAGGACCCCACCATCGGCATCCGCTCCCCGGGATCGGACCCCGAGCGCGTCGCGGACGTGGTGACGGCACTGGGGGAGGGCTACCAGCAGGCCGGGATCGTGCCGGGGGCCAAGCACTTCCCCGGGCACGGCGGCCTGACCACCGACAGCCACGTCGGGCTGCCGGCCAGCGACGCCTCACCGGACGAGCTGCGCCAGCGGGACCTCGTGCCCTTCCGGGCCGCGGCCGACGCCGGGCTGCCGATCATGGTCGGCCACATCGCGCTGGAGTCGGTGGACGACCTGCCCGCCACCCTCAGCCGCCCCGTGGTCGACCTGCTGCGCGAGGAGCTCGGCGAGGACCGCCTGGTGGTCACCGACGCGATGAACATGGGCGCCCTGGACAGCGCGGAGCCCGCCTCCGGGCAGGACCGGGCGGTCACGGCGGTCGCCGCCGGCATCGACCTGCTGCTCATGCCCCCGGACCCCGAGGGATCGCGGGCGGCGCTCGTGGAGGCGGTCCGGGACGGGTCGCTGCCGGAGGAGCGGCTGCGCGAGGCCGCCACCCGGTCGGTCGCCTCGAGCCTGCAGGTGGGTGAGCAGCCCGGTGAGCAGGTGCTCGGCACGGGCGATGAGCTCGCCACCCGCCTCGCCGAGGCCTCCCTGACCAGCCTCGGCTCGTGCGAGGTCGGCACCTTCGAGCCCGGTGACCGGGTGCGCGTCGAGGGCGGCACCGTCGACCAGCGCGAGGGGCTGGGGGCTGCGCTCGCCGAGGCCGGACTCGAGGTCGGGCCCGGTGCCGAGCAGGTCGTGCGCCTGGTCGCCGGGGGTGACTACGCCGCCGGGGAGGTGGAGGACGGTGGGATGCCCGAGCCGGAGGGCTCCTCGGCTCCCGGATCGGCCGGCGAGGCCGGCTCCTCGTCGGACGTCGCGCTGGCGCTCGACCTGCCCTACGGCCTCGCGGAGGCGGACGCGCCCGTGCGCCTGGCCACCTTCGGCGACACCCCGGCCCAGCTGGACGCCGCCGCGCGGGCGCTGACCGGCGAGCTCACCCCGTCCGGCGAGTTGCCGGTGGCGGTGGGTGACCGGGAGGTCGGCAGCACCTGCGACTGAGGGCTCAGGCCCCGGCCGGGCGCCACCCGTCCAGGGCGGTGGACCCGCCGCGCCGCTGGCCCACCGGCCCCCGCCGCTCCTCGACCGGCGCCGGCGCCTGCTCGCCGCGGTCGTGCCCGAGGCGCCGGGCGACGCGCTCGACGATCACGTAGAGCGCGGGCACCAGCAGCAGCGTCAGCAGCGTGCTGCTCACCAGGCCGCCGATCACGACGATGGCCAGCGGCTGGCTGATGAAGGCACCGCCGCCGGTCAGGGCGAAGGCCATCGGCAGCAGCGCGCAGATGGTGGCCAGCGCCGTCATGAGGATGGGCCGCAGCCGGTGGCGGCTGCCCTCGGTGACGGCCTCCTCGATGGACAGCCCGCGGGCCCGGTACTGGTTCACCAGGTCGATCAGCACGATCGCGTTGGTCACCACGATGCCCACCAGCATCAGCCCGCCGATCATGCCGGCCACGCCGAGCGGGATCCGGGTGAGGATCAGCAGCGCGATCGCGCCCGTCGCCGCGAACGGGATCGAGACGAGCAGGATGAGCGGCTGCACGATGGAACGGAAGGCCGCGACCATGATCAGGTAGACGATGCCGATCGCCGCCAGCACAGCCAGACCCAGCTGGGCGAACGCCTCGGCCTGGTCCTCGCTCTCGCCGCCGTAGGAGACCTCGACCCCGTCGGGCAGGTCGACCCCGTCGACGGCCCGGTTGAGTTCCTGCGTGAAGGTGCCGAGGTTGTCCGTGCCGTTCACCGCGGTGATGGTGGCCGAGCGCTCCCCGTCGGTGCGGGTGATGCTGACCGGCGAGTCCACCTGCTCCACGGTCGCCACGTCACCGAGGGTGACCGGGCCCTCGGGCCCGCCGCCGATCGGCAGCTCGCGCAGCTCCTTCACCGAGCCGGGCTCAAGCGGCTGCTGGACCACGACCTCGCGCGAGACGTCGTCCAGCGTGACCTGCCCGATCGGCGAGCCCTCCAGGGCTCCGCGCACGAGCTGGCCGACCTGGGCCTCGGGCAGGCCCGCGGCCTGCGCCTTCGCGCGGTCCACCTCCACCCGCACCGACGGGATGGTGTCGGCCACGTTGTTCGTGACCTCCTCGGCGCCCTCGACGCCGGCGACCGCCTTCTCGACCTCGCGCGCGGTTTTCTCCAGGGCCTTCTCGTCCTGGGAGCGGACGATCACCTGGGTCTGCCCGGCGCTCGGGTCCTCCGAGGCCCCGGAGACGGTGACCTGACCGGGGGCGTCGTCGAGCGCATCCTCGACGGCGGTGCGCACCTCCTCGGAGTCGGCCCCGTCGGCCATGGCGACGTAGAACTGGGACGAGCTCGCACCGCTGCCCGTCATCGCGGCCGCGCCGTCACCGGTGTCCCCGACGACGGCGGTGACGGTCTCGACGCCGTCGACGCCCTGCAACCGCTTCTCGACCTGCTTCGCCGCGGCGTCGGTGGCCTCCAGGGTGGTGCCGGCCGGCATCTCCTGGGAGACGTTGAGCTGGGTGTCCCCGGCCGAGCCGAGGAAGTCGGTCTTCACCTGACCGGCCATCGCGACGGTGCCGCCGAACACCAGCAGCCCGGCCAGGCAGGTGAGCAGCGGGTGGCCGATGACGGTGCGCAGCACGGGCAGGTAGCCGCGCTGCAGCCAGTCCGGCTCGTCCGCCCGGGCCGCGTGCTCCGCCCGCTCGACGGGGTCGGCGTCGCGGGACGTGCCCTTGAGGAACCAGTAGCCCAGCACCGGGATGATCGTGAGCGCCACCAGCAACGAGGCCAGCAGGGCAACCACGACCGTGAGTGCGAACGGCCGGAACAGCTCGCCCACCTGGCCACCCACCAGACCCAGCGGCAGGAAGACCGCGGCGGTGGCGAGGGTGGAGGAGGTGACGGCGCCGGCGACCTCGGCGACGGCGCGCGGGATGGCCTGCGCCTTCGGCTCGCCGCCGTCGACGTGGCGCTTGATGTTCTCGATGACGACGATCGAGTCGTCCACCACGCGGCCGACCGCGATGGTCAGGGCGCCGAGGGTGAGGATGTTCAGGGAGTAGCCCGCCAGGTGCAGGCCGATCATCGCGACCAGCAGCGACAGCGGGATGGAGACCGCGGTCACCAGCGTGAGCCGCAGCGAGAGCAGGAAGACCAGCACCACCAGGATGGCGAAGCCCAGTCCGAGCAGCCCCTCGGTCGTGAGGTCGTGGATGGACTGCTCGACGAAGGGGGCCTGGTCGAACACGACGCCCAGCCGCCCCTCCTCGCCGAGCTCACCGGACAGGTCGTCCAGCTCGGCCTGCACGTCGTGGGAGATGCCCACGGTGTTGCCGTCGGGCGTCTTGACGATCCCGAGCGTGACGGCGGGCTCGCCGTCGGTGCGGGTGTGGCCGGTGGCCGGGGGAGCGGAGAGCTCGACCTCGGCCACGTCGCCCAGGGTGGGGTCCTGACCGCCCTCGCCGCCGCTGGCGGGCTGGGCGGCGAGCGGCAGCTCCCGGAGCTCCTCCACCGTCGTGAAGGTGGCCCCCACCTGCACGGCGAGCGACTGGTCGCCCTCGGACAGGGAGCCTCCGGGGACGACCACGCCGTTGGACTTCAGCGCGGTGGCGACGGTCTCGGGCGTCACCCCGGCCGCGGCGGCCTTCTGCTGGTCCAGCGTGATCTCGACCCGCTCGTCCTTGACACCGGAGAGCTGCACCTCGCGCACCCCGTCGACCTTCTCCAGGGCGGGCACCACGGTGGTCTCGAGCCGCTCGACGAGCTCGTCGGTGTCTTCACCGCCGGTGGCCGACAGCTGCATGATCGGGAAGGCGTCGAAGGCGCCGACGATCACCTCCGGCTCGGAGCCCTCCGGCAGGTCGAGACCGTCGATCTCGGCCTGCAGCGAGGCCTTCGCGTCGTCCAGCGAGGTGCCGTACTCCAGCGTCGTCTGCACCACCGAGAGGCCGTTGGAGCTGGTGGACTCGACCTTCTCCACGCCGTCCAGCTTCTCCGCGGCCTGCTCCATCGGCTCGGTCACCTGCGACTCGACGACCTCCGAGTCGGCGCCGGTCACCGGGGTGACGGCCACCACCAAGGGGAACTCCAGCGAGGGGAGCAGCTCCTGCTTGAGGGAGGTGGTGGAGAACAGCCCCACCACCATCGTCAACAGGGTGGCCAGCGCCACCAAGGCGCGGTTCTTCAGGCTCAGACGGGTGAGAGCAGTCACGAGGGTGCCTCCGAGGGGAGTGACGGGATCGGGGAGGCACCTGGCCGCGAGATCCCCCGGAGATGCCTGCCCGCAGCGGAGTCTATGGGGTCAGGTGGACCGCGACCTGCCGGTCCCCGATGCGGGTGAGCAGCAGGACTGCCCGCTGGGTGCCGCTGGTCCGCAGGCGGCGGCGCAGGGCGGTCGGGTCCACCGCCGACCCGTGCTTGCGCAGCACCAGCTCGCCGACGCCGCAGCGCCGGGCCCAGGCGTTGAGCTGCTTCGGTCGGGGCGGCAGCACCTCCAGCACCCGGTGATTGCGCACCCACGGGCCCTCACCCGGCCGGTCCGCGGTCAGCCACCCGACCCCGGGCCCGGTCTCGGCCGCCCCGTCGTGGGCCAACAGGCCCACCAGCCCGGCCTGGGCGAGGGCGGGGTCCGGCTCCCACAGGTGCGTGCCCAGGTCGTCCTCGCTCGTCAGCACCGGGTGGGCGGGGGCCCCGACCGGTCCCTCGGTGAGGGCGGAGGAGTCCGCCTGCGCCAGCACGGTCCCGTCCGCGGCGAGCCGGGTGGCGCTGCGCGTCCCCGAGGTACCCACCCCCACCCAGAGCACGGCCTCGACGAGGTCGCCGTCGTGGCTGACCCACTGCGCGTCCGCCCCGGGCGGGATGTCGGCGTGCCGCCACCCCGGGCCGACCTTGCACCCGGTGAGCGCGGCCCGACTCGCCAGCTCCAGAACGAGGTCCAGGCTCGGGCGCAGCTGGCCGGGTCCGCTGACCCGTCGGGCGCGCCCGTGGGCGTCCGCCACGCCGGTGCGGCGCGCGGGGTCGAACCAGAGCCCCCAGTCGCCGGGGTCGATGCCCTCCGGCGGCCGCAGCGTGGCGTCGGCCTCGGCCTGCACGACCTCCACTCCCGCCGGGCGCAGGTTGTGCGCGGCGGCGGCCGCCGTCACCGCGTCGGCCTCGACGGCCGTGACCGCCCCGACCGCCTCGGCGATGGCGTGGCTGTCGGCCCCCAGCCCGCACCCCACGTCGGTGACGTGCCCGATGCCGGCGCTCGCGAAGCGCTCGGCGTGAAGCCGGGCCACCTGCCAGCGGGTGGCCTGCTCCAGGCCCGCACGGGTGAGGAGCAGGGAGTCCGCCCGGTCGCCGAACTTCGCGCCCCCCGCCGCGCGGAGCTCGGCCTGGGAGAGCGCGGCCGCGGCCCGACGCGGCCCCACCCCGGCGGCGCGCAGTCGGGCGGCCGCCTGCAGGTCGTCGGCACCGGCGCCGGTCACCTCGTCCACCAGGGCGTCGAGCGCGGGGTCCGTGCCGGGGGCCACCGAGTGCAGCACCCCGGCGTCGTCGAGGGCGTCCTCGTCGAACGTTGGGGTGTCGGTCACGGTGGGTCCTCTCCTCGGCTGGGCCGTCTCGCACCCGGCGGTCCCGGGTGCGGTGGCGGGCGGGTGGCCCAGTCTCGCACCGGCGCCGGGCCCGCCCCCGCTGCTCCCTAGAATGGCGCCCTGCCGCGCGGCAGGGCGGTCATCCGGTCGGGACGAGGAGGGGTCTTGCCACATCGCACAGTGGGTCGGGCACTGCTGTGGGCGACGGGGGTGCAGGCAGCGGCCCAGGCGGCGGCGGTCACCGGGCTGGTGGTCAGCAACCGCCGGCGTCGACGCCGCACGCCGCCGGTCCGCTCGTTCCCGACCGTGGAGCCGGTCGACACCGCGACAGGCCGCAGCACCATCACCACCTACACCTTCGGCCAGGACGTCTACCGGGACATGCTCGAGGCCATCGAGTCGGCCCGCGAGGAGATCCTGTTCGAGTCCTTCATCCTCAAGGACGACGCCGTGGGCCGGCGCTTCAAGGAGGCGCTCGTCGCGGCCTCCGAGCGCGGTGTCGCGGTGTACGTCATCTTCGACGGCCTCGCCAACCTGGTCGTCTCCCGGGAGTTCAAGCGCTGGCCCGAGGGGGTGCACAAGCTGGAGTTCCCGGTGCTGCGCCCGCAGGTGCTGCTGGGCCCGCGCCACTGGGGGCGCGACCACCGCAAGATCCTCGTCGTGGACGAGGAGGTCGGCTTCGTCGGCGGGTACAACATCGGCGAGCAGTACGCGACGCAGTGGCGTGACACGCACGTGCGGGTGACCGGGTCGACCACGCTGGAGCTCGCCGACGTCTTCGTGGACTTCTGGAACCGCTACCGGCGCCCGGACCAGCCGGTGCTCGCCGACGTCCTGGGGCGTGAGTGGGGGCAGCCGGTGCAGGCCTTCCGCAACGTGCCCTCCAAGCTGCTCTTCCCGATCCGGGGCATGTACCTGGAGGCGATCGACCGGGCCGCGGAGTCGGTGTGGATCACGCAGGCCTACTTCATCCCGGACCCGGAGATCCTCGAGGACCTGCTCAGGGCCCGGCGCCGCGGGGTGGACATCAAGGTGATCCTGCCCGAGCGGTCCAACCACGTGGTCGCGGACTGGGTGGCGCGCTACTACTTCGAGAAGCTGCTCGAGGGCGGGGTCGAGCTCTGGCTCTACCAGCACGCGATGGTGCACGCGAAGACCGCCGTGATCGACGGCCGGTGGGCCACCGTCGGCACCACGAACATCGACCGCCTGTCGCTCACCGGCAACTACGAGGTGAACCTCGAGATCGTCGACGAGGGCCAGGCGCGCCACATGCAGGAGGTGTTCGAGCACGACCTCACGAACTGCCGCCGGCTGACGCTCGAGGAGTGGCGCAGCCGCGCCTGGTGGGCCCGTGGCATCGAGCGCCTGCTGCAGCCCCTGCAGCCCCTCCTCTGAGACCGTCCCCGCACCTCCGCACGCCTCTGGCACTCGAGTTGACCGAGTGCCAGAGGCGTGCCTAGATTTGGCGCTGGCACTCAGCGCCGCCGGGTGCCAGCTGCCGGGACCACCGCGACGGGCCCGGGAGTCGCACACCCGCCGGCGCCGACTCGAAGAACTCATCGCGTGCACCGGGGTCACCGGTGCCGCTCCCAGAGAGAGGAAGGTCCCATGGCCACCATCAAGCCCCTCGAGGACCGCATCGTCGTCAAGGCCGTCGACGCCCAGCAGACCACCGCCTCCGGCCTGGTCATCCCCGACACCGCCCAGGAGAAGCCGCAGGAGGGCGAGGTCATCGCCGTCGGCCCCGGCCGCTTCAACGAGGACGGTGACGAGCGCGTGCCGATGGACATCTCCGTCGGCGACCGCGTCATCTACTCCAAGTACGGCGGCACCGAGGTGAAGTACGACGGTCAGGAGGTGCTCATCCTGGGCGCCCGCGACGTGCTGGCCATCATCGAGCGCTGAGCGCACGAGGCGCCGGGAGAACCGGCACCGCCCCGCGAGCCACGCCCGGAGCCCTGAGGGCGGGGCGTGGCTCGCGTCGTACCCCCTGACTCACTGCAAGGAGGGCCTTCCATGGCCAAGATGCTCGAATTCAACGACGACGCCCGCAAGGCGCTGGAGCGCGGCGTCAACCAGCTCGCCGACACCGTCAAGGTCACCCTCGGCCCCAAGGGCCGCAACGTCGTGGTGCAGCGCGCCTACGGCCAGCCGATCATCACCAACGACGGCGTCACCATCGCCCGTGAGGTCGAGCTCGAGGACTCCTACGAGAACCTCGGCGCCCAGCTGGTCAAGGAGGTCGCCTCCAAGACCAACGACGTCGCTGGTGACGGCACCACCACCGCGACCGTGCTCGCCCAGGCGATGGTTCGCGAGGGCCTGCGCAACGTCGCCGCCGGCGCCAGCCCGGCCGGCGTGAAGCGCGGCATGGAGAAGGCGGTCGAGGCCGTCGACTCCCACCTGGTCAACGCGGCCCGCCCGGTCGAGGGCAAGGAGGAGATCGCCAAGGTCGCCGCCCTCTCGGCCCAGAACCCCGAGGTCGGCGAGCTGCTGTCCGACGCCTTCGACAAGGTCGGCAAGGACGGCGTCATCACCGTCGAGGAGTCCTCCACCACCGAGCTGACCCTCGACTACACCGAGGGCATGCAGTTCGACAAGGGCTACCTGTCCCCGTACTTCGTCACCGACAGCGAGCGGATGGAGGCCGTCCACGAGGACGCGCTGATCCTCATCCACGGCGGCAAGATCTCGAACATCGCCGACCTCATGCCGCTGCTGGAGAAGGTCGTCGAGACCGGCAAGCCGCTGGTCATCATCGCCGAGGACGTCGAGGGCGAGGCCCTGTCGACCCTCGTGGTCAACACCGTGCGCGGCAGCCTGAAGGTCGCCGCCGTGAAGGCCCCGGGCTTCGGTGACCGCCGCAAGGCGATGCTGCAGGACATCGCGATCCTGACCGGCGCGGAGGTCATCTCCGAGGAGGTCGGCCTCAAGCTGACCTCCGCCGGCGTGGAGTCCCTGGGCTCGGCCCGCCGCATCCAGATCACCAAGGACGCGACCACCATCATCGACGGCCGTGGCGACGCCTCGGCGGTCGAGGAGCGCGTGGCCCAGATCCGCAAGGAGATCGAGAACACCGACTCCGACTGGGACCGCGAGAAGCTGCAGGAGCGCCTGGCCAAGCTGGCCGGCGGCGTGTGCGTCATCAAGGTCGGTGCGCACACCGAGACCGAGCTGACCGAGAAGCAGCACCGCGTCGAGGACGCCGTCGCCGCCACCCGTGCGGCCATCGAGGAGGGCATCGTCGCCGGCGGTGGCACCGCCCTGACGCAGGCCGCCGCCGCGCTGGAGGAGCTCCTGGGCTCCACCTCCGGCGACGAGGCCGTGGGCGTGCGCACCGTGCAGGCCGCTCTCAACCAGCCGCTGCGCTGGATCGCCGAGAACGCGGGCCTCGAGGGCCACGTCGCCGCGGCGAAGGTGGCCGAGGAGAAGGCCGGTCACGGCCTGGACGCCGCCACCGGCGAGTACGTCGACATGGTGGCCGCCGGCATCATCGACCCGGTGAAGGTGACCCGCTCCGCGCTGCGGAACGCGACCTCCATCGCCGCGCTGGTGCTCACCACCGACACCCTGGTGGTGGACAAGCCGGTCGAGAAGAAGGACGAGAACGAGGGCCACGGCCACAGCCACTGAGGCCGTCCCACCCGTGCGGCGGGGTCGGGTTCCTGCGGGGGCCCGGCCCCGCCGTCGTCGTGCCGGGCGCGGGTGCGATGGGGGAGACTGGGGGCATGAGCCAGTCACCCGAGCCCCTGCGCGTGTCCATCTCCGACGACTTCATCACGCTCGGGCAGGTGCTCAAGCTGGCCAACGTCGTCGACGACGGCGCCATCGCCCGTGAGGTGATCCAGGCCGGTGACGTGTCGGTCGACGGCGAGACCTGCACGCAGCGGGGACGCAAGCTGCGCCCCGGGCAGGTGGTGGGCACCCCGGTGGGGGAGATCCTCGTCGAGCGCTCCTGACCGGGGCCACGGGGGAGGGCGCGGCATGGCCGCGCCACCGGCTCAGGCCGTCCGCGGCGCCTCCCGGCGTGCGATGAGCTGCTCGCGCTCGGACTCCGAGAGCCCACCCCACACCCCGTAGGGCTCACGGGCGGCCAGGGCTTGCTCACGGCACGGGTCGATGACGGGGCAACGGGCGCAGACGAGCTTGGCCTTCTCCTCCCGCCGGCGGCGGCGCTCTCCCCGCTCCCCCTCGGGGTGGAAGAACTCCTCCGGGTCGGTGGTCCGACACAGGCCCTCGAACTGCCAGTCCCAGAGATCGGCGACGGGGCCGGGTTGGCGTGCAGTGCTGTCCATGGGTTACCTCAGACGTGCGAGACGGGTTCGTGTCGGTCTGCCGGACGACATTTCGTGGTCCGACTCGTATTTCCTACCCCGATGATGGACATCTCATGCACTTGAGTCGAGTGATCCCTGCCACAGCGTGCAGGTCGCTAAACTTCTCCCATGGAGAACCCGGACACTTTCGCGCCCATCGGACTCACCTACGACGACGTCCTGCTCCTCCCCGGCGAGAGTGACGTGATCCCCAGCGAGGTGACCACCACCACGCGCATCAGCAAGCGGATCGAGGTCGCGATCCCGATGCTCTCGGCCGCCATGGACACCGTCACCGAGGCCCGCATGGCCATCGCCATGGCCCGCCAGGGGGGCATCGGCATCCTCCACCGCAACCTCTCCATCGCCGACCAGGCCGCCCAGGTGGACCGCGTCAAGCGCTCCGAGAACGGCATGATCAGCGACCCGGTGACCACCACCGTCGACGCGACCCTCGGTGAGGTCGACGAGACCTGTGGTCGCTTCCGCGTCTCCGGCCTCCCGGTCGTCGACGAGGGCGGCCGTCTGGTCGGCATCATCACCAACCGCGACCTGCGCTTCGAGACCGACATGGAGCGCACGGTGGGCGAGGTCATGACGCGCACGCCGCTGGTCACCGCGCCGGTCGGCGTGGACAAGCACGAGGCGCTGGCCAAGCTCGCCGAGCACAAGATCGAGAAGCTCCCCCTGGTGGACGACGACGGCGTGCTCCGGGGCCTGTTCACGGTGAAGGACTTCACCAAGACCGAGCAGTACCCGTTGGCGACCAAGGACGACGCGGGTCGTCTCCGCGTCGGCGCGGCGGTCGGTTTCTGGGGTGACTCCTGGGAGCGGGCCATGGCCCTGGTCGACGCCGGGGTGGACCTGCTGGTGGTGGACACCGCCCACGGCCACTCCCGCGGCGTGTGCGACATGGTCGCCCGCCTGAAGGCCGAGCCGTCGGCCGCGCACGTGGACATCATGGCCGGCAACGTGGCCACCCGCGAGGGTGCGCAGGCCCTGGTCGACGCCGGGGTGGACGCCATCAAGGTGGGTGTGGGCCCCGGCTCCATCTGCACCACCCGCGTGGTGGCCGGCGTGGGCGTCCCGCAGATCACCGCCATCCACGAGGCCGCGAAGGCCGCCGGCCCCGCCGGGGTCCCCCTCATCGGCGACGGCGGCCTCCAGTACTCCGGCGACATCGCCAAGGCCCTGGTGGCCGGGGCGGACGCCGTCATGGTGGGTTCGCTGCTGGCCGGCTGCGAGGAGTCCCCCGGCGAGATGGTCTTCATCAACGGCAAGCAGTTCAAGAGCTACCGCGGCATGGGCTCGCTGGGTGCCATGCAGTCGCGCGGCCGCGGGGTCTCCTACTCCAAGGACCGCTACTTCCAGGGCGACGTCTCCGAGGACGACAAGGTGATCCCCGAGGGCATCGAGGGCAAGGTCGCCTACCGCGGCCCGCTCTCCGCGGTGGTCTACCAGCTCGTCGGCGGTCTGCGGCAGTCGATGTTCTACGTCGGCGCCCGCACCCTGTCGGAGGTGAAGGAGAACGGCCGCTTCGTGCGCATCACCACCGCCGGGCTCATCGAGTCCCACCCGCACGACGTGCAGATGGTCATGGAGGCCCCCAACTACACCGGCCGCTGACCCGCACCGCCGGGCCTCGCGGGGGTCCCGACCGGTCTTCCGGTCGGGACCCCCGCCGGTAGGGTGGCGGTGTGAACGAGATCGAGATCGGCCGTGGCAAGCGGGCGCGTCGCGCCTACTCCTTCGAGGACGTGGCGGTGCTCCCGAACCGTCGCACCCGGGACCCCGAGGAGGTGTCCACCTCCTGGCAGATCGATGCCTACCACTTCGACCTGCCCGTGATGGCGGCGCCGATGGACTCGGTGATGTCGCCGAGCACGGCCATCGAGTTCGGTCGGCTGGGCGGTCTGCCGGTGCTCGACCTCGAGGGTCTGTGGACCCGCCACGACGAGCCGGAGGAGCTGCTGCGCCGCATCGCGAAGGCCGACCCGGCCGAGGCGCGGGCGACCCTGCGTGAGGCCTACTCCGCCCCCATCCGGCCCGAGCTCATCACCGCGCGCCTGCAGCAGCTGCGCGAGGCCGGTGTGACCGTCGCCGGTGCGCTCTCGCCGCAGAACACGCAGCAGTACTGGCGTGACGTCGTGGAGGCCGGGGTGGACCTCTTCGTCATCCGTGGCACCACGGTCTCGGCCGAGCACGTCTCCAGCCAGGCCGAGCCGCTGAACCTCAAGCGCTTCATCTACGAGCTCGACGTGCCGGTGATCGTCGGTGGAGCGGGCTCGTACACCGCCGCGCTGCACCTGATGCGCACCGGGGCCGCCGGCGTGCTGGTGGGCTTCGGCGGCGGCGCGGCGCACACCACCCGCCTGACGCTCGGCATCCACGCGCCGATGGCGACCGCGGTCGCCGACGTGGCCGCCGCGCGCCGCGACTATATGGACGAGTCCGGTGGCCGGTACGTGCACGTCATCGCCGACGGCTCGATGGGGCGCTCGGGGGACGTCGTGAAGGCCGTCGCCTGCGGTGCCGACGCGGTCATGCTCGGCGCTGCCCTGGCCCGTGCGGACGAGGCCCCCGGCAGCGGCTTCCACTGGGGCGCCGAGGCGTGGCACGAGAAGCTGCCGCGCGGCGAGCGCGTCGAGGTGGGCACGGTCGGCTCGATGGAGCAGATCCTCACCGGTCCCGGCGACACCGCCGACGGCACGACGAACATCGTCGGCGCCCTGCGGCGCGCGATGGCGACCACCGGCTACTCCGACCTCAAGGAGTTCCAGCGCGTCGAGGTCGTCCTCGCGCCCTACCAGGGCGCCTGAGCCCTTCCCTCCGACGACGCGGGCCCCGGGTATCATCGGGGCCTGCGTCGTGTGCGGCGCCGACCGGGCGGGGGAGCCATCGCGGACCACCGCCACACCCGCGACCGTGGGAGATCCCGTGAGTACCACCTCTTTCGTCCACCCTTCCCGGGCGCGCGCTGGTGCCGCCCTGTTCCTGACGTCGGCCCTGGCCCTGTCGGCCTGCTCCGGCGGCGAGGAGGGCGGTGACGCGCCCGAGCAGGAGAGCACCGCCTCCGCGTCGGCCGGGGAGTCCTCGTCGGCCGACGCGTCGGGTGGGGCCACGGAGTCCGGCGAGGGGGAGTCCGGCGACGCGGAGGCCACGACCGGGTCCGGGAGCGGCGAGTCGGGCGACGGGGCGAGCGGGAGCGAGTCCCCGGCCTCCGGGGGGTCCTCCGACGACGGTTCCGAGAAGGCGTCGGCCCCCCTGGAGCCGTCGGACCCCGAGAAGCCGGCCAACGAGACCTTCCTGCGCCAGGTGGACACCATCAAGGGCGACATCCGGCCCAAGTCCGTGGTCTCCAACGACCGCGGCAAGGTCATCGCGAACAACATGATGTACCAGCACACGATGACGGTGTACGACGCCGAGAGCCACGACCTGGTGCACACCATCAGCGACGAGGTGGACCTCGACGACTTCGACACCGAGGGCAGCGGCACCGTGCAGGGCGCCCCGGTGGAGGCCGCGTTCACGCAGGACGGGAAGACGGCCTACGTGACCAACTACCAGATGTACGGTCCGGGCTTCAGCCCGCACGGTGGCGACCTGTGCGAGAAGGGCGAGGTCACCGACAAGGGCTACATCTACGAGGTCGACGTCGAGTCGGGTGAGGTGAAGGACGCCTTCGCCGCCGGGGCCGTGCCCAAGTACGCGGCCATCAGCCCGGACGAGAAGACGATGCTCGTCTCCAACTGGTGCGACTACAACCTGTCGGTCATCGACCTCGAGTCGGGCGACGAGACCGGGCGCATCGAGCTGGGCCGCTGGGCCCGCGGCATCGACTTCGCCCCCGACGGGACGGCCTTCGCCACCGCCATGGGCACCTCGAACGTCTACAGGATCGAGCCCGGGGCCAAGAAGGCCGAGGTGTTCGCGACGCCCGGCGAGCGCATCCGCCACGTCGTGGTCTCGCCGGACGGCAAGTACCTGTACGTGGTCGCCTCCGGTGCCTACAAGCAGTACGAGACCAGCCGCATCAGCAAGCTCGACGCCAGGACCGGCAAGGTGCTCGGCGAGGTGCACACCGGCAACGAGCCGCGCTCCATGGACATCTCCGGCGACGGCACCGCGCTGTACGTCGTGAACTACTACAGCGACTCCATGAGCAAGATCGACACCGAGACGATGGAGGAGATCCAGGAGGTGCCGGCCGGTCACCACCCCATCGGCATCACCTACGACGACGCCACGCACAAGGTGTGGATGGCCAACTACGTGGGCTCTATCCAGGTGTTCGACGACACGGCGGAGAGTCCCGGGTCCGACGAGTGACCCACAGCCCCCACGCGCGCGCCTGGCGGTACTTCCGGTCCACCCCCCGGTGGTGGGTCCTCGCCGCGGTGGTGGTGGGGCTCGTGGTGCTCTTCTGGCGCCTCGGGCTGTGGCAGCTCCACAACGCCACCGAGGACGGACAGCAGAAGGCCCTCGAGGAGGCTCGCTCCCGTCAGCCGGCGCCGCTCGAGAAGGTGCTGCCGGTCGGGGAGTCCTTCCCGGCGGCCGAGCGGGGCCGCACCGTCACCACCAGTGGGTCGTTCACCGGCGAGCAGTTCCTGGTGCCCGAGCGTCGGCTGGGTGACCGGACCGGGTCGTGGGTCATCTCTCGCTTCGAGACCACGGACGGCGCGAGCCTGGCAGTCCTGCGCGGCTTCCTGCCGGGGGAGGTGCCGGAGCACGCACCGCCGCTGCCCGACGGGGCGGACGAGCGGCTCGACCTGACCGGGGCGCTGGACGCTGGCGAGGAGCCCTCGTCCACCCGGGGCGGGAGCGACGAGGTGCACGGCTCGGTGGACCTCGCGTGGCTGGCCAACACCTGGCCGCCGCCGGTGCACAACGGCTTCGTCTTCGCGCAGGAGGCGACCGTCGGCGGCAGCGCGGTCGACCTGACGACCGGTGGGCTGCAGGACGTGCCGCCGCCCCCGCCGGAGTCGGCCGGGCTGGACTGGCAGAACGCCGGGTACGCGCTGCAGTGGTGGCTCTTCGCGGGCTTCGGCGTGTGGGTCGCGGTGCGCATGCTCTACGACGAGTCCAAGCGGGCAGAGGTAGCCTGAGGGACCGATTTCCCCCACCAGGAGAGTCACCGTGGTCGACCCCGTCATGCGTCCGCAAAGTGCCGACGACCCCACCATCCGCACCAAGCTGAAGGTCTGGCAGGTCCTGGCGTTCGTGGAGTCGTTCGCCCTGCTGGTGCTGATCGGCGTGATGGTGGCCAAGTACGGCTTCGACCTGCCGCGCTACAGCGAGCTGTGGTCGCCCATCCACGGGTTCATCTTCATGGCCTACGTCGTGGCCACGGCCGTGCTCTGCTTCGCGCTCCACTGGGGTCTGGGCCGCATGCTGTGGATCATGGTGTCCGGCTGCATCCCGTTCTGGTCCTTCGTCATGGAGCGCAAGGTCACCAAGGACGCCCGCCTGCAGATCGACGGTCCGCTGCAGGCCGGCCGGCGGCGCTGAGTCGCGCACCGGCACGCACGGGCCGACGGTAGGCTTGCCCGCCGTGAGTGACCTCCAGTCAAACCCGGTTCTCGTCGTCGACTTCGGCGCCCAGTACGCCCAGCTCATCGCCCGGCGCGTGCGGGAGGCGAACGTCTACTCCGAGGTCGTGCCGCACGACATGCCTGCCGAGGAGGTGCTGGCCAAGGAGCCGGCGGCGCTGATCCTCTCCGGCGGCCCGTCCTCGGTCTACGCCGAGGGTGCCCCGCGCCTGGCCGACGGCCTGCTCGAGGCGGGGGTGCCGGTGTTCGGCATCTGCTACGGCTTCCAGGCCATGACGCAGGCGCTGGAGGGCACCGTGGCGCGCACCGGCCAGCGCGAGTACGGCTCCACCCCGGCCACCGTGACCGAGGGCGTCGACTCGGTGCTCTTCGCCGGGCAGCCTGCCACGCAGTCGGTGTGGATGTCGCACGGCGACTCCGTGAGCGAGGCCCCGGCCGGCATGGTCACCACGGCCAGCACCCCCGGTGCCCCGGTGGCCGCCATCGAGGACCGGGAGCGGCGGCTGTTCGGCGTGCAGTGGCACCCCGAGGTCATGCACTCCGCGCACGGGCAGGAGGTGCTCGAGAACTTCCTCCGCGACGGCGCCGGGCTCGAGGGCCGCTGGACCAACGAGCACGTCATCGAGACACTGGTGGCGGACATCCGTGAGCAGGTCGGGGAGGACCGCGTGCTGTGCGCCCTCTCCGGTGGCGTCGACTCCTCGGTGGCCGCGGCACTGGTGCAGAAGGCCGTCGGCGACCAGCTCACCTGCGTGTTCGTCGACCACGGTCTGCTGCGCGCGGGCGAGCGGGCGCAGGTCGAGACCGACTTCGTGGCCGCCACCGGGGTCGACCTGGTGACGGTGGATGCGACCGACCAGTTCCTCGGCGCGCTCGCCGGTCAGACCGACCCGGAGACCAAGCGCAAGATCATCGGCCGAGAGTTCATCCGCACCTTCGAGCAGGCCGCGCGCGACGTGGTCGCCGGCCGAGCGGGGGAGCACACCGGGGACGAGCACCCGGTGAAGTGGCTCGTGCAGGGCACGCTCTACCCGGACGTCGTCGAGTCCGGTGGCGGCTCGGGCACGGCCACCATCAAGTCGCACCACAACGTGGGCGGCCTGCCCGACGATCTGCAGTTCGGGCTGGTGGAGCCGCTGCGCATGCTCTTCAAGGACGAGGTGCGCGCGATCGGCCGCGAGCTCGGTGTGCCCGAGGCGATCGTCGCGCGCCAGCCCTTCCCCGGGCCGGGGCTGGGCATTCGCATCATCGGCGAGGTGACGGCTGACCGGCTGGAGACGCTGCGCGCCGCCGACGCGATCGCGCGCGAGGAGCTCACGGCCGCCGGCCTGGACGACTCCATCTGGCAGTGCCCGGTGGTGCTGCTCGCGGACGTGCGCAGCGTGGGTGTGCAGGGAGACGGTCGCACCTACGGCCACCCGATCGTGCTGCGCCCGGTGAGCTCCGAGGACGCGATGACCGCCGACTGGACGCGCCTGCCCTACGACGTGCTCGAGCGGATCTCCACCCGCATCACCAACGAGGTCGACGAGGTCAACCGCGTGGTGCTCGACGTGACGAGCAAGCCGCCGGGCACCATCGAGTGGGAGTGACTCGCCGCAGCCTGCTGTGAGGAAAATCACGTCACGGGTTGATTCTCTTGTGCCGGAAGGCAAGAGGGTGCGCGTGGCGGGGTTTCCCTCAGGTTCTGAGTGCCGCGGCGGGCGGGGTGGCCTGGGATTTCGCCCGGTGGCGCCCGCTGACTTGAAGGACTCCTCATGAGCAACTCCCAGATCCCGCGTCGCTCGGTGGCCAAGGGCGCTGTCTGGACCGTGCCCGCCGTCACCATGGCCGCCGCTGCGCCGGCGACTGCCGCCTCCGGCGCCTGCACCCCGACGCTCCGCGTCTCGGGTGGGCCGACCTACGACTGGGGGGGGGCGTCGGCACCACCCCCGGTGCCACCACCCAGAGTCTGGACGTCGGTGCTCAGATCTTCGTGGACAACCTGCCCGAGGGTGTCACGATCGTGAGCGTCGACTACAAGTGGTGGATCGCGAACCGGATCGGCCAGACGTCGTCCGGCCCGGGTGCGTTCTGGGTCGGCAACTCGACCTCGAACCGTCGCGGCCAGAACCTGTCGGCGATGCCGTGGACCCCGAAGTCCCCTGGGTGGAAGACCACGGTGTCGACCACCGCGAACCTACGGGACGTGGTCTACCCCGACGGCGTGAGCCGGCCCTCGTGGGACCTCAACATGCACTTCGACGGTGGCTCGGGTGCCAACGGCACCTACACGCCCGGCCCTGACGGTTGCGTCGACGGGACCACGGGCCCGTCGGGTCGTTTCGCCATCACCTACAGCGGTGTGACCAAGCTGGCGGCATGCCCGAGCCCGCAGGGCATCCTGCCGAACTTCTGGACGGTCAACGTCGTGCTCTCCAACGGGCAGGTGCTGACCACCACGGTGGCCCAGAGGGGCGACGAGAACTGCCACAAGGTCTGATCCTTGAGATGCAGAAGGAGGGTGGAGCCTTCAAGGCTCCACCCTCCTTCTGCATCTCCTCAGAACCCGCCTGACGGCACCGGGTCGTCACCAAGCTCAGGGCCTCCCAACGCGGAAAGGTGTGGGGTAACGCGCCCTCGACGGCGCGCTACCCCACACCTCACCGCGCTACCCCACGCCTCACCGCGTCGGGACGCTCCTCCGAGGGCGCCCTGGCCGCGAACGCGCCCGGTTCCCCGTCCGACCTACTGCGTCCCGGGGCGGTTCCCGGCGCGGCCGGCGGTGAGGATCCACACGGCCCCGGCCACGACGCCGGCGGGCACGTGCAGCACGTTCGTGAACAGGCTGAACAGCAACCCCGCCGCCGAGGCGCCGGCCGGGCTCGCCCCGCCGGCCACCAGGATCGCCAGGGCCCCCGCCTCGGTGACGCCCATCGAGCCGGGGGTCACCGGGAACGCCGTCAGCAGACGCCCCACCGCGTACGCCGCGAAGGCCTGCACCGGCGAGATGTCCACCCCCATGAACCGCAGGCACAGCCAGAACACGACGGCGTAGAAGCCGAGGAAGCCGGCCATCCCGAGCGTCATGGTCCAGCCGCCGGTGCGCACGGTCGTGGCGATCCGCTCCCGCAGGTCGAGCGCCACCTGCCGGAAGTCCTCCCGCTCCACGTCCAGCCGGGCGATGAACGGCGACGCGAGCCACCCGATGCTCGACCCGATCGCCCCGGCGACGGTCCGCGAGGCCACCGCCAGCACGAAGCCGACGAGCAGCCCACCACCGGCACCGCCGCCGATCATCAGCGAGAGCACCACCTGCCTGGGCAGGGTGCCCACGGCCTCGTAGAGCATCCACGCCGCCGCGATCGCCGGCAGCGCCGCCCGCCCGAGGATGTTCCACACGCCGATCACCGTCAGCGCCGAGGACACATCCTTGCGGGGGAACCCCCAGCTGCGGAACATCGCATAGGTTGCACCGACGCCGACCGCACCGCCGAGCGGGAAGGTCGTGGAGATCATCGTGCCCACCAGGTTCGAGATGACCGCCTGACCGGTCTTCAGCCCGCGGATCGAGCCGGTCATGACCAGCGTGTAGAAGAGCACCGCGACCGAGGTCAGCCCCGTCAGCCACGCGATGTTCGGCCCCGACAGCCGGCCCAGCTGGGTGCCGATCTGCGTCCAGGTCGTGTCCGCGATCCACGGCAGGCCCCAGATGATGATGGTGCCCGCGATCCCCAGCCCCAGGAAGGCCGAGGCGATCCGGGCCGGGGACAGCGAGGCGCCCTGGGGATCGAGGTCGTCGTCGAGGGCCGAGATGGCGGTCGAGCCCGGTGAGTGGTCGGTCATCGCGAACATCCTGCATCACGCGTGCGTCGTGCACCCCCGACTCGGGGCGGACACCCACCCCGCGTGGTGGGATGGGGTGCATGGACGAGGAGACCTTCCACCGCCCCGACCCGACGGGCCCGATCCCGCTGTTCGTGCGGGTGGGCGAGGTCGTGCTGGCCGTCGGCCACGGCGTCGACCCGACCTGGCTGGCGGCCGAGATGGGTGCCCCGGCCGTGCCCGGCGCGCACCCGCGGGTCGATGCGGGGGACCTGCGCGAGAGCCCGCGCGGCGGGTCGCTGGAGCGCCCGCTGGTGCTGGACTTCTCCGACGGCCACGACCCGCAGGACCTCCCGGAGCCGGCCACCCCGGGCATGGTGGTGGAGGTCGGGTCCCCCGAGCGGCGCCAGCGGGTGGCCACCCACGCGGTCGTCTTCGACGCGGCCGGCGAGCGGGTGCTGCTGACCGGCCTCTGGGACGACTACACCGACACCGAGTTCTGGAACTGGCCCGGTGGCGGTGTGGACCCCGGGGAGACCTTCGCCGAGGCCCTGGCCCGCGAGGTGTGGGAGGAGACCGGTCACGAGATCGCCGGGGCCGAGCCGCTGACGGTGCGCTCCTGGACCGGCCGCGGCCGGCGGGGCGACGGGGTCGAGGAGGACTACCACGGCATCAGCCTGGTGTGGGCGGCCACGGTGGCCGAGGAGCTCGAGCCGGTCGTGCACGACGTCGGCGGCTCCACCACCCGGGCGGCCTGGGTCGCCCTGGACGACGAGCGGGTGGGTGGACGCATCCGCCGCAACGTGGCGGACCTGCAGCGCGCGGTCCACCTCAGAACAGGTGCCAGAGGCTCGCGACCAGGACGTTGAGCACGGCCAGGCCACCTGCGGAGTTCCGCAGGGCCTGGGCCTCCGCGCCGCGGCGCTCCTTGTCGGCCGCGATCTCGCACAGCCCCACCACGATGAGCGAGATGACCACCTTCACCCCGATCTTCGCGTGGTCCAGCGGCATCCCGTCGGTCTCGGCCAGCAGCACCAGCAGCAGTCCCGTGAGCAGCTGCACCCGTGCGCCCCAGAGCATGACGGTGTTGATCACGTCGGTGCGCAGTGAGACGAGCCAGCCGCCCACCAGCGCTGCCATGCCCAACAGGTGCACGACGGCCAACAGCTCAAAGATGGTGTGCATCCGGTCATCGTAGGAGGGCCGGAGGTTGTCGTGGCTGCGACTTACGATGGACCCACCATGAGCAATCCCTTCGCAGAACTCGACCTGTTCGGCAACGCTGCAGGGCCCGTGGGCTCGTCGACCGGGGGAGCGGCCGAGGGCGAGGGAGTGCCGAAGCAGGACTCCGGGGTGGGGCCGGACGGCGTGCCCGACTGGGCGCGTGAGGGCGCTCCGCCGCCATCCACCGGGTCGGCCCGTGCCCGCCACCGCGCGGCGAGCGGGTCCGCGGGCACCGAGGAGGACCTGCTCACCGGTCTGAACCCGCAGCAGCGCGAGGCCGTGGTGCACTCCGGGTCGCCGCTGCTGCTCATCGCGGGGGCCGGCTCGGGCAAGACGAGGGTGCTGACCCACCGCATCGCGCACCTGCTGCGCTTCCGGGGCGTCCACCCCGGGCAGATCCTGGCCATCACCTTCACCAACAAGGCCGCGGCCGAGATGCGCGAGCGCGTCGAGGCGCTCGTCGGCCCGCCAGCCCGCGCCATGTGGGTGTCCACCTTCCACTCGGCCTGCGTGCGCATCCTGCGGCGCGAGGCCAAGACGGTCGGGCTGCGCTCCACCTTCTCCATCTACGACGCCGCGGACAGCCAGCGGCTGATCAGCCTGGTGGTCCGCGAGCTGGACCTCGACCCCAAGCGCTTCCCGTCCGGTGTGGTGGGGCACCGCATCTCGGCGGCCAAGAACGAGCTGCTCGACGCCGAGGCGTTCGCCGCGACGGTGGCCGAGAACAACCCCTACGACCGTGCGATCGCGGAGGTCTACACCCGCTACAGCCAGCGGCTGCGCGAGGCGAACGCGCTCGACTTCGACGACCTCATCATGATGACGGTCAACATCCTGCAGGCCTTCCCGCAGGTGGCCGAGCACTACCGGCGCCGCTTCCGTCACATCCTGGTGGACGAGTACCAGGACACGAACCACGCGCAGTACGTGCTGGTCCGCGAGCTCACCGGAGGGGCCGGGGCCACCGGCGTGCCCGAGCCCGGGCAGCAGGGCGCCGAGCACGCCGTCCCGCCGGCCGAGCTGTGCGTGGTCGGTGACGCCGACCAGTCCATCTACGCCTTCCGCGGCGCGACCATCCGCAACATCGTGGAGTTCGAGACGGACTACCCGGAGGCGACGACGATCCTGCTGGAGCAGAACTACCGCTCCACGCAGACGATCCTGACCGCGGCCAACACGCTCATCGAGCGCAACGAGCGCCGGCGGGCCAAGAACCTGTGGTCGCAGGCGGGTGACGGGGAGAAGATCGTCGCCTACGTGGCCGACAACGAGCACGACGAGGCGAGCTTCGTCGCCGAGCGGATCGACGCCCTGGTGGACGCCGGTGACGCGACCCCTGGTGACGTGGCGGTGTTCTACCGCACCAACGCCCAGTCGCGGGCGCTGGAGGAGGTGTTCGTCCGCGTCGGCCTGCCCTACCGCGTGGTCGGCGGCACCCGCTTCTACGAGCGCCGCGAGATCAAGGACGCACTGGCCTACCTGCGGGTGCTGGTGAACCCGACCGACACCGTGAACCTGCGGCGCATCCTCAACGTGCCCAAGCGCGGCATCGGCGACCGCGCGGAGGGTGCCCTGGTGGCGCTGGCCGAGCGGGAGCGCATCCCCTTCGTCGCCGCGCTCGCCCGGGCCGACGAGGCACCCGGCCTCGCCACGCGCTCCCTGCGGGCCGTGCAGAGCTTCTCCTCGCTGCTCGAGGCCCTCGGCACGGTCGCCGAGGCCGGGGGAGGGGTGGCCGACGTCCTCGAGGCAGTGCTGGAGCAGACCGGCTACGCCCAGCAGCTGCGGGACTCCGACGACCCGCAGGACGAGAGCCGGCTGGAGAACCTGGCCGAGCTGGTCTCCGTGGGGCGGGAGTTCGACGAGGCCGCCGCGGACCCGGACAGCCCGTCGGAGGGCACCGCCAGCGGGGTCGAGCACCTGTCGGCCTTCCTGGAGCAGGTCTCGCTGGTGGCGGACACCGACGCCGGGGCCGAGGAGGACGACGGGCAGGGCGTGGTGACGCTCATGACGCTGCACTCGGCCAAGGGGCTGGAGTTCCCGGTCGTCTTCCTGACCGGGCTGGAGGACGGCACCTTCCCGCACATGCGCTCGCTGAACGACCCGGACGAGCTCGAGGAGGAGCGCCGGCTGGCCTACGTCGGCATCACCCGGGCCCAGCAGCGGCTGCACCTGTCGCGTGCCACGGTCCGGTCGGCCTACGGGTCGCCGCAGTACAACCCGCCGTCGCGCTTCCTCGGCGAGCTGCCCGAGCACCTGCTGCAGTGGGAGCGGGAGGGCTCGACGGCCGCCCACGCCCCGACCAGCCAGCCCGCCGTGGCACGCCTGGCCGGGCGCATCGCCCCCGAGCGCAGCAAGAAGGTCATCGCGCTGGACGCGGGCGACCGGGTCACGCACGACTCGTTCGGCCTGGGCACGGTCGTCCGGGTGGAGGGTGCCGGCGACAAGGCGATGGCGCACGTCGACTTCGGCGGCGACCTGGGCACCAAGCGGCTGCTGCTGCGCTACGCGCCGGTCGAGAAGCTCTGAGACCGCGCGGTCGAACGTGACCCAGGTCGCGTCCACCGCCGGGATCGGGCCTCCGAGGACCGACTAGAGTCGCTGGAGGCAGACCCGTGCACGCGGGTCGTCACAAACAGTCGAAATCGTGAGGACGGTGTCAACTCGTGGATCTCTTCGAGTACCAGGCCCGTGACATGTTCGAGAAGCACGGGGTGCCGGTGCTGGCCGGTGAGGTCGCCACCACCCCGGAGGACGCTCGGACTGCCGCGGAGCGAATCGGGCAGAAGTCCGGTGGTGTCGTGGTCGTCAAGGCCCAGGTCAAGACCGGTGGTCGTGGCAAGGCCGGCGGTGTGAAGCTCGCCAAGTCGGCGGAGGAGGCCGAGGAGGCCGCCCGTCAGATCCTCGGCATGGACATCAAGGGTCACACCGTGCACAAGGTGATGATCGCCCAGGGTGCCAAGATCGCCGAGGAGTACTACTTCTCCATCCTGCTGGACCGCACCAACCGCTCCTACTTGGCCATGTGCTCCAAGGAGGGCGGCGTCGAGATCGAGCAGCTCGCCGTCGAGCGCCCGGAGGCCCTGGCGCGCATCGAGATCGACCCGTCGGTCGGCCTGGACGACGCCAAGGCGAAGGAGATCGTGGAGGCCGCCGGCTTCACCGACTCCCAGGACAAGATCGCCGACGTCCTGCAGAAGCTGTACACGGTCTACACCGAGGAGGACGCCTCGCTGGTCGAGGTGAACCCGCTGGTCAAGACCGAGGACGGCGAGATCATCGCCCTGGACGGCAAGGTCACGCTGGACGGCAACTCCGACTTCCGTCAGCCGCACCACGCCGAGCTGGAGGACAAGGACGCCGCCGACCCGTTGGAGGCCAAGGCCAAGGCCAAGGACCTCAACTACGTGAAGCTCGACGGCAACGTCGGCATCATCGGCAACGGCGCCGGCCTCGTGATGTCCACCCTGGACGTCGTCGCCTACGCCGGCGAGGACAAGACCGGTGGCAAGGCCAAGCCGGCCAACTTCCTCGACATCGGTGGTGGCGCCTCGGCCGAGGTGATGGCCGACGGTCTGGACGTCATCCTGGGCGACGAGCAGGTCAAGAGCGTGTTCGTCAACGTCTTCGGCGGCATCACCGCCTGCGACGCCGTTGCCAACGGCATCGTCAAGGCCCTGGAGATGCTGGGTGACGACGCCACGAAGCCGCTGGTCGTCCGCCTGGACGGCAACAACGTGGAGGAGGGCCGCCGCATCCTGGCGGAGGCCAACCACCCGCTGGTGAGCATTGCCGACACGATGGACGGCGGCGCCGAGAAGGCTGCCGAGCTGGCCGCGAAGGAGAACTGAGCATGGCGATCTTCCTGAACAACGACTCCAAGGTCATCGTCCAGGGCATGACCGGCTCCGAGGGCATGAAGCACACCCAGCGCATGCTGACCTCGGGCACCAACGTCGTCGGTGGCGTGAACCCGAAGAAGGCCGGTACCGAGGTCGAGTTCGAGGGCGGCAAGAGCGTCCCGGTCTTCGGTTCCGTGAAGGAGGCCATGGAGGCCACCGGCGCGAACGTGTCGGTGCTCTTCGTGCCGCCGAAGTTCTCCCAGGGCGCCGTCATGGAGGCCATCGAGGCCGAGATCGGCCTGGCCGTGGTCATCACCGAGGGCATCCCGGTGCAGGACACCGCCGAGTTCTGGGCCGAGGCCCGCAAGAACGGCAAGACCCGCATCATCGGCCCGAACTGCCCGGGCATCATCAGCCCCGGCAAGTCGAACGCCGGCATCATCCCGTCCGACATCGCCGGCGCCGGCCGCATCGGCCTGGTGTCCAAGTCGGGCACACTGACCTACCAGATGATGTACGAGCTGCGTGAGTTCGGCTTCTCGACCGCCATCGGCATCGGTGGTGACCCGATCGTCGGCACCACCCACATCGACGCCCTCGAGGCGTTCGAGGCGGACGACGAGACCGACGCCATCGTGATGATCGGTGAGATCGGTGGTGACGCCGAGGAGCGCGCCGCCGAGTACATCAAGGACAACGTCTCCAAGCCGGTCGTCGGCTACGTCGCGGGCTTCACCGCCCCGGAGGGCAAGACCATGGGCCACGCCGGCGCCATCGTCTCCGGCTCCTCCGGTACGGCCGAGGCCAAGAAGGAGGCCCTCGAGGCCGTGGGCGTGAAGGTCGGCAAGACGCCGTCCCAGACCGCTGACCTGATGCGCGAGATCATGAAGGGCATCCAGGGCTGACCAGGCCCTGAGGCCACCTGCGAAGGGGCCCCCGCACCCGAGAGGGCGGTTTCAAGGGGTCCTCGCAACACCTGATGGCCTAGTTGGTTGTCAGTAGATCACGCAGGCGCTCGGCTGGGTTTGCCCAGCCGAGCGTTTTGCGTGGGCGGCCGTTGAGTTCCTGGGCGACGTATTCGAGTTCGGCCGGGCCGTGGACCGACAGGTCGGTGCCCTTGGGGAAGTACTGCCGCAGCAGTCCGTTGGTGTTCTCGTTCGACCCGCGCTGCCAGGGTGAGTGTGGGTCGCAGAAGTACACCGGTACACCGGTGGCGATCGTGAACTGCCGGTGAGCGGCCATCTCGCACCCCTGGTCCCAGGTCAGCGACCCACGCAGGTGCTCTGGCAGGGTCCCGATCAGGTCGACCAGGACGTCCCGGACCTCCTCAGCGGTGTGCCCACCGGGCAGGTGCCCGAGCATCACGTACCGGGTGGAGCGTTCCACCAAGGTCAGGATCGCGCTGCGTCCACCAGCGCCCAGGATCAGATCACCCTCCCAGTGGCCCGGCACGGCCCGGTCTTCCACCTGCGCGGGACGATCACTGATCATGACCATCGGGTCGGTGAACCTCTTCTGCCGCTGATCGGGCCTGGTGCGGGGCACCCGGCGGGCCCGCCCGGTCCGCAACGCGGTGGCCACCTCGCGGCGCAATCCGCCGCGGGCCTGGAAGTACAACGCCTGGTAGATCGTCTCGTGACTCACCCGCACAGTGTCGTCCTGCGGGAACGCCCCTGGCAGGGAACGGCTGATCTGTTCCGGGGACCACCGCAGGGCGAGTTTCTCGCTGACGTAGTCCCGAAGCGCTCCCGGTCGAGCCAGCTTCGACTCCTTCGGCCTGGCCCGCGACCGGGCCCAGGCCCGCTGGGCCCGGTGGGGCAGGTACACCCCGCCAGTGCTGTACGTGTCCAGTTCCCGCTTGACCGTGGACGCCGACCGGCCCAGCACCCGGGCGATCCCTCGCAACGACATGCCCTGCCGGTGCAGGTCAGCGATGGTCTCCCGGTCCGTCACGGTCAGATACCTGGGGTGCAGGCGTTTCTCCACCACCGACAGGGAGGGCTCTACCGACACGATCCTGGTCATACCGGCTCTTCGCAGTTGACGGTGTAGTCGGTTGAGCGCGTCGGTGGCCGGGTAGGGGTCGAGGTCTCCCGGATGATGGAAGTTCTTCACGCTCGCCATCCCGAAAGACCTCGACGTGCTCCACCCTACTTTCGCGACCCCTGACCTGACCACGTTCTGCCGCCTCGACGAGCTCGGCCTCGTCGCCGTCGGCCAGCTGATCGAGCCGGATCGGGCCACGATCGAGTGCCGCGTCGTCGAGGACGACCCGTGGTGTCGGACGTGCGGCGTCGAGGGCGTGCCGCGGGACACGGTCACGCGTCGACTGGCGCACGAGCCGTTCGGGCACCGGCCGACGACCCTGCTGGTGCGGGTGCGCCGGTACCGGTGCGGACACTGCCGGCGCACGTGGCGGCAGGACATGACGCGGGCAGCGGCGCCGCGTGCGAAGATCTCCCGCGGCGGCCTGGAGTGGGCGCTGCGGGGCATCGTCATCGACCACCTCACCGTCACCCGCGTCGCCGCAGGTCTCGGGGTGTCCTGGAGTGCCGCGAACGCCGCCGTCCTCGCGGAAGGCAAGCGGCGCCTGATCGACGACCCCGCCCGGTTCGACGGGGTCACCACGATCGGTGTCGACGAGCACGTCTGGCGACACACGAGGCTGGGCGACAAGTACGTCACCGTGATCATCGACCTCACGCCCGCGAGGAACAAGACCGGGCCGGCGAGGCTGCTGGACATGGTCGAGGGCCGCTCCAAGGCGGTGTTCAAGCAGTGGCTCGCCGCCCGCCCTGCGGACTGGGCGAAGCGGATCGAGGTGGTCGCGATGGACGGCTTCGCCGGGTTCAAGACCGCTGCCGCCGAGGAACTCCCCGACGCCGTCCCCGTCATGGACCCGTTCCACGTGGTCCGCCTCGCCGGCGACGCGCTGGATGTCTGCCGGCGTCGGGTCCAGCAAGACACCACCGGTCACCGCGGGCTCAAGGGCGACCCGCTCTACACAGCCCGCCGCACCCTGCACACCGGGGCGAGCCTGCTCACCGACCGGCAGCGGGCACGCCTGGACGCAGTGTTCGCGAGCGAGGAGCACGTCGAGGTCGAGGCGACCTGGGGCATCTACCAGCGCATCGTCGCGGCCTACCGGGAGCCCGACAAGAAGAAAGCGAAGGCGATGATGCAGGAGGTGATCGCTGCGATCAGCAGCGGCGTTCCCGCGGCGCTCGTCGAGGTCCGCAAGCTCGGCCGGACCATGAAGCAGCGGGCGGGCGACATCCTCGCGTTTTTCGACCGCCCCGGCACCAGCAACGGCCCGACCGAGGCCATCAACGGGCGACTCGAACACCTCCGCGGCTCCGCCCTCGGCTTCCGCAACCTCACCCACTACATCGCTCGGTCGCTGCTCGAAGCCGGAGGGTTCAGACCCGCGCTACACCCTCATTCGTGAAGAGCCGTCATACCCGTGGTGTAGTCCACCCGTCGCCCATCGGGATAGATCCTGGCCCCGTTGGTCCTGCGCACTCCCCGGTCCCAGTCCTCGGCCGTACGCACGTGCACCCCGACCCGTTCGGCGGCATCCCGACGGGTGACTCCAGCAGCACGTAACCGGTCGTACTCACCCCGCCGCGGATGAGGCCCTGTCCCCGGCCGACCCCGACCAGACAACCCCGCCTTGCGCACCCACCCAGCAGCGGTGTTCTCGTTCGCCCCGACCGCACGCGCAGCAGCCCGCACATTCCCCTGATGAGCATCCAACGCCGCCCAGAACGCGCTCTTGACCTCAGACAACCACATGGTCCTCGCAACTCCCTGAAGAACAGGGTGTTGCGAGGACCACTAGAACCCGCCGAGGGCGCGGGGGCCCCTTCGTGTCTCCCCTAACTCCGGAGCCCGGGTTACTCCCTGGGGAGGGGAGGGCAGTGAGAGGCGGCGCGTCGTCTGTTGTGTCAAGAGTGAGAGAAAGAGCGTTCCAGAATCGTGCTCTCCGCTTTCGCGGAATCAGGTGACGTAACGTGGGAATGATTCGCATCACGGCCGGAGTCGCCTCTCGATGGCAATTCCCTCCAGCGGGTGATTCATGGTCTGTTGATCCAGTGGATCGTTCAACACGTGATGCACGGCACATGTGGAGAAGGTGAGGTCGACTGCGGCCGAATAAATTCATCAATCGCTGAGGATTGGGGCAGGAGGTCTTCTGAGAATTATTCGTCAGAAGTCAATCCCACGTCCCACGCACAGAGAGAGGCGTCCTGATCATGTCGATCTCCCGCCGCCACGTGGTGAAGGGTGCCGCCTGGAGTGCACCCGCCATCGCCACCATCGCTGCTGCGCCGGCTCTTGCGGCCTCCACTGCCTGCCAGCCCACCGTCATGAGCGGATTCAACGCCAATCCCGTGCTCACTAGCACCGGTACCGGCTCCACCACGATGTCCGACGGCTCGCAGGTGTCCACCAAGCTGGTCGGCAACACCTACATCCGGTAGGCCTACGAGAACGACCCCTCCGGCGCGCTGGCCAACGGCCCGGCGACGCTGGACGTGTTCACCCCCGGTGGGCAGACTGGCAGCTGGCTGTCCCTGCACCAGGGCGCCACCGGCACCAGCGTGTACCAGGACGCCCTCGCGGTCACCGTCCCGGGCGCTGTCACGGGGCACCCGAACTACCAGCAGCTCCACTTCTCGCCCATCGGCTACGCCGTGGCCTGACGCGCGACGTACGCAGGGCGTCGGGGCCGAATGGCCCCGCGTGCATGCTGAGAGGCCCCGCACCCGGTTGGGTGCGGGGCCTCTCAGCATGGGGTCGGGATGGGGATCACTGCATGGGGCGGTACTCGACCCAGCCGATGTTGCCGAGCTGGCCGGTGAAGCCGTTGTCGGTGGTGAAGCCGCCGGTGTCCTGCAGCGAGCCGTCGCCACCGGCGTAGTAGTTGGCGAAGTAGTACTGCCTGTTCTGCTCCACCACGCAGTACCCGCCGGTGTTGACCGTGAAGGAGCCCTCCAGCAGCGTGTTGTCCCAGGTCTCGGGCTCGACCGTGGCGGGGTGGGTCAGGCCGCCGTTCCAGGTGAAGGTGAACACGTCGTAGGTGATCGTGGTTCCGTTCGGGTCGGTCATCTCTGCAGTGCTGCATGCCGGGCCGGACCAGTTGGAGCCGCCGGTGGTGGCGGTGAAGCCGTTGTTGGCCGCGCTGGTGTCCACCATGCCCTGGGGGGTAGGCGACGACGAGCTCGAGCGGACCGTTCAGGGTCACGTTGGTCGGGTCGGACTGGGCGTCGCAGCGGCGTCGGGCCAGGCAGATCGGGGCAGCGTTGTGCTTCTTGCCTTGAGCTCGTTTGCGGTCGTAGTAGGCGCGGCTGGTGGGGTCTGACAGGGCGGCGAAGGCTGCGAGGAAGAAATTGTTTGTTGCCTGCCCTGCTGGGGTGCTCGCCGCGGATGGACGTACCGGATCGGCGGGTGGCAGGGGCTGGGCCGGCGTAGGCGGCCAGGTGGCCTGCGGTCGGGAACGAGCTGCCGTCGCCGACTTCCAGCAGGATGCGTGCTGCGGTCCTGACGCCGATGCCGGGCATGGACGTCAGGACCGGGGAAAGAGGGTGCGCATCGAGCATCTCCTCGACCTGGGCCGCGACGGCCTTGCGCTGTTCCAGCAAGTGGGTGAGCTGTCCGGCGAGTTGGGGCAGGACGACTTCTGCGGCGGTGGTGCCGGGGACGGTCACGGTCTGTTGGCCCATGCCTCCATGAGGGCGTCGTGGGTGGCGCGGGGCCCCGATGGCGCGTTCCAGGGCGGGGTGGATCTGGGTGAGCAGGCCCCGGATCCGGTTGGTCACGCGGGTGACTTCGCCGGCGAGGTCGTCGTCGAACCCGATGATGACCTGCAGATCGGCCAGGGCTTCCTCGCCGGTGTCCACGGCACGTAGGGCGTGGGGCGTGGTGCGGGCGGCTTCGGCGGTCACGTACGCGTCGCGGGCGTCGGTCTTGGCGTTGCCGGGGTGCAGGTCAGCGATCCGGCGTATCGCCAGCCCGGGCAGGTAGGCCACGTGGGCGCCGACCTCGCGGGCCACGGCGATGGGCAGGGCGCCGATCGAGGCGGGTTGGTCCACCGCGACCAGCACGGTCCCGTGGTCGGCCAGCTGGGGGAAGAGTTCCCGTAAGCGGGTTTCGTCCTGCGGCAGGGGTCTGTCGTGCAGCCTGTTTCCGCCGGGGTCCAGAGCGCAGGCGTGGTGTTCCTGCTTGCCGACGTCCAGCCCGATGTACACGGCGATCTGGTCGGTGGTGATCACTGGCGGTCCTCCTGTGAGGTGCTCAGAACCATGGTCGCCCCAGGGGTCAGGCCGCGGTGTGCTGGCATCCACGTCTGCGTTGAGACCTCCGAAGTTCAGGTCGGGGCCGGGTCCCTATTAGCAGTCATCACCGGGCCACCGGACCGGGCGACAACACCCCCCCCGGATCATGACCACGACAGGGGAAATCAGTCATACCCGGCCTAGCGACCAGCCCCCACGGAGTGGGAGCACCAAGAAGGTAACGAGGGCACTTCTTGCTTCTATGTGAGGCGCGCCACTGGTGTGTCAGTGGTCCAGAGCCTCGCTGTATTCGTCGGTCCCCCCGCGGGTGCATGTTCTGCCCCACCGCGTGTGACGGCCAGATGCTGGGGGAGGAGGGTCGGGGGAGTGGTGACCGCGCAGCGTGAAAGCGTAGTTTGCGCTGTTGCTCAGTCGGGCCTGCGGGCAGGCTGGTTGCTTGACGTCGTGGCGGCGGGTCTGTGGTCCAAGGTATGTCATGGGCCCTGCGGCGCGAGGCCTCGCGGGTGCGAGGGTGTGGATTCAAGGCTCGGTGCGGCGTGCCCGGTGGCCCGGGCCCGGGAGGGGTTCGGTTTGGGGTGTCCGCGGGGTTGGTGGCCTAGTTGGCGGGATCGGGCTGCCAAGCCACCGTTGCTTGACCCGCTCGGGTCGGCTGGAGCGCCCGAATGGTCACGACTCACTGGATGTTTCGTGGGGATCAAGGAAAGCCGAGGGGCCTGTGATGAGAGAAAACTCCCTCACAGGCCCCTCGGCTTAGCGGTCCTCCGCGACTACGCGTGGAGGGTGGAACTCAGAGCGTGTCGCGCGAGTCGGTCAGGCGGACCCAGCCCGGACCGCCGGCACCCTGGATGAGGCCGAGGTTGCCGACGTAACCCTCCGTCGTCGTGAAGGTACCGGTGGCTTCATCGCTCCACTCGCCGTTGAAGCCGCCAGCGAAGTAGCTCGTGGCAACGGGCTCGCCCCGGGAGCCGCAGTACTGGGAGTTGAATCGGAAGTTGCCAGCCAGTTCGGTGCCTGCCCAGCCGTTGATGTAACCCTCATCCACAGTCTCGCCGGTGGGGGCTGGCTCGTAGGTGAAGACAAACTGGGCGTAGTCCTGGGTGACACCGTCCGGGTTCGTCATCTCGACGACGGAAACCTCGGGGGCGCTCCAGTTGGTACCGGCGGTCTGCTGGAACAGGCCGTCGGGGTCGAACCGCAGAACGTCCTGGTTCATCATGTCGGCGGGGAAGGCCACCACGTACTGGAGCGGTGCCTCGAACGTCGCCGTGGTCGTCGGGGCGCCGTTCACCTCACCGACGGCCACGCCGGCCGGATTGCCGCCGTAGAAGGGGTCCATGTTGTCGATCTTCAGGCCCGTAAGGAGGCCGTCGCCGCCTGCGCAGCTGACGAGATCCAGAGACTGGCCGGCGGCAACGCCACCCAGGAACTCGTACTCCACCGCGGACGCCGCGACGGCCGGGGCGGCGGCGGTGACGGCGACGGCCGGCACGGTCCAGGCCATGCCCTTGGCGACCTGGCGACGCGAGGTCAGGTTGGTGTTGGTGGTCATGATGACTCTTTGAGAAAGGAAAAGTGTGGTCTGAGTGGACTGTTGCATCGCTGCAGCAGTTGCAGAAGGGACAGTACCCGTTCCTGGGGAGAACGGAAACTCGTTAGGGGGCAGTGGGGGCTCTCCGTGCCAGGTGAGAGATCTGTGCCACGTCGCAGGCTGGTGGTCACGAGATGCGACTCGTGTGCGTCGGGGCAGCGCGTCACGGCGCCGCGTGCGTCGCCCCGCGCGTGGCCAGCTCGGCCGTGTAGCCGTCGAGAATCGGCTGGTTCACCAGCCCGGAGCGCGATGACGGCTCCACCCGGAGGCGCGTCCGGGCGTCTCGTGCCGCTGTGCGCACGCCGTCCTTCGGGGGGTCCTGTGGCTGGGGCGCCTGGGCGCTGGTCGTCGACTCCGCCGGTTCCGGGGACTCGACCGTGGGTGGCGTGGTCGCAGGTGTGCTGTCCGAGGAGTTCCCGCAGGCGGTGAGGCCACCCGGGGCCAGGGTTGCGGTCAGCAGGAGCGCACGACGCGCGCCTCCGTGCCGGGTGGTCGTTCGACGTGGTGCCGTGTACCCCGTGGTCATCCCCTCGGTTCACTCACCGGTGGTGCATGCTCGGTGCGTCGTCGGCCCGCTGACCCGTGAACCGGGGGGCTTGTATCGCACAGCCCTGCAGGGCATTTGGGTTTCATTGAGCGGTGAGGGCAAGTCCCCGCGTGGCACTCCACAAGCGCTCCGGCCCCTGCGAGGCATGATGTGCGGCGATGCCGACCCCCCGCCCCGACCCGCGCTCCGCCACCACTCGCCGCCCCGTCCGGCGCAGGGGGCTCGACCGGTCACCCCTCGGGCCCGCGCTGGTCGCAGGTGGTGGTTGGGGCCTGGTGGCCGCGCTGGTGGTGCACCTGCTCTCCGTCCTGGTCACCTTGGTGGTGTGGGTTGCGTCTCCCTCCGGGCAGTGGGAGGCCGCTGATTCCGTGGGGGTGGGGCTCCGCGCCAACGCCCTGGCGCATGGTGCCGCCACCACGGTCGGTCAGAGCGCTGCGACGGCCGACGGCCAGCAGCTCACGCTCCACGGCGGCCCCACCCTGTTGGCGGTGCTGGGGGCGTGGGGCGTCTGGCGGGCCGTGCGCACGCTGGTGACCCGCGTGGAGTCCGCGGGTGAAGGCCAGGCGGGGGACGACGTGGTGCTCGCGTCCGCCGGGGCCGTCGCCGGGGGATACGTCCTGGGGCACGTGCTGCCCGTGCTTGTGGCCGGTGGGGGTGGCCTCGCCGCACCGATGACCTGGACGCTGGGGCTCCTGCTGGTCGCGGGGCTCGCCGCGCTCTGCGGGCTGCTGTCGGCGTGCACCGCCGAGCGGCGGGACGTCTGGTTCTCCGACTGGCCGCGGGACGCGGGGGAGGCCGTTCAGGACGCGTTGGCGCCGGCCACGCGCACGCTGCTGGAGCTGGCTGCCGCATCCCTGGCCGTCGCGCTGGTGACCGTGCTCGCCCACTGGTCGCAGGTCTCCGCCGTGCAGGGGCAGCTCGGTGCCACGGGCGCCGCCTCGGTGCTGCTGGTGCTCGTCCAACTCGGGTGGTTCCCCAGCGCCCTGGCATGGGCCGGGGCCTGGCTCTCCGGGGCGGGAGTGCACCTGGGGGAGGGCGCCCTGACCCCCGGGGGCTCCCCGGACGGGGCGCTGCCGGCCGTGCCGCTGCTGGCCGCCCTGCCCGACGCGGGCACCTTCAGCCCGGCGTGGTGGGCGGTGCTGCTGGTGCCCGTCGCCCTCGGCACGCTGGTGCCGCCACGGGCCCGGGCGCAGGCCGAGCAGTTCGTGGAGGGGTCCGGCTGGGTGGGCGTCGCCGTGCGCAGCGCCGTGGCCTGCCTGCTGGTCGCCGTCTTCCTCACCGCCGTCGGCCCGCTGGTCGCCGCCGGGGTCGCGCCGGGCCCGCTGGATGGCATGGGACCGCCCGCGTGGTGGGGACTGGCGCTGGGGGGCGAGTTGCTGTTGGGCGCCGCCCTGCGGATGGGGGTCGAGCAGCTGCTCAGCCGCCGGTGAACTGGTTGAACGTGCTGGTCCAGTCCTGCGTGCACTCGGACTCGGCCTGCAGCGTGTTGGCGGCCGTCACACACTCCTGCAGCGCCATGGAGTGGTTGAAGAACAGGTAGGGCAGCAGCGTGCCGGCCAGGGACATGGACGCGAACACGAACCCCAGGGCCGTCCACAGCACCGCGGGCGCCGGGGACGTGCCGATCTGGGCCCGCAGGGTGCGGACGAAGAAGTACAGGCTGGGCAGCAGGGCCACGGCCGCGACGAGGCTCCACGGCATCGGCAGCATGCCGAGCAGCACGCCGGTGATCAGCAGCAGGGCGGCGCGGCGAGAGTCCCGCAGCATCTCGGGCGACGGGGCATCCGGGAGGCGTCCCTGAGGGGGACGGGCGGGCTGGGACACGGGTCTCCTGCTGGGTCGGGGGCGGCGGTTCCACCGCGGGCGCGGCCGAGTGTATGCGGTGGATTTCCCCGCTCTCAGGCCGTGACATGTCCCACGCAAGGTTCTCCCGCTCTCGGGTTGCGAGCCCGTCTGCGGTGGTTAGGTTGGAAGAGAAGCCCCTCACGGGGAACCGACCGTCCGGTCGTCGAGGCCGGATTAGGAGGACGGAATGTTCAGCAAGGACCAGCTCCGCGCCCTGCGCAACGGCACGATGTACGGCGCCGACGGCGAGAAGATCGGCAAGGTGGAGGAGATCTACCTGGACGACCGCACCAACGAGCCCGAGTGGGCCACCGTGAACACGGGCCTGTTCGGCACCTCGCAGTCGTTCGTGCCGCTGGCCGGCGCCTCGACCTCCGACGACGGCCTGACCGTCAAGTACACCAAGGAGCAGGTGAAGGACGCCCCGCGCGTCGAGGGTGGTCAGCACCTGGACGCCGAGCAGGAGCGTGAGCTCTACCGCTACTACGACATGGGCGCCGACGACCGCGACATGGACCGCGACCGCGATCGTGACCGTGACGCCGCGGTGGGCACCGCCGGCGCCGCTGGCACCGCCGGTGTGGCCGCTGACCGCGACCGCGACATGGACCGCGACCGTGACCGCGTGGACGACCGCGACATGGACCGCGACCGTGACCGCGTGGACGTGGACGACGACTCGATGGTGCGCCACGAGGAGCGCCTGAAGGTCGGCACCCAGCGTGAGGAGGGCGGCAACCTCCGTCTGCGCAAGTACGTGGACACCGAGGAGCAGACCGTCTCCGTGCCGGTCGAGACCGAGACCGCCAAGGTCGTGAGCCGCCCGGTGGACGGTCGCGCGACCGACGGCCGTGACGCCTTCCGTGAGGAGGAGGTGTCGGTGGACCTCAAGAACGAGCGCCCGGTCGTCTCCAAGGAGACCGTGGCCGTCGAGGAGGTCGGCATCGAGACCGAGCGTCACACCGAGAACGTCCAGGTGTCCGACTCCGTGCGCAAGGAGCGCGTCGAGGTCGAGGGTGACGACGTGGACGTCGACCGCGACGGCCGCATCTGATGCACCTCGTGGGTGACGGTCGCTGACCGCCACCCCGGGGCCCCGCCGGGAGCCCCCGTCCCCCACCGGGTGACGGGGGCTCCCGGCGTGTGCGGGCGTGCGGACAGGGGAGCGCGGCCGCTCAACGGGCCAGGGTCAGCACCCAGCAGGCCCAAGTCGCGAGCACCATCGACGGGCCGAAGGGGACGTGCGTGGTCCGGGTGGCCCGGCCGAGGAACATCAGCACCAGGGCCGCGACGGCGCCGACGGCGAACGCACCCCACGCGGCCAGCAGGAACGGCCCCCAGCCCAGCCAGCCGGTGAGCAGCCCGGTGGACAGGGCGAGTTTGGCGTCTCCCAGGCCGATGCCGCCGGCGGTCAGGAAGGCCAGCACCCAGAAGGCCGCCCAGAGGGACGCGGCCGCGAGCACGGCCCGGGTGAACGACGACCAGTCCCCGGTGACCAGTGCGACCAGGGCCAGGACGGTGAGCACCACCGCCGCTGTCGGCAGGGTGAGCCGGTTGGGCAGGCGGTGGACGTCCACGTCGATGGCCGAGGCCGCCGCGCCCACGAGCACCACGGTGCCACCGAGTAGGCCGGAGAGCACCACCGGCAGCCCGTCGCGTGACCCCGCGGCTGCCACCTGCACCACCGGGGTGCCGACGGCGGCGGGGACGGCCGCTCCCAGCGCGCAGGCCCAGGGGAGCCACGGGAAGCGGGGGACCGGGTCGGGCTCGTCCGTGTCGCGACGGTGCACCCCGGCGGCCAGGCGGGAACGGATGCGCTCGCCGACCAGCAGGGCCAGGACGCCGCACACGCAGGCGAGGACGGCGGCCGTGGTGGTCATGGGGCGCACGCTAGCCATCCGGTGCCGTCCTCCGACTGGGTCGTCCACAGGCCGCTGGCTACCCTGTCGCCCGTGACCGAGACCACCCGCCGCCCTGCCCCTCACCGCCTCCGTGTGGTCGTGCTGCTCTCGGGAGCAGGATCCACCGCCCAGGCCGTGTTCGACGCCGCGGCCGACGGCGCCGCCTTCGAGGTGGTCGGCGTGCTGGCCGACCGGCCCGCCGACGGGCTCCGGCGGGCCGAGGAGCACGGGCTGCCCACCCGGATCGTCGCCCCGCGCGACCACGCGGACCGGGCGGCCTGGGACGCGGCGCTGGCCGCCGCGGTGGGGGAGCTCCGGCCCGACGTGGTGCTCTCGGCGGGCTTCATGCGCATCCTCGGTGCGGCCTTCCTCTCCGCCTGGGGCGGCCGCACGCTCAACGCCCACCCGGCGCTGCTGCCGTCCTTCCCCGGGGCACACGGGGTGAGGGACGCCCTCGCGCACGGGGTGCGGGTGACCGGCTGCACCCTGCACGTCGTCGACGGCGGCGTGGACACCGGGCCGATCGTGGCGCAGCGGGCTGTCGAGGTGCTGCGCGGCGACGACGAGGCGACGCTGCACGAGCGCATCAAGCAAACCGAGCGGGAGATGCTGGTCACCGAGCTCGCCCGCATCGCGGAGGAGGGCCTGCCCGAGCTCCCCTAGACTGAGCCCACACGACTGGCGCGGGTGGAGGACCACCGGGAAGTGACGCATCGTGGGCATCGCCCGCCTGGGTGCCCCGCAACCGACCGAACGGGAGTCACCGTGAGCAACGAGTCCACCGTCCGCCCCATCCGCCGCGCGCTCATCAGCGTCTTCGACAAGACCGGCCTGGACGACCTGGCCAGGGGTCTGGCCGACGCCGGCGTCGAGATCGTCTCCTCCGGCGGATCCGCCGCCCGGCTGCGGGAGATCGGCGTGCCCGTGACCGCCGTCGAGGACGTCACCGGCTTTCCCGAGTGCCTGGACGGCCGCGTCAAGACGCTGCACCCGGCCGTCCACGCAGGCATCCTGGCCGACCGCACCCGGCCCGAGCACGAGCAGCAGCTGCAGGAGCTGGGCGTGGCCGCCTTCGACCTGGTGGTGGTGAACCTCTACCCCTTCGCCGAGACGGTCGCCTCCGGCGCGGACCGTGCCGCGATCATCGAGAAGATCGACATCGGCGGGCCGTCGATGGTGCGTGGCGCGGCCAAGAACCACGGCAGCGTCGCCGTGGTGGTGGACCCGGCCAGCTATCCGCAGGTGCTCGAGGCCGTGCGCGGCGGCGGCCTGGACCTCGCGGCGCGTCAGCGCCTGGCCACCCGGGCATTCGCCCACACCGCGGCCTACGACGTGGCCGTCTCCACCTGGATGGCGCAGGACGGCGCGGTGGACGTGGACTCCGACGGGGCCGTGGACGCCGGGACCGACGCGGGGGAGCCGGCCGTGGTGTTCCCCGCCGACCGGTCGGCCGCGTGGGAGCTGGCCGAGACCCTGCGCTACGGCGAGAACCCGCACCAGTCCGCCGCGCTCTACCGCGAGCCGGTGGCCGGCGGCGCCCCGGCGCCGGGCGTGGCCGGTGCGGAGCAGCTGCACGGCAAGGCCATGAGCTACAACAACTACGTGGACGCCGACGCCGCCTGGCGTGCCGCCCACGACCACGGCGACCAGCCGACCGTGGCCGTCATCAAGCACGCGAACCCGTGCGGCATCGCGGTGGGGCCGGACATCGCGACCGCGCACACCCGGGCCCACGCGTGCGACCCGGTGAGCGCCTACGGCGGCATCATCGCCGCCAACCGCGAGGTGACCGTGGAGATGGCCCAGACGGTGAAGGACATCTTCACCGAGGTGGTCGTCGCGCCCTCCTTCGCGCCCGAGGCGCGGGAGATCCTGCAGGCCAAGAAGAACATCCGGCTGCTGACGGCCCGGGCGCCGGAGCGCGGCGGCCTCGAGCAGCGCCCGATCAGCGGCGGTCTGCTGGTGCAGCAGCGCGACGTGCTCGACGCCCTTGGCGACGACGCCGCCGACTGGCAGCTCGTCTCGGGCGAGGCGGCCGACGAGCAGACCCTGGCCGACCTGCAGTTCGCCTGGCGTGCGGTGCGGGCGACCAAGTCCAACGCGATCCTCCTGGCCAAGGGCGGCGCGAGCGTCGGCATCGGCATGGGGCAGGTCAACCGCGTGGACTCCTGCCAGCTGGCGGTCTCCCGTGCCGGTGCCGAGCGGGCCCGGGGCTCGGTCGCGGCGTCGGACGCGTTCTTCCCGTTCGCCGACGGTCTGCAGGTGCTGCTGGACGCCGGCGTGGAGGCTGTCGTCCAGCCCGGTGGGTCCAAGCGGGACGAGGAGGTCGTCGCCGCCGCGCAGCAGGCCGGCGTGACGATGTACCTGACCGGCACACGCCACTTCGCGCACTGATCCGGCGGGGTGCGCGCCCTCCGTGGGGGCGCGCACCGGCCGTGGGAACATGTCGCCATGACTGCGCGCATCCTCGACGGCCGGCAGGTACTCCAGCAGATCAAGACGGACCTCACCGGTCGGGTGAGTGCCCTGCTGGAGGCCGGACACACCCCGGGTCTCGCGACGGTGCTGGTGGGGGAGGACCCCGGCAGCCAGTGGTACGTGGGGGCCAAGCACAAGGACTGCAAGGAGATTGGCCTGCCAAGCTACCGGCACGACCTGCCGGCCGGCACGGACCAGGCGACGGTGGAGCGGCTCATCGACGAGCTGAACGACGACGACCGCGTCACCAGCTTCCTCGTGCAGCAGCCCACCGGGCTGGACGAGTTCGCGCTGCTCTCGCGCGTGGCGCCAAACAAGGACGTCGACGGGCTGCACCCCTACAACCTCGGCAGAATCGTGCACGGGGTGCCCGCGCCGCGTGCCTGCACGCCGGCCGGCATCATCGAGCTGCTGCGACGCCACGACGTGCCGCTGTCCGGCGCCGAGGTGGTCGTCGTCGGCCGCGGGCTGACCGTGGGACGGCCGCTGTCGCTCATGCTCGCGCTGCGCGAGGTGAACGCGACCGTGACCGTCGTGCACACCGCCACGCGCGACCTGCCGGCGCACCTGAAGGCCGCGGACGTCATCGTGGCCGCCTCCGGTGTGCCGGGCACGGTGACGCGGGAGATGGTGAAGCCCGGTGCCGCGGTGCTCGACGTGGGCGTCTCGCGCGTGGACGGCAAGATCGTCGGCGACGTCGCGCCGGACGTCGCCGAGGTGGCGGGCTGGGTGAGCCCCAACCCCGGTGGCGTGGGTCCGATGACGCGGGCCATGCTGCTGCAGAACGTTGTCGAGGCCGCCGAGCGTGCCGCCGGTTCCTGACGACCACGAGCTCCGCACGGGGTGGAGCGGTCCGCTCGCGGACAAGCGGGGGCCGGACATCCACCCGTGCGACACGCTGGTGGACCTGGGGCTGTGGTGGGTGCCGACGCTGTTCGTCGTCGCCGGGCTGGTGATGGTGGCGGTCGACCACGTGCGCCCCGCCATCGTGGTGATGGCGGTGGGGGCGGTCATCGCCGCCGTCGCGCGCTCGGTGGCGCCCGAGCGGGCGGCGGGGGGACTGGTGACGCGCAGCCGGGTGGTGGACGTGCTCATGTGGCTTGTCACCGCCGGTCTGCTGTGGATGATGTCGCGCCTCATCGAGCTCTGAACGACGGAACGGGCCGGCCCCCTGGGAGGGGACCGGCCCGTTCTGGCTGTTCCGGGGCGTCAGCCCTGGATGAGGCCCTTCTCGCGGACGGTGTCGCGCTCCTCGGAGAGCTCGGCGACCGAGGCATCGATCTTGCCGCGGGAGAAGTCGTTGACGTCCAGGCCCTGGACGATCTCCCAGTTGCCGTCCTCGGTGGTGACCGGGAAGGAAGAGATCAGGCCCTCCGGCACGCCGTAGGAGCCGTCGGAGCGGACGGCCATGGAGGTCCAGTCGCCCTCGGCGGTGCCCTGCAGCCAGGTGCGGGTGTGGTCGATCGTCGCGGTCGCGGCGGAGGCGGCCGAGGAGGAGCCACGGGCCTCGATGATGGCCGCACCGCGCTGGGCGACGGTGGGGATGAAGTCGTTCTCCAGCCACTGCTGGTCGTCCACGACCTCGGCGGCGTTCCTGCCGTTGATCTCCGCGTTGAAGATGTCCGGGTACTGGGTGGCCGAGTGGTTGCCCCAGATGGTCATGCGGCGGATGTCGGTGGTGGAGACACCGGCCTTGCGCGCGAGCTGCGCCAGGGAGCGGTTGTGGTCCAGGCGCGTGAGGGCGGAGAAGCGCTCGGTGGGGATGTCCGGGGCGTTGTTCATCGCGATGAGCGCGTTGGTGTTGGCCGGGTTGCCGGTGACGGTGATGCGGACGTCGTCGGCGGCGCTGTCGTTGAGCGCCTTGCCCTGGCCGGTGAAGATCTGGCCGTTGGCCTCCAGGAGGTCGGAGCGCTCCATGCCCTTGCCGCGGGGGCGGGCGCCGACCAGCATGGCGACGTTGGCGCCGTCGAAGATCTTGTGCGCGTCGTCGCCGATCTCCACGCCGGCGAGGAGCGGGAAGGCGCTGTCGTCGAGCTCCATGACGACGCCCTCGAGGGCCGGGAGGGCTGGGGTGATCTCGAGCAGGCGGAGCTGGACCGGGGTGTCCGGGCCGAGCAGCTCACCGGCGGCGATGCGGAACAGCAGCGAATAGCCGATCTGACCGGCGGCGCCGGTCACGGCGACCTTGACGGGGTGGGTCACGAGAACCTCCTGTACGTGTGTCGTGGATCTGCGCCCACGGTACTGCCCGGGTGGAGCGGTGGCCGCATCGGGCGGGTGCAGGGGGGGCGTCGTGAGGACGGTGGGAAGCGAGGTGGCGGCCAGTGCCAGAATGGGGCGCATGAGTGTCGACTCCGCCGTCGGTTACCAGCGCACCGGGACGCCTCGGGTGTTCTCGGGCATGCAACCCACCTCCGACTCGCTGCACCTGGGCAACTACCTCGGTGCCCTGTCGCAGTGGGGGCCGATGCAGGACGGGCACGAGGCCCTCTTCTGCGTGGTCGACCTGCACGCGATCACGGTGCCGATGGACCCGGAGCTGCTGCGCGAGCGCACCCGGCGGACGGCTGCGCAGTTCATCGCCGGTGGTGTCGACCCGGAGCGCTCCACGCTGTTCGTGCAGTCGCACGTCCCGGAGCACGCGGAGCTCGCCTGGCTGCTGAACTGCCTGACCGGCTTCGGCGAGGCCAGCCGCATGACGCAGTTCAAGGACAAGAGCGCCAAGCAGGGCACCGGCAGCACGACGGTGGGCCTGTTCACCTACCCGATGCTCATGGCGGCGGACATCCTGCTCTACGACACCGCGCTGGTGCCGGTGGGTGACGACCAGGTGCAGCACGTGGAGCTGACGCGGGACCTCGCGCAGCGGTTCAACCACCGTTTCGGCGACACCCTGGTGGTGCCCGAGTACCGGGTCACCAAGGAGTCCGCACGGGTGATGGACCTGCAGGAGCCCACGCAGAAGATGAGCAAGTCGGCGAGCACCGACAAGGGCGTCATCTGGCTGCTGGAGGAGGCGAAGGCCTCCACCAAGAAGCTCAAGTCCGCCGTCACGGACAACGACGCCGTGATCGCGTACGACCAGGAGAACAAGCCCGGCGTGACGAACCTGCTGAACATCCACGCCGTCGCCTCCGGGGAGACGGTGGACGCGCTGCTGGAGCGCTTCGAGGGGCAGGGCTACGGTGCGCTGAAGGTGGCCACCGCCGAGGCCGTGGACGCACTGCTCGCCCCCGCGCGGGAGCGGGCTGCGGAGCTCCTCGACGACCCGGCGGAGCTCGACCGCATCCTGGCTAAGGGGGCCGAGCAGGCCCGGGAGAAGGCGGCGCCGGTGCTCGAACGTGCTCGCGAGGCGATGGGATTCCTTCCCGCGACGCGGGCCTGAGGGAGAACCGACGTGACGATGGACATCGGGGTCGCGATCCCCGTTCCCGGGCCGTGGGCCGACGAGCTGCGCAAGGCCCGTCGGGACCTCGGCGACGAGAAAGCGCACGCGGTCCCGACCCACATCACCCTGATGCCGCCGCTGACCATGCCGCGGGCGGATCGGTCACTGGTGGCCGGGCACCTGTCCCGGGCGGCGTCCGCCGTCACCCCGTTCACGGTGGAGCTGCGGGGGACCGAGACCTTCCGTCCCGTCTCGCAGGTCGTCTACAGCCCGCTCGTCCGGGGAGCGGACGAGTGCCGGCGCCTGGAGTCGCTGGTGCACGACGGACCGTTGGGCATGGAGCTGCAGTTCCCGTACCACCCGCACGTGACGATCGCCCACAACGTCCCGGCCGGCTCCCTGGACCGGGCGATGGAGATGCTCGCCGACTTCTCCGCGGTGTTCACGGTGGACCACTTCACCCGCTACGTCGCGGGCCCCGACGGGGTGTGGCGCCCGCTCGACTCGTGGGAGCTCGGCACGGGCACCTGCCGGGAGCTCTGAGCGGCTCGGCCCACGGGTGGGCGCGGGGCCCCGGACGTCGTGCGCCGTTCAGACGACGCGGCGACCGGCGGCGTGGAGCGGGATCACCTGCTCGTAGTACTCGATGAGGCGGTCCACCATGGCCGTCCACGACCGGCTCTCCACGGCGGTGCGGCCGTCGCGCCCCATCTGCTCACGCAGGGCCGCTGCGTCGGGGCCGGTCACCAGGTGCGCCACGCACTCACGGAGCGACCCGGCCCGGTCCGGGTCGAACAGGTAGCCGGTGCCGCCGTGCTCGATGAGGTCCAGCGGACCACCCCGGGCCGGTGCCACCACGGGCAGCCCCGCCGCAGCACCCTCCTGCAGCGTCTGGCCGAAGGTCTCGCGGGTTCCGGCGTGGACGAAGACGTCGAAGGCGGCGTACGCGTTCGCCAGGTCCTCGCCCTCCTTGCGACCGAGGAACGCGGCGTCGGGGAACTGGTGGCCCAGCAGCGCGCGGCTCGGACCGTCCCCGACGAAGACCATGTGCGCCCCCGGCAGGTCGGCGAGCTCCAGGAAGCGGTGCAGCTCCTTCTCCGGGGCCAGTCGGCCGACGTAGCCCAGCAGCACCTCGCCGTTCGGGGCGAGCTCGGCCTTGAGGCGGCGCACCGCGTCGGTCTGCTTGCGGTCGGGGTGGAACAGCTTGGCGTCCACGCCGCGCCCCCACAGCGCGGTCCGCGGGATGTCGTGGGCCCGCAGGTCGGACAGCGCGGCCTGCGAGGGGGCGAGCGTCAGGTCGGCCTGCGCGTGGATGCGGCGGATCCACCGCCAGGCCGCGGTGGCCGCGATGTGGCCCGCGGGGCCGGAGTGCTGCCGGATGTAGCTGGGCATGTCGGTCTGGTAGATCGCCACCGTCGGGACGCGCAGCTGCCGGGCCACCGACAGGGCGTTGACGCCCAGCACGAAGGGGGAGGCCACGTGGGCCACGTCGGGCCTGAAGCCGCGGAACACGGCCTCGGTGTCGTAGCCCGGCATGCCCACCCGGAACTTGCGGACCGGCACGGACGCCACCGGGTGGACGGGGAAGCCCGCGTAGGTGGTCGGCACCTGGTCCTCGGGAGCCAGGGTGGAGGAGCGGGGGCACACGACGGCCGCCTCGTGCCCGGCGTCGGCCAGGCACTCGAGCACCTTGCAGACGCTGGTCGTGACTCCGTTCAGAGCGGGGAGGAAGGACTCGGTGACGATGGCGACGCGCACCCGAGTCACGGTGCCCCGAGGAGGCCGAGTTGTCCAACCCGGCGCGCCGGATAGTGTTCGGCACCATGACCACCGGCACCGGCAGCGAGACCGTCGACGGGTTCTGGGGGATCGTTCCTGCGGGGGGTTCCGGAACCCGCCTGTGGCCGGTCTCCCGCTCGTCGGCCCCCAAGTTCCTCCAGGACATGACCGGTGGGGGGCGGTCGATGCTGCAGAGCACCCTGGACCGCCTGCGGCCGCTGGCCGGTGACCGGATCACCATCGTCACCGGGTGCGCCCACGCCGACCGCGTGCGCGAGCAGGTGACCGGTGAGCAGCTGGGCGGCGGGGTGCCGGGGCTCGGCACGGACGGCCTGGTGGTGGAGCCCGAGCCGCGCGAGTCGATGCCGGCGATCGGTCTGGCCGCCGCGATCATCACCCGGCACGACCCGGAGGCCGTGATCGGCTCGTTCGCCGCCGACCACCTGATCGGGGACGAGTCGACCTTCCACGCCTGCGTGCGCGAGGCGGTGGCGGTCGCCCGCACCGGCAAGCTGGTGACCATCGGCATCGAGCCGACGCGACCGGCCACGGGCTTCGGCTACATCCGGGTGGGGGAGCCGCTGGACGTGGACGGTGCCCCGTCGGCCGTGGCCGTGGAGGCCTTCCACGAGAAGCCCCACGCCGCGCGTGCCGAGGCCTTCCTGGCCCAGGGCGGGTACCGCTGGAACGCCGGCATGTTCGTGGTGAAGGCCTCTGCGCTGCTGGACCTGCTGGGCCGCAACCACCCGCAGATGGTGGAGGCGCTGAAGGCCATCGCGGCGGACGACGACCTGGCCCGCCTGCCCGACCTGTGGTCGCCGATCACCAAGATCGCGATCGACCACGCCGTCGCGGAGCCGGCCGCCGCCACCGGCGACGTCGCCTGCGTGCCAGGCGACTTCCCGTGGGACGACGTGGGCGACTTCGGTTCGCTCGGTGCGGTGCTCGGGCGGCTCGGTGCCGGTCGTGAGGTCGACGGACTGGTCACCACCGGGGGCGGTGAGGTGATCGGCGAGGACGCCACCGGCTTCGTCATGACCTCCAAGGGCCGCACCGTGGTGACCATGGGGCTGGAGGACGTCGTCGTGGTGGACACCCCCGACGCCGTGCTGGTGACCACCCGCGAGCGGGCCCAGGACGTCAAGGGCGTCGTGGCACGACTCAACGAGCTCGGTCGGGAGGACCTGACGTGACGCAGCCGCACCGCCCCGAGGCACCTGTGAATCCCCCTGAGGAACCCGCACACCGCCGCGCGCGCATCGCGCACGCCCGCGAGGCGCTGCTCGCCACCGGGTACGAGCGGCTCGCGCGGCCCGTGCTCTTCCGCCTCGGAGGCGGTGACGCGGAGTCCGCCCACCACACGACGCTGCGGCTGGCCGCCGCGGTGGAGCAGGTGCCCGGTGCGCTCACGGCACTGGCCGCCGTGACCGGGGGACTGGCGCCGGGCGCCGAGCCGGCCGGTGGGATCGAGTTCACCGGTGCCCGCTTCCCGCACCGGGTCGGCCTCGCCGCCGGCGCGGACAAGGACGGGCACGCGCTGCTCGCCTGGCAGGCGATGGGCCTCGGCCACGTCGAGCTCGGCACGGTCACCCCGCGCCCGCAGCCGGGCAACCCGCGTCCCCGCGTGCACCGGCTCCCGGCCAGCCGGGCCGTGCTCAACGCCATGGGCTTCCCCAACGCGGGCGTCGAGGCCGCGGTGCAGCGCCTGCGCGAGGCCCGCGACCGTGGCCTCACGATCCCGGTGGGTCTGTCCGTCGGCAAGAACAAGGACACGCCACTGGACCGCGCGCTGGAGGACTACGTCCGCTGCGTCGAGGTCGCGGCGGGACTGCCCGAGTACCTGGCGGTGAACATCTCCTCGCCGAACACCCCGGGGCTGCGGGGCCTGCAGGACCCGGAGCCGCTGCGCCACCTGCTGCGGGGAGTCGTCGACGCCGAGGCGCGCCGCGCCGACCGTGCGGGTGAGCTGCCGGTGCCGGTGCTGTGCAAGGTGGCGCCCGACATGGACGACGCGGCGCTCACCGGTGCGGCCGAGATCGCCCGGGAGGCCGGCGTCGCGGGGATGATCGCGACCAACACGACTCTGTCCCGTGACGGCCTCACGCCCGGGGACCACGCGTGGATGCACCGCCGGGAGCGCCCCGGTGGCGTCTCCGGGGCCCCACTGACCGAGCGAGCCCGTGGCGTCGTGACGACCCTCGCCGCGGCCACCGACCTGCCGCTCATCGGCGTCGGCGGCGTCATGACCCCGCAGGACGGCGCGGCCCTGCGAGCGTCCGGGGCCGACCTGGTGCAGGTGTACACCGGCTTCATCTACGCGGGCCCCGCGCTCGTGGCGGGGATCGCGGCGCAGACCTGAACCGCACCGGAGATCCTCCGGCGCGTCGCCCGGTGCGCCGGAGGATCTCCGGTGCTCCCGTCGGATGCCGGAGCGCCTCCTGAAGCGGCCCGGCGTCCCGCTGCGGCCCTCTAGGATCCGCTCATGATCCACCTGACCGCCACCCAGGCCGCCGCCGAGCAGAGCTCGTGGCTCGAGGCCGTCCCCTGGCTGAGCCTGCTGCCGCCTCTTCTCGCCGTCGGTCTGGTGGTGGCCACCAAGCGGGTGGGCGTCTCGCTGGGGGCTGGCATCGTCGCTGCCGCCCTGGTGCTCTTCGACGGCGACGTGGTGAAGGCCGTGAAGGAGATCGGCACGGCCCTGGTGGAGATCTTCTGGGTGTTCACCGGCGACCCGGCCGAACGGGGCTTCAACGACTACAACGCGCTGATCATCCTGTTCCTCTTCATGCTCGGGGTCATCACCGCATTCATCACCATGAGCGGTGGTGCCCGGGCCTTCGCGGACTGGGCCTCCGGGCACATTCGCACCCGGCGCGGGGCGCAGGGCCTCGCTGCACTGCTGGGCGTCGCGATCTTCATCGACGACTACTTCAACGCGCTGGCCGTGGGGCAGATCTCCAAGCCGGTCACGGACGCCCGCCGGGTGTCGCGCGCCAAGCTCGCGTACCTCATCGACTCGACGGCGGCGCCGGTCTGCGTGCTCGCTCCCTTCTCCAGCTGGGGAGCCGGCATCATCCTGCTCGTGGCGCCGATCGTGGCCGACGCCGGTCTGGACCACTCGCCGCTGAGTGCCTTCCTGGCCACCCTGCCGGTGAACTACTACGCGTGGGTCGCACTGTTGCTCGTGGCGCTGGTGGTCCTGTTCGGCGTCGACGCGGGCCCGATGCTGCGCGAGGAGTCCCGGGCGCTGCGCACCGGCGACGCGATCGACCCGAGCGAGAACCCCGGCGGTGAGCTCACCGAGGACCTCCCCGTGAAGCACCCCGGTCGCATCCTCGGCCTGATCGCTCCCTTCCTGGCGCTGACCCTGGGCGTCGTCGCTGCCCTGTTCGTCACCGGGTACCGGGAGGCCGTGGCCGCGGGGGTGTCCTCGCCATCGGTGATGGACATGTTCGAGAACACGCAGGTGACCCACTCCCTGGCCTGGGGTGGTCTGCTCGGTCTGCTCGTGGCCGTCGGTGTGTACCTGGCCGAGACGAGGGCCGAGTCCCGCTTCGGTCTCAAGGAGTTCGTCCTCGGCTGGGTGAACGGTGTGCGCTCCATGCTGCCCGCGGTGATCGTGCTGGTGCTGGCCTGGGTGACCGCAGCCCTCATCGGCGAGCTGGGGACCGGTGAGTACCTGGCCCACCTGGTGGAGACCTCCGGCCTGCCGGCGGTGTGGCTGCCGGCCGCGCTCTTCTTGGTGGCCGCCGTCATCGCCTTCGCGACCGGCACCTCCTGGGGGAGCTTCGGCATCCTGCTGCCCATCGGTGGCGAGCTGCTCATCGCGGTGGACGCCCCGGAGATGGTGGTCCCCGCGCTCGGCGCGGTGCTGGCCGGCGCCGTGCTCGGCGACCACTGCTCGCCGATCTCCGACACGACGATCCTCTCGGCCACCGGCGCCGGCACCTCGCTGCCGCTGCACGTCAACACCCAGCTGCCCTACGCGATGGCGGGTGGAGCCGCCTCGCTGGTCGGTTACCTGGTGCAGGGTGCCACCGGCAACGGCTGGTTCGGCCTACTGGCGGCGCTGCTGTCGGTGCTGCTGCTGGTGCTGGGCCTGCGCGCCGCGGGCGTCGCCCGGCCCCCGCACGCCGGCGAGGCGGTCTGACGGCCGCTACCGTCGGTGGGGTGCCCCCGACGGGTCGGGTGCACCCCACCGGAAGGAGCGGCATGCACGCAGCGGACGAGACGACGATCGACTGGGACGCCCTGCTGGACGCCGCCCGGGCGGTGATGGCGAGGGCCTATGCGCCGTACTCGAACTACCCCGTGGGTGCGGCGGGGCTGGTCGACGACGGCCGCGTCGTGAGCGGCTGCAACGTCGAGAACGCGGGCTACGGTGTCACCCTGTGCGCCGAGTGCGGCATGGTCAGCCAGCTCGTCTCCACCGGTGGTGGGCGGCTGCGGGCCGTCGCCTGCGTTCAGCGGGACGGCGAGGTGGTCATGCCCTGCGGCCGCTGCCGTCAGCTGCTCGTCGAGCACGGGGGAGGGGACTGCCTCGTCATGACGCCCGACGGCCACCCGCTCACCGTGACCGAGCTGGTGCCGCTGGCCTTCGGCCCGGACGACCTCGCCTGAGGGGCAGCCATCTGGCCCCAGGATGCCGGGATCGGTCCCGGTGCGCGGTGTCGTGAGCCGCATCACGTTTGCACAACGATCGGTCGTGGGGCCCCGCAAACCCTTGGGGTCTGCGGGGCCCCGGGCAATGATGCCTCTGCCTGTTGTCCCTACGACACCCACGAGGTCAGAGATGTCCCCATCCGTTGGTGGCGCGTCCGCGTACCGCCCGTCCGACGCGCCGGCACGTGAGTCGGCCGGTCGTGAAGCCTTCTCCGGGCGCACGGTCTTCATCCTCGCCGCCATCGGGTCCGCCGTTGGTCTCGGCAACATCTGGCGCTACCCGTACGTGGCCTACGCCAACGGTGGCGGCGCCTTCCTCATCCCGTACCTGGTGGCCCTGGTCACCGCGGCCATCCCGCTGCTCTTCCTCGACTACTCGCTGGGGCACAAGAACCGTGGCTCCGCGCCACTGGCCTTCAGCCGCGTGCGTCGCTGGCTGGAGCCCTTCGGCTGGATGCAGGCGCTGCTCTGCTTCGCCATCACCACCTACTACGCGGTGATCCTGGCGTGGGCCGTGCGCTACTTCTTCTTCTCCTTCGGCAAGAAGTGGGGCTCGGACACCGAGACCTTCTTCAACGAGGACTTCCTGCAGATCACCGACCCGGCGGCGCTCGGCTCGTTCGTCACGCCGACCGCCATCGCGCTCGCGGGCATCTGGATCGCCAGCATCGCCATCGTGTTCATCGGCGTGGACAAGGGCATCGGCCTGGTCAACAAGATCTTCCTGCCGCTGCTCATCCTCACCTTCGCCGCGCTGGTCATCCGTGCGCTCTTCCTGGAGGGCGCGGCCCAGGGGCTCGACGCCTTCTTCACCCCCGACTGGTCGGCCATCAAGGACCCGAAGGTGTGGGTCGCCGCCTACGGCCAGGTGTTCTTCAGCACCTCGGTGACGATGGGCGCGATGCTCACCTACGCCTCCTACCTGAAGCGCCGGACCAACCTGACCGGCTCCGGCCTGGTCGTGGGCTTCTCCAACGCCGGCTTCGAGGTGCTGGCCGGCATCGGCGTGTTCGCCTGCATCGGCTTCCTCGCCACGCAGCAGCAGGTGCCCGTCGGCGAGGCCGTCGCCAGCGGACCCGGCCTGGCCTTCGTGGTCTTCCCCGCCCTGATCAACGAGATGCCCTTCGGCTCCCTCTTCGGGGCACTGTTCTTCGGGTGTCTGCTGGTCGGCGGCATCACCTCGCTCATCAGCCTCATGCAGGTGGTCGGCGCCTCCTTCGGCGAGAAGTTCGGCGTCCCGCCGCGGGCCTCGACGCTGATCACCGGCGTGGCGATGGCCGCGGCGTCGATGCTCCTCTACCCGCGCACCACCGGCCTGTACGTGCTGGACATCACCGACAACTGGGTGAACAACGTGATCCTCGTCGGAGCGACGTGCCTGATGGCCGTGTCCGTCGGCCTCATCGCCCGGGCCCTGCCCGCCCTGGCCGACCACCTCAACGCGGTCAGCTCGTTCAAGGTCGGCAAGATCTGGATGCTGTGCGTCTCCGTCATCACCCCGCTGGTGCTGGCCACGACCATCTGGCAGTCGGTGACCGGCCTGCTGGCCGAGAACTACGAGGGCTACCCGGACCAGCTGCTCAACACCTTCGGCTGGGGCCTGACCGCCGCCATGGTGGTGCTCTCGGTGCTGCTGACCTTCGTCCCGTGGCGCAAGGAGCACAAGCTGATCCCGCAGCACGAGCTCGACGAGGACGGCAACGACCTGAACGACCCGGACAACGTCCACCCCATGGAAGGGAGCCGCGCATGAGCACCAGTGCGATCGTGATGATGGTCCTGTACCTCACCGCCATCTGGGGAGCCCTCGGTGTCTCCCTCGCGCACCTGATGGCGCACCCGGACGAGGACTGAGCACCGCCTCGATCCTGTCCCACCGCGGCACGTCCTGCCACCTGCAGGGCGGGCCGCGGTGCGTGGAGCACGCGTGCCCCGGGGTGGCCGGGCGTGGAACCATGGTGGCCATGAGCGCACAGCAGCACGACGCCGTGGACATCATCCGCACCAAGCGCGACGGGGAGCGCCTGTCGGACGAGCAGATCGACTGGGTGATCGACGCCTACACCCGGGGAGACGTGGCCGACGAGCAGATGTCGGCCCTGGCGATGGCGATCTACCTCAACGGCATGGAACCGGCGGAGATCGAGCGCTGGACGAACGCGATGATCGCGTCGGGCGAGCGGATGGACTTCTCCACCCTCAGCCGCCCGACCGCCGACAAGCACTCCACCGGCGGCGTGGGCGACAAGATCACCCTGCCGCTGGCGCCGCTCGTGGCCGCCTGCGGGGTGGCCGTCCCGCAGCTCTCCGGCCGCGGTCTGGGCCACACCGGCGGTACCCTGGACAAGCTCGAGGCGATCCCGGGCTGGCGGGCGGACCTCTCCAACGAGGAGATGATGACGCAGCTCGAGGAGGTCGGCGCGGTCATCTGCGCGGCCGGCACGGGGCTGGCCCCGGCGGACAAGAAGCTCTACGCGCTGCGCGACGTGACCGGCACCGTCGAGGCGATGCCGCTCATCGCGAGCTCGATCATGTCCAAGAAGATCGCGGAGGGTACCGGTGCCCTGGTGCTGGACGTGAAGGTGGGCTCCGGTGCGTTCATGAAGACCGAGGCCGATGCACGGGCCCTCGCCGAGCGAATGGTGGCCCTGGGCAACGCGGCAGGCGTGACCACCGTCGCGCTGCTGACCGACATGTCCGCGCCGCTGGGCCGCACCGCCGGCAACGCGCTCGAGGTCGTCGAGTCCGTCGAGGTGCTCCAGGGTGGCGGTCCGGCCGACGTGCGCGAGCTGACGCTCGCCCTGGCCCGGGAGATGGTGCTGGCCTCCGGCGTCGAGGGGGCCGAGGAGGTCGACGTCGAGCAGGTGCTGGACTCCGGCCGCGCGCTGGAGGTCTGGAAGCAGATGATCGCCGCGCAGGGCGGTGACGCCGAGGCAGAGCTCTCGCTGGGGGAGCACACCGCCGAGGTGATCGCGGAGACCACCGGCGTGCTCACCGCGATGGACGCCTACCAGGTGGGCCTCGCCGCGTGGCGGCTCGGGGCCGGTCGGGCCCGCAAGGAGGACCCGGTGCAGGGCGGCGCCGGTGTGCGCTGGCACGTGGGCGTCGGCGAGCGCGTCGAGGCCGGTCAGGTGCTCTTCACCTGCCACACCGAGACGGCCGAGCGCCTGCAGCGCGGTGTCGACACGCTGGACGGGGCCGTGACGATCGACCCGTCGGCCGAGCCGTTCGAGCGCTCGCTGGTGATCGACCGCATCGCGGGCTGACGACCGCGCACCCCGCGGACGCGCCGCCGCCCCCGAGCCCGCACGGGCTCGGGGGCGGCGTGTGTCCGGGCCGGCCTCAGTAGGTGCTGTCGGGCTGCGGAGTCGCCAGCGATTCCGCGGGCTCGGGCACCACGAGCGTGCCGGCGGCCAGCCGCTCGCGGGCCCCGTCCAGCAGCGCGGCCGTGGAGCTGGTTCCGATGCGGGTGACCCCCTCGGCCAGCATGGCCAGCAGGGTGTCGACGTCGCGCACCCCGCCGGAGGCCTTCACCTGCACGTCCTCCGCGGTGTTCTGCCGCATGAGGCGCACGTCCGGCAGGGTGGCACCGCCGCCGGCGAACCCGGTGGAGGTCTTCACGAAGTCGGCGCCGGCCTGCTCGGAGGCGCGGCAGGCGGCCACCTTCTGCTCGTCGTCGAGCAGGGCGGTCTCGAAGATCACCTTCACCGGCACGCCCCGGGCGTGACCGGCCTGCACCACGGCCGCGATGTCCTCGCGCACGGCGTCGACCTCGCCACTTCGCAGGCGGCCGATGTTCAGCACCATGTCGAGCTCGGTGGCCCCGTCGGTCATCGCCTGCTCGGCCTCGGCCACCTTGGTGGCCGTCGACGTGGTGCCGTGCGGGAAGCCGATCACGGTGCACACGGTGGTGCGGCTGGGCTCCCCGTCGCCCTCGTCGGCCCCGGAGGCCACCGTCGCCGCGATGGTCTCGCGCGCCAGGCGGATGTCGCTGGGCCGCACGCAGACGCTGAAGGCGTTGAGCGCCGCCACCTCCTGGACGCCGGAGCGCACGTCGTCGGTGGTCAGCTCGGGCTTCAGCAGGGCGTGGTCGAACAGGTCGGCCACCTGCTGCAGGGTGAGCTCGGTGCCGGGGGTGAGGCGTGCAGTCATGGCCCCGAGCCTACTCGCGGTGCCACGTCCGACCTTCCGGTCGGTCGCGCGGGCGGACGTCGCACGCCCGGACCTGTCGCGGCCCGGACCCCCGGTGCTCAGACCCCGCGACCGGCGCCCCAGCGCACGGCGGCGGTGTGCTCCCCGTCGCGCGGCGACATGACCCGCGCGCCGAGGGTGCGCTGCTGGGCGACGAACTGCGGCTCGGTGCGCCGCAGGCGGTTGCCCCGCTCCCAGAGCACCGCGGGCGGCTTGCGGCGCTCGGCGAGGTCCCGGGCCAGCCGCCGCGCGAACGTGGTCCACGGGCCGGCCGTGATGCACCAGGCCGCGGCGAGCAGGCCGACCTCCTCGAGCCGCGGGGCCAGGTGGGCGGCGAAGATGCCCTCGGCCACGACGATCGGTGCGTCGCCGCGCTCGACCGTCCGCCGGCCGACGACGCTGGAGGTGGAGATGTCGTAGGTCGGCACCTCGGTGGCACCGGTGCCCACCAGGGCGTGCAGGCCCGCCTCGGCGGCGTCCACGTCCCAGGTGCCCACGTGGTCCCAGTCGACAAGCCCGTCCGGGCGGCGGGGGAGGTCCGGGGCGTCGAACGGGTGGTAGTAGTCGTCCAGCGGCACGAGTGGCCAGCCGTGGGTCTGGCCGAGCCGGCGCGCCAGCCGGGTCTTGCCTGATCCGCTGGGCCCGGTCAGGAGCAGCACCTGCGCGCGGTGTGCGGCGTCCGGCGAGGTGGTGGCGGAGGGATCGTCGGCCATGGGGGATGATCCTACGTGCGCGCGCCGGACCAGTGCCGGAGCGCTCGACCGCCCCCCGCAACGCTCGGAGACCTCCTCGATGACGCACCAGCCCACCGACAGCACCCGCCCCGCCGGCTCGCCGACGAGGCGGCGCCCGGCGCAGCTGGTGCACCCGCGGAGCGCCCGTGTGCTCGCGGTGATCTCGTGGCTGCTGGCCGCGGGCTTCCTGGTGATGGCGGCGCTGACCCGCCCCTTCTCGTGGACCGCGGCCCTGCTGTCCCTCTCCGGGGCGGCGCTCGCGTGGGTGCTGCTGTGGCGCCCCCGCATCGCGATGGACGAGCGGGGCGTGACGATCGTGAACCCGGTGCGCACCGTGGACGTCCCGTGGCAGCGGGTGCGCCGCGTGGGCTCGCGCTGGAGCCTCGAGGTGGAGTCAGAGACCGGGAAGCATCGGGCGTGGGCCGTCGGCTCGTCCTACCGGGACCCCTCCCGGGTGGAGCACTCGGCCGACGTGACCGGGCTGGGCCTCATCCGGCCGCTCGACGCGGGCCCGGGGGAGGGCCCCGTCGAGCCCGAGATCGAGATGCTGCCGGACCTGCAGAGTCTCGCCGCGACGGTGCGGGGGGCGCGAGACGCCCACGCCGACGCGCTGGCCGGCGGGCACGAGGAGGCCGACCCGCGGCCGACGACGCGCGAGGTCTCGCCGGTGGCGGCGGTGCTGCTCGGACTCGGTGTGCTGGTGCCGCTGGCGCTGCTGGTGCTCTGAACCACGCGAGGCGGTGCCGGGACCAACCGGCACCGCCTCGCGGAGCGTCTCCAGGACCTGTGGCTCAGAGGGCCGTGAGGCGCTCCATTTCCGCGCGCACGGTGGCCAGGCGCTCCTGGGCCAGGTGCTTGGCGGCCGGCAGGTCACCGGACTCCACCGGCACCACGACCTCCAGGTAGACCTTCACCTTCGGCTCGGTGCCCGAGGGGCGCACGATGACGCGGGTGTCGTCCTCGAGCACCCAGCGCAGGCCGTCGGTCGGCTCCAGACCCCGCCAGCCCTGCGTCAGGTCGTCGGCCTCGACGACCGCGGAGCCGCCCAGCGAGCTCGGCGGCTCGGCGCGCAGGGCGGACATGACCGTCTGCATCTGCGAGAGCTGCTCGACGCGGATGCTGAACGAGTCCGTGGCGTGCACGCCGTGCTCCAGCGCCAGGTCGTCCAGCAGGTCCAGCACGGTGCGGGTGCGTGAGCCGGAGCGCAGCCGGGCCACGAGCTCGGCCACCATGAGGGCCGCGCTCACGCCGTCCTTGTCCTTCACGTGCTCCGGGTCGACGCAGTAGCCGAGCGCCTCCTCGTAGCCGAAGGCCAGCTGCTCCACGCGACCGATCCACTTGAAGCCGGTGAGCGTCTCGACGTGCTCCACGCCGGCGGCGGCCGCCATGCGCGAGAGCAGGCGGGAGCTGACGATGGAGTTCGCGAACACCGAGCCCTCGGGCAGGCCCCCCTGCTCGGCCGCGCGGCGCAGGATGTGGTTGCCCAGCAGGGCGCCCACCTCGTCACCGCGCAGCATGCGCCAGCCGGCCGGGTCCTCGTCGCTGACGGCCTCGGGGTCCGGCACGGCCACGGCGCAGCGGTCGGCGTCCGGGTCGTTGGCGATCACGACGTCCGGCTGGATGCGCGAGGCCAGGGCGAGGGCCTCGTCGATCGCCCCGGACTCCTCCGGGTTGGGGAACGCGACGGTCGGGAAGTCGGGGTCGGGCTCCGACTGCGTCGACACCGTCTTGGGGCTGGGGAAGCCGGCCTCCTCGAACGCCTCGACCACGAGGTCGTTGCCCACGCCGTGCAGGGCCGTGTAGACGACCGAAACCTGCTTGGGGCCCTCCGGGTCCACCACGCCCACTGCGCCCTTGAGGTAGGCCTCGCGCACGTCGTCGGTGGCGGTGATCCACCCCTCGGTCGCGCGCGGCACGGAGGCGACCGACTCGACGGCCCGGATCTGCTCGGCGATCTCGGCGTCCACCGGCGGGACGATCTGGCTGCCGTCGCCCAGGTACACCTTGTAGCCGTTGTCCTGCGGGGGGTTGTGGGACGCGGTGACCATCACCCCCGCGTCGGCGCCGATGTGGCGGATCGCGAACGCGAGCACCGGGGTGGGCAGCGGCTCGGGCAGCACGATGGCCGAGCCACCGGCGGCGACGAACACGGCCGCGGTGTCCAGGGCGAACTGGTGGCTGCCGTGGCGGGCGTCGTAGCCGATCACCACGGTCGGCTCGGCCACCGGGTTCGTCCCGCGCTGCTGCAGCCAGCGGACCAGGCCGGCGGCGGCGCGGATGACCACGGCACGGTTCATGCGGTGCGGGCCGGCCCCGAGGGCTCCGCGGAGCCCGGCGGTGCCGAACTCGAGCAGGCCGCTGAAGCGGTCGGCGAGGTCGGCCATCGCGGCCGGGTCGTCGGGGGCCCGGTCGACGACCTCCTGCAGCTCGGCACGGGTGGTCTCGTCGGGATCGTCGGCCAGCCAGGTCCGGGCGCGCTCCAACAGGTCCTGCTGGTCTGCGGCAGTGGGCTCCACGGTGTCTCCGTTCGAAGGTGCGCGACGTGTCGCTCGGTGGTCGGTGTGTGTCGGGTGGGTCAGAGGCGGGGGACGATCCCGGCCAGCAGCGACCCGCAACGGTCCGCGGCGGCGCGGCCGGCCTCGATCACCTCGGTGTGGCTCAGGGGGTCCTCGCTGATGCCGGCGGCGGCGTTGGTCACCAGCGACAGGCCCAGCACGTCCATGCCCGCCTCCCGGGCCGCGATGGCCTCCAGCGTGGTGGACATGCCCACCAGGTCGCCGCCCAGGGTGCGCGCCATGCGGACCTCGGCCGGGGTCTCGTAGTGCGGTCCGCGGAACTGCACGTACACCCCCTCGTCCAGGTCGGGGTCGACCGTGCGCGCGACCTCTCGCAGGCGGGCGGTGTACAGGTCGGTGAGGTCGACGAAGGTCGCGCCCTCCAGCGGCGAGCTCGCGGTGAGGTTGATGTGGTCGTTGATGAGCACCGGGGTGCCGGGCGCCCACTCGGGGCGCAGCCCGCCGCAGCCGTTCGTGAGCACCATGACCGAGCAGCCCGCGGCCGCTGCGGTGCGGACCGTGTGCACCACCGGGCGCACCCCGTGGCCCTCGTAGAAGTGGGTGCGGCTGCCGAACACCAGCACCCGGCGGGTGCGGCCGTCCTCGCCCTCGACGGCGAGGGAACGCATGGTGCTGGAGTGGCCGGCCACGGCCGGCGGCGGGAAGCCGGTCACCTCGGACTGGTCGAAGGAGGCGACGGGCTCGCCGAGCAGGTCGGCGGCCGTGCCCCAGCCGGAGCCCAGGGTGAGGGCGATGTCGTGCCGCTCGACACCGGAGAGTCGGGCGACGTCCTGCGCTGCGCGTCGTGCGATCTCCCGGGGGTCGGCGGCCGGGTCGTCGAACGGGCGGGGATTCTCGGGGTGCACCACGTGTCCACCCTAACGACCCGGGGCCCCTCTCGTGGGCCAAGACGGCCCGCACCCCGCGCCCCGCCTCGGTGGTTGGATGGGGGCATGGTCGACAGCGCAGCTCAGGTCATCATCATCGGCGGCGGTCCCGGCGGGTACGAGGCCGCCCTCACCGCGGCGGCCTCCGGGGCCACCGTGACCCTGGTCGAGGAGACCGGTCTGGGGGGAGCCTCGGTGCTCACCGACTGCGTCCCCTCCAAGACGCTCATCGCGACGGCGGAGTACCGCAACCGCTTCCTCAACGCCAGCCGGATGGGGCTCGAGTTCTCCGAGGACGACGGCGACCCGGCCACCCGGGAGCCGGTGCTGCACGGCGTGGAGGTGCACACCGACCTCGCCACGGCCAACAAGCGCGTCACGGACCTGGCGGCGGCGCAGTCGGCGGACATCCGCACCTCGCTGGACGAGGCCGGGGTGACGGTGCTCAACGGGCGGGGGCGCCTGCTGGGGTCCGGCGAGGTCGAGGTCACCGCCACCGACGGCGCCACCTCCACGCTGACCGCGGACACGATCCTGCTGGCCACGGGCTCCTCGCCCCGCGAGCTGGCCACGGCGCGGCCGGACGGGGAGCGGATCCTCACCTGGCAGCAGGTGTGGGGCCTGACCGAGCTGCCCCGCAAGCTCGTGGTGGTCGGTTCCGGTGTGACCGGTGCCGAGCTCGCGCACGCCTACCTCGGGCTCGGCTGCGAGGTCGTGCTCGTCTCCTCGCGCGACCGCGTGCTGCCGGGGGAGGACCCGGACGCCGCCGAGGTGCTGGAGACGGTCTTCCGGGAGCGCGGCATGGAGGTCATGAACGGCTCGCGCGCCGAGTCCGTGGAGCGGCAGGGGGACAAGGTGCTCGTGACGCTGACCGACGGGCGCACCGTCACCGGCTCGCACTGCATCATGGCCGTCGGCTCGGTGCCGAACACCGACGGCCTGGGCCTGGAGGAGGCCGGTGTCCACACCGCGGACTCCGGCCACATCGTGGTGGACAAGGTCTCGCGCACGACGGTCCGTGGCATCTATGCCGCCGGTGACTGCACGGCCGTGCTGCCGCTGGCCTCGGTGGCCGCCATGCAGGGGCGCATCGCCATGAGCCACGCGCTGGGCGAGGCCGTCTCCCCGCTGCGGGTGGCCGGGGTGAGCTCGAACATCTTCACCGACCCGGAGATCGCGACGGTCGGCATCGGGCAGAAGGAGATCGACGAGGGCACGGTCCGCGTCAACGAGGTCATGCTGCCGCTGGCCAACAACCCCCGGGCCAAGATGCGCAACGTGCGCCACGGCTTCGTGAAGCTCTACGCCACCCAGGGCGCGGACGTCGTCGTCGGCGGCGTGGTGGTGGGCCCGCAGGCCTCGGAGCTCATCTACCCGGTGGCCCTGGCCGTGCACCACCGCCTGACCGTGGACCAGGTGGCCAGCACGACGACCGTCTACCCGTCCATGTCCGGGACGATCGCCGAGGCCGCCCGCCGCCTGCACACTCGGGAGAACTGAGCCGGGCGGGGCCGTGCACCGTTCGCGTCGGTCCGCGAGGCGAACGGTGCACGCACACGCAGGGGCCTCGCCCACGGCCTAGTGGTCGTGCCGTGGCGCGCCGTGTCCTGGGCCGCTCGGTGGCCGCCCCACACGCAGGGGCCGCTCGGTCGTCGTGTTCGGCGGTTTCGGCGGGTCTGAACTGCCAAACACGACGACCCGGTGTGGGGGCGAGGAGGGGGACGTGGCGGAGCGCCGTCCGCGCAGCGTCAGGGCCCCATCGCCGAGAAGCGTCCGGGACGGCCTGGGCCCTTGCGCGCCCCGGCCCCAGCTCAGTCGTCGCGTTGTGCGGTTCAGCGCCGCCTGAAGCTGCGAGAGGCGACGACTGAGCAGGGTGAACGGCGAATCTCGACGACTCGGTGGTGGGGTGGCGAGGTTCCAGATCCGATGTCCGGGCTGGTGCACCGTTCGATGCGGTCTCCGGGTCGAACGGTGCACGCTGCCCGAGCCGGCGGACCAGTCGGTGAGCTCCTGCTCGGTGCCGTCGGCGGGGATGCCCGTGACGACAGGGCATCACGGTGCTGGGTTCGTCCCACGCCGTGGGACCAACGCAGCACGGTGCTGGGTGGTGTTGCACGAACGCAGCACTGTGATGGGTGGTGCCGCACAATCGCAGGACCCTGCAGCGCGGCCCGCAAAACCGGGCACCGCTGGCCCGGTGCGCCGCCCACGCGAAGGAGCCCCGCCGACCTGGTCCGGTCGACGGGGCCCCTTCGTGCAGGCTCGGCGCAGGTGCGCCTCAGCTCACTCGGCGTCCTTGATCTCGCAGATCACGCCACCGTTGTTCACCGTCTCGCCGACGGTGGCCCTCAGACCGGTCACCACACCGGCCTTGTGGGCCTTGATGGGCTGCTCCATCTTCATGGCCTCGAGCACGACCACATGGTCGCCCTCGGCCACGGTGGCGCCCTCCTCGACGGCCACCTTCACGATGGTGCCCTGCATCGGCGCGGTCACCGCGTCGCCGGAAACCGCAGCGGCACCGCCGCCACCACGGTTGCGCTTGGGGGCCTTCTTGCGGGCGCCGCCACCGGCCGCACCACCGCCACCCAGGGCGAGGTCGCCGGGCAGGGTCACGGCCATGCGGCGACCGTTGACCTCCACCATGATCTCCTGCCGCGGCGCCTTCTCCTCGGCGTCGGCGGTCGGGCCGGAGTACGGCTCGATCTGGTTGTCGAACTCGGTCTCGATCCAGCGGGTGTGCACGCTGAACGGCTGGTCCGGGTCGGTCGGCGCGAAGGCCTCGTCACGCACCACGGCGCGGTGGAAGGGCAGCACGGTGGGCATGCCCTCGACGACGAACTCGTCCAGCGCGCGGCGGGAGCGCTCGATCGCCTCGGTGCGGGTGCGGCCGGTGACGATCAGCTTGGCCAGCATCGAGTCGAAGGCGCCGGCGACGGCATCGCCCTCGACCATGCCGGAGTCCATGCGCACGCCGGGACCGGCGGGGGCCTTCAGCGTCGTCGCGGTGCCGGGGGAGGGCATGAAGTTCAGTCCCGCGTCCTCGGAGTTGATGCGGAACTCGATGGAGTGGCCGCGCACCTCCGGGTCGTCGTAGCCGAGCTCCTCGCCGGCGGCGATGCGGAACTGCTCGCGCACCAGGTCGATGCCGGTGACCTCCTCGGTCACCGGGTGCTCCACCTGCAGACGGGTGTTCACCTCGAGGAAGGAGATGGTGCCGTCGGTGCCGATGAGGTACTCGCAGGTGCCGGCGCCGACGTAGCCGGCGGCCTTCAGGATGTCCTTCGAGGCGCGACGCAGCTCGGCGTCCTGCTCCGGGGTGACGAAGGGGGCCGGGGCCTCCTCGACGAGCTTCTGGTTACGGCGCTGCAGCGAGCAGTCGCGCGTGGAGACGACCACGACGTTGCCGTGCTGGTCGGCCAGGCACTGGGTCTCGACGTGGCGGGGGGAGTCCAGGAAGCGCTCCACGAAGCACTCGCCACGGCCGAACGCGGCCACGGCCTCGCGCACGGCGGAGTCGTACAGCTCGGGGATCTCCTCGCGGGTGCGGGCGACCTTCAGGCCACGGCCACCGCCGCCGTAGGCGGCCTTGATGGCCACCGGCAGGCCGTGCTCGTCGGCGAACGCGAGCACCTCGTCGGAGGACTCGACCGGGTCCTTGGTGCCGGGCACCAGCGGGGCCTTGGCCGCGTCGGCGATGTGGCGGGCCTTCACCTTGTCGCCCAGGGAGTCGATGGCCTCCGGGGGCGGGCCGATCCAGGTGAGACCGGCGTCCATGACGGCCTGCGCGAAGTCGGCGTTCTCGGAGAGGAACCCGTACCCGGGGTGCACCGCGTCGGCGCCGGCGTCCTTCGCCACCTGCAGCAGCTTGTCCACCACCAGGTAGGACTCCGCGGGGGTGTTGCCTCCGATGGAGTAGGCCTCGTCGGCCACCTTGGCGTGGAGGGCATCGCGGTCTGCGTCGGCGTAGACGGCGATGGAGCGGATGCCTGCGTCAGCGCAGGCGCGGGCGATGCGGACGGCGATCTCGCCACGGTTGGCGATGAGCACGGAGGTCACTGGAGCCATGGGCGGCACTCTAACGTGGCGCGGCTCACCCCTCGCGCGTGATGCACTCTGTGCCCATGGACGCACACGCCCACCCGGTGGGTTCCCGGCTCGTGCACACCGCCCAGGCGCTGGTGGACGAGGTCTTCCACGTCCCGGCGCTCCCGGCCGCGGGGGACAACGTGATGGCCCGCTCGAACGCCCGGTACGCCGGGGGAGCGGTGACCACGCTGGTGGCCGCTCGCAGGCAGGGGGCGGCTGCCGTCCACGCGGGGTCCGTCGGCGCCGGGCCGCGCGGCGACCTCGTGCGCGAGGCGCTCGCGGCAGCGGACGTGGCCGCCAGCGCACCCGTGGTGGAGGAGCTGGACACCGGGGTGTGCGTGGTGCTGGTGGAGGACGACGCCGAGCGCACCTTCATCACCACCCGCGGAGCCGAGCGACGCGTCACCGCCCACTCGCTCGCCACGGCGCGGGTGGCGCCCGGTGACGTCGTGTGCGTCTCCGGCTACACGCTGCTGGAGCCCACTCGCGGACCCCTGCTGGAGTTCCTGGGTGGGCTGCCCGAGGGGGTCGAGGTGTGCCTGGACCCGGGCGCGGTGTTCGCGGGCCTCTCCGGCGACGTGCGGCGGCAGGTGCTGGAGCGCACCACCGTCTGGACCTCCAACCTCGCCGAGGCCGACGCGCTGGTCGGGCGGGCGGCCGGCTCGATGGTGGAGGCGGCCCGGGCCGCGGCCGACCACCTGACCGACGGGGGGACGCCGGTGCCGGTGGTCGTCGTGCGCGACGGGGACGCCGGGTGCGCCGTGGTCGCGCCCGGCGACGGCACCGTCGAGGTGCCCGGCTTCCCGCAGGAGCCGGTCGACACCAACGGGGCGGGGGACACCCACTGCGGTGCGATGCTCGCGGCCCACCTGGCGGGGGAGGACTGGGTGACGGCCTGCCGCCGGGGGAACGCCGCGGCGGCCCTCACCGTGACCCGCCCGGGGCCGGACACCGCGCCCGACGCCGCGGAGACCGACGCCTTCCTGGCCGACCGGGCCTGACTCGCCCCGGGGCGCGCCGCCCACCGATGGGTAGCGCATATGCTCTGCGGTGGTGTGATGCGCGCCACCACGGTGCCGGCCCCTCGTGAGGGCGACCCCGGCGCGGTCACCAGGACGACGTCAGCAGTCACAGACCCCGAGGAAAGGCCCCGCATGTTCGAGCTCTCCAAGGACCACGAGGACTTCCGTCAGGTGGTCCGCCAGTTCGCCGAGGCGGAGATCGCCCCGAACGTGGAGAAGTGGGACGCCGAGTCGTACTTCCCGACCGAGCTCATCCCGAAGATGGGCGAGATGGGCCTGTTCGGCCTGGTGGTGCCCGAGGAGTTCGGTGGCGCCGGCCTGGACGACGAGGGCCCCTTCACCTACCTGTGCCTGGCCATCGAGGAGCTGGGGCGCGTGGACCAGTCGATGGGCATCACGCTCTCGGCCGGCGTGGGCCTGGGCATCAACCCGATTCTCACCTACGGCAACGACGAGCAGAAGCAGCAGTGGCTGCCCGACCTGGTGGCCGGCAAGGCCCTGGCCGGCTTCGGCCTCACCGAGCCCGACGCGGGCTCCGACGCCAGCGGCACCCGCACGAAGGCCGCCGTCGAGAACGGCGAGTGGGTCATCAACGGCTCCAAGGCCTTCATCACCAACTCCGGCACCGACATCACCTCCTGCGTGACCGTCACCGCCCGCACCGGCACCAAGGAGGACGGCAAGCCGGAGATCAGCGCGATCATCGTGCCCTCGGGCACGCCGGGCTTCACCGTCGAGCCGGCCTACCGCAAGCTCGGCTGGCACATCTCCGACACCCACGGCCTGACCTTCGAGAACTGCCGCGTGCCGGAGGCCAACCTGCTGGGTGCGCAGGGCGAGGGCTACAAGCAGTTCCTCAAGACCCTGGACGATGGCCGCATCGCCATCTCCGCGCTCGCGGTCGGCCTCGCGCAGGCCTGCCTCGAGCACGCCACCGAGTACGCCAAGACCCGCACCGCCTTCGGCAAGCCGATCGGTGCCTACCAGGGCGTCTCCTTCCAGGTGGCCGACCTGCAGGTCAAGGTCGAGGCCGCGCGCCTGCTCACCTACAAGGCCGCCTGGCTGAAGGACGAGTTCGAGGCCGGCCGCCGCTCGATGAAGGAGGTCAAGAAGGCCGCCTCCATCGCCAAGCTGTACTCGACCGAGGCCGCGATGGACGCCACCCGCATCGCCACCCAGGTGTTCGGCGGCAACGGCTTCATGGAGGAGTACCCCGTGGCCCGCTTCTACCGCGACGCAAAGATCCTGGAGATCGGCGAGGGCACCTCCGAGGTGCAGCGCATGCTCATCGCCCGCGACCTGGGGCTGGAGGCCTGATCCACCGATGACGACCACCACCAGCGCAGCCGACACCCCGGGCGTGCAGCCCTTCGCCGAGCCGACCCCGGGCGGGGACGAGAAGGTCGGCGACGTCCGCCGCCGCCTCAACGAGGCCCACGCGGCCTCCGGCGCACCCACCGAGAAGGCCGCGGCCAAGCTCGAGAAGCAGAACAAGCTCTACGTCCGCGACCGCATCGCGATGCTCTTCGACGAGGGTTCCTTCGTCGAGGACGCCCGCTACGCCAACGCCACGGCCGGCAACCTGCCGGCCGACGGCGTGGTCACCGGCCGCGGCACCGTCGACGGCCGCCCCGCCATCGTCATCGCCAACGACCCGACCGTGAAGGCGGGCTCGTGGGGCGCTCGCACCGTGGAGAAGATCGTGCGCGCCACCGAGATGGCGCTGCGCGAGGAGCTGCCGGTCTTCTGGTTCGTGGACTCCGCCGGCGCCCGCATCACCGACCAGGTGGACCTCTTCCCGGGCCGCCGCGGAGCCGGGCGGATCTTCCACAACCAGGTGGCGCTCTCGGGCAAGGTGCCGCAGATCTGCTGCCTGTTCGGCCCGTCGGCCGCCGGTGGCGCCTACATCCCGTCCTTCACCGACGTGGTGATCATGGTGGAGGGCAACGCCTCGATGTACCTGGGCAGCCCCCGCATGGCCGAGATGGTCGTGGGCGAGAAGGTCACCCTCGACGAGATGGGTGGTGCGCGCATGCACTGCACCGTCTCCGGCGTGGGCGACATCCTCGTGCAGGACGACACCGAGGCCATCGAAACCGCCCGCATGTACTTCTCGTACGTGCCGCAGAACTGGCACACCGAGCTGGAGCCGTACGAGGCCGAGGAACCCGAGGCGCCGCTGGAGCGCACCACGGTCCCAGAGAGCGAGTCGGTGCCCTTCGACATCCACGAGGTGATCGACGGCCTGGTGGACGACGACAGCTTCTTCGAGATCAAGGAGCTGTTCGCCCCCGAGCTCGTCATCGGCTTCGGTCGCATGGACGGCCGGACGGTGGGCGTCGTCGCGAACAACTCCGCCGTCAAGGGCGGCGTGCTGTTCACCGACTCCGCCGACAAGGCGGCACGCTTCATCTGGCTGTGCGACGCCTACTCGATCCCGCTGCTCTACCTGGTGGACGTGCCGGGCTTCATGATCGGCTCCGAGGTGGAGCGCACCGGCATCATCCGCCACGGCGCCAAGATGGTCTCGGCCGTCTCGTCGGCGACGGTGCCGCAGTTCTGCATCGTGGTGCGCAAGGCCTACGGCGCGGGCCTGTACGCGATGGGGGGCCCGGGCTTCGCGCCCGACGCGACGCTGGCGCTGCCCACCGGCCGCATCGCGGTGATGGGGCCCGAGGCCGCCGTGAACGCGGTGTACGCCAACAAGATCGCCGAGATCGAGGCCGAGCAGGGCCCCGAGGTGCGCGAGCAGTTCGTGCACGAGAAGCGCGAGGAGTACGTCGAGGACGTCGACCTCGAGCGGCTCGCCTCGGACCTCGTGATCGACGGGATCATCGAGGCCGACGCGCTGCGCGAGGAGCTGCTCAAGCGCCTGGAGTTCGCCCGCGGGCGCGAGCGCACCTTCTCGACCCGGCGCCGGGACGTGCCGCCGGTCTGATCCGTCGCGCGGACTGCTGAGCCTCTCGGGACATCCCCGGGAGGCCCAGTGCGTGCGTGGGCCCCACCGGCTCGTTCGGTGGGGCCCGTTGGCGTGCGCGGTGTCTGTGGGGCGTCCCGCGATGTGTGTGGGGCGTCGCGTGGATGGGCTGCCTGTGCCTCCTGGCAACCCGTCCCGCCTCGTCGTCGCCCCGCCGCCGAACTCAGCACCGGTGCCGAAGCCGGATGCTGCTGCCTGCCGGATTCCGCACCGGTGCTGGGTTCGGTCGGGGATTGCCCAAGGTTCGGCAACGGTTCGTGAGGTGGGCTGTGTCCCGTCCCGGCCACCGTGGTGTGATCCCCCTAACCGACCCTGGAAGGACGCCCATGCGCCGCTCGCTGCCCGCTCTCACCCTGTGCCTGACCGCGGCGCTGACCCTCCCGGTCCACGCGTCCACCGCTGACGGGGAAGCCGGTGCGGGCACCGCCGAGGTCCCCGCCGCCAGGAGATGGACTTCCTCCTCGACCCGGGTGACGTCCACCGGCTGGAGTACACGGCCGAGCGCGTGCTCTACACCTCCACGAACTCCGACGGCGAGACCGTCGCGACCTCGGGCATGGTCGTGGTGCCCAAGGCACCCTGGCGCGGTGAGGGGGAGCGGCCGGTCGTGGCGCTCGCCCCGGGCACCCAGGGCCTCGGCGACGCCTGCGCACCCTCTCGGAGCGCCTCGATGCACCAGTACTACGAGATGGAGGGCATCCGGAACCTGGTGCGCCAGGGGTACGCCGTGGCCGTCACCGACTACCAGGGCCTGGGCACCGAGGGGGAGCACACCTACATGGCCCGCACCCCGCAGGGCCGGGCCCTCCTGGACGTCGCCCGCGTCGCCACGCGCACCGACGCGTTCGGCCTGCAGGGCGCCCGGGTCGGACTCACCGGGTACAGCCAGGGTGGCTCCGCATCGGCAGCGGCCACGGAGATGGCGGGGGAGTACGCTCCGGATGTCGACGTCCGGGGTGCTGCCATCGGGGCGCCGGCCGCTGACCTCACCCAGGTGGCACCCCGTCTGGACGGGTCGATGATGTCGGGCCTCGTCTGGTTCGCGCTGGTGGGGCTGCAGGCCGAGCACGACCTGGACCTGGAGCGCGTCCTCAACGAGCGGGGGCTGGCGAAGGTGGCCGAGGCGCGGAACCAGTGCGTGCCGTGGGCCATGAAGCAGTCCTTCCAGGACAGCGAGGACTTCACCCGCGACGGACGCAGCATCTCCGAGCTGCTGGCCACGGACGAGCGGCTGAAGGCGGCCGTGGAGGCCAACCGGCTCGGTACCCGTGCGCCGGCGGTCCCCTCGGTCGTCACGCACTCGCTCGCCGACGACACGCTGCCCTACGCCCAGGGGCGGCAGATGGCCCGCGACTGGTGCTCCGGCGGGGCGGGCGTGCGCCTCTACTCGGCGGCGACGCCCACCCACGTCGGCGGCTACGTGCCCCACAGCCTCAGCCAGGCGACGTTCTTCTCCACCCTCTTCGCCGGCCGGACCCCGGTGGACACCTGCGGGAGCTTCTGAGGGGGCCACGGCCCCCGCCCGTGCTCAGTCCCAGAACTGGTGCACGGACAGCCCTGCTTGGCCGAGCAGCTCCCGCAGCACCGGCATCGACAGGCCCTGCACACCGCTGGGGTCCCCCTCGATGCGCGTGATGAAGGCCGATGCCCGCCCCTCCAGGGTGAACGCCCCGGCCACCTCCAGCGGCTCGCCGGTCGCCACGTAGGCCTCGATCTCGTCGTCGCCGACGTCCGCGAAGTGCAGCGTCGTCGACGACACCCCGCCGGTGGTGGCGCCGGAACCGGCTTCACCCTCGGGGTCGGTGTCGCGCAGGTCCACCAGCCAGTGCCCCGAGTGCAGCACCCCGGTGCGCCCCCGCATCGCCTGCCAGCGCTCGGCGGCCACCTCGGGGGTGCCCGGCTTGCCGAAGGCCTCCCCGTCGACCTCGAGCACCGAGTCGCACCCGACCACCACCCAGGCGTCGGCGTCGTCCTCGACCTGCGGCACCACGGCCTCGCACTTGGCCTGCGCCAGCAGCAGCGCGACCTCCTCGGGCCCGAGGCGCTCCCCCCGGGACTCCTCGGCAGCGGCGAGCACGGCGTCCTCGTCCACCCCGGAGACCTCGACGCGGGCCTCGATGCCGGCGGCCGACAGCAGCGCCCGCCGCGAGGGGGACCGGCTCGCCAGGACGAGCCGCCGCCCCGGCTCGGCGGGTGCGGCCACGACGGCGGGGTGGTCGGTCACGCCGACTTCACCATCGTGAGCACGAAGTGGGTCGGCTCGCTGGCGTGCACCTCGTGCGGGATGCCGGCGGCCAGGTTCACCACGTCGCCGGGACGCATCTGGTGCGTGGTGCCGCCGACGGTGAACTCCATCGCGCCGGCCACCACGGTGATGGCGATGCGGTGCGGGGCGGTGTGCTCGGACAGGCCGTGACCGGCGTCGACGGCGAAGGCGATGGTGCGCACGGCCTCGTCGTCGACCAGCGTGGTGGTGCGGACGCGCCCGGACTCGACCGGCGTGTCGGCGACGACACCGGTGACGACGGGGCACTCGGCGGAGCTGGGTGTCTGGGTCATGCCCCGACCCTAGTGCCGGACGCGACCACCCGGGTCACGCCCCGCGCAGCACCGCCTCGCGCAGCGTGTCCAGGCCCATGCCGCCCAGGTCCAGCGCGCGGCGGTGGAAGGCCCGCAGGTCGAACTCCTCGCCACGGGCCTCGGCCCGGGCGCGGCACTCGTCGCGCAGCTCCAGCCAGAGCCGCTCGCCGATCTTGTAGCTCGGTGCCTGCCCCGGCCAGCCCAGATAGCGGTCGAGCTCGAAGCGCAGGAAGCCCTCCTCGGTGTTCACGTAGCGGGTGAGGAAGTCCCAGGCCTTGTCGTAGTCCCAGGCTCCGCCGCCGACCTCCTCCGGCGCCTCGAAGCCGCAGTGGAAGCCGATGTCGAGCACCACCCGGGCGGCGCGCAGCACCTGGCCGTCGAGCAGGCCCATGCGGTTGCCCGGGTCGTCCATCCAGCCCAGGTCGGCCATGAGCCACTCGGCGTACAGCGCCCAGCCCTCGCCGTGGCCGGAGGTCCAGGCCGACAGCCGGCGCCAGTCGTTGAGCAGCTCCTTGCGGAACACCGTCTGCGCCACCTGCAGGTGGTGGCCCGGCACGCCCTCGTGGTAGACGGTCGTCAGCTCGCGCCAGGCGGAGAACTCGGTGACGCCCTTGGGCACCGACCACCACATGCGTCCCGGCCGCGAGAAGTCGTCGGAGGGTCCGGTGTAGTAGATGCCGCCGGTCTCGGTGGGGGCGATCATGCACTCGATGGTGCGCACCGGGGCCGGGACGTCGAAGTGCGTGCCGCCGAGCTCGGTGATCACCTCGTCGGCCTTGCCCTGCATCCACTCCTGCAGGGCCTGCTTGCCGTGCAGCGTGTAGGCCGGGTCGGCGTCCAGCACGGCGACGGCCTCCTTGACCGTCGCGCCGGGCCTGATCTGCTCGGCGGTCTGCTGCATCAGGCCGTGGATGCGAGCGAGCTCGCGCTGGCCCCACGCGTAGGTCTCCTCGAGGTCGATCTCCGCACCCAGGAAGTAGCGCGAGTGCAGGCGGTAGGCCTCGATGCCGCAGGCGTCCTCGGGGGTGGCGCTCGGCAGCACCTCCTCGGCCAGGCGGTGACCGGCCGCCGCGTAGGCCGCCTGCGCGGCGCGGGCGTTCGCCGTGAGCAGCTCGCGGACGTCCTGCGGCAGCGGGGATCCGTCGGCCAGCACGGCACCCTCGGCGAAGGCGTCGAAGAAACCGCCGTCGGCCGCGTTGTCCTCGCACTGGCCGATGCAGGCACGCACCTGCCGCACGGCCGGCACCCTGCCGTGCTTGCGGGCGTGGGCCAAGGAGGTGAACCACCCGTCGAGGGCCCCGGCGACCGCCCCGAGGCGCTGGGCCACGGTCCGCCAGTGCTCGGCGGTGTCGGTGGCCATCAGGTCGAAGACGTCGCGGAAGTGCTGCAGAGGCGACTCGATGTTGTTCAGCGAGGCGTGGGGGATGAGCGCCTCGTGCATCTCGAGCTCCAGCCCGAGGCGCTCGCGCATGGCCTCCAGGGTGACGCGGTCGGTCTCGTCCGCCGGCTGCGCGGCATCGAGCTTGCCGAGGGTCTCGCGCACCAGCTCGGCGCGCTTCTCTAGGCCTGCGGGGGAGACGTCGTCCAGCCGGCTCTCGTCCCCCGGGACCCCCAGGTAGGTCGCGCTGAGCGGGGAGAGGGCCACCTCGGCGGCCAGGTGGGCGTCGGCGATGGCGTCGATCGCCGTCTTCTCCCGCGAGGCACCCTGGGTGTTCTGCATCACGTCGGTCATGGGGTGAGCCTATGCCGGGCGGTCGGGGAGCGGCTCGCGGCTGCGGCGGAACCGGTGGTTGCGGCGGGCCCCGGGGCTGCCGTCCGGTGTGCACGGGCCGAGGTGACGTGAACGGCCCGGGGCGGTGCGCGGCATGACCTAGCATGCCGCCATGCAGCCCCGCGTCCGCTCGGTGAACGTCGCCCACCCGCAGGACGACCCCGGTGGTGCGGACCGGGTGAGCGGCATCGACAAGCGGCCGACCGAGCTCATCGAGGTGTTCGCACCCGGGTCGTCCTACGGCGACGGGCCGGGGGTGCGGGGCGACACCGTCGGGGACAGCGAGCACCACGGCGGGGCGCAGAAGGCGGTCTACGCGTACTCGCGCGAGGAGCTGGACCGCTGGGAGCAGGAGCTGGGGCGGAGCTTCGCCGACGGGTCCTTCGGGGAGAACCTCACGACCGAGGGGGTGGACCTCGAGGCGCTCGTGCTGAACCAGCCGGTGCGTGTCGGGACGGCGGAGCTCGAGGTGTCCATCCCGCGCTCGCCGTGCCGCACCTTCGCGGCGTGGATGGACGAGCGCGGGTGGCTCAAGCGCTTCACCGCCCGGGGGCGCTGCGGCATCTACCTGCGCGTGGTGCGGCCGGGCATGGTGCGGCGTGGGGACGAGCTCGTGCTGGGTGAGCCTCCGGCCCACGGCGTGACCATGCTGACCGCCTTCGCCGGGGCGATGGGTGACCTGGACGCCTCCCGAGCCCTGGTGGAGGCCGCCTGCCTGCCGGAGATGTACCACCAGCGTCACGTGGACGCCCTCGCCCGCCGCGGCTGAGAGCCGGCCCGCCTCGGCAAGCTGCCCCCGCCGGCCGTGCAGCCTCCGCACGGTCCCCCCCCCGCATCCGTGCGAACCATGGCTCTCCGCCCTTCGTTGCGTTCTCACACGGCGAGAGCGCAACGAAGGGCGGACAGCGCCCCGACGAGGCAGCCGAGGACGCCACGGATGGCGGTCTGGCAGCTGTGGATGACGAGGGTTGCGTCGTGGCCGAGACCTTCACCATGGGGGTCATGGGGGAGAACAACCTGATCGTGTACCGGACGCGTAGCGGCCACCGCGTGGATTCGACCTCGGGCGCACCCACTTCCCGGGCGAGGCTGCGGGGGCGAGGTGCATGGAGTCCGACCCAGGGGCTGCTCGTGGAAGGGGCCAGGACGCCGGCGGACGTCGCGCGGGCGGTTCTCGAGGTGCTTCCTTCCGGGCTGGTGATCAGCCACGTCACGGCGGCCCGGTTGCTGAACTTCCCCTTGCCCTGGAGGTGGCGGAGGGACGAGCCGGTCCACGTTGCCGCCCTTCGACCCCAGCGGCCGCCGCGGCGACGGGGAGTGGTGGGGCACCAGCTGCGGGACCTTCGGACGACCGACGTCGCCGGACTCTCGTGTGCGTCGTTGACGGCGACCTGGGCGCAGCTGACCGCGATGCTGGACGCGCAGGGCCTCGTGGCCGTCACGGATGCCGTTCTCGGACGGACCTGCCCTGATGAGGGGGAGGTGACGCTGGACCACCTGGCCCGGGCCATGCGGCCGGGTCTGCGGGGCTACCGGAATGCCATGACGGCCCTCGAGCTGGCGGACGGTGGGGCGGCATCGGCCCCGGAGACCACCCTGCGCCTGCTGGTGCTGTCCTGGGGTGCGCCGGCTCCGGAGGTCGGTGGGCGGATTCTCGACGAGAACGGTGGGTGGATCGCCCAGGGGTATCTCGTGTGGCGAGAGCAGCGGGTCGTCGTCGAGTACGAAGGGGACCACCACCGGACGGACCGGCGGCAGTGGCATCACGACATCGCGCGGGTTCGTGCTCTTGAGGCAGCTGGGTGGAAGGTCATCCGGGCGACGGCCCGGGACCTGCGCCGTCCGGCAGCGCTGCGTGAGGCGCTCCTGGGGGCTCTGCAGGGCTGATGAGGTCGTGGGTTGGCTTCCATCCGCGGTCGTTGTGGGGCCTGAGGCCACCAGGCGCACACGGCGATCGACATTGCCATGGGCGCCCGGAACCTGGTCTGGGGCGGATCCGGGTCGAGCCCGGGCCGCCTTGCGTTCCTGCTGTCCGCCATCCATTGCGTTCTCAGCTGACGAGAGCGCAATGGATGGCGGACAGCACCCTGCCGGGACGTGTGAGAGCACCATTGATTGCGCTCTCGGTGATCAAGGGCCTCGGAGGGCGGGGCTTCGGCTCAGCGCGGCAGGCCGGACGCGCGCCAGGCACCGGGGCCCGGCTGCGGGGTGCGTCGTGCACCGGTGCCGGGGGCGCCCCAGCGACCGGTGGCCGGCCGGCCGGAGCCCTCGCTCCCGCCGGATCCCAGAGCGGTGAAGACCACCGTCAGGGCCGCCAGCTCCTCGGCCGACGCGCCGCCGGGCACCACGACGACGGGCTCGGCGGCCGGCGTCTCGGCGCCAGGAGCCGTGCCGCCAGCCGCTGCGTCCGGGGAGGTCGCCCCGGCGTCAGGGGCCGCCCCCTCGGCCGCCACGTCGTCATCCGCGCCAGCCCCCGGCGCGTCCTGCCCGGCCAGGGAGTCGTTCTTCCGCGTCGCGGGCGTCACAGCGGGATGTTCCCGTGCTTCTTGGGCGGCAGGGTCTCGCGCTTGGTGCGCAGGGCCCGCAGCGCCTTGGCCACCTCGGCGCGGGTGTCGGCGGGACGGATGACCGCGTCGACGTAGCCGCGCTCGGCAGCGATCCACGGGTTGGCCAGCGTCTCCTCGTACTCGGCGATGCGCTTGGCCCGCTCGGCCTCCATCGCCTCGGCGCCACCCTCGGCCTCGGCGGCCGCGAGCTGCTTGCGGTACAGGATGTTGGCCGCGCCCTGAGCACCCATCACGGCGATCTGCGCGGTCGGCCAGGCGAAGTTCACGTCCGCACCGAGGTGCTTGGAGCCCATCACGTCGTACGCGCCGCCGTAGGCCTTTCGGGTGATGACGGTGACCAGCGGCACGGTGGCCTCGGCGTAGGCGTAGAGCAGCTTGGCGCCGCGGCGGATGATGCCGCCGAACTCCTGGTCGGTGCCGGGCAGGAAGCCGGGCACGTCCACCAGCGTGAGCACCGGCACGTTGAACGCGTCGCACATGCGCACGAAGCGCGCGGCCTTCTCCGAGGCGTCGATGTTCAGGGTGCCGGCGAACTGCATGGGCTGGTTGGCCACGACGCCCACCGAGCGCCCCTCGACCCGACCGAAGCCGCACACGATGTTGGCCGCGAACAGCTCCTGCACCTGCAGGAAGTCGCCGTCGTCCACGATCGACTCGATGACCGTGACCATGTCGTAGGGCATGTTCGGCGAGTCCGGGATGAGCGTGTCCAGCGCCTCGTCCACGTCGGCGGTGGCGTCCTCGGCCTCGAACACCGGCGGCTCGTCGAGGTTGTTCTGCGGCAGGTAGCTCATGAGCTCCCGCACGTAGTCCAGGGCGTCGGCCTCGTCGCTGGCCAGGTAGTGCGCCACGCCGGAGGTCGCGTTGTGGGTGTGCGCGCCGCCGAGCTCCTCGAAGGTCACGTCCTCGCCGGTGACGGTCTTGATGACGTCCGGACCGGTGATGAACATGTGGCTGGTCTGGTCGACCATCACCACGATGTCGGTGATCGCCGGCGAGTACACCGCACCACCGGCGCAGGGGCCCATGACCAGGGAGACCTGCGGGATGACGCCGGAGGCGTGGACGTTGCGGCGGAAGATCTCCGCGTACAGGCCCAGGGCCACCACGCCCTCCTGGATGCGGGCGCCGCCGGAGTCGTTGATGCCGACGACCGGGCAGCCGATCTTCATGGCCAGGTCCATGACCTTGACGATCTTCTCGCCGAAGACCTCGCCCAGCGAGCCGCCGAAGACGGTGAAGTCCTGCGCGAAGACACAGACCGTGCGGCCCTCGAGCGTGCCGTAGCCGGTCACCACGCCGTCACCGAAGGGGCGGTTCTTCTCCTGCCCGAAGTTGGTGGAGCGGTGCCGCGCGAACTCGTCGAGCTCGACGAAGGAGCCCTCGTCCAGGAAGGCCTCGATGCGCTCGCGGGCGGTCTTCTTGCCCTTCGCGTGCTGCTTCTCGACGGCGCGCTCGGAGCCCGCGTGCACGGCCTCGTGGCGGCGCCGCTCGAACTCCGCGAGGCGGCCGGCGGTGGTGGTCAGGTCGATCTCGGGCTCGCTGCCCGGGGATCCGTGGTCGGTCATGGCGGTCACCTTAACGTTGCCCTGTGACAGACCTCTTTTACACAACTCCCAGGCCCCCAGACCTCTCTTCAACTCGTATTCCGTCTTTTGCTTGGAAAAAAAAAAAAAAAAACAAACCAAGACCAGCCATCTGGGAACAACAGCAGAGCCAACGTGGCCGCCGTGCGGGACGGGCTCCGCGCCGCCGCGGCCGACCGGGGCGGCCCCGCCGACGCCGTCGCCGGCGCCCTGCTCTCCCTGGCGGCCGGGCTGGACCACCACGCCGCCCTGCCGAGCACCCAGCCGCTCGCCGCGGCCTCCTCCCGCCCCTGGACGGTGGTCTCGACCGATCACCAGACCGCCGGTCGCGGTCGGCTGGGACGCGGCTGGGAGAACCCGCCCGGGTCCGGGCTCGCGATGTCGGTGGTGCTGCCCCTGGACGACGGTGCGGAGGCCGTCGGGCAGGCGCTCGCGGCCAGCCGGGCGCCCCAGCGGGGGCAGGTCCCGCTGTGCGTCGGGGCCGCGGTCCACGAGGCCCTGGCCGGCCTCGGGCTGCGCACCGGCGTGAAGTGGCCCAACGACGTGCTCTCGCGCACCACCGGCCGCAAGCTCTGCGGCATCCTCTGCCAGGTCGGGGACGGCGGCCGCACCGTCGTCGCCGGGATCGGACTCAACGTGTGGGAGCCCGCCGGCGACCTCGGGGAGGTGGCGGACCGCTACGCCTCGGTGGAGGGGGAGCTGGCCGCCGTGGCGCGCGAGGGCGCCGGTGCTGCCGGGGCGGGTGCCGACACGCCGGCCGCGGCGCCGCCCGCCGACCTGCGCGAGCGTGTGATGGTCGCCGTCCTGCACCGGCTGGCCGTCTGGCACGCGGCGTGGCTCGCGACCGGCTGGCAGCAGGAGGGGGACGGCCGGTCCGGTCCCACGCTGGTGGACCGTCTCTCGGCCGTGAGCCTCACGGTCGGGGAGCGGGTCCGGCTCCACCTGCCCGGCGGCGACGAGGTGCGGGGCACGGCCGAGGGCCTGGCGGAATCCGGCGGGCTGCTCGTGCGCGGTGAGGGTCCGGGAGCCCCTTCTGCGCAGGAGTACGGGGCGGCCGACGTCGTGCACCTGCGAAGGATGACGTGATGTACCCGGACGTGATGTACGTGACACTATGGGGTCGGTCCGGAGCGTCGTGGGAAGAGGAGCCAGATGGAGGGCATGCGTGACGTGCGGCCCATCCACGGTGAGCAGCCGCTCCTGAACCACTCGCTCCCCTCCGTCGTCCCCCCTTTCCGTGCGGCTGACCGCTCCGAACAGCCCGCGCGCACCATGGATGCGATCGCGGAGCGGATCTTCGGTCGCCGCCGCACCATGCGTCGCGGCGAGGTCGCCCGCCACGCCGGCGTCCCCCTGCGCGTGGCCCGCCGTCTGTGGCGCTCGCTGGGCTTCCAGAACGTCCGGGCCGAGGACACCGTCTTCAGCAACGCCGACCTCGAGGCGCTCACCGTCGCCCGCCGGCTGCTGGAGCGCCACGAGATCGACGAGGACGTCCTCATCGGGCTGACCCGCGGCATCGGCACCACCACCGAGCGGCTCGCGACCTGGCAGGCCGAGGTGATCGCCGAGCGGCTCCAGAGTCTCGAGGGGGCACGCTCCCGGCGCACCCGCGAGGAGGGTGAGGAGGCCGCGATCACCGCGGTCACCGGCGGTTCGGAGGGGATCGCCGAGCGGGTCACCCCGGAGGTGGCCTCCTCGACCGGCCTGGTGCTGGCCGACCTCGCCGACGACCTCGAGCAGCTCATCGGCTACGCCTGGCGCCGCCACCTGACGGCCTCGCTGTCCACCCTGTTCGCCGACGCCACCTCGGAGGAGCTCGCCGCGGGCGTGACGCGCACGGTCGGCTTCGCCGACATGGTCTCGTTCTCCGAGCGCGTCGCCCACTCCAACGAGGGCGAGATCGCGCGTCTGGTGACCCGCTTCGAGGAGCTGACGGTGGACGTCGTGGCCCGCTACCGGGGCCGCGTGGTCAAGACCATCGGTGACGAGGTCCTCTACCAGGCGCTGGACCCCCGCTCGGCCGTCCTCATCGCCCACGACCTGGTGCGCTCGGCCAACCAGGACCCGATGCTGCCGCCGCTCCGCGTCGGCGTGTCCACGGGTCGCGTGCTGCTGCGGCTGGGGGACGTCTACGGTGACACGGTCAACCGGGCGGCCCGGCTCACCACCTCCGCTGCCGCCGGGACCGTGCTGACCGACCCGGCCACCGCCGGCGCGTTGTCGGAGGACCCGGCCTGGCGGTTCGCCGAGCTTCCGCAGCGCTCGCTCCACGGCATCGGCCCGGTGACGCCGTACCACCTGCTGTCCGTCCCTCCCGGAGCCTCGGTCCGGGACCACCCGACGTTGGGAGAGAGAGATGAGTGACCCCACCCCCGTGGACGCCGCGGACTGGGTCCGCGTGGAGCGTCACGGCGAGGACGGTGAGGTGGCCGAGCTGGTGCTCGCCCGCACCGGCGCCATGAACGCGATCAGCACGGAGATGGCCCGCCGGCTCTCCGCCGCCACGGACGAGCTCGCGGCCAGTGACGTGCGCTGCGTCGTCGTCAGCAGCGCCCACGAGAAGGCCTTCTGCGTGGGCGCGGACCTCAAGGAGCGCAACTCGTTCACCGACGCCGACCTGATGGAGCAGCGCCCCGTCACCCAGCGCGCCTACGGCGGGGTGCTCGACCTGCCGATGCCGACCATCGCCGCCGTCGACGGCTTCGCCCTGGGCGGTGGGCTCGAGATCGCCCTGTCCTGCGACGTCATCGTCGCCGGCGAGGGCGCGCTGCTCGGCCTCCCGGAGGTCTCCGTCGGCGTCATCCCCGGCGGTGGCGGCACCCAGCTGCTGACCCGGCGCATCGGGTGGAGCCGGGCCGCGCGGGCGATCTTCACCGCGGCCAAGTACCCCGCCGCGGAGGCCGCCGAGCTGGGCATCGTCGACGAGCTGGTCGAGGCCGGGAGCGCCCGTGAGCGTGCCCTGGAGATGGCTGCCGTCGTGGGGCGCAACTCCCCGGTGGGTCTCCGCAGCGCCAAGCGTGCGATGCGGCTGGGTTCCGACGTCGACCTGCGCACCGGGCTGCAGGTCGAGGACGCGTGCTGGCGGGCCACCGCCTTCTCCGGAGACCGGGCCGAGGGCGTGGCCGCCTTCGCCGAGAAGCGAGCACCGAGGTGGCCGGGCAAGTGAACGACAAGAGCACCGTGCAGGAGACGGGCGACCCGATCGTCGCGATCCTGGCGGAGGACGACGACGACATCGCGCAGCCGCTGGCTCGCGCCATGCGCCGGGAGGGCTTCGACGTCAAGGTCGTCAACGACGGCCCCACCGCGCTGCTCACGGCGCGGGAGGGCTGCAGCCTGCTGGTCCTGGACATCGGTCTGCCCCGCATGGACGGGCTGGAGGTCTGCCGTCGGCTGCGCGCCGAGGGCCACACCTTCCCGGTGCTCATGCTGACCGCGCGCGCCGGGGAGATCGACACGGTCGTCGGTCTCGACGCCGGCGCGGACGACTACGTGACCAAGCCCTTCCGGCTGGCCGAGTTCCACGCCCGTGTGCGGGCGCTGCTGCGCCGCCGTGCCCCGCGGGAGCCCGTCCCCGAGACCGGGGACGACGACACCGGGCTGCGGATCGACTCCTCCGCCCGTCGGGTCTGGGTGGACGGTGAGGAGATCATGCTCACCGCCAAGGAGTTCGACCTGCTGCACATCCTGGTCCGCGACCGCGGCCGGGTGGTCAGCCGGGACCAGCTGATGCGCGAGGCCTGGCAGACCGACTGGGTGGGTTCGACCAAGACGCTGGACATGCACGTCTCCGGGCTCCGCAAGAAGCTGGGCGACGACCCCACGAACCCGCGCTTCGTCGCCACCGTGCGCGGTGTCGGCTTCCGACTCGTGACGGAGGGGTAGGTGGCGCGGGTCACGTTGCGGCGGCTCTGGCTGTCCGTCGTCTCCCGGTCGGTCCGGGTGGCGCAGCTCTGCGCCCTGCTGCCGCTGCTGGTGGCGGTCGTGATCGGCCTCTGGGCGACCTCGGACCTGCCGGGCCCGCCGTTGTGGGCGTGGCTGGCCGTGCCGCTGGCCGTGCTCGCCGGCCTGCGGCTGACGGCGGTCCTCAACGCCGGCCGGGTGGACGAGGCGCTGGCCGCCCCGGAGACCACCATCCAGGCGCTGGCCCGCCGCATCCCCGGCATGGGGACGGGGGAGAGCACCCGGGCCCGGCCGGAGCCGACCGGCATCACCGAGATCGACGAGCTCGCCGACGCGGTCCAGCGCCGCGCGGTGCACCTCACCCAGATGGTCACCTCGCAGCGGCGCCTCGCGGGGGACGCCGCCCACCAGCTGCGGACCCCGCTGTCGGCGCTGACGATCCGTCTGGACGAGCTGGCCCTGGCCGAGTCGGCCGAGGAGGCCCGCGAGCTCGCCGACGGCGCCCACACGCAGGTGGAGCGATTGACCGCGGTGGTCGAGGAGATGCTCGAGAGCGCCAAGAGCTCGGCGCTGGCCAGCACCGACGTGCTCTCGCTGGACGAGATCATCGCGGCCCAGCAGCACGAGTGGCAGCCGCTGCTGACCTCTCGGCGCAGAGGCATGCGGGTCACCGGCGCCTACGGGGTCCACGTCGCGTGCCCCCGTGGCGTGCTCTCGCAGGTGCTCTCCACGCTCATCGAGAACTCGATCACCTACGGCGCCGGGATCATCACGCTGCACATCGAGCACAACGGCCCCTCGGTGCAGCTCGTGCTCAGCGACGAGGGCCCGGGCATCGCGCCGGACATCGCCGACCGGATCTTCGAGCGCGACGTGACGGCCGGTGCGGGCACCGGTCGGGGCCTGGCCCTGGCCCGGCAGATCATCAGCGCCGTCGGGGGCCGGCTGGAGCTGCTCGACGAGCGCCACGCCACCTTCGGGGTGTTCCTGTCCGAGCCGGCGGAGTCCCCGACCCGCTGAGCCCTCAGGCGGCGTTGTCCACCGGTCGCGGGCCGCCCTCGCCGGTGAGCACGTCGTCGTCCTCCACCCCGTAGGGGCGCACCAGGCCGGCGTCGTCGTGCGTCACCAGGTCCACCCCGTCGAAGGGCGTGGGGGCGCCCAGGTCGTCCTCCCGGTGGCGGGCGGCCTCCTCCTGACCCAGCTCCTCGGTGAAGACGAAGGTGCGGTAGGCCCAGAAGCGGAACAGGGTGCCCAGCACCAGCCCGACCCCGTTGCCGGAGATGTTGTCGGCCAGCTGCGAGCGGAAGTCGAGCACGTAGTGACTGAACCAGAGGCAGACCAGGGCGATGAGCAGGCCGAGGACGTTGAACACGACGAAGAGCACGGCTTCGCGGGCCACGTCGGAGCGGCGGGCGTGCCGGAAGGTCCAGTAGCGGTTGCCCAGCCAGGCGAACGCGGTGGCGGTCGCGGTGGCGAGCACCTTGCTGGTCAGGGGGTGCTCACCGAGGGCCCCGTCCGCGGTGGCGTGGGTCGAGAGGGCGGGGCCGTACATGAGCAGGTTGTAGAGCCCGGCGTCGATGATGAAGGCGAGCAGCCCGATGACGCCGAACTTGCTGACCTCCCTCGTGAGGACGTCGATGAGGCGCCGCAGGCCGGTGTGGTGAGGGGGCTCGCTGCTCATTGGGCCCACGGTACGCGGCGGTCCCACGGCGGGGCTCCACCGCGCGGTGGATATCCTCCGCCTGTGACAGATGCCTCCCTCACGTCCGTGGCCCGCCCGCTCGTCCCCCAGGGGGCTCCCGTCGTCGGGATCGTCGGCGGCGGCCAGCTCGCCCGCATGTGCGCCGGTCCGGCCACCGAGCTCGGTCTCGGGGTCGTCGTGCTCGTCGAGTCGACGGGTGCCGCCGCCGGCCAGGTGTACGCCCAGACCCCGGTGGGTCAGGCCGACGACCTCGATCGGCTGCGCGAGCTCGCCCGCGTCAGCGACGTCCTGACCTTCGACCACGAGCACGTGCCCACCGACCTGCTGGAGCAGCTGGCCGCCGAGGGCGTCGCGCTCCACCCCGGGCCCGGCGCCCTGCTGCACGCGCAGGACAAGATCGTGATGCGCCGTGCCCTGCAGGAGGCCGGGCTGCCCGTGCCGCGCTGGGCCGAGGTGACCACCGCTGCCGAGCTCGAGGAGTTCGCAGGCGGCGAGTGGCCGGTGGTGCTCAAGACGCCGCGCGGCGGCTACGACGGCAAGGGCGTCATGCTGCTGGACGACGCCGCCTCGCTGGACCGCGCCGGCTCCTGGTTCGAGCGGGCCGCGGGGGAGCCCCTGCTGGCCGAGCAGGCCGTGCCCTTCCGGCGCGAGCTCGCGGTGATGGTCGCCCGCACCCCCTCCGGCGAGGTGCGCTCGTGGCCGGTGGTCGAGACCGTCCAGGAGCAGGGGATCTGCACCCGGGTCGAGGCGCCGGCCGCGGAGCTCGACGAGGCGCTCGGCGAGGACGTGCGTCGCACCGCCGAGCAGCTGGCCGAGACCCTGGACATGACCGGGGTGATGGCCGTGGAGCTGTTCGAGACCGGCACGCCGACCGACGAGGACCGGGGGTGGGTCGTCAACGAGTTGGCGATGCGGCCGCACAACTCCGGGCACTGGACGCAGGACGGTGCGGTGACCGGCCAGTTCGAGCAGCACCTGCGCGCGGTGCTGGACATGCCGCTGGGGGACACCTGCCCGCGCAGCACCCACACGGTCATGGCGAACGTCCTGGGCGGCTCGGTGACGGGCCTGCACGCGGCCTCCCGCCGCCTTCTCGCGGAGGACCCTGCGGCCCGCGTGCACCTCTACGGCAAGGAGGTGCGGCCCGGACGCAAGGTCGGGCACGTCACCGTCTGCGGCGACGACCTGGAGGAGCTCCGGCAGCGTGCCGAGGCCGCCCGGGGCGTCCTGGAAGGCACCCACGAAGGAGCGAACGCATGACCCACCTGCACGCCACCGCACCCGCCGACGTCTCCATCGTCATGGGCTCCGACAGCGACTGGCCGGTCATGGAGGCCGCGGCACAGGCGCTGGAGGAGCTCGGGGTGAGCCACACCGTCCAGGTGGTCTCGGCGCACCGCATGCCGCAGGAGATGCTGCGCCACGGTGAGCAGGCCGCCGATGCCGGGTACCGCGTCATCATCGCCGGGGCCGGGGGAGCGGCCCACCTGCCCGGCATGCTCGCCAGCGTCACCCCGCTGCCGGTCATCGGGGTGCCGGTGCCGCTGAAGCACCTGGACGGCATGGACTCGCTGCTGTCGATCGTGCAGATGCCGGCGGGCGTGCCGGTGGCGACCGTCAGCGTCGGCGGGGCACGCAACGCCGGGCTGCTGGCCGCCCGCATGCTGGCCGCCGGCACCGACGAGCAGGCGCTGGCGCTGCGCGAGCGGATGGTCGGCTTCCAGGCCTCGCTGCGGGACGCGGCCCACGCGAAGGGCGAGGCGCTCACGCGTAGGCTGCACGGGACGGCGGGCGACGAGGCCCCCGGCGAGCCCCGCTGACGAGTCGAGGACGAGACCATGAGCACCTCCGTGACCGAGCGGAACACCTATCTCCTGGTGGACGGGGAGAACATCGACGCCACCCTGGGCAACTGCCTCGGACGGCGTCCCCAGCCCGACGAGCGGCCCCGCTGGGAGCGGCTGCTCACCCACATCCAGGGGGCCTGGGACCAGCCGGTGAACGGCCTGTTCTTCCTGGCCGCCATCGAGGACCACCTGCCGATGAACTTCGTGCAGGCCCTCATGGCCATCGGCTACAAGCCGATCCCGCTGTCGGGCGGACCGGACGAGAAGGTCGTCGACATCGCCATCCAGCGCACGCTGGAGGCCCTGGCCGAGCGCACTGACGACGTGGTGCTGGTCAGCCACGACGGGGACTTCCTGCCGCAGATGACCCGGCTGCTGGACGACGAGGACCGTCGCCTGGGTCTCATGGGCTTCCGCGAGTACCGCAACGCCGGCTTCGTCGAGCTCGAGGAGCAGGGCATGGAGACCTTCGACCTCGAGTACGAGGTGAAGGCCTTCAACGCGCGCCTGCCGCGCATGCGCATCATCCCGATCTCGGAGTTCAACCCGCTCGAGTTCCTCTGAGCCGCATGTCGTCCCGGTGGTCGGTCGCCGGCCCCGGGCGCACTCGCGCCACGCCTCGTGACGCGGCTCACGCCCCGTTGGGGGCGCGCCGTACGATGACCCCGTGAGCGACTTCGACCTGTACACGCCCGACGAGTTCCACGAGACGGTCCGCGAGGCCCTGCGCCCGCTCGTGCGCGACAAGATCGCCCCGGCCGCGGCCGAGGTGGACGCGACGGGCGAGTTCCCGCAGGCGGCCTACGACGCGCTGCGCGAGACGGCCTTCCACGCCCCGCACATCCCCGAGGAGTACGAGGGCCTGGGTGCCGACGCGCTGGCCACCGCCATCGTCATCGAGGAGGTTGCCCGCGGCTGCGCCTCCAGCTCGCTGATCCCCGCGGTCAACAAGCTGGGCACCATGCCGCTGATCCTGGCCGGCAGCGAGGAGCTCAAGCAGAAGTACCTGCCGCCGGTCGCCGAGGGCGCGGCGATGTTCAGCTACGGCCTGTCCGAGGCCGGCGCGGGCTCGGACACCGCGGGCATGCGCTGCTCCGCCACCGAGCAGGCCGACGGCTCGTTCGTGCTCAACGGCCAGAAGTCGTGGATCACGAACGCGGGCGTCTCCGACTACTACACGGTCATGGCGGTCACCGATCCCGACGGCGAGCGCGGCAAGAACATCACCGCCTTCGTGGTGGAGAAGGACGACGAGGGCTTCTCCTTCGGCGAGCCGGAGAGCAAGCTCGGCATCAAGGGGTCGCCCACCCGCGAGCTGCTCTTCGACAACTGCGTGATCCCTGCCGACCGCATGGTGGGGGAGCGCGGTCAGGGCCTGCGGATCGCGCTGCAGACGCTGGACCACACCCGCGTCACCATCGGGGCGCAGGCGATCGGCATCGCGCAGGGAGCCCTCGACGCCGCCCTGGACTACGTCAAGGAGCGCGAGCAGTTCGGCCAGTCGATCTCGAACTTCCAGGGCGTGCAGTTCATGCTCGCGGACATGGGCATGAAGCTCGAGGCCGCCCGGCAGCTCGTGTACAACGCCGCGGCCAAGTCCGAGCGTGACGACCCCGCGCTGAGCTACTTCGGTGCGGCGGCCAAGTGCTTCGCCTCGGACGTGGCCATGGAGATCACGACCGACGCGGTGCAGCTGTTCGGTGGCTACGGCTACACCAAGGACTTCCCGGTGGAGCGCATGATGCGCGACGCGAAGATCACCCAGATCTACGAGGGCACCAACCAGATCCAGCGCGTGGTGATGGCGCGTCAGCTGCTCAAGGGGCTGCCCTCCTGACGGAGCGCCCGCCAGCGGCTCGCCCACCCGGTCCCCGGTGCCTCCCCGCGGAGGTCACCGGGGACCGTCGCGTGCGGGGTCACGGCGGTGACCGGACGGCCGGGACCGTGGCCGTGAGCGAGCTGTGAGTGCTTCGTGAGGGCCCGGTGAGGGTGGTGCGCGCAGGTGCCACTAGCATCGAGACGTACCGCACGGGGGCGCGGTACCGGGGGGTCCAAGGGCGTCGTCGTGCGTCCGCGGCCGGTCGCGGCCCCGTCCACTGACGACGGGTCGACCGCCCGGAGGGGGAAAGAAACCAGCATGTCCGCACACCGCACGCCGCGCCGCATCGCGGCCCTGTTCGCAGCACTCGTCATGACGGGCACGCCCGTCGCCGCGCACGCCGCCGACGACATCACGCCGCCCGGTACCGAGTCGGGTCGGGCGGCCCCGAGCCACGGCGAGGGCACCGAGCACCAGGAGAAGGTCACGCCCGCGGGCAGCTGGACGCTCCGGGTGACCGACCGGTCCACCACGGTGCGCACCGGTCCCCGCAGCAGCTACAAGGCGGTCCGGGTGCTGTCCCCGGGCAAGCCGGTGGAGTACTCGCAGGTGGCCAACGGCTGGGGCCGGCTCCGTGCCGGCGAGTGGGTGTACCTCGGTCACACCGACGGCCCCGGGGCCAGCCGGACGCGCTGGACCATCGGCACCACCAACGTGCGCTTCGGTCCGTCCACCGAGTACTCCGCCGTGCAGCGCCTGTCCGGGGGCACCCGCCTCACCGGGCCGGTGGTGAACGGATGGCAGCGCGTGGGCGACCACCGTTGGGTCTCCACCGCCGTGACCCGCTCGGACCCCGGCACGAAGCCGTCCGAGCGCGTCACCACCTGGCCGACCGGTCAGAAGGTCGCCTACCTGACCTTCGACGACGGTCCCAACCCGGTCTACACGCCGCGCGTCCTGGACGTCCTGGACCGCTACGACGTCCCGGCCACCTTCTTCGCGGTGGGCAGCTGGGCCCAGTCCTACCCGGGGCTGGTCAAGCAGGCGCGGGCCGAGGGGCACAAGGTCACCAACCACTCCTGGAACCATCCGGACCTGCGGAAGCGCAGCGACAGCCAGATCCGCAACGAGCTGGTGCGCACCCAGAACCAGATCGGCGGGGGCCGCAAGTGCTTCCGCCCGCCGTACGGTGCCACCAACGACCGCGTCCACTCGGTGGCCGGGGCCGCGGGCTTCGAGTACTCGGTGCTCTGGTCCGCCGGCGGCAACGACTGGGAGCGTCCCGGTGAGCGCGCCATCGCCGACGAGATCGTCAACCGCATGACCCCCGGTGGCATCGCCCTGATGCACGACGGGGGTGGCAACCGCTCGCAGACCGTGGGCGCGCTGGACGACGTCATCAAGCGCCTGCGTGCGAAGGGCTACACGTTCAGGACCCTGCCGATGTGCTGATCCGCTGACCGCCCGTCGAGGGCCCCGCCGGATGTGTTCCGGCGGGGCCCTCGACGTGGGTTCACTCGACGGCGGGCGGGTCCTCGCCCTCGCGCAGGGCCTTCCAGAGCTCACCGGCCCGCTCCTCGTCCCACTGCACGGCCCAGCCGTGCGGCGTGGGAAGCGTCGAGTCGCTGACCGGGACCGTCACCTGCCGGTCACCACCGCTCGCCCGCCGGACGGCGTTCAGGGCCATGGCGATCTCCAGCATCGAGTCGTGCTCGTCGACGGTCAGGTTGGGCGTCACCGCCGTGCCCACGTCGTGCAGCTCCCAGGGGAGCAGGAGGGTGGTGGGCTTCAGGGCCTCGGAGCTGATGGCCTTGAGGAACTCGCGCTGTCGCTCGACGCGTCCCAGGTCGCCACGCGGGTCGAAGTAGCGGGCCCGCACGTAGGCCAGGGCGGTCACACCGTCCATCTCCTGGCAGCCGGCCTTGATGTCCAGGTGCGCCTTGGCGTCGTTGATGTCGGTCTTTGGGCACAGCTCCACCCCGCCCAGGCTGTCGACGACGTCCGTGAAGCCGCCGAAGCCGATCTCGCTGTACCCGTCGATCCGCAGGCCGGTGTTCTGCTCGACGGTGTCGATCAGCAGCGGGGCCCCGCCGACGTTGTAGGCTGAGTTGATCTTGTTCTTCCCCATGCCGCGGACGGGCACGTAGGAGTCGCGGGGGATCGACACCAAGGTCGGGGCGCCGAAGGTCGGCACGTGCACGAGCATGATCGTGTCCGTGCGACGTCCCTCGCCGCCGCCGGTGCCCAGGCGCAACCGGTCCTCGTCGGACAGGCTCTCCCGGGAGTCCGAGCCCACCAGCAGGTAGTTGCGTCCCGCGGTGTCGTCGGGACGCCCCTCCCAGGTGGGCATGGCCTCCGTGCGACCCACCTGGCGCCAGGAGTCGACGACCGCCCAGGCGGTCGCGACGAGCCAGAGCGCGAGCAGACCGGCGACGACCGCCAGCACGCGGCGGAACCGGGAGCGTCGGGCGCGACGCGGGGCCTCGTCGTACGGCGCGTCGTCGTACGGGGCGCCTGCGTACCTCCGGTCGTCGTACCGGGTGTCCGCCGAGCGCATGCCGTCGGACCGTCGGGACGGGCGGGGGCCGGCGCCTGCTCGGGGGGTGTCCCGGGGTGCTCGGCCCCCGACGGCCGGGGAGTCGGAGGACCGCGGCGCGGTCGCCCGGCCCCGGGAGGTCACCCGGCGGCGCCCCTGTCCGTCGAGGTCCCGGTGGGACCCGGCGGCCTCCCAGGCGCTGAGGTCACGGTCGTCATGGCGGTCGGTCACCTCACGAAGACTAGGACACGGTCCTGTGAGCCCCGGGTACGACCGCGGCGTGTGTGCGCGATCTGTGAGGCGGGCGAACGCACAATGTCCGCATGAGTGCCATCAGCGTGATCATGCCCGTCCTCGAGGAGGAGGCTGATCTGGCGGACTCCGTCGCGGCGGTCCTCGCCCAGGACGCACCCGGAGAGCTCGAGGTGGTGCTGGCCGTCGGTCCGTCCCGGGACCGGACGGCGGAGATCGCCGCGGACCTGGCCGCCCGCGACCCGCGGGTGGTCGTCGTCGACAACCCCAGTGGCCGCACGCCGGACGCCCTGAACGCCGCTCTGGCGGCCGCCCGGCACCCCGTGGTGGTCCGCGTGGACGCCCACGGAGAGCTCTCACCGGGCTACCTGCGGACCGCCTGCGAGGTGCTCGAGCGCACCGGGGCGGCCAACGTCGGCGGCATCATGCACGCCGTGGGCCGGACCTCCTTCGAGCGCGCGGTGGCCGTGGCGATGGGCTCGCGCATCGGTGTCGGCGGGGCGCGCTTCCACACCGGCGGGGCCGAGGGGGAGTCGGACACCGTGTACCTCGGGTGCTTCCGCCGTGAGTGGCTGGACCGGGTGGGTGGCTACGACACGCGCTTCGACCGCGCGCAGGACTGGGAGATGAACTGGCGGATCCGGCAGGCCGGTGGACTCGTCTGGTTCACGCCCGAGCTCCGGGTGGACTACCGGCCGCGGCGCAGCATCCCCGCCCTCGCGCGGCAGTACCGGGACTACGGCCGGTGGCGCCGCGTCGTCGCCGCGCTGCACGAGGGGTCGATCAACGCGCGCTATCTCGCACCGCCGACCGCTCTGCTGGCCTGTGCCGCAGGGGCGCTGGTGGGGACGCGGTGGCGCCCGGCCCTGGTGGTGCCGGCCACCTACCTCGCGGCCGTGACCGCGGGCGGGCTCTGGGAGGCCCGGGACCAGGAGCCGGTGGTGGCCGCCCGCGTGCCCGCCGTCATCGCCACCATGCACATGGCCTGGGGTTGGGGCTTCCTCACCAGCCCGCGCGAGCTGCGCCGCCGCATCGTCGGACGCTGAGCCCCAGGGGCCCGCTCGACCACGCGCAGGGACGCCCCCGGGACCATCGGTCCCGGGGGCGTCCCTGCGTGGTGTGTCTCAGTCGAGGTCGACGGTGAACGGTGCGTCCGTGCGCTCGCGCACCTGCTCCTCGGTCACCTCCGGCGCCAGCTCGCGGAGCACCAGGCCCTGCGGGGTGACGTCCATGACGCACAGGTCGGTGATGATGCGCTGCACGACCTGCTTGCCGGTCAGCGGCAACGAGCACTCGCGGACGATCTTGGGGGTGCCGTCCTTGGCCGTGTGGTCCATGAGCACCACGACCTTCTTGGCGCCGTGCACGAGGTCCATCGCCCCGCCCATGCCCTTGACCATCCTGCCGGGCACCATCCAGTTGGCGATGTCGCCCTGCTCGGACACCTGCATGGCACCCAGGATCGCGGCGTCGATCTTGCCGCCCCGGATCATGCCGAAGCTGAGGGCCGAGTCGAAGAAGCTGGCACCGCGTCGGACGGTGACGGTCTCCTTGCCGGCGTTGATGAGGTCGGGGTCGACCTCGTCCTCGGTGGGGTAGCGCCCCACGCCCAGGATGCCGTTCTCGGACTGCAGCACCAGCTCGACGTCGTCGTCCACGTAGTTGGGCACGAGCGTCGGCATGCCGATGCCGAGGTTCACGTAGTCGCCGTCGTGCAGCTCCCGGGCTGCGCGGGCGGCCATCTGCTCACGGGTCAGCGACATGTCAGGCCTCCTGGGTGGTCTCGGTGACGGTGCGCTTCTCGATGCGCTTGTCGGCGGCCTGCTCCGGGGTGAGGGCCAGCACGCGCTTGACGAACACGCCGGGGAGGTCCACGTCGTCCGGGTCGATCTCACCGGGCTCGACGAGCTCCTCGACCTCCGCGACGGTGACCCGACCGGCCATGGCGGCCACCGGGTTGAAGTTCGCGGCGGTCTTGTTGAACACGAGGTTGCCGTGACGGTCGCCCTTGGCGGCGCGCACCAGCGCGAAGTCGCAGGGGAGGGCCTCCTCGAGCACGTACTCGTGGGTCTCGCCCAGGGTGGTGAACTCGCGGGTCTCCTTGGCGGGGGACTCCACGGCCACCGCGCCCTGCGCGTCGTACTTCCACGGCATGCCGCCCTCGGCGACGGGGGTGCCGACGCCGGTGCGGGTCCAGAACGCCGCGATGCCCGAGCCGCCGGCGCGCAGCTTCTCGCCGAGCGTGCCCTGCGGGGTGAGCTCCACCTCGAGCTCGCCCTCCAGGTACTGGCGGGCGAACTCCTTGTTCTCGCCGACGTAGGAGGCGACCACGCGGCGCAGGCGGCCGGCGTCCAGCAGGACCCCCAGGCCCCAGCCGTCGACCCCGCAGTTGTTCGACACGACCTCGAGGTCGGTGACGCCCGCCTCGTGCACCGCGCCGATCAGGGTCTGCGGGATGCCGCACAGGCCGAAGCCCCCGACGGCGACGCGCATTCCGTTCTCGAGGCCGGCGACGGCCTCCTGTGCTGAAGCGACCACTTTGTCCATGGCCGCAGCCTAACCGGGAGTGACGCGCCTCACGTTCCGGGTGCTCAGGGGTTCAGGTCGCCGAGCGCGTGACGCCCTCGGCCGTGAAGCGCGGCTGGTCGGGGTCGACCGGCCCCTCGGAGACGACCGTGACCACCGAGCCGCCAGCGGCCCAGACGCCGAGCAGCGTGCGCACGTGGCGGACGGGGTCGTCCGGGTGCACCAGCACGCGTCCCGCCTCGACGGTCTCGGCCACCTCGGCCATGGTCCAGCGCTCGCCGCCGAGCACCAGGGCGACGTGGTCGTCCTCGACCTCGTGCCAGGGCGTGAACCCGTCGCCGAAGCTGGCGAGCTCCGCCGCGTCGTCGAAGACGCCGGTCGGCAGCTCCTCGCCCTCCCAGCCGCGGGCCAGGGCGTGGAGGGTGACCGCGACGACCTCGTCGGAGTCGTCCGCGAGGTCGGAGGAGGGGCGGGTGGTGACCAGCACGTCCGCGCCCTCGTGGGGGTCCAGCGCCACGACGGCCCCGACGGCCCAGGTGGCCAGCACCCAGTAGGCCGTCCGCCAGTGGCCACGGGGCAGGTCCACGACCACCACCGAACCGGGCTCCACGTCGAACTCCTCCTGGAGGACGTTGGCGGCCTTGGCGGTCCAGTTGGCCAGCACCGCCCCCGAGAGCTCGATGCGCTCGCCGCGCACGTCGTCGAAGCAGGTCAGTCGGGGGGACTGGGGATCCTGGGTGGTGAACTGCTCCAGCACCGTCGCCGGTGTGGTCATCTGGGGGCCTTCCCGCGCCCGGGGCGCGTGCGTGAGGGGGTGCGCGTCATCTCGCGCGGTGGGTGGACGGCTGGCGTCCTCGTGCATCGTACGGCCCGGCGGGGACACTGGACCGATGACCTCCGCAGCGCGCGTGCACGAGGGGACCCGTCTGTGGCGGGCTCCCTGGGCGCTTGACCTCGTGGACACCCTCTCCCCGCTGCGACGCGGTGCGGGTGACCCGACCGTGCTGCGGCTCGGGCCGGACGAGCTCGTGCTCGGGGTCACCACGCCCGACGGGCCGGGGACGCTGCAGCTGCGAGGCGCCGCGGGACCCCTGGCTGCCCGGGCCTGGGGCCGCCCCGGGGTGGTGGAGTGGCTGCTGGACGGCGTGCCCGAGCTGGTCGGTGCGCTGGACCGGCCGGATCGGCTCCACCCGCGCCACCCGGTGCTCGAACGGGCCCACGCCCGCTGGTCGCCCCGGGTGCGCGTGCCGCGGACCCGCCGGGTGTGGGACGCCCTCCTGCCGGCGGTGCTGGAGCAGAAGGTGACCGGGCAGGAGGCCTTCGCCGGGTACCGGGCGCTCGTGCGGGCGGCCGGCACCCGGGCGCCCGGTCCGGCGGGGGAGCGTGGCCTGCTCGCCCCGCCGGACCCCGCGGCCGTCCTGCGCGTGCCCTCGTGGACCTGGAGCCGGTGCGGCATCGATTCGGCCCGCTCCGACGCGCTGCAGCGGGCCGCCCGCGTGGCCACCCGGCTGGAGGGACTGGCTGACCGCGCCCGCCCCGACGACCGCGAGGCCCTCGACGCCGCCCACCGGGCGCTGCGGACCGTGCCCGGCATCGGCCCGTGGACCGCGGCGGAGGTCGCCCAGCGGGCGCTGGGTGACCCCGATGCCGTGAGCTGGGGCGACTACCACGTCGCCGGGCGCGTCACCGCGGTGCTCACCGGGGAGGCCGGGGACGACCGTCACCTGGCGCGGGTCCTGGCCCCCTACGCGGGGCAGCGCTACCGGGTGCAGATGCTGCTCGGACGGTGGTCGGCGGACCCCGCCGGACGTCGCGGTCCCCGGCTCGCGCCGCGCACGCACCTGCCCACCGCGCGGGGTGGCCATACACCATCGGGGCCTCGTTCACCGGCTTGACACGCGGGGAGTTGCACCGGTGTAATTCCACGCAACACCGCCGCCCGAGAGGGGTGGCGGGTGCCACCTGTGCGAGTGGTGGCGTCCATCGCAACCGAGATCACCACGTGCTGACGGGCCCCAGGGTCGAGGAGGAAACCGTGCACGAACTTCAGATCATCGGGTTCGCCGATCAGGCGGCTCCGAGCTGGCAGGAGCGGGCGCTGTGCGCCCAGACCGACCCGGAGGCCTTTTTCCCCGAGAAGGGCGGTTCCACCCGGGAGGCCAAGCGGGTCTGCACCGGCTGCGACGTGCGCTCGGAGTGCCTCGACTACGCGCTCGAGAACGACGAGCGCTTCGGCATCTGGGGTGGGCTGTCCGAGCGCGAGCGGCGCAAGCTCAAGCGCCGTGCGGTCTTCAGCGCCTGAGCGATCCGCGGCTCCCGGCCTCAGGCGTCGGGGTGCAGGTCCTCTGCCGGGCGTCCCAGGGCGGCACCGAGCAGTCGGGCGACCGTGCACTCCACCACGAGCTCCGGGTCCGCTGCCGGGTCCAGGTCGACGGTGAGCGCCAGGCGGTGCAGGACGACCTCCCACCGGGAGCCCGCCGCCTCGACGTGTCCGAGGCGGTGCTCCGGGGGCACGTCGTGGTGCGGCGCCACCAGCACCGTCAGCCCCCACTCGTCGGGCCGGAGCCCGGCACGCTCGGCGACCCTGGCGGTGGCCTCGTGCGCCACCTCGGCGAACTGGTCGTGGCGGTCCCTCCGGCCGGGGGAGCCGGCCGGCAGCAGGGGTCCCCGCAGGTCCCGCCCGCGGCGCAGCATGCGCCGACGTCCGGCGTTCCCGGCGCGGGAGGCGCGGCTGGTCATGCGGCGAGCGTAGTGTGCGACCTGTGCCTGCCCAAGACCCGAGCCCCAGACTGTGCAGCAAGGTGGGGTGTGCGCAGCCGGCGGCCTCCACCCTGACCTACGTCTACGCCGAGCAGACCGTCGTCGTCGGTCCCCTCGTGGCGGAGCTCGAGCCCCACGTGTACGACCTCTGCGCCGAGCACACGGCCCGCCTCACCGCACCCCGCGGGTGGCAGGTGATGCGGCTGCAGGTCGACCTGGACGACCCGACCGGTGCGGTCGCCGACATCGGTGCACTGGCCGACGCCGTGCGCGACCACCGCGACGCGCGCGGGGCGGACGAGCAGGCCGGGCGCCCCGATCCTGCCAGTCGTCGCGGCGACGGTGCGGACGGCCCGCGGCTCCGTCTGGTCTCCGGGGGCGACGACGGCTGAGGGCGCACTACCCTGCGTCCATGAGCACCCAGTCCCCCCAGCCCCCGCTCGCCGAGTTCGTCAAGGCCTACGACGTCCGCGGGCTCGTGCCCGAGCAGCTCAACCCCCGCGTCGCCCGGGCCCTGGGGGAGGCCTTCGCGCAGACCGTCGTGCTGCCCGAGGGGATCGAGGGCGTCGCCGTGGGGCACGACATGCGTCCCAGCAGCCCGGAGCTCTCCGAGGCCTTCGCCGCCGGCCTGACGCTGCACGGGGTGGACGTCACGCCCATCGGGCTGTGCTCCACCGACGGGCTGTACTTCGCGGCCGGCCACCTCGGGCTGGCGGGGGCCATGTTCACCGCCTCCCACAACCCGGCGCAGTACAACGGCATCAAGCTCTGCCGCCCCGGCGCCCGGCCGGTCGGGCAGGACAGCGGTCTGGCCGAGGTGCGTGACCTGGCCCAGTGGATCCTCGACCGGGGCGACCTGCACGAGCGGGCCGCCGCCGAGCGCCCCGGTGGGCTCACCGCACGGGACCTGACGAGCGAGTACGCCGAGCACCTGCGTTCGCTCGTGGACCTGTCCGGTTCCCGCCCGCTGCACGTGGTCGTGGACGCCGGCAACGGCATGGCCGGCCACACGGTGCCGGAGGTGCTGGGGGGCGGGGACGACGTCGTGGTCGACGGACTCCGCGTGGAGCCCCTCTACTTCGAGCTGGACGGCAGCTTCCCGAACCACGAGGCCAACCCGCTGGAGCCCGAGAACCTGCGCGACCTGCAGGCCGCGGTGCGTGGTTCCGGGGCGGACCTCGGTCTGGCCTTCGACGGCGACGCCGACCGCTGCTTCGTCGTCGACGAGCGCGGGGAGCCGGTGACCCCGAGCGCGATCACCGCCCTGGTGGCGCAGCGGGAGATCGCCCGCGCCGTCGAGGCGGGAGCAGACCCCTCGGACGTGGCCGTGGTGCACAACGCGATCACCTCCCGGGTGGTCCCGGAGGTCATCGAGGCGGCGGGTGCCCGCCCCGTGCGCACCCGGGTGGGCCACTCCTTCATCAAGGACGAGATGGCGCGGCACGACGCGGTGTTCGGGGGAGAGCACTCGGCGCACTACTACTTCCAGGACTTCTGGTTCGCGGACACGGGCATGCTCGCCGCGCTCCACGTGCTCGCCGCGCTCGGTGGTCAGGACCGGCCGCTCTCGGAGGTCATGGCGCCCTACGAGAAGTACCCCGCCAGCGGGGAGATCAACTCCCGCATCCGGGACGCGGTCGCGGCCACCGAGCGGGTGCGTGCCTGGGGTGTCGAGCAGGGTGCGGAGAGCGACGGGCTCGACGGGCTCACGCTCACCGGCTCCGCCCTCGACGGGGAGGAGGTCGGCTACTGGCGGGCCAACCTGCGCGCCTCCAACACGGAACCGCTGCTGCGGCTGAATGTCGAGTCGGACTCCCGCGAGCTCACCGACCGGGTGCGCGACGCGGTGCTCGCGCTGGTGCGGCAGGAGGACTGACGTGCCCTTCGTCGACGAGGCCCTGCTGGACGACCCGGACCACCTGGCCCGCTGCGACGCCGCGGGCAGCCTGCGGGCCCTGGCGACGGCCGGTGCCCAGGTGCGTCAGGCGCTCACCCTGGCCGACGAGGCCGGCATCGATCGGCTGGCCGTCGCGCACCGGCCGCGGGCCGTGGTCGTGGTGGCCGCCGGCGGGTCGACGATCGTGGGGGAGGTGGTCGACCTCGTCGTCGGGCAGGGCTCGCCGACGGCCGTCCACGTGCTCACCGCGGGTCCGCTGCCGGCCTGGGTGGGGCCGCTGGACCTGGTCGTCGGCCTCTCCCTCTCCGGGCACGAGGCCGGCGCGGTGGAGCTGACCCACGAGGCCGCCCGACGCGGCGCCGCGGTCCTCACGGTGGGGGCGTCCGACACCCCGCTGTCCGACGCGGCGCAGCGGGCGCGCGGGGTGCACGTCCCGGTCGGTGCGGGACCGGTGAGCTCCCGGACCGCGCTGTGGGGCATGCTCGTCCCGGTGCTGCTGGCCCTGAGGGAGGTCGGGCTGCTGGAGGCGACCGGCGATCTCTGGGAGGGCATCGCCTCCACCCTGGACTCGGTGGCCGAGGAGTGCCGGCCGGATTCGGAGGCCTTCGTCAACCCCGCCAAGTCGACCGCGCTGTCACTGGCCGAGACGCTGCCGATCGTGCTCGGTGACGGTCCGGCCGCCGGGGTGGCGGCCCGCCGGGCGGCGAGCATGCTCAGCCGCACCGGGCGCATCCCGGCCACCTCCGGGGAGCTGCCCTACGCCGCCAGCGAGGTGGTGGCGTGCTTCGACGGGCCCTACGCCACCGGTGAGGGCTCCCGGGCCACCCAGGGGCGGGCGGCCGACGGCGGTCGCGACATCTTCGCCGACCCCTTCCTCGACGCGCCCTCCCGGCCCCCGTTGGGCCTGTGGCTGCTGGGCCGGGACGAGCTCGGCCCCATGGCGCAGCGGGTCTCCTCCATCGCGACGGGCGCCGGGGTGCGCGTCCTGGACGGACTGACCGCCGGCCACGAGCCGCTGGTGGACCTCGCCTGGCTGGTGGCGCGGGTCGACTTCACCGCCACCTACCTGGCCGTCGGCCTCGGTCTCGACCCGTCCCGGTCGCCCCACCTGGCCGACCTGCGCGACCTCGGCTGACCCCGTCGCACCGCGTCCCACCGGTCGGACGGCGGCCGCATAGGCTGCGGGCATGGCTCAGGAGCACTACGACGTCGTCATCATCGGCTCGGGCTCGGGCAACTCCCTGCCCACCGACGCGTGGCAGGGGAAGCGGGTCGCCATCGTCGAGGGTGGCGTCTTCGGGGGCACCTGCCTGAACAACGGGTGCACCCCCACCAAGATGTTCGTCTGGGCCGCCGGGATCGCCGACGGCATCCGCGACGCCGGGCGCCTCGGGGTGGACGCGACGCTGGACGGCGTGCGCTGGCAGGACGTCCGGGACCGCGTGTTCGCCCGCATCGACCCGATCAGCGCCGGCGGGGCCGAGTACCGCCGCGACGGGGGTGACACCGACCTCTACGAGGGCTGGGCGCGGTTCTCCGGCGAGCGGGAGCTCGAGGTCTCCCTGCACGCTGGCGGCACGGCCACCCTGACCGCCGACCAGGTGGTCGTCGCCACCGGCTCCTCCCCGCGCGTGCCCCCGGCGCTGGAGCCGATCATGGGCGCGGCGGGGCACACCAACCGCACCGTGATGCGGCTGGAGGAGCTGCCCGAGCGGCTCGTCGTCGTCGGCGGGGGCGTGGTGGCCGTCGAGTTCGCGCACATCTTCTCGGCCCTCGGCTCCAGCGTGACGCTGCTCGTCCGCGGCGACGGGCTGCTCACCGACCTGCCGCAGGCCCTGCAGGACCACTTCCTGCCGCTCGCGCAGGCCACCTGGGACGTGCGGCTGGGCGCGGAGGTCACTGCCTCGGAGAGCACGGGGCAAGGCGCCCGCCTCACCCTGTCCGACGGCTCCACCCTGGACACCGACGCGGTGCTGGTGGCCGCCGGCCGGGTGCCGAACACCGCCGACCTCGGGCTCGAGGCCGCGGGGGTGCAGACCGACGGCCGCGGCTTCGTGGTGACCGACGAGTTCGGGCGCACCTCGGCCGAGGGGGTCTGGACGCTCGGTGACGTCTGCGACCCGGTCATGCTCAAGCACGTCGCCAATGCGCAGGCCCGCGCCGTCTCCCACAACGTCGTGCACCCCGACGACCTGCAGCGCTTCCCAGCCGTCCCCATACCCGCAGCGGTGTTCACCCACCCGGAGATCGCCGTCATCGGCCTGTCCGCCGAGGAGGCCCGGGAGCAGGGCCGCACCGTGGTCACCGCCGAGCAGGAGTACGCGCACGTCGCCTACGGCTGGGCGATGGAGGACACGGTCGGGCGCTGCCAGGTGGTGGCCGACGCGGACTCCGGGGCCGTGCTGGGCGGCTGGGTGATGGGCCACCAGGCCGCGACGCTGGTGAACCTCCTCGGCGAGGCCGTGCTCAGCGGCGAGCACGCCCACCGCTGGGCGCGAGGCCGCTACTGGCCGCACCCCGCCCTGTCCGAGGTGGTGGAGAACGCCCTCCTCGGGCTCGACCTGGCGCCCTTCGGGTCGGACACGGACTGACCCCGCACGGCCCGCGGACCCGTCCCCGGGGGTCTCGATATCCTGCGGGCATGGTTGCCGCAACTCCGCCGCCCGCAGGGTCGGCGCAGGGACACGTCCTCGTCGTCGACGACGACTCCGCGCTCGCGGAGATGCTGGGGATCGTCCTGCGCAAGGAGGGCTGGGAGGTCACCACCTGCGGGGACGGGGCCCGTGCCCTGGACGCCTTCCACGAGGCGGAGCCGGACCTGGTGCTGCTGGACGTCATGCTGCCCGGCAAGGACGGCATGATCGTCTGCCGCGAGATCCGGGCCGAGTCCGGGGTGCCGATCATCATGCTCACCGCGCGGACCGACACCCACGACGTGGTGACCGGCCTCGAGTCGGGTGCCGACGACTACGTGCAGAAGCCCTTCCGGCCGCAGGAGCTGCTCGCGCGCACCCGGGCCCGCATGCGTCGCTACACGCCGCCGCAGCAGTCGAAGCTGACGGTCGGGGACCTCACCGTCGACGTCGAGAGCCACATGGTGACGCGGGACGGCGAGGTCATCTCGCTCACCCCGCTGGAGTTCGACCTGCTCGTGGCCCTGGCCCGCAAGCCGATGCAGGTGTTCAGCCGCGAGACGCTGCTGCAGCAGGTGTGGGGCTACCAGCACGCGGGCGACACCCGGCTGGTGAACGTCCACGTCCAGCGCCTGCGGGCGAAGATCGAGCGCGACCCGGAGAACCCCTGCATCGTGCAGACGGTGCGCGGCGTCGGCTACCGAGCCGGCGCGCCCTCGGCCTGAGGCCGTGCTCCTGCGTCCGCTCGCGGCCCCGGTGGCCCTGGTCCGCACGCTGCGGCGGGCCTGGCGCACCTCGCTGCGCTTCCGCACCATCGTCGTCAGCCTGCTGCTGACGGCGCTGCTCTCGCTGGTGCTCGGGGTGTCCTTGTACCAGGCCATCGGCGAGCGGCTGCTGCGCAGCCGGGTGGACGCGGCCATGGCGGAGTCGGTGACCGCCGTCGGGCAGGCGCAGCGCGAGTTCGACTCCCTCGACCGGGCGGACAACGCGACCCTCTACACGACGGCCACCGACGTCGTCCGGGCGAACTCGACCCCCGGCGACGATCCCTCCCGGCGCGTGGCCCTGGTGCGCTCCCCGGGCAACGACGACGGGCTCTCGCCGGTGGAGCGTCCCGACGCGTCCGTGACCGAGGTGCCCGATGAGCTGGTGGAGCGGCTCCAGGAGGACCCCGACCACGTTCACTCGATCATCACGCGCACGACGGCCACCGGCGAGGAGGGGCCGACGGTGCTGGTGGCGGCCCGCGTGGAGGTCCCCGGGGTCGGACCGCACGACATGTTCCTCTTCCACTCGCTGGAGAACGAGCAGCGGACCCTCGGCATCGTCGGCTCCTCGTTCGCCCTCGGCGGGCTGGGCCTGCTCGGCATCGCCGGGCTCATCACCTTCGTGGTCACGCACATCGCCCTGGACCCCCTCTCGCGGGTCACCCGCACCACCGAGCAGATCGCCACCGGCGACCTCGACCGACGCACCGGCATGCGGGGGCACGACGAGCTGGGGCGCCTGGGCACCTCGGTGGACACGATGGCGGACGTGGTGCAGCGGCAGATCGTGGAGCTGCGCGACCTGTCCAACCTGCAGCAGCGCTTCGTCAGCGACGTGAGCCACGAGCTCCGCACGCCGCTGACCACCATCCGCATGGCCAGCGACGTGCTCCACGTCGGGCGCGACGAGCTGGACCCGGTGAACACCCGCTCGGTGGAGCTGCTCCACGGTGAGGTCGAGCGCCTGGACCAGCTGCTCACCGACCTGCTGGAGATCTCCCGCCAGGACGCGGGACAGGTGCAGCTGCAGCGGCGCGCGGTCAACCTCGCGGAGGTCGCGCAGCGGGTGGTCGACGCCCACGCCGAGCTGGCGGCCGGGGCCGGTGTGGAGCTGCGGGTGGAGCACCCGGGCACCGAGGCCGCGGTGGTGGCCGAGGTGGACGAGCGCCGCATCGAGCGCGTCCTGCGCAATCTGGTGGTGAACGCGATCGACCACGCGGAGGGGGAGCCCGTCGTGGTCCGCCTCGACGGCAACTACTCGGCGGTCGCGGTCGCGGTGTCCGACAGCGGCATCGGCATGGACGACGACCAGATGGACCGGGTCTTCGACCGCTTCTGGCGGGCGGACCCGGCCCGCAACCGCACGGCCGGTGGCACCGGCTTGGGCCTGAGCATCTGCGCCGGGGACGCCCGAGAGCACCGCGGCTGGTTGCAGGTGTCCTCCCGGCCGGGGCAGGGTGCGACCTTCCGGCTGACCGTGCCCCGCCGCGAGGGGCAGGACGTGGGCGGGTCACCCATCGCGCTGCGTGCCCCGCACCCGTCCGACGACACCTGTCGGAACCAGATCGAGGAGATGCCGTGAACCGGGGACAGCGCAGGGCGGCCGCAGCCGTCGCGTGGGCCGCCGCGGTGGCCCTGGGGGCCGCGGGGTGCTCGGCCATCCCGGAGCAGTCGCCGGTGGAGCAGGGGCCGGCACTGGACGAGACACCCCGGCAGGAGGTCTCGGTGGAGGTCGAGCCGCCGCAGAAGGATGCGACCCCGGAGGAGGTGGTCGCCGGCTTCCTGCGCGCGGGCATCGACGACAGCGGGGACCACCGGGTGGCGCGGCAGTACCTCACCGACGCCGCCAGCGCGGACTGGCGACCGGAGCGGCGCATCATGGTCTACGACGACCGCACCCAGCAGGCCGTGACACAGGTGGCGGGGGAGCGGGTGCGCCTGGACCTGGGCATGATCGGCAGCGTCGACGCCCACGGTCGCTTCCGGGAGATGCCGCCGGGTGAGCAGCAGGACCTCACCTTCCACGTCCGCCAGGTGGATGGGCAGTGGCGGGTGGACGACCTGCCCGAGGAGGTCGGCAGCGTCATGTCCCGGGCCGACTTCCAGCGTCTGTACAAGCCGGTCCAGGTGCACTGGGGGTCGGCGGTCACCGAGGAGCTCGTGCCGGAGCAGCGCTGGGTGCGCGACGGCGAGGGCATGGCCAGCGCGCTGGGTCGGCTGCAGTCCGAGGCGGTGCCCGAGGGGCTGGAGGGCGCGCTGACCACGGGCGTCCCGCCGGGGGCACGCCTGGAGTCGGCCGCGGTCCCGGTCTCCGACGGGGTCGCCACCCTGCGTCTCTCGGAGGCGATGACCTCCGCCGACGGCGCCGACCGGGACCTCGCCTGGGCCCAGTACACGGCCACCATGCGGCAGCTGCCGTCGGTCGACGCGGTCTCGCTGGAGGCGGGCGGGAGCACGCTGGACACGGCGAGCGACGCCATCGGCGACACGCTGGCCTACCCGCAGGGCGCCGGCTACTCGGTGGTCTCGGTGGACGTCCCGCTGGTGCTGCTGCACCAACGGGACCGCCTCCGCGCGGCGGACCCCGCCTCGGCCGAGCTCGAGTCGGCGCCCCGGCCCCAGGCCCTCGAGGTGCCCGAGCTGCCGGCGAGCTGGGAGCGGCTGGCCGTGTCGAGCGACTTCCGCACGCTGGCCGCGGTCGACGACCGACGACTGGGTGTCTGGCGGGACGGCCGGCCCACGACGCACGAGACCGAGGGGGCCCTGTCGGCCCCCAGCCTGGACCGCCTGGGCTTCCTCTGGACCACGCAGGAGACCGACGACGACTCGGAGGTGCTGGTGCTCGACACCGGGAGCCAGCAGGCGCGGCCGGAGTCGCTGGAGGTGCCGTGGCTGGACCGGGGGCGGATCCGGGAGATCCGGCTCGCTCCCGACGGCACCCGGGCCCTCGTGGTCCTGGAGGGCGACGAGGGCGAGCGCGTGGCGCTGGTCGGAGTGGAGCGCGGTTCCGACGGGGAGCCGACCTCGCTGACCGAGCCGTCGCGGGTGGCGCCCGAGGTGGACTCGGGTGTGGAGGACATCGCGTGGATCGACGAGCAGGCCTTCGCGGTGCTGGGGACCGCCGGCCCGGGCGGGGAGCAGAAGGTCTGGCGCACCGAGCTGGGCGGCTGGACCGAGCTGCAGGGCACCGTGGACAACGCCGTGTCGATCAGCGGCTACCCCGCCGAGCGGGAGGACGGCCTGCTCGTGACGACCGACGGTGGCCGCGTTCTGACGCGGGCGGGATCCACCTGGTTCGTGGCCAACGTGGCCAGCGAGGTCGTGGTCCCGGGGCGCTGACCGGGCGCTCATCCACAGCCGGGCTCCGGCTCGTCCCCGTGCCCGCCGCCGGTGCGGTGGGGTGGGGACGTGCTGGACGGAATCGCGCGACTCGGTGACCTCGCGGTGCCCGGTTCCTGCGCCGGGTGCGGGGCGCCGGGCGGGCGCTGGTGCGGGGACTGCCTGGAGTCCCTGGCCGTGGAGCTGGCCCCGGGCGTCGTGACCGGGCGGCTCGGCGGCGTGCCCCTGTGGGCGGCCGGGGACTACACGGGCTCGCTGCGCGCCCTGGTGCGGGCATACAAGGACGGCGAGCGACGGGACGTGCGGGCGGTGCTGGCCGCGGTGACGGCCCCGGTGCTGCAGGTGGCGCGGGCGGCGGCCGCCGCCGACCTCGGCCTCGCCGTCGACCGGATCGAGCTGCTGGTGGTCCCGGCCCCCTCGCGCGGCGCCGCCCGTCGGGCCCGGGGTGACGATCCCGTCGCCGACCTCGCGCGGGCCGCGGCGGCCCGTGCCGGGACGCCCACGGTCCGGGTGCTGCCAGCGCTGCGGATGGCCGGCGCGGTGCGGGACCAGTCGCGACTGGGCCGGGGCCAGCGGCGGGAGAACCTCGCCGGGCGCGTGCACGTGCGGGGCCGGGTCCCGCCGCCCCGGCTGCCGGAGGCGGTCGTGGTGCTCGACGACGTCGTGACCACCGGGTCCACGCTGCGGGCCTGCCGGGACGCGCTGGCGCCGCTGCACCCGCGGTGGGTGGGCGCCGTGTGCTGCGCACGGGTGCCCTGAACGGCCGCGTGAGGGGAGGGTCTCCACCCTTGTCCGGGGGCCGGGGGCGACGTAGTGTTTCTCCATGGAGCCCCGCAGTGAAGGGGGTGGTTGAGGAACACACCAGCAGGTGCACCGACCACCGCGTTTCGGCCGCCCGAACCGGCGGCCCCACCTTCAGGAGGACTCATGCAGATCACCGTCACCGGCCGCCGTGCCCAGGTCACCGACCGCTTCCGCCGTCATCTCGACGAGAAGCTGGAGCAGCTGGCCGGCATCGCCCCGGACGTCACGGCCTGTCACGTGCTGTGGAGCCACGAGCCGAACCCCCGCCGCGCGGAGGGGGCCGAGCGCATCGAGATCACCTGCCAGGACCGCAAGACCGTGGTGCGGGCCGAGGCGTCGGCCGAGCGCGAGTACGAGGCCCTCGACGCGGCGCTCGCGAAGGTGACCGAGCGCCTGCGCCGCCTCAAGGACCGCCGCAAGATCCACAAGGGGCGCCCGAAGGCCGCGTCCGTGGCGGAGGCCACCGCGGACCTCGACACGGTGCCCACGGGCGAGTCGCTCGTGGAGGAGGCGAAGCGCCACCAGAAGGAGGCCGAGCTCGTCGAGGCCGGCGTGGACCTGGAGATGCTGCCCAGCGACCCCGTCGTCGCGGGGCTGGGCGGTGACGTGAACTGCCCGATCAGCGTCCGCACGAAGGTGCACGAGGCGGACCCGATGACCCTCGACCAGGCCCTCGCCCGCATGGAGCTCGTCGGCCACGACTTCTACCTCTACGTGGACGCCGAGACGCAGCGGCCGAGCGTGGTCTACCGCCGGCGGGGCTGGAGCTACGGCGTGATCCACCTCGACCAGGGCCAGGAGCAGACCGGTGCCGCCGACGGCGCGGGCGCGCAGTCGGCCGACCGGGACGCCGCTGGGAGCGACGCCGCGTGACGTCTTCCACACGGGTGGGCTGGAGGTGACCGGCCCGGTTCCCACCACGCGCCGCCCGCAGCGTCTGACGCTGCGGGCGGCGCGCCGCGTGGCCCTGCTGGCCCAGGGGCTGGGCCGTTCCCGCCCCGCCGACGTCGGCCGCCTCCAGCTGGTGGCGGCCGCCCGGCGGATGGGGATCGTGCAGATCGACTCGGTGAACGTCCTGGCACGCAGTCAGTACCTGCCCTTCCTCGCCCGCCTCGGTCCCTACGACACGACCCAGCTGGACGGGCTGCGCGACGGGCGCGGACCGACGGGCCGCCGTGCGCGGCACCGCCTCGTGGAGTACTGGGCCCACGAGGCGTCACTGGTCCCGGTGGAGGACTGGCCGCTGTACGGCTTCCGCATGCGCCGAGCGCACCGCGAGGCCTGGGGCGGCATGCGCGCGGTCGCCCGGGAGCACCCCGGGCTGGTGGAGCGCGTGCGCGGTGCCGTCGCGGAGCACGGGCCCCTCACCGCGGCCGAGGTGGAGCAGGTGCTCGAGCACACCGAGGAGGTCGGGAACGAGCACTGGGGGTGGAACTGGTCGCTGGTGAAGGCGGCCTGCGAGCACCTCTTCTGGGCCGGGGAGCTGACCTCGACCGGGCGCACCGCGTCCTTCGCGCGCCGTTTCGCACGTCCGCAGGAAGTGCTACCCGCCGAGGTCGTCGCGGCGGGACCGCTGGGGGAGGAGCCGCTGCCGGAGGAGCGGGCCTTCGTGGAGCTGGTGCGTCGGGCGGCCCGGGCCCACGGCATCGGGACGCTGCGCTGCCTGCGGGACTACGCCCGTCTCTCGGTGGCGCAGTCGGCTCCGGCGGTGGAGCAGCTCGTGGCCACCGGTGAGCTGGTCGAGGTCGAGGTGCCCGGCTGGTCGACGCCCTCGACGCCCGTCTACCTGCACCGGGACGCACCCCGTCCCCGGCCGGTCGGTGCGAGGGCCCTGCTCAGCCCGTTCGACCCGGTCGTCTGGCAGCGGGAGCGGGCGCAGGCGCTCTGGGGCTTCCGGTACCGCATCGGCATCTACACCCCGGCTGAGCAGCGGGTGCACGGCTACTACGTGCTGCCCTTCCTGCTCGGCGACGCCCTGGTGGCCCGGGTGGACCTCAAGGCCGACCGGGCGGCCGGTGTGCTGCGGGCCCCGACCCTCCACACCGAGCCCGGCTGGGACCCCGCCATGCTCCCCGAGCTCGACGACGCACTGGCGGAGATGGCGGCCTGGCTCGGCCTGGGGCAGGTGGACCGCGCCGCACCCCGCCCCAACCCGGAGGCCTGAGCGCGGGAGGCGGTGCGCCGGTACACCGAGCCCGGTGGCGAGGGCCGCTCCCTCCGGGCCGGCCCCGGGCGGGGCTCGTCGGCACGCTGCTCACGCCACGGGGGCGGGGCCCTCCAGGTCCTCGGGCAGCAGGTCGTAGTGCACGTGGTCCACCAGGGACCCGTCGCCCAGGCGGGCCGATCGCCGTGCCGTGCCGATGCGCCGGAACCCCGCTGCCTCGATGGCCCGCTGGGAGGCCGCGTTCCCGACGGCGTGGCGGATGAACAGCCGTGGCAGCCCCAGCCCACCGTCGGCCCGGGGCGTGAGGGCGTGCCGCACCACGGCGCGCAGCGCGGCACCGACGATGCCGCGGCCCCGTGCGTCCGGGTGCACCCAGTAGCCGATCTCGTGGGCCTCGCCGAGACCCTGCACGTCGATCATGCCGACGAGCCGCCCGTCGTCCTCGCGGATCGCCCAGCCCACCCAGGTGCCCGTGAGCGCCCCGTTGGCCAGGCCCACGGCGTAGCCTTCCGCGTCGTTCCGGGAGTAGTCGGGGCGGATGATGCCCGGCCCTCCCAGCCAGCGGATGGACTCGGGGTCCCGGCAGGCCTCGACCACCCGCTCCAGGTCGGCCTCGTCGGTGGACAGCGCCGTCAGCGCCAGCTCCTCGCTCCGGCCCGTGGTCGCGGCGAGCTCCGCCACGACGACGCGCCGCTCCTCGTGGCGACGGGCCTGCTCGGCGCGGTCCTGGCCGGCGTCCAGCCGCCAGTCCACGAGGCGAGGGCGGCGCGACCCGTCGTCCACGGCACCGCGCAGGGAGAGGGACTCGACCGGTGCAGCGGCGTTAGGGGCCGAGTCGGCCGGGGCCGGTGCCCGCGGTGCCCGCTCGCCGACTCGCTCGAAGCCGGCCTTCATGAGGACCCGCTGCGAGGCGAGGTTGTCGTCGTGCGTCACGGCGTCCACCTGCGTGCGGCCGAGTCCGCCCTCGCAGACCGGTGCCATGAGGTGGGGGAGCAGCAGCTCCAGCGCCCGGCCGGGGACGTCCTGCCCACGGTGGTCGATGTGGGTCCAGTAGCCGATCTCCACGGCGTGCGGCGCGAACCGGTCGGCCAGCTTCTGGGCGTTCACCCCGCCCAGCAGCTGCCCGGCGACGGCCGTGCCCGGGGCGCCCTCCACCGCCCACACCACGTCGGTGCCCCGCACCATGCGCTCGCGCCGCTGCCGCAGCCAGTGCCGGGTCCCCTCGGCGTCGGGGACGTACTCCCCGAGGGAGCCGCGGGCGAAGGCGTCTGCCAGCGCCGGCAGGTCGTCCTCCCGCCACGTGCGCAGCACCAAGTCTTCCCCGGTCAGCGTCGGCGCGGTCAGCACCCGGGCGTCGCGGGCCCGCGCCACCGCGGCGGGGCGTGGTGCCGGGGGCTGCGGGCGGGCACCCCCCGGGGTGCGGGCCGGCTCGGCGGCGCTCACCAGCTCGAAGAGGAAGCGGTCGTCCAGGGCCTCGCCCCGCCCACCGCTGTCGCGCTCGACGCCCACCAGGTCGAACCCGGCTCGCTGCAGCGCCTCCGCCGAGCCGTGGTTGGAGGCGTCGCACCGGGCGGAGATCCGTGCCAGCCCCAACCCGCCCTCGGCTGCGGGCGTGAACGCGTGCTCGGTCAGCCGCACGAGCGCGGCGTGCACCAGGCCCCGCCCACGGCCTCGTGGGAACAGCCAGTAGGCGAGCTCGGCTGTCCCGGGGGTGAACGGGTGGCCCAGTCGGAAGAGCTGGATCGCGCCGGCCACCTCGTCGGTCACCGGATCGACGATCGCCCAGCCCACCATCTCCCCGAGGGCCATGCGGGTCCGCTGCCCGGTCAGCCACTCCGTGTACGCCTCCGGCTCGCTCGGCGCGACCATGCCGGACATGAAGCGCTCGCCCAGCTCGTCGGTCTGGTCGGTGGCCGGCCGGTCGTCCTCGGTCCACGCGCGCAGCCGCACGGCCGCCGTCGGCCGACCGGACGCGTCCGCCCCGGCGGCTGCCTCCAGCGGGGCCGGCACGTTCCAGGGGTGGACGGGCTCGGTCGGCTCACCGGCGCGCCAGGTGCCGACCCACCCGTCGAAGGTGGCGCGCTCCTGCGGCATGAGCCCACGCACCGCGTCGGAGAACCGGAAGCCGAGCCGCCAGCCCACCCGGCGTGACGCCCAGTTGCCGACCGCCGTCTTCCAGTGCAGCACCGACAGGCCCCCGTGCTCGGTGGCCCAGAGCATGGCCAGCCGACCCGCGCGGACCATGAGCCCGCGTCCGCGGAGGGCCGGGTGCAGCACGAGCCCCAGCTCGCCCACCCCACCGCCGATGGGGCGCACCTCCACCTGACCGGCGAAGGTCCACTCACCCGCCTCGTCGCGGGCGTCGATCGCCCAGCCCATCACCCTCGAGGCGTCCCCGGCCGCGCGCTCGGCCCACTCCTCGCGCATGTGGCCCACCCACCACTCGGCCTCACCGGTGCCGTAGGGCTGGGGGACCGTCGTCCAGTACACGCTCACCGGGTCGTTGCTCGTCTCCACGACCGCGGGGACGTCGTCGGCCCGGTGCAGGCGCAGGCGCACGCCGTCGGCCTCCAGCGTCGGGCAGGCGGTCTCCGGGGAGGTACCGGGGCGTCCCGTCTCGCGGGCGTCGTCGGGGTGCGGCGGGTGCGTCTCGGGCATGCGCCCCATCCAACACCGCGCGCCCCGCCCGGTCGCGCAGGTTGCACGGGAGTGCGTCAACTAGGCTGACCGGGCCGTCGGCGCCGCAAGGGCCCCGCCACGGCGCCGGAACACCTGGAGGAGACCACCCGTGCCGAAGATCATCGACCGAGTCCTGCGCGCCGGCGAGGGCCGCGTCCTGAAGCGCCTGCAGGGCATCGCCGATGCGGTCAACGCCCAAGAGGCGGGGGTCCAGGGCCTCACCGACGCCGAGCTGCGTGAGCAGACCGACCGCTTCAAGGCCCGCATCGCCGACGGGGAGTCCCTCGACGCGCTGCTGCCCGAGGCCTTCGCGACCGTGCGCGAGGCGGCCGTCCGCACCCTGGGCAAGCGGCACTTCGACGTGCAGGTGATGGGCGGCGCCGCGCTCCACCAGGGCTCGGTGGCCGAGATGAAGACCGGTGAGGGCAAGACCCTGGTGGCCACCCTCCCCAGCTATCTCAACGCCCTCTCCGGCGAGGGCGTGCACGTCGTCACCGTCAACGACTACCTGGCCGAGTACCAGGCCGAGCTGATGGGCCGCGTCCACCGCTTCCTCGGCCTGGAGACCGGAGTGATCCTCTCCAAGCTCACCCCGGCCCAGCGCCGGGCCGAGTACGCCAAGGACATCACCTACGGCACGAACAACGAGTTCGGCTTCGACTACCTGCGCGACAACATGGCCTGGTCGCCCGACGACCTCGTGCAGCGCGGGCACCACTTCGCGATCGTCGACGAGGTCGACTCGATCCTCATCGACGAGGCGCGCACGCCGCTGATCATCTCCGGCCCCGGCGACCAGGCGACCAGCTGGTACTCGACCTTCGCCACCGTCGCCCAGATGCTGGAGAAGGGCACCGCCGCGGACCGCCTCAAGGGCATCGAGGCCACCGGTGACTACGAGGTGGACGTCAAGAAGCGCACCGTCGGCGTGCTCGAGTCGGGCATCGAGAAGGTGGAGGACTACCTCGGTGTCCACAACCTCTACGAGGCCCGGAACACCCCGCTCATCGGCTACCTGAACAACGCCATCAAGGCCAAGGAGCTGTTCAAGAAGGACAAGGACTACGTCGTCATGGATGGCGAGGTCCACATCGTCGACGAGAACACCGGGCGTCTGCTGAAGGGCCGCCGCTACAACGACGGCATCCACCAGGCCATCGAGGCCAAGGAGAAGGTGGAGATCAAGCAGGAGAACCAGACCCTGGCGACGGTCACCCTGCAGAACTACTTCCGCATGTACGACAAGCTCTCGGGCATGACGGGTACGGCGCAGACCGAGGCCGCCGAGCTGCACCAGATCTACAAGCTGGAGGTCGTGCCGATCCCGACCAACCGCCCGATGCAGCGGGAGGACCGGTCGGACCTGGTGTTCGCGAACGCCGAGGGCAAGTTCAACGCGGTGGTCGAGGACATCGTCGAGCGCCACCGCAAGGGCCAGCCGGTGCTCGTGGGCACCACGAGCGTGGGCAAGTCCGAGTACCTCTCGGAGAAGCTCAAGCAACGGAACGTGAAGCACGAGGTGCTCAACGCGAAGTACCACGAGCAGGAGGCCGCGATCGTCGCCGAGGCGGGCCGCAAGGGTGCCGTCACGGTGGCCACCAACATGGCCGGTCGCGGTACCGACATCATGCTCGGCGGCAGCCCGGAGTTCATGGCCGTGGCCTCGCTCAAGAAGCGCGGGCTGGACCCCGACGAGCAGCCGGAAGCCTACGAGGCGGCCTGGGACGAGGCGCTGGAGCGGGCCGAGAAGGCCGTGCAGGCCGAGCACGACGAGGTGCTCGAGCTCGGCGGCCTGTACGTGCTGGGCACCGAACGCCACGACTCCCGCCGCATCGACAACCAGCTCCGCGGCCGCTCCGGCCGCCAGGGCGACCCGGGGGAGTCCCGCTTCTACCTCTCGCTCGAGGACGACCTCATGGTCCGGTTCAACTCCGGGCTCATGCAGCGCGCGATGGCGGGGACGGACCCGAACGAGCCGCTGGAGTACGGCATGCTCACCAAGGCCATCGAGCGGGCCCAGACGCAGGTGGAGAGCCAGAACTTCGAGTCGCGCAAGAACGTGCTCAAGTACGACGACGTGCTCAACCGGCAGCGCGAGGTCATCTACGACGAGCGCAAGCGGGTGCTCGAGGGGGCCGACCTGGAGAGCCAGGTGCGCCACTTCATCAACGACGTGATCGTCGACTACGTGCAGGCGGCCACCTCCTCCGGGTACGCCGAGGACTGGGACTTCGACACCCTCTGGGGCGCCCTGGAGGAGCTCTACCCGGTGTCGCTCACGGTGGACGACATCGTCGAGGACGCCGGCGGCATCGGCGGCGTGGACGCCACGATGCTCATCGACGAGCTCACCTCGGACGCCCAGCACGCCTACGACGACCGCGAGCGGGAGACCGGTGAGGACACCATGCGGCAGCTCGAGCGCCGGGTCGTGCTCGGCGTGCTGGACCGCAAGTGGCGCGAGCACCTCTACGAGATGGACTACCTCAAGGAGGGCATCGGCCTGCGGTCGATGGCGCAGCGCGACCCGCTGGTGGAGTACCAGCGCGAGGGCTACCAGATGTTCGGCGTCATGGCCGACTCCATCAAGGAGGAGGCCGTCATGGGGCTCTTCCACGTGGAGCCCGGTGACGAGGGCAGCGGTTCCACCGGTCAGCGGCGCCGTCAGCACGGCGGGGCGGTGGACGCCAACGAGGACCAGGCCCGGTGGCAGTACACTGCGCCCACCGCCGAGGGCACCGTGGAGCGCCGCACCGGGAGCGGTGAGCAGGGCAACCGCGCCCAGCGACGCGCCGCCCGGCAGGGGCGCTGAGTCAGCCCATCTCCAGGACGGTGAGCAGCCAGCGGCCGTCCAGTCCCTCCAGGCGCAGGGCCAGCGCGCGCACCTGACCCCGCACCACGACGACGGCGGTCACCTCCACGATGCCGTCGCGCACGTGGCAGGCGCGCACGGTCCGCACCCCGGTGGACCCGGTGGCCGTGCCGAGGCGCCGGGACAGGGTGTTGCGGCGTGCCAGTCTCGTGAGGATCTCCGGGGTCACCCAGCGGGCGAGCTGTTGGGCGTCTCGGGAGCCCTCCATCACCTCGACCATGCTGCGACTCAGGTGGGCCGCCCAGGGCAGGGCGGGCGGCAGGTCCCGGGTGGCGGTGGGCTGCCGGTCGAAGAAGTCGACGGCCGGAGCGAGTCCCCGCGTGCTCACCGGGCACCTGCCGCCGGCTCGGTCGGGACGATCAGCCGGGTGCCCGGCAGCAGCAGGTCGGGGTCGTCCCCGAGCCGCTCCCGGTTCGCCTCGTGCCACCGCGGCCACTCCCGGGCGACGTCGGCCGCCGAGGCGCCCGGGCCCAGGTGACGGGCGGTGATGTCCCACAGAGTGTCGCCCTCCTGCACCACCACGGCCACCGCCTCATCCGCGGTCGTCGACTCCGTCCCGGGTGACTCGGCTCCCTCCCGGGAGGTGGACGGTTCCGCAGGGCGAGCCTCGGCGGCCGGGGCGGAGGCCGAGGCCGGAGCCGTCAGCGAGGTGAGGTCCAGCGGGTCCTGCGGCCCGTCGGCGTGGGCCGCCGCCGGGGCGCCCAGCACTCCCAAGCACAGCGAGACCAGCGCGCCGCCGCCCCAGGGGCCCAGCCGGTCGCGGACCTCGCCGACGCTCCTGCCCACCCAGCCCGGCAGTCCGGCCAGGGCCTCGAGCGTGAACACTCCCGCCAGCCAGGCCACCACGACCGCCAGACCCGCTCGCACCAGCCACCCGAGCGGCTCGACCGGGTCGGGCGCGTGCCACGCGGCCGTCGCCCCGGCGACCGCGTCGTGCCCCACCACCCAGGCCGCCAGGCAGCACCCGGTGGCCACCAGGGCCACCAGCACGCGCGCCACCACCGGGCGCACTCCCGCGACCCGCTGCGGGGCCGTGTCCGTCCACTCCATCGCCATCACCCGTCGTCGAAGGGGCGTGTCCACCCCCGTGGTCACCGTCTGGTGGTGAATGTAGCGGTTTGGTGTCGTTTGATGAAGCCTGTCGTCACAGGCTGTGGATGGCGTGAGGACGGCGTGCTCGGAGTCCTCGCTACGGTGACCGCATGACCTCCCGCTGGGACGACCTCTTCGCCGACCTGGAGGGGCAGCTGGCCGCCCAGCGCAGGGCGGAGCTCGAGGACGAGGTGGCCGAGCGGGTGCGCGTCGAGCGCGCGGGCATCGTCCTGGCCGACCGCCTCGCGGCCCACCTGGACCGGGGCGTGACCCTGCGCACCGCGGACGGCGGGACGCTCACCGGCACCCTGCGGGACCTCGGCCGGGACTGGCTCCGGCTCGGCGGCCGGCGCACCACCCTCGTGGTGCCGCTGACGGCAGTGCACACCGTGCTCGGTCTCGGCCCGCGTTCCCGCCCGGCAGAGGGGGACGCCCGGAGGCGGCTCACCTGGGTGACGGTGCTGCGCGGGCTCTCCCGAGACCGGGTGCCGGTCCGGGTCGCCTCCGTGGCCGGTCACGTGGTCGAGGGGCGCATCGACCGGGTCATGGGCGACCACCTGGACCTGGTGGCGGGCGAGGACCCCCGGCGGGGGACCGCGACGGAGACCGTCGCCTTCGCGGCCGTCTGCTGGATCAGCAGCCGCGACGACTGAGGCTCAGCCCTCGGGGGCCTCGACCATCGCGCGGGTGGCCTCGTACTGGCGCTGGATGTACTTCTCCAGCTCCTCGATCTCCACCCGCCACTGGCCGCGACCACCCACCTTGATCGCGGGGAGCTCGCCCGAGCGGACCAGCGCGTAGGCCTGGCTGGCGGAGACGTCGAGGGTCTCGGCGACGTCGCTGAGCGCCATGAAACGTCGGGCCATGCTTCCTCCTGTGCTCGGGCGGCCGGGTGGCCCATCGGGCTGGCCGGTGCGCGCGTCGGGACTCCACACCGAACCCTGACCCGCTGGACATCCCGCATTCATCCTAGGCGGGCAGGGTGGTGGCGGGTCGGGTTCGTCCACAGCAGACCGGGAGCGGGGCATGGTGTTCGGCAGGAACGTGCAGCGGAGAGAGCAGGACGGTTCGGAGGCTCCCCGGAGCCCGGTGGCGCAACGGCTCCGACGTCCCCGGTGGACCGACGCCCGGCTGCTGGTCGGTGCCGCCCTCGTGCTCTCGGCCACCCTCACCGGTGCCTCGCTCCTGGGGCAGGGGGAGGGGCCGCGCCACTGGGTGGCCGCGCGGGACCTGCCCACCGGGCACCAGCTGACCCTGGAGGACCTCGAGCCCGTGAGCGGGGACTCCCCGGAGGACGTCTACCTCACCGGCGACAGCCCGCTGCCCCCGAGCGGCCAGCGGACCCTCCTCCAGCCGATCCGGGCCGGGGAGTACGTGGCGACCGCCGACCTGGGGGCCCGGGACGAGGTGGACCTTCGCCAGGTCTCGCTGGAGATCGCCCCGGGCGGTGCCGCCGTGCTCTCGCCCGGAACGCGCGTGGACCTGTGGGCCACCCGCGCTCCGGCGGAGAAGGACGCGCGCCCTGATCCGGAGCAGGTGCTGCGGGCCGCGGAGGTCGTGCAGGTCCACCAGCCCGATGCGCGGTTGGCCGGAGGCCAGCAGACCGTGGCGGTCGACCTCCTCGTCCGACCGAGCCAGGTCGTCGGGGTGCTCGCGGCCACCGCGGGTGACGTGACGCTGACCGCCGTGCCGGTCACCGGCGTCCCGGGCGACGGCGAGGAGTCGTGAGCCAGGACCTCCTCATCGCGGTCGAGCCCGAGTGGGACCCGCCGCTGGCGGCGACCCTCAGCCAGGTGCCGGGTGCCCGGGTGGTCCGTCGCTGCGTGGACGTGGCCGACCTCCTCGGGGTGGCGGAGGCCGGGATCGGGACGGTCGCCGTGGTGTCGGCCGCCCTGCGGGACATGGACCGCGAGTGCGTGGACGCGCTGCGCTCGGTCGACGTGGCCGTCGTGGGTGTCCACGAGGCGCACGACGAGGCGGCCCAGCGCCGACTGGCGCAGTGGGGGATCGGCACCGTCGCCCCGTACACGGCCACCGTGGAGGAGTGGGTCGACACCCTGGGGCGCGTGGAGGCCGACGGCCCGGAGGAGACCGACGCGTGGCCGGTCGAGGAGCACGTTGCCGAGCCGGAGGGCAGGGGGAGCGTGGTCGCCGTGTGGGGGCCACCGGGCGCACCGGGGCGCACCACGCTGGCGATCGAGCTCGCTGCCGGGCTCGCCGGTGAGCGGGAGGTCCTCCTGGTGGACGGCGACACCCACGCACCCGGCCTCGGCCAGCACCTGGCCCTGCTCGACGAGGTCTCGGGGCTCGTCGCCGCCACCCGGTCGGCGGACGAGGGGCGGCTCGACGTGGCCGCGCTGGCCGGGGCGGCCCGGGAGGTCCGTCCCGGTCTGCGCTTCCTCAGCGGTATCGGTCGCGCCGACCGGTGGCCGGAGGTGCGCCCCAGTGCGCTGGAGGCAGTGCTCGACAACGCCCGGCTGCTGGCGGAGGTGGTCGTCGTCGACCTCGCCTCACCCCTGGAGGACGACGAGCTGCTCTCCTACGACACCCGCGCACCCCGCCGGAACGCGGCGGCGCTCACGGTGCTGGCCGCCGCGGACCTCGTCCTGGTCGTGGGTGGTGCCGACGCGGTGGCCCTGCAGCGGCTCGTGCGGGGTCTGGACCTGCTCGACGCGGTGGTGCCCGGCACCCCGCAGGTGGTGGTGCTGAACCGTGCCCGCCGGAGCGCCGCCCGGGAGATCGAGCTGCGGGAGACCGCCGAGCGCCATCTGACGCGCCCGGTGGACCACGTGGTGCCGGAGGACCGGGCCGTGGTCGACCGCGCCCTGCTGTCCGGCGAGCCGGTCGTCTGGCAGTCCCCGCGCTCGTCGTTGGGGCGCCGACTGGCGGGCGTCACGGCGACCGTGGCGCAGCGCGTGCCACGATGAGCGCATGAGCAACCACCCCAGCCTCCGAGCCTTCGCCGCCCTCACCTCCGCCGAGCTGGAGACCCTGGCCGGTGGCGGGTCGCTGGCACCGGCCGCCGGCTGGCACCCGGTCGGGCAGCCCGGTGTCGAGCCGGAGGAGGAGGCCGCGGAGGAGGGCATGGACGCCGCCGCCGACGACGCGGCCGAGCACGGCTGGCCGGTCGTCGTCGTGGCCGCGGACGTCGAGGCCCCCGCTGGCGCCACCCCCTCGGCGGTGGAGGTCCGGCTCGCGGACGTGGCCGCCTTCCACCTGGGCGACGACGTCGTCTCCGGCGGGCGCCTGCCGGCCGAGGCTCCCTGGGAGCTCTCCTGGTACGACGTCGCCGAGGTGGACGAGGTGCGTCGCCTGCTGGGCTGACCCCGCTCCCGCGCCGCCTGCGCGCGTGACACGATTGAGTCGAGTCCGTCGGCGGGAACAGCCGACGCTCCGCCGGCGTTCACCGACCGGCACTCACCCCCTGCATCGCGCGAAGGAGAATCCATGGATGCTGTGACGCACCCGCCGCTGCCGTACAACGAGCCGGTCAAGGACTACGCCCCGGGCAGCCCGGAGCGGGCCGAGTTGGAGGTCGCGCTCGCGGAGATCGCGAGCAACCCGGTCGACCTGCCGCACATCATCGGTGGGGAGCGCGTCACCGGCTCCGGCAAGAAGATCGACGTCGTGCAGCCCCACGCCCACGCCAAGGTGCTCGGCACCCTGCGCGACGGCACCGAGGCCGACGCCCGCAAGGCCGTCGCCGCCGCCAAGGAGGCCGCCCCGGCCTGGCAGGCACTGTCCTTCGACGAGCGCGCCGCCGTCCTGCTCAAGGCCGCCGACCTGCTCACCGGCCCGTGGCGCTCCCGCATCAACGCGGCCACCATGCTCGGCCAGTCCAAGACCCCGCACCAGGCGGAGATCGAGTCGGCCTGCGAGATGGCGGACTTCTGGCGCTTCAACGTCCAGTTCGCCCGCGAGATCCTCGAGGAGCAGCCGCCGGTCAGCCCGAACGGCACCTGGAACCGCACCGACTGGCGTCCGCTGGACGGCTTCGTCTACGCCGTCACCCCGTTCAACTTCACCGCCATCGCCGGCAACCTGCCGACCGCCCCGGCGCTGATGGGCAACACCGTGGTGTGGAAGCCGTCGACCACCCAGGCCCGCGCGGCCCAGCTGGTCATGGAGCTGCTGGAGGAGGCCGGCATGCCCGCCGGCGTCATCAACCTGGTGCACGGCACCGGCCCGGCCATCTCCGACGTGGTGCTCAACGACCCGGACTTCGCGGGCCTGCACTTCACCGGCTCCACCGGCACCTTCAAGGCGCTGTGGAAGCAGATCGGCGACAACATCGACACCTACCGCCAGTACCCGCGCATCGTCGGCGAGACCGGTGGCAAGGACTTCCTGGTCGCCCACCCGAGCGCGGACTCGGCGAAGGTCATCACCGCCATGCTGCGCGGCGCCTTCGAGTACCAGGGCCAGAAGTGCTCGGCCGCCTCGCGCGCCTACGTGCCGAAGTCGATGTGGGCCGAGATCAAGGACGAGGTCGCCCGCCGTACCGACGCGCTGCCGATGGGTGACATCACGGACTTCTCGAACTTCATGGGCGCCGTCATCGACGACCGTGCCTTCGCGAAGCACAAGGAGGCCATCGACAAGGCCCACGCCGACCCGAAGGTCGAGATCGTGGCCGGTGGCACCTACGACGACTCGGTCGGCTACTTCGTGCGCCCGACCGTCGTCGTGGTGGACGACCCGGAGCACGAGATGCTCACCACCGAGTACTTCGGCCCGATCATCGCGGTGTACGTCTACGAGGACGCGAAGTTCGACGCGATGCTCGAGCAGATGAAGGACGTCACGGACTACGCGCTCACCGGCGCACTGATGGCCCGCGACCGCACGGTCATCCAGGAGGCCTCGAAGGTGCTGCGCTTCTCGGCCGGCAACTACTACGTCAACGACAAGCCGACCGGTGCGGTCGTCGGGCAGCAGCCCTTCGGCGGCTCCGGCGCGTCGGGCACCAACGACAAGGCCGGTTCCAAGATGAACCTGCTGCGCTGGGTGTCCGCCCGCTCCATCAAGGAGACCTGGGACGCCCCGACCACCGAGGCCTACCCCTACATGGGCTGAGGCCACGGTCACGCACTGAGGCGGCCGTCCCGGGACATTCCCGGGGCGGCCGCCTCAGTGCGTGGGTGGGGCGATCGCGTGGCGACCCGCCCGCTCGGTGCTCAGTGGGTGGCGAGCCACTCCCGGGAGGCGCGCTCCTCGAGGCCGATGACCTTGCCCACGTAGGGCTCGGCCTGCTTCTCCAGCTGGCCGCCCAGCAGGGGCACCTTGACGGTGAAGTCACCGGTGGTCACGAAGTCGGTCTGGTCGCCCTTCGGCTCGAGGCGCAGGTCGGCCTCCAGGCGGGCCGGGGCGCCGGCGGTGGTGACGACGAGGCGGCCGGTGCGGGTGCCGTCGGCGGCGGGGGCGTCCCACTCCTGCTCCTCGTGCAGGGTCACGCCGTCGCCCACGAGGCGGCGGGCCGCCTGCGGCAGGCGCTCGCCGCCCATCTTGCGGGTGGTGCGGATGACCGGTCCGGGGCCGTCGGTGGAGACGTCCACCGAGTGCTCCAGCGCACCGGTGCGGCGGATCTTGTCCTCGACGTAGGCGGGGTCCGCGACCATGGCCATCACGCGGTCGACGTCTGCGGGCAGGGTGAAGCGGTGCTCGATCCTCACGGTTCCTCCTGGGTGGGGTGGTGGCTCACGCTAGCCGTCGGAGCGCTCCAGCGCCTCGGTCACCCGTCGGCAGGAGGCCGCCAGCCGTTTGGCGGCTCGCAGCGAGCCGATCGGCTGGGCCGCCGGACCGTCCCCGCGCGGGCTGGCGGCCCGGTGCCGCAGCGAGATCTCGGTCAGGTCGTCGGCGAAGGTGCCCAGTGCGTCGGCCAGCCCGTGCAGGGCCGGCAGCAGGTGAGGAGCCGCCCCCTCGTGCTCCAGGGCGCGGGCGGCGCGCCGCAGCCGCGCCCTGGATGCCCGGACCGACGCCAGGTCGGCCCGGCCGTGCTCACCGACCGTCCAGGGGGCCGGCTCCGGCGCCTCCACCGGCGGGCCGAGGAGCTCGGACAGCACCGCGAGGGTCGCGTCGTCGAGCGCCGCCTGCGCCGTCGGGCTGCCGACCCAGGGGTGCAGCTCGAGGAGATCGGAGGAGACCCGTGCGAGGGCCGACGTGGGGGCCGCGGTCGTGTCCGGGGGACCGGTGACGGCCGCCCGCGAGGGGGCCCCGCAGCGGCTCGTCGACGGCCGGTTCGTGAGGTCCATGCGGCGACCCTAGGGGAGGGGAGCACGCCCGCGTCGGGGCCCGTACACAGGCCCGCAGCGCGCGGTTAGAGTCATCCTGAGGCCACGGTCAGGTGGCCCGCGGCGTCAGTCACGAAAGAGGATGATTCGCAGATGACCACCCAGTCCGAGATGGTGCCCGACGGCGAGGCATCGGCCGCCGAGCAGCAGTCGAAGCAGTCCGCCCGGGCCCGGGCGGAACGCATCGCGGAGGCGCGGGCCGAGGCCGATCGCGCGGAGGGTCTGCTCACGGGGGAGGTTCTGGACCACTACTGGCGCCGCGTGCACGACGCCGAGGTCGCACACCGGTCGGTCGAGGAGCTCGTGGGCATCCCGACCCAGCACCTGGAGGCCGCCCGCCACCGTGCGCCGGGGGAGGACGTCGTGCTGGTTCGCGAGCTGCCGGAGAACCTGGGGGTTCAGGTGGTCACCGGTGACCGCCCCTTCCTGGTGGACTCCGTCACCAACGAGCTGCACCGCCTCGGCTGGGACGTCCTGGGGGTCGTCCACCCGCAGCTGGTGGTGCGCCGCTCCGCCGAGGGCGTGCTGGAGGACGTGCGCGTGTGGGCGCCCGGTGACGAGCCCCGCGAGGGCGAGTCGGTCGAGTCGTGGATGAACTTCACGCTGCGTCCCGCCAGCGGGAAGGCCGACCGGACCGTGGTCCCCGAGAACCTCCAGCGGGTGCTCGAGGACGTCCGGGTGGCGGTGGCCGACTGGCGCGAGATGCGTGACGAGCTGAAGGGCCTGGGGGAGCGCTTCGCGACCAACCCGCCCTCGACGGTGGACCCGACCGACGCGCAGCACGCGGCCGAGCTCCTGGCCTGGCTGGCCGACGACCACTTCACCCTCCTGGGCATCCGCGAGTACGAGCTGGCGGAGGTCGACGGCGAGCTCGGGCTGCGGGCCGAGGAGGGCTCCGGCGTGGGCATCCTGCGCGGCGACCGGGCGCTGTCCCACGACGTGACGCGCATGCGCCCCGAGGCGCGGGAGACCGCCCGGGAGCCGCGCCCGGTCACCATCACCAAGGCGAACAGCCGGGCGACCGTCCACCGCAACGCGCACTTGGACTACATCGGCGTGCGCACCTTCGACGACGCCGGCCAGGTCACCGGTGAGATCCGTGTCCTGGGGCTGTTCACCTCCCCGGTCTACTCGGCCTCCGTGCGCGACATCCCGGTCGTCCGCGACAAGGTGAAGAAGGTGCTGGAGTCCTCCGGCTTCGGGGCCACCAGCCACTCCGGTAAGGACCTGCTCGCGGTCCTCGAGACCCTGCCCCGCGACGACCTCTTCCAGGCCACCGCCGGGGAGCTCGAGGCGATCGCCCACGAGGTGCTCTGGATCCACTCGAGCCGCCGCCCGTCGGTGATCCTGCGTCGCGACGAGTTCGGCCGCTACATCACCCTGCTGGCCTACGTGCCGCGCGACCGCTACAACACCCATGTGCGCACGACCATGACCGACGCCCTGCGCACGGCCTTCGACACCGACCTGGTGGAGTTCACCGCCAACGTGACGAACGAGGCGATGGCCCGCCTGCGCTTCGTGGTGCGGCTGCCCTCCGGGCGCGACTTCGGCCCCATCGACACCGAGGCGCTGGAGCGCGACATGCTGGACGCGACCCAGACCTGGGACGAGAAGGTCGTCCGCATCAGCGAGACCAACGGCGTCGACGACGGCGGTCTGCTGCACCGCCTGGACGCCCTGCCCCAGTCCTACAAGGAGGACTTCGGCCCCGAGGTCGTCCTGGAGGACCTCGGTCGGCTGGAGCGCCTGGGCGAGGACGACGTCACGGTCCACCTGTACCGGGACCCCGCCGAGGAGGCAGACACCGACCGCCGCCTGAAGGTCTACCGCAGCGGTCCGGCCACCCTGTCCGACCTGCTGCCGGTCTTCACCGACTTCGGCCTCGAGGTCATCGACGAGCGCCCGTACCACCTGAGCGACGACTCCGGCGCGACCCGCATCTACGACTTCGGTCTGCGGGCCGCCTCGGCGGAGCTGTGGGAGGGCGGTGAGTACGGCAATGCCGAGGACGTCGCCCACCGTTTCGAGGACACCTTCACCTCCACCTGGAGCGGTGCCGCCGAGTCGGACACGCTCAACGCGCTGAGCCTGACCGCGGGCCTGTCCTGGCGCCAGGTCGTCATCCTGCGCACCTACGCGCGGTACCTGCGGCAGGCGGGCTCGACCTTCTCGCTGACCTACATCGAGGGGGCGCTGACGGCCAACCCGCGGCTGGCCCGCGCCTTCATCGACGCCTTCGAGGTGCGTTTCGACCCGCAGCGCGAGGGCACCCCGGCAGAGCGCGCCGAGGCCTCCGAGGAGATCGTCGAGGAGCTGCTCGGCCTGCTGGACGAGGTGGCCTCGCTGGACCACGACCGCATCATCCGCGGCCTCGTGGCGGTCCTGCGCGGCACCCTGCGGACGAACTTCTACGTCCACGACCTGGACGGCTCGCCGAAGCCGTACGTGAGCCTGAAGCTCAGCCCGCGCGACATCGACCTGCTCCCGCAGCCGCGCCCGATGTTCGAGATCTGGGTGTACGGCCCGTCGGTCGAGGGCGTGCACCTGCGCTTCGGCTCGGTCGCCCGCGGTGGCCTGCGCTGGTCGGACCGGCGGGAGGACTTCCGCACCGAGGTGCTCGGCCTGGTGAAGGCGCAGATGGTCAAGAACGCCGTCATCGTGCCGACCGGCTCCAAGGGCGGGTTCTTCGCCAAGCAGCTGCCGGACCCGGCCGTCGACCGCGGTGCCTGGATGGACGAGGGCAAGCGGGCCTACACCCGCTTCCTCTGCGGCATGCTCGACGTCACCGACAACCTGGTCGAGGGCGAGGTCGTCCCGGCCCGCGACGTGGTCCGCCACGACGCCGACGACACCTACCTGGTGGTCGCGGCCGACAAGGGCACCGCGTCCTTCTCGGACCTCGCGAACTCCATCTCCGAGGACTACGGCTTCTGGCTGGGCGACGCCTTCGCCTCCGGTGGCTCGGCGGGCTACGACCACAAGGCCATGGGCATCACGGCCCGCGGTGCGTGGGAGTCGGTCAAGCGTCACTTCCGCGAGATGGGCCACGACACCCAGACCGAGGACTTCACGGTCGTCGGCATCGGTGACATGGGTGGTGACGTGTTCGGCAACGGCATGCTCCGCTCGGAGCACATCCGCCTGGTGGGTGCGTTCAACCACCTGCACGTCTTCGTCGACCCGAACCCGGACGCCGCGGCGACCTTCACGGAGCGCAAGCGCCTGTTCGAGACGCCCCGGACCACCTGGGCGGACTTCGACCCCCAGCTCATCAGCGAGGGAGGTGGCGTGTTCGAGCGCTCCGCCAAGAGCGTCCCGGTGAGCCCGCAGATGCGCGAGGCGCTGGGGATCGAGGACGGCGTCGAGACGATGACGCCGAACGAGCTCATCAGCGCGCTGCTCAAGGCGCCGGTGGACCTGCTGTGGAACGGTGGCGTCGGGACCTACGTGAAGGCCACCGACGAGACCGCCGACCAGGTCGGTGACCGCGCCAACGACGCCGTGCGCGTCAACGGTGCGGACCTGCGCACCAAGGTGGTGGGCGAGGGTGGCAACCTCGGCGCCACGCAGCTGGGCCGCATCGAGGCCGCGCAGCACGGGGTCCGCATCAACACCGACGCCATCGACAACTCGGCCGGTGTCGCCTCCTCCGACCAGGAGGTGAACATCAAGATCCCGCTCAACGAGCTGGTCCGCAGGGGCGAGCTCGACCGTGGGGAGCGTGACGAGTTCCTGGCTTCGATGACCGACGAGGTCGCCGAGCGCGTGCTGCGCGACAACTACGAGCAGAACGTGCTGCTGGGCAACGCCCGTGCCCGCGAGGCGAGCATGGCGCCGGTCCACCAGCGGCTCATGAAGTTCCTGGAGCAGAACGCCGGGCTCGACCGCGAGCTCGAGTTCCTGCCGTCCAACCGGGAGCTCTCGCGACGCATGGAGAACGGGCACGGTCTGACCTCGCCGGAGTTCTCGGTGCTGGTGGCCTACGCCAAGATGCACCTCAAGGACGTGCTGCTCGACAGCTCGCTGCCGGACGAGGAGTGGTTCACCTCCACGCTGCTGGACTACCTGCCCACGCCGATGCGCGAGCACCACGCAGACCAGCTGCTGGAGCACCCGCTGCGTCGCGAGATCATCGTGAACTCGGTGGTCAACTCCATGGTCAACCGCGGTGGCATCACCTTCGCCTTCCGCGCGCTGGAGGAGACCGGTGCACAGCCGGACCAGGTCGCCCGCGCCTACGTCGTCTCCCGCGAGGTCTTCGACCTGCGGGGCTTCGTGGAGCAGGTCGAGGTGCTGGACAACCAGGTGTCGACCGAGGCGCAGACCTCGATGTACCTGGAGTTCCGCCGCCTGCTGGACCGCGCCATGCGCTGGTTCGTGAACACCCGCCCGGCGTCCATGGACATCGGGGAGGAGATCGAGCGCTTCCGCGAGTCGGTGGCGGCCGTTGGCCCGAAGGTCGCGGACATGCTGCAGGGTGAGGAGGCCGCCCGCTACGCCCGCTACCGCGACGAGCTCGTGGAGCAGGGCGTGCCGGAGGAGCTGGCTAGCCGCACGGCCGCCCTGCTGGACGTCTACTCTCTGCTCGACCTGGTGTCGCTGGCCGGGGAGGTCGACCACGACGTCGAGGACCTGACCCGTCTGTACTTCGGCGCCAGCGAGCACTTCGGCTTCGACCGGCTGCTCAACGAGGTCAGCCGGCTGCCCGAGGACGACCGCTGGGGCGCACTGGCGCGCGGCGCGCTCCGGGACGACCTCTACGGGGTCCACCGCGAGCTCACCCGTGCCATCGTCACCAGCGAGGTCGAGGGCAGCCCGCAGGAGCGGGTGGACGCCTGGGCGGAGGACAACGCGCACACCATCGCCCGCACCGAGGCGATGCTGGCCGACATCCTGGCCCTGGAGTCGCCGGGGGTGGCGCCGCTGAGCGTCGCCGCGCGCACGCTGCGTTCTGTGGTGCACCTGGGCGCCAGCTCCTGACCGGGACGCGCAGACAGCGGAGTGCCCGCCATCTTCGGGTGGCGGGCACTCCGCTGTCGTCCAGGGGGGAGGGGAGGACCTCCCGGAAGGGGCGCTCTCAGCTGGCGCGGCGTGCGCGTGCGTTGCGGCGCTTCAGGGCGCGACGCTCGTCCTCGGAGAGACCGCCCCAGACCCCGGCGTCCTGTCCGGACTCGAGGGCCCACTGCAGGCAGGTCTCGGTCACCTCGCAGCGTGCGCACACCTTCTTGGCCTTCTCGATCTGCTCGATGGCCGGGCCCGTGTTCCCGATGGGGAAGAACAGTTCCGGGTCCTCGTCGAGACAGGCCGCCTTGCTTCGCCAGTCCATGTCCTACCTTTCGAGAACACCGTGTGAGGTGAATGTCGCGGTCGCTCCGGGCAGCGGGGCGGACCGTCGTGTGGGTGCCCGGGGGTGTCCGCCCACGGACGCGGTCAGCGTCAGACGCTTTTCGCCCATCCTCACAGCCGCTCCGCCCAGAATCAAGGAATTCTGCGTCACATTCGCAGCGGTGCACCGTGCGGACCGCGCGGGGAAGGCACCCGGGCGAGCGCGGACCGGTCGCACGAGAGCCCCGGCCTGGACCGGGGCTCTCGTGGAACTACGTGGTGCGCCAACAGGGACTCGAACCCCGAACCCGCTGATTAAGAGTCAGCTGCTCTGCCAATTGAGCTATTGGCGCAACGAGCGAGAACTGTACCAGAGCTCGGCCCGGGTGTGAAATCGTTGGAATTCCGCGGTGGATGGGTGAGCCATGTGATCCGACACCACTCGGCGGTGCGGATGCCGGGGGAGAGGTCCGGTGGTTCAGTATGGGGACCGATCCGTGACCCCCACGCTGAACGAGGATGCGATGACACCGAGCGACGACGAACGCTGGACCGCCAGGCAGTCCCGCGAGGAGATGGAGGACCAGGTGGCCCGGGACCGCGCCGAGCGCCGGGACCAGCAGGTGGCCGACTGGGAGCGGAAGGCACGTGGGCGGGCTGACCGTCGCGCCGACGCTGGCGCCCACGTCGACTCCGCCGGCGCCACCGATCGTGTCCGTCACGCCGAGCGTGAGGGACGGGCCGACACCCGCGGTGACGGCAACGCGGCCGACCGTCGAGGTGGCCGCGAGCTCAACGCCCCGCTGGCCACGCGCAACCCGCGCACGCGCCTGAGGGACCTGGGCGGCTCGGGCTGGAAGCTCGTCGCCAAGCGCACCCTGCACTCCTTCACCGAGGACAAGTGCACGGACCTCGCCGCCGGTCTGACCTACTACGCCGTGCTGTCGATCTTCCCCGCCCTGATCGCCCTGGTCTCCCTGCTGGGCGTCTTCGGGCAGGGTGAGCAGACCACGCAGGCCTTCCTCGACATCGCCAAGGACCTCGGGGCGGACCCGGACTCGCAGGGCTTCACGTTCGTCGAGGACTTCATCAAGAAGCAGCAGGAGTCCGGTGGCGCCGGCCTCGGCCTGGTCGTCGGTATCCTTGGTGCGCTCTGGTCGGCCTCGAACTACGTGAACGCGTTCAGCCGCACCATGAACACCATCTACGAGGTCAAGGAGGGGCGCCCCTTCTACGTCCTGCGCCCGGTCATGGTGCTCGTCACCGCGATCGTGCTGATCGCCGTCGTGGCGATCGGGCTCTCCTTCGTCCTGACGGGTCCCGTGGCCGAGGCGGTGCTCGGCAAGGTCGGTCTGGGCGGCACGGCGATCACCGTGTGGAACTGGGCCAAGTGGCCGGTCGCCGCGCTGGTGGTGATCCTGATCATCCGCCTGCTCTACTGGGCCACCCCCAACGTGAAGCTCCCGCGCCGCATCCTGACCCCCGGCGCCGTCCTGGCGTTCGTCGTCTGGGTGCTCGCGACCGCCGCGTTCGGTCTCTACATCGCCTTCGCCGGCAACTACTCGGCCACCTACGGGGCCATGGCGGGCGTCATCATCTTCCTGCTCTGGCTGTGGCTGACCAACACGGTCATCCTGCTGGGCGCGGAGCTCGACGCGGCCGTGGCCCGGGTGCGGAACCTGGGTGACGGCGCGCCGGTCGAGGACGAGTTCGACCTGCCCGTGCGCTCGGAGAAGAACATCGCCAAGGCCGAGGAGAAGTACGACGGGCTCATCGCGGACTCCCGCGAGTACCGGATGACGCACCGCGTCTGACTCGTGAATCCCCGGCTGACCGGGGTGTGAGCGCCGGGAGGGCGCCGGGACCGGATCGGGCCCCGGCGCCCTTCCTCATGCGTCGTCGGCCTCGCCGGTGCGGGAGCGCCCCTGCAGCGCCCACAGCCCCAGGACGACGGCCGCCACCAGCACGACGGCGGCCACGTCGACCGCGGTGCCGGACAGGCCCGTGGCCCGCTCCTGCAGGCGCGCCTGCACCTCCAGCGGGACGAGCTCCGGGGCGTCGACGAGTCCGTTCGTCGTCCGGAACAGCACGCCGACGGCCATGATGAGCAGGCCGGTGACCACCGAGGTGGTGTGGAGCTCCCAGCCCAGGACGGTGAAGGAGCGCCCTCGCAGGAGACCGCGTCCACGCGGCCCGAGGCGCTGCCAGAGGGCCGCGACGAGCACGAGGGGGACGACCATGCCGGTGCCGTAGGCGACGAGCAGCAGGCAGGCCCCGACCGCGTCCCCGCGCGTGGCCGCCAGGGTGAGGACGGCACCGAGCACGGGACCGGCGCAGGTGCCCGCCAGGCCGCTCGCCGCGCCGAGGAGGGCCGTCTTGGCCAGTCCGGTCCGGGACGCCGCACGGGTCCGCAGGTCGGCGCCGGCGGGCAGCAGCCGCTCCGGTGCCGGCCCCAGGCCGAGCACCTGGAGGGCGCCGAGGACGACCAGGACGACCGACGCGACGAGCACGACGGTCGAGCGGTGCGTCGCCAGCACGGTGCCCAGCGCCCCGATCCCCACGCCGAGCGGGAGCAGGACCGCCAGCAGGCCCAGCAGGAAGACCGCGCCGTGGAGCAGCAGACGCGGACCGGCGCCCACGGTGGAGGCGAAGAAGGCGGGCAGCAGGAGGGCTGCGCAGGGGCTCAGGAGGGTCAGCGTGCCGCCCGCGAGAGCGGCGAGGAGTCCGACGTCCACGTCCTGCTCACCGGGCCTCGGCCAGCGCCTCGTCGAACGCCTTCTCGAACACCTCGGTGGGCTGGGCGCCGACGATCGCCTCGCCGTCCAGGACGAAGACGGGGGTGGCCGTGGCGCCGAGGTCGGTCCCCAGCTGCTGGTGGGCGGCGACGGCCTGCTGCGTGCGCTCGGAGGAGAGGTCCTCCCGGAACCGGTCGGTGTCCAGCTCGAGCTCGCCGGCGAGGTCGACCAGGGCCTCCTCGCGCAGCTCGGCCTCGGAGCGGGTCCTCCCATCGGCGAACAGCGCGTCGTGGTACTCCCAGAAGGCGTCCTGCCGGGCGGCGGCGTAGGCGGCCCGCGAGGCGCGCTCGGAGCCGGCGCCGAAAACGTTCACGTCGCGCCACTCGATGCGCAGGTCGCCGGCCTCGGCGTGCTCCATCATGGCGGGCAGGGTCTCGGCGTTCCAGCGGGCGCAGTAGGGGCACTGGTAGTCGGAGAACACGACCAGGCCCACCGGGGCGTCGACCGGGCCGGCCGCCAGCAGGTCGCCCTCGTCGCGGACCTCGACCGCCGAGAGGTCCTGCTGGTCCCCGTCGTCCCCGGACGCGCCGTCGTCGCCCGCGCCGTCCTCCGAGGCGTCTTCGTCAGCGTCTGCCGACGGACCCGCCTCGTCGGACGGGGTCGCGGAGCCGGCGGGGGAGGGGCTCGCCGCCCCCGACGCGGCCGGCCGGGGCTGCTGCGCGTCGTCTCCGGCGTCCCGTCCGGAGAGGAGGATGTAGGCGATCAGGGTCGCCGCGACGGCCAGCACGACCGCGGGCACCACCCAGGAGCGCTGCGATCCCTTCGGGGCAGGGGTGGGCATGGGGCATCTCCTCCGCGGTCGCCGGACAGTCAGGGCCCGACCTTCTCAGAGGCGGTGGTGCGGTGCCCTCCACCCGCGGTGGTGCACCGGCCCGGGGCCGGGCACCGGAAACCGGGACACGGAGACGGCCCCGAGGATTCCGGGGAATCCTCGGGGCCGTTCGTGGGGTGAGCGACGGGACTTGAACCCGCGACCACCGCGACCACAACGCGGTGCTCTACCAGCTGAGCTACGCCCACCAAGCTCGTGTCCGGGCGCCTCGGCCCGGACAGCGGAGAACATCTTAACCCCTCGGTCGGGATGCTCGTGCACGCGGGGTCAGTCGGCGAGGGTGTGTCGGGCGGCGGCCTCCCGCGCCTCGTCGGTCGACGGGCCGGGCGCGTCGACGAACACGGTTTCGCGGTAGTACGCCAGCTCCTCGATCGACTCCCGGATGTCGGCCAGGGCACGGTGGCCGCCGGCCTTCTCCGGGGAGTTGTACCAGGAGCGCGGGAACCAGCGGCGCGACAGCTCCTTCACCGAGGAGACGTCGATGAGGCGGTAGTGCAGGTAGGCGTCGAGCTCCGGCATCTCCGCGGCGAGGAAGCGGCGGTCGGTGGCGATGGAGTTGCCCGCCAGCGGGGCGCGTCCGGCCTCCGGCACCCAGGCCCGGACGTACTCGAGCACGAGTCGCTCGGCCTCGGCGGCGGAGACGCCGTGCTCGATCTCCTCCAGCAGCCCGCTCTCGGTGTGCATCGACCGTACGACCGGGTTGAGCCCGTCCAGTACACCCAGGTCCTCGGGGCGGATCACCACCTGCACGCCCTCGCCGAGCACGTTCAGCTCGAAGTCGGTCACGAGGGCCGCGATCTCGACCAGCACGTCGGTGCGCTCCAGGCCGGTCATCTCGCAGTCGATCCACACGATGCGGTCCTCGAGCGCCTTGCGGTTCCCGCTCGGGTTCGGACGCTCGGCCCGGGTGCTGCTCGTGGTGCCGGGTGCGGGGGGCTGGGGAGGTTCTGAGGTGGTCACCCCCGCAGGGTAACGAGAGCGTGGCACGCCCGGCCGGGCACTCGGGGCGCCATACCCTGTGCCCATGCCGTACACCCCCCACTCAGCACCCCCGGCGCGGGACTGGCCCGCCACCATCGCCGTGATCGGCCTCCTGGTGGTCCTGTTCGGCATCGGGGGGCTGGTCATGGGGCTGTCACTGGGGCTCGGTTTCGGCGACGTGCAGCTGCCGCTCATGGCGCTGCTGGCCGCCATCCCGCTGTGCATCGTGCTCCCGGTGTTCCTGTGGCTCGACTCGTTCGAGCGGGAGCCCAGCGGCATGCTCGTGCTCGCGCTCGGGTGGGGTGCGGTCGTGTCCACCGGCTTCGCGCTGCTGGCCAACGAGCTCGGCTTCGCCGCGGCCTCGTCGCTCGGGCTGCCGGCCGACCAGGTGGCCGCGGTCGTCGTGGCCCCTTTCGTCGAGGAGTCCCTCAAGGGCGCCTTCCTCGTCGGTCTGCTGTGGCTGCGCCCCCGCCAGGTGGACGGGGTGGTGGACGGCATCGTCTACGCGGGGGTGGTGGCCGCGGGCTTCGCGTTCGTCGAGAACATCCTGTACTTCGCCACGGCCGCCGGTGACTTCGGCGCGGGGGGACTGACCGCCACCTTCGTGATCCGGGGCCTGGTCAGTCCCTTCGCCCATCCGCTGTTCACTGCCTGCCTCGGTGCGGCGGTGGGGTGGGCCGCCCTGTCGCACAGCGCCGGCTGGCGTTTCGCCTGGCCCGTCTTCGGGTGGTGCGGTGCCGTCCTGATGCACGGGATCTGGAACCTCTCGGCCGTGCTGGGGGCGGGCTGGCTCCTGGTCTACGTCCTGTTCGAGGTGCCGGTCTTCATCGCCTTCCTGGTGTTCGTCTTCCTGGTGCGGCGTCGGGAGCTGCGGACCGTCGCCACCCACCTGACGCCCTACGTCCGGGCGAACCAGATGACCGACTTCGAGGCCCGCATGGTCGGGGACCCCTCGCAGCGCCGCAAGGCGCTCTCCTGGGCGGCCGAGCGCACCGGGCCAGTGGGCCGGGACGCGATGCGGGAGTTCCAGCGCACGGCCACGCGGCTGGCGCACATCCGGGCACGGCTCGACCGTCGTCACCAGCAGCGGGGCCCCGTCGGGACGCGCGCGGCCGAGCTCTGGGAGGCCCGCGAGGTGCACCAGCAGCAGCAGCTCCTGGCCCGGCTGGCCGACCTGCGCGCCCGCTTCACGGGGGCGCCGCGCCGCACGGCCTAGAATCGGGGCCGCGCCGCGGCAGGGAACACCGTGACGGACCTCCCGGCGCCCGCCCCCGTAGCTCAATGGACAGAGCACCGGCCTTCTAATCCGATGGTTGCGCGTTCGAATCGCGCCGGGGGCACGTGCGTGCCGGGCGCCCGGTCGCCGCGACGCCTAGTCTGTGGAGCGTGACTGAGCGTGTGGACCCCGAACTCCTCGATGCCGTGACCGACCTCCGGGCGGCGATCGCTGCGGCCCGGTTCCCCGTCGAGGCCTCCGGCGCGCAGGCGGCGCGTGACCAGCGCGGGCAGCTGCTGCGCCAGCTCGACGACTACGCGCTGCCCCGCCTGCAGGCACTCGACGCGCCCCTGCTCTGCGTGGTCGGTGGATCGACCGGAGCGGGCAAGTCGACCCTCGTCAACTCGCTGCTGGGCGACACGGTGACCCGCAGCGGCGTGCTGCGCCCCACCACCCGGGCCTCGGTGCTCGTCCACCACCCCAGCGACACCCCCTGGTTCACCACCGACCGGGTGCTCCCGGAGCTCGCCCGCATCACCGGCGGGGAGGGGGACGACGGTGACGCCGGAGCGGTCCGCCTCGTGGAGTCCCGGGCGCTGCGACCGGGACTGGCGGTGCTCGACGCGCCCGACATCGACTCGGTGGTCCAGGCCAACCGTGACCTCGCCCGGCAGCTGCTGGGAGCGGCCGACCTGTGGGTGTTCGTCACCACCGCCGCGCGCTACGCCGACGCCGTGCCGTGGCAGTTGCTGCTGCAGGCGGCCGAGCGCGGCACCTCGGTGGCCCTGGTCCTCGACCGGGTGCCGGAGGCGGCGATGGAGGAGGTGCGCACCGACTTCTCGGCCATGCTGCGCGAGCAGGGTCTCGGCGACGCGCCGGTCTTCTCCGTGCCCGAGGCGCACCTCACCGAGGAGGGGCTGCTCCCGGCCGAGGAGGTGCTGCCGCTGCGCTCGTGGCTCCACTCCCTGGCCGACGACGCGGATGCCCGGCAGGTCGTCATCCGGCGCACCCTGGCCGGCACCCTCGCCTCCCTGGAGCACCGCACCCTGCAGGTGGCCGACGGGGTCGACGAGCAGGTGGCCGTCGTCTCCGGGCTGCGGGAGGACGCCCGCCGTGGGCACGAGGACGCCCGTGACCGCGTGGCCGAGGCGATGGACGACGGCTCGATCCTGCGCGGTGAGGTGCTCGCCCGCTGGCAGGAGCTGGTGGGCACCGGGGAGATCTTCAAGCAGCTCGACGCCGGGGTCGGCCGGTTGCGTGACCGGGTGACCTCGTTCATCACCGGCAAGCCGCGCAGCGCCGCCACCGAGGACCTGGGGGAGGCGCTCGAGGAGGGCCTCGCGCAGCTGGTCGAGGCGCAGCTGGAGGCGGCTGCGGCCGTCACCGCCCGTTCGTGGCGCACGGACCCGGCCGGTGCCGCGCTCCTGGAGCGCCGTCCCGAGCTGGCGCGTCCCGGTGCCGGTGCCCGGGAGCGCAGCGAGCGGCTCGTGCACGACTGGCAGGGCGACCTGCTCGAGCTGGTGCGTCGGCAGGCCGGCACCAAGCGGACCACGGCCCGCTACCTGGCGCTCGGCGTCAACGGCATCGGCGTGCTGCTGATGGTGCTGGTCTTCGCGAGCACCGGCGGTGCGCTGCTGGGCAGCGAGGTCGCGATCGCCGGCGGCTCGGCGGTGGTCGCCCAGCGCCTGCTCGAGGCGATCTTCGGCGACCAGGCGGTGCGTGCCCTGGCCACCCGTGCCCGCGCGAACCTGTTGGAGCGCGTCGAGCGGCTGCTGGACGAGGAGCGTGCCCGCTACGACGAGGTGCTCTCCGAGGTCGGCGTCGGGCCCGAGGTGGCCGAGCACCTCCGCTCGGCCGCCGCCGAGGTGGAGGCCCAGCGATGAGCCGGTGGGGCGGTCGGGAGTCCCGGAACGCGCCGGAGGACGACCGGGAGCTCCAGCGCACGCAGTTGCGCGAGCGGGCGGTCGCCCTGCGCGAGGCAGTGGCCACCGGTGGCCGGGAGCTCGAGCCCGTGGCCGCCGAGCGGGCCGGTGTGGTCTCGCAGAAGGTGGACGAGCGCACCGCGCTGGCGGGGGACCACACCATCGTCGCGCTGGCCGGGGCGACGGGGTCGGGCAAGAGCTCGCTGACCAACGCCCTCGCCGGGGCGCAGGTGACCGACCCCGGGGTGCGGCGCCCGACGACCTCGACCACCTCGGCGGTGGTGTGGGGCGCGGCCCCGGCCACCGAAGTGCTCGACTGGATCGGCGTGCACCGGCGCCACCGGGCGGGGGAGGAGCCCACCGCGCAGGGTACCTCCCGCACCGCCGCCGGCGCCCTGGACGGGCTGGTGCTGCTGGACCTGCCGGACTTCGACTCGCGGGAGACGGCACACCACGCCGAGGCCGACCGGGTGCTGGAGATGGCCGACCTCTTCGTGTGGGTGACCGACCCGCAGAAGTACGCCGACGCCCGCATGCACGACGACTACATCCGGGCGCGGCGCCACCACGAGACGGTGATGGTGGTCGTCCTCAACCAGGCCGACCTGCTGCCGCCGGCGGACCGGGAGGTCGTGCTGGAGGACCTGCGCGGTCTGCTGGAGCGCGACGGGGTGACCGACGTCCACGTCCTGCCGGTGTCGGCCCGCACCGGCCTGGGGCTCGACGCGCTCCGGGAGGTGCTGGCCGACGTGGTGGCCCGCAAGAAGGCCGTGCGTGCCCGCCTCCTGGGGGACGTGCGGACCTCCGCCGAGGCTCTGCTGGACTCCGTGGGCGAGCGGGAGCCGGAGGTCACGCTGCCGGGCGATGACCGGCTCGTGCCGGCCCTCGCCCGGGCCGCCGGGGTCCCGACGGTGCTGCGTGCCGTGGAGGCCGACCACCTGCGCCGCGCCACGGCCGCGACCGGCTGGCCGGTGACGCGCTGGGTGCGGCACCTGACGCCGGACCCGTTGAAGCGGCTGCGGCTGGACGACCCCGCGGCCAGCGGGCGCGACTTCTCCGCGGCGCAGGGACGCTCGTCCATCCCGCAGGCCTCGCAGACCGCGCTGTCGGCGGTCGACCTCGCCTGCCGGGAGGTCGGTGACGCCGCCTCCGTGGGACTGCCGCGCCGGTGGGGTGACGCCGTCATGGAGGCCGCCGTGCCGCCGGCCGAGCGACTCGGTGACGAGCTCGACACCGCCGTGCGCCGGACCGGGGTGCGCCAGCGCACCAGCTGGTGGTGGCCGGTTGTCGGCGTGCTGCAGTGGCTGCTGCTCATCGCCACCGTGGTCGGTCTCGGGTGGCTGGTGCTGCTGGCGCTCGGGGAGGGCTTCCTCCGTCTGCCGCTGGGCGACCCGGTGGACTGGCGAGGGATCCCGGTGCCCGCGCTCCTGCTCGTCGGCGGGCTGTCCCTGGGGTTGCTCGTGGCCATGTTCTCGCGCTTCCTCGCCGGCTTCGGGGCCCGGTCACGGAGGCGCCAGGTCGGCCGCGAGATGGAGTCGGCCGTCGGCCAGGTGGCGCAGGAGCACGTGCTCGACCCCGTGAACGAGGTGCTCGAGCGGCACCGGCGCACCCGGGAGCTCCTGCAGTCGGCCCTGAGCTGATCGCTGCTGGTCCACATGGCCCCGCCGCACGCACCTGCTGCGTGGGCGGGGCCCTGTCACGGTGTCGACACCGCCAGCCAGCGGGGCTGGCCGACCTGGGAGAGACCATGAGCGAGACCTATCTGACCGTCACCGGCAACGTGGCCACGCAGCCCATCCTTCGGATCGGGCGCACCGGGACGCCCTTCCTGACCTTCCGGCTGGCGCAGAACATCAACCGGCTGGACCGCAGCACCGGGGTCATCGACACCGTTGCCACCAACTGGATGACCGTGTGCGCCTTCCGGCACCACGCGGTCAACCTCTACCGCTCGCTGGCGAAGGGGCAGCCCGTCATCGTGCACGGGCGGCTGCGGATCCAGGACTGGACCACCGACGAGCGCAGCGGCACCACCGTCGAGCTCGAGGCCACCTCGGTCGGGCACGACCTGTCGCGCGGCCAGTCGTGCTTCGTCAAGGTGGCCAGCCCGCCGGTGCCACAGGCGGACGACGCCGCGGAGGACCGGCGCCGGCTCCGTCTGACGGCGGTCGAGGCCACCAAGAGCCTGCCGGAGGCGTCGCTGCCGGTGTTCCTCGCGCCGCAGCCCGTGGAGGGGGAGGAGGCCGTCGAGGACGACGTGGCCACCGCCGAGGAGTCCGAGGCGGTCGCCCTCTGAGGGCAGGTGGTGCGGGTCGGCCGGTCCTCCCCAGCCGGACCGGCCCGCACCGGTGGCCGTCCCCTCGCCCGGGGTCCGCGGACCCTCGCCCACGGCCTAGACTCCGCTGTCATGGCGGAGTTCATCTACACCATGTCCAAGGCCCGCAAGGCCGTCGGTGACAAGGTCATCCTCGACGACGTGACCATGTCCTTCTTCCCCGGCGCCAAGATCGGCGTCGTCGGCCCGAACGGCGCCGGGAAGTCGACCATCCTCAAGATCATGGCCGGGCTGGACCAGCCCAGCAACGGCGAGGCGCGCCTGTCGCCGGGGTACAGCGTCGGCATCCTGCTGCAGGAGCCGCCGCTGGACGAGTCCAAGACGGTGCGGCAGAACGTCGAGGAGGGGATGGGCCAGGTCAAGGCCGACCTCGACCGGTACAACGAGATCTCCGCGGAGATGGCCGACCCGGACGCGGACTTCGACGCGCTCATGGAGGAGATGGGCAAGCTCCAGGAGAAGATCGACTCCGCGGACGCCTGGGACCTCGACTCGCAGCTCGAGCAGGCGATGGACGCCCTGCGCTGCCCGCCGGCGGACGAGCCCGTGACCCACCTCTCCGGTGGTGAGCGTCGCCGTGTCGCGCTGTGCAAGCTGCTGCTCAGCAAGCCCGACCTGCTGCTCCTCGACGAGCCCACCAACCACCTCGACGCCGAGAGCGTGAACTGGCTCGAGCAGCACCTGGCCGAGTACGAGGGCGCCGTCCTGGCCGTCACCCACGACCGCTACTTCCTCGACAACGTCGCCCAGTGGATCTGCGAGGTCGACCGCGGCCGCCTGTACCCCTACGAGGGCAACTACTCCACCTACCTGGAGAAGAAGCAGGAGCGCCTGGCCGTCCAGGGCAAGAAGGACGCCAAGCTCAAGAAGCGCCTCGCCGACGAGCTCGAGTGGGTGCGCTCCAACGCCAAGGGCCGCCAGAGCAAGTCCAAGTCGCGTCTGGCCCGCTACGAGGAGATGGCGGCCGAGGCCGAGAAGATGCGGACCCTCGACTTCGAGGAGATCCAGATCCCGCCGGGCCCGCGCCTGGGTGCGCAGGTCATCGAGGTCAAGGACCTCACCAAGGGCTTCGGCGACCGGACCCTCATCAAGGACCTCACCTTCGACCTGCCGCGCAACGGCATCGTCGGCATCATCGGCCCGAACGGCGTCGGCAAGACGACCCTGTTCAAGACCATCGTCGGGTACGAGGAGCCGGACTCCGGCACCGTGAAGGTCGGCGACACGGTCAAGATCAGCTACGTCGACCAGGGTCGCGAGAACATCGACCCGGAGAAGTCGCTGTGGGAGGTCGTCTCCGACGGGCTGGACTTCATCAAGGTCGGCCAGGTCGAGATCCCCAGCCGCGCGTACGTCTCGCAGTTCGGCTTCAAGGGGCCGGACCAGCAGAAGAAGGCCGGGGTGCTCTCCGGTGGTGAGCGCAACCGCCTCAACCTGGCGCTGACGCTCAAGGCCGGCGGCAACCTGCTGCTGCTCGACGAGCCCACCAACGACCTCGACGTCGAGACCCTCGGTTCGCTGGAGAACGCGCTGCTGGACTTCCCGGGCTGCGCCGTGGTCATCAGCCACGACCGCTGGTTCCTGGACCGCGTGGCCACCCACATCCTCGCCTACGAGGGTACCGAGGAGGAGCCGGCCAACTGGTACTGGTTCGAGGGCAACTTCGAGTCCTACGAGAAGAACAAGGTCGAGCGCCTCGGCGAGGAGGCCGCCCGTCCGCACCGCGTGACGCACCGTCGCCTGACCCGCGACTGAGCCACGCCCCACGGCGCCCCACCGACCGGTCGGTGGGGCGCCGTCGTCGTCCTGGAGGTCCCCGTGAGCAGGTCCCGTCGCCGTCGTCGCCCCGCCCCGCTGCCCCCGCGCGAGGGAATGGGGGTGGCGCGCGTCCGCATCCCGCCCGGTGGGGCGTGGGCAACGGTGGCCGAGGCGCTCGCGGAGGTGACCGGGCAGCCGGAGCTGGTGGAGCAGGGGGTCGAGGCCGGCGAGGTGGTCGTCGACGACGGGCAGCCGGGCTCCCGGGGGCTGGTCGTGGACCGGGGGACGGAGTACCTGCCGACCGGGCCCCGGCGCCGGGTGGCGTGGCTGTACCGGCCCTACCCGGTCGAGCCCGAGGTGCCCGGCGGGCTGCCGGTGCTGTGGAGGGACGAGCGCACCGCGGTGGTGGACAAGCCGCCCTTCCTGGCCACAACGCCGCGCGGGGTGCACGTGCAGCAGACCGCCGTGGCACGACTGCGGGAGCGGTTCCCCGAGGCGGTGCCCGTCCATCGCCTCGATCGTCTCACCAGCGGGGTGCTCCTGTGCGCCGTGGTCCCTGCGGCCCGGCGCCCGCTGCAACAGCTCTTCGAGCAGCGGGAGGTGACCAAGGTCTACGAGGCCGTGGTGCAGTTGCCCGGGGCTGGGACGGGTGGCGTCGCCGGTGCGGGGGAGGCCGCCGGTGCGGGGGAGGGGCGGTCGTGGCCCACTGCTCCCGGGCTGGAGGGCCTGGGGCTGCCCGAACGGGTCGAGCGGGCTGCCGGGGCGCAGCGTCACCACCTCTTGAAGCGGCGAGGTACCCACCAGGTGGTCGTGGTACCCGGTCCGCCGAACGCCGAGACCCGCGTCGAGGTGCTGACGGTGGACGAGACGGCCGGTCGTGCTGTGCTCCGGCTGCACCCCGCCACCGGTCGCACGCACCAGCTGAGGGTGCAGCTGGCGCACATGGGGCTGCCGATCGTCGGTGATCCGCTCTACCCGGTGGAGACCGAGCAGGTGACCGGGGACTTCTCCACGCCTCTGCAGCTGCTGGCCAGGTCGTTGGAGTGGGTGGATCCGTTCTCGGGGGAGTCGCGAAGGGTCGCGTCGCGGCGGGTGCTGCCGATCGGTCCGGGTGAATCGGCCGGAGGCTGAACGGGGCTCGGCGTGTGGGGCGTCTTGCTGCTGCCCGGGAATCGCCCGGTTGACGCCCCGGTGGGGAGGGCTGAGCGGCACCGGGCTGTGAATCAGGTGTGCCGGCCGGGTGTTGTTCCCCAGGTGGGTTGTTGGGGGTGGTGGTTGTCGGTGGGGTGGTTAGGGTGGGTACATCAGTTCGAGCGTGGTGAAGCGCTCTGGGTTTCGTTCCGGGGTTAGGACGTAACGGGGGCAAGTCGTTGATCAGGTCTATGGACGTGGACGCAGGCGAGTGTTCGACAGAGCTCAGGGGCTCGCAGGGGGCTCCGTGAGTCAATACAGGGCATTCCCCTCGGAGAGAGTCACAGGCGTCTCTCATGCGCGATGTCCCGCACTGCCGCCCAAGCCCGGCCTGTTCGCGCTCATCAGCTACCTCCAGCGGTTGGGGACTCGGCAAGCCAACATCGGCCGCGTCACCGTCTGACTGCATCTGGGTGATGAAGTCCAAGACCCTCGGCGGCTGGATTGAGCCCCATCACGAAGAGATGGGGTGTCTCGCGCAGGACTTCAGTGCTTCACGTAGGCGATGACCTTGATATGCAAGTGACGAAGCCATCAGAGGTCCTTCGTGGCGAGGCCGTCCTCTGATCGGCGTCGACCTGGTGCTGGGGCATGCCATCGGCGCAAGGCCTACGGCCTACACCAACGCGGGGCCACTGGGGACGGCTCTACTGGCTCTTCACAGTTGAGGGTGTAGTGCGGGCTGGCGCGTCGGTGCGGGGGTGGGCGTCGAGGTCTTCCGAAGATGGAGGTTCCTACACGCAGCCATCCGAAAGACCTCGACGTTGTCTGACGCTACCTTCACGCGCCCTGACCTGACCACTTTCACGGGCCTGGACGCCCTTGGCCTGGAAGCCACGGGCCAGCGCCTGGAACCTGATCGTGCCGTGCTCGCGTGCCGGGTGATCGAGCCGGATGACTGGTGCCGGCGGTGCGGCTGCCAGGGCACCCCTCGCGACACCGTCACCAGGGAGCTGGCGCACGAACCGTTCGGGTGGCGCCCCACCACGCTGCTGGTCACTGTGCGCCGGTACCGGTGCGACGACTGCGGTCACGTGTGGCGTCAGGACACCACCGCCGCGGCGCAGCCCCGCGCCAAGATCTCCCGCGCCGGGCTGCGGTGGGGCCTGGTCGGCATCGTGATCGGCCACCTGTCCATGGCCCGTATCGCCGAAGGACTCGGGGTGTCGTGGAACACCGCTAACGACGCCGTCCTGGCCGAAGGACAACGGCTGCTCATCGACGACCCGACCCGACTGGACGGCGTGGCCGTGGTCGGGGTCGACGAGCACGTGTGGCGCCACACCCGCAAGGGCGACAAGTACGTCACCGTGATCATCGACCTCACCGGTGTCCGCGACGGCACCGGACCCTCCCGGCTGATCGCGATGGTCCAGGGCCGGTCCAAGAAAGCGTTCAAGGACTGGCTCGCCGACCAGGACCAGACCTGGCGGGACGGCATCGAGGTTGTGGCCATGGACGGATTCTCCGGGTTCAAGACCGCCACCACAGAAGAACTGCCCGACGCGGTCACCGTCATGGACCCCTTCCACGTCGTCCGCCTCGCCGGGGAGGCGCTGAACGAGTGCCGGCGCCGCGTCCAGCAGCAGCTGCACGGCCACCGCGGGCGCAGAGGGGACCCCCTCTACACCGCACGGCGGACCCTGCACACCGGCGCCGACCTGCTCACCGAACGCCAGCAGGACCGACTGACGCGGCTCTTCACCGGTGATGACCACGTCCAGGTCGAGTGCACCTGGGGCATCTACCAACGGCTCATCGCCGCCTACCGCCACCCCGACCGCACCGCCGGCCGCGCCGAGGCCAGGTCAGTCATTGATGCCCTCACCACTGAAGCGCCCTGGGTTTCGTTCCGGGGTGAGGGCGCAACAGGTGCTGCGTTCTGGTGGTGAGTGTAGGTCGCTTCGATCTCGGTGGGGGTGGCGTAGTCCAGGGCTTCGTGCAGGCGGGTGGTGTTCCACAAGGTGACCCAGTCCATGGTGGCCAGCTCGACGGCTTCGGTGGTCTCCCAGAGTCGCTTGGTGTGGATGAGTTCGGCCTTGTAGAGACCGTTGACCGTCTCGGCCAGAGCGTTGTCGTAAGAGTCCCCGACGGTGTCGACCGATGCGGTCACTCCAGCAGCGATCAGGGCGTCGCTGTAGGCCAGCGACACGTACTGCGAGCCCCGGTCGGAGTGGTGGACCAGGCCCTGGGTGCTGCGGCTGGCTCCGGTGACCAACAGCGCATGCTCCAGGGCCAGCAGCGGCAACCCGGTGGTGTGCAGGGTCGAGGACACTGCCCACCCGACGATCTTGCGGGTGTAGACGTCGGTGATGAACGCGACGTAGCAGAACCCGGTCAGGGTCCGCACGTAGGTGATGTCCGCGACCCACAGCTGGTGCGGCCGGTCGGCGGTGAAGCGGCGTTCCACCAGGTCCGGACGGTGATCCGGCTGACCGGTCGGGCGTGTGGTCAGGGGCTTGCGGCCCCGCCGCACCCCCTGCAGGCCAGCGGCTCTCATGAGTCGGGCGACCTGGTCGCGTCCGACCTCCCACCCGGCACGCCGCATCGCCTGGTGCATCTTGCGCACCCCGTAGACGTTGTAATTCTGCGCGTGGACCCGTCGGAGTTCCTCGATCAGGAACTCCTCGCGCACCGCCCGCGCCGAGGGCGGTCGGGTCTTCGCCGCCCGATGGCCACGGGAGGTGATGAAGCCGCACTCCGTGGCGCGCAGGGTGCGGCAGATCGCCTCGACCCCGTACTGGTCGCGGTGCTCGTCGACGAAACGGATCATCTCGTCGTGGGCCGGCCTGGCTCCGCGGCGAAAAAAGCCGAGGCAGCCTTGAGGATCTCGTTCGCCCGGCGGGCCTCGGCAAGCTCGCGCCTGAGGCGTTTGATCTCCTGCTCAGGCGTCTCCCCGGCCGGCGCAGCGGCGATGCTGTGCCCGTGCCGGCTGCACCACATCCGCAGCGTCTCCTCGGCCACGCCGACCTGCGGAGCCACGGCACGAATCGAGTGCGACCGAGGGCCACCCTCCGCGGCCCGACGCTCCAGCACCATCCGGACCGCGCGCTCACGCAGCTCAGGACTGAACTTCTTGGGCATGCTCCGATTCTCCTTCAGTTGGATCGGAACCAAACCCAGGGCGCTTCACCTCCCTGCTCGGGGCGACCTACACCACCGAACCCCTCGACTACCGCGACCTGTGAACCACCACGGGGGAGGGGCCGCGGCTCTCGGTTGCCCCTCCCGGCTCCGGTCCACGCCTACCGGGCGTGTGACGGCCAGCCCGATCCGGACGGCCTCGTGACAGGTACCGGTCCGCCCGGGCGCCTGGGGTCAGGCCTCCTTGAGGCGGACCATGCCCTCCTGCGCCACGGAAGCCAGCAGGGTGCCGTCCTGGTGGAACAGCCGGCCCACGCCGAGCCCACGTCCGGATTGCGCGGAGGGGGAGTACTGCGTGTAGAGCATCCAGTCGCCGACGCGCGGACGGCGGTGGAACCACATCGCGTGGTCCAGGCTGGCGGGGCGAAGGCGGGTGTCGGTCCACGAGATGCCGTGGCTGCGCAGGACCGGCTCCAGCAGCGTGTAGTCCGAGAGGTAGGCCGAGCAGGCGGCGCCCAGCAGTGGGTCGTCCGGCACCTCGCCGGTGTAGCGCACCCACACGCTCTGGCGGTCCTTGCGCTCGAAGTCCTTGCCGTAGAGCGCCCCGTCGACCCAGCGCATGTCCACCGGTCGCCCCCGAGTGAGGAATGCGGCCCGCGGGTCGGTCTCCCCGGCCAGCAGCTCGGCGACGGACGGCAGCTCCTCCGGTCCGGGAACGTCGGGCATCTGCTCCTGGTGGTCCATGCCGTCGGCGGGCTCCTGGAAGGAGGTGATCATCGACAGCAGCCCCCGGTCATCCTGGAAGGCGTGCACGCGTCGGGCCGAGAAGGACCGCCCGTCGCGCATCCGCTCCACCTCGAACCGGATCTCCCGCCGGGAGTCGGCCGGGCGCAGGAAATACCCGTGCAGCGAGTGGATGAACCGCTCGCCGTCCTCGTCGACGGCCCCGACGGTGCGCCCGGCCGCCATCACGCACTGCGCCAGCACCTGACCACCGAACGCCCGTCCCTGGGGTTGGGGCTGGCTCTTGCCCACGAAGGTGTTCTCCCCGCGGGCCTCGATGTCGAGCACCTCCATCAGCTGTGCGAAGGGGTCATCCGGCAGCTCGAACCGGCCGCGGGCGGCGAGGTCGGAGCTCTCTGAAGCCGACTCCCGGCCAGTCGAGGGGATGTGTGCGTCGTTGTCGTGCGGCGTCTGCGAACTCACGGGGCCACTCAACCACGGGAGGCGGCGCACCTCGGTGTGCCGGCCCGGTGTCATCCTCTGCTCGAGCACGGCGCCGCGTGTTGTGCACTGGCCCAGGGCTGTCTCTTGTACATATTTGTTCGGTGGGCGCCGGAGCTCTTGCAAAACACAGTCACGGTCGGCTCTACGGCACGCCACCCCGGACCCGCCTGAGACCATGGCGCCCATGACCGAGCACACCTCCGCCACCGGCCGCCGGACGCCGGGCAACGTCCTCACGCACGCCTCCACGGACCGGGGCCCTCGTCCCTACCGGATGAACGTCCCGCTGCGCTGGTCGGACCAGGACGCCTACGGGCACGTGAACAACGTGACCTTCCTGCAGCTGCTGGAGGACGCTCGCGTGCAGGGTATGCACGAGTGGTTCGAGACCAGCAGCCCCCTCTCGACCGGTCTGCTGGTGGCCTCGCACAAGGTGGAGTACCTGCGCCCGCTGGTCTTCCGCTACGCACCGGTGGTCGTCGACATGTGGGTCGGTCACCTCTCCGGCGGCAGCTTCACCATCGAGTACGAGCTGCGCGAGCATCCCGCGGTCGACGCCGACCTGTCCCGCACCGACGCCGAGCGCGTCCCGACGGACGCGGACCTCCCGCTGGTCCTGCAGGCGAGCACGGCGATCGTGACCTACGACTTCGAGTCCGAGCGCCCGCGTCGCCTGACCTCGGAGGAGCGGGACGTGCTGAAGCGTCACGTCGACGACCCGGTGGTGTTCCGCCGGTGACGACCGCCCCCACGCCGCAGCCTGAGATCACCCTCGCGAGCTCTGCGGACCTGGAGGACCTCGCCCTGTTCACCGGCCGGGCCAAGCACCTCGACGCCACCGGCGCCATGCGCCTGCAGCTCGCCGCCGGACGTCTCGCGTGCTGGGTGTGCGTCGTGCCCGGCGCGGGCCTGGTGCACGAGGGGACGGTGCTGGGCCTGCGGGTCGTCGCGGCGGAGTCCACCGACGAGGTCGACCGCGTGGTCCCCCTGGCGGCGCTGACCGACCGCCTCGCGGCCCGCTCGGCGAGCTCGCGCACCCTCTCCCTGCCACCCACGGAGGTGGCCGCCCCCTGGGCCGCCACCAGCCCGCCCATGTCGGGCTGGGAGCCGGTGGCGCGCGTCGACCGCGAGGACCTGCTGGCCATCACCCGCGCCGGGGTCGAGGAGGTCGCCGCCGGTGCCCCGGCGGGTTCGGGAGCCGCCGCGGTGGCGGACCTGCGCCGCCGCGTCTGGTCGCGCCCGGTGGGCAGCGGCTGGCCGCAGGGACTGGCCCTCGGGGCCGACGCGCTGGGCTTCCTCGGGACGCCCGGTGAGGCCGTCGTGCGGCGCAGCGGCGCGTGGTGGCGACTGAGCACGTCGACCGGCCACGTTGTGGCACGCTGACCCCCATCACTCACGGAAGGACCTTCGCGGTATGACCATCCTCTGGGGCCTCGGCGGCATGCTGGTCCTGATGCTGATCGCCTGGCTGTGCTCGACCGACCGGCGACGCATCAACTGGCGGACGATCCTCACCGCCCTGGCCCTCCAGGTCGGCTTCGGCGTCCTCACCCTGTACTGGACTCCGGGGCAGAAGGCGCTCTCCGCGCTGGCCGACGTGGTCTCGAAGATCATCGGTTCCGCCAACGCGGGCATCGAGTTCCTCTTTGGCCCGGTCCTGCCCAAGGAGGGCTCGGTCTTCGCCTTCCAGGTCCTCCCGGTCATCATCTTCTTCGCCTCGCTGACCGCGGTGCTCTTCCACCTGGGCATCCTGCAGTTCATCGTCAACGTCCTGGGCCGTGCCCTGGGCAAGGTGCTGGGCACCGGGCGCTACGAGTCGGTCAACACCGCGGCCAACATCTTCCTGGGCCAGACCGAGGCTCCGCTGGTCATCAAGCCCTACCTGAAGCGCCTCGACGAGTCCGCCCTCTTCGCGGTGATGGTCGGTGGCCTGAGCACCGTCGCCGGGTCGGTCCTCGCGGGCTACGCGCTCATGGGCGCGCGGATGGAGTACCTGCTGGCTGCCTCCTTCATGGCCGCCCCGGGTGCCCTCCTCATGGCCAAGATGATGGTGCCGGAGATCTCCACGGCCACCGCCGGCGGAGCCGGTGCCGCCGTGGACGCCGACGACCCGGGCCGGCTGCCGGAGGACGAGACCGCCGAGGACGAGGCCGGCAACGTCATCGAGGCCGCGGCCCTGGGCGCCCAGGACGGCCTGCGCCTGGCGCTGACGATCGGCGCCATGCTGCTGGCCTTCATCGCGCTCATCGAGCTGCTCAACCTGATGCTGGGTACCGTCGGCGGCTGGTTCGGGTACGGCGAGCTGTCCTTCGAGCAGGTCCTCGGCTGGGTCTTCGCCCCGCTCATGACGCTCATCGGTGTGCCGTGGGGCGAGGCCACCACCTCCGGCTCCTTCCTCGGGCAGAAGATCGTGCTCAACGAGTTCGTGGCCTTCGCGAACTTCACCCCCGTGGCCGACGGTCTCAGCGAGCGGACGCAGGCCATCACCACCTTCGCGCTCACCGGCTTCGCCAACCTCAGCTCGCTGGGCATCCTGCTCGGTGGTCTGGGTGGTCTGGCCCCGAACCAGCGGTCGAACATCGGCCGCCTGGGGCTGCGCGCCATCCTCGCGGCGACGCTCGCCAACCTCATGAGCGCCGCCATCGCGGGCATCCTCATCGGCTGACGGGGTGCTGGCACGATGTGCTCATGCGCATCGGCATCCTGACCGCCGGGGGCGACTGCCCGGGACTCAACGCCGTCATCCGGGGGATCATCCTCAAGGGGGTACGGCTCCACGACCACGAGTTCCTGGGCGTCCGCGACGGGTGGCGGGGACTGGTGGAGGACGACGTCCACCCGCTCACCCGCCACCAGATCCGGGGGCTCAGCAAGCAGGGCGGCACCATCCTGGGCACCTCCCGGGTGGGTCCCTTCGCCGAGGGGGCCGGCGGTGCCGCGCGGGTCTCCGAGGTGATGGCCCGGCACGGCATGGACGGGCTGGTCGCCGTCGGCGGTGACGGCACCCTCACCGTGGCGCGGATGCTCCACGACGAGGGCGTCCCGGTGGTGGGGGTCCCCAAGACCATCGACAACGACCTGGGCGCCACGGACTACACCTTCGGCTTCGACACGGCTGTCCACGTGGCCACCGAGGCGATCGACCGGCTGCGCACCACCGGTGACAGCCACCACCGCTGCATGGTGCTCGAGGTGATGGGGCGCAACGCCGGGTGGATCGCGCTGCACGCGGGCATTGCCGGCGGCGCGCACGCCATCCTCGTTCCGGAGGTGCCGGTGGACCACGACGAGGTGGCCCGCTGGGTGACCGGGACGGCGGAGCGCGGACGGGCGCCGATGGTGGTCGTCGCCGAGGGCTTCACCCCGGAGGGCAGCGCCGTCGTCAGCGGGGGACAGGTGGACACCCTGGGCCGGCCGATCCTCGGCGGGGTGGGCGCGCACATGGCCGTCGAGATCGAGGCGCGCACCGGCATCGAGTCGCGCTCCATGGCGCTGGGGCACATGCAGCGCGGTGGATCGCCCACCGCCTACGACCGGGTGCTGGCCACCCGTTTCGGCACCGCCGCGCTGGACGCCGTGCAGGACGGCGCGTGGGGCGAGATGGTGGCGCTGCGCGGCACCGAGATCGTGCGGGTGCCGCTGGCCGAGGCGACCTCGTCGGTGCGCCTGGTGCCGCGGGAACGCTGGGAGGAGGCCGCGGTCCTGTTCGGCTGACCAGGCCCGGGGCGGGCCGGGTCAGCGCGGGCAGGCCCGGGGGCACCCCCGTCCGGGTCAGACCAGCGAGCCGTCGATCCAGACGGTCTGGTTGCCCGCCAGCTCGGTGGCCCCCGACGGCCCACCGGTGATGCTGTCCAGGAGCACCGGGCAGCCGCTCGGCAGCGGCATCGCGTGGTCACCGGTGTTGGTCAGCACGGTGATCGTGCCCTGCTCCGCGGACACCTCCAGGGCCAGGACGTCGTCGGCGGGTGCCTCCAGCAGGCGCACCCCGCCGTGACCCAGGTCCAGCGTGCGTCGGGTCGCCAACATGGTGCGGTACAGCTCCAGCGTGGAGCCCTCGACGCCGGTCTGCCGGTCGACGGCCAGCTCGCGGTAGACCTCCGGCTGGGGCAGCCAGGTCGCACCGCTGTGGTTGAACCCGCAGGCGGGCTCCTGTCCCTCCCAGGCCATCGGCACGCGGCAGCCGTCGCGGCCGACCTGCTCCTCGGAGGTGCCCCGGGTGCGCAGCCAGGTCGGGTCCTCGCGGGCCGCCGGGTCCATCGTCGTGTGCTCGGGAAGGCCGAGCTCCTCGCCGTAGTAGAGGTACGACGAGCCGGGCAGGGCCAGCATCAGCGCGGTCGCGGCGCGGGCACGACGCAGGCCCAGCTGCGCATCCGGCTGCGGGTCCTGCGCACCGATGCCGTTGGGGCGCTTCTGGCCGACCGGCAGCGCCAGCCGGGAGGCGTGGCGGATCACGTCGTGGTTGCTCAGCACCCACGTGGTCGGGGCGCCCACGGCGTCGTTCGTCGCGTAGGAGCGCTGGATGCACGCCCGCAGCTCGTCCGCCCGCCAGGGCGTCTCCAGGAAGTCGAAGTTGAACGCCTGGTGCATCTCGTCGGAGCGCACGTAGCGGGCCAGGCGCTCGGTGTCCGACACCCAGGCCTCGGCGCACAGCACGCGGTCGCCCTCGTACTCGGCCAGCACCCGGTGCCAGTGCCGGTAGACCTCGTGCACCTCGTCCTGGTCCCACATCGGGCCCTGGTTCGAGGCGGTGCTCGCACCGGCCATGGTGGCCACCTCGGAGAAGTCCGGAAGCCCCTCGGCCTTGACCAGGCTGTGCGCGACGTCCACCCGGAACCCGTCGACACCGCGGTCGAGCCAGAAGCGCAGCACGTCCTCGAAGTATGCGCGCACCTCCGGGTTGCGCCAGTCGAAGTCCGGCTGGCTGGAGTCGAACAGGTGCAGGTACCACTGCCCGTCCTCCACCTGCGTCCAGGCGCGGCCGCCGAACACGCTGCCCCAGTCGTTCGGGGGCTCGTTGCCGTCCGGCCCCTTGCCGTCGCGGAAGAGGTAGCGCGCCCGCTCGGGCGAACCGGGCCCGGCGGCCAGTGCCTGCTGGAACCACTCGTGCTGGTCGGAGGAGTGGTTGGGCACCAGGTCCACGATGACGCGCAACCCCAGCTCGTGGGCCCGTGCGATGAAGGCGTCGGCGTCCTCGAGCGTGCCGAAGATCGGGTCGATGTCGCGGTAGTCGGCGACGTCGTAGCCGGCGTCCTTCATGGGGGAGACGTAGAACGGGCTCACCCACACCGCGTCGACGCCGAGGGCCACCAGGTGCTCCAGGCGTCGGGTGATGCCGGGCAGGTCCCCCAGTCCGTCGCCGTCGGCGTCGGACCAGGAACGGGGGTAGATCTGGTAGATCACCGCGCTGCGCCACCACTCGCTGGCGGTGGCGGGCCGGTGGATGGTCGGGCCGGAGGTCAGGACGTTCTCGGTCACACATCCATTGTGGGGGAGAGGTGGCGGGAGCCGGTCCTCACTCCTCGACACGGCGCACGGACAGTCGCTGCCGTCGCGGGGCCGGGTGCACGGGCGGGGCGCTCTCGCTGAGCGGTGCCGCCCCCTCCTCCTCCGCGTTCACCATGAAGTGCGCGGCGCGGTCGAAGTAGGCGCGCATCATCTCGTCGGCCTCGCGGGGGAAGTCCATCTGGTCCATCGCGTGGTGCATGTGCCGCAGCCACCGGTCGCGCTGGGCGGGGGTGACGGCGAACGGCGCGTGGCGCATCCGCAGCCGGGGGTGGCCGCGCGTCTCCGAATAGGTCTTGGGGCCGCCGAAGAACTGCTCCAGGAACAGGCGCAGCCGCTCCTCGGCGGGGCCCAGGTCCTCCTCGGGGTACATCTCGCGCAGCGGCGGGTCCGCGGCCACGCCCTCGTAGAACAGAGCGGTCAGGCGGACGAACGCCTCGTGACCGCCCACCTGCTCGTAGATCGTGGGCAGGCCGTCGTCGTCCGGTGCGCCGGGGCTCGTCTGCTCAGAGGGACTGCTCATGGCTCCAGTCTCGCACCGGTGGGCCGGGCACCCCCGCGGCGTCCAGCGCCTGCTTGGCGGCCGCGCGGATGTCCCGGGCGGCCGCGTACTGCTGCCCGGGCACGCAGTCGGCGAAGACCCGGACGGTCATGGTGCCGTTGCTGACCTCCTGCACCCCGGCGACGGTCGGGGTGCGCAGCAGCTCCCGCTGGCCGACCTCCGAGGCCGTGAGCTCCTCCAGCGCCGCCTCGAGAAGCTCGCACACCCGGCGCGAGTCCGCCCGGGCGCCGACATGGACGTCGACGGTGGCCACGGGGCTGCCCTGGCTGGTGTTGCCGACGCGCAGGATCTCGCCGTTGCGGATGTACCAGATGACGCCGTCGGCCGAGCGGATGCGGGTGACCCGCAGCCGGACCTCCTCGACCTCGCCGCTGGCCTCACCGAGGTCGACCCAGTCGCCGACCCCGAACTGGTCCTCGACCATCAGCATCACGCCGCTGATGACGTCCTTCACCAGCGACTGCGCCCCGAAGCCGATCGCCAGCCCGCCGATGCCGGCGCTGGCCAGCAGCGGGCCCAGCGGCAGGCCGAGCTGGTCGGCGACCATCAGGGCCGCGACCGTCCAGATGACGACCGAGGACGCACTGCGCAGCAGGCTCGTCAGGGTGAGGGCCCGCTGGCGCCGGCGCAGGTCGGACGCGCGTCCCCGGGGTGCGGTGCGGGCCTGCTCCTCCATCCAGGTCGTCAGACGGCGGATGAGGTGGCGCGCCACCCAGCGCAGCACCAGCGCCGTCAGGACGATCAGGACGATCGACAGGCCGTTGTCGCCCAACCAGCCGAGGACGGACTGCCCGACCTCCTCCCGGGTGGGGGGTGAGGGGTTCACGCCCCGGCGTCGAAGGTCTGGGCCGCGAGCGCTCGGATCGTGCCGTCACGGTTCTCCGCGACGACGCGACGCAGCGCCTGCGAGGCGTCCGGGTGCGAGTCGAGCCACGCCTGCGCCGCGTCCACCAGGTCCTGGTGGACCAGGGCGTGGGGGTAGAAGCCCCCGGCCACCGCCTCGGCGATGGCGTGGGTGCGCTCGCCCCACATCGAGCCCACGTGGTCGAAGTAGGGCTGCACGAAGGGGCGGAGGTCCTCCGGGTCGGCGACGCGCTGCCACCCGGCGGCGGTCGCGACCAGCTCGGCGTTCGGCAGCTCGGTGCTGCCCCAGACGCTGTCCCAGGCCGCCTGCTTGGCCTGAGCGTCGGGGCGGGCCGCCCGGGCGCGGGCCACGCGCTCGGCGCCCGAGGCGGTGCGGTCACGGGCGGCCTCCGCGGAGAGCTCCTCCTCGCTGAGCGCACCGTTCTTGGCCAGTCCGGTCACCAGCGCCCAGCGCATGTCGGTGTCCACCGCGAGCCCGGGCAGCTGCTCGGTGCCGTCCACCAGGGCACGCAGCCGGGCGACGCCGTCCTCGCCCCGGGCAGCCGCCGCCCACGCCGTCGCCAGCTGCAGCTGCAGGTCCGAGCCCGGCTGGGCCGCGGTGACCAGCCGGCCCAGCTCGTCGGCCAGGTGCTGACCCACGGCCCGACGGTGCTCCGGCGCGGCGTAGCGGTCCGCCGCGGCCTCCAGCTGGGAGAGCAGGATGCGCACCAGCGTCGAGTCGGACTCGCCCGGCAGGGCGCGCAGACCGAGGTCGATGAAGGCGCGGGCGGACATCTGGGCGTCCCGGGTCATGTCCCACGCGGCGCCGAGCACGACGGCACGCGGCAGCGAGCTCTCGAACGCGGCGACGTGCTCGGTGGCGGTGGCCAGGCTCACCTCGTCCAGGCGCACCTTGCAGTAGCCCAGGTCGTCGTCATTGAGCAGCAGCAGGTCCGGGCGGGGCCGTCCCACGAGCTGGTCGAGCGCCGTGCGCTCGCCCGTCACGTCGAGCTCCCAGCGGTCGGTGCGCACCAGCGCGCCGTCCTGCAGGTCGTAGGCGCCCACGGCGATGCGGTGGGGACGCAGGGTGGGCCAGGCGGGGTCCGCGGTCTGCTCGATGTGGGCGGAGGTGACCGTGCCGTCGGCACCGGTCTCCACGACGGGGGAGAGGGTGTTGACCCCTGCGGTCTCCAGCCACGCGGCCACCCACGGCGAGAGGTCGCGGCCGGACGTGCTCTCCAGGTGGCGGGTGAGGTCGGACAGGGTGGTGTTGCCCCACTTGTGCTCGGCGAAGTACGTGCGCAGCCCGTCGCGGAAGGCCTCCTCGCCGACGTAGGCCACCAGCTGCTTGAGCACGCTGGCGCCCTTGGCGTAGGTGATGCCGTCGAAGTTCACCTCGACGTCCGCGAGGTCGCGGATCTCGGCGACGATCGGGTGGGTCGAGGAGAGCTGGTCCTGGTGGTAGGCCCAGGTCTTCTCGCTGATCGCGAAGGTGGTCCAGGCGGTGTTCCATCGCGTGGCCTGGGTCTGGCAGGTGGTGGAGGCCCACTCGGCGAAGGACTCGTTGAGCCACAGGTCGTTCCACCACTTCATGGTCACCAGGTTGCCGAACCACATGTGGGCCAGCTCGTGGAGGATCGTCAGGGCCCGGCGCTCGACCAGGCTCTCGGGCACCGCGGAGCGGAACACGTAGACCTCGGCGAAGGTCACGCAGCCCGCGTTCTCCATCGCGCCCATGTTGTACTCCGGCGTGAAGACTTGGTCGTACGTGCGGAAGGGGTACGGCTGGTCGAAGTACTCCTCGAAGAACGCGAAGCCCGCCTTGGTGATCTCGAAGATGTTGTCCGCGTCCAGGTGCGGCTCCAGGCTCCGGCGCGCCAGGACGCCCAGCGGCACGGTGCCGTTCCGCGTCTCCACCGAGTCCTCGTACCGGACGTACGGGCCGGCGACCACGGCGGTGATGTAGCAGGAGATCGTGGGGGTCGGCTCGAAGGCGAAGGTGGCGGTGTCCACGGTCGTCTCGCCGTCGAGGGTCCCCTGCCCGGTCGGGGCCGGCTCGGGGGTGGCCTCGTTGCTCAGCACCACCCAGTGCGCCGGTGCCGTGATGGTGAACCGGAAGGTCGCCTTGAGGTCCGGCTGCTCGAAGACCGGGAACATCCGGCGGCAGTCCGCGACCTCGAACTGGGTGTACAGGTAGACCTCGCCGTCGGCCGGGTCGACGAAGCGGTGGAGGCCCTCGCCGGTGTTCATGTACTGGCCGACACCCTCGACGTACAGCTCGTGCTCGCCCTCGGTGAGCCCCGGCAGCGGCAGGCGCGCCCCGTCGAACGAGGTGACGTCCAGCGCCCGGCCGTCGAGCTCGGCCCGTGTCACCCGCTCGCCGATGAAGTCGATGAACGAGTCGCCGGCCTCCAGCACCGTGAAGCGCACCCGGCTGCTGGTCGTGAAGGTCGTCGGCCCGGTCGTGACGTCCGTCGACACCTCGTAGCTGTGCGTCGTGAGCCTGCTCGAGCGCTCCATCGCCTCGTCACGGGTGAGGTTCTTGCCGGGCACGGGGTATCTCCATGGGTCGTGGGCTGGGACGACCGCAGTGTGTCACGCGGGTGGCGGGCGTCACACGGGCGCGGAGGGAGCCCTCGACCGGCGGTGGGCGCGTGTCGGTGCCGGTGGCAGACTCGTCACCATGACTGACGCGAACACCCGCAAGGCCACCCCGGTGGAGATGTTCTTCGACCCGATCTGCCCCTGGGCGTGGATGACCAGCCGGTGGCTCATGGAGGTGCAGGAGCAGCGCGACATCGAGGTGACCTGGTCCCTGATGTCCCTGGCCGCCCTCAACGAGGGGCGCGACCTGCCCGATGACTACGCCACGAGCATGCAGCACGCCTGGGGGCCGGCCCGCGTCGTGGCCGCCGCGTTGTCGCAGCATGGCCAGGACCACGCGAAGGCGCTCTACGACGCGCTGGGCACCCGCTTCCACCCGGGTGGGCGCAGCCACGTCGAGGAGGGCGAGGCCGTCATCCGCGAGGCGCTGGAGGGGGTCGGGCTGCCGGCCGAGCTGGCCGAGGTCGCCTTCCCGCAGGGCGTCGGGAACAACCCCGACGACGAGATCACCGCCGACCTGCGCGCTCGTCAGCAGCGCGTCGTCGACCTCGTCGGGGACGAGGTGGGCACTCCCGTGGTCGCGGTGGAGGGCACAGCCTTCTTCGGCCCCGTCGTCTCGCCGGCCCCGAAGGGCGAGGACGCGGTCCGGCTCTGGGACGGCGCGGTCCTCGTCGCCTCGACCCCGGGCTTCTTCGAGATCAAACGCTCCCGCGACGTCGGTCCTCAGTTCGACTGAGGCCGCTGAGCACCCCACCCCACCTCACCAGGACAGGAGCACCCATGAGGATCCACATCGGTGGCGACCACGCCGCCCACGAGCTGCAGCGCCACCTGGTGCAGTGGCTGACCGAGCGCGGGTACGACGTGGTCGACCACGGCCCGGTCGAGTATGACGCGGTCGACGACTACCCCGTGCACGTCATCCCCGCCGCCCGCGGCGTCGCGGCCGACCCGGGATCCCTCGGCGTCGTGCTGGGCGGCTCGGGCAACGGCGAGCAGATGGCGGCCAACAAGGTGGCCGGCATCCGGGCGGCCCTCTGCTGGTCGCCGGAGCTCGCCGTGCTGGCCCGTGAGCACAACGACGCGCAGGTGGTGAGCCTAGGCGCCCGCTTCACCGACCGGGCCACTGCCGAGGCGATCGTCGAGGCCTTCGTGACCACCGAGTTCACCGGCGAGGAGCGCCACGCGCGCCGGGTGGCGATGGTGGAGGCCTACGAGGAGGACGGGACCCTGCCGGGCTGACGCCCCGACCACCTGAGATCGAGAGAGGGCCCCGACCACGTGGTCGGGGCCCTCTCTCGATGTGGGGACGATCAGTTCTGCTGGTCCCCGTTGAGGCCGTCGAGCTTCTCGCCGAGCTTGTCGCCGGCGGCGTCGATCTTGTCGCCGTGCTTGTTGCCGGTGGCATCGTCCGCCTTGTTGCCGGCGGCGTCGATGGCGCTGTCAACCTTCTCGGACTGGGCGTCGTAGCCCTTGCCCGCCAGGTCCTTGGCCTTGTCCGCGTTCATGCCGTCCATCATGCCCATGGCATTCCTCCGATCCACTCGGCGTGAGTCCCGCAGGACTCCTTCCACCGCCACCCTGACACGCTGGTCGGGGAGGCGCAACCGCGAGGGCGGGGCGCTCGCGGTTGGCCGGCCGGAGATGACCGAGGGCCCCGTGCCATTGCTCCGGGGGAGCGGCACGGGGCCCTCAGGGCGTGGAGCGGGCGACGGGAATCGAACCCGCACAACCAGTTTGGAAGACTGGGGCTCTACCATTGAGCTACGCCCGCATGGATCACCGCAGCCGGCTGGCGGCTCGCGGCACCGGGATACCCTAACCTGTCGGCGCCGCGCACGTGAGCGTCCGCGGGGTATGGCGCAGCTTGGTAGCGCGTCCGCTTTGGGAGCGGAAGGCCGTCGGTTCGAATCCGGCTACCCCGACCGTTAGCATTGACCCCCATTGCGCGCGCCCAGGCGGCGCGGCTGCAGGAATCGGGGTCGTCCGCCGACCCCCACCCCAGATCCAGACGGAGACGAAGACGTGAAGAGTGCTGTCGAGAACCTGAACCCCACGCGCGTGAAGGTGGACGTGGAGGTTCCGCACGAGGAGCTGAAGCCTGCCCTCGACGAGGCCTACAAGACCATCGGCAGCCAGGTCCAGGTCCCCGGCTTCCGCAAGGGCAAGGTGCCCGCGCGCATCATCGACCAGCGCTTCGGTCGCGGTGCCGTCGTGCAGGAGGCCGTCAACGCCCAGCTGCCCGAGCTCTACGCCCGAGCCATCAGCGAGAACGAGCTGCAGCCGATCGGCGAGCCGGAGCTCGAGCTCACCGGCGTGCCGGCCGAGGAGGGCGACCCGCTGAAGTTCAGCGTGCAGGTGGACGTGCGCCCGCACATCGAGCTGCCCGACACCGAGGGCATGAAGGTCGAGGTGGCCAAGGTCGAGGTGTCCGACGAGGACGTGCAGACCCGTCTGGACGACCTGCGCGAGCGCTTCGGCACCCTGAAGGGCGTCGACCGTGCGGTGGCCACCGACGACCACGTGTCCATGGACCTGACCGCCGAGATCGACGGCGAGGAGATCGACTCCGTCGAGGGCATCAGCTACCAGGTCGGTCAGGGCACCATGATCGAGGGGCTGGACGAGGCCCTGGTCGGCATGTCCGCCGGTGAGTCCAAGACCTTCACCGCCCCGCTCGCCGGTGGCGACCGCGAGGGCGAGGACTCCGAGGTGACCGTGACCGTGCAGTCGGTCAAGGAGCGTGAGCTGCCCGAGGTCGACGACGAGTTCGCCCAGCTGGCCTCCTCCTTCGACACCGTCGAGGAGCTCAAGGACGACCTGCGCAAGCAGGCCGAGCGCAACGCCACCTTCCAGCAGGGCATCGAGGCCCGCGACAAGATCCTGGACAGCCTGTTGGAGAAGGTGGAGGTGCCGGTCCCGGAGAACCTCCTCGAGGCCGAGGTCAACGCCCACCTGGAGCAGGAGGGCCGGCTGGACGACGCCGAGCACCGTGCCGAGATCGCCAAGTCCACCGAGGATGCCATGCGCGCACAGTTCCTCATGGATGCCCTGGTGCAGCGTGACGACGTCGAGATCGAGCAGAACGAGCTGCTCGAGTACCTGATGATGTCCGCCCAGTCCTCCGGCATGGACCCGAACCAGTTCATCGGCATGCTGGACCAGCAGGGCCAGATCGGGCAGGTCGTCGAGGAGGTCCGCCGCCGCAAGGCCCTGGCCAACGTGCTGGAGACCGCCAGCATCGTGGACACCGACGGCAACGAGGTCGACCTGGGTGCTCTGGAGGACGACGCCGAGGGTGACACCGAGGCCTCCGAGAAGGCTGGCGAGAAGGCCGAGGAGAAGCCGGCTGCCAAGAAGGCCCCGGCGAAGAAGTCGACGACGACGCGCAAGCCGGCGGCGAAGAAGACCACCACGGCCAAGGCCGATGAGAAGGCTGACGCCGAGGGTGAGGAGAAGCCGGCTGCCAAGAAGGCCCCGGCGAAGAAGGCTCCGGCCAAGAAGTCGACGACGACGCGCAAGCCGGCGGCGAAGAAGACCACCACGGCCAAGGCTGACGAGAAGGCCGATGCCGAGGGTGAGGAGAAGGCCGAGGAGACCCCCGCGTCCGAGTGATCGGGTGGGAGATCCCCTGACGGGGCCGGTGCGCTGCGGCGTGCTGGCCCCGTCGTCGTCCCGGCGCGGGTGCGCTGAGGGCGAACAGGCCGATCACCGGGACGAAACCGGCACCCGCCGACGTTAGCGTCGACCGAAGGAACCGTCCGACGAAGGAGAGACCGCGTGAGCGAGCACACCGCATCGACCCCCGCCGTGGCCAGTGAGGGCGCGCGGCTGGCGGGCCTGGACGACCAGATCTACAACAGGCTGCTGAAGGAGCGCATCGTCTTCCTCGGCTCCGACGTGCGCGACGACAACGCGAACGCCATCTGCGCGCAGCTGCTGCTGCTGTCCGCCGAGGACCCGAACGCCGACATCTGGCTGTACATCAACTCCCCGGGTGGCTCGGTGACCGCCGGCATGGCGATCTTCGACACCATGAACTGGATCCCCAACGACGTCGCGACCGTGGCCATGGGCCTGGCCGCGTCCATGGGCCAGTTCCTGCTCTCGGCAGGCACCCCGGGCAAGCGCTACGCCACCCCGCACAGCCGCGTCATGATGCACCAGCCCTCCGGCGGCGTCGGCGGTACGGCCTCGGACATCAAGATCCAGGCCGAGCAGCTGCTCCACATCAAGCGCCAGATGGCCGAGCTCATCGCCGAGCACACCGGCCAGAGCTCGGAGCAGATCACCAAGGACTCCGACCGCGACCGCTGGTTCACCGCGCAGGAGGCCAAGGAGTACGGGTTCGTGGACCACGTCTTCCAGACCTCCACCGACACCCAGGACGTGAAGAAGGGCGACGTGGCCGACGAGGACCGGGCCCACGCCGGTGAGACCGAGGGGGAGCAGCAGTGAGCTGGTCCGACGAGGCCGCCCGCGTCCACCAGCCGATGATGCACGGAGGAAACATGAACCACCCCAGCGCCCAGGGCCGACTGAACGTGCCCGGTCCCTCGTCCCGCTACGTGCTGCCGCAGTTCGAGGAGCGCACCGCCTACGGCAGCAAGCGGCAGGACCCGTACACCAAGCTGTTCGAGGACCGCATCATCTTCTGCGGCGTGCAGATCGACGACGCCTCGGCGGACGACATCATCGCGCAGCTGCTGGTGCTGGAGTCGCAGGACCCGGACCGCGACGTGCTGATGTACATCAACTCCCCGGGCGGCTCGTTCACCGCGATGACGGCCATCTACGACACGATGCAGTTCATCCGCCCGGACGTGCAGACCTTCGTGCTCGGCCAGGCCGCTTCGGCCGGTGCCGTGCTGCTGGCCGCCGGCGCGCAGGGCAAGCGCTTCGCCCTGCCGAACTCGCGCATCCTCATCCACCAGCCCGCGATGGAGGGGACCGGCGGCATGGCCTCCGACCTGGAGATCACCGCCAACGAGGTGCTGCGCATGCGCACCTGGCTCGAGGAGACCTGGGCCAAGCACTCCGGCCAGACCGCGGAGAAGGTCCGCAACGACATCGAGCGCGACAAGATCCTCTCGGCCGACGAGGCCAAGGAGTACGGCCTGGTGGACGCCGTCCTGCCCAGCCGGAAGGCGGCGCTGGAGGGCTGAGGTTCCCCGCCGCACGCGCCCGAGGGGGCCGTCACCGCACCGGTGACGGCCCCCTCTCGCGTCGGTCGGCCCCTGCGGAGGGGTTGTCGGTGGGCAGGGGTAGCGTTGAACCCGTCACCGCACGGATGCGGTGTTCCGGCGCACGAACGGGAGAGGCACATGGCGCGCACGGCGGGCAGCAGCGACTTCCTGACCTGCTCCTTCTGCGGCAAGGGCCAGAAGCAGGTGCGGAAGCTCATCGCCGGTCCGAACGTCTACATCTGCGACGAGTGCATCGAGCTCTGCAACGAGATCATCGACGAGGAGTTCCCCGCGGCCTCCGTGGAGCGGCTGGAGAAGGTGCCCACCCCGCGGGAGATCCACGCCTTCCTCGAGTCCTACGTGGTGGGGCAGGACGAGGCCAAGCGCGCGCTGGCGGTGGCGGTCTACAACCACTACAAGCGCATCGACGCCCAGCCCGCCGCCGACGACGAGGAGACCCCCGAGGTCGCCAAGAGCAACATCCTCATGATCGGCCCGACGGGCACCGGCAAGACCTACCTCGCCCAGACCCTGGCGCGGATGCTGCAGGTACCCTTCGCGATCGCCGACGCGACGGCGCTCACCGAGGCGGGGTACGTCGGCGAGGACGTCGAGAACATCCTCGTGAAGCTCATCCAGGCGGCCGACGGGGACATCGCGAAGGCCGAGACCGGCATCATCTACATCGACGAGATCGACAAGATCACCCGCAAGAGCGAGAACCCGTCCATCACGCGGGACGTCTCGGGGGAGGGCGTGCAGCAGGCGCTGCTGAAGATCCTGGAGGGCACGGTCGCGTCGGTGCCCCCGCAGGGCGGGCGCAAGCACCCGCACCAGGAGTTCGTGCAGATCGACACCCGCAACGTCCTGTTCATCGTCGGCGGTGCCTTCGCCGGTCTGGACGCGATCGTCGGGGAGCGGGAGGGCCGCGGCGGCCTGGGCTTCGGGGCGGAGCTGGCGGTGCGGCGCAGCGAGGGGGAGATGCTGCAGCGGGTGCGTCCCGAGGACCTCGTGAAGTTCGGTCTGATCCCGGAGTTCATCGGCCGCGTCCCGGTCGTGACCACCGTCAGCCCGCTGGACGCCGACGCACTGGTGGACATCCTCACCGGACCCCGCAACGCGCTGGTGAAGCAGTACCAGCACCTGTTCTCGCTCGACGGGGTGGAGCTCGAGTTCACCGACGACGCGGTGCGCGCGGTGGCCGACCAGGCGATGCTGCGGCAGACCGGTGCCCGTGGACTGCGCGCCATCATGGAGGAGGTGCTGCAGCCGGTGATGTTCGACGTGCCGAGCGACGACGGCATCGAGCGCGTCGTGGTGACCGCCGAGGTGGTTGCGGACAACGTGAACCCCACCATCGTGCGGCGTGACGAGAAGCCGACGAAGCGGCCCAAGCGCAAGAGCGCCTGACCGGGCCCGAGCCCCTGCCCGAGCGAGGAGCCGAGATGACCGACCGCCCCGGGAGCACCTTGCAGGTGGGCACGCGCCTGCCGCAGCAGGCCAGCGAGGTGACCTGTGGTGCCGCCAGCCTGGTGGCGGCACAGCGCCTGCTGGAGCGGATGCCGCTGCCGGCGGCCGACGACCCGGTGGAGGTCGAGGACTTCCAGGGGGCGGAGTTCGCGCGCTTCGGCCGGACGAACAACCCCTGGGAGGCCGGCGTGCTGCGCATGCCGTGGCCCATGTCGCTGGGCACCCCGCCGTGGGGTGCGCTGGCTGAGCTGCGGCGCATCGTGCGCGCCGAGCGGGACGGCGACCCGCGCTACGGCATGGGCCTGGTGCGTCGTGCCGGGGCAGGCGGGCTGGGGGAGGCCCTGCAGGGCGTGGGGCAGCACGAACCGGCGCTGCTCTACGTCGGCTCGCGCTGGCTGCCGCGGCACGTGTGCCTGCTGGCCGAGGACCCCACGGGCCGGCTGGCGCTCTACGACCCGGCCGGCGGGACCGTGGTCGAGGCGGACGTGGACGCACTGGCCGCCGGGGAGCAGCGGGTGGCCGGGTGGTCCGTGCCGTGGGCGGTGGTGGCCCCTCGCGGCTGACCGGGGACGAGAGAACGCCGCGGGCGGGGGGGTCCGGACGGACCCCCCGCCCGCGGCGTTCTGGGGAGAGTGCGCTCAGGCCTTGGGCTTCTCCACCTTGACCAGCTCGGTGTCGCGGACCTCGATCGCCTCGGCGTCCACCTCGGGCACCTCGCAGACCACGTGGCCGGAGGCGACCACGTCGTCCCACGCGCGGCGGGCGGCCGCACGCTGGTCGGCGGGACCGGCCAGGGTCATCGCGGTCACCTGGGCACGCATGCCCAGCTTGGCCTCGGACTTGGCCTTGCGGATGCCCGCGAGCACCTCGGCCGCGGCGGGCTTCACGGCGGCCAGGCCGTCCTCGGCGCCGCCGGGGAGGGCGAGTTCGGCAGGGGTCGGCCACGCGGCGCGGTGCACGCTGCCGACCTGCCACCAGCTCCAGACCTCCTCGGTGGCGAACGGGATGAACGGGGCCAGCAGGCGCAGCTGCACCTCCAGGGCGACGCGCAGGGCGGCGCGGGCCGAGGTGGTGGCCGCGGACACCTCGCCGGTGTCGTCGTGGCCGCCGTAGGCACGCGACTTCACGAGCTCCAGGTAGTCGTCGCAGAAGGACCAAAAGAAGGTCTCGGCGACCTCCAAGCCCTTCGTGTAGTCCCACGCCTCGAAGCCCTGGGTGGCCTGCTCCACGACCTCGGCGAGCTCCAGCAGCAGCGAGCGGTCCACCGGCTCGGTGACCAGGGACAGCAGCTCGTCGCGGGAGGACGCGCCGGACACCTCACCGAATCCGAGGGCGAACTTCGACGCGTTGAGCAGCTTGATGGCCAGGCGACGCCCCACCTTCATCTGCTGGGTGTCGAAGGCGGTGTCCACGCCCTGACGGGCCGAGGCAGCCCAGTAGCGCACGGCATCGGACCCGTGCTGCTCGAGCAGGTCCACCGGCGTGACGACGTTGCCCTTGGACTTGGACATCTTCTTGCGGTCCGGGTCCAGGATCCAGCCGTTCAGGGTGGCGTTGCGCCACGGCACGGTGCCGTGCTCGTGGTGGGCGCGCACGATCGTGGAGAACAGCCAGGTGCGGATGATGTCGTGGCCCTGCGGGCGCACGTCCATCGGGAAGACCATGTCGAACAGCTCCGGGTCCTCGCGCCACCCGCCGATGATCTGCGGGGTCAGCGAGCTCGTCGCCCAGGTGTCCAGCACGTCGGGGTCGGCGGTGAAGCCGCCCGGCTGGTCGCGCTGCGACTCCTCGAAACCGGGCGCGGTGTCGGTCTGCGGGTCCACCGGCAGGTCGGCCTCGGCCGGGGTGATCGGGTGCTCGTGGTCCGGCTCGCCGTCGGCGTCCAGCGGGTACCAGATCGGGAAGGGGACGCCGAAGAAGCGCTGGCGGCTCACCAGCCAGTCGCCGTTCAGGCCCTCGATCCAGTTCGCGTGGCGGCGCTCCATGTAGGCCGGGTGGAAGTCGACCTCCTGCCCGCGCGCCACCAGGGCGGCGTTCAGGTCCGCGTCGCGGCCGCCGTTGCGGATGTACCACTGGCGCGAGGTGACGATCTCCAGCGGCTTGTCGCCCTTCTCGAAGAAGTTGGCCTTGCGCTGGGTCTTCTGCGGTTCGCCGATGAGCTCGCCGGACTCGCGCAGGGCGGTCACGGTGTTCTCGCGGGCGGTGTGCACGGTCTTGGTGGCCAGCTGCTCGGCGTAGAGCCCCGCGCCGGGGCCGCCGGCGATCCACTCGGGCGTCTCACCCACCAGTCGGCCGTTGCGGGTGATGACCGAGCGCATCGGCAGCTGCAGCTCGCGCCACCAGGTGACGTCGGTGAGGTCACCGAAGGTGCAGCACATGGCGATGCCGGCGCCCTTGTCCATCTCGGCGGCCGGGTGGGAGATGACGGGCACCTCGACCCCGAACAGCGGCGTCTTCACGGTGGCGCCGAACAGGTCCTGGTAGCGCTCGTCGTCGGGGTGGGCGATGAGGGCGACGCAGGCCGGCAGCAGCTCCGGGCGCGTGGTCTCGATCTCGACGTCGCCGGCCTCGCCGTGGAAGGCGATGCGGTGGAAGGCACCCGGGTAGTCGCGGGCCTCGAGCTCGGCCTGGGCCACGGCGGTCTGGAAGGTCACGTCCCACAGGCCAGGTGCCTCGGCGGAGTAGGCCTCGCCGCGCTCCAGGTTGTGCAGGAACGCCTGCTGGCTGGTGGCGCGGGCGTTGTCGTCGATCGTGCGGTACTGGAAGTTCCAGTCCAGCGAGAGGCCGAGGCGGCGGAAGAGCTCCTCGAAGGCCTTCTCGTCCTCGACGGTCAGCTCGTGACACAGCTCGATGAAGTTCGGACGGCTGATCGGCTGCTGGTCGGCGGCCTTCACGGACTTGCCGTCCCCGCCGCGCTGCGGCGGCTCGTAGGCCTCGACGTAGGGCTGCGAGAGGTCGCCGCGCACGCCGTAGTAGTTCTGCACCCGGCGCTCGGTCGGCAGGCCGTTGTCGTCCCAGCCGATCGGGTAGAAGACCTCGTGGCCGGTCATCCGCTTGTAGCGGGCCATGCAGTCGGCCTGCGTGTACCCGAAGACGTGTCCCACGTGCAGCGAGCCCGACGCGGTGGGGGGCGGGGTGTCGATGGTGAACAGCTGCTCGCGGGGCAGCTCCGCGGCGCGGGCACGGTCGAAGGCGTAGGTGTCCTCGTCCTGCCATACCGCGGTCCAGCGGTCCTCGAGTCCGTCGACGCTCGGCTTGTCGGGAAGCTGCTGGGCGGGGCGGTGTCCGGAGGCGGAGACAGTCATGCGGGACATCTTCGCACCCTCCGTCGGCGCCGGGCGGTAGCATGTCCGCCACAGGCAGCGATCCGGCCATCACCGGGGAGCCTTCCGGAAGAACGGCACGAACCGTCGCCCTCCCGCGGGAACGCACCCGGGTGGGGGAGCAGGCGGGGAGGGCTCACTAGAACCGGACGGGTAGGCCCGACACAGCCGTCACGAAGGGGTCCGACCCGCCGCCTCGCAGCGGTGGACCGGGCAACCGAGGTGGTACCGCGGCACGGGTCGTCAGGTCCGGCGTCGTCCTCGAGCAGACCGCGCAGCAGGCGCTGCCCGACTCCAGGAGCCGCGATGAGCACCGCACCCGACGCCACCCCCGACGGCCAGCAGCCCGAGCCCACCACCCAGGGCACGCCGGGCGTGTACCCCATCGTGCGCACCGGCACCGCCGGTGACGCCGGTACCGGGGTCTCCTCCCCGAGCTTCCCCGAGATCGAGCAGGGCGTGCTGCGCCACTGGGAGGCGGGGGACACCTTCCGCAAGTCCGTGGAGAACCGCCCTGCCGGTGAGAACGGCGAGAACGAGTACGTCTTCTACGACGGCCCGCCCTTCGCCAACGGGCTGCCGCACTACGGCCACCTGCTCACCGGGTACGTCAAGGACCTCGTCCCGCGCTACCGCACGATGCGGGGGCGGCGCGTGGAGCGCCGCTTCGGCTGGGACACCCACGGACTGCCGGCCGAGCTCGAGGCCATGCGCCAGCTCGGCATCACCACCAAGGACGAGATCCTGGAGACCGGGATCGACGCGTTCAACGACGCCTGCCGGGCCTCGGTGCTGAAGTACACCGACGAGTGGCAGGAGTACGTGCACCGGATGGGCCGGTGGGTCGACTTCGAGAACGACTACAAGACCCTCAACGTCGAGTTCATGGAGAGCGTCATCTGGGCGTTCAAGGAGCTCTACGACAAGGGCCTGGCCTACCAGGACTTCCGCGTGCTGCCCTACTGCTGGCGCGACCAGACGCCGCTGAGCAGCCACGAGCTGCGCATGGACGACGACGTCTACCAGATGCGGCAGGACCCGGCCGTCACCGTCGGCCTGCGCCTGGAGACCGGTGAGCTGGCCCTGGTCTGGACGACCACGCCGTGGACCCTGCCCAGCAACCTCGCGGTCATGGTGGGCCCGGACATCGACTACGTCGTGGTGGAGTCCGACCCGGCCGCCGACCCGAGCGGGCTCTCGCAGCGCTATGTCGTCGCCGAGGCGCGGCTCGAGGCGTACGCCCGGGAGCTGGGGGAGGACCCGGCATCGCGCGTCGTCGAGCGCCTGAAGGGTGCGGACCTGCTGGGCCGTTCGTACACCCCGCCCTTCTCCTACTTCGCCGGCCAGGAGAACGCCCACCGGGTGGTCGAGGCCGACTTCGTCACCACCACCGACGGTACGGGCCTGGTGCACAGCGCCGGTGCCTTCGGTGAGGACGACAAGGTCGTGACCGACCGGGAGGGCATCGAGCCGGTGATGCCGGTGGGGCCCGACGGTGCCTTCACCGCGCCGGTCAACGAGTACGCCGGTCAGCAGGTGTTCGACGCCAATGCCCCGATCGTGGCGCACCTCAAGGCCGCCACGCGCAACCTGGGGCGGGCCGGCGGTGCCGTGGACGGGGCCGTCGAGGAGGCCGGGAGCGTCAGTGAGGGCACGCTGCTCCTGCGCCACGAGACCTACGACCACTCCTACCCGCACTGCTGGCGCTGCCGCACCCCGCTCATCTACAAGGGGGTGGAGTCCTGGTTCGTGAAGGTCACGGACTTCAAGGGCCGGATGCTCGAGAACAACGAGCAGATCACCTGGGTGCCGGGCAACGTGAAGCACGGGCAGTTCGGCAAGTGGCTCGAGGGCGCCCGCGACTGGTCGATCACCCGCAACCGCTACTGGGGCAGCCCGGTGCCGGTGTGGGTCAGCGACGACCCCGAGCACCCGCGGATGGACGTCTACGGCTCGCTCGAGCAGATCGAGGCCGACTTCGGGGAGCTGCCGCGCAACGCCGACGGCGAGGTGGACCTGCACCGCCCGTGGGTGGACCACCTGACCCGGCCCAACCCGGACGACCCCCGCAACGCCGGCGCCGCCCCCGGGGAGCACACGGGCTCGACCATGCGCCGCGTGGAGGACGTGCTGGACGTCTGGTTCGACTCGGGCTCGATGTCCTACGCCCAGAACCACGTGCCCTTCGAGAACGCGGACTGGTTCGAGCACCACTTCCCTGCCGACTTCATCGTGGAGTACATCGGCCAGACGCGTGGCTGGTTCTACACGATGCACGTGCTGGCCACCGCGCTGTTCGACCGCCCGGCCTTCGGCAACGTCATCTGCCACGGCATCGTGCTGGGCAGCGACGGCCAGAAGATGAGCAAGTCGCTGCGCAACTACCCGGACGTCAACGAGGTCTTCGACCGCGACGGTGCCGACGCGATGCGCTGGTTCCTCATGAGCAGCTCGATCCTGCGCGGCGGCAACCTGGTGGTCACCGAGCAGGGCATCCGCGACGGCGTCCGCCAGGTGATGATCCCGCTGTGGAACGCCTGGTCGTTCTTCGCCATGTACGCGAACGCCGCCGGCGAGGGCGGCCACCGTGCCCGGTGGTCCACCGCCTCGGAGCACCCGCTGGACCGCTACGTGCTGGACGCCACCGGCACCCTGGTCCGCGAGACCACCGAGGCCCTGGACGCCAACGACGTGGCCCGCGCCTGCGAGCTCGTGCGCGACTTCCTGGACTCGCTGACCAACTGGTACATCCGCCGCTCCCGCGACCGCTTCTGGGAGGGCACGGACACCGCGGCCTTCGACACCCTGTACACGGTGCTGGAGTCCGTCTGCCGCGTGGCCGCCCCGCTGCTGCCCTTCGCCACCGAGGAGATCTGGCGCGGCCTGACCGGCGGGGAGTCGGTGCACCTGACCGACTGGCCCGACGCGGCGGAGTTCCCCACCGACGCCGGGCTCGCCGCCGCGATGGAGACGGCCCGGGCCGTGGCCTCGGTGGGTTCCGGTCTGCGCAAGACCAACCAGCTGCGCACCCGCCTGCCGCTGCAGAGCCTCACCGTGGTGGTCGAGGACCCGCGCTCGCTGGCCGACCAGGGCGCCCTGCTGGCCGACGAGCTCAACGTGCGCGAGGTGCGCCTGGTGGCGCTGGACTCGCAGGAGGCGCAGCAGTACGGCGTCGAGCAGCGGCTGGTGGTCAACGCCCGCGCGGCCGGCCCGCGCCTGGGCAAGGACGTGCAGACCGTCATCAAGGGCTCCAAGTCCGGCGACTGGTCGGTCGACGCGGAGGGCACCGTCATCTCCGGCGGCATCGAGCTGGTGGAGGGCGAGTACACGCTCGAGACCGTCACCAGCGGCGACGATGAGGGCACCGCGACCGGCGTCCTGCCCGGCGGTGGCTTCGTGGTGCTGGACACCACGGTCACCGACGAGCTGGCGGCGGAGGGCACGGCCCGCGACGTCATCCGCGCTGTCCAGGGCGAGCGGCGCGTCGCCGGCCTGTCCGTGAGCGACCGCATCTCGCTGGCCCTGGTCGGCGGCCCCGAGGTCTGGGGCGCCGCGGTGACCCACCAGCAGCTCATCATGGACGAGACGCTGGCCGTGCAGTTCGGGGCCGGGGGGCCGGAGACGCCCCTGCCGGACGACCCGTCGGCGCACCGGGCCGAGGTGGACCTCGGCGAGGGGCGGACCGTGACCGTTCAGCTGCGTCGCCGGGAGGCCCGCCGATGACCGGGGACCAGCGGCGCGACGCCGCCGAGGAGCTGGAGGTCCGGCGCCGCGTCCGGGAGGTCACCGAGGCGCTCATGGCACGCATGCCGGAGAGCCACGTCGTGCCGACCCTGGACCGCGTCGCCCGGGTGATGGAGCTGCTGGGTGACCCGCAGCGCACCTACCCGGTGATCCACCTGACGGGGACCAACGGCAAGACCTCCACCACCCGCATCGTCGAGCGGATCCTGCGGGAGACCGGGCTGCGCACCGGCCGCTTCACCTCCCCGCACCTGCACGACCCGCTGGAGCGCATCACCATCGACGGCGCGCGCATCGACCCGCGCCACTTCCTCGAGGTGTGGGACGACGTCGCGCCCTTCCTGGCGATCGTGGACGCCGAGAGCGATTCCGCCGGCGGTCCGCCGCTGAGCTACTTCGAGTGCCTTGTGGTGCTCGCGTTCGCGGCCTTCGCCGACGCGCCGGTCGACGTCGCCGTCGTCGAGGTCGGCCTGGGAGGCCGGTGGGACGCGACGAACGTGGCCGACGGCGACGTGGCCGTGATCACCCCGATCGGCGTCGACCACGAGCGTTTCCTGGGCAGTGACGTCGAGGCGATCGCCACCGAGAAGGCCGGCATCATCAAGCCGGGTGCGCGGGTCGTGGTGGCCGAGCAGCAGGAGGAGGCCCGCGTGGTCATCGCCGACGCCGTCGCCGAGGCCGGTGCCACGGCGGTCACCGCCGGCGTGGACTTCGGGGTCCCCGAGCACGACGTCGCCGTCGGTGGCCAGCTGGTCACCGTGCAGGGCCTGGCGGCGGAGTATCCCGAGCTGCTCCTGCCCCTCTTCGGACAGCACCAGGCACAGAACCTCGCACTCGCCGTCGCGGCGGTGGAGTCCTTCCTCGGCGGGGGCGAGCAGCCGCTCGACGCCGAGCTGCTGCGCGCCGCCGTCGCGGGCGTCACGACCCCCGGGCGGCTCGAGGTGGTGCGGCGCTCGCCCACCGTCGTCGTCGACTCCGCGCACAACCCGCACGGCATGGAGACGCTGGCGCGGGCGCTGGGGGAGTCGTTCAGCTTCGCCCGCCTGGTGGGCCTGGTGGCGATCTTCGAGGAGAAGGACGCCGAGGGCATGCTGACGGCGCTCTCCGGTGCCGTCGACCACCTGGTCGTCTCCCGCAACTCCAGCCACCGCTCCATGGCCCCGGAGGCACTGGGGCGGCTGGCGCGCGAGCTGCTCGGTGACGACATGGTCACCGTCGTCGAGGACCTGCCCGACGCGGTCGACCTCGCCGGGTCGCTCGCCGACGAGGGCGGGGTCAGCGGCGGTGTCATCGCCACCGGGTCCGTCCAGACGGCCGCCGACGTGCGGATGCTGCTGGGCACCACCGAGGTCGGCTGATCCGCGTGGGAGGATGCCGCTCGTGAGTTCACCCATTCCCGTCGTCGGCCCCCTGGGCAAGATGTCCCGTCGGTTCGCCGGCGTGACGCTCTTCTTCGAGTCGTTCGCGGTCTTCTTCGGTGCGCTCGCGGCGCGCGGGCTGGCGCACGCGCACGGTGACGACCGGGCCACCACCTACCTGGTGGGCGGGTCCGCGCTCGCGGTCGCCTGCCTGGTGACGATGGTGGTGCTCAAGCGCACCTGGGGCGTCACCCTGGGGTGGCTGCTCCAGCTGATCGTCGTCGCGAGCGGCTTCGTGCTGCCGGCCATGTTCGTGGTGGGCGCGATCTTCCTGGGCATCTGGCTGGGCGCCCTCTACTGGGGGCACAAGATGGACGAGCTGACCCGTCAGTTCGCCGCAGGACAGTCGGACGACGCGGCCGGGAACGCCCCGGTCGCCACGGACCACGGAGGTGATCGCTGATGGGATGGCTCGAGGCCATCGTGCTGGGACTGGTGCAGGGGCTCACGGAGTTCCTGCCCATCTCCTCCAGCGCGCACCTGTCCATCGTCGGCCGCCTCTTCGGAGGGGACGACCCGGGCGCCGCGTTCACGGCGATCACGCAGCTCGGCACCGAGGCCGCGGTGCTCATCTACTTCCGCAAGGACATCGCCACCATCATCGGCAAGTGGTGCAAGGCGCTGGTCGGCCAGCTGCCGCACAGCGACCCCGACGTGCGCATGGGCTGGCTCGTCATCGTCGGCTCCATCCCGATCGGCGTCCTCGGCCTGCTCCTCCAGGACTTCATCGAGGGGCCGCTGCGCAACCTGTGGCTGACCGCCTCGATGCTGCTCTTCTTCGCCCTGGTGATCGGGTTGGCCGACCGCATCGCCAGCCGACGCCCCGCGACGGAGGTCAAGGAGCTGGAGCACCTCACCTGGGGTGACGGCCTGAAGTACGGGCTCTGGCAGTCCCTCGCCCTGATCCCCGGCGTCTCGCGCTCCGGCGGCACCATCGCCGGTGGTCTGTTCATGGGCTACTCGCGCGTGGCCGCGGCCCGCTACTCGTTCCTGCTGGCCATCCCGGCCGTGCTGGCCTCCGGTGGCATGCAGGTGCTGAAGATCGCCGACGACCCGGTGGAGCCGGCCTGGGGCCCGATCGTCGTGGCCACGCTCATCAGCTTCGCGGTGGGCTACGCCGTCATCGCCTGGCTGCTGCGCTACATCTCGCACCACGACTTCACGGTCTTCGTGGTCTACCGCATCCTGCTGGCGCTGGTGATCTTCGGTCTGCTCGGCTTCGGGGTGCTGCCGCCCACGGCCTGATCCGAGCCCTGACCACCGCACAGCGGCCGGGCCCCGTCGGCGGGGCCCGGCCGCTGTGCGGTGGTTAGGGTGGGTGCGTGACCACGACTGCAGCGCACGAGACCGAGACCATCGAACGTTCCCTGGTGCTGGTGAAGCCCGACGGCTACCGCCGTGGCCTCACCGGGCAGGTGCTGGCCCGCATCGAGGCCAAGGGCTACCGCCTGGCCGCGCTGCGCGTGGCGGAGGCCACCCGGGAGCAGCTCGCGGCCCACTACGCCGAGCACGAGGGCAAGCCCTTCTACGAGCCGCTCCTGGAGTTCATGTCCTCCGGCCCCCTGGTGGCGGCCGTCGTCGAGGGCCACGGCTGCATCACCGGCTTCCGCACCATCGCCGGTGCGACGAACCCCACCGAGGCCGCGCCCGGCTCGATCCGCGGCGACCTCGGCCGCGACTGGGGGCTGAAGGTCCAGCAGAACATCGTCCACGGCTCGGACTCGTCGGAGTCCGCGGAGCGGGAGATCGCCATCTGGTTCCCGCAGGGTGCCTGACGCCACGTCTCCGCACCCGGCCGCATCCGCGTGGGACTCCAGCATCCGTCCAGCCGGGGGACATACGATGCCGCTCATGACTTCACGGTGGCAGCGTCTGCGCGGCGGTGACCTGGCGATCGATCTCGGCTCCTCTCGGACCAAGATCTGGCGCAAGGGACAGGGGATCGCCCTGGACGAGCCCTCGCTCCTGGCGGTCGAGGGTGGCACCGGCAAGGTGCTGGCCGCCGGTGAGCGCGCTCGTGGGCTCATCGGACGCACGCCGGCCCACGTGCACATCATGCGGCCGGTGCGCGACGGCGTGATCGTCGACGCCGACGTGGCCGAGTCCATGGTCCGCACCTTCATGGACCGCGTGCACTCCGGCTGGTTGAACCGCCCCCGCGTGGTCGTCGCGACGCCCTCCCAGATCACGGCCGTCGAGCGCCGCGCGGTGGAGGAGACCGTGCTGCGCTCCGGCGCCCGCGAGGTCTTCATCGTCGAGGAGGCCATGGTCGCGGCCATCGGGGCCGGGCTCCCGGTGAACGACGAGCGGGCCTCGATGGTGCTGGACATCGGCGGCGGGACCGCCGACGGTGCGATCACCGCCCTGGGCGGCATCGTCCGCTCCGGCTCGGCCCGCGTCGGTGGGGACGACCTCGCCGAGGCCGTCCGCGACTGGCTGCGCACCGAGCACCACCTGCTGCTGGGCGAGCGCACCGCCGAGGACCTCGTCGCGCAGGTGGGTTCGGCCGCCCCGCTGGAGCGGGAGATGGCGGCCGAGGTGCACGGACGCAACCTGCGCACCGGCCTGCCCGAGACCGTCCGGGTGACCAGCCAGGCCCTGCGCGAGGCCATGGACGAGCCGCTGGCCGCGGTGTCCGCCTTCGCGCGCAGCCTCATCGACCAGTGCCCGCCGGACCTCACCGGGGACGTCGTCTCCGACGGCGTCGTGCTCACCGGTGGCGTGGCCCGGCTGCGTGGTCTCGCCCACCGGCTCTCGCGGGACCTGTCGGTGCCGGTCGGCGTCGCCAAGGAGCCGGAGCTCGCGGTGATCCGCGGTGCCGGACGCTGCATCGACGACCTCCGGCGCCTGCGCCGCATCGTGGTCGGGGAGCAGCGGTACTGATGGCCGACCGCATCCGATCCCACGCAGGGGACCGTCCCGTCCGGGGGCGCCGTCGCGGCGACTCGCAGCGGCGCGTGCCCGTCGGCGTCGTCCGCCGGGAGGGCCTGACCGGCCGCCGGCTGGGCATGCAGCAGCGCGACCGCTCGGCCGAACGCCGCGCCTGGGTGGGTCCGATCGCCGCCCTCGCGCTGACGGTCGCCGCGCTCGGCGTCGACTCCGTGAACCAGTCCGTCCTCAACCCCGTGCGCGACGCGGCGGAGGTGGCCTTCGCCCCGCTGCAGCGCGCGATGGTCGTCTCGCCGAGCGACGAGCTCCAGCAGGCCGAGGCCGAGCGCGACCGGCTGGCCGACGAGCTGCGCGTGGAGCGGGAGCAGGACGAGCTCGATGCCGCCGGCGCGGGCCTGTTCGACTCCGACGTGACGGCCGGGCGCGAGCTGACCCCCGCCCGGGTGATCGGCTTCACCGCCGCCACCGCCAGCTCCCCGGACCGTCGCATCACCATCGACGTGGGCTCCCGCGACGGCATCGAGAAGGACCTGACCGTCGTGTCCGAGAAGGGACTCGTCGGCCGCGTCGTGTCCGTCACCGACTGGACCAGCGAGGTCATCGTGCTGGGCGACCCGGAGCTGTCCGCCGGGGTGCGGACCTCCTCCGGCGCGATGGGCATGCTGTCCTCCTCCGCCCCGCCCGGGACGCCGAAGCGCGACGGCAACGAGCTGACGCTGCAGGCCTTCGAGGCCGGGAGCTTCAAGAAGGGCGACCAGCTCACCACGCTCGGCGGGCCGAACAGCCCGTTCGTGTCCGGCATCCGGGTGGGCAAGATCGCCTCCATCGACCCAGACAAGGGGCAGCTGCAGGAGACCGCCGTCGTGCAGCCCGCCGTGCGGGTGTCCACGCTCGAGGTGGTGGGTGTGCTGACTGTCGCCGAACGCGACGAGTCCCGCAAGAGCACGAAGGTGCCCGAGAGCGGTTCCTCCGGTGACTCCTCGGGCGACTCCTCGTCCAACCCGAGCCCCAGCGGTTCCGGAGACGACTCGAGCTCGAGCCCGAGCGGCTCCGGGGGGGAGGAGTCCGCCCCGCTGGACGGGAACCCCGACGACGACGAGTCCGTGCTGGTGGAGCCCTCCGACGGCGGATCGGTCGCTTCGGACGCGCCCTCCGACGCGGCCCAGCCCGACTCCGGCGGCTCAGGGGGCTCCGGGGACGCCCCGGCCCCCGAGCCCACCACCGACCAGGGAGGCCAGTGATGCGTTTCTTGATGGGCCTCATCCGGCTGGTGGCCATGGTCCTGCTGGCCGTGGTCACCACCGGTCTGCTGCCCCGGGCGGGTTTCCCCGCGCCGGACCTGCTGCTGCTCGTCGTCCTCGCGGTCGCACTGCTGCGGGGCGCCCGCTCCGGCCTGGTCTGGGGTCTGGTCGCGGGCTGGCTGGTCGACCTGGTGCCGCCCGGCGCCGGCATGGCCGGTGCCACCGCACTGACCTACGGGCTGGTGGCCTGGGCCGCCGGGGCGCTGGCCGCCACCGTGCGCCGCTCCTGGCTGCTGACCTCGCTGACCGTCGCCGTGGCCGCCCTCGCGGTGCAGGCCGTGCGCTGGGTGATGGCGCTGGCCACGCAGAACCCGACCGGTGACACCGTCGACCCGTGGGCCTGGCTGCTCACCACGCTGCTCGGCGTGGTGGTCGTGCCCACCCTGATGCACCTGGAGAACGCTGCCCTGACGAGGAACGCCACGTGAAGCAGATCCTGGCCACCGCACGCCGCCGCACCGTGCTGATGGGGGTGATCGTCCTCGTCGCCGCACTGGTGCTGGGCGGACGCCTCGCGCAGATGCAGGTGCTGGACCACGACCGCTACTCGAGCGCCTCACAGACCACGAACACGCGGGAGATCACCCACCAGGCGACGCGTGGGCGGATCCTCGCGGCCGACGGCAAGCCCTTCGTGCGGAACATCGCTCACGCGACCGTCGTCATCGACCCGCAGGTGATGCGGGAGGAGGACGACAAGGGCCGCTCGATCGTGGAGGCCGTCGCCAAGGAGCTCGGGCAGGACCCCGAGACCCTGTGGGGTCGGACCAAGACCTGCGGTGCCGACGGCGCGCCGCGGCCGCCGCGCTGCAACAGCGGTGGCGCCTACCAGCCGATCGTGCTGGCCGAGGGGGTCGACCCTGCCAAGCTGCTGCCGCTGCTCGAGCGCCCGGAGGACTACCCCGGGGTCAGCGTCGACAGCACCGGTGAGCGCGGCTGGCCCAAGCCCGAGGGGGCATTGGCGTCGCAGACCCTCGGCTACCTCACCCGGGTGAGCGCCGAGGACATGAAGAAGCGGGACGACCTGCAGTCCGACGGCATGGTCGGCCGTGACGGGCTGGAGTCCACCTACGACAAGGAGCTGCGCGGCAGCTCCGGCACGACCAAGGTCGCGGTCTCCCCGTCGGGTGAATTCATCAAGGAGCTCGAGCACACCGAGCCGAAGGCGGGGCTCGACATCAAGACCCACCTGAACCCCTCCGTGCAGAAGGTCGCCGAGGATGCCCTGGCGCAGGCCAGCGACATCGCGGCCGAGGACAACGGGGCGAAGGAGCCCGGTGACAAGGGCAGCGCCAGGCAGGGAGCTGCCCTGGTGATGGACACGGAGACCGGGGGAGTGGTCGCCTCGGCGAGCCAGCCCGGGTACAACCCGGAGGTCTGGAAGGGCGGCGTGGACGCTCGGCAGCTGGAGACCCTCGTCTCCAAGGACGAGGGCGTGCCGCTGACCAACAAGCTGGTCTCGTCGGTCTACCCGCCGGCCTCCACCTTCAAGGCCATCTCGCTGACCTCCGCCTTCAGCCAGGGGCTGGACCCGGACGAGCAGTACTCCTGCCCGGCGCGGGTGAAGGTCGGTGACCGGTACTTCCGCAACTTCGAGTCCAAGGCGCACGGTGACCTGTCGCTGCAGGAGATCATCGAGGTCTCCTGCGACACGGCCTTCTACCGCTGGTCCTTCCGCACCTGGCGAGCCCTCGGCGGCCTGAACGACAAGGACGTCGTGGACCCCTACGTGGACCTGGCGCGCGGTTTCGGTCTGGGCTCCCGCACGGGCATCGACCTGCCGCACGAGACGGCCGGCCGCATCCCGGACCGGGAGTGGAAGCTGGCGAACTGGGAGTCCCTCAAGGACGGCTACTGCGAGCGTGCGGAGTCCGGTTACAGCAAGAAGGAGGAGCCGGACGAGCAGAAGCGCAAGGAGCTCAAGGAGAGCGCGCAGGAGTTCTGCCTGCGTGGTTATCAGTACCGCGGTGGTGACGCGGTCAACTTCTCGATCGGCCAGGGTGACGTCTCCACCACGCCGCTGCAGATGGCCGTGGCCTACGCCGCGATCGCGAACGGCGGCAACGTCCTCGAGCCGCGGGTGGCCGACAAGGCGCTGGACGTCGACGGGAAGGCCGCGAAGGACTACCGGACCAAGGTCCGCCAGCGGGTCGGCTTCCCGAAGGACTCGCTGAAGATCCTGCGCGAGGGCCTCGAGGGCGTGGTGACCGACGGGACGGCTGCCTGGGCCTTCAAGGACTGGGACCACCAGCGGTACCCGCTGGCCGGCAAGACCGGCACGGCCGAGGTGCCCAACGAGATGCCGACCTCCTGGTTCGTCAGCTACGACGCGGGCAAGGACTCCCGCTACGTCGTGCTCGTGGTCATGGGCGACGCCGGCACCGGTAGCGAGTACGCCGTGCCGGTCGCCCGCTCCATCTGGGACAAGATGGAGTCCGAGGGCATGCTCGAGGCCCAGGGCGCCAATGACCCGATCTCGTCGGAGGACGCCGACGCCGACATCAAGGCCGCCGCGAAGCGGGCCAAGAAGGCGGGCGCCAAGACGATCAAGGTGAACGACGTCACCGAGGAGTCGCTGGTGGGCCCGGTGGACACCGAGTTCCAGCAGGGTGACGAGGGCGGCTCGGGTGGTGCGCCCCCGGGCGAGCCGTCGCCGGCCGCGGACCCGTCGGGAGCCGGTGGCCCCGGGGAGAGCGCCGCCGGCCGCAACCCGCGGGATGACCGGGGCTGATAGAGTGCACCTTCGCCGTTAGATCGGCCGCGGACGCCGAATGCCCCGGAGAACAGGCCCGGGCGCGCCGCGCAACGACCTTTGAGGAGTCACGCTTGACCACTTTGGATGCCGCCAAGAAGAAGGCCATCATCGAGGAGTACGCCACGGCCGAGGGTGACACCGGGTCGCCCGAGGTGCAGGTCGCGCTGCTGACCCAGCGCATCAAGGACCTGACCGAGCACTCCCGTCAGCACAAGCACGACCACCACACCCGTCGTGGCCTGCTGCTGCTGGTGGGTCGCCGCAAGCGCCTCCTGCGCTACCTCGAGTCCACCGACATCGAGCGCTACCGAGCACTCATCAAGAAGCTCGGCCTGCGCCGCTGAGAAGCTCTTCGCCCGGAGCGGCCCCTCACCAGGGGCCGCTCTTGGTGTGAGAAGGGGTCGACACGGTCCGGTCGACCCGGCACGATCGCAGTACGGACCGACAGACACACGGCACAACGACGATGCCCGTGTGCTGACCCAACAGAAGGGAGGGCCCCGTGGAGGGTCCTGAGATCACGTTCGCCGAGGCCGTCATCGACAACGGCGCTTACGGCACCCGCACCATCCGGTTCGAGACCGGACGTCTGGCGCAGCAGGCCGCAGGCTCTGTGGCCGCCTACCTCGTCGACGACGACATCGACGACGCCACCATGGTCCTGTCGGCCACCACGGCCGGGCGCGAGCCCAAGGACCACTTCGACTTCTTCCCGCTGACGGTGGACGTCGAGGAGCGCATGTACGCCGCGGGCCGCATCCCCGGCTCGTTCTTCCGTCGCGAGGCCCGCCCGGGCACCGACGCCATCCTGACCTGCCGGCTCATCGACCGCCCGCTGCGTCCGACCTTCACGAAGGGTCTGCGCAACGAGGTGCAGGTCGTCGTGACCGTGCTGGCGCACCACCCGGACCACCAGTACGACGTGCTGGCGATCAACGCGGCCAGCGCCTCCACCCAGATCTCCGGGCTGCCCTTCTCCGGCCCCATCGGTGGCGTGCGCATCTCGCTCATCGACGGCCAGTGGGTCGCGTTCCCGAACTTCTCGGACATCCCGCGCTCCACCTTCGACATGGTGGTCGCCGGTCGGATCACCGAGGACGACGACGTCGCGATCATGATGGTCGAGGCCGAGTCCACCGAGGCCACCTGGGCCCTGGTGAACGACGAGGGCCGCACCGCCCCCACCGAGGAGGTCGTGGCCCAGGGCCTCGAGGCTTCCAAGGTCTTCATCCGCGCGCTGTGCGAGGCGCAGTCCCGCCTGCACGAGTCCGCCGGCAAGGAGGTGCAGGAGTTCCCGCTGTTCCTCGACTACCAGGACGACGCCTACGAGGCCGTCGAGAAGGCCGCCGAGAAGGACGCGGCCGAGGCCCTCACCATCGCCGGCAAGCAGGAGCGCGAGGCGCGCCTGGACGAGATCAAGGCCTCCTTGAAGGCCGAGCTCGCCGGTGCCGACGAGGAGGAGGGCAAGCCCTTCGCCGGTCGTGCCAAGGAGATCTCCGGTGCCTTCAAGGCGCTGCAGAAGAAGCTCATCCGCCAGCGCATCCTGCGCGACGGCGTCCGCATCGACGGGCGTGGTCCGAAGGACATCCGTGCGCTGTCCGCGGAGGTGCAGGCGCTGCCGCGCGTGCACGGCTCGGCGATCTTCGAGCGCGGCGAGACCCAGATCATGGGTGTCACCACGCTGAACATGCTCCGCATGGAGCAGCAGCTCGACGGCCTGAGCCCGGTGACGCGCAAGCGCTACCTGCACCACTACAACTTCCCGCCGTTCTCCACCGGTGAGACCGGTCGCGTGGGCTCGCCCAAGCGGCGCGAGATCGGCCACGGCATGCTCGCTGAGCGCGCGCTCGTGCCGGTGCTGCCCAGCCGTGAGGAGTTCCCCTACGCGATCCGCCAGGTCTCCGAGGCGCTGGGCTCCAACGGCTCCACCTCGATGGGCTCGGTCTGCGCCTCGACGATGTCGCTGCTGAACGCCGGTGTGCCGCTGAAGGCCCCGGTCGCCGGCATCGCGATGGGTCTGGTCTCGGCCGAGGTCGACGGTGGCACGCGTTACCAGGCACTCACCGACATCCTCGGTGCCGAGGACGCCTTCGGTGACATGGACTTCAAGGTCGCCGGCACCAAGGAGTTCGTCACCGCGATCCAGCTGGACACCAAGCTCGACGGCATTCCCGCCGAGGAGCTGGCCAAGGCGCTGACGCAGGCCCGCGAGGCCCGGCTGCACATCCTGGACGTCATGTCGCAGGCGATCGACGCCCCGGACGAGATGAGCCCGAACGCCCCGCGCGTCATCGCGGTGAAGGTCCCGGTGGACAAGATCGGTGAGGTCATCGGCCCGAAGGGCAAGATGATCAACCAGATCCAGGAGGACACCGGCGCCGACATCTCCATCGAGGACGACGGCACCGTCTACATCGGCGCCACCGACGGCCCCTCGGCCGAGGCGGCCCGCTCGGCGATCAACGCGATCGCCAACCCGCAGATGCCGGAGGTCGGCGAGCGCTTCCTGGGCACGGTCGTGAAGACCACCACCTTCGGTGCGTTCATCTCCCTGCTGCCGGGCAAGGACGGTCTGCTGCACATCTCCGAGATCCGCAAGCTCGTCGGTGGCAAGCGCATCGACGCCGTCGAGGACGTGCTGAACGTCGGCGACAAGGTGCAGGTGGAGCTCAAGGAGATCGACCAGCGCGGCAAGCTCTCGCTGGGCGCCGTGGTGGCCGAGGAGGAGGGTGGCCAGGAGGCCGCCCCGCAGTCCGGTCGCATCGGTGGCGGTCGCTCGGCCGACATGGGCGACGCGGACGCGACCTCCGTGGACTCCGAGGCCGCGCGCCCGGAGCCGGTGGACGTCGACGGCTCGGTGACCGACGCCGACCGCAAGGAGGCCTCCGAGGCGGTCGAGTCCGCCGGTGAGGACTCCGAGGACGGCGAGCGTCGCCGCCCGCGTCGTCGCCGTGGCGGCCGTGGTGGCCGCACCCGGGGCGAGCGCGGCTCCTCCGAGGGCTCCGAGGACTGATCCACCGTGCCGACCCCGCGGGGTCGGCACGGTGCACGAAGGGCCCCCACCGGTTCTGAACTGCTCCCCGGGAGTTGGACTGAGAAATCAGTTCCGACTCCCGGGGAGTTCGTGATGGAGGCCAAGAGTTCGTTGTCATCGCAGGAGCGGTTGACGGCCGTAGAGTTCTTCGAGTCTGGTTGGGGCTCTCGCGCCGTGGCCACGCGGCTGGGCAAGAGCCGCTGGGCGGTGCGAAGTCTCTACCGACGCTGGAAACTGTCAGGCCGAGGAGCGTTGGTGGAGCCACCGAAGAAGTCCTACCCGTTCGAGGTCAAGCTTGAGGCCGCCCAGCGCTACCTGGCCGGTGAATCCAAGGTGGCACTGGCCGGCGAGTTCGGGGTGCCCTCACCGCCCCTGATCGCGACCTGGGCCAGAGTCCTGAAAGCCGAGGGGCCTGACGGGCTGCGCCCCAGACCCAGGGGCCGCCCGGCCAGGCCTTCGGAGCCGGTCTCGGAGCTCGAGGCGTTGCGCCGGGAGAACCAGCGCTTGCGGGCGCAGAACGCCTACCTGGGAAAATTGCAGGCCTTGATGGAGCAGCAACGTCGGCCAAGGTGAAGGCCGTCGTTTCCCTCAAGGCGCAGCACCGTCTGGGTGACCTGCTGGCCGCGGCCGGTCTGGCGCGCTCGACGTTCTTCTACCACCAGGCACGCCTCTTGGAGCCGGACCCGCAGGCCGAGCTGAAGACCGCGATCACCGAGGTGTTCACGGCCAGTCGCAAGCGTTTCGGGCACCGCCGGGTCTGGGCGCAACTACGCGCCGACGGGTGGGTCGTTTCCCGCAAGACGGTGTGGAAGCTGATGCGCGAGCTCGATCTGCGCTGCCCGATCCGCAGGCGCCGGTTCCGGTCCTACCGGGGTACCACCAGTCGCACCGCGCCCAACGTGCTGGACCGTGACTTCACCGTCACCGGGCCGAACCAGAAGTGGGTCACCGACGTCACCGAGTTCCACATCGGCCCGGACAAGGTGTTCCTCTCAGCGGTGATGGACCTGTTCGACCGACAGGTCATCGGCGCCACCATCGGCCCTTCCCCGACCCTGACGCTGACGAACTCCTCCCTGCAGCAGGCCCTGACCACCTTGGAACCGGGCCAGCACCCGATCGTGCACTCCGACCAGGGATTCCAGTACCAGCACGCCACCTGGCAGGAATTACTCGCACGGGTCGGTGCGACCGCGTCGATGTCCCGCAAGGGCAACTGCCTGGACAACGCCGTCATCGAGAGCTTCTTCGGTCACCTCAAGGACGAGTTGTACTGCGACACGTCCTTCACCACACCCACCCAGCTCACGACGGCCCTGCGGGACTACCTGGCCTGGTTCAACCACGACCGCCCCCACAGCAGCAACGAGGGCCTGGCCCCGGTGCAGTACCGGAACCAGACCCTCGCTGCCGCGTGAGACCCCGTACGCTCAAACCAGTCCAACTTCAGGGGGACAGTTCACTGCGGGTGGGGGCCTTCGTGGTGGTCTCCTGAGGGGGAGGTACTCAGCAGCAGCGACCCTGCGGGTTGCTGTCCTGGGCGTCCATCCGGCGACGCCAGTACTCCTTCTCGGTGGGCACCGGGCAGCCGGGGTGGTCGCGCCGCAGTCGCGCCACGTACTGCTCGTAGTGGTTGTCACCCATCAGCGAGGCGACGTACCAGCGGGCGAAGCGCAGCCCCCTGCGCCAGGCGGGCGCAGGGGGAGCGGTGTCGGGCGCGGCCACGGTCAGTGACCCCGTCCCGGCGTGCCACCGGGTGCCAGGCCGGCGGCCTCCCACTCGGCCAGCACGGCCTTCTCCGCCGGGGTGGCGAAGAAGCCCCGCGGGGCGAAGGTGCGGGAGGGGACCGGCTCGTCCTCGCTGGTCGGCAGGCTGCCGGCGCGGACCGCCTTGAGGCAGACCACCAGCGAGGCGATGACCACCACCGCCACCAGCAGGGCGAACACGATCGACAGCGTGCCCTGGATGAAGGTGTTGCGGACCACCGCGTCCACCGCCTCGGGCGTCGTGGCGGTGCCGCAGGCACCCTCACCGGTGGCCCGGAAGTCCTTGCAGGCCTGGTGCTGTGCCCAGTAGCCGATCTTCGGGTTGCTGTGGAAGACCTTCTGCCAGGAGGCCGTCATGGTGATGACGAGGTCGAACACCAGCGGGATGCCGGGGATCCAGGCCCACTTCACGAGGCCCTTCTTGACGACGATCGTCGTGACGACGGCCAGGGCGATGGCCGCCAGCAGCTGGTTGGCGATGCCGAACAGCGGGAAGAGCGTGTTGATGCCGCCCAGCGGATCGGTGACGCCCATGACCAGGATCGAGCCCCAGCCGGCCACCACGAGGGCGGAGCACAGCCAGGCGCCGACGCGCCAGGAGGGGTCCTTGAAGCGGCCCAGACCCGGGATGTTGCCGAGGGTGTCGCTGACCATGAAGCGGCAGACACGGGTGCCGGCGTCCACCGTGGTGAGGATGAACAGGGCCTCGAACATGATCGCGAAGTGGTACCAGAAGGACTTCATGCTCTCCCCACCACCGAGCTGGTGGAGCACCTCGCTCATGCCGAAGGCGAGCGTCGGGGCGCCGCCGGTGCGGCTGACGATCGACTCCTCGCCGACGTCCGTGGCCGCCTTGGTGAGCTCCTGCGCGCTCGTGGGCTCACCGCCCAGGCCGAGGCCGTTGACGTAGGTGGCCGCGCTCTCGGCCTCCCCACCGGTCAGACCGGCCGGGGCGTTCATGGCGAAGTAGACGTGCTGGTCCAGGGTCACCGCCGCCACGAGCGCCATGATCGCGACGAACGACTCGGTGAGCATCGACCCGTAGCCGATCAGGCGGGCCTGCCCCTCCTTCTCCAGCAGCTTCGGGGTGGTGCCGGAGGAGACCAGTGCGTGGAAGCCGGACAGGGCACCGCAGGCGATGGTGATGAACAGGAAGGGGAACAGGTTGCCGGCGAAGACCGGACCGGTGCCGTCACGGCCGAAGTCGCTCAGGGCCGGGAACTGCACGGCCGGTGCGGCGATGAGGATGCCGATGGCCAGCAGCACGATGGTGCCGACCTTCATGAAGGTCGACAGGTAGTCACGGGGCGCGAGCAGCAGCCACACCGGCAGCACCGAGGCGGCGAAGCCGTAGGCGATGAGCCACCAGGAGAGGGCCAGCGGGGTCAGGGTGAAGGTCTCGGCACCCCAGCTGGTGTCGGCGACCATGCCGCCGGCGATGATCGCCAGCAGCAGCAGGCCGACCCCGATGACCGACACCTCGGTCACCCGGCCGGGGCGCAGGAAGCGCAGGTAGATGCCCATGAACAGGGCGATCGGCACGGTGAGTGCCAGTGAGAACACACCCCACGGGCTCTCGGCGAGGGCACCGATGATCACGATGCCGAGCACCGCGATGAGGATGATCATGATCGTCAGCACGCCGACGATCGCGGCCCAACCGCCGATCGGGCCGAGCTCGTCGCGGGCCATCTGCCCCAGCGAGCGCCCCCGGCGCCGGGTGGAGAGGGCCAGCACGAGGTAGTCCTGCACCGCGCCGGCGAAGACCACGCCGAAGATGATCCACAGGGTGCCCGGCAGGTAGCCCATCTGCGCCGCGAGGATGGGGCCGACCAGCGGGCCGGCACCGGCGATGGCGGCGAAGTGGTGGCCGAACAGCACGCGCCGGTCGGTGGGCATGAAGTCCTGGCCGTTGTCGTACAGCTCGGCCGGCGTCGCGAGGTCGTCGCGCGGCCTGACGACCTTGTACTCGATGAGCCGCGCGTAGAAGCGGTAGGCGATGAGATAGCTCGCCACGGCGGCGATGACGAACCAGACGGCATTGACGCTCTCACCGCGGGCGATCGCGATCATCCACCAGGCGACCGCGCCGGCCAGACCGAGCACGCCGAAGACGAGCTTCTCGCGGGTGCTGACGGTGTGGGGCGCCTCGATCGCGACCGGTGGCCGTGCGGGGTCGGTGGTGATGCGGCGTTCCTGCGGCGGCGCTGACATCGGTGCTCCTGTCGGACGGGTGGGTGTCCGGCGAAAGTACGCCCGGTGCACGCGGCGCAGGGGGACCTCCGCGCCGTCGTGACTGTTCCGTGACCTCGGGGCCCGACCGCACGGCGGGCCCTTGGAGCGCACCGGGCGAGGAGGCGCCTCAGGGGCGGGTGACGACCCGGGTGATGCCCCGACAGGTGCGTGAGACGAAGGCCTCGAGGGGGCCCCGCCAGCCGAGTGCCCACAGGGGGACGGCCACCACGACCATGGCGGCCAGGTGGATCAGGAAGACCTCGACGCCGTAGTCGCCCGACGCGTTGTACCAGGTGCGCACGACGATGTGGATCGTGTACGCGGTCAGGCTCATCATCCCGATCGCGCCGACGAGCTCCCAGAGGAGCCGCACCCGCGGCCAGAGGGAGACGACCGCCAGGCCGGCCCCGATGACCGCCGCGGAGGTGCCGACCGAGTGCAGCAGGTCGAACATCGTGGAGCCGTGCGGGTACAGGGTGAACTGCCACACCCAGTCCGACGGTGCTTGGCCGTGCAGCCCGTGGCGGGCCTGCAGGTCCATCGTCGTGAAGTCCGCGACGGGCTCGCCGTGCCAGGTGGCCAGCATGCGCTCCTGCACCGCGGGCACCGCCGTGATCGCGCGGCTGACGAGCCAGGTGCCGGTGGCCAGCGCGATGCCGCCCAGGGTCAGCGCCCGCTGCACGCCGAAGCGCGTCAGGTCCAGGCGGCCGATCGTCATGCCCGCCAGGAAGTAGCCGAACCAGAAGACGATGGGGTAGTACCCGCTGAGCAGGAGCTGCTCGGTCGTGGCCAGCCACCCACCGTGGTCGGGCAGGGAGTGGATGCTGCTGCTCGGGTCGGCGACCCAGGCCCGCAGCGGGGAGCCGACCCACGGCGCGACCAGCGCCCAGCCGACCGCCCACGCCGCCAGCGTGCGGACGCGGACGTGGACCAGGCCGACGGCGAGCAGGAACATGGCCCCGTAGGCGGGGAGGATCACGGCGATGCCGGACTCCAGCGTGGTCAGCAGCAGCCCGATGAGGTAGATGAGCATGGCCCGGACCGCGAGGCTGATGCGGGCGTCCCGCAGGGAATCACCGCGCAGCGGCGTCTCCCGGCCGGTGACCAGGGCGATGGACAGCCCCGCGAGCACCGCGAACAGGGCCGAGGCCCGGCCGATGACGATCCACCCGGGGTCCCCCCAGGGGTCCTCGACGGGCCGCACGTTCAGGTGGGCCCCGACCATGCCCACGATCGCCGCCGTGCGCGCGAGGTCGATGCCCCGCAGTCTCGGGCGGCGTCGCCGACCTCGGTGCGTCGGTGCGGAATCGGCGCAGGAGAGGACGGCGGCGGACATGCGGTGATCCTCTCAGGTGGGTGGGTGTTTGCTCCGTCACACGCGGTGCTCGATAATGAGTTCATGTACGGCAATGACTTCGACGTCCCGGACGAGCCCCTGAACGCCGCCGAGACCAGCGAGTACTCGGACGCGCTGGAGGCGCACTCCGCCGGGGAGATGGACCGCGGTGAGGGGGACGCCGCATACTTCGACGAGCTCATCGCCGCGGACAAGCGCATCGAGCCGCGCGACGACATGCCGCAGGAGTACCGCGACACCCTGATCCGGCAGATCGCCCAGCACGCGCACAGCGAGATCATCGGCATGCAGCCGGAGGGCAACTGGATCACGCGCGCGCCCAGCCTGCGCCGCAAGGCGATCCTCATGGCCAAGGTGCAGGACGAGGCCGGTCACGGCCTGTACCTCTACTCGGCCGCCGAGACGCTCGGCATGGGGCGCGACGAGATGCTGGACCGCCTGCACAGCGGCCGGCAGAAGTACTCCTCGATCTTCAACTACCCGACGCTCACCTGGGCGGACGCCGGTGCGATCGGCTGGCTCGTGGACGGCGCCGCGATCATGAACCAGGTGCCGCTGTGCCGCTGCTCCTACGGTCCCTACGGTCGCGCGATGGTGCGGGTGTGCAAGGAGGAGTCCTTTCACCAGCGCCAGGGGTTCGAGATCCTCTGGGCGCTCATGCAGGGCACCGAAGAGCAGAAGGAGATGGCTCAGGACGCGGTGAACCGCACCTGGTGGCCGGCGCTCATGATGTTCGGCCCGCCGGACACCGGCGAGGCCGCCTCCGGGGGGCACACCGAGCAGTCGATGGCCTGGGGCATCAAGCGCTTCAGCAACGACGACCTGCGGCAGAAGTTCATCGACATGACCGTCCCGCAGGCGCAGAAGCTGGGGCTGACCCTGCCCGACGCCGACCTGCGCTGGAACGCCGAGCGCGGTCACTGGGACTTCGGCGAGATCGACTGGGACGAGTTCTGGCAGGTCGTCAAGGGCAACGGGCCCATGAACGCACCGCGCATCGCGCACCGGGTGCGGGCGCACGAGGAGGGCGCCTGGGTGCGTGAGGCCGCGACGGCCCACGCGGCCAAGCAGGCCCGTGACAACGAGGAGGTGGCCGCATGAGCGAGCAGGCCTGGCCCCTGTGGGAGGTCTTCGTCCGTGCCAAGCGCGGGCTCAACCACACGCACGTCGGGTCGCTGCACGCGCCCGACGCCGAGATGGCGCTGCGCAACGGGCGGGACGTGTACACCCGCCGGGGCGAGGGCGTGTCCGTGTGGGTGGTGAAGGCCGAGGACATCACGGCCAACAGCCCCGACGAGCGCGACAGTTTCTTCGACCCGGCGGCCGACAAGGTGTACCGGCACCCGACCTTCTACGACGTGCCCGAGGACGTGGAGTACCTGTGAGCGGCGAGGACACCACGACGACCGAGGCCACTCCCGGCACCGCCCCGAAGGAGCCGCAGCGCTTCGAGGCCGAGCCCGGCGCCCCGGTGCCCACCACCCCGGAGACGGTCGGGCGTGCGCCCGCCCCTTGGGACGCGGCCGGTGACGCGGCCTCGATGACCGACGAGCAGCTCTCCGCGCGCTACCTGCTGGGCCTGGCCGACGACGCCCTGGTCTACGCGCACCGGCTGGGGGAGTGGATCAGCCGTGCCCCGCAGATCGAGGAGGACATGGCCCTGGGCAACGTCGCCCTGGACCTCGTGGGTCAGGCCCGCACCCTCTACACCCGGGTCGGTGAGCTGGATCCCGCCCTGCTGCCGGGCGTGCAGGAGCTGGCCGAGGACGACCTCGCCTACTTCCGCGAGGAGCGCGAGTTCCGCAACCGCTGGCTGGCGGAGCAGCCCCGGGGCGACTTCGGCCACGAGATGGTGCGGCTCCTGTGGTTCGCGGCGGTGCAGTGCGAGACCCACGCGGCCCTCGTGTGCCTGGAGGGTGCGGACGCCACCGGGGTGGCTGCCTCCCGCAAGGCGCTCAAGGAGGTCGAGTACCACCGCGACCACGCGGCCCAGTGGGTGATCCGCCTCGGCGACGGCACGGAGGAGTCCACCCGCCGCACGAAGGCCGCGCTGGAGGCCGTCGAGCCGTACGTGGCCGAACTGTTCGAGGACGACCCCGTCACCACCGCGGCGGCCGAGCGCGGTCTGGGGGTGCTGCCGAGCAGCGTCCGCGAGGCCGTCGAGGACCTCGTGACCGGTGTGCTGCGCCGCGCCACCCTGGAGCGTCCCGAGGCCGGCCGGTGGTACGCCGCCGGTGGTCGCACCGGCATCCACTCCGAGCACCTGGGCTACCTGCTGGCCGAGATGCAGTCGGTCGCGCGCGCCCACCCCGGCGCGTCGTGGTGACTGCCTCCGGCGCCGCTCCCGGCTCCTCGCGCGCTGCGCGCGAGGAGGTCCTCGCGGCGCTGGAGGCGATCCCGGACCCGGAGATCCCCGTCATCACGCTGGCGGACCTGGGCGTGCTGCGCTCGGTCGAGGCCGACGAGGAGGCCGGGACCGTGACGGTCACCATGACCCCGACCTACTCCGGCTGCCCCGCCATGGAGGTCATGGAGGGGCAGGCCGCCCGCGCGATCGCGCTGCGCGGCTGGGAGCCGGTCGTCCACCGGCAGCTCGATCCGCCGTGGACCACGGACTGGATGACCGAGGCGGGCCGCGAGAAGTTGCGCGCCTTCGGCATCGCGCCCCCGGGGCCTGCACAGCGACCCGACGACGGCGGGGTGGGTCCGGTCGGCCTGCGGCTGCAGGTGCGGCAGGTCGCCTGCCCCGCCTGCGGGTCGAGAGACACCGAGGAGCTCGCCCGCTTCGGCTCCACCGCCTGCAAGGCGCTGCGCCGCTGCCGCGCCTGCCGGGAGCCGTTCGACGAGTTCAAGCCCCTCTGACAGCACCGCCCCTGCACCACCGCGGCCCGGCGGCCGCACCGCCCCGGAGACCGGGGTGCCGAGACAACGCGAGACCAGGAGAGAGATGAGCCCCCTGAACGCCCCCACCCGCCGCCGCGCGACCTTCCACCCGCTGCGGGTGGCCCAGGTGGAGCAGCTGACGGACTCCTCGGCCGCGATCACCTTCGACGTGCCCGAGGAGCTCGCCTCGGAGTTCGTGTTCGAGCCGGGGCAGCACCTCACCCTGCGCGCGGAGATCGACGGGGAGGACGTGCGGCGCTCGTACTCGATCTGCCTGCCGCGCTCCCGGGCGCTGCGTGACCGGCAGGTGCGCGTGGCCGTCTCCCGGGTGCCCGGGGGCGTCATGAGCAACTGGCTGGTCGACGGCGCGCAGGTGGGGGACGAGCTGCAGGTGATGACCCCGATGGGGACCTTCGTGAACCCCTCGCAGCCCGAGGCGGTGCGCCACCACGTGGCCGTCGCGGCGGGCTCCGGCATCACGCCGGTGATGTCCCTGCTGGGGACGCTGCTGGAGGAGGAGCCGAACTCGCGGGCCACCCTGCTCTTCGGCAACCGGCGCACGGACTCGATCATGTTCCTGGAGGAGCTGGCCGACTACAAGAACCTGTACCCCGGCCGGTTTCAGCTGATCAACGTGCTCTCCCGCGAGCCGCAGGAGGTGGAGCTGTTCAACGGTCGCCTCGACAAGGCGCGGCTGGAGCAGATCCTGGACGCCCTCGTGGGCGTCGACTCGGTGGACCATTGGTACCTGTGCGGCCCCTTCGGCATGGTCGAGGACGCCCGGGAGCTGCTCGGGGAGCGTGGGGTCGACGAGGAGGTCGTGCACCACGAGGTCTTCCACGTCGACGACGCGCCGCCGCAGTCCGCGCCGGAGCCGGTGGACACCTCCGCCCCGCCGGAGGCCGTGGTGACCGTCTCGCTGGACGGTCGTCGGGGCGAGGTTCCGATGCCGAGCAAGGACGGCGAGACGATCCTGAACGCCACGCTGCGCGAGCGGCCGGACGCGCCCTTCTCCTGCACCGGCGGCGTCTGCGGCACCTGCCGGGCCAAGGTGCTCGAGGGCGAGGTGCGGATGGACCGCAACTACGCCCTCGAGCCCGACGAGGTGGAGGCCGGCTTCGTCCTGGCCTGCCAGAGCCACCCGGTGACCGACGCCGTGGAGATCGACTTCGACGTCTGATCCGCGGGCGTCCGAGCCGGGCGCCAGCGGCGCGTTCGGGAGCTCAGCGCAGGAGTGCGACGCCCCAGGTGATCGCGACGATCACGCCGGCCAGGACGAAGGTCCAGGCCCACAGCCGGTCCAGGTTCACCCAGTGACTGCGCAGCACCTTCAGCCCGAGCACCTCGTACACCGCCAGCGCCATGACTGCCGAGACCGCCGCCATCGCCAGCGCGTGCACCAGGGCCAGCAGGGCCGCCTGCCACATCGCGCTGCCCAGGGCGAGCGTCAGCCCGTCGGCATCGGGCGCGTTGGCCCCCACCACCACGGGAGCGAGCATCAGTCCGGCTCCCGTGGTCGTGGACATCAGGAACGACCACCAGGTGAGCTCCCAGAAGGACAGGCGCATGCCCACCCAGCGGAAGTGCCGGCGCCGGCCCAGCAGGTAGACACCGAAGACCAGCAGGGCCACGGCCACCACGGCCAGGGCCACCGCGTGGGAGACGGCCCCGGCGAATAGCGCCACCACCAGGGCCGTGGGCAGCACCGAGAGCTCGTGCCCCAGAGCGATCGGGACGATGGCGCCCAGGAGCGCCCGCCGGCTCTTCTGCTGCAGGCCGTAGGAGACCGCGAACAGCCACCCCATGCCGGGGTTGAGCCCGTGGAAGGCCCCCAGCCCGGCGCTGGCCAGCCAGTCGCCGAGGTCGAGCTGGCCGCTCGCGTGCTCGTGCCCGCCGTGGGTGGGCAGGGGAGTCCCCTGCATCGGGGAGGCGCCCGTCATCAGCTGAAGCAGTAGGAGTCACTGGAGGCGTCCCCACCCTGCAGACGGGTCTGGTGCACCCGGTTGCCGCGGAAGTCCTCACCGTGAGGGAAGAAGCGCTCGTCGAGCACCATGCCGCCGTTCTCGGTGTCGATGTCCGCCTTGGCCATCCAGGAGCCGACGCCCTCGGGGTAGAAGTCGTCGTCCCAGGCGCCGTAGAGGCTGTTGGTCCAGTAGACGCGCTTGCCGTCGCGGCTGATCTCCACCATCTGCGGGGCGCCGCGCAACGGCTCGTCCGGGGCCGCCGGGTGGGCCGCGCGGGTGGCGATGCCGCCGAGGCGGATCTCACCGACCTTCACCGGGTTCATCGGGTCGGAGACGTCGAGCTGGATGGCCTGACCGGTGCCCATGCACGAGACGTAGAGGAAGCGGTCGTCCACCGAGAGGTCGATGTCGGTCACCAGCGGCGGGACGGCGCCGAAGGGCTTGAGCAGGTCGGGCAGCACGGACGGGTCGTCCACCGGCTCGGCCGGGATCTCGTAGACCTTCGTCACCTCGAACCGGTCTCCCTCGCGCTGCCAAGCCCAGATGGAGGCCGAGAGGTCCTGGTTGTTGATGCAGATGCCGATGAAGCCGTACTGCTGGTCCGGGTCGTGCGCCGGGCGCAGCTCCAGGGCCATCTGGTTCTCGGCGCCGAAGTCGAAGGTCTGGATGTTCTTGCGGCTGCGCATGTCCCAGAAGTGCAGCTTGTGGCCGTACTTGCCGCCCACGAGGTCCTCGGCCACCACGCCGTTCTCCACCTGGCGCGGGGTGCCCCACTCGCTGGTGATCATGACGTCGTGGTTGATGTGCCACCAGAAGTCGTAGGCCAGGTACTGCTCGCCGCGGTCCTTCTCCCACGGGCCGATCACCTCGAAGGTGTCGTGGTCCAGCAGCGCGATGCCGCCGGGGCCCTCGTCGCCGTCGGCCGAGCCCAGGTTGGTGACGTAGAGGCCCTCGGGTCCGCAGTGGACGGTGTGTGGGCGGGAGTACCCGGTCTTGGCGGTGTACTCCTCCGGCTCGATCGTGTGGGCGATCCGCGGGTTGCGCGGGTCCTCCTTCACGTCGACGAAGTAGATGCGGTTCGAGCGCAGACCCATGAGGATCAGGTAGCGGCGCTCCACGTGGGGGTGCGGGTTGGCCGGGCACAGGGCGGTGGAGCACGCGTTCCACCCGTGGTGGTGCAGCTCGTCGCCGATGTGCGGCATCTCGCCCCAGCCGACGACCTTGCCGTACTCGGCGCTCTCGGGGTCGACGTCGACCACCGCCAGGGCGTCGGCCTGCTCGGCGCCGTCGAACTGGAAGGTGGCCACGTACGCGAGCTTCTCGGCGGGCGCCTCGGCAGCCATCGCGGGGGAGGGGTAGAGGCTGTCGTCGGGCTTCCACGAGGTCTTGGGCACTGCGCTCTCCAACATGCTGAGGGATGATTGATTCGGAAAGTAAGTGTTACATGTCGGGGTGAGTGCTTCGGCATCCGGCCGCTGTGATCTGCGGCACCAGGGCGTGCGAGCCTGACGGGATGCGCTTCAGCGAGGTCGACGTCTTCTGCACCGGGCCCTTGACGGGCAACGGACTGGCCGTGGTGCACGGCGCCGACGGGCTGCGGGACGAGCAGCTGCGTGCCATCGCCCGGTGGACGCAGTTCTCCGAGACGGCCTTCCTGTTGGATCCCACCGATCCCGCGGCGGACTACCGGGTCCGCATCCTCACGCCGGAGGTCGAGTACCCCTTCGCCGGGCACCCCACGCTGGGTGCGGCGCACGCGTGGCTGGCGGCCGGGGGTGTGCCGCAGGATGCGCACGTGGTCGTGCAGGAGTGCGGGGCAGCAACGGGCCGCAGTGGGCCCTGGTGGAGCTCGAGGGCGCCGACGCGGTCCGCGCCGTGCGAGGTTCACTCGTCGGTACCGGTCTGCGGGCGGGGCTCGTCGGTCTGGAGCAGGACCCCGCCGCGGGTGTCGCCTACGAGGTGCGCGCCCTCACGCAGGTGCACGAGGACGCGGTCACCGGCAGCCTCAACGCCTCGGTCGCGCAGTGGATGCGGGAACGCGGGCGGGTGCCCGAGCGCTACGTCGCGGCCCAGGGGAGCCGGGTGGGGCGGGCAGGGCGCATCGAGGTCCACGACGACGGTCAGGACGTCTGGATCGGTGGCCGCTGCGTCACCCGGGTGACCGGGGAGCTGCGGACGGACTGATGGGGTGGGCTGCGCCGACTCAGCCCCGGCGGTACTCCACGATGTCGAAGCCCTCACCCGGGCGGCGGGAGGTCTCCCGCCACTCCGGCCCGATCTCGGGGAAGAAGGTGTCGGCGTCCTGCGGGGACTGCCGCACCTCCGTGATGACGAGTCGGCCGGCGTGGGGGAGGGCCTCACGGAATACGCCCTCGCCGCCGAGGACGAACACCTCACCGTCACCGGCCATGAGCAGCGCCTCGGCCCAGGAACGGGCCACGAGCACCTGCGGGAACCGGGGGCCGGCCTCGCGCTCGCAGGGGTCGATCGGCCCGCCGGGCAGCCAGTCGGTGTCGCGGGTCATGACGATGGTGGTGCGCCCCGGCAGCGGACGGCCGATGGACTCGAAGGTCCGCCGGCCCATGATCATCGCGCCGCCGAGGGTGGTGTCCTTGAAGTGCTTGAGGTCGCCAGGCAGGTGCCAGGGCAGCTGCCCGTCCCGGCCGATGGCGCGGTTCTCTCCGACGGCGACGACCAGGGTGAGGGATTGCTCGAAGCCACGGGTGGTCATCGCGGGCACGGCCGACAGGTCCAGGGATGCGGTGCTCGTGGGGGAGTGCGCCGCCTCGCCGCTGCCGTCCAGCAGCCCCAGCGCTTGTGCCTCGTGGGGGACGGTGCGCTCCGGCAGGTCCGCCAGCGGCCACCAGCGCAGGTCGACGGCCTTGTCGGCCTCCATCAGCCGTGGCTCGCCGGACCAGTCGCGTGCGAGCACGAAGAAGTCCAGGCGCTCCTCCAGCGGGGAGGAGATCGCGATGTGGCGGTGCAGTGAGGTCAGCGGCTGCAGCTCCTCCTCTGCGATCTCGATGCCGAGCTCCTCACGGGCTTCGCGGGCGGCGGTCTGCAGCATCGACTCACCGGCCTCCACGTGCCCGGCGGCCCCGCACGCCCACCAGCCGTCCATGTACCCGGTGCCGCGGCGCAGCTGCAGCAGCACCTCGGGTCCGGAGGCGCCGTCGCGCAGCATGACGACGTAGGAGGACGGGACGACCTGGAAGCGCGGGGAGGGCATGGGATGAGTCTCGCAGGTGCCGGCGCGGCGAGGAGTGATCGCTCAGACCGCGATGGGGGCCTTGATGGCCGGGTGCGGGTCGTAGCCGTGGAAGGTCACGTCGTCCAGGTCGAAGGCGTCGAGCTGTCGGACCTGCGGGTTGAGCTCCAGCCGGGGGAGCGGGCGCGGCTCGCGCACGAGCTGCTCGCGGGCCTGCTCGACGTGGTTGGCGTACAGGTGCAGGTCGCCGAAGGTGTGCACGAAGTCGCCGACCTCCAGGTCGGTCACGTGGGCCACCATGTGGGTCAGGAGCGCGTAGGACGCGATGTTGAAGGGCACGCCCAGGAAGACGTCGGCGCTGCGCTGGTACAGCTGGCAGCTCAGGCGCCCCTGCGCGACGTGGAACTGGAACATCGTGTGGCACGGCGGCAGGGCCATCTCGTCCACCTCGGCCGGGTTCCAGGCACTCACGACGTGGCGGCGCGAGGCGGGGTTGGCTCGGATCGCCTCGACGACCTTCGCGATCTGGTCGATGCTGTCGCCGTCGGGTGCCGGCCAGGAGCGCCACTGCGCCCCGTAGACCGGTCCGAGCTCGCCGTCGGAGTCGGCCCACTCGTCCCAGATGTGGATGTCCCGCTCCTGCAGCCAGCGCACGTTCGTGTCGCCGCGCAGGAACCACAGCAGCTCGCCGACCACGCCCTTGCGGTACACCCGCTTGGTCGTCAGCAGCGGGAAGCCCTCCCGCAGGTCGAACCGGGTCTGCCGACCGAACACGGCCAGCGTGCCCACGCCCGTGCGGTCGTCGGTGGGCGTGCCGTTCTCCAGGACGTCGGTCAGCAGGTCGAGGTACTGGCGCATGGGGCAGATTGTCCCCCGTCGCGGGCGGGGTGGTGACGGGCGGGGTCGACCTCGTGAACCCCTGGCTGTGACCGGGCCGCAGGGCGCCCACAGCGAGGACTAGGGTCATCGCCTGTGACTCACCCCACCACCTCCGACGTCGCCCTCCGTGACACCCGGGTGCTCTGGCACCCGTACTCCGTGCGTTCCGGGGCCGTCCCGCCCCGCGAGGTCGTCGGCGCCGAGGGCTGCCGGATCCACCTGGCCGACGGCACACGGCCCCTCGATGCGATGGCCTCCTGGTGGTGCATGGTCCACGGCTACCGGCACCCGGAGCTCGACGCCGCGCTGCACGCCCAGGTGGACCGGTTCAGCCACGTGATGTTCGGCGGCCTGACGCACGCCCCGGCCGTCGAGCTCGCCGAGCGGCTGGTCGACATGGCCCCCGACGCTCTGCGCCACGTGTTCCTGGCCGACTCCGGCTCGGTCTCGGTGGAGGTGGCCCTGAAGGTCTGCGCCCAGGTGCAGCTCGGTCGGGGTCGCACCGGGCGGAACCGGATGCTCACCGTGGCCGGTGGGTACCACGGCGACACCCTGGCGCCGATGGGCGTGTGCGACCCCGACAACGGCATGCACGGGATGTTCCGCGGCACGCTCACCGAGCACGTCTTCGCCCCGCGCCCGCCGCTGTGGCGGGAGACCTCGCTGGCGGCGGGCCGGGACGCCGCCGAGCCCGTGAGTGGCACTGACCCGGCCGAGGCCGCCGGTGCCGAGCTCGCTGCCTGGGCCGAGGAGACCCGTCGGCTGGCTGCCGAGCACGCGCACGAGCTGGCCGGCATCGTCGTCGAGCCGGTCCTGCAGGGCGCCGGTGGGATGCGGGCCTACGACCCACGCGCCCTCCACGTGCTCCGGCAGATCGCCGACGAGCACGACCTGGTGCTGGTGTTCGACGAGATCGCCACCGCCTTCGGGCGCACCGGAACGCTCTTCGGCGCCGACCACGCCGAGGCCGTCGACCCGGTCGCGGGCCCGGTGGTGCCCGACGTGCTCTGCGTCGGCAAGGCGCTCACCGGCGGCTACCTCACCCTCGCGGCGGTCCTGGCCACCGACGAGGTCGCCGAGGCCGTCGACGCCACCGGGGCGCTCATGCACGGCCCCACCTTCATGGGCAACCCGCTGGCCTGCGCCGCGGCGAACGCGAGTCTCGACATCATCGGCCGCGGCACGTGGCGGACGCAGGTGCCCGCCGTCGGGGCGACGCTGCGCGAGCACCTCGCACCGGCCCTGGACCTGCCCGGAATCCGCGACGTGCGAGTGCTCGGCGCGGTCGGCGTCCTCGAGGCGGCCGCCCCGGTCGACCTGCCGATCGTCACCGAGGCCGCGCTGGCCCACGACGTGTGGGTGCGCCCCTTCGGGCCGCTCGTCTACACGATGCCGCCGTACGTCGCCACGCCCGAGGAGGTCGCCACCATCGCCGACGGGATGGTGGCCGCCGTCGCCGAGGCGGTCGGCCGGTGAGCTGGTCGGAGCACCTGCAGCGGGCGGCGGCGGTGCGCGAGCGGCGAGGGCTGACCAGGCGCCCACGGGTTCGCGACCCGCGCATGATCGACCTGGCCGGCAACGACTACCTGGGGCTGGCGCGGGACGAGCGCGTCCTCGCCGGTGCCCGGGAGGCGCTGGCCGAGCACGGGGCGGGTGCCACCGCCTCCCGCCTGGTGAGCGGCACGACCCCGGCCCACGCGGCGTTGGAGACCGAGCTCGCCGACTGGTGCGGCACCGAGCGGGGACTGGTGCTCTCCAGTGGGTACCTCGCCAACCTCGCCGCCGTCACCGCGCTCGCGGACCGGGGGACCCTGATGGTGGCTGACGCCCGGGTGCACGCCTCCCTGCACGACGCGCTGCGCCTGTGCCGTGGCCGGGTGGAGATGGTGCCCCACGGCGACCTCGAGGCCGTGCGCACGGCCCTGGCGGAGCGCACCGAGCCGCGGGCGATGGTGGCCGTGGAGTCCGTCGACTCGGTCACGGGGGAGACCACCGACCTCGCCGGGCTCGCGGAGGTCTGCCGCGGGGCCGGTGCACTGCTGCTGGTGGACGAGGCCCACGGACTCGGCGTCACCGGCGCCGGCCGTGGCTCCACCGCCGGGGCGGGTCTGGCCGATGACCCGGATGTGGTGCAGGTCGTGACCCTCTCCAAGGCCCTGGGTAGCCAGGGCGGGGCCGTCCTCGGTGCCCCGGCGGTCATCGAGCACCTGGCGGCCACGGCCCGCCCGTTCATCTACGACACGGCGCTCGCGCCGGCCTCGGTGGGGGCGGCCCGGGCGGCACTGGGGGTGCTGCGTGCCGAGCCGGAGCGGGTGGAGCGGCTGCACACCGTCCGTGCCCGTCTCACCTCGGCGCTGGGGGTGGTGGCCGGACCCGGTGCGGCGGCGGACCGGCGGCCGGGTGCCGTCATCGCCCGCGAGGCACCGGACCCCGCCACGGCCCTGGCCTGGCAGGCGCAGTGCGCCCGGGACGGTGTGGCGGTCGGCTGCTTCCGGCCGCCGTCGGTGCCCGACGGGGTCTCCCGGTTGCGGGTCACCGCATCGGCCGGCCTGGACGACGACGCGCTCGCCCGCGCGGAGGCGGTGCTCGCCTCGCTGCCGGGTGCGGCGCAGGACCCCGCGGAGCACCGGGAGCCCGTGGAGCAGCAGGACCCCGTGGGCACATCGACAGGAGGAGAGGCATGAGCGCGCGCGTGCTGGTGGTGACCGGGACGGACACCGAGGTCGGCAAGACGGTGGTGACCGCTGCGCTCGTCTCACGGGCCCTCGACGCCGGCCTGCGGGTGCACCTGCACAAGGCGACCCAGACCGGTGTCGCCCCCGGGGAGGAGGGGGACGTGCAGACCGTGCAGTGCCTCCTGGGGGACCCGTCCGAGCTGGAGGTCTCCGAGGGCGTCCGCCTGCCCGAGCCGTTGGCCCCGGCGACCGCGGCGCGCCGGGCCGGGGTGACTGCGCCGACCGTGGCCGAGCACGTCGCCCGGGTGGTGGCGCTCGCAGCCGACCCGGGGAACGACCTGGTGGTGGTCGAGGGGGCCGGTGGGCTGCTGGTGGAGGCCGATGCGGAGGGCGGCACCCTGCGTGATCTCGTGCGGCAGCTCGTCGAGGCCGATGTCGAGGCCGGCGCCGACGTCGGTGGCGTCGCGGTCGAGACCGTCGTCGTGGCGCGGGCCGGGCTCGGCACGCTCAACCACGCCGCGCTCACCGTCGAGGCGCTCGGGGACCTGCCCGTGGCCGGCCTCGTCGTCGGGGCCGCGTCGACCGACCCGGACCTGGCCGAGCGGTGCAACCGCCGGGACCTGCCCCGGGTGACCGGTCGGCCGGTGCTGGGGGAGGTGCCCGCAGGGGCCGGTGCGCTCGACCCGGTCGCCTTCCGTCAGGGAGCCCGGGAGTGGGTGCGTCTACCGTGAGCCGGTGCCCGGTGCGCCTGCACGACGGCGTGCCCACCGCCGTCGATCCGGGCCTCGGCACCGCCGTCCTGCTCGACCCGGGCACGTGGAGCCCCGCCGGGGCGATGGTGGCCCACCGCCGCCTGTGCCCCGCGGCGCTGCGGGTGCTGGCCCGGGTGGGCTTCGCGCTGCCGCCGGCGCTGGCCAACAACGACGGGCCCGACCACCCGCGTCTGCGGGCCGCGGTGGCCCCGCTCATGGACGCCGCGGCGGTGCGACGGTGGCGGCCCCGCATCGCCGAGCTCGCCCAGCAAGGAGCGCTGCGGGCCCGTGACCTGCTGGATCGCGACGGGGAGGTGGACCTGGCGACCACCGGCCCCGGGGAGCTGCCGCTGGCCGTGATGGTGGAGATGCTCGGGGTGGGGCCGCGGATCCCGGTCGAGCTGCTGCGCACGAGCGCCGCCCCGGCCCTGGAGCTCTTCTGGGGGACGTCCACCGACGAGCGGCAGGTCGAGCTGGCAGCGCACTGCGCGGAGCTGTACGCGGCCATCCGCGCCGAGCTGCGGGCGGTGCGGGCAGCGTCGCACCGGGGTGGGGCGAACCAGGAGAGACCACAGCAGGACGGACTCCTGCCCCGCTTGGCCGAGGCGACTCCAGACGACCGGGTCGTCGCCTCGGCGGCCTTCTTCACCCTCGTGGCCGGGCACGAGACGACCCGCTGGCTGCTCGCCGGCATCCTGCACCGGGCCGCAGGCGACCCGCAGGAGTGGGCCCGCCTCTCGGCCAGCCCGCGGCAGGTGGTCGAGGAGGCGCTCGCGCACCACTCGTCCGTGCCGCGGTGGAGGCGTCGTGCCGCCACCGACGCGCGTCTGGGCCCGGAGGACGAGGGGGTGAAGGTCGCGGCCGGGGAGACGGTGGCCGTCGAGCTCACCGGGGTCGGGCGCCCGGGGGCCTTCGCCTTCGGGGTCGGAGCACACCGCTGTCTGGGCGCGCCCCTGGCCCGCGCGGAGGCCGAGGAGGTCGTGGCGGCCGTGGGTGCCGTCCTCGCTGCGGTCGAGCTGCGCGGTGAGGCGCCACCGGTGGACCTCTTCTCCTTCGCGGCGCCCGGTGCGGTCCGGGTCGGCGCGCCCCGGCGCGGTTGACCCCTGCGGTTCCGAGTACCGTGGGTGCCGTGCGCGGTCCCAGAGACACCGGCCGGGTCCCGGCCCGACGCGCCCCAGAGTTTCCCTGCCCACGAGCCACGGCATCGATGACCGGTGGCGGGCACCCACGAACGATTGACCACACGACCCCGGACGAAGGAACCACATGACACCTCGCGCGATGCTGACCGAGCCCCCCAAGCTGCCGAAGAACGGCGTCCGCGTCGTCGCCCTCGGCGGACTGGGCGAGGTCGGGCGCAACATGACCGTGATCGAGTACGGCGGCAAGCTGCTGATCGTCGACTGCGGTGTGCTCTTCCCCGACGACGCGCAGCAGCCCGGCGTCGACCTGATCCTCCCGGACTTCCAGTACCTGGACGACCGGTGGGACGACGTCGTCGCCCTGGTGCTCACCCACGGCCACGAGGACCACATCGGCGCCGTGCCCTACCTGCTCAAGAACAAGCCCGACATCCCGGTCGTCGGCTCCAAGCTGACGCTCGCGCTGATCGAGGCGAAGTGCAAGGAGCACAAGATCACCCCGCGCACCCTGACCGTGCGCGAGGACGACATCGAGAACTTCGGCAAGTTCGAGTGCGAGTTCGTCGCGGTGAACCACTCCATCCCGGACGCCCTCGCGGTGTTCGTGCACACCCCCGGCGGCACGCTGCTGCTCACCGGTGACTTCAAGATGGACCAGCTGCCGCTGGACGGTCGCATCACCGACCTGCGGGCCTTCGCCCGACTGGGTGAGGAGGGCGTGGACCTCTTCCTCACCGACTCGACCAACGCGGACGTGCCCGGCTTCACCACCCCCGAGCGCAACATCGCCCCGGCCATCGAGCGGGTCTTCGCCAAGTCCGACCGACGCATCATCGCCGCCTGCTTCAGCTCCCACGTGCACCGTGTGCAGCAGGTGCTCGACGCCGCGGCATCGACCGGGCGCAAGGTGGCGTTCGTCGGTCGCTCGATGATCCGCAACATGGGCATCGCCTCGGACCTGGGCTACCTCGACGTGCCGGACAACGTGCTGGTGGACGTGCGGAAGCTGGCCAAGCTGCCCCCGCACCAGGTGGTGCTCATCTGCACCGGGTCGCAGGGCGAGCCGATGGCCGCGCTGAGCCGCATGGCCAACCAGGACCACCAGATCGAGGTGGAGGAGGGCGACACCGTCCTCCTGGCCAGCTCGCTCATCCCCGGCAACGAGAAGTCGGTCTACAAGGTCATCAACGGCCTCATGAAGCTCGGTGCCAACGTGGTGCACAAGGGCAACGCGATGGTGCACGTCTCCGGCCACGCCAGTGCCGGTGAGCTGCTGTACACCTACAACATCGTGCAGCCGAAGAACGTCATGCCGATCCACGGCGAGTGGCGCCACCTGCTGGCCAACGCGGAGCTTGCCAAGCAGACCGGCATCCCGGACGAGAACGTCGTCGTGGCCGAGGACGGCGTCGTCGTCGACCTCGTGGACGGGCAGGCGAAGATCGTCGGCCAGGTCCCGGCGGCGCACGTGTACGTGGACGGCGGCAACGTCGGCACCTCCGACGAGGAGCTGCTCAAGGACCGCCGCATCCTGCGCGACGAGGGCTTCGTGTCCATCGTCGTGGTGCGCGACCCGGAGACCGGCAAGATCCTGTCCGGCCCGGACGTGCACGCCCGCGGCGTCTCCGAGGGCGAGAAGATCCTGCAGCGCGCCGTGCCGAAGGTGGAGCAGGCCCTGGAGGAGGCCCGCCTGAAGGGCACCACCGACGTGCACCAGCTGCAGCAGGTCGTTCGCCGCGCGATGGGCGGCTACATCGGCGGCAAGCTGAAGCGTCGCCCGATGATCATCCCGGTGGTCATCAACGCCTGATCCCCGTCACGAAGGGCCCCGCTGCGGCGGGGCCCTTCGTGTGTCCCGAGCGCCCCTCAGCGCCTGGCCTGGCGGGGGACCAGGACCTCCTCGTAGATGAGCAGCAGCCCGGCCGCGGTCGGGATGGCCAGCAGAGCGCCCAGCATCCCGCCGAGGGTGCCGCCGATCAGCGCGGCCACCACCGTGACGGCCCCGGGTACCGAGACGGTGCGCTTCATGATGTTCGGGACGATCACGTAGTTCTCGACCTGCTGGTAGATCAGGTAGTAGGCGCACACGATCAGGGCCGTCTGCACGGACTGGCTCAGCGCGATCAGAGCCACCACCACGGCGCCGATCGTGGCACCGACCAGCGGGATGAGCCCGAGGAAGCCGACCAGCACAGCCAGCACGGCGGCGTACGGGATGCCGAGCACGGTCATCACGACCCAGCTGCACACGCCGTTGATGGTGGCCACCGCGAACTGGCCGGCGGCGTACCCGCCCACCCGGCGCATGATCTCCTCGGCCAGCTGCTGGAAGCGCTCGCGCCGGGAGGCCGGGACCAGCCGGTAGCCCGCCCGCTTCACCTGGGGGAGGGTGGCCAGCAGGTAGAGCGTCAGGACCAGCACCGTGAACGCGCCGAAGGCACCGGTGGCCAGCACCCGTCCCAGGCCGAGGACCCCGCCGGTCAGCTGGCCGGTGAGCTCACCGGAGTTCACCCGCTTCTGGAGCTCGTTCTGGAAGCGGTCGGTCAGTTGGAAGTCCTGGTCGGCCTGCTGGATCCACTCCTGCTCCAGGAAGGCCTGCGTGTAGGTGGGCGCGTCGTAGAACAGCGCGGTCGACTCGTCGACGATCGGCGGGATGACCAGCGCCCCGATGCCGGTGAACGCCACCAGCAGCCAGAGGAACACCACGGTCACCGCGCCGGAGCGCCGCAGGCCCCGCCGCATCAGCTGCTCGACCACCGGGTTGAGCGTCAGCGCGAGGAAGACCGGCACGATGACCAGCGTGATGACGAAGGTCAGGTGCCGGGCGGCCACGGCCACGCCCAGCGCCGTGAGCACCCCGAGGGTCGTGACGAAGCCCAGACCGAAGGCCCCGTGCTCCAGCAGGCGGGCACGGGGCTTCGGGGGCACGTCCGGGGTGCGGGTGCTCATGGGCCGGAGGGGACGGCGGCGTCCCGGCTCAGTGGGAGTCGGCGGCCGGCTCGACCAGCTCGACCAGCACGCCGCCGGCGTCCTTCGGGTGGATGAAGTTCACCCGGCTGTTGCTGGTGCCGCGACGGGGGGCCTCGTACAGCAGACGCAGGCCGCGCTGGCGCAGGGTGGTCGAGACGGCCTCGATGTCCTCGACGCGGTAGGCCACCTGCTGCATGCCCGGGCCCTTGGAGTCCAGGAACTTCGCGATGGTCGAGTCCGGCGTCAGCGGTGCCAGCAGCTGGATGTGCGAGTCGCCGATGCGCATCATCGCCTCGCGGACACCCTGCTCCGGGTTCTCCTCGGTGTGGGCGAGCTCCATGCCCAGCACGTCACGGTGGAAGGCGATGGCCTCGTCGAGGTCGGAGACGGCCAGACCGACGTGGTCGATGGCGGTGAACAGGGTCCCGGGCTGCGGCGTCGACTGCATGGCCACACAGTAGTCGCCGGCCTCGGGGACGGGGGACCGGGAGTGTCTCCGGTCACATCCGGGTTACGCTGCACGACGGCGACCGCCGTGCAGACCGACCGGCGCCCCGGCCCAACCCGTGGAGGAAGCATGTCCGACAACACCACCGTCATCGTCTCCGGCGCCCGCACCCCGATGGGGCGCATGCAGGGTGCCCTGGGCAGCCTCTCCGGCGCCGAGCTGGGCGGCGTGGCCATCAAGGCGGCCCTGGAGCGCGGCAAGGTCTCGCCTGAGAAGGTCGACTACGTGATCATGGGGCAGGTCCTGACCGCCGGTGCCGGTCAGATCCCGGCCCGCCAGGCGGCCGTCAAGGGCGGCGTCTCCATGGACGTGCCGGCGCTGACCATCAACAAGGTCTGCCTGTCCGGCCTGGACGCCATCGCGCTGGCCGACCAGACCATCCGTGCCGGCGAGTTCGACTGCGTCGTGGCCGGTGGCCAGGAGTCGATGACGAACGCCCCGCACCTGCTGCCGAAGTCCCGTGGCGGCTTCAAGTACGGCGACGTGACCCTCAAGGACCACATGGACCTCGACGGCCTGTGGGACGCCTTCACCGACCAGGCGATGGGCGGCCTCACCGAGTCGGCCAACAACGAGGACCGCGGCGGTGAGCTGAGCCGCGAGGAGCAGGACGCCTTCGCCGCCCGCTCCCACCAGCGCGCCGCGCAGGCCACCGAGAAGGGGATCTTCGGCGAGGAGATCGCCCCGGTGAGCGTGCCGCAGCGCAAGGGCGACCCGATCGAGGTGACCGTCGACGAGGGCATCCGCCCGGACACCACCACCGAGTCCCTGGGCAGGCTGCGTCCGGCCTTCCGCAAGGACGGCACCATCACCGCCGGCTCGGCCTCGCAGATCTCCGACGGTGCCTGCGCCGTGGTCGTCATGAAGAAGTCCGAGGCCGAGGCGCAGGGCCTGGACTGGATCGCCGAGATCGGTGCCCACGGCGTCGTCTCCGGCCCGGACTCCAGCCTGCAGCTGCAGCCGGCCAACGCCATCCGCGCCGCGCTGGCCAAGGAGGGCCTGTCGGTCGAGGACGTGGACCTGTTCGAGATCAACGAGGCCTTCGCCGCCGTCGGCATCGCCAGCGCCAAGGAGCTGGGCGTCAGCGAGGACAAGGTGAACGTCAACGGCGGTGCGATCGCGCTGGGTCACCCGATCGGCATGTCCGGTGCACGCCTGGTGCACACCCTGGCGCTGGAGCTGAAGCGCCGCGGTGGTGGCGTCGGCGTGGCCGCCCTCTGCGGTGGTGGCGGTCAGGGTGACGCCCTGGTCGTGCGCGTGCCGAAGGCCTGAACGACGTGCTGGTCGCCTTCAGCATCGCCCCGTCCTCGGAGGACCCCGACGGCGGCGTGAGCGAGGCCGTGGCCCGGGCGGTGGGCATCGTCCGGGCCTCCGGTCTGCCCAACCGCACGGACTCGATGTTCACCACCCTCGAGGGGGAGTGGGACGAGTGCATGGCGGTCGTCAAGGAGTGCGTGGACACCCTCGCGGCGGAGTCGCCGCGGGTGTCGCTGGTGCTCAAGGCGGACGTCCGGCCCGGGTGGACCGGTCAGTTGGACGCGAAGGTGCAGAGGGTCGAGCAGCACCTCGCAGAGGGATCGACGGACGCCTCGTAAGGTTGAGGCAATCGGGCCCACGGGCCCCGTCCGATCCCCATCCCTCCCAGGAGGAAGCATGACCTCCCAGCCCATGCCCCGCGGCCTGCACGGCGCGGTCGACCTGACCGGCCTCAAGCAGCAGCAGGTGCAGGCCGCGACCTCCGGTGGCCAGGCCGCCGGAGGTGCGCCCGCCCCCGGGGGCGACCCCTCGTCGGCGGTCCCGGCCGGTGACCCGCGGGCCACCGTCGTCGCGGTTGACCTGGACACCTTCGCTGCGGTGCTGCAGGACTCGGCGACCGTGCCGGCCGTGCTCGTGCTGTGGAGCCCGGAGATCCCCGGGGCGCTGGAGTACGTGCAGATGATGGAGCGCGTCGCCGTCTCCCACGAGGGTGCCTACCGGCTGGCCACCGCGAACGTGGCCGCCCACCCGGAGATGCTCGAGGCCTTCCAGATGCCGCGGCTGCCGGAGGTCATGACCATCGCGGTCATGCACGGGCAGCCGATGCCGCTCTACGGCGGCGCGCAGCCCGAGGACGAGGTGCAGGCAGTCATGCAGAACCTGCTCTCGGCCGCCGCGCAGAACGGCGTGACCGGCCGGGCGATGCCGGGTGTGTCCGGCTCGGTGTCCGGCGACGGGCCGGAGCAGGCGGCGACGGCGCAGGAGGCTCCCCAGGAGGAGCCGCTCTCGCCGCGCCTGGAGGAGGCGTACACCGCCATCGACTCCGGCGACTTCGACCGTGCCGTCGAGGCGTTCGACGCCCGTCTGGCCGAGGAGCCGACCGACGAGGAGGCCCGGCTGGGCCGGCAGCAGGTGGTGCTGCTGCAGCGTGCCGGAGCGCTGGACGCGACGGCCGTCCGCGAGCAGGCGGCCGCGGAGCCGGCGAACGTCGAGGTGCAGCTGCAGGCGGCTGACCTGGACATGCTCGGTGGTCACGTGGAGGACGCGTTCGACCGCCTCGTCGACACGGTGAAGGTGACCGCGGACGAGGACCGCACCGCGGCCCGGGAGCGGCTGCTGGAGCTGTTCGAGATGGTCGGCTCGGCCGACCCGCGGGTGCGCACGGCGCGCAGTCGCCTCATGAGCGCACTGTTCTGAGGGGCGTCCGGTCCGGCCCGGCACAGGGGTGGAGGGGAGCAGGGCGCAGGTACCTGATCCGGTGGAGCTGTTCGAGCGCATCGCCGGCGTCTCCGCCGACCTGCGAGCGGTCCGTGGTCTCCTGTGGCGCGTGGGATCGGACGACCTGGCTCCGGCCGTCGGCCTGCTGGGGGAGCTGGTGCGGGCCACCGAGGCCGCCATGACGGGCGTCACCGCGGAGGCCCACGAGCGCGGAGTCGTGAACGCCTCCCGGTCTGCGGGGTCCACGGCCTGGGTGCGTGAGCAGGCGGGCATCACCGAGCCCGGGCGCGCCCACGCCCTGGCGCAGGTGGCCGAGGCGCTCTGCGAACCCGGCACGGTGCCCCTCGCGGACGCCGTCTGGGAAGGCTCCGTCCCGGTGTCCGCGGGGTACACCATGCTGCGGGAGTCCGACCGCAACCTCCCGCTGCTGCCCGGGGCCGATCGTGCCCAGGTGCTGGGCTACTTCCTTGGCCACGCGGCTGGGCTGCACACGCTGGGTCAGCGCACCACGAGCCGGGACCTGCTGCAGCTGTCCCGTGAGGTCCAGGCCCGTTTCGGTGGGGATCGTCTGGACGACCGGGACGATCTGGCCAAGGAGTGCTCGTCCCTCACCGAACGGACCCTGCCCACCGGGCTGGTGCGCTTCCAGGTGGACCTCAACCAGCCGGACGCCGCGCGTCTGCGGGCAGCGGTCGACGGCCTGTCGGCACCGCGCAAGGAGGTCGACGAGGCGGGCGTGCCCCGTCGTGACCCGCGGAGCCCGGGGCGTCGCCGTGCCGACGCCCTGCTGGAGATCGTCGAACGTGCCCAGGCAGCGGACGAGACGGGCCGGGCCGCCGGCTGTGGTCTGGCCGGGTCCACGACCCTCATCGTGACGATGGACCACGAGACCCTGGCCCGGCGGCTGCAGGAGCGGTCGCCGGACGGTGACCGGGTCGGCTGGGGGCGTGGTCTCGCCGGTCCGGTGGAGGACGCCGGGCCCACGAGCCACGCGACGACGGTCAACGGGGTGGTGCCACGCGCACCACATCAGGCACTGGGCGGACGGGGGAGCGACCGACCTGGCCAACCTCGCGCTGCTCTGCCAGCGGCACCACACCGTCGTGCACCGGGAGCGGCTGACGGCCAACCGCGACGGGGGCCGCTGGGTCTGGCACGACGCCAGCGACCCTCCGGAACCGCTGGACGCTGGGCTCAGCCCTCCAGGTCCGGGGTGAACCAGACGGCCCCCAGCGGGGGCACCCGGACGACCGCCGAGGCGGGCTGCCCGTCCCACGGGACGTCCTCGGCGTGGACCTCACCGAGGTTGCCGACGCCCGACCCGCCGTACTCGGTGGCGTCGGTGTTCAGCAGCTCCCGCCAGCGTCCGGTGTGCGGGAGCCCGATCCGGAACTCCTCGTGGGGGCCACCGGAGAAGTTCACGACCACCGCGACGGTGCCGCCCTGCTGCTCGGGCTGCTCCCCGAAGCGCAGGAAGCTGATGACGTTGCCGGCGGCGTTCTCGGAGTCGATCCAGCGGAAGCCCGCCGGCTCGTGGTCCACCTGCCAGAGGGCGGGGAGCTCCCCGTACCGGGCGTTGAGGTCCTGCACCGCCTTGCGGACCCCGCTGCGCAGCGGGTCGTCCTCGATGTCGAAGTCCAGCGAGGCGCCCTCGGACCACTCCCTCGGCACCCCGAGCTCGGAACCCATGAAGAGCAGCTTCTTGCCCGGGTGCGCCCACATGAACGCGAGGTAGGCCCGTACGCCGGCGTACTTCTGCCAGGTGTCGCCGGGCATCTTCGTGACCAGCGAGCCCTTGCCGTGCACGACCTCGTCGTGGCTGATGGGCAGCACGTAGCGCTCGGAGAACGCGTAGACCATCGAGAAGGTGAGGTCGTGGTGGTGGTACTGGCGGTGCACCGGGTCCTTGGACACGTACTCCAGCGAGTCGTGCATCCAGCCCATGTTCCACTTCATCGAGAAGCCGAGACCACCGGCGTGCGTGGGGGCGGTGACCCCCGGCCAGGCGGTCGACTCCTCGGCCACCGTCACGACACCCGGGAAAAGCCGGTGCGCCGTCGCGTTGGTCTCCTGCAGGAGCTGCACGGCCTCCAGGTTCTCCCGGCCGCCGTACTGGTTCGGGGCCCACTGACCGTCCGTGCGGGAGTAGTCCAGGTAGAGCATCGAGGCGACCGCGTCGACGCGGATGCCGTCGATGTGGAACTCCTCCATCCAGTACAGGACGTTGGCCACCAGGAAGTTGCGCACCTCGTGCCGACCGAAGTCGAACACGTGGGTGCCCCAGTCGGGGTGGTCACCGCGGCGCGGGTCCGGGTGCTCGTAGAGCGGCTGCCCGTCGAAGCGCGCCAGGGCCCACTCGTCCTTCGGGAAGTGCCCGGGGACCCAGTCGAGGATCACCCCGATGTCCGCGGCGTGCAGGGCGTCGACGAGGTGACGCAGCTCGTCCGGCGACCCGAAGCGCGAGGTGGGCGCGTAGTACCCCGTGACCTGGTAGCCCCAGCTGGGCGCGTAGGGGTGCTCGGCCACGGGCAGCAGCTCCACGTGGGTGAAGCCCATGGACCGCACGTGGTCCACCAGCTCGTCGGCGAGCTCGGTGTAGCTCAGTCCCTTGCGCCAGGAGCCGAGGTGCACCTCGTACACCGACATCGGCTGCGTCTGCGGGTCACGCTCCTCGCGGCGGGTCATCCAGTCCGTGTCGGTCCACGCGAACTCCGAGGCCCAGCTGTCGTCCACGACGGAGGCCGTGTGCGGCGGCACCTCCGCGCGCCGGGCCATCGGGTCGGCCTTCGTCACCGTGCCGCCCTCGGCGGTGGTGATCTGGAACTTGTACCGCTCACCGGCGGCGATGCCGGGCACGAACAGCTCCCACACCCCGCTGCTGCCGAGGCTGCGCATCGGGTGACCGGTGCCGTCCCAGTGGTTGAAGTCACCGACCACGCGCACCCCGCGGGCATTCGGCGCCCAGACGGTGAAGCTCACACCGCTGGTGGTTCCCATGGGCCCCTCGTGCTCCTGCACCCGGGCACCCAGCACGCTCCAGAGCCGCTCGTGGCGCCCTTCACCAATGAGGTGGAGGTCCATCTCCCCGATGCTCGGCAGGTGCCGATAGCCGTCGTCCTCGGTCCTGGGCTGTGCCATCTGACCCCCGCGGTGGGCCGTGGCGACGTCCGGCATGGGCCACATCACCTCGAGGCGGTAGTCCGTCGGCGCCACTCCCGGCAGGTGGGCCCCGAAGATGCCCTCCTCGAGGTGCTCGAGCTCGTGCTGCGAGCCGTCGGGCAGCAGGGCCAGCACTCGGCGGGCCCCGGGCCGCAGCGCACGGATGACCACCCCGTCGTCCACCGAGTGCAGACCCAGGAGCGCGTGGGGGTCGTGCGAGCGGCCCTCGACGATCCGACGGGCCACCTCGCGGCTGATGTGGGCAGGGCCCCGGTCCTCCGTGTCCGACTGCCCGAACGCGAAGCGGGTCGACCCACCGCGGGGGCGGCCGTCGTCCACCCGGGGCCGTTCGTCGGAGTCACCGGGGACGCCGGGGGCACTCGGGGCCCCCGGGGCGCTGGAGGTACCCGGGGAGCGGACCTCACCGGTGGACCGGGAGGTGTCGGTGGGCGACGCGGCTGCCGAGGGGGAATCGGGCGTGCCGTCCCGGTCGGACGTGTCGCCGGAGCCGGGAGCACCGGGTGCTTCGTCGTGACCGGACGCCTTCCCGTCCTCGGGGGTGCCACCGGAGGCACCGTCGTGGGCCGACGTCGGGTGGCCGGGCGCCTCGCCGGGGCCCGAGGCGGCGTCGTGGCCGGTGTGACCCGTGCGACTCGCGTGACCGGAGCCGGCACCCGCGTCGTGCCGCGCCGCGTGGTCCTCGGCGCCACCGGCACCCCCGGCAGTACCCGGGGCACCGGTACCGGCAGCGCCCTCGGCACCCTCGTCACCTGCGGCGCCCTCTGCACCCGTAGCACCGGCAGCACCCTCAGCCCCCAGGGCTCCGCTGGTGTCGGCGTCCTCCGTGGAGCCCTCACCTGCCGGGGCGGCCGCCACACCGAGCTGCACGCCCAGCATCCGCTCCAGGGCACGGGTCGGGATGTTCGCCCAGCCCGGACGGTTGCGCTGCTCGTAGACCACCTCGTAGAAGGCCTTGTCCACCTCGAGCGCCTCGCGCAGGGCACGGGGACCAGTCGATTCCTCGCCGGCCACCGACTCGTACCCCTCGAGGAAGGCACCCCGGGCCCGCTCGGCCCACCGGTCGAGGTCCGCCACCTCCTCGGGGTCCGTGGTGTCCCGGGTCAGTGCCCCGGCGACGTAGTCGAACGACCGGAGCATCCCCGCCAGATCACGCAGCGGCAGGTCCGGGGCACGCCGCTCGGCCACCGGCCGCTGGGGCTCACCCTCGAAGTCCAGCACCACCCAGCCGCGGTCGGGCACGTCGAGCACCTGCCCCAGGTGCAGGTCACCGTGCACCCGCTGCAGCAGCGGCCAGTCGAGGGCCTCCAGCGCTTCGATGCGCGCGGTGGCCTCCTCGCGCAGCGGCGCCAGCTCCGGGGCCTGCGCCATGGCCTGCTCCAGCCGGCTGCGCAGCCGGTCGGTGAGCTCGTCCCGATGCACGTGGTCCACGGGGACCGTGCCCAGGGCCTGCGAGAGCTCGGCGTGCACCCGGGCGACGCACTCACCCAGCCGCCGGGCCGGCTTCACGAACTTCTTGCCCTTGCGCGCAGCCTTCAGGGCCACCTGCCAGGCGTCCTTCACGTCACCCAGGTACTCGCTCGCGAAGGCCAGGTGCCCCCGGGTCTCGCTGCCGGTGTCCGGGTCGGGCCAGGTGCCCTCGACCGCCCCGATGGGGGTGGGGATGCTCTTCGACCCCCGCCGCGCGAGCTCGAGCTGCAGCTCCACGTCAGGGTTGGCACCCGGCTGCACCACGCGGAACAGCTTGATGATCGCGGTCTCCCGGTGCGGTGCGTTGGGCCGACCGCCCAGCGTGGTGACGATGATCGAGGTGTTCGACTGCTCCGTGGCCAGCACCCGCGACCCGGTCACGATGTACGGCGGCTTGTGCGGCCGGCGTGCCTTGAGCTGGGTCCCCTTCATCTGCGAGGCACCCTCGCCGTAGGTGGACTCGCGGTGGGCCATCGCCATGATCGCCGCGGCGTAGGCGGGGTCGTGCGCCGCGTCGTGCACGGTGCCGACGGCCGCGGGGTCGTCCGACAGCCCCATCGACGCGAGGTGCACCCGCCCGAGCCGCCCCGGCAGCTGCGAGGCCTTCCCGTCGGTGGAGTCCGGGTGCACCGTCAGCGGCACCTGGTAGATCGTCGCCGGCTCGGTCGCCCGGTCGGCCACGTAGACGGTGGACAGGGCGACGGTCGCACCGCCCGGGTCCACCACGTCCCCCATGCGGATGGTGCCGATGCGCTGCAGCCGGGGCTGGTGGCCCTTGCCGGTGAACCACCGCTGCTGGGGGATCCACTCCTCGAGCAGGTGCTTCAGGCTCGTCGTCATGCTGTGTGCTCCCTGGGGGTGTCGTGTGCGGTGATCGGGTGCAGCCCGGGCCCATGGTCGGGATCATCGGGCTCCCGCCGCAGGCCGAACCAGAAGAACTGGTGCGAGCCGAGGGTGAGGTGGAGGCTGCCGTGCTCGTCGGCCTCCGGGAAGCCCCGGCCGCCGAACAGGTCGACGAGCGAGCTGTCCGCGTGGTCGGCGCCCAGGTGCAGGCGGACGCCCTGCGGGCGGGTGGAGAGATTCATGACGCACAGCACCTCGTTCTCACCCACCACGTGGGTGTCCTCGACGAGGGTGCGCGGGTCGACCCAGCGGGTGAACGCCAGCACGGCCGGGTTGTCGGCCTCCACCGCGGTGAAGTCACCGAGCCCGAACACGCTGTGCTGCTTGCGCAGGGCCAGCATGCCGCGGGTCCAGTTGAGCAGCGAGTGGCCCTGGGCCATCTGCGACTCGACGTTCACGGCGCTGTGGTTGTACGCCAGCGACTGGATCACCGGCAGGTACAGCTTGCCCGGGTCGGCGGTGGAGAAGCCCGCGTTGCGGTCCGGCGTCCACTGCATCGGGGTGCGGACGGCGTCCCGGTCGTCGAGCCAGATGTTGTCGCCCATCCCGATCTCGTCGCCGTAGTACAGGCAGGGTGAGCCGGGCAGGGAAAGCAGCATCGCGTTGACGAGCTCGAGCTCCGAGCGTGCGTTGTCCAGCAGCGGCGCCAGCCGTCGTCGGATGCCGACGTTCGCCCGCATGCGCGGGTCCGGGGCGTACCAGCCGTACATCGCGGCGCGCTCGGAGGTCGAGACCATCTCCAGCGTCAGCTCGTCGTGGTTGCGCAGGAAGGTGCCCCACTGACCACCCACCGGGATCTCCGGCGTCTCGGCCAGCACGTCGGTGATCGGGGCGGCCTTCTCCTCGCGCAGCGCGTAGAAGAGCCGCGGCATCACCGGGAAGTGGAAGCACATCTGGCACTCCGGGCGCTCCGGGGTGCCGAAGTAGTCCACCACCTCGTCGGGCATCTGGTTGGCCTCGGCCAGCAGGATGCGTCCCGGGTACTCGCGGTCCACCATCTCCCGCAGGTCGGCGAGGATCTCGTGGGTGGCCGGGTCGTTCTCGCAGTTCGTGCCCTCGGTCTCGATGAGATAGGGAACCGCGTCCAGCCGGAACCCGTCGATCCCGAGGTCCAGCCAGAAGCGCACGACGTCGAACATCGCCTCGCGCACCGCCGGGTTCTCCCAGTTCAGGTCCGGCTGGTGGGAGAAGAAACGGTGCCAGTAGAACTGCCGGCGCACCGGGTCGAAGCTCCAGTTGGACTCCTCGGTGTCCACGAAGATGATCCGTGCCTCGGAGTACTTCGTGTCGTCGTCGGACCACACGTAGAAGTCGCCGTACTCGCCCTCGGGGTCCGAGCGCGACGCCTGGAACCACGGGTGCGCGTCGCTGGTGTGGTTCATCACCAGGTCGGTGATGATGCGGATGCCCCGGGCGTGCGCCTGGCTCACCAGCTCGGTGAACTCCGGCAGGGTCCCGAACTCCGGCAGCACCGCCGTGTAGTCGGCGATGTCGTAGCCGCCGTCGCGCAGCGGGGAGGCGTAGAAGGGCGGCAGCCAGAGGCAGTCGATGCCGAGCCACTGCAGGTAGTCCAGCCGCCGGATGAGCCCGCTGAAGTCACCCGATCCCGACGCGGTCGTGTCGTCGAAGGCCCGGGTGAGCACCTCGTAGAAGACCGCGGTGCGGTACCAGTGCGGGTCGTGCCGCAGGCCCGGCTGGTGCAGGTCCATGGGGGAGAAGGGACTCATCGGACCACCTCCACGAGGTGGATCGGCTCGGCGTCGACACCGAGGCGCACGTACACCGCGTCGCCCCACTGCCAGGTCTCGTCGGTCACCACGTCGTGGGCGGTGAAGCCGCTGCCCGACTCGAGCCCCAGGGCCGTCAGGTCCCAGCGCACCGTGGCCTCGACGGTCGTGTGGGGGTTGAGATTGGCCACCACCAGCACCAGGTCGTCGGTGTTGCGGCCCGCCTCGTCCGTCACGCGTCGGCGCTTGGAGTAGGCGATGACCTCGTGGTGGTCGGTCTCGTGGAAGTGCAGGGACCGCAGGGTCCGCAGGGCCGGGTGATCGGCCCGGAAGCGGTTCACCAGGGCGAGGAAGCCCGACAGGTCGGGCCGGTCGGCCACCCCGGCGGCCTCGCGCGCCTCGACCAGGGCCTCCCGGGCGTCGTCGGTCAGCCCCTCCCAGCCCGCGGGGCCGGGGTCCAGGTCCCACCGGCGGTCCACGTACTGGTACTTCTCGTTGTCGACGTGCTCCTCGGCGCCCGGCCGCGGCACCGACTCGCAGTGCTCGTACCCGGCGTAGATGCCGTAGGTGGGCACCAGGGTGGCCGCCAGCGCTGCCCGCAGGCGGTGGGCGTGCGCACCCCCGTTCTGCATGAACGGGGTCAGGATGTCGTGCGTCGTCGGCCAGAAGCTCGGGCGCATGTAGGCCGCGGCCGGGCCGGCGAGCTCCCGGCAGTACTCCGTGAGCTCCTCCTTGGTGTGGCGCCACGCGTAGTAGGTGTACGACTGCTGGAAGCCCACCTTGGCCAGGGTGTGCATCATCGCCGGCCTGGTGAACGCCTCGGCCAGCCAGACGGTCTCCGGGTGCTCCCGGGCCACGTCGGCGATGAGCCACTGCCAGAACTCGACCGGCTTGGTGTGCGGGTTGTCGACGCGGAAGAGCCGCACCCCGTGGTCCAGCCACACCTGGATCACGCGGCGGATCTCGGCGGCGATGCCCTGCGGGTCGTCGTCGAAGTTCAGCGGGTAGATGTCCTGGTACTTCTTGGGTGGGTTCTCCGCGTAGGCGATCGTCCCGTCGGCCCGCTGCGTGAACCACTCCGGGTGCTCGGTCACCCACGGGTGGTCGGGGGAGCACTGCAGGGCCAGGTCGAGCGCCACCTCGAGGCCCAGCTCTCGCGCCCGCGCGACGAAGCCGTCGAAGTCCTCCCAGTCCCCGAGCTCCGGGTGCAGGGCGTCGTGGCCACCCTCCGGGCCACCGATCGCGTACGGGGAGCCGGGATCCTCCTCGCCCGCGTCAAGGGTGTTGTTCGGCCCCTTGCGGAAGGTGCTGCCGATGGGGTGGACCGGGGTCAGGTAGACGACGTCGAAGCCCATCTCCGCCACCGCGGGCAGGCGCTCTGCGGCCGTCGCGAAGGTGCCGCTGGTCCATCGGCCGGTCACCGGGTCCTGCCGGGCACCCTCGGAGCGGGGGAAGAACTCGTACCAGGCACCGGCGAGCGCGAGCTCCCGCTCGACCCACAGCGCCGTCGCGGGGGAGGGGGAGACGAGCTCCCGCAGCGGGTAGCACGCCAGTGCCTCGGTGACCGACGGGTTCGTCGCCGCGGCCAGGCGCTCGGTGGGACCGAGCCGCGAGTCGCCCAGCCGGTCTGCCGCGGTGCTCAAGACCGCAGCCGCCTGCTCCCGCGTGAGGCTCGGCTCACCGACCCCGCAGACCGCGACGCTGGCCCCCGAGCGCACGGCCTCGGCCGCCCGCTGGAGCACGAGCACGCCCTCGGCGAGCATCAGATCGGTGTCCACGCCGGCCTCGATCTTCACCGTCGCCGCGTGGCGCCAGGTGCCGACCGGGTCGCTCCACCCCTCGACCTGCAGGGACCACACACCCGGCGAGGGGGCGTGGACGGCCGTCGCCCAGTGGTCCAGCCCGGGATTCAGACAGGTCATCGACCACCGGTGCTCGACCCCCTCCGGCGAGGTGAGCAGGGCGGTCGCGGAGACCGCGTCGTGCCCCTCGCGGAAGACGGTGGCCGTGACGGTGACGCTCTCGTCGACCACGCTCTTGGAGGGGAACCGCCCACCGTCCACGGTGGGCTGCACGTCGATGACGGGGATGCGCCCGATCGGGCTCTGTCCTGCGCGGGGGAACGAGGCGGCGGAGGCGTTCACGCCTGCGACCCTATGGGATCGGCTCCCCGCCCGGCGAGGGGCGTTCCGGGCCGTGGGAGGCCCCGGTCATAGAATCCCCGGCGTGATCCCCGCCCTCACCGTGACGCTCTTCCTGACCATCGGGCTGCTGTGCGTCGTGTCCCTCGTCTACGTGCTCATCAACCGTCCCGTCGACAACTTCGTCCTGGGGGTCACCGGGTTGGTCGGGCTCGTGCTGCTGGTGCAGCTGGCGGTGGGCCTGGTGATGGCGCTGACCACCGAGTACGACATCCCCGCCTGGGAGTTCGGCGCCTACCTGTTCGGCATGGCCGCCCTGCTGCCGGTCGCCTTCCTGTGGTCGGTCGCCGAGCGAGACACCCGGTGGGGCATGGGCGTGCTCTTCCTGGCGGGTCTGGCCCTGCTGGTCATGGCGCAGCGGATCATCGCGATCTGGTACCAGCTCCCAGCGGTCCTGACCCACTGAGTGCCTGGCCAGCTGTATGCCCGGCCAGCTGACCGACTGACTCGCTGATCGGCCGCCCCGCGCGGCGACCTGGTGCACCCGACCGACGCCCGGGCACCACGCGCACCGGCCGCTCCCCGCCCGTCCCGGTCGCCCCCCCGCAGCTCCGCCCCGCAGCCCCGTCCCCTCCGAGGAGTTCCCCGCATGAGCACGTCCCACCACCCCGTCGACGAGCACGAGGCCCGCAGCACCCGTCCCGGGGAGAGCGGGTCCGCGACGGCAGCCGACCCGTCGCGGGCCAACCCCATGAGCCGCGGGTTCGGCCGCGTCCTCGTCGCGGCCTACGCCGTCCTGGCGCTCGCGGCCACCGGCCGGTCGGTGCTCCAGCTGGTCTCGTACTTCGACCGTGCGCCGCTGGCCTACCTGCTGTCGACCGTCGCGGCGCTCATCTACCTGGTCGCCACCGTGGCGATGGTGCGCGGTGGCGCAGGCGGTCGACGCATCGCGCTGGTGGCGGTCTCCGTCGAGATGGTGGGCGTCCTGGCGGTCGGTGCCCTGAGCATGCTCGACCCGGTGCTCTTCCCGGACGAGACCGTGTGGTCGGACTTCGGCCGTCAGTACGGCTTCGTGCCGCTGGTCCTCCCGGCGATCGGCCTGTGGTGGCTGCTCAGGGGTGCAGACTCCACACGATGACGGTCGGCCCGTCGACGGGCAGCGCCTCACCCGGCTGCGGGTCGGCGTCGTCCGCCGGGTAGTCGGGGTGCTCCCAGGCCGAGCTCCACTCGAGCCGTGCCCGCGGCCAGCCGTCGACGGTGGGCACGACGACCTCACCGGGCCCACCGGCGTGGAGGGCCACGACGACGGCCGTGCGGGCCTCCGGCAGACCGTCCGCGGCGCCGTCCCGGTCCAGGTCCTCCGCGGCGTCCTCGCGCTCGGTCCGGGTGATCACCGGTGCCGGGGCGTCGTCGGGCACCAGCACCATCTGCAGGGTGCGGGAGGTCCGGTCGCCCCAGTCGGTGTCCGCGAGGGCGTTGCCCGCCGCGGTGTACCAGGCGGCACTCGGCGTCCAGGCGGTGACGTCGTCGGGGTGCTGCCCGCCGTCGTGCCCGGTGGCCCGACTCGTGTCCCGTGCCGTGTAGGGCTCGAAGAAGGTGTGGTGCCCGATCGCGTGGAAGCGGCGGCGCAGCTCCACCAGGCGGCGCGTGGTCTCGACCAGGTCGGACTGCCACTGGTCCCAGTCCCAGTCCAGCGCCGCCTGGTCCCGGTTCGCGTCGGTGAGCGTGTAGAGGTTGTTGTTGCCGTTCTGGGTGCGGCCGAACTCGTCGCCGGCGGTGATCATCGGGGTGCCGGTGGCCAGCAGGGTGGTGGCCAGCAGGTTGCGCATGCTGCGCCGGCGGGCGGCGGCGACGGCACGGCCCTCCGGGGTGTCCGGGGTGGGCCCCTCCACCCCGTGGTTCCAGGAGCGGTTGTTGTCGTTGCCGTCCCGGTTGTCCTCGCCGTTCTCCTCGTTGTGCTTGTGGTCGTAGGCGGTCAGGTCGTGCAGCGTGAACCCGTCGTGGGCGGTCACGAAGTTGACCGACGAGGTGGGCAGCCGCCCGTGGTGGTCGAACAGGTCCGAGGAGCCGGACAGCCGGGTGGCCATCTCGCTCACCCCCACGTCGCCGTTCAACCAGAACGACCGCGTGGCGTCGCGGAAGCGGTCGTTCCACTCGGCCATCGGCGGGGGGTACGACCCGGTCTGCCAGCCCCCGGGGGAGATGTCCCACGGCTCGGCGATGAGTTTCACCCTCGAGAGCACGGGATCGGTGCGCAGGGCCAGCAGCAGCGGGTGCTTGCGGGACCACGCCCCGGCAGCGTCGCGGCCCAGCGCGGACGCGAGGTCGAAGCGGAAGCCGTCGACGTGGAACTCCTCCACCCAGTGGCGCAGTGAGTCCAGCACGAGGCGGATCGTCTCCGGGTGGTTCGTGTCCACAGTGTTCTGGCAGCCCGTGTGGTCCACGTCCCGGCCCACGTCGTCCAGCCGGTAGTAGAGCGGGGCGTCCAGTCCGCGCCAGGAGTAGGTCGGGCCACCGGCGGCGGACTCCTCGGCGGTGTGGTTGTAGACGACGTCGAGGATCACCTCGAGCCCCGCCTCGTGCATCGCCCGCACCATGCCGCGGAACTCGTCGGCCACCTCCAGCGGGTCGTCGGTGGCCGCGTAGCCGGGGTGCGGGGCGAACCAGGAGAGTGCGTTGTACCCCCAGTAGTTCTGCGCCCCGCGCCGCATCAGGTGCTGCTCGTCGGCCTTGGCGTGGACGGGCAGCAGCTCCACCGCGGTGACGCCCAGCGACGCGAGGTGCTCCAGCACCGGGGGCTGGGCCAGTCCTGCGTAGGTGCCCCGCAGCTCCTCGGGCACCTCCGGGTGGGCGGCGGTCAGGCCGTGGACGTGGCCCTCGGCGACGAGGGTGTCCCGCCACGGCACTCGCGGCGGGGAGTCGTCGCCCCAGTCGAAATCGCGTCCCTCCGCCCGGTCGTCGGGCACCAGGTTCCACGGGATGGCGTCGCCGGTGTCCACCGTCGAGCGCACGTCGCCACCGTCCACCGGCGCCAGCTGGTCGTCCACCGCGTGGGCGAAGATCTCGGGCCCCGCCGTGACGGTGCCGTCGAGCACCGTGCCGAAGGGGTCGAGCAGCCGCTTCTCGGGGTTGTACCGCTGTCCACGCGTCGGCTCCCACGGACCGTCGGCACGGAAGCCGTAGGGGGTGCCGGCGGGCACGTCCGGCACCTGGTCGAACCAGATGCCGTGCACACGGTGCCGCAGCGGCACCTGCCGCTCACCCCCGTCGTCCTCGCGCAGGCAGAGCCACACGGCGGTCGCCCCCCGGGCGACGACGGCGACCTCCACGACGTCCTGCGCCCCCGGGTCGGCTGCGGCCCCCTCGGGCACGCGACGCAGTCCGAGACGAGGAGGGATGTCCGGCGAGAATCCGTGGTGGATCGGCATGGCCCCAGAGTACGGAGGACGGCCCGTCGCACGTGTCCCGGTGGCGGTGTCGTGGCGCGGATCACGACAGGTACGTTGGTCACATGACTGATCCGACCCAGCTCCCGAGCTTCCCCTCCGGCGACGACTCCGGAGGCACCTCCTCCGGGAACCCCAGCTCCTCCGGTGCCGGTCTGCGCGACCAGGTGGTGACCCTCCTGGAGAGCGACGGCATGAACCCCAGGATCGACGGTGACGGCGACGTCGGCTTCGAGGTGCAGGGCCAGACCATGTTCGTCCGCATCACCGAGGGCGACGTGGACATCATGCGCGTCTTCGGCCAGTGGCAGATCGGCTCCGACATCCCGCAGGAGGTCGACCGCTGGCTCAACAACACCAACGACGTCACGCTCGGCGCCAACGTGGTGAAGATGGGCATCGTCGGCACCACGCTGGTGGTCTCCGGCGAGCACATCCTGCTCAAGGGGGAGAGCCCCAGCCCGCGCCTGCAGCTGACGGTGAACATGATCATGCAGGCCGTCCAGGTGTGGCACGAGAACGTGACCAAGGACGGCGTGCAGCACGCCACCTCCGCGGCGATCGGTGCCCCGGGTCCGGTGAGCCCCGGCGCGCAGGGCCGCCAGGAGGGCCAGCCCACCGGCGGCCAGTCCGCTCCCCAGCAGGGGGGCCAGGGGACGCCCCAGCAGGGCCAGCGTGGCGGTGCGTCATCCTTCTCCCTGAACCTGGGCGCCAACGACGAGGAGACCCGCTGATGACCGAGCAGACCTGTGAGTTCGTGCGGCTGGAGGTGGCCGACGGCATCGGCACCATCCGCCTGGACCGTCCGAAGATGAACGCCCTGAGCACCCAGCTGCAGGACGAGATCGGCATCGTGGCCCGTCAGGCCGCGGAGCACCCCGACGTCGCCGCGGTGATCGTCTACGGCGGCGAGAAGGTGTTCGCCGCCGGCGCGGACATCAAGGAGATGCAGCAGATGAGCTACGCGGACATGCTCGACCGCGCCGCGAAGCTCCAGGCCTGCCTGACCGCCGTGGCCGAGATCCCGAAGCCGACCGTCGCCGCGATCACCGGCTACGCGCTCGGTGGTGGCTGCGAGCTCGCGCTGGCCTGCGACTTCCGCGTCGTGGCCGACAACGCGAAGCTCGGCCAGCCGGAGATCCTGCTGGGCGTCATCCCCGGTGCCGGTGGCACCCAGCGCCTGCCGCGCCTCATCGGCACCGCGAAGGCGAAGGACCTCATCTTCTCCGGCCGCCACGTGGACGCCGCCGAGGCCGAGCGCATCGGCCTGGCCGACGAGGTCGTGCCCGCCGAGGAGGTCTACGAGGCCGCCCGCAAGCGCATGGCCCAGTACGTCGGCGGCCCGGCGATCGCGCTGCGCGCCGCCAAGGAGTCGATCGACCGCGGCATCGAGGTCGACCTGACCACCGGCCTGGAGCTCGAGCGCATCGCGTTCGCCGGCCTGTTCGCGACCGAGGACCGTCAGCTCGGCATGGACTCGTTCGTCGAGAACGGTCCCGGCAAGGCGAAGTTCGTCGGCCGCTGACCGTTCCCGGCCGACGGCCGGCACGGCGCCCCGCGGACCGCGGGACGTGACGTGCGACACTAGGAGGGCGCCCCGTGTTGCGGGGCGCCCTCCCCGTCATCCACCGGGTCGCCCGCGCGGCGGTCCGGCAGCACAAGTCATGAGAGAGGCGATCGATGAACATCGTCGTGTGCGTGAAGCACGTCCCGGACGCCCAGGGTGATCGATCCTTCGGCGACGACTCCCTGACCGACCGCAGCACGGACGGCCTGCTGTCCGAGCTCGACGAGTACGCGGTGGAGGAGGCCCTCAAGATCACCGAGGCGAGCGGCGACGGACGGGTGACCGTCCTGACGATGGGTCCGGCCGACGCCGAGGAGGCCGTGAAGAAGTCCCTCCAGATGGGTGCCACCGACGGCGTGCACGTCACCGACGAGGCCCTCGCCGGGTCCGACGCGCTCTCCACCGCGCTGGTGCTGGCCGAGGCCGTGAAGAAGGTCGACGAGGTCGACCTCGTCCTGTTCGGCATGAGCTCCACCGACGGCACCATGGGTGTCGTGCCCGCGATGGTCGCCGAACTGCTGGGCGTCCCGATGGTGACCCTGGCCAACTCCGTCGAGTGCTCCGGCGGGACCGGCGGCACCGTCACGATCAAGCGCGACACCGCCGAGGCCACCCAGACCGTCGAGGCGACCCTCCCGGCCGTGGTCTCCGTGACCGACCAGATCAACGAGCCGCGCTACCCGAGCTTCAAGGGGATCATGGCCGCCAAGAAGAAGACCGTCGAGACCTGGTCGCTGGCCGACCTGGGTGTCGACCCCTCCCTGGTGGGCCACGGCAACGCGTGGGCGCAGGTCGACGACGCCACGAAGCGCCCGCCGCGCGAGGCCGGCGAGATCGTCACCGACGAGGGCGACGGCGGCACGAAGCTCGCCGAGTTCCTGGCCCAGCGCAAGTTCATCTGAGCCGCCCCGACGACTTTCCACAGGAGTAGACGATGAGTGAAGTTCTGGTTCTGGTCGACCACGTCGAGGGCGACGTCCGCAAGACGACCGCCGAGATGCTGACCGCCGCACGTCGCGTGGGCGAGCCCTCCGCGGTGTTCGTGGGCAGCGGCTTCGACGCCGCCAAGGAGGCCCTGGCCTCCGGTGGCGCGGAGAAGGTCTACCGCCTCGAGGCGGGCGAGTTCGACGAGTACCTCGTCGGCCCGACCGCCGAGGCCCTCGCGCAGCTGGTGCAGCGCACCGGTGCGGCCGCCGTGATCCTGCCGTCCACCCCGGAGGGCAAGGAGGTCGCCGGCCGGCTGGCCGTCATGACCGCCTCGGGCATCATCACCGACGCCGTCGACGTCCAGCCGGGTGAGGGCGGCATCGCCGTCACCAAGTCCGTGTTCGCCGGTGGCTGGACCACCACGGCCCACGTCGCCAAGGGCGTGGCCGTCGTGACCCTGAAGCCGAACTCGGTGAGCGCCGAGCCGGCCCAGGGCGCCGCGGCCGACGAGGTCGTCGAGGTCGAGTTCTCCGACGTGGCCAAGGGCGCCAAGATCGTGAGCAGCGAGCCGAAGCAGGCCTCCGGCCGCCCGGCGCTCACCGAGGCCGCCATCGTGGTCTCCGGTGGCCGCGGCACCGGTGGTGACTTCGACCCGGTCGAGGGTTTCGCGGACTCCCTGGGGGCCGCCGTGGGTGCCTCGCGCGCCGCGGTGGACGCCGGCTGGTACCCGCACTCCAGCCAGGTCGGTCAGACCGGTGTCACGGTCTCCCCGCAGCTGTACGTGGCGGCCGGCATCTCCGGCGCCATCCAGCACCGTGCCGGCATGCAGACCTCCAAGACGATCGTCGCGGTCAACAAGGACGAGGAGGCGCCGATCTTCTCGATGGTGGACTTCGGAGTCGTCGGTGACCTCTTCGACGTCCTCCCGCAGGCGACCGAGAAGGTCCAGGGCTCCAAGTGATCCCGGGGCGCTGAGCCGGTCGGCTCGGCGCCGTGGTGCCCGTCATCGGTCATCCGCCGGCCCCGCGGGCACGAACGCAGCACCGGTGCGCAGTTCGACAGACGAACTGCGCACCGGTGCTGTTCTCGTCGTGGGTCGGCCATCCACCGACGCGCCGATCCGCTGACCGGCCGCTTCGCCGGGTGGTCGAGCGCCGGCCCGGAGGGTGTCGGGTCCGGTCCGGCCCGTTTGCCCCCTGTCACTCTCCCGCTTGCCGGACCCCCGGTGGTCAGGAGGAGGGTGGAGGCATGACCGACACGACGCAGACCGCTCAGGACACCGGCAAGACCGTCTACTTCCTGACCGCCGCCGCGCAGGGCTGACGGCCGTCGTCGGCGGGGGGGGAGCGCCCCACCCGTCGGCAGGGCGCCACGGGCCCCGACCACCAGCACGGTGGCCGGGGCCCGCGGTGCGTGCGGAACTAGACTCGGGGCATGGCCCCAGCGATCACCACGCCCCGACCCGCCCAGGGAACGCTCGAGCTCCTGCCCCGGCAGCAGGTCGCGTTCAACCGGATCAGCGACGTGATCCGGCGTCATTTCGAAGCCGGTGGCTTCCTGCCGCTGGAGACCCCCGCCTTCGAGCGCACCGACGTGCTGCTCACGAAGTCCGGTGGGGAGACCGAGAAGCAGGTCTACTTCGTGCAGTCCACCGGTGGGCTGAACAACTTCCGCGAGGCGGCCCGCGAGGCCGACGTCGAGGACGCGCTGCCCGACCTCGCGCTGCGCTTCGACCTGACCGTGCCGCTGGCCCGGTACGTCGCCCAGCACGAGGGGCAGCTGACCTTCCCCTTCCGCCGCTACCAGATGCAGCGCGTCTACCGCGGTGAGCGCCCGCAGCGGGGTCGCTTCCGGGAGTTCGTGCAGTGCGACGTCGACATCATCGGCAAGGACTCGCTCTCGGTGCGACACGACGCCGAGCCGCCGGCCACCATGCACGCGATCTTCGCGGAGCTGGACTTCGGCCCGTTCACGATCCACCTGAACAACCGCCGCCTGCTGCGGGGCTTCCTGCGCAGCATCGGGGTGGCCGACGAGCTGCAGGCCGCCGTGCTGCGCGAGGTCGACAAGATCGACAAGCGCGGCGTCGAGTGGCTGGCCGAGGAGCTGACGGGGGAGCGCTTCGGCCTGCCCGCCGAGGCCGTCGAGCAGCTCACGACCTTCGTCACCACGCGCACGACCTCCCACGACGAGGCGCTGGCGGCGCTGCAGGGCCTCGAGGGACGGGACGAGGAGCTCGACGCGGGTGTGGCCGAGCTGCGCGAGGTGCTCGAGATGCTGCACCACCTGGGTGTGCCTGAGGCGGACTACTGCGTGAACTTCGCGATCGCCCGCGGGCTCGACTACTACACCGGCACGGTCTACGAGACCTTCCTCGACGAGAGCCCCGAGCTCGGGTCGATCTGCTCCGGTGGCCGCTACGAGAACCTCGCCGGGCAGTACACGAAGTCGTCGCTGCCGGGGGTGGGCATGTCCATCGGACTGTCGCGCCTGTTCTGGCAGCTCATGGAGAACGGCATGGTCGAGGACGAGCCGTCGACCGTGCAGGTGCTCGTCCCGCTGCTCGACGAGGAGCTGCTGCCGCAGGCGCTCGGTCTGGCCGCCGAGCTGCGCACCGCAGGGTTGACGGTCGAGAACGTCCTCGAGCCGGCCAAGCTCGCCAAGCAGTTCAAGCACGCCGACCGTGCCGGCATCCGTTTCGTCGCGGTGCTGGGGGCGCAGGAGGTCGAGAAGGGCGTTGTCACCGTCAAGGACCTCGTGCGCGGTGATCAGTTCGAGGTCGAGCGCGGGGAGATGGCCCGCGCGCTGCGGGTCGAGCTCGCGCAGCCCGAGGCGCTCCGGGAGGGTTGACCCGGAGCCGTCACCGGTGGTCGTCAGCCGATCGCCCCGCACCCGGCCGTGGGCCCCGCACAGCACCTGTGCGGGGCCCACGGCCGTTCGCTGTCGGGTGCGGCGCTGGACATGGGCGGGGTGCGCGCCGTGTGTCCGCAGGAGCCGATTCGGCTCACTTGTCACAGCGTGTTAACGTATTAGCGCGTTGATACAAGCGGATACAGCCAGCAGCGCCATCGCCGCATCCGCAGATCGCCCACAGGACCCCGAGGAGAGCCGTGAAGCGACGCACCGCCACCCAGGCCCGGCAGGTCGTGGGCGACTCGCGCGAGCAGCTCACCGCCGTGCTGGCCGCCATGAACGACCCGGCCGACATCGACGCCCTCCTGACGGACCTGTGCACCCCGTCCGAGATCGAGGCGCTCGCCGACCGCTGGGCCGTGGTCCCGCTGCTCGCCGACGGGCGCAGCTATCGCGCGATCCACCAGGAGACCGGCGTCTCGGTCACCACCGTCGGCCGTGTCGCCCGCTGCCTCGAGGACGGCTCCGGCGGGTACCGCACCGCCCTGCGACATCTGGACGGGCTCGCCTCCGCCTGAACGCCGCGGATCCCGTACCCCCACGGGCCACCGCCCCTCCCCGGACCACCGCGTCCCCGTTCCCGCCGCCCGCGGGTGAGGAGTTCCTGCATGTCCCCGCTCGATCCCCAGCGCGACCGGCTGCGCGTCGCCATCCAGAAGTCGGGCCGTCTCGGCGACCCGGCCCGTGAGTTGCTGACCGCCTGCGGCCTGACCTGGCGCGAGAGCCGCGACCGCCTCTTCTGCTTCGGCGAGGGGCTGCCCATCGACCTGTTGCTGGTGCGCGACGACGACATCCCCGGCCTGCTGGCCGACGGGGTGGCCGACCTCGGCATCCTGGGCCGCAACGTGCTGGCCGAGACCGTCCTCACCCACCCCGAGCAGGGCCTGGAGGAGATCCGCGAGCTCGGGTTCGGCGGGTGCTCGCTGGACATCGGTGTCCCCACCGAGTGGACCTGGACCGGCCCCGGGCAGCTCGAGGGTCTGCGCGTGGCCACCAGCTACCCGGCCCTCACCCGTGCCTGGCTCGAGGAGCAGGGCGTCTCGGCCGCCGTCGTCACCCTGAGCGGGTCGGTCGAGATCGCACCGAGCCTGGGGCAGGCCGACGTCGTCTGCGACCTCGTGTCCTCCGGCGCCACGCTGCGGGCCAACGCCCTGCAGCCGGTGACGACCGTGCTGCAGACCGAAGCCGTCCTCGCCGCCCGCCGTGCCCCGCTGGAGGGGGAGCGCGCCGCCCTGGCCGAGGTGCTGCTGCGGCGACTCGACGGCGTGCAGCGCGTGGCCGACAGCAAGGTCGTCTCGGCCCGGGTGCCCGCCGACCGCCTGACGACCGTGCTGGACCTGCTGCCCGATGCCGAGGAGCCCACCGTCGTGCCCACGGTCGACCCGGCCGACCCGACGGCTTCCACGAGCACCTTCGCGGTGCAGGCCCTGTGCCACGGCACCGTCACCTGGGGGATGCTCGAGGAGATCAAGCAGGCCGGGGCGCGCGGCGTCGTGGTCCTGCCGGTCGAGGGGATGCTGGTCTGATGCGCGTCCTGGACTGGTCGACCCTGGACGCCGCCGCCCGCACCGAGGCGCTGCAGCGCCCGGCCCAGGTGGTCGGCGAGGAGGTGTCCCGCGCCGTGGCCGACGTGCTCGAGGCCGTGCGCCGCGATGGGGAGGCAGCGGTCGCCGCGTTCACCCGGCGCTTCGACGGCATCGAGCGCGACAGGTTGCTGCTCACCGACGCCGAGATCGACGCGGCCGTCGCCGCGGTGGACCCCTGGGCCCGCCGCGCCATCGCCGAGGCGGCCGAGAACATCCGGGCATTCCACGCCGGCGGTGGGCTCACTCCCTACGGCGTGGGCGAGGGCGACGAGCAGGTGCGCTGCGAGCGGATCGTGCGCCCGGTGCGCAGCGTGGGGCTGTACGTGCCGGCGGGGTCGGCGCCGCTGCCCTCGACGGCCCTCATGCTCGGGGTACCCGCCGTGCTGGCCGGCTGCCCGGAGGTCGTCGTCTGCACCCCGCCGAACCGTGAGGGCACCGCCGACCCGCTGGTCGTCGCGGCGTGCGCGGAGGTCGGGATCCGCCGCATCGCGGTGGTGGGTGGCGCCCAGGCGGTCGGTGCCATGGCCTTCGGCGCCGGCCCCGTCGGCCCCTGCGACAAGGTCTTCGGTCCCGGCAACGGCTTCGTCACCGAGGCCAAGCGCCAGGTGGCCGGCATGCAGGGAGGCCCTGGCATCGACCTGCCGGCCGGCCCCAGCGAGCAGCTCGTCGTCGCCGACGCCGGGGCGAACCCGGTGTGGGTGGCCGCCGACCTGCTCAGCCAGGCCGAGCACGGCCCGGACTCGCAGGTGGTCTGCGTCTCCGACGACCGGCAGCTGCTGGAGCAGGTGGCCGGTGAGCTCGAGGTGCAGTCGGCCGAGTTGCCGCGGGCCGCGATCGTCGCAGGGGCGCTGAAGGCCTCCCGGCTGGTGCTCGTGCCGGACCTCGAGCAGGCGATGGAGGTCTCCAACGCCTATGCGCCGGAGCACCTCATCCTGGCCGTCCGGGAGCCGCGGGCCCTGCTGGAGCGGGTCACCGCGGCCGGCTCGGTCTTCCTCGGCGACCACACGCCGGAGTCGCTCGGGGACTACTGCTCCGGCACCAACCACGTGCTGCCCACCTCCGGCGCCGCCCGCTGGACCGGTGGGGTGAACCTGGCCAGCTTCCAGCTCTCGATCACCGTGCAGGAGGCCAGTCCCGCCGCCCTGCGCACCACCGGGGTCACGGCCGTGCGGCTGGCCCGGGCCGAGGGGCTGGAGGCCCACGCGCGGGCCGTCACCCGCCGCGGCGGGAAGCCGGGGGAGGCCGGTGGGGCCGACGACGTCACCACGACCGGCACCGACCCGAAGGACGGGGTGCGCGCATGAGCGACGAGGCGCTGCCGATGCCCTACCTGCGTGCGGACCTGGCCGATTTCGCCGGCTACTCCAGCGCGCGAACCAGCGGTCCTGCTCCCCAGGTCGAGGGGGAGGCCGAGGGCGCCACGACGCCGGCCGAGCGCGTGTGGCTCAACGCCAACGAGTCCGCCGTGGCCAACCCGGGTGATCCCGACGGGTCCTCGCGCCGCTACCCGGACCCGCAGCCGGCGGAGCTGCGTGAGCGTCTGGCCGCCCTGTGGGGCGTGCGCCCCGAGGAGCTGCTCGTCACCCGGGGCAGCGACGAGGCCATCGACCTGCTGGTGCGTGGCTGCTGCCCGCCGGGGCGGGGGAGCGTCGTCGTGACGCCGCCGACCTTCGGCATGTACGGGGTGGTCGCGCGTCTGCACGGCGCCGAGACGGTGGCCGTCCCGCAGGTCGTGCGGGAGGTGGCCGTCGAGCCCGGTGATCCCTCCGCCGGGCCACTGGCCGAGGAGGACGGGTCTTCCCGTCGCGAGCACTGGGCCGTGGACGTCGACGAGGTCCTCGCGGCAGCGGAGCGCAGCAGGGCCGACCTGGTCTTCCTCGCCTCGCCGGGCAACCCCACCGGTCAGACCGTCCCGACCGAGGAGCTGGCCCGCGTGGCCGAGGCGCTGCGTGGCCGGGCCCTGCTCGTGGTGGACGAGGCCTACGCCGACTTCACCGGGCGCGACTCCGCCTCTGTGCTCCTCGCCGAGCACGAGAGCGTCGTCGTGCTGCGCACCCTGAGCAAGGCCCACGGACTGGCCGGTGCGCGCATCGGTGCGGTCCTCGGTCGGGCCCCGCTCGTGACCGCCCTCGGCCGGGTGCAAGCGCCCTACCCGCTGGCCGTGCCGGCCGTCCGCCTGGCGCTGGAGGCCACGTCCCCCGAGGCCGTGCGCCGGACCACCGAGCAGGTGCAACGGACCGTGGTCGAGCGGGAGCGCGTCGCCGCAGCCCTGGCCGCGACGGCGGGTCGGGAGGGCCACCTCGGCCCGACGATCCGTGCGGTACTGGCCGGTGAGGCGAACTTCGTGACCCTCCGCTGCGAGGACCCGGAGGCCGTGCTGCAGGAGCTCGAGGGCACCGGGGTCGTCGTCCGCTCGCTCGCCAGGCACCCCGGCCTGCGCGACGGCGTCCGCATCACCGTCGGCACTCCCGAGCAGAACGACCGGGTGCTGCGCGTCCTCGCTCCCGACGCCGCGCTCGCAGCGCCCGCCCCATCCGACCCCACGACTCCCCAGGAGGCGCTGTGAGCACCCCGCTGCTGCTCGTCGACCGTGACGGCACGATCATCACCGAGCCCGAGGACCACCAGGTCGACGCGCTGGCCAAGGTGCGCTTCGTCGAGGGCGTGGTGCCCGCGCTGCTGCGCCTACAGGAGGCCGGCTACCGGCTGGTCATGGTGTCCAACCAGGACGGCCTGGGCACCGCCTCCTTCCCGCAGGAGGACTTCGACGGCGCCCACGGCCTGGTGATGCAGGTGCTCGAGAGCCAGGGCGTCCGCTTCGCCGAGGTGCTGATCGACGGCTCCCTCCCGGAGGACCATGCGCCGACCCGCAAGCCCGGTACCGGGTTGGTGACGCACCTGCTCAAGGACCGCGGCATCGACTGGGAGCGCTCGGCGGTGGTCGGCGACCGCGACACCGACGTGCAGTTCGCCCGCGCTCTCGGTGTGCCCGCCTACCAGCTGGCGACCGAGGAAGAGCTCGGCGGCACCTGGACCTGGCCGGCGATCGCGCACGACCTCGTCGACGCCCCACGCCGAGCGTCCGTCACCCGCAACACGGCCGAGACCCGCATCGAGGTGGCGGTCGACCTGGACGACCCGGCCCCCGCGCAGGTCTCCACAGGACTGGGCTTCTTCGACCACATGCTCGACCAGCTCGGCAAGCACGGCGGCTTCGCTCTGCAGGTGCGCTGCGAGGGCGACCTGCACATCGACGAGCACCACACCGTGGAGGACACCGGCCTGGCCATCGGGCAGGCGCTGCGCGAGGCGCTGGGCACCAAGCACGGCATCGGGCGCTACGGCTTCACCCTGCCCATGGACGAGTCCCGGGCCACGGCGGCCATCGACTTCTCCGGCCGGCCATACCTGGTCTTCGACTGCCCGTTCTCCCGCGAGATGGTGGGCGACCTGCCCACCGAGATGGTCGAGCACTTCTGGCGCTCGCTGTGCGAGGCCGCGGGCATGACGCTGCACCTGACCGTCGAGGCCGAGAACGACCACCACCGGGTTGAGGTCGGCTTCAAGGCCGTGGCCCGGGCGCTGCGCCAGTCCGTCGCGCGCACCGGCCAGGGCCTGCCGAGCACCAAGGGGATGCTGTGACGGCCGGCGGCGTGGGGACCGGTGCCACGGGGCCCGGTGACATGCCGCCCGGTACGGCGCCCGACGTGGTGCTCGTCGACGCCGGGGGCGCCAACATCGCCTCGGTGCGCTTCGCGCTGGAGCGCTGGGGCATCGACGCCCCGCTGACCGCGGACGTCGGCCGGATCCGTCAGGCCGACCGCGTGATCCTGCCCGGTGTGGGTGCGGCCGGTGCCGCGATGCGCCGCCTGCACGAGCTCGACCTGGTGGACGTGCTGCGTGGGCTCGAGCAGCCGGTGCTCGGCGTCTGCCTGGGCATGCAGCTGCTCCACGAGGCCTCCACCGAGGGGCAGGGTGGCCGCTCCACCGACGAGGCCGTCGAGTGCCTCGGGCTCGTCCCGGGAGTGGTGCGGCAGCTGCCCGCCGGCGGGGTGCGGGTGCCGCACATGGGCTGGAACGTGCTGGAGTCGGGCCCCGCGTTCGCCGAGGACTCCTCCGGTCCGGTGGCCCGCGTGCTGCGGGAGGCCTGGGCCGACGGCGTTGAGCCGCGCGCGTACTACGTGCACTCCTGGGCCGCCCCGGTGGGTGAGCACAGCCTCGCGACCACCACCCACGGCCAGCCGTTCACCAGCATCGTGCAGCGAGGGAACGTGACCGGCATGCAGTTCCATCCCGAGCGCTCCGGTGCGCTCGGGTCCCGACTCCTCGCCGCGTTCTGCGGCGTCCTGCCCGGAGGTGCCTCGTGACCGCCCGTGACGAGACCACCCGCCGTGTCCCTTCCCGCGAGGCGGCTGCCGCTGACCGGGGCCCGGCCGGGGGTTTCACCTGCTACCCCGCGCTCGACATCCGCGAGGGACAGGTGGTCCGCCTGCGCCAGGGCGACTACGACCAGCAGACGAGCTACGCCCTCGACCCGGTCGAGCAGGCCGGTCGGTACGCCGCGGCCGGTGCGCAGTGGCTGCACCTGGTGGACCTGGACGCCGCGCGCACCGGTGGTTGGACGCTGGCCGGGCTCGTGCAGCGCATCGTGGCCGAGACGGGCCTGCGCGTGCAGACCGGTGGTGGTGTGCGCTCGCGGGAGGACGTCGAGGCGATGCTGGGGGCCGGCGCGACGCGCGTGGTGGTCGGCTCGCTGGCCGTCACCCGGCCCGAGGACGTGCGCGACTGGGTCCCCGAGCTCGGGCCCGAGCGGCTGACCGTCGCACTGGACGCTCGGCAGGTCGGCACGCGGACGACCGGTGATGAGGGAGAGGGCGCCCGCTGGGAGCTGCCGACCCGCGGCTGGACGCAGGACTCCGGCGTGGACCTCGCGGCCCTGCTGCAGGGCTACTCGGCTGCCGGGCTGCGGCACGTGCTGGCCACCGACATCAGCCGCGACGGCATGATGACCGGTCCCGGGCTGGCCCTGTACGACCACCTGCGCGGGCTCGCGCCGGGGCTGGACGTCCAGGCCAGCGGCGGCATCCGGGACGTGGCCGACGTCGAGGCCGTTCGGGCGCGGGGTTGTGCCGGCGCGGTGCTCGGCCGTTCCCTGCTGGAGGGAACGATCGAGCTGGCAGAACTGAAGGAGCTGGTCCGATGACGACGCCGACGAACGTCCCCGAGGCCCCCACGCGGCTGGCGCGACGCATCGTGCCCTGCCTCGACGTCCGCGACGGGCGCGTGGTCAAGGGCGTGCGCTTCACCGACCACGTGGACGCCGGCGGCATCGAGGAGCTCGCCGAGCGCTATGCCGAGGCCGGAGCCGACGAGCTGGTCTTCTACGACATCAGCGCGAGCCCGGCCGGTCGGTCGGTGGACCGCGAGTGGGTCACGCGCGTGGCCCGGCTCATCGACATCCCGTTCTCGGTCGCCGGCGGCATCCGCTCCGTGGGCGAGGCCCGGGCGGTGCTGCACGCGGGGGCGGACAAGGTGTCGGTGAACACCCCGGCCCTGGAGCGGCCGGAGCTGGTGGGGGAGCTCGCCGACGAGTTCGGCGTGCAGTGCGTGGTGGTCGGCATCGACTCGCTGCGCGACGAGGACGGCATCTGGCGGGTGCGCTCGCACACCGGTGACCCGCAGGCGATGCGGCAGGCCGGGCGCTCGACGCTCGACTGGGTGACCGAGGTCGCCGATCGGGGCGCCGGTGAGGTGGTGCTGAACTGCATGGGCTCCGACGGCGTGCGGACCGGCTACGACGTCGAGCAGCTCGCCGCGGTGCGGCAGGTGTGCCCGGTGCCCCTGGTGGCCTCCGGCGGGGCGGGGAGCGTGCAGGACTTCGTGCGGGTGTTCCGGGAGGCGGACGTGGACGCGGCGTTGGCCGCCAGCGTCTTCCACTCGGGCACCCTGACGATCGACCAGGTGAAGGACGAGCTGGCCGAGGCCGGCGTGGAGGTGCGGCGATGAGGCTGGACGTGCAGGAGCTGGACTTCACCCCGGGTGGCCGGGGCGAGGGTGAGGAGCGGGATCTGGTGCCGGCGGTGGTGCAGGACGCCGCCACCCTCGCGGTCCTGATGCTGGGTTGGATGGACCGGGGCGCCGTGACCGCCACGCAGGAGACCGGGCGGGTGACCTTCTGGTCGCGGTCCCGCAACGAGCGGTGGGTCAAGGGGGAGACCTCGGGCAACACCCTGGAGCTGGTGGACCTGCGCACCGACTGCGACCGGGACGCTTTGCTCGTGACCGTCCGCCCTGCCGGACCGACCTGCCACACCGGATCGGCCAGCTGCTTCGACGACGCCCCGCCGGCCAGCGAGATCGGCCACCTCGCGCGGACGATCGCGGAGCGCCACGCGAGCCGCCCCGAGGGCTCGTACACGACGCGCCTGTTCGAGGACGGCACACGCCGGATCGCCCAGAAGGTCGGTGAGGAGGGCGTCGAGGTCGCGCTCGCCGGCGTGGCGCAGGGGGACGAGGAGCTGCTCGGCGAGTCGGCCGACCTCGTCTACCACCTGCTCGTCCTGCTGCAGGACCGTGGGCTGTCGCTGGCCCAGGTCGAGGCCGTGCTGCGGGCACGCCGCGGCTGACGCACCGACCCCGATCACTGCGACCGGGGCCGTGCGTGGCACCGTGGGATCGGCACCATCCGGTGCCTGGCGAAGGAGGCTCCATGACGGCACGTGACGACGGCTTGACCTGCTACCCGGTGCTGCACCTGCTCGAGGGCGAGGTCGTCGGGTTGGAGCAGGGGGACTTCGACCGCATCACGCGGTACGACGGCACTCCGTTGGAGCACGCGCAGCGGTACGCCGCGGCCGGTGCCCAGTGGCTGCACCTGGTGGACCTGGACGCCCTGGAGCACGGTGGGTGGAACGACGACGAGATCATCCGGCAGGTGCGCGAGGCCACCGGTCTGCGGCTGCAGGTCGGCGGGGGAGTGCGTTCCCACGGTGACGTCGACGCCGTCCTCGCAGCCGGTGCTGAGCGAGTGGTCGTCGGGTCACTCGCGGCCAACCGCCCGGAGATGGTGAGCGGCTGGATCCGTGAGTTCGGTCCGGACCGGGTGACGGTCGCGCTGGACGCCCGGCTGCACGAGGGGGCCGACGGGCGGCAGGAGTGGCGGCTGGCCACGGGTGGCCGCACCACCAACGCGGGGCTGCCGCTGGAGGAGCTGCTCGACATCCACCGGGCAGCGGGGCTCCAGCACGTGCTGGCCACCGACATCAGCCGGGAGTCGATGCTGCAGGGCCCGGGGCTCGAGTTCCTGGGCGAGGTGCTCTCCCGCGCGGAGGACCTGCAGGTGCAGGCCGGTGGTGGTGTGCGCTCGCTGGACGACGTGCGGGACCTGGCACGCAGCGGGTGCTCCGGGGTGCTGCTGGGCAAGGTGCTCATGGACGGGGTGCTGGACCTGGCGGACGTGCTGGCCGCGGCGCGCGGCTGAGCCGGCCGATGGACGAGGTCGTCTACCTGGACCACGCCGCGAGCTCGCCGCAGCGGCCGGAGGTCACCGAGGCGATGGCCTCGGTCGCGGGACTGCCGGGCAACCCGTCGGCGCTGCACGCGGTCGGGCGGGAGGCCCGGCGACGGGTCGAGGAGGCCCGTGAGGAGGTGGCCGCCCTCATCGGTGCGCACCCGAGCGAGGTGATCTTCACCAGCGGTGGCACCGAGGCGGACAACCTCGCGGTGCTGGGCGGTCACGAGGCCGTCGGACGGCCGGGGGCGCCGGTGGTCACCACGCGTACCGAGCACGCCGCCGTGACCGAGGCCGTCGCGCGGCTGAACCGGATCGCCGGGGTGCCCGTGTCCTGGGCGGAGGTCGACGGCGACGGGGTGCTCACCGCCTCGGCGCTCGCGGCGGCGCTCGATGGACCCGGGACGGAGGGCGAGGATGGGGACGGGGTCGGGGGACGTGCCGGGCACGGAGCCGAGGGCGACGAGGTCGGGCCGGCCGCGCTCGCCAGCATCGTCTGGGGCAACAACGAGACGGGTGTGCTGCAGGACCTGCCGGCGCTGGCGCAGGTGGCGCGGGAGCGGGGGTGCAGCGTGCACGCCGATGCGGTCCAGGTGCTCGGGCACACGGAGCTGGACGTGGCGGGCTGCGGGGCCGACCTGCTGTCCCTCGCGGGGCACAAGGTGGGTGGCCCGCAGGGGATCGGTGCGCTCGTCGCACGCCGGGGGGTCGGGTTGGAGCCGGCCACCTTCGGAGGCGGGCAGGAGCGGCGCGTCCGGTCCGGCACGGTGCCGGTGGCGCAGGTGGTCGGGTTCGCGGCCGCCGTCCGTTGTGCGGTGGAGGGGCGTCGGGCCGGGGTGCCCGGTGTCCGTGGCGGCGAGGCCGCTCGCATCCGTGCCCTGCGGGAGGAGTTCGAAGCGGGCGTGCTGGATCTCGGGGTGGGGGCCCGGGTGACCGGCAGCGGTGCGCACCGGTTGGACCACATCGCGCACGTGACCTTCGACGGCTGCCGCAGCGAGGACCTCCTGTTCCTCCTCGACGCCGCCGGAGTGGCCGTGTCGGCGGGGTCGGCCTGCTCGGCCGGGGTGAACCGACCCAGCCACGTGCTGGAGGCCATGGGGCGCAGCGCGGAGGAGGCCGGCTCGGGGCTGCGGTTCTCGTGGGGGTGGAGCTCGACCGCGGCCGACGGTGAGCGGGCCCTGCAGGTGCTGCCCGAGGTCGTCGAGCGGGCTCGGGCGGCCGCCCGCGTGTGATCTGGGCTCGAACCCCGCGCTCTCCTGCGACGCCCTCGCGTCGAGCGGCCGCACATGCGTGCCCCGGTCTCCTTGAGGCAGCACCCACAGATGTGGAACACGTGTTGCAGTGCAGCAAGGGTCTGTGTATCATGAAGGTATCGGTTGGGGAACCGACTTAGCGGGCGTCGTGGGCCCGCTCGGGGTGAGCGAACGGGGGGGGGGGGGGGGGGGGGTGACGCGATGTCCGCGTTGTGGGATGTCGGAGGTGGCGACCGCACGACGGGTGGAACGCCCGGGGCCGTCGCGGAGGCAGCACACGCCACGGTGATCTTCGATCAGGCGGCCTCGCTGACACGACAGCTGGACCGGGTTCGCCCCGATCTCTGGCAGCTGGGCTCGGCGGAGCTCGCGCCGGTCGTCGAGGTCCTCGGCAGCCTGTTGCGGGTGGTCGAGGCGGCGATGACCGGTGTGACGGCGGAGGCCGTGGACCGAGGCGTGGTCCAGGGGTCCCGGTGCGCCGGAACGACCGCGGGGGTGCGGGAGCGGGCCGGCATCGCGGAGCCCGGACGGGCGCACGCGGTCGCCACCGTCGCCGAGGCGACGCTCGAACCGGGCACGGAGCCGCTCGCGGATGCGGTCTGGGGTGGTGGGGTGTCGGTGGGGGTGGCCCACACCCTCCTCAAGGAGTCCCTCACCGTGCTGCCGGTGCTTCCCGGGGCCGAGCGGGAGCAGGTCCTGGGCTACTACCTGCAGCACGCCGAGAAACTCAACGCGTCCGGACGGGGCCGGGCGACGAGCCGGGCCCTGCGACAGCTCACGCGCCAGGTGATGGCGCGCTTCGGGGAGGACACCCTGGACCGGGAGGACGAGCGCGCCAAGGAGTGCTCCACGCTCACCGAACGGCAGCTGCCGACCGGTCTGGTGCGCTTCCAGGTGGACCTCAACCAGCCGGACGCCGCGCGCCTCCGCACCGCGCTGGAGGGCCTGTCCGCCCCGGCCCGGGGCCAGGACGAGCAGGGGCGATCGATCCGAGATCCACGGACCCCGGGTCGCCGTCGGGCGGATGCGCTCCTGGAGCTCGTGGAGCGGGCGCAGGCCGCCGACGCACGGGCCACGGCAGGGGGCTGCGGCCTCGCCGGCGCGACCACCCTGCTGGTGACCCTGGACCACCGGACGCTGCAGGACGAGCTCGCGCGGCGTGGGGTCGGTGGTGTGCGCCGCGCCGGGTGGGGCCGGGGGCTGCCTGGCCCGGCGCGCGATGCCGGTCCCACAGCGCACGGGTCGGCCTTCGACGGGACGGTGCTGACGCCGACGCAACTGCGACAGGCCGCGTGTGACGCCCGTGTGGTGCCGGCCGTGCTCGGCTCGGACGGTGCGCCCTTGGAGATCGGACGTGCCGACCGGAACGCCACCGGTGCTCAGCGAGGCTTCCTGGCCCTGCGGGACGGTGGGTGCACCTTCCCGGGATGTGATCGACCACCGGGGTGGTGCCACGCACACCACGTCGTGCACTGGGCGGACGGTGGGCCGACCGACGTGGACAACCTGGCCCTGCTCTGCGAGCGGCACCACACCGTCGTGCACCGGGACGGACTGACCGGGACCTTCGCCGACGGCCGATGGCACTGGCACGAGGAGGAGCGCGAAGGGGCCGGACCGCCCGAGCTCGGCACCTAGGTGTTCTCGGCCATCAGGTTGGTGACAGTCGGCTGGTGGGTGGGAGTCCTCCCAGGGCGCTGTGGCCGCGGTCAGTGTTGTAGTGCTCCAGCCAGGGTGCAAGCGCCTCGCGGCGGGCCTGGTTGCTGGTGAAGACCTGTCGGTAGGCCCACTCGCTTGCCAGGGTCCGGTTGAAGCGTTCGACTTTCCCGTTCTGCCACGGGCAGTGCGGGCGGATGAAGACCTGCCGGGCCCCCAGGACGGCCACCGCTTGGGCGAAGACCGTGCTCTTGCGGTAGGCCAGCGCGTTGTCGCTCATCACCCGCTCGATCGTGCCGATCCCGTGGGCGGCGAAGTAGGCCGCGGCCCGGGCGAGGAATCCCGCGCAGGTGGTGGCCTTCTCGTCGTCGTGGATCTCGCTGTAGGCCAACCGGGAATGGTCATCGACCATCGAGTGCACGTAGTCGTACCCCACCGGGCCCCGCCGACACTTCGCCACCTGGGTGGCCGCCCGCCCACGGGCCCGCCACCCACCACCGTCGGGGATCTTCCCGATCTTCTTCACGTCCACGTGGACCAGCTCACCGGGACGGTCCCGCTCGTAGCGGACCGTGGTGGCCTTCGATGCCCGGATGACCTGTCCGGTCAACGGGTCGCAGTCCCGCAGCAGGGCCACACCGTGACGGTGCAGGATCCGGTTGATCGTGCGCGCTGGGACACCGACCCGGGCCGCCAGGACGTCCTGCCCGACCCGGTGACGCGCCCGGGCCGCCACCACCTCGGTCTCGATGTGCGGGGCCGTACGCCGCGGCATCGAGTGCGGCCGGGAGGACCGTGTGAGCAACCCGGCCTCACCCTCGGCGGCATACCGGGCGATCCACGTCGCCACGGTCTTGCGAGAGACACCCATCGCCGCGGCGATATGAGCCTGTTTCCACCCTGCCTGGTACCGCTGAACGATCAACCGCCTGCCATGGACAGTCAGACGGGCACTACCGTGGGACACGAGAACCTCCGCTGGTTGTGGGCCCTAGACAAGCCACATCCCAGCCGGAGGTTCTCCCACGTCCAAGCCCCTACCACTGCTACCAACCTCCTGGCCGAGAACACCTAGAATCGGGGACCTCATGGAGAACCCACACACGGCCCCAGCAGCTGGGGAGTCGACGCGCCTGCGTGTCGTGGCCGCGATGAGCGGTGGGGTCGACTCGGCGGTCGCGGCTGCCCGGATGCTCGACGCCGGCTACGACGTGGTCGGTGTGCACCTCGCCCTGAGCCAGTCCGCGGAGACCCTGCGGGAGAGCTCGCGGGGCTGCTGCACCCTCGAGGACGCGGGGGACGCCCGTCGGGTGGCCGACCGACTCGGTATTCCGTTCTACGTCTGGGACATGGCCGAGCGCTTCCGCCAGGACGTCATCGAGGACTTCGTCGCCGAGTACGAGGCCGGTCGGACCCCCAACCCCTGCCTGCGGTGCAACGAGTCCATCAAGTTCGCCGCGCTGCTCGACAAGGCGGTGGCCCTCGGGTTCGACGCAGTGGCCACCGGGCACTACGCCCGCATCGTGGAGCGTCCGGGTGGGACGCCGGACTCCGTGGCCGTGCGGGAGCTGCACCGTGCCGTGGACCCGGCCAAGGACCAGAGCTATGTGCTGGGTGTGCTGGACGCCGACCAGCTGGCCCGCTCGTTCTTCCCGCTCGGGGGGAGCACCAAGGAGCAGGTCCGGGACGAGGCGGCCGAACGTGGCTTCTCGGTGGCCAGGAAGCCGGACTCGCACGACATCTGCTTCATAACCGACGGCGACACCCGTGCCTACCTCGCCGAGCGGCTCGGGGAGCGCAGCGGTGACATCGTCGACGTCGACGGCCGGGTCCTCGGTGCGCACCGGGGAGCACACGGCTTCACGGTCGGGCAGCGCAAGGGCCTGGCCCTCCGGGATCCCGCGGCCGACGGGGCCCCTCGCTACGTCCTGCGCACGGACCCGGCGACCAACCAGGTCGTCGTCGGGCCGAAGGAGATGCTCGGGGTCGACCTCGTCCACGCCGACCACGTCCGCTGGTGCGGCCCGGCCCCTGAGGGGGAGCTGGACGTCGGGGCACAGATCCGGGCCCACGGCACCGAGTACCCCGCCCGGGTCGTCGTCGGGCCGTCGAGGCAGGGGACAGCGCGCGACGCGTCCGGCATCACCGTGCACCTGCAGGAGATGGTGCGCGGCGTGGCGCCCGGCCAGTCCGTGGTGCTCTACGACGGCACCCGCGTGGTGGGCTCGGCGACCATCACCGCCACGGAGCGCTCGCAGGAGCCGCAGCCGGTCGCCCCGCGGGCTCCTGACGTGCCGATGGGTGCACTCTGACGGGTCGCCGGTGAGGTCGAGCTCGCCGCCTCCATCTACGAGTGGTGCGCCACGAACGCCGAGCAGCTGCTCGCGGACCGTGAGCTCGACCAGGCCGAGGGCGCCGAGCGCTCCGTCCTGCGGACCGAGCCCATCGGCGCGCTGCTGGGGATCATGCCGTGGAACTACCCCTACTACCAGGTCGCCCGGTTCGCCGGACCGAACATCCTGCTGGGCAACACGGTGCTTCTGAAGCACGCCCAGATCTGTGCCGGGTCCGCCGAGCTCATGGAGGAGATCTTCCACGCCGCCGGGCTGCCCGAGGGTGTCTACGCCAACCTGCGCGTCTCCAACGAGCAGGCGGCCACGATCATCTCCGACCCGCGGGTGCGCGGCGTCTCCCTGACCGGCAGCGAGCGCGCCGGCACAGCCGTGGCCGAGCAGGCCGGCAAGCACCTCAAGAAGGCGGTGCTGGAGCTGGGTGGCTCCGACGCGATGGTCGTGCTGGACGACGCCGACATCCCCTCGGTCGCCAAGACGGCCGCCGGGGCCCGCATGAGCAACTGCGGTCAGGCCTGCAACTCGCCCAAGCGCATGTTCGTGCCGTGGGCCTCCTTCGACGAGTTCGTGCGGGAGCTGACCGCCGGTGTCGAGAAGCAGGTCGTCGGCGACCCGCGCGAGGAGGGCACCCACATCGGCCCGCTGTCCTCCGCCCAGGCCCGTGAGGGACTGCTGGAGCAGATCCGTGACGCGGTGGACAAGGGCGCAACCGTCCACACCGGCGGCGAGGCCCTCGACGGCATGGGTGCCTTCGTGCAGCCGACCGTGCTCACCGGCATCACTCCCGAGATGCGTGCCTGGTCCGAGGAGCTCTTCGGCCCGGTCGCGATGGTCTACCCCTACGACGAGCTCGACGACGCGCTCGCGCAGGCCAACGACTCCGCCTACGGCCTTTCCGGTTCGGTGTGGACCAGCGACCCGGAGCGCGGTGCCGAGGTGGCCGACCGCCTCGAGGTCGGCATGGCCTACGTCAACGAGCACGGCACGACGATGCCGGCGCTGCCCTTCGGCGGCGTGAAGAACTCGGGCTTCGGCCGTGAGCTCGCCTCCTTCGGCGTGGAGGAGTTCGCCAACCACAAGTTGGTGCGCGTGGCCGCGCGCTGACTCGTCCTGGCGCGAGTGCAGCCGCACCCATCGCCCGACCGCGCGCCGCCCCGGCCGCTCTTGCGCTTCGCGCACCGACGGCCTCCCGCCCCTCCCCGGGCCGGGAGGTCGTCGCTGTCCTGCGGCAGGATGGTGGCGTGAGCCCCTCGCAGAGCAGCCCCAGCGACCAGGACCCCCACACCGCCAAGGCACCGGCCGATCCCGCGGTGGGCGAGGCCCCCGCAGCAGCGCGCGACGGCGAGCACGCCGGTGGGGCCATCGAGGGGACGAGCGACGTCCTCGACGAGGCGACCCGCCACCGCTGGGACGAGCTCGCCCGGCAGGTCCGCGAGCACCGCTTCGCCTACTACCTGGGGCGCCCGACCATCCCGGATGCCGACTTCGACGCCCTGTTCCGCGAGCTGGAGCAGCTGGAGGAGGAGCACCCGGGCCTCCGCGTGCCCGACAGTCCCACGCAGGAGGTCGGCGCACCGGTCTTCGAGACCGGCTTCGACGCGGTCGACCACGCCGAGCGGATGCTCAGCCTGGACAACGTCTTCTCCGCCGACGAGCTCGCCGCCTGGTTCGAGCGCTCCCGCACCGACGCGGGCACGGCGGACCTGCACTACCTGTGCGAGCTGAAGATCGACGGTCTGGCCGTCAGCCTCACCTACGAGGACGGCCACCTCGTGCGTGCCGCGACCCGTGGCGACGGGCGCACCGGCGAGGACATCACCCTCAACGTGCGCACCATCGAGGGGGTGCCGCACCGACTGCAGCGCCCCGACGACGCGGACGACGACCGCACGGCCACCGCCGAGATCCCCCCGCTGGTCGAGGTGCGCGGTGAGGTGTTCCTGCCCATCGAGGAGTTCGCCGAGCTCAACGCCCGTCAGGTGGAGGCCGGCAAGCCCGCCTTCGCCAACCCGCGCAACGCCGCTGCCGGGTCGCTGCGGCAGAAGGACCCTCGGGTGACCGCCTCTCGGCCGCTGCGGATGATCGTCCACGGCATCGGCGCCCGAAAGGGCTTCGACATCACCCGCCAGTCGCAGGCCTACGAGGTGCTCGCGGGCTGGGGTCTGCCGGTCACGACGCACGGACGGGTGGTCGAGACGCTGGCCGAGATCACCGACTACATCGAGTACTGGGGCTCCCACCGTGAGAGCGCCGAGCACGAGCTCGACGGCGTGGTCGTCAAGATCGACGAGGTGGCCGTCCAACGTCAGCTCGGGGCCACCTCGCGGGCTCCGCGCTGGGCGACGGCGTGGAAGTACCCGCCGCAGGAGGTGACCACGAAGCTCCTGGACATCCAGGTGAACGTCGGGCGCACCGGACGCGTCACCCCCTTCGGCGTGATGGAGCCGGTGACCGTTGCTGGGTCGACCGTCGCGATGGCCACGCTGCACAACGCCCACGAGGTGAAGCGCAAGGGCGTGCTCATCGGCGACACGGTCGTGCTGCGCAAGGCCGGCGACGTGATCCCCGAGATCCTCGGACCGGTGGCCGAGCAGCGGGACGGCAGCGAGACCGCCTTCGTCATGCCCACGCACTGCCCCTCCTGCGGCACCGAGCTCGCTCCGGCCAAGGAGGGCGACAAGGACATCCGCTGCCCGAACTCCCGCTCCTGCGCCAGCCAGCTGCACGAGCGGCTCTTCTCCCTGGCCGGGCGGGGTGCCTTCGACATCGAGTCCCTCGGCTGGGAGGGGGCCGGCTCGCTGCTGGATGCCGGGGTGCTCACCGACGAGTCCGGCGTCTTCGACCTGACCGCCCAGGACCTCCTGCGCACCGAGCTCTACACACGGGCGGCGAAGAAGGCCGAGGCCACCGCGGCCGAGGAGGGTGACCCCGAGGGCACCCTGCCGCCCGGGGGAGTGCGCGACGGGCGGGTGCTCTCGGCAGTGGGTGTGCGGCTGCTGCAGAACCTCGAGCAGGTCAAGGAGCAGCCGCTCTGGCGGGTGCTCGTGGCCCTGTCCATCCGCCACGTCGGGCCCACCGCGGCCCGGGCGCTGGCGGCCCACTTCGCCTCGGTCGAGGCGATCCGGGAGGCGTCCACCGAGGAGCTCGCCGCTGTCGAGGGTGTGGGGCCCACCATCGCCGAGGCCGTCACCGAGTGGTTCGGCGGCGAGGACAACGGCTGGCACCGCGACATCGTGGAACGCTGGGCCGCTGCCGGGGTGCGGATGGCTGACGAGCGCGACGAGTCCGTCGAGCGCACCCTGGAGGGGCTGACCGTCGTGGTCACCGGGTCGCTCGAGGGCTGGTCGCGTGACGAGTCCAAGGAGGCGATCCTCACCCGCGGCGGCAAGGCGTCGGGGTCGGTGTCCAAGAAGACCGACTACGTCGTCGTCGGTGCCAATGCGGGCTCGAAGGCGACGAAGGCCGAGGACCTCGGGCTGCCGATGCTCGACGAGGAGCAGTTCGCCGAGCTGCTCGCCACCGGCCGCGTAGAGGGCGTCACCCCGGAGGACGAGGGCGAGGTCGAGGACGCCTGACGATGGGGCGCTGGGTCTGGGTCCTGCAGGTCATCGCGGGCGCGTGGGCGGTGTGGACTGCCGTGGCCGGTGGGCATCCGTGGCTCGCCGTGCTGGGCGCGCTCTTCTTCGGCGGTGCCGCGTGGTGGTCCTCCCCGTGGTGGCGGGGACGTTCCGAGCGGCACGCCGACGTGGTCGCGCTCCCGCCGGGGGGAGCAGAAGGTGGTCGTCTACTGGCACCCCGGGTGCATGTACTGCGCCCGTCTGCGACGACACCTGGGGCGCCGGCGCGAGGGTGCGCGCTGGGTGAACATCTGGCAGGACCGGGAGGCTGCGGCCTTCGTGCGCTCGGTGAACGGCGGCAACGAGACCGTGCCGACCGTGGTCCTGGACGGCGAGCCGTACACCAACCCCGACCCGGAGACGGTGGCAGCGCGCCTCTGAGGGCGTCCCGTCCCCCGGCTCCGCCCTTAACCCCGGCCCCTGGTGCCCGGCCCCGCCCCTTGGCGATTCGGGGGGGCATCAGGTGACCAAGTTGTCGCGACACGCCGAGGACCCGCGCGAGGTGACCGCATCAGGTGGTCAAATTGCGGGAGGCCGAGAGGAGGAGAGTCCATGACCAGCGTCCGCACCCGCCGCGTGCACGACCACGTCGAGGATCCCGACGGCACCCAGGGCCTGGTCGCCCTCGTCGACCGCCTGTGGCCCCGCGGCGTGCGCAAGGAGGACCTGCCGTACGACCTGTGGCCCAAGGAGGTCACGCCCTCGGACGACCTGCGCAAGTGGTTCCACTCCGTGGAGGGTGACGAGCGTGCCGAGCGCTTCGAGGAGTTCTCCGAGCGCTACCGCGACGAGCTCGAGCAGGGCGAGGCCGCCGAGGCGCTCAAGGAACTCGCCCACGAGGTCCGCAAGGTCGACGTCGTCACCCTGCTCTTCGCCGCGAAGGACACCGAGCACAACCACGCCGAGGTCCTCGCCAAGGTGCTGCGGCAGAAGTTGTGAGCGCTGGTCCGGGGGCCTGCGGGGCGGGCCCTGAGCCGGCGCCCCGGGGGAAGCTCGGCCCCGCCGGCCTGCTCCGTGCGCCCCGGCCGGTGCTGGGACCGCGCGACCGCCTGCCCCGTCGCCCTCGCCGGGTGATCGTCATCGGCACCTCCGGCTCGGGCAAGACCACCCTGGCCGCCCATCTGGCCCACACCCTGGGCATGCACCACGTCGAGATCGACGCCCTCTTCCACGGCCCCGACTGGACACCGCGCCCCACCTTCTCGGCCGAGGTCGAGCAGTTCACCGGGCAGGACGGCTGGGTCACCGAGTGGCAGTACACCCACGTGCTGGGGGACCTGCTGCCGCGGCGAGCGGACCTCGTGGTGTGGCTGGACCTGCCCCGTCACGTGGTCATGCGGCAGGTCGTCGCCCGGACGGTCCGTCGACGGGTGCGCCGCGAGGAGCTCTGGAACGGCAACGTCGAGGGGCCGCTACGTCACGTGCTCACGGACCCCGAGCACATCGTCCGCTGGGCCTGGTCCACGCACGGCAAGGTCCCCGGCCGCGTCGAGGCCGCCCGTGCAGCCCGTCCGGAGCTGCCCGTCGTGCGACTGCGCAGCCGGGGCGAGGTGGACGCTTGGCTGGGCGGCCCCTGCCGGGAGGCGGCCTCACGCCCGGCGAAGGGCTGAGCCGCGCCCCCCCGCAGCCACCGCTCAGGCTGCCCGCGCCCATCCGTAGACTGCGCCCCATGTCCGCTCTCTCCCGCGATGACGTCGCGCACGTCGCCAGCCTCGCGCGCATCCACCTCGAGGACGGTGAGCTCGACCGCCTCGCCGGCCAGCTCGACCAGATCGTCGAGTGGGTGGCGCAGATCAGCGACGGCGCCTCCGACGACGTGCCCGCCATGTCCCACCCCATCCCGATGACCAACGTGATGCGCCCTGACGAGGTGCGCCCCGGGCTGACGCAGGAGCAGGCCCTGGCGAACGCCCCGCTGGCCGAGGAGGGCCGCTTCGGCGTGCCCCGCATCCTGGACGAGGAGTGAGCGACCCGATGACGAACCCCACCCGTGACACCAGCGCCGTCGACGCGCTCGACCCGCTGGTCGCGAAGACCGCCCTGGAGATGGCCGAGGGCCTGCGCGCCGGTGAGTTCACCTCCGAGCAGCTCGTGCAGGCCCACCTCGACCGCATCGCGGCGGTCGACGGCGTCCTGCACGCCTTCCTCCAGGTCGACGCCGAGGGCGCCCTGGCCACCGCTCGCGAGGTCGACGCCGCCCGCGCCGCCGGTGAGGAGCTGCACCCGCTGGCCGGTGTGCCGGTCGCGGTCAAGGACATCGCCTGCACGCAGGGCCTGGTGACCACTGCCGGCTCGCGGATGCTCGCGGACTTCGTCCCGCCCTACGACGCGACCGTCGTGCGCCGCCTGCGCGAGGCCCGGCTGCCGATCCTCGGCAAGACGAACATGGACGAGTTCGCCATGGGCTCCTCCACCGAGCACTCCGCCTTCGGCCCCACCCGCAACCCGTGGGACGTCACCCGCATCCCCGGCGGCTCCGGCGGTGGCTCGTCGGCCGCCGTCGCCGGCCACCTGGCCCCGCTGGCGATCGGCTCGGACACCGGTGGCTCCATCCGCCAGCCCGCCGCGGTCACCGGCTCCGTCGGCGCCAAGCCCACCTACGGCGGCGTCTCGCGCCACGGCATCATCGCCCTGGCCTCGTCGCTGGACCAGATCGGCCCGTGCGCCCGCACCATCGCCGATGCCGCCGCCCTCCACGAGGTGATCGGCGGGCACGACCCGCAGGACTCCACCAGCATCGACGCCCCGGCGCCCGCCGCCACCGAGGCCGCCGCCTCGGGCGCTGCCGGCGACGGCGCCGAGACCCTGAAGGGTCTGCGCGTCGGCGTGGTCAAGGAGCTCACCGAGGTGGACGGCTACCAGGCCGGGATCACGGAGCTCTTCGAGCAGCGCATCTCCCAGCTGCGCGAGGCCGGTGCGGAGATCGTCGAGGTCTCCTGCCCCTCGTTCGACCTGGGCATGGCCGCCTACTACCTCATCCTGCCGAGCGAGGCCTCCTCCAACCTGGCCCGCTACGAGGCCATGCGTTACGGCCTGCGCGTCGGCCCCGAGGGCGTGGACGCCCCGAGCGCCGAGCAGGTCATGGCCGCCTCCCGCGACGCCGGCTTCGGTGACGAGGTCAAGCGCCGCGTCATCCTGGGCACCTACGCGCTCTCCTCGGGCTACTACGACGCCTACTACGGCAAGGCCCAGCGCGTGCGCACCCTGATCCAGCGCGACTTCGAGGCCGCGTTCGAGCAGTGCGACGTGCTGCTCTCGCCGACCGCACCGACCACTGCCTTCCCACTGGGGGAGAAGGTCGACGACCCGCTGGCGATGTACCTCAACGACATCGCCACCATCCCGGTGAACCTCGCCGGCAACTGCGCCCTGGGCCTGCCGATGGGGCTGGCCGCCGAGGACGGCCTGCCGGCCGGTCTGCAGGTGATCGCCCCGGCCAACGAGGACGAGCGCATGTACCGCGTCGGTGCGGCGCTGGAGGCCCTCATCGAGGCCAGCGACACCGCGGCCGGCCGTGAGCCGGTGCGCCGCCTCGTCCCCGCGGTGCCCGACGCGGTCCCGGGTGCCGCCCACAGCGTGGCCACCGGCGTCGACGGCACCACCGCCACCCCCGACCAGAACCTGGAGGCCTGAGCATGGCGAGCACCACCGACAAGGTCGTCCCGTTCGAGAAGGCAATGGCGGACTTCGACCCGGTCATCGGGCTCGAGGTGCACGTCGAGCTGAACACGAACACCAAGATGTTCTGCCCGTGCCCGACCGAATTCGGCGCCGAGCCCAACACCCAGGTCTGCCCGGTCTGCCTGGGTCTGCCCGGTGCGCTGCCGGTCGTGAACTCCGCCGCGGTGGAGTCGGCCGTCCGCATCGGCCTGGCGCTCAACTGCGAGATCGCCGAGTACTCGCGCTTCGCCCGGAAGAACTACTTCTACCCGGACATGCCGAAGAACTTCCAGACCTCGCAGTACGACGAGCCGATCGCCCACGACGGCTACCTGGACGTCACGCTCGACGATGGCGAGGTCTTCCGGGTGGAGATCGAGCGCGCCCACATGGAGGAGGACACCGGCAAGTCCACCCACGTCGGTGGCGCGACCGGTCGCATCCAGGGCGCCACGCACTCGCTGGTGGACTTCAACCGTGCAGGCATCCCGCTCATCGAGATCGTCACCCGGCCCGTCCTCGGCGCCGGTGACCGGGTCGGTGAGGTCGCCCGCGCCTACGTCTCCACCCTGCGCGACCTGCTCAAGGCCCTGGACGTCAGCCACGTGCGCATGGAGCAGGGCAACGTCCGCTGCGACGCGAACGTCTCGCTGCGTCCCAAGGCCGGTTCCGAGCACGTGCTCGGCCAGGTCAACGACGAGCAGGCGCAGGTCCCGCTGGGCACCCGCACCGAGACCAAGAACGTCAACTCGCTGCGCAGCATCGAGCGCGCCGTCCGCTACGAGGTCACCCGGCACGCCGCAGTGCTCGGTGCGGGCGGCTCGGTCCTGCAGGAGACCCGTCACTGGCACGAGGACACCGGCATCACGACCTCCGGTCGCCCGAAGTCCGATGCCGACGACTACCGCTACTTCCCGGAGCCGGACCTCGTGCCGGTCGCCCCGGAGCGCGACGTCGTGGAGACCCTGCGCGAGTCCTTGCCGGAGATGCCGGCCAAGCGCCGTGCCCGTCTGCAGGGGGAGTGGGGCTTCTCCGACCTGGAGATGCGTGACGTCCTCAACGCCGGCGCGGTCGACCTCATCGAGGCCACCATCGCCGCCGGTGCCAGCCCGGCCGGCGCTCGCAAGTGGTGGACCGGTGAGGTCGCCCGTCGTGCGAACGACGCCGGTCAGTCCGTCGAGGAGCACGGTGCCGAGCTGGGTCTGACCCCCGCTGCGGTGGCCGAGCTCGACGGCATGGTCACTGAGGGCCGGCTCAACGACTCGATGGCCCGGCAGGTCCTGGACGGCGTGCTCGCCGGTGAGGGCTCTCCGACCGAGGTCGCGGACGCCCGTGGTCTGGCGATGGTGTCCGACGACGGTGCGCTGCAGTCGGCCGTGGACGACGTGATCGCCGCGAATCCCGACATCGTGGAAAAGATCCGCGGTGGCAAGGAGCAGGCGGCCGGCGCCCTGATCGGTCAGGTCATGAAGGCCATGAAGGGCCAGGCCGACGCGGCACGCGTCCGGGAGCTCATCCTGGAGTCGGTTGCCGGCTGAACCCCGGGGCGTCATAGTCGGTCGAACACGTTCGTGGACGACGGATCAGGGAACCAAACATGGAGAAGAAGACGGCCCAGACGCTGGCAGGTGTCGGTCTCGTGGGTGCCGGGGGCGCCGTGGTGGCGGCGTCCCTGACCGGATGGTTCGGCGGTGGCGAGATCCCGGAGGAGGAGCACTCCCCGGTGATCTCGGCCTCCTCGCCGGCCGACCCGTCGGGGGGCGGTGCGTCGTCCTCGGACGACGCACCGAGCGCGTCGGACTCCCCGTCGAGCTCGGGGTCCGAGGAGTCGTCGGACGACGCCTCGTCCGGTACCCCCACCTCCTCGGAGCCCGCGCCCACCTCCGCGAGCTCGGACGACGAGTCCTCCGGTTCGCAGAGCCCCACCCGGGACGGCGGCTCTTCCGGGAAGGCATCCTCCGAGGCGCCGAGCCCCGAGCCGACCACCTCGGAGCCCGCCCCCTCGACCTCCGAGCCCCGGCCGTCGACGTCCGAGGCGACAGAGGAGCCCGGCCGTTCCTCGGAGGCGCCCGAGCCTTCGCCGTCGCGGAAGAAGACGCCCGCGCCGGCGCCGGAGCCCTCAACCGAGAAGCCCACCCAGGAGCCGACGGAGAAGCCGAAGGACGACAAGCCGGTCTCCAAGCCGGCGACGCTGGAGATCCCCGGTATCGACTTCAAGGAGTCCGTCTCCGAGGTGGGCCTGACCTCGAAGGGGACGCTCAACCCGCCGCCCGGTGTCACCGGCTGGTACGGCAAGACCCCCAAGCCGGGGGAGAACGGCATCAGCGTCATCGCCGGTCACGTCACCTACGGTCCGCCGGACGTCTTCTACCACCTGCCCGAGGTGAAGAAGGGGGAGACGCTCACCACCACCGATGCCGGCGGCAAGGAGATCGAGTGGAAGGTCGAGGTCGTCGAGCACATCGACAAGGTCGACCTCTCGCGCGACTCCCGCGTCTGGGGCGAGTCCAGCACGCCCAAACTGGCGCTGGTGACCTGTGACCCGGACACCCCGCGCAGCGACGGTCACTCCGCGGTCAACGTGCTGGTCCTGGCGTCCCCCGCCTGATGCCGCGCGAGCTCGCCCTCGTGCGGCACGGGGAGGCCGTGCCCAGCGCCCCGACCGACCGGGAGCGTGAGCTCACCGGGACCGGCCGGGCCGAGGCCCGCCGTGCCGGGCGGGAGCTCGCTGGACGCTGGGGCGGTACGGACCTGGTCCTGCACTCCGACGCGGTGCGCACCACGCAGACCTGGCAAGAGATGGCCGGCGAGCTGCCCATGGTGCCCGCGGAGGCGGTGTGGCCCGCTCCGCAGGTCTACGAGGCCGGCGTGCCCGACCTGCTCCAGGCCCTCGCGGACGCACCGGACGAGGTCGAGCGGCTCCTGCTCGTCGGCCACGCCCCGGGGGTTCCGGCCCTGGTCGCCCACCTGACCGGCCACCACCCGGCCGGGTGGGCCACCGGGCAGGTGGGGGTCGTCGAGCTGTCCACGGGCACCACGTGGGCGGACCTGCACGAGGGATGCGGGACGCTGCGCGGCTGAACGACTACGGTGTGCGCTGTGTCTCCTGAGCGCCTGAACACCGACGTCAACCTGCTCGACCCCGACCAGCAGGAGGTGACCCTCGCGGTGCCCCTGCCGCACTGGGTGGAGGCCCTGGGCGGGGCCGAGGCACGTGTCGAGGGGGCCCGCCACACCGTCCACCTCGAGCACTGGGACGGGACCTCGCCCCGCCAGGACGACCCGGAGCGCCCGCTGGTGGCCGCCGTGCCGCCACAGTTCGCCATGACCCCCGACGCGGTCGCCGAGCTGGCGGGCCAGCCGCACCTGCGCTGGACCTGGGCCCTGAGCGCCGGCTACGACCACCTGGACAAGCGCCTGCCGGCGACGGTCGGCATCTGCAACGCCAAGGGCGTCCACGAGGAGTCGACGGCCGACCACGCGCTGGCCCTCACCCTCGTGGCCCTGCGCTCGCTGGAGACCCTGCGCGACGCCCAGGTGGCGGGGGTCTGGGAGAAGCGCACCACACCGGAGTGGCGGGCCCGACAGACCTCACTGCACGAGGCGCGGGTGCTGGTCGTCGGCTACGGCGCCATCGGGAAGGCGATCGCCCGGCGTGCCGCGGCCTTCGGAGCCCACGTCGAGGCCATGGCCACCAGCGCGCGCCCCGGGGACGAGAACGTGTGCGCGGTCCACGCCGTCGAGGAGCTGCACCAGCTGCTCCCGGACTTCGACGTGGTCATCCTCATCACGCCGCTGACGGCGGAGACCAAGGGGCTCATCGGGCGTGAGGAGATGGCCCTCATGCCGCAGGGCTCCGTGTTGGTGAACGTCGCACGCGGTCCGGTGGTGGACACCGACGCGCTGGTGGAGGCCGCCGGCTCGGGGCACCTGCGTGCCGCGGTCGACGTCACCGCCCCCGAGCCGCTGCCGGAGGGCCACCCCCTGTTCACCACACCGGGCGTCTTCCTGACCCCGCACGTGGCGAGCGCGACCGCCGGCATGGAGGACCGCCAGATGCGCCTCATCGGTGCCCAGCTGCAGCGCCTGGCCGATGGCGAGGCCCTGGAGAACGTCGTGCGCACCCCCGAGGGTCAGGCATGAGCACCGACCGTCCCGCACACCCGGCCACCCCGGGGAGCGGGGGGTCCACTGCGTGGTGGGGACCGTGGGACGCCGACCGCTCGGTCATCGCCGACCGGGAGGTCGCGATCATCGGCTTCGACGCCACGGCCGAGCTGCACGCACAGAACCTGCGGGACTCGGGCGTGGACGTCCGGGTGGGTGCGGAGCCCGGTGGCCCCGAGCACGACGCCGCCTCCTCGGAGGGGTTCTTCACCCTGCCCGTGGCCGATGCGGTCGCCGACAGCGAGGTCGTCGTGCTGGGGGAGCACCACCTCGAGCGGGTGGCACCGGTGGTCGCCCCGGAGCAGATCGTCGTGCTCACCAGCGCCGCCGCCGGCCGGGCGCTGCGGGGGTCCGGCATCCGGCACCGCGGCGTGATCCTGCTGGTGGAGGTGCTCGGGGAGCCCGCGGCCACGCGCCGTGCGTACGTCGACGGACGCGGTGCCCCGGCCGTGGTCGCCGTCGTCGCCCGGGGGCGGGCAGCGGGGCACGACCTCGCGCTGCAGCTGTCGTCGTCGCGCACGCCCGAGCCGCCGGACGCCCGGGGCGACCACGCCCAGCGCCTGGCCGTGGCGTACGCCGACGTGGTGGGTGCCACGCGCGCCGCGGCCATCGGCGTGGACGCCCTCGACTGGGCAGCGGCGGCCGACTTCGCCGACACCCGGGTCACCCCGTTGCTCGAGGCCGTCCTGGCAGCCGGTCGCGACGCGCTGGTGAGCGAGGGCTTCGACCCGGTGGTGGCCGACCTCGCGGTGCTGCACCGCCTGCGCAGCGAGTGGGACCGTCTGTCCGCCGAGGGGGCCCGGCCGTCGTCCGCAGAGGCACAGCGGCAGACCCTGACCGGGCTGACCGGACCGGCCCCCAGGTCGCGCAGCCGGCGGACGGTCCCACCCGAGGACGACGCGGCCGCGGCGGCCCGGCACGCACGCCTCGGTGAGGCCTTCGGGGGCTCCCGGTAGCCTCAGCCCTGACCCTGTGTGCTGGGTCACCCCGGTGGTCCGTCACGGGCCGTCGGGTCCTGTTTGTCACGTCCCCTGCATCGAGGAGCACCCATGGTTCCCCAGACCGACTTCGTCGTCGCGCCGAGCGAGTCCCCGGCCTCGGAGGCCGACCGTCAGAAGGTGCTGGAGGACCCCGGCTTCGGCGTCCACTTCACCGACCACATGGCCGTGGTGGACTACGCCGAGGGTGACGGCTGGCACAACGGCCGCGTCGTCGAGTACGGCCCCATCGCGCTGGACCCGGCCGCCTGCGTGCTGCACTACGCCCAGGAGATCTTCGAGGGCATGAAGGCCTACCGTCACGCCGACGGCAGCATCTGGACCTTCCGCCCGGAGAAGAACGCCGAGCGCTTCCGCCGCAGCGCCCGCCGTCTGGCTCTGCCGGAGGTGCCCGAGGACGTCTTCCTCGAGGCCATCCGCCAGGTCGTGCAGATCGACGCCGACTGGGTGCCGGAGGCCGAGGACGGCTCGGAGACCTCCCTGTACCTGCGTCCCTTCCAGATCGGTACCGAGGCCTTCCTCGGGGTGCGCCCGGCCAAGGCGGGGCAGTTCTACGTCATCGCCTCGCCGGCCGGCCCGTACTTCCCGTCCGGTGTGAAGCCGGTGGACATCTGGGTCTCCAGGAACTACCACCGCGCGGGCTTCGGCGGCACCGGCTTCGCCAAGTGCGGTGGCAACTACGCCGCGTCCATGGCTGCCCAGGTGGAGGCCGCCGAGCAGGGCTGTGCGCAGGTCATGTTCCTCGACGACCGCGAGGAGAAGTGGGTCGAGGAGCTGGGTGGCATGAACCTGTTCTTCGTCTTCAAGGACGGCTCGATCGTCACCCCGCCCACCAGCGGAACCATCCTCGAGGGCGTCACGCGCATGTCGCTGGTCGAGCTCGGTCGCGACCTGGGCCACGACGTGCAGGAGCGCCCCATCAGCATCGACGAGGTGACCGCCGGTGTGGCCGACGGCACCATCAGCGAGGTGCTGGCCTGTGGCACGGCCGCGGTCATCACCCCCGTCGGCTCGTTCCGCACGCAGGAGAAGACCTGGACCGTCGGCGGGGAGGGTCGCTCGGAGGACCTCGACGAGTCCTTCCCGGTGACCATGAAGCTGCGTCGGACGCTCACCGACATCCAGTACGGCCGCGCCGAGGACACGAAGGGCTGGCTGCACCGCCTCGCCTGAGGCCTGCCCCCCTCCAAAGGGCCGCTTCCCGATTGGCCTCCTGATGTGTCCTTCCTGGCGCGACACGCCGGGAATCCCGACAACTCGGGAGCATCAGGGGGCCACATTGCCTGCGAGAGGGGGGCAGACCCGGAGGGCTGCGCCGGTGACTCCCAGGAGCCGCCGCCGCAGCGCGTTGCCCCGCTCGCTGAAGCCGCGCTGGGCGGCCACATACTGCGCCTTGCCCACGGCCGTCTCGATGCGGACGGGGTCGTAGCCCCAAGCGAGCAGGTCGTAGGGCGAGGCACGCATGTCCAGCTCGCGGACGTCGCGGGCGAGCTCCAGACAGTCCACCAGCACCTCACCGGGTACCAGCGGGCCGAGCGTGGCCGCCACCTTGTAGAGGTCCATCGTGGCGTGCAGGCAGCCGGGCTGCTCGAAGGCCTCCCGGTCGCGCGGGCCGGGGGAGAGGGTGTTCAGGTCGCGGGCCGAGTCGGTGAAGAACCGGAACGCGTCGAAGTGGCTGCACGCGATCGTGTGCGACTCGGTCACCGCGTCGGTGCCCTCCTGCCCCAGCCGCAGCGGGACGCCCTGGTGACGTCGGTCGCCGGCATCGAGGCCGTGGACCATCGCCCACTCGTGCAGGCCGAAGCAGCCGAAGCGCGCCGGGCGGTTCGCCGTCGCCTCGAGGATGCCGTGCCAGCGCCGCACCGCGTCCCCGCGCCGGGCCATGAATGCCGCGGTGTCCACCGTGACGGCCGGCCCCTCGGGGGTGTCCAGCAGCCGGTGGTCCTTCCACCCGGCCCGCTCGTCGGCGTCCAGCAGGGCCACACCGATGCCGGGGTTCCAGCGCCTGATCTCCGCCGGACGCCAGCGGTAGTACACCCACAGGAAGTCCTCGACCGGGTGCTTCTCCCCGCGTCGCCGACGCTCCAGGTGCGGTCCGGCGATGACGTCGACGCGCTCCTGGTGGGCGGCCTCGCGCGCCTCCCAGACAGGTCGCGGCAACCAGGTGGTCGCGTCGGCCGGTGGGCCAGCGGCGGGCGTCGTCTCCGCAGGATCGTCGGCAGGGTGGTTGCGCTGTCCTGCTCCGTCGGTGGGGTGGTGCGGCTGTGCCGGAGCAGGGGGCGCGGGGGCCGTGCGTGCCCGGTCGGCGGTGGAACTCTCAGGGGCGGGACACATCGGCGCAGAGTCTAGGAGCCGGGACGCAGGGCCCCACCACGGCGCCGGGTGCCCGCTCACTCGTGCAGCTGCACCCCCGCTCGCACCCGAGGGCCCAGACTTCGACGGGCCCGATGCGTCGGTCAGCGCCCCCGGCCAGCGCCCCGGAACGCCCCCTGAACGTGCACGCCGGGGCGCGCCGTGCATCCGGCCGGGATCCCGCTCGTAGACTCCCGCCCATGCGCATCTGCCGGTTCACCGACGACTCCGACGAGCCCCGCTACGGCCTGATGGACGGCGAGGGGGCCAAGATCGCCGAGATCACCGGCGACCCGCTCTACACCTCCATCGAGCTCACGGGCAAGACCTTCGTCACCGAGGACGTGCGCCTGCTGGCCCCGGTCATCCCGCGCTCCAAGGTGGTGGGCGTGCGCCGCAACTACGCCGATCACGCCGCCGAGATGGGCAGCGAGGTCGATGCCGAGCCGGGTCTCTTCCTCATGCCCAACACCGCCGTCTGCGGCCCCGGCGACCCGGTGATGATGCCCGCGCTCAGCGAGCGCATCTCCTACGAGGGCGAGCTGGCCGTGGTCATCGGCCGCATGTGCAAGGACGTCACCCCGGAGGACGCCCGCTCGGTGGTCTTCGGCTACACCTGCGCCAACGACGTCACCGCGCGTGATCTGCAGGAGTCCGACGGCCAGTGGGCCCGCGCCAAGGGGATGGACACCTTCTGCCCGCTGGGCCCGTGGATCGAGACCGAGCTCGACACCGCCGACCTGGTGGTCCGCACCCGCCTGGACGGCGAGGTCGTGCAGGACGGCCGCACCGCGGACATGGTCTTCGACGTCCCGGCGATCGTTTCCCACGTCTCCAAGGCGTTCACGCTGCTGCCGGGCGACGTGATCCTCACCGGCACACCGGCCGGTGTGGGACTCGTCCGCGCCGGGCAGCGGGTGGAGGTCTCCATCCAGGGGATCGGGCGGCTGTCCAACCCCTTCGTGTCCGCCGAGGACTGATCCCCGCCGGGGCCGCGCCGCCGCCCCGGCAACCGTCACCGGATTGTGATGCACCAGACCCCCGTCCGGGGCCTTCCGGGGGGCTGCGCGACGTACCCTGAAGCGCATGTCCACGGCTCCCATCGGCATCTTCGACTCCGGCCTCGGGGGGCTCACGGTGGCTCGCGCCGTCATCGACCACCTGCCCCACGAGTCGACCATCTACCTCGGTGACACCCTCCACGCGCCCTACGGGCCGCGGCCGATCGCCGAGGTCCGCCGGCTCGCCCTGGACTCCCTGGACGCCCTGATGGAGCGCGGCGTCAAGGCTTTGGTCATCGCCTGCAACTCGGCCTCCGCCGCCGTCCTGCACGACGCCCGCGAGCGCTACGACGTTCCGGTCATCGAGGTGATCCGCCCGGCTGCCCGCCGCGCCGCGGGCATCACCCGCTCGGGTCGCGTCGGTGTCATCAGCACCCAGGCCACGCACACCTCGGGCGCCTACCGCGACGCGTTCGCGGCCGTCCCGACGGTGCGCCTGCACTCCCAGCCGTGCCCGCGCTTCGTGGAGTTCGTCGAGTCCGGCACGGTCACCGGGCCGGCCGTGTTCGAGGCGGCCACCGAGTACCTGCAGCCGCTCAAGGACGCCGGTGTCGACACGCTCATCATGGGCTGCACGCACTACCCGCTCCTGCGCGGTGTCCTGGCCTACGAGATGGGCCCCGAGGTCTCCCTGGTCTCCTCGGCCGAGGAGACAGCGGCCGACCTGCTGCGCATCCTCGCCGAGCGCGACGACCTGGCCCCCGAGGGCGGTGAACCCACCCACGAGTTCCTGACCACCGGCGACCCGGCCCACTTCGGCGAGCTCGCGCGTCGGTTCCTGGGGCCGGAGGTCAGTCTGATGAACACCCGCCGGCTGCCGGTGAGCACCGACGTGCCGGCCACCGGCGCCCTGCCGACGGTCGCACCCGAGGGGGAGATCGCATGAGGGTCCGCGTCGTCGGCTGCTCCGGGTCGTTCGCCGGCCCGGACTCCCCGGCCTCCAGCTACCTGGTGGAGCACGAGGAGGACGGGCGCACCTGGCGCATCGTTCTGGACATGGGAAACGGCTCCCTCGGGGCGCTGCAGCGCGCCACCGACCCGACGGCCGTCGACGCCTACCTGATCAGCCACCTGCACCCGGACCACGTGGTCGACCTGTGCGGCCTCTACGTCATGCACAAGTACGACCCGCACCGGTCGCACCGGGAGCGCATCGTCGTGCACGGTCCGGCCGGGCTGGCCTCCCACATGGACGGCGTGTACGGCGTCCACGAGGGCGAGACCCTGCGCACCACCTTCGACTACCGCCCGGCCGCCGACGGCACGACCGTCCGCGTGGGTCCCTTCACCGTCACCTTCGTGCGGGTCAACCACCCTTGTGACGCCTACGGCATGCGCATCGAGGCCGGCGGACAGGTGCTGGCCTACACCGGCGACACCGACGACTCGCCCGTCCTCGACCACCTGCTGGCCGATGCCGACCTCGTCCTCGCCGACTCCGCCTTCGTGGAGGGTCGGGACACCGCCGAGGGCGTGCACCTCTCGGGCCGTCGGGCCGCTCTGGCCGCCGAGCGCGCCGGGGGAGTGGGACGCCTGGTGCTCACGCACATCCCGCCGTGGAACGACCCCGACGTCTCGTTCGCCGAGGCGCGGGCCGTCTGGTCCGGGCCGCTGGTCATGGCCCACGCCGGCCTGGTGCTGGAGGTGGCCCCGGCAGACCGTCTCCCCGTGGAGGTCTGATGGCGACGGCGTCCCACGGACGGCTGCCCGGCGTCCTGGCCTGCCTGGCCGCCGGCCTGCTCTCGATGGGGCTCGCCCACCTGGTGGGAGCCGCGGTTCCCGCCGTGAGCCCGCTGCTCGTGGCCATCCTGCTCGGCATCCTCGTGGGCAACGTGGCCACCTTCCCGGCCTCCTGGGGCCCCGGGCTCGGCAAGGGCAGCAAGACGATGCTGCGCGCCGGCATCGTGCTCCTGGGCCTGCAGGTCTCGCTGACCACCATCCTGGGTCTGGGATGGCGGGTGGTGGCCGCGGTGGTACTGGTCGTCGCCGGCGGGCTCGCCACGTCCGTCCTTGTGGGGCGCGCGCTCGGGGTGCGACCGGTGCTCGCCCTGCTCGTCGGGTCGGGCTTCTCCATCTGCGGTGCCGCGGCGGTCGCGGCAGCCGACGGGGTGCTCGAGGCCGAGGAGGAGGACGTCGCCGTCGCCCTCGCCCTGGTCGTGCTGTTCGGCACGCTGATGATCCCCGTCGTCCTGGTGCTGTCCTCCGTCATGGGGCTGGACGCCCGGACCACCGGGCTGTGGGCGGGGCTCTCGGTGCACGAGGTGGCCCAGGTGGTGGCCGTCGGCGGCATCGTGGGCGGCACGGCGCTGGCGGTCGCCGTCGTGGCCAAGCTCGCGCGCGTGGTCCTGCTCGCCCCGGTGATGGTGGGTCTGGCCGTCCTGCGCCGTCGCGAGCTGCGGGCCGCCGGGGCCGGGCCCGCCGACGACGCAGGTGACGTGACGCTGCCCCCGGTCGTCCCCTTCTTCGTCGTCGCCTTCCTGGCGATGGTGCTCGTGCGCACCTGGGTGCCCATGCCGGCGGATCTGCTCGACGCCGTCAAGCTGCTGCAGACCCTGCTGCTGGCCGGGGCCATGTGGGCCCTCGGTACCGGGGTGCGCTGGGAGCGGCTGCGGACCGTCGGCGGTGCGCCCTTCGCCCTGGCCGGCATCACCACCGCCGTGGTCGGGGCGATCGGCCTGGGCGGGGCCCTGCTCGCCTGAGCGACCCGCACCACCTGGCCGCCCGGCCAGCGCTGCGCCGGGAGGGGTGGGACGAAGCCGCGCCGGTTCGGAACCCGCTGCGCCCGTAGGCTCGGGCCCATGACTGACGCGAACCCCACCACCCCGGACTTCACCGCCCGCCACGACGGCCGTGCCCCCGACCACCTGCGCCAGGTGCGCATCACCCGTGGCTGGCTGGACCACGCCGCCGGCTCGGTGCTCATCGAGTTCGGTCGCACCCGGGTGCTGTGCGCCGCGTCCTTCCAGCCGGACGTGCCGCGCTGGCTCCGGGGGCAGGGCACCGGCTGGGTCACCGGTGAGTACGCGATGCTGCCGGCGGCCACCCACACCCGAAGCGACCGTGAGTCCGTCAAGGGCAAGGTGAAGGGCCGCACGCAGGAGATCTCGCGCCTGCTGGGTCGTGCGCTGCGAGCCGCGGTCGACACGTCCGAGCTGGGGGAGAACACCATCGTCATCGACTGCGACGTGCTGCAGGCCGACGGCGGCACCCGCACCGCCGCCATCACGGGGGCGTGGATCGCCCTGTCCGACGCGGTGGCCGCCGGGAAGGCCTCGGGGGACATCCCGGCCGGTGCGCAGGTGCTGCGTGACTCGGTGCAGGCCATCAGCGTCGGCATCGTCGACGGTCGGCCGGTGCTCGACCTGGACTACCCGGAGGACTCCACCGCCGGAGCGGACATGAACGTCGTGATGACCGGCGCCGGCGACCTCGTGGAGGTGCAGGGCACCGCCGAGGGGCAGACCTTCGACCGCGCCATGCTCAACCAGCTGCTCGACCTGGCCGAGGGTGGGTGCGCGACGCTGGCCGCCGCCCAGACCGAGTCGCTGCGCGCCGACACCGGGGAGTGCCTGGTGGTGGCCCCGGACGAGCAGCTGACCGGCGGTGCCGAGCAGGGCGGGGCGGGCGCCTGATGGCCGCGCGCCGCATCGTCCTGGCCACCCGCAACCGGGGCAAGGTGCCCGAGCTGCAGCGCATCCTCGCCGAGGCGCTGCCGGGGGAGGTCGAGGTCGTGACCCTCGCCGACGTCGCGCCGGACGCCCCGGACGTGGTGGAGGACGGCACCAGCTTCGAGGCGAACTCGCTGCTCAAGGCCCGGGCGGCCTGCGAGCTGACGGGGTTGCCGGCCATCGCCGACGACTCCGGCCTCTGCGTCGACGTGCTGGGCGGGGCGCCGGGGATCTTCTCCGCCCGCTGGTCCGGTGGGCTGGTGGACTCCGGCGGCCGGGGCGCCGGTGCCGACAAGGACGCCGACAACAACGCCCTCCTGCTGGCCCAGTTGGCCGACGTGCCCGACGGCGCCCGCGCGGCGCACTTCGCGTGCGTCATGAGCTACGTGGACCCCGACGGCACCGAGCTGACCGAGCGCGGGGAGATGCACGGCTCCATCCTGCGCGAGCCGCAGGGGGAGAACGGGTTCGGCTACGACCCCGTCTTCGCCGTCGAGTCCGGTGAGCTGGCCGAGGCGCGGTTCACGCCCATCCGGGGCCCGGTGAGCAGTGCCGAGCTGCCCGCGGAGGTGAAGAACCGCGTGAGCCACCGCGGCAGGGCCACCCGGGCGCTCGCGGAGCGGCTGGCCCAGCGGGGCTGAGCGCACGCACACGGCCCCGTGACCCGTCGCCGGACGGGTCACGGGGCCACGCCATTGCGTGGCCGTTCCTCAGGGGGTGTCGGTGACGGGGTCCCCGTCGGGGTGGGTCCACTGGGCACGTCGGCCGATGGCGAGCACCGGACACAGCACGGCCGTGGCTCCCGGGAGATACGTCAACAAGAGACCGAACCCGGTGGCAGCCATCAGCAGGGCCTGCGGCGGGTGAGGGTGGTGAGCATGGTCGTCCTCGGAGCAGGCGCGCGGTCGACGCGGGTGGACGCACGCTAGGTGCACTGGTGGGCTCGTGACCTCCGTCCACGGGGAGGACCCGCCGCGAGGACGCCCGAGGCGTGGCACGCGTCCACGACCGACTGCTGACCTCGCAGGGCCCTCGTGCGAGGCTGGAGTGCATGAACTCGCCTCTCGTCGCCCGCATGCAGCCCTTCGGCACGTCGATCTTCGCCGAGATGACCCAGCGTGCCGTCGCGGCCGACGCGGTGAACCTCGGCCAGGGCGCGCCGGACTCCGGCACCCCGCCGCAGCTCATCGAGTGGGCCCACGAGGCGATGCTCGAGGGCTGCAACCAGTACCCGCCCTTCCTCGGCGTCCCCGAGCTCCGCGAGGCGATCGCCGCCCATCAGAAGCGTTTCCACGGCCTGACGGTGGACCCGGCCCAGGTGCTGGTGACCGTCGGCGCCACCGAGGCGCTCACCGCATCGATCCTGGCGCTGGTGGAGCCCGGCGAGGAGGTCGTGGTCATCGAGCCGGCCTACGACTCCTACGCCGCCGCCGTCGCGCTGGCCGGGGGAGTGGTCCGCTCCGTGCCGCTGGCCGTGCCGGGGCTGGAGCTCGACCTGGACGCACTGGAGCAGGTGATGGGCCCCGACACCGCCATGGTCGTGCTCAACACCCCGCACAACCCCACCGGCAAGCAGTTCACACGCGACGAGCTGGCCGCCGTCGGTCGCCTGGCGCAGCAGCACGACGCCGTGATCCTCTCCGACGAGGTCTACGAGCACCTGGTCTACGACGGTGGCTCCCACCTGGGCCCGGCGATGGTGCCCGAGTGCGCCGACCGCACCCTCACCGTCAGCTCGGCCGGCAAGACCTTCGCCGTCACCGGGTGGAAGGTCGGCTGGGTGCACGGCCCGCAGCCGCTGGTCGACGCCGTGGCCAAGGTCAAGCAGTTCACCACCTTCGGCGTCGGCACCCCGCTGCAGCCCGCGATCGCGAAGGGCCTGGCCCTGCCCGATGCCGTCTTCACCGACCTGGGCGCCACCCACCAGCGCCGCCGCGACCTCCTCGTCGACGGTCTGCGCGAGGTGGGCTTCACCTGCGAGACCCCGCCGGCGGGGTACTTCGTCATCGCGGATGCCGCACCGCTCGGCGTGACCGACGCCCTGGCCTGGTGCCGGGCCATCCCCGACGAGGCCGGCGTGGTGGGCGTGCCCGTGCAGGCCTTCTGCACCGACCCGGACCACGCACCCAGCTACGTGCGCTTCGGGTTCTGCAAGACCGAGGACGTCATCGCCGAGGGCGTGCGCCGGCTGAAGGCCTGGGCGGACCGGCAGCGGTGAGCACCACGGGGGGGCACCGGGCACCCGCGGTGACGGAGCACGCCCGACCCTCGAACGCCCCCCGGCGCCGGCCGCACCCGGTGCGTCACCGGGTGGCCGTCGGGCTGGCACCGGTCTGCGCCGTGGACCCGACGGCGCTCGAGAGCTCAGGCCCGGTGGGCACCCGCCGAGCTGTCGGTACCCGCCGTCGGTGCGTCCGGGCAGCCCGAAGCGCCCGCCTCCCGTGCGTACCGGGCTCGCACCCCGGCCCACACCGGCGCGTTGTCGATGCCGACCTCGCGCGGGTCGAACACCGGGTCGAGACCGGCCTTGCGCTGGCGGTCGTAGTCGCGGAACACCTTGATCACCACCGGGCTGAGGAACACCAGAGCCACCAGGTTGACCCAGGTGTAGAAGCCGAGCCCCAGGTCGGCCAGCGCCCACGCGACGTCGGAGCTGCGCAGCGCCCCGAGCACGATCGACGCGGCGAGCACGACCCGTGCCAGCGAGACGACCAGCGGCTGCCACTTATGGTCCTTCATGAGGTACTCGACGTTGGTCTCGGCGTAGAAGCCGAACGAGAGCAGCGTGGTGAACGCGAAGAAGAACATCGCGATGGCGACGAACGCGGCACCGAAGCCGGGGAAGACGCCGTCGATCGCCGCCTGCGTGTAGTTGGCACCCGGCTCCTGGCCGGGCATGTTCTCCACGAGCAGCTTCCCGCTCGGGTCGGCCACGTTGTAGCTCTTCGTCAGCAGGATCATCAGGGCGGTGATGGTGCAGACGGCCAGGGTGTCCACGTAGGCGGAGAAGCCCTGGGCCAGGCCCTGCTTGACCGGGTGCGAGACCTCCGCCGCGGCCGAGGCCTGAGCCGCGGACCCGGTGCCGACCTCGGAGGAGTAGATGGCGCGCTTGACGCCCCACATGATGACGGCGCCGAGCATGCCGCCGAACATCGCCTCGCCGCCGAAGGCGCTGCGGAAGATCAGGCCGAACATGGCCGGGACGTCCTCGGCGCGGATCACCATCATCGCCAGGCCCACCAGCACGTACGCGGCGGCCATGAACGGGACGATCAGCTCGGTCACCCGGCCGAGGCGGTGCATGCCCCCGAAGGTGACCAGGCAGAACAGCGTCGCGACCAGCGCGCCGCTGACCCACATCGGCACCGAGAAGGCGGCCTGGGCGGAGTCGGAGATGTTGAACGACTGGATCGAGGGGCCGGTGATGGTGGTGGCGAAGATCGTGCCCACCGCGTAGAGCACCGCCAGCCACTTCCAGCCCAGCCCCTGCTCGATGTAGTACGCCGGCCCGCCGCGGTACTCACCGTCGACCTCGCGCTTCCACACCTGCGCGAGGGAGCTCTCGGCGATGGCGACGGTGGCCCCCAGGAAGGCGGTCACCCACATCCAGAAGACGGCTCCGGGGCCACCGAAGTGGATGGCCGTGGCGACACCGGCGATGTTGCCGACGCCGACACGGCCACCCAAGGAGATCGCGAAGGACTGGAACGAGGAGAGGCCCCGCTTGGAGTCGCCACCCTCCTTGAGGGCCACGATCATGTCCGGGAACCGGCGCAGCTGCGGCAGGACCAGGAAGAGGGTGTGCCCCGCGCCGAGGGCGAGGATCAGGAAGATCATGGGAGTGGACCAGATCCACTCGTTCGCCCGGGTCAGGAAGGTCTCCATCGGTGGCGCCTTTCGGTCGGGAGGGGATCGAGAGTAGACCCCTCACGATGTCGGCGCGCCGTTCGTGATGCGTCCTGACGGTTGCCGCACCACGTCGTGCGCGAGGCGGGACTCGAACCCGCACGCCGGAGCACACGGACCTAAACCGTGCGTGTCTGCCAGTTCCACCACTCGCGCGTGGCGCACATTGTGCACCGAGGTGGCCGCCCACCGAGTCCTTCGGTGCACCGTGCGCCGGAGCCTTGTCGCTCGGAGCGCGCGTCCTGGCAGGAGCGCGCCCCGAGCCGGGCCACTGCCTCAGACGGCGCTCGTCAGCGGCAGCTTCAGCTCGTTCTTGCCCAGGCTGGCCACGTGACCCTTGGCGCGCACGTTGTAGCGGGCGTGCTCGATGACGCCCTGCTCGTCGATGACGAAGGTGCTGCGGATGACGCCCTGGGTGACCTTGCCGTAGTTCTTCTTCTCCCCGTAGGCGCCGTAGGCCTTGAGGGTGTCCAGCTCCGGGTCGCACAGCAGCGGGTAGCCGAGATCGTGCTTCTCGGCGAACCTCCGGTTCTTCTCGACGGAGTCCTTGCTCAGGCCGTAGACGGCGTACCCGGCCTCGGCCAGGGCGTCGGCGTTGTCGCGGAAGTCGCAGGCCTCGGTGGTGCACCCCGGGGTCGAGGCCGCGGGGTAGACGAAGACGACCACCTTGCGACCGCGCAGGTCGGACAGGGAGACGGTGCCTCCCTCGCTGCTGTCCAGGGTGAAGTCGGGGGCGGCGTCGCCGGGCTCCAGGCGGGGCATGACACATCTCCTTCGAGTCGGTTCTGGGTTAGGGTTTCAGGGAGTTTCCCGAGGAAAGGCAATCACGTGGCCAAGCAGCCCAAGGACACCCGTTCCGTCGATCAGATCTCCCGCGACATCGACGCCTCCCGCCTTCGCCTTGCGGGCGACGTCGATGAGCTGGTCTACCGCGCCCACCCGAAGGAGCTCGCGCGCCGGGCCCAGGAGGACGCGAAGATCAAGTTCAACGACACCATGTACGACCGCGACGGTCAGCTCCGTGGCGACCTCATCGCCAAGGGGATGGGTGGCGCCGGTGCCGCCACCTTCACCCTCGGCCTGCTGCGCCGCCTGTTCCACAAGGGCTGACGCACGCGCCTGACGCAGGGAGACCCCGGAACCGTTCTGGTCCCGGGGTCTCCCTGCGTCTGTCCGACCGACACCTCAGGCCTCCGCACGGCAGGGGCCCCGGGTTCCAGAAGGGAACCCGGGGCCCCTGCCGTGCCGCGTCACACCACGCGCAGGATGGCGATGTCGTCGTGCACCTTCGAGCCGCGCTCCCGCAGCTCCTCGGCCTGCTCCGTCTCGTGGGTGCGGATGCCGTGGGCCAGGGCCCACGGGTCGCGCTCCACGGCCTCGGTCCAGGTGACGGCGTCGTGGGTCCCGAACATCTCGATGGGACGCGTCGCCCCGTCGGAGGCGAGCCAGGCGGCCTCCACGTCGTCGAGGTCGAAGGAGCCCACGAGCCCCTCGGTGGCGGCCCGGGCGTCCGCGCGGGCGCTCCACCAGCCGTCACGCCGGTTCATCCGCTGGGCGGGGGAGGGCTCCTGGCCGCTCCACCCGCCGGTCAGCTCGTCCAGCCGACCGTCGAGCACCTGCAGCACCTGCCCGTCGGTGAAGCGCACCACCAGGCTCGAGTCACTCAGCACGAAGTACTCCAGCCGGTCACCGAGCGCCCGGGTGACCGCGAGCGTCGCCCACGGACCGCGGTCGGCGTCGCACTGCGGGTGGGCACCGCTCACGGTGTCGAGGGCGTCGGCCACGACCTCCCGCAACGACGGTGGCTGACCGACCACGGGCCCCAGCGCGTCGCGGGGCACCAGTCGGTCGAGCACGGCCGTGACCAGCTGCTCGCTGAACCAGTCCACCTCGTGCTCGCAGCCCGGACGCAGCTCGGGGCCGACGCCGGCGCCGTCGGACAGCGCGGCCGCGCCCGCCCGCTCACCGGCGTAGTAGTACGGCCGGTACCCAGCGGCGTCCTGGCAGGTGATCTCCGTGTGCGCCGCCCAGCGGATCATCTCGCCGGGCTCCAGCGGGGCGCCGGTGCCGGGGCCCACCTCCGGGGAGGCGGTGGCCAGCATGCGGGGGTCGATACCCATCGTCGTCCTCGTCCTCGTGGTGTGCGTCGTCGAGCAGGTCAGGCGGCGCCGACGGCCTCGCGGGAGTCCACGAAGGCCTTGACGCAGGCGCGGACGTCCTCCTCGGAGTGGGCCGCGGACAGCTGCACGCGGATGCGGGCCTCACCCCTGGGGACGACCGGGTAGCTGAACGGGATGACGTAGACGCCGCGCTCCAGCATCTCCTCGGCGATGCGGCCGGCCTGGCGGGCGCCGTCCTCGCCGGGGAACATCACCGGGATGATCGGGTGGCTGCCCTCGAGCAGGTCGAAGCCCGCCTCGGACATGAGCTCGCGGAAGAGCTTCGCGTTGCGCTCCAGCTGGGCGCGCAGCTCGTCGGAGGACTCCACCAGCTCCAGGGCCTTCAGCGAGCCGGCCGCGGTGCTCGGCGCGACGGCGTTGCTGAACAGGTACGGGCGCGAACGCTGCTTGAGCAGGGCCACGACCTCGGCCGGGCCGGCGACGAAGCCACCGGAGGCACCGCCCAGGGCCTTGCCGAAGGTGCCGGTGACGATGTCCACGCGGTCCAGCACGTCGAACTTCTCCGGGGTGCCGCGGCCCTTGGCGCCGGTGAAGCCGGTGGCGTGGGAGTCGTCGACCACCACCATGGCGCCGAACTCCTCGGCCATGTCGCAGATCTCCGGCAGCGGGGCGTAGTAGCCGTCCATCGAGAAGACGCCGTCGGTCACGATGACGGTGCGGCGCGCCCCGGCGTCCTTCGCGGCCTGCAGCTGGGTGCGCAGGTCGTCCATGTCGCGGTTGGCGTAGCGGTAGCGCATCGCCTTGGACAGCCGCACGCCGTCGATGATGCTCGCGTGGTTCAGCGCGTCGGAGACGATCGCGTCCTCCTTGCCGAACAGCACCTCGAAGAGACCGCCGTTGGCGTCGAAGCAGGAGGCGTAAAGGATGGCCTCGTCGCAGCCGACGAAGCGGGCGATCCGCTGCTCGAGCTCGGTGTGCAGCGTCTGGGTGCCGCAGATGAAGCGCACGGAGGCCATGCCGAAGCCCCACTCGTCCAGCGCCTCGCGGGCCGCCGCCTCGACCTCCTCGTCGTCGGCCAGGCCGAGGTAGTTGTTCGCGCAGAAGTTCAGCGCCTCGGCCTTCTTGGTGGTCACGTGCGCGGACTGCGGGGAGGTGAGCTCGCGCTCGTCCTTCCACAGGCCGGCGTCCTTGATCTCGGTGAGCTCGGAGGTCAGCTGGTCCTTGAACGCGTACATGGGCGCCAGTGTGTCAGGCGCGGATGCCCGCTCGGTCAGCGGTGGAGCGGATCGGCCCGCCGCCGGCCGGCCCCAGCACGAGGGGGCGGACACCCCCACGGGTGCCCGCCCCCTCGTGCTCTCCCGACCGGAGGTCGGCGTCAGTCGGCGCCGTACTCCATCGCCGCCGCGTCGAGGGCGTCGTCCTCCTCGTCGAGGTTCTTCAGCGCCGGATTGCTCGCGATGCGCTGCCCGCCGCCGGCCTCCAGGGTGCCCAGCAGGTTGCCCTGCTGCACCACCACGTGACCCTCGTCGTGGGGCTGCGTGGCGTACATCTCCAGCATCGAGCGCGAGTCGGCGATGTCCAGGTTGCGCATGGTCAGCTGGCCGATGCGGTCCAGCGGGCCGAAGGCGGCGTTCTCGGTGCGCTCCATGGAGAGCTTGTCCGGGTGGTAGGAGAAGTTCTCGCCACGGGTGTCGAGGATCGTGTAGTCCTCACCGCGGCGCAGCCGCACCGTCACCTCACCGGTCACCAGCGAGGCCACCCAGCGCTGCAGGGCCTCGCGCATCATGAGCGCCTGCGGGTCGAGCCACCGGCCCTCGTACATCAGCCGGCCCAGCCGGCGGCCGTCGGCGTGGTACTGCGCGATCGTGTCCTCGTTGTGCACCGCGTTGAGCAGCCGCTCGTAGGCCAGCCACAGCAGCGCCATGCCCGGCGCCTCGTAGATGCCTCGCGACTTCGCCTCGATGATGCGGTTCTCGATCTGGTCGCTCATGCCCAGCCCGTGGCGGCCACCGATCTCGTTGGCCTTGAGCACCAGGTCCACCGGGTCCAGCCGCTGACCGTCGATCGCCACCGGGCGACCGCCCTCGAAGCGCACGGTCACGTCCTCGGTCTCGATCGCGACCTCGGGGTCCCAGAACTTCACGCCCATGATCGGCTCGACCGTCTCCAGCGACACGTCCAGGTGCTCCAGGGTCTTCGCCTCGTGGGTGGCGCCCCAGATGTTCGCGTCGGTGGAGTAGGCCTTCTCCTGGGAGTCGCGGTAGGGCAGGTCGCGCTCGGTGAGCCACTGGCTCATCTCGGCGCGGCCGCCCAGCTCGGAGACGAAGTCCGGGTCCAGCCACGGCTTGTAGATCCGCAGGTTCGGGTTGGTCATGAGCCCGTAGCGGTAGAACCGCTCGATGTCGTTGCCCTTGAAGGTGGAGCCATCGCCCCAGATGTCCACCCCGTCCTCCTGCATGGCACGCACCAGCAGGGTGCCGGTCACCGCCCGGCCGATGGGGGTGGTGTTGAAGTAGGTGCGGCCGCCGGAGCGGATGTGGAAGGCACCGCAGGCGATGGCGGCGAAGCCCTCCTCCACCAGGGCCGCGCGGCAGTCCACGTGGCGGGCCAGCTCGGCGCCGTACTGCATCGCCCGGCCGGGGACGCCCTCGATGTCGTCCTCGTCGTACTGGCCGAGGTCCGCGGTGTAGGTGCACGGCACGGCGCCCTTCTCGCGCATCCACGCGACGGCCACGGAGGTGTCGAGGCCGCCGGAGAAGGCGATGCCGACGCGCTCGCCGGTGGGGAGGTTGGTCAGGACCTTGCTCATGGGTGAACTCCTGGTGCTGTCGGGTCAGTGGGTCTCGGGTGCTGTGGGGTGTGCGGAGGCGGGGCTCAGTCCGCTCGACGCTCCCACAGCCACGTGAGGATCGCCTTCTGCACGTGGCGACGGTTCTCGGCCTCGTCCCACACGACGCTCTGCGGGCCGTCGATCACCTCGGTGGCGATCTCCACCCCGCGGTAGGCGGGCAGGCAGTGCATGACGATGGCGTGGTCCGCGGCGTGGGCGAGGAGCTCGGGGGTGAGCGCCCACGGCCCGAAGGTCGCGATGCGCTGCTCCTTCTCCTCCTCCTTGCCCATGGACACCCAGGTGTCGGTGATGACGACGTCGATGTCGGTCACGCACTCGACCGGGTCGTCGACGAGGGTCACCGAGCCGCCGGTCTCCTCGGCGATGGCGCGTCCGCGTGCCACCACCTCGGCATCGGGCTGGTAGCCGTCCGGGCCGCTGAGGCGCACGTGGATGCCGGCCGTCGCCCCGGCGAGCACCCACGAGTTGCCCATGTTGCACGCGGCGTCACCCAGGAAGGCGACGGTCCGGCCGGGCAGCTCGCCCAGGTGCTCGGCGATCGTCTGCAGGTCGGCGAGCAGCTGGCAGGGGTGGAAGTCGTCGGTCAGGGCGTTGATGACCGGGACGCCGGCATAGCGTGCCATCTCCTCGACGTCGGCCTGGCTGGGGGTGCGCCAGGCGAGGGCACCGGCCTGGCGGCCGATCACCCGGGCGACGTCCGGGATCGACTCACGGGTGCCAGCCGCGGCCAGTCCGGCGTCGATGGCGAACTCGTGCCCACCCAGCTCCGCGACGCCGGCCGCGAAGGACAGCTGGGTGCGCAGCGTGGGTCGGTCGTAGATCGTGGCCACGGTGACCGGTCCTGCCAGCGGCTTGGGGCCGTACGGGTCTGCCTTGAGACGGGCGGCGAGGGCCAGCACCTCGGCCTGCTCGGCCGGGGTCAGGTCGTCGTCGCGGAGGAAGTGGCGGGTCATGCCGAATGAGCATACATACTTCAACAAGAACATTCACGTCGGGCCACTGGCCCCTCGGCCCCCTCATCCCGGGCTCACCCCCTCATGCCGATTTGGCCCCCTGATGCACGCAGGTCGCGTGATCTCGCGGCGTGTCGCCACGAAAGGAGCGCATCAGGGGGCCAAATGGGGGGAAGGGAGGGCGGAGGTGGCTCGGTCAGTCGACCTGGAGCTCACCCATCGGGCCCCAGCCCTCGGCGTCCACCTGCTCGGAGACGATCTGCGGGGTGGCGGTGAGGTACTGCGGGAACTCCTCCTGCATCCGCTTGAAGTGCTCGGACTTCACGTGCGGCTCGGCGCCCTCGTCGGTGAACGCCTCGATGAGCACGTAGGTGTTCGGGTCCTCCACGCTGCGGGACCACTCGAACCAGAGGTTCCCCTCCTCGGCGCGCGTCGCCTCGGTGAACGGGCGGCTGATCTCGGGCCAGTCGTCGGCGTGTTCGGGCTTGATGGGCATCTTCACGTTGATCAGGATCATGAACCCATTGTCCCGCCGCGTCGGGCCACGGATCGGAACGTCGAGGTGTCGGTAGGATCACACCGGCCCCGGGACGCGCCGAGGGCCGGACCACACCTCGCACCACGAAGGACGGGACACGACGTGACGAACAGCGCAGCCGAGCACCAGGAGAACTGGGCCACCCGTGAGGCCGCGGCGGAGGACCTGGTCCCCGTTGCCGGGCGCCTCGCCCGCACGAACGGCGTCGAGGCCCGGGTGAACGGTCGTCCGATCGCCCGCCAGAGCGCCAACGACATCTTGGTCGCGCACGCCGAGGCCGGCCGCTCCGGCCAGGCGCTGGAGGTCACCGAGACCCTGGCGATGCTGCAGGTCGTCGAGGCCCTGGAGCCCGGTGCCGCCGCCCTGGACGTCGCCGGTCTGCAGAAGGCCTACAAGGACTCCGGCTCCAGTGACCTGGAGGGCTTCCTGCGCGAGCAGCTCGCCGAGGTCGCCGGTCAGGCGGGCGCCGAGAAGAAGACCCAGGACGTGGTGCTCTACGGCTTCGGCCGCATCGGCCGACTGCTGGCCCGCATCCTGGTGGCCCAGGACCACGGCACCGGCTTGCAGCTGCGCGCCGTCGTCGTCCGCAAGGGCAAGGCCGCCAACGACCTGGTCAAGCGCGCCGACATCTTCGCCAGCGACTCCGTGCACGGGCAGTTCGACGGCACCGTCGAGCTCGACGAGGCCAATGAGGTGCTGCACCTCAACGGCACCGCCGTGAAGATGATCTACGCCTCCTCGCCGTCCGAGGTCGACTACACCGCCCACGGCATCACCGATGCGGTCGTCATCGACAACACCGGTGTGTGGCGCGACGCCGAGGGCCTGTCGCAGCACCTGCAGGCCAAGGGCGTCAAGCGCGTCGTCCTGACCGCCCCGGGCAAGGGCGACATGGTCAACGTCGTCACCGGTGTGAACGACGAGATGATCGGCGACGCCGAGATCGTCTCTGCCGCCTCCTGCACCACCAACGCCATCACCCCGGTGCTCAAGGTGCTGCAGGACGAGTACGGCATCGTCGGCGGTCACGTGGAGACCATCCACGCCTACACCAACGACCAGAACCTCATGGACAACTACCACAAGGCCGACCGCCGTGGTCGTGCCGCCGCCATGAACATGGTCCTCACCGAGACCGGCGCCGCCAAGGCCGTCTCCAAGGCCCTGCCGGAGCTGCACGGCAAGCTCTCGGGCAACGCCATCCGCGTCCCCACCCCGGACGTGTCCATGGCCGTGCTGAACCTGACCCTCGGCAAGGCGGTGGACCGCGACACCCTGAACGCGCTGCTGGAGAAGGCCTCCACCTCCGGCCCGCTGGCCGACGCGATCGGCTACGTGGACCACCCGGAGATCGTGTCCACCGACCTGGTCGGCGACACCCACGCCGGCACCGTGGACGGCCGCGCCACCATCGCCGGTGGCGACGAGCGCGTCGTCGTCTACGTCTGGTACGACAACGAGTACGGCTACTCCTGCCAGGTGGTGCGCATGGTCGAGCGCATGACCGGCGTCGCGGCCCCGGAGTTCCCGAAGGCCTGACGCCTGCCGCGAGCGCCCGAACCCCGTTGCGCCGTCCGGGCGCGGCGCGCACCACGAGACGAGAGGGGGCCGGTCACCGTCACGGTGACCGGCCCCCTCCGTTGTCCCCGGTGGGCGCGCCCCAGACGTGACCGTGCCGGGGCAGACGGACCCGCTCAGAGGTCGTACTCGACCACCACGGGGGCGTGGTCGGACAGCCGCTCGGCGCGGCTGGGCTCCTTGTCCACGCTGGAACTCACCGCGGCGCGGGCCAGGCCGGGCGTGGCCAGGTGGTAGTCGATGCGCCACCCGGTGTCCCGCTCGAAGGCCTGACCCATCCACGACCACCAGGCGTATGGGCCGTCGGTGTCCGGGTGCTGGGAACGCACCACGTCCACGAGCGTCCGCGGCGACAGGATCGAGCTGAACCACTCGCGCTCCGGGGGCAGGAAGCCCTCGGAGTTCTTGTTGCCGCGCCAGTTCTTGATGTCCTGCTCGGAATGGGCCACGTTGAAGTCGCCCATCACCAGGAACTCGCGCCCCGCGGCCTTCGCGGCCTTCCGGGACCGGTCGATCTGCTTGGCGAAGCCGGCCAGGAAGCGCATCTTGCGCTCGAACTTCGCACCGCCGTCGGGCTCCTCGCGCATGCGACCGGCCATCTTCTCCTGCAGGTCGGCCGGCAGCCCGCCCTTGGGCAGGTAGAGCGAGGCGACCGTCAGCGGTGCGTCGGCCAGGTCCACCTCGACGTAGCGCCCCTCACCGGCGAACTCCTTGAGCTCCCGCGGTAGCGTGGGGGAGTCGTCGGGCTCGGTGAGCTCCACGTGGTCCTCGCCGGGGGCGCGGCGCAGCACCGGGGCTCCGAAGGTGCGGACAGCCACCGGGGCCTCCCGGGTCAGCAGCGCGACGCCGTTGCGCCCTGCCCGGTCACCCGGGTCGTAGGTCAGGTGGTGGTCGCCGAACACACCCTCGGGCAGCAGGTTCACCGGGCAGCGGACCTCCTGCAGGGCCACCACGTCGGGCTGCCGCCGGGAGAGCCAGCCCTCGAAACCGCGCTTCTGGCAGGCCCGGATGCCGTTGACGTTGAAGCTCGCGATGCGCGTCGTCACCGTCGATCAGCTCCAGTCCAGCAGGACCTTGCCGCACTTGCCGGAGCGTGCGGTCTCGAAGGCCTCCTGCCAGTCCTCGGCGGCGAACTTGTGCGTCACCACGCTGCGCACCGCGGTCACCAGCTGCTCGTTGTCCTGCAGCAGCTGGGTCATCTTGTACCAGGTCTCGAACATCTCGCGTCCGTAGATGCCCTGCAGGGTGAGCATGTGGGTGATGACCTTGCCCCAGTCCACCTCGTAGCCCTTGCCGGGCAGGCCCAGCATGGCGATGCGGCCGCCGTGGTTCATGGAGCCGATGGCCTCCTGCACGGCCGAGCCGAAGCCGGACATCTCCAGGCAGACGTCGAAGCCCTCCTTCATGCCGAGCTCGTCGAACACCTCCCGGATCCGGTGGTCGGAGACGTTCACGACGCGGTCGGCGCCGGCGGCCTTCGCGATCTCCAGACGCTCGTCGCTGATGTCGGTGGCCACCACGTAGCGGGCACCCACGGCCTGGGCCACGGCCACCGCCATCACGCCGATGGGGCCCGAGCCGGTGACGAGCACGTCCTCGGCGGCCAGCGGGAACTTCAGCGTGGTGTGCACCGCGTTGCCCAGCGGGTCGAACAGGGCGCCCAGGTCGGCGTCCACCCAGTCGGGCTGCACCCACGCGTTCTCGGCGGGGATGACCACGTAGTCGGCGAACGCGCCGTCGCGGTTCACGCCCACGCCGACGGTGTTGCGGCACAGGTGGCGGGCACCGGCGCGGCAGTTGCGGCACACGCCGCACACGATGTGGCCCTCACCGGAGACCTTGTCGCCGACCTTCAGGTCACCGCGGGACTCCACCCCGTCACCCAGCTCGACGACCTCGCCGTAGAACTCGTGCCCGATCACCTGCGGCAGGTTCATGGCGCCCTCGGCCCACTCGTCCCAGCCCTCCAGGTGCAGGTCCGTGCCGCACAGGCCGGCGCGCTCCACGCGGATCTTCACCTCGCCGGGGCCGGTGGTGGGTTCCGGGGCGTCGATGAGCTCCAGCCCGGGGCCGGGCTTCGTCTTGGCCAGTGCGCGCATGGGGGCCTCCTGGTGGGGTCGGGGCGGGCGTCCTCCATCCCATCACGGGCGACGGCTGGTTCGGGACGCCCCCACGTGCTGATGGGCCGGTGGCCGAGGCCGGCAGGTCGCTGGGATCGCGCCACACCAAACGACCGCGAGGGGGCTCATGCGCTTCACGTTCCGCGTCCTGACCATCGTCCTGAGCGTGGTGGTGGTCCTGGCGCTGCTCGTCTCGGTCATCGGCGTCCTCGAGGTGCCCTACGCGTTGTCGCAGGGACTGCTCATCGTGACGCTGTGCTGCTTCGGCGCCGCCGGCGTGCTCACCGGCAGCCAGGCCGCTCAGCGGGTCGCTGCCGGCCAGAACTGACAGAACGGCCCCTTCCCACCACGGGAAGGGGCCGTTCTGTCAGCATCCAGAGGGTCGCGCTCAGTCCTCCAGCGCCCAGGCGCGGATCGCCTCGGCGTCGGCGTCCAGCGCCGGGGGAGCGGTGTGCGTGGTGCGCGTGGTCTCCACCTGTGCACCCTCGGCCACGTCGAAGAAGCGCAGCGGGGGTCCCGGCAGGTCGATGGTGCCGAGCACAGGGTGCTCCACGTTGGCGATCAGACCCTGCGACTTCGTCTGCTCCCACTCGTACACCTCGTCGAGCGTGCGGACCTTGCCGCTGGGCACGCCGGCCGCGCCCAGACGCTTCAGCAGCTCCTCACCGGTGTACTCGGCGAAGGCAGCCTCCACGGCCTGGATGACGGCCGGGCGGTTCGCGTTGCGCTCGGCGTTGGTCGCCATGCCCTCAGCCTCGGGGTCCAGGCCGAACTCGGCGCAGAGCTTCTTCCAGAGGTTCTCGTTGCCGCAGGAGATCTGCACGGCGCCGTCGGCGCAGCGGAACAGACCGTAGGGGGTGATGCTCGGGTGGTGGTTGCCCTGCGCGGCGGGCACCTCGCCGCCGACGGTCCAGCGAGTGCCCTGGAAGGCGTGCACGCCCACGAGGCTGGCCAACAGGGAGGTGCGCACCACCTGGCCGCGGCCGGTCTGCTCCCGCTCGAACAGGGCCATCATCACGCCGTAGGCACCGTGGATGCCGGCCAGCAGGTCACCGATCGGGGTACCCACGCGCTGCGGGTCCTCGGGGCCGGAGCCGGTCAGGCTCATGAGGCCGGCCTCGCCCTGGGCGATCTGGTCGTAGCCGGGTCGACCACCCTCGGGGCCGTCGTGGCCGAAACCGCTGATGCTCAGCACCACCAGCCGCGGGTTCAGCTCCAGCAGGCGCTCCATCGAGAAGCCGAGGCGGTCCATCACGCCGGTGCGGAAGTTCTCCATGAGCACGTCGGCCTTGCGCACCATCGCCTCCAGGACGGCCTTGTCGGCCTCGTCCTTGAGGTTCAGGGCGATCGACTCCTTGTTGCGATTGCACGAGAGGTAGTAGGTGCTGACGTGCTCCTCACCCCCGACGAACGGCGGTCCCCAGGAACGGGTGTCGTCGCCGGTGCCGGGGGTCTCCACCTTGATGACGCGCGCGCCCTGGTCGCCGAGCATCTGGCCGGCGTGGGGTCCGGCCAGCGCCCGGGTCAGGTCGATGACGGTGATGCCCTGCAGCGCGCCGCTCATGGGTGGTTCCTCCTGCGTGTCGAAAGGGGTCTAGGGTGTCGCGTCTCACACTACGGCCCGCGATCCCGCAACCGGGCCGCCCCTCCCACACCCGATCCCCGGAGGTGCCACCGTGCTCGGTCTGATCGGAGTGGTGCTGTCCCTGGCGCTGCTCATCTACCTCGCCTTCCGGGGCTGGAGCCTGGTGCTGCTCGCACCGCTCACCGCCCTGGTGGCCGCCATCTTCGCCGGGGTGCCGCTGCTCGGCACCTACACCGAGGTCTTCATGCCCGCGATGGGCGGCTTCGTCATCAAGTACTTCCCGCTGTTCCTGCTGGGTGCGCTGTTCGGCAAGCTCATGAACGACTCGGGCTCGGCCTACTCGATCGCCCGCTGGATCGTCGACAAGGTGGGGGAGCGCCACGCGATCCTCGCCGTGGTGGCGGCCTGCGGCATCCTCGCCTACGGCGGCGTGACGGCCTTCGTGGTCGTCTTCGCCATCTGGCCGATCGCGCGGGAGCTCTTCACCGAGGCCGGCATCCCCAAGCGCTTCGCACCGGCGGCCATCGCCATGGGGTCCTTCTCGTTCGCCACGGGCGCGCTGCCGGGCACCCCGCAGATCCAGAACGCCGTCCCGGCGCCGTACTTCAAGACCGACGCCTTCGCAGCGCCGGGCCTCGGCATGATCGCCGCCGTCATCATCTTCGCCGGCGGCGTGGCCTACCTGAACTGGTGCGTGCGCCAGTCCCGGGCACGTGGCGAGGGCTACGACAACGGTCCGCTGATGCAGGGCTCCACGCTGCGTGGCCTGGGGGAGGACGACGAGGTCGTCGTCCCCCGCGAGACCCCCTTCTGGGTCGCGATCCTGCCGATCGTCGTGGTCATCGCCCTCAACCTGGTGCTCGTGCGCGTGGTCTTCCCGGCCATGGACTTCGGCTACCTGGCCGAGGAGCGCTTCGGCGGGACGTCCATCGACGAGGTGGGCGGCAACTGGGCGATCATCCTGTCCCTCATCGTGGCCTGCCTCCTCGTGCTGGCCCTGAACTGGGGCCGCCTGCAGGAGCGGCAGAAGCTGCTGAACGCCGGTGCGTCCAGCGCCTTCCTGCCGATCATGAACACCGCATCCGAGGTGGGCTACGGCGCCGTGATCGCGGCCCTGCCGGCCTTCGCGGTGATCCGTGACGCGGTGTTCGGGGTGTCGCCCAACCCGGCGGTCTCGATGGCGGTCTCCACCAACATCGTCGCCGGCATCACGGGCTCGGCCTCCGGCGGCCTGGCCATCGCCATGGAGGCATTCGGCGAGGAGTACATGAAGCGGGCGCTCGAGGCCGGCATCGACCCGGAGTTCATGCACCGCGTGGCCACCCTGGCCGCCGGTGGTTTCGACGCCCTGCCCCACAACGGCGCCGTCATCACCATCCTGGCCGTGACGGGGCTGACGCACCGCCAGGCGTACAAGCACATCGGCATGACCTGCGTGGTCATCCCGCTGGTGGCGCTGGCGGTCGTGCTGGCACTGGGAAGCGCCGTCGGCTCGTTCTGAGCCACGGACTAGGCTGCGACGCAGATCACAACCAATCCGAGCGGTACGGGCAGGCTGCCCGCACCGTGGACCAGGAGGCGACGGATGACCCTGCAGGACCTCTCCACGATCGAGGCCACCCCGTACAAGATGCTCATCGGTGGGGAGTGGGTCGACGCCGCCGGCGGCGAGACCGTCGACGTGATCACCCCCATCGACCGGAACGTGACCATCGCGACCACCCCGCGAGCCGGCCAGGAGGACGCCGACCGTGCCATCGAGGCCGCCCGGGCCGCCTTCCCTGCGTGGGCCGCGCTGCCCTTCGCCGAACGGCAGAAGGCGCTCATGAAGTGCGCCGACGCCCTCGAGGCGGCCAGCGAGGAGCTCGCGCAGCTGACTGCCCTGGACACGGGCAACGCGATCCGCACGCAGGCCCGCCCCGAGGCCGGCACGCTGGTGGCGCTGTTCCGCTACTTCGCCGGTGTCGCCGGTGAGGTCAAGGGCGTCACGCTGCCCGGTGGCGACGGCAGCCTGCAGTACACCCAGCGCGTGCCGCTGGGCGTGGTGGCCGGCATCCTGCCGTGGAACTCCCCGCTGCTCATCGCGGCGTTCAAGACCCCGGCCGCGCTGGCCGCCGGCAACACCATCGTGCTCAAGGCCGCCGAGGACGCCCCGCTGACCATCCTGCGGATGGCCGAGATCTGCGCGGAGCACCTCCCGGACGGCGTGCTGAACGTCGTCACCGGGTACGGCGCGGAGATCGGTGAGGCGCTGGTGACCCACCCGGGTGTGGACAAGGTGTCCTTCACCGGGTCCTCGCCGGTGGGCAAGATGGTCGGTGGCAAGGCCGCGGGCCGCATGGCGCACCTGTCGCTGGAGCTCGGCGGGAAGTCGCCGTGCATCGTCTTCCCGGACTCCTGCACCGACGAGGTCGTCGACCAGGTCATGCTGGCCACCCGCTTCGCGCGCCAGTCCCAGTCGTGCACCACCGGCTCCCGCGTGTTCCTGCACGAGGACATCGCCGAGGAGTTCATCGCCAAGATGGTGGAACGCACCAAGGGCATGAAGGTCGGCGACCCGCGCGACGAGGGCAGCGACATCGGCTGCATCATCAACGCCAAGCAGTACGACCGGGTGCAGGGCTTCATCGACGAGGCGCTGGCCGAGGACGGCGTGAAGGTCGAGTACGACGGCCGTGAGGACCTGCAGGTCGGCGAGCCGGGCTTCTTCCACGCGCCGATCATCATCAGCCAGGTGGACCCGTCCTGGCACGTGGCGCGTGAGGAGGTCTTCGGTCCGCTGCTGAGCATCCTCACGTGGAAGGACGTGGACGAGGTCGTGGAGATGGCCAACGACTCCCACTACGGCCTGGCGGCATACGTGTTCAGCAAGAACCTCGACGACGCCCTGGGCACCGCCCAGCGCATCGACTCCGGCTGGGTGCAGGTCAACCAGGGCGGCGGGCAGATCCCCGGGCAGTCCTACGGCGGCATGAAGGAGTCCGGCGTGGGCCGCGAGGCCTCGCTGGAGGGCATGCTCGAGGGCTTCACCCAGATCAAGCAGATCAACGTGAAGCTCGGCTGACGCGGCCTCGGCTGGCACGGAGCCCCCGGCGGACCTGAACTGTCCCCCTGAAGTTGGACTGGTTTGAGCGTACGGGGTCTCACGCGGCAGCGAGGGTCTGGTTCCGGTACTGCACCGGGGCCAGGCCCTCGTTGCTGCTGTGGGGGCGGTCGTGGTTGAACCAGGCCAGGTAGTCCCGCAGGGCCGTCGTGAGCTGGGTGGGTGTGGTGAAGGACGTGTCGCAGTACAACTCGTCCTTGAGGTGACCGAAGAAGCTCTCGATGACGGCGTTGTCCAGGCAGTTGCCCTTGCGGGACATCGACGCGGTCGCACCGACCCGTGCGAGTAATTCCTGCCAGGTGGCGTGCTGGTACTGGAATCCCTGGTCGGAGTGCACGATCGGGTGCTGGCCCGGTTCCAAGGTGGTCAGGGCCTGCTGCAGGGAGGAGTTCGTCAGCGTCAGGGTCGGGGAAGGACCGATGGTGGCGCCGATGACCTGTCGGTCGAACAGGTCCATCACCGCTGAGAGGAACACCTTGTCCGGGCCGATGTGGAACTCGGTGACGTCGGTGACCCACTTCTGGTTCGGCCCGGTGACGGTGAAGTCACGGTCCAGCACGTTGGGCGCGGTGCGACTGGTGGTACCCCGGTAGGACCGGAACCGGCGCCTGCGGATCGGGCAGCGCAGATCGAGCTCGCGCATCAGCTTCCACACCGTCTTGCGGGAAACGACCCACCCGTCGGCGCGTAGTTGCGCCCAGACCCGGCGGTGCCCGAAACGCTTGCGACTGGCCGTGAACACCTCGGTGATCGCGGTCTTCAGCTCGGCCTGCGGGTCCGGCTCCAAGAGGCGTGCCTGGTGGTAGAAGAACGTCGAGCGCGCCAGACCGGCCGCGGCCAGCAGGTCACCCAGACGGTGCTGCGCCTTGAGGGAAACGACGGCCTTCACCTTGGCCGACGTTGCTGCTCCATCAAGGCCTGCAATTTTCCCAGGTAGGCGTTCTGCGCCCGCAAGCGCTGGTTCTCCCGGCGCAACGCCTCGAGCTCCGAGACCGGCTCCGAAGGCCTGGCCGGGCGGCCCCTGGGTCTGGGGCGCAGCCCGTCAGGCCCCTCGGCTTTCAGGACTCTGGCCCAGGTCGCGATCAGGGGCGGTGAGGGCACCCCGAACTCGCCGGCCAGTGCCACCTTGGATTCACCGGCCAGGTAGCGCTGGGCGGCCTCAAGCTTGACCTCGAACGGGTAGGACTTCTTCGGTGGCTCCACCAACGCTCCTCGGCCTGACAGTTTCCAGCGTCGGTAGAGACTTCGCACCGCCCAGCGGCTCTTGCCCAGCCGCGTGGCCACGGCGCGAGAGCCCCAACCAGACTCGAAGAACTCTACGGCCGTCAACCGCTCCTGCGATGACAACGAACTCTTGGCCTCCATCACGAACTCCCCGGGAGTCGGAACTGATTTCTCAGTCCAACTCCCGGGGAGCAGTTCAAGCCGGTCGACGGGGGCTCCGTCGTCGAGTGGCCCGGGCCGTGCCGTGCATGCCCCAGAGCCGCGCCCGTGCGCCCCAGGGTTCGGCGGAAGCCGCAGATGTGCGTCTACGTTCCAGAACCGTGCCGCTGGGGTCGGACATCTGGAACGCGGACGCACATCTGCGGGGCGGGCCGCCTCATCCGCGCGAGCGGCGGACCGAGAAGGGGGGGACGCCCGGCAAGCCCCCCGGGGCTCAGAACCAGCCGAGGCCCTCGGTGATGAGGATTAGGCCGAAGAGCGCGAACAGCGCGGCCGCGCTGTAGGTGATGACCTTCTCGGGCAGCTTCTTGCCCAGGACGGCACCGACGACGATGGCCAGTGCGTCGGCCGCGACCATGCCGAGCGTGCTGCCGATCCAGGTGCCCAGCCAGCCCTCGCGCGTGGCCAGGGTGATGGTGGCGAGCATCGTCTTGTCGCCGAGCTCGGCCAGGAAGAAGGCGACACCGACGGCCATGATCGCGGCGCCGGTGGCGTGGCGGGCCTTGTCGGCCTCCTCCTCGGTCAGCTCGTCACCGCGCAGGGTCCACAGGGCGAAGCCGAGGAAGGCGATACCGGCGGCGATCGCGATCCAGTGCTGGTAGTTCGCGAAGGCGTCGCCGATCCAGTACCCGATGGCCACGCTGGCCAGGTGGACGATCGCGGTGGCCACGGTGATGCCGATGAGCACGTCACGGGCCTTGTAGCGCGCCGCGAAGGTCATGGCCATGAGCTGGCTCTTGTCACCGAGCTCGGCGACGAAGATCACCGCGGTGCTCAGCAGGAAGGCTTCCATCAGGGGGTCTCTTTCCGCCCGGTCTCGGGCGGGGACTCAGAGTCCGTGGACGCCTTCGACCGGGCACACGTCGTGGGTCCCACAGCAGGGGAAGGGTGTGCATCTCGGTCGAAAGTCTCGTCCGCCACCGGTGGTGGCCGCCTGCGCCGGGCCGATCGTGCTGGCCAGTCTGTCGACGCAGGTGTTGGGGACTACTCCCTTTCGGTGGGGCAAGGGTAGCAAGCCCGGTGGCCCGCCACGTGCAGCCCCAGCGGCCTCAGGCCTCGCGACGGAAGACCGGCTCGTCGGGGGCCGACACGTCGGGGGCGTACGCGTACCCGGCGCCGTCGAAGCGCGTCAGCGCCTTCACGCTGCGGACCCGCTGCTGCACCATCCACCCGGCCATCTCGCCGCGCGCCCGCTTGGCGTGGAAGGAGATCACCTTCCACTCGCCCTGGGGGGAGCGGTCCTCGAAGCGCGGGGTCACCACCCGCACGCCGAGCCGCCGGAAGTCCACCGCCTGCGAGTACTCCTGCGAAGCCAGGTCGACGATCACCTCCGGGCCGGGGGAGCCGGCGAGGTCGGCAACCACCTGGTCGGTGATGGCGTCGCCCCACCAGGCCACCAGGCTCTTGCCGCGGTCGGTCTCCAGCCGGGTGCCCATCTCCAGGCGGTAGGGCTGCATCAGGTCCAGCGGGCGCAGCACCCCGTACAGCCCCGAGAGGATGCGCACGGTCTTCTGCGCCTCGGTCAGGTCGCGGGTGTCGAAGCGGGAGCCGGCGTCCAGCCCCTGGTAGACGTCCCCGGCGAAGGTGAACACGGCCGGGCGGGCGTTTTCGCGGGTGAACGGGGTGTGGAAGTCCGCGTAGCGCTCGGCGTTCAGCTGCCCCAGCTCGGCGGAGATGCCCATCAGTGCCGAGAGGTCCTCCGGCGACTTCGTGCGCATCACCTCCACCAGCTGCTCGGCGTGCTCAAGCAGTCGCGGCTGGGTGTGCTTCCGCGTGGGCAGCGGGGAGTCGAGGTCGAGGGACTTCGCGGGGGAGAGCAGGGCCAGCACGCCCCGGACCGTATCCCAGCCGGGCCGCCGTGGTCCCCGGGGTCCGGTCGGTCGGGGTGGCCGTCGACGGGTCAGGACCTCACTGGGCGGTCCAGCCGCCGTCGATGACGAGGTTCGCCCCCGTCATCGACGACGAGTTCGGCCCGCAGAGGAACAGGGCCGCATCGGCGATGGCCTCCACGGACGCGAACTCCTTGAGGGCCTGCTTCTTGAGCAGCACCCTCTCGGCCACCTCGTCCTCACTCATGCCGTGGCTGGCTGCCTGGTCCTTGATCTGCTGTTCCACCAGCGGGGTCCACACGTAGCCGGGGTTGATGCAGTTGCTCGTCACCCCGTGCGGCGCGCCCTCCAGGGCGGTCACCTTGGACAGGCCCTCCAGACCGTGCTTGGCCGAGACGTAGGCGCTCTTGTACTCACTGGCCCGGATGCCGTGGGCGCTGGAGATGTTGATGATCCGCCCCCAGCCGGCCTCGTACATGTGCGGCAGGGCAGCCCGGATCAGCAGGAACGGCGCGGTGAGCATGAGCTTCTGGATGAGTTCCCACTTCGCCACGTCGAACTCGTGGACCGGCTGCACGTGCTGGATGCCGGCGTTGTTCACCAGCACGTCGGCGTCCAGGGTCAGCTCGGCCAGGGCGGCGGAGTCCGAGAGGTCCAGCTCCCAGGCCTCGGCGGAGCCGCCGGCGGCCTCGATCTCGCCGACCACAGGGCCGAGCCCGTCGCCGTCGACGTCGGCGAGCACCACGTGCGCGCCGGCGCCGGCCAGGGCCGTGCCGATGCCGGAGCCCAGTCCACCGGCGCCACCGGTGACCAGAGCGCGCTTGCCGGAGAGGTCGACGGACGTGGCGGAGCGGGGCGTGGGAGCGGTCGCCGTCATCCCGGGAGTCTAGGCACGAGGCCCGGGCGTCCGGCAGATGACGGGGTGCTGGCCGGCCGGGGTGCATCAGGGGGCCGGGGGCTGAACGTCTGGCCTGCACTTGGTCAAGCGGTTCGGACGGAACCCGCGCACCAGGGACCGGCACCTCGCATTTCGTGGCCAGTCCTCGTGGGGCCCAGCACGAATCGTCCACCGATGGGTGAACGGGTGATGACCATCGCGTCAGGACTTGTCCAGCACCCGGGGTCGGGCCTGTGGACGGCCGGACCCGCGCCATCCGAGCGGGCCCCTACCTTGCCGGTGTCGCAGTCGTCCGTTCGGGGGAGTCGCCGTGTCCGTGGCAGGTCGTGAGAGCACGTCCGTGGTCGGGGGAGCTGTCCGCTCGCTCCTGCGTGACGACCGGGCCACCGAGCGGCTCCTCGAGGACCGCGTGCGGGACATCGTCCGGCGTCGTGAGCTCGATCCGGACACCGATGCCGAGGCGGTGCGCGGTGTCATCGACGAGGTGCTCGAGGCCCACGAGCAGGCCGCGGGCACGGGGCGGGCCGCCCTCCTCACCGACGTCGACGGAGTCCGGCGCCGGATCACCGATGCCGTGAGCGGTCTCGGGGAGCTGCAGCAGTACCTGGACGACCCGGAGGTCGAGGAGATCTGGGTGAACAGCCCGTCCCACGTCTTCGTTGCCCGGGGCGGGCGGTCCGAGCTCACGCCCGTGCTGCTCACCGACCAGCAGGTGCAGGACCTCGTGGAGCGCATGCTCAAGAGCAGCGGTCGCCGGCTGGACCTCAGCTCGCCCTTCGTCGACGCCGCGCTGCCCGGTGGCGAGCGGCTGCACGTGGCGATCCCGGACAGGCCATGTGTCGAAATTGCAGAACCCGCTCAGGAGTAGGGGTCTCTGACCGGGATTCGGGGCGTCGGTCACTCGCTTCCCATGCGACCGGTCTGGGTTTCCCATGAGGCTGGGGGCGGGGCGTCGTTGTCGGTGGGGGTCCCCATGATGGTGGGGCGACTCAAGGGGTTGGCGTGAAGCACCACTGCTCTGCGCCCGGCAGTCAGGATCGCTCCGACATGGTGGTCCAATGGAGGCGTGCGCCCGCCCTATGGTGCGCCGCGTGGGGTGGCTATCGGGATACCCTGGTCCGGTCCTTGCCCGTTTGCGGATCGAGGTCGACATCCGGCCAGTCGCTGGTCAGATAGGCCTCCACGGCGCGATGCCGGAACGAGTAGGGCTTGCCTCGCTGAATGATGCCGCGCACTCGGTCGAGTCGCTGGGAGGTGGGGCCAGCCGCCGACCCCTTTGATAGACCCATAGCATTAGCAATTACCGTCAGTTGCCGCTCGCCTGCCGGGAGTGCGGCCATGGCATCGACGAACTCCCGCTCCCGTGCCGGAAGGCGGTCAAGGATGCGTTCGACGTGGGAAATTGCCTCAGATTTCGCTGTCTCCCAGCCGCGCTCGATGTCGTCAAGGGTGATAGTTGCCCCAGTGCCGGCACTCCAGGCTCGGGATCCGGCGAGTTGAAACAAGAAAGGCTCACCGCAGCAACAGGCAATAAGTGCCTCGCGGGCGGCAGCTGTCATATGAACTCGACCAGGGTTTCCCTGAGCGTCCGTTACCAGCCATCCATCCTCGATGAATTCAGACAAGGCCAAGCGCAGGTCGTCATCGCTGATGGGAGTGAGGATCGTGGTGCCGAAGCGGCGGGCGAAGGTGGCACCGGTGCGTGCTGCGGCCTTGTCCTCGAAGTCAGGAAGGCCTGTAAGATAGACGGCAATTGGCAGAAACACATCTAGCATTCCACCGCCGGGGACTGTAATTCGTTCTGTGTGACTAAGGGCATCGCCGAGCGCGATTAGGAGTTGGGAGAGAACGTCGTCGTCAGTGACGTTCTGGATTTCATCTAGGTGAATTAGGACCATCGTGTCCTTGCGCTCTCGCGCTGCGCGGCCGACTTCGATAAGCAGCTGGGTGAGTGCTACGTGTGGGTCTAGCCCTGGGGAGTCCCTCAGCGTGAGGGACCAACCGGCAACGGCAATCTGATCCACCCGACCCAAAAGGTCTTTGATGCGCCTTTCTCGACTAGTCGCCAAGTGTGCTTTGTCGGCAAGTTCCAGCAGGGCTGTCGCCAGTAGCTTGATGGGGTCGGCGCCCCGGGGGATGCGCAACTGCCTGGTGACCCAGGCGCCCTCTTGCTCCGCCTCCTGGGCGATGCGGCGGACGAGTACGGACTTTCCGAGACCGGCTTCCCCCAGCACGGTTCGCGAGCGTTCGGTTACGCCGGCGAGTCGCCTTGGCCGGAGGTGATCGTGCCAGTCGGAGAGCTCGGTCGTGCGGCCGGCCCAGATCTGCGGGACAGTATCGGAGCCGGGGCTGAAGGGGCAGTTCGTTGCCGTGCGCATGAGGGTAACTTTATCCCGACGGGCCCTGACTGATAAAGTTATCAGTGCGCCTCGTTGGTCAGTTGGGCAACGCGCCCCCCGGGCAGAGAGCTCGGTCAGGAGTTCGGGAGGGCGCCGGCCACTTCACCCCCCGTGCGGCCGGCATGGAACTTCACGGTGCTGGGAGCGGGGTGTGGTTGTCGGTGGGGGCGCATGATGGTGGGCATGATCGAGAACACCACCGCGCCCCGGGAGGGCTTCGACGCGGCCAGCCCCTACGAACTCTGCCAGCGCTACGCCGCCGGCTACATCACCCGGGACTCCCTCGTCGACCAGCTCACCCGCTGGCACTACACCCCGGAGCCGGAGATCGACCCCTGGAACGAAGTCGAGCCCAGCGTCCCCGGCAGCTTCCAGGAAGTCCTCTACGCCAAGCATGAAGGACTCATCGACCGCAGCATCTACGACGAGGTGCTCATGGCCACCACCGAGCCCATCGCATGAGCGACGACGCCCAGCACGTCGAGAACCTGCGCGCCGGCCCCATGGGGTCCGTGCCGTAGTGAGGCCCTGACTCGGAGCAGGGAGTGTCTCTGCGCGCCTGGGGGTGACGCTCCGGGCCGCCTCCCAGTGGTAGGTGGGCTTGTGGCATAACGTCGCCCTGTGAGCATTTCCTTGTTGCCCGGACCTCAGCCGGTGTGTGGCGCCGCCCAGGGGGATCCGCGGGGGACGGGAAACACGACCTGAGGAGGCACCTTGGTTCATGCGCTCGGCCCGCACACGATCAGCTGGCTCAGCGCGGTTACGGATAGTTCCTGGACCCCGCAGACCCAGCCCGCGTCAGGCTCCTGCAATTCCCAAGTGACGGGGGACGCCAAAGGAGTGAATCACCGCCAAGCACTCGTAGCAGCCAACCAGGCTGGGCTCGACAACCCCGACCAGCTGGCCGCCCGCACCAGGCGGGGCATGTTTCAGACCGAGCGCCTCGCCTAGCACCAAGACGACGAAGGAGTGACCCCGTGAGCCTGTTCGCCGGCCTGGGCCCGGATACCACCGACCGGCACCAACGGACGATGCGGCTGTGCATCACGGTGAAGGCTGCACCCAACCCATCGGAGAAGGCCGGAGAAACCGTGTGCGTGGCCGGCCTGGAGATCAAGCCGGGGTCCACCTCTTGGGTGCGTCTCTACCCGATCAACTTCCGCGAGTTGCCAAGCACCGAGCAGTTCCGCAAGTACGACGTCGTTGAGCTCGAGGCTCAGCCAGCGCGGTCGGACACCCGACTGGAGTCCTGGAACCCCAAGTCGCCCACCCGGTCGGTAGACCACCTCCCGCCCTGGTCCCGCCGCCGCCCGCTGCTTGACCCCATGGTCGAGGACTCCATGTGCAGCATCTTCCGGCGGAACCGGGACAAGGACCCCCACGCGCCATCCCTAGCGCTCATCCGGCCCCGCGACGTCGGGAAACTAGTCGTCACCGACCACCCCGGATGGAGCGACGACGAGGAACGCAAGATCGAGCAGTACAGGACTCAGCTCGACCTCTTCGGCGGGCGCGACATGACCCCACTCGAGGCCCCCCGCTACCAAGGCCACTACCACTGGCAATGCCACGAGACCACCTGCAAAGGCCACAAGCAGTCACTCATCGACTGGGAGTTCACAGCCCACCAACGACACCTGGGCCACCTGACGGACAGCGAGGCGCGGGCCGCGATCCAGACGCGCTGGTACGACGAGATGACCGCCAAGCGTGAGTTGGCGTTCTACGTGGGCAACCAGGCCAAGCGCCGGCACGTCTTCCACGTGCTCGGCAACTACTACCCAGCCTGAGCCAGGAGCTCCTCCATCACCACGGCCCTGTGGCATCGGCACAGATCAGCCTCGAAGCACAGCAACGCCACCAGATGCTCCGAGGCAATTGAGGACAACCAGTGCAGGTCCCGTTGCTGGTCCTCACCCTGCATGATCTGCCGAAACTCTTGACGGCCGGGCTCAGGATCATCCGACCAGAATGGCTCGCGGTTCCACTTCGGGTTCCCCAGGGAGCGCAGGTGGGTGTACCCGATCCCCACGTCCTGTAGACCCAGACCCAGCTTCGTCTTCGACAGTCCCGGCTTCCGGCTGATCGGGTTGAGCCGCACGTCAACCACCCACGAGACGCCCTCAGCCACCAGCGCGTTGATGAGTTCCTGGGCTGTGACGCCCTCGTACCCCACCGACACCACGCCCGTCTCCCTCCGACCGGTGGACACCCGGTCCTGGAGGGCAGCGTGCCGCTGTCGTTCGATCACTAGAGGCATGGCCGAAGTATGACAGCCAAGCCCCACGCCACTCCGGGCGCCTCGCCGACGAGGTCGCGGCCCGCCAGGTTGAACTGGGGTCGTCGGATGGAACGGTGCGTGGGCGTTGTGGCCCGCCCTGCAGACGCTGGCCATGGTGCGTGCGGGGGGCGGAGGAGAGTCTGGCGTGGGGGCGCGGCAGCCGTCGGCTCGTGGGCTGAAGTAGTGGCGTGGGACTGCATCGGTACTTCTTCATTCACGGGTGGCAGGTGGTACTGACCGGAGACGTTGGTCAATCGTGAGAAGGGCGGCTGGTTCCCGCAGGCCGTGTGGGGCCGGTGATGGTTGTAGTAGTGCAGCCATCCGTCGAGTTCGCCGCGCCGCTCCGTCTCGGAGGTGTAGCAGCGGGCGTATGCCCAGCCGTCGGCCAGGGTGCGGTGGAAGCGCTCGATCTTGCCGTTGGTCTGAGGGCGATACGGCCTGGTCCGTTTGTGCCTGATACCGAGCTCGGCGCAGGTGTCGCGCCACAGGTGTGAGCGATATGCCCCGCCGTTGTCCGACAGAACCCGCTCGACGGTCACCCCGCGGGCGTTGAACCACTCGACGGCCCTCACCAGGACCGCGGTGGCGGTGTGGGCTGTTTCGTCGTCGTGGATCTCGGCGTAGGCGACGCGGGAGTGGTCGTCGATGACGGTGTGGACGTAGGCCTTGCCCATCAACGGGTCGGAGTACTTGCTCCTGAGCTTGCCTGGTGTAGCTGCCCGGTTCTTCTCGCCCTGGCGGCGTCCGACGTAGCGCCAGCCTCCGCCGTCGGGGATGTTGCCGAGCTTCTTGACGTCGACGTGGAGCATCGCGCCGGGATGGTCGTGCTCGTAACGGCGCACCGGTTCCCCCGTGGCGCGGTCCACATGCGACAGCCGGTTCAGGTGGGCGTCGGTCAGGATCCGGTGGACCGTCGACGGCGCGATCCCCAGCCGACATGCCAACTGCACGGGTCCTTCTCGGAGTCGTAGCCGCAGCTGGATACAGCGGCGAGTGACCTTCGGGCTGGTCTTGTTCGGTGAGTGGTGCGGTCGAGAAGAGCGGTCCTGCATGGACTCGCCCGCTCGGTAGCGGTCCGCCCAGCGCTTCACGGTGGGCCAAGAGACCTGGAAGCGGGCGGCAACCTCGCTGATCGGCCATCTGTCGTCGACGACGAGTTGGGCGACCTTCAAGCGGTGACGCGGTGTGAGGGCGGCGTTGGCGTGGGGCATGGTGGTCTTCCTGGTGACGAGCGGGTGGAGACGGTGATGGGGCCACACCCTGTGGTGCAGCCCCATCGATTCGGTTTGTCAGTTGCCGTCCGTGTCCTCGCTGTTCGGCGCTGAAGAAACAGCCGTCTCGGTGGGCGTTCCCTGCTCGCTCTGGGGCTGGTTGTCATCGTCGGGCACGATCTGGGCTCCGCAGCAACTGCTTTCCTGCTTGCGTGCGGTGAAGAGGTCCTTGAGTCCCATGGTTGTTTGTTCTCCTCGTGTGGTTGGGAATGTGGTGGTTGGGTGAGGCGATCAGTGGGATGAGGTAGCCAGCGGCGATGGCCGTGCCGATGACAGTGACCACGAAGGTGACGACCAGTCGGGGCTTGAACAAGGCGGTGAGCATCGAGATCTCGGGGATCGAGGCTCCGGCGCCGCCGATCATCAGCGCGAACACTGCACCTAGCCCCATGCCGGTCGAGCTGAGGGCCAAGCCGATGGGCAGCATCGTCCCGATACGCACGTAGAGCGGAACGCCAAGGACGGCGGCCAACGGCACGGCCCATGGCTTGTCGTCGCCAGCGACCGCGGCGAGTTGGTCCTGAGGTACGAAACCGTAGATACAGGCACCGACCGAGACGCCCAGCACCATCGGGACGAGCAGCGGTCGTAGATCCGACCAGGCCTCGCCGAGTGCGGGCCGGATCTCGTTGCGCAGGCCTGCCCAGGGGTGGGGGGTGCTGTCGTCGCCGACGACCTTGACTCGCTTGAGCTGGCTGGCCATACCGAGTCGTTCCCATACGAGGGGGGCGAGCAGTGACCAAGCGGCGGTGACCACCGTGTAGACCAACGCGATACGCCAGCCGAACAGCAGCACCACCCCGGCCACGATGATGGGATCCAGCAGCGGTGACGAGATCAGGAAGGTCATCGACGTCCGGAACGCCACCCCCGACTTCAACATCCCAGCCAGCACCGGCAGCGTCGAACAGGAACAGAACGGCGTGATCGCCCCCAGCAGTAGCCCTTTGACCGGGCCGGGAAGGCGCCCATCGGCCATCCAGCTCTGGATCCGATCCGGCCCGAACCGCCGGTTCACCAGCGCAACGAGAACCGAAATCAGCGAGAACAGGACGAGCAACTCGACCAGGATCAACCCGAAGGTCTGTACCGCATGAATCACCGCGCAGCACCCTCAGTCGATGCCTGACCCTCCCCTGCTGGGGCAGTGCAGCACGCCTTCTGTCCCTCTGGAGTGAGAGTCGCCAAGTGAGCGAGCCACTGCACCGGCGCCGCCAACTGCTCACAACACAGCTCGTAGATGTTGGACCGGCCCTCGGCCCGCACACTGATCAGCTGCGCTTCCCGCAAGGCTGCCACATGGTGACTCACCAGCGCCTGGCTCAACCCGGTGGCCTCCTGCAACTGCTTGTTCGAGCACGCCCCCGCCGCAAGCGTCAGCACGATCATCAGTCTGTTCTCGTCTGACAAAGGCTTCAGCAACGGAGCAAGCATCCGCGCGTGGTCCCGCACCGACAGGTCCGTGCGCAGCAGGGCAACATCCAGTGAAACTGTCATACCCACACGACAGACAAGCGCTTCTCTGTGTGACAAGTGGACACTTGTCTATCGATCAACGTCCCCGGTCAGTACACCTAGATGTAGTTGGTCATGACGTTGTTGACACGCTTCGGGGTGCGGGTGGCCGGGGGTTGGTCATGACAGGCGGTATGTGGCCGATGGTAGTTGTAGTGGTTCACCCAGATGGTGATCGCGCGGGACCGGTCGCTCTCGCTGGCGTACGGGCGGGCGTAGAGACACTCATCGGCCAGGAGCCGCTGGTACCGCTCGACCTTCCCGTTGTGACGGGGCGTGTAGGGGCGGATCCGCTGGTGGCGGGCGATGAACGCGCGCGTGGTGCGGGTGAAGGACCTCGCGGTGTAGTTCGGCCCGTTGTCGGTGACCAGCCGGGTGATCCGGGTGATGCCGTGGCTGGCGAAGAACACGCGGGCGCGGTGGAAGAACCCGATCGTGGTCGCGGCGGTCTGGTCGTCCAGGACCTCGGCGTAGGCCAGGCGGGAGAACCCATCGCCCATGGAGTGCAGGTAGGTGTATCCCACCCGGGTCGGGTGCCTGGCCCGGTCCTGGGCCGAGCCGCGGCCGTGGGCCCACCACCCGCCGCCATCGCGCAGCCGGCCGATCTTCTTGACGTCCATGTGGACCATGTGGCCGGGGTACCGGGCGGTGATCCTGCCCGGTGCGCGCAGGGTGTCCCCGGCGGGGGTGATGTCGCGCAGCCGGTTCAGGCCCAGGCGGTCCAGCCACCGGGTGACCGTCCGCACCGCGCACCGGTACCCGTGGGTGTGTAGGAGCTCGTGGGTGATGCGCCGGGCGGTCCACTTGTGCTCACGCCGCCAGGACTCGATGAGCTCGATCACCCATGCGGGCAGGCGCGTGGGCCGGTTCGCTGGGGCGCTGGAGACGTCCTGCAGTCCGCTGGGGCCCTCGCGCCGGTAGCGGTTGACCCACTTGGACAGGGTCGCCCGGGAGATCCGGAACTCGGCGGCGACGTGGGAGACCGGGCGGTCACCGCCCAGGACCTGCTGCACGGCTCGGCGGCGTCCCTCAGGGGTCAGTGGGGCGTTACGGTGGGTCACGGACGGGTCTCCTGACATCGCGGCGGTTGCTTAGACACCACCCATCGTGACGGCAGGGGCCCGTTCCCTCATGCCCACCCCAGCGTCAACAACGTCATGACCCACAACACCTAGTGATGCCCCACATCGAACGTGAGTTGCTCGTCGACACCGCCGTTGCCCGGCCCGATATCGCCGTGGATCGTGTGCTTTTTTGCGCGAAAGAGGAGGTCTTCAAGGCTTGGTATCCACTGACTCGGCGACAACTGGGCTTCCAGGACGTACGACTTAGCGCCAAGTCATCATTGAAGTCCCGTATCGCTGCGGCATTGAAGTGAACTCCAGCTGTGTGCCGTCGATCGTCAACGGGGGTGGGACAAATTCGAGGGACCCGTACGAGCTCACTGATCGCCTCAGGTCGACCTTCTCGAGGGGGGCGGGCGGTCCGGAGGGTGGGGCAGCCTTCAGAAGCTCCAAGGCCGTCCTGGCCAGAGAGAGGTGTGCGTGACCCGACCGGCCCTGGGCGCGGACTCGAATTAGAGCCAGCAGGGCCGCGCCCATGCCGAGGCCGGTGGCATGGTCGAGTGCCTGTACCGGCAGTGACCCCGGCTTCCACTCGTCGCCCTCTCCCTGACCATAGAGGTGGGCAATCCCGGTCGCTGCTTGCACGATGCTGTCGAAGCCGCGCTGGCCCGCATACGGGCCCTTCGTTCCCCACGCGTCGAGCGATACGACTGCGAGGTGCGGATGCCTCTCGCGCAGCGACACGGCGTCAAACCCCAAGCGCTGCAGTCCCTCCCAACGGTAGCCGAGCATGACGGCATCGGCCTCATTCAACAGCGAATGCGCCCGCTCACGGGTCGTGCGGTCCCTGAGGTCGGCGACCGCGCTGCGCTTATCGAATCCGGTATCCACGTGGTGGTCCCACAACTCGGGGATGTCCGGTGGGTCGAGTCGCAGCACATCAGCGCCAAGGGCACCGAGCAGTCGGCTCGCGGACGGACCGGCAATCACCCGTGTTAGATCGAGCACCCGGACTCCCTCGAGCGGGCGGCGCCCCTCCCCTCCTACGTGCGGTCGGATCGGCACCCCTTCGCTTGTTTCCCACTCGATCCACGCAGTGTCGTTCAGGGCGGCTGCCGAGGGAGAAGCCAGCCACTCATCCGGTTTGCGCACCTCTGCTGCCAGTCCGCCCTGGGCGTATACCGCCGCTTCGATGTCGGCGCTTGTCCGACGTGTTAGTTCTTGGCGTACCCCCTCCGCCGTGCGGACGCCAAGGGCATCCAGGAGCGCCTGCTCATGATGGGGGTAGTTCGCGTGCAACCGAACCCAGCCGTCCGCGGTGCGGTGAAAGCCAGACAACGACGCGAACCCGACGCAGGGAGTGCCGTCGATACGGAGGTGACTGAAGGACCCGAAGGACGCGGCCACCACACTCGCGTCGAGCGCGAACTTGGCCGAGTCTGCCGAAGGGTCGAGAGCACCCAGAGCCTTGGCGAAGGCCTCGACCGAGCCAAGAGCAAGCCCCTCGACGTCGAGCGGACCACCCCACCACCACCGAGGCCCTGTGCGGGGCACGTTGAGCGGAGGTGAGGGCAAGAGGCTCGCGATGGACCGCCACAACTCCAGAGGTGGTGTCTGGTGCTCTTCGCCCTCAACTCGAATCATGTGCTCATTATGCCCCAGCTGACGAGGCCCTCATCTCGGGAGGGGCCGCACAGATCGATGAAAATCCGCTCATCGGAGCGTAGTTTCCCAGTTTACCGACTGGACGAGCGGCCTTCCTGCAAGAGCCTCGCTTTCTAGTCACGGGGCCTCAACGCATGTGGTACCCTCATGGCGGTAAACCCGACAAGAGGCCTTGGGTGAGAGTGTGAACAGTCTCGATTTGGCTTGGTGTGCCACTGATTTGGGGTCTCGACTCGAGGCTTGGAACCGGACGGTTCCGGACGCCTTGCGGTGCCTGCCGCCCGATGCGGGGACTACTTCACGCGACGCCACGCGCGAGACCGACGGGTTCGACCACACGATGGCGGACTTCGCCGAGCAGATCCTCGCGATGATCTACGACGGCCCAGGCGTGGCTCTCCTGCACGGGGCTCCGGTCGACGATGAGGAGGGGGCGAAGGCCTGGCTGGGCCGCCTCGCTCGATCTCTCGGGCAGCCAGTTCCACAGAGTTTCGACGGCGCCATGATTGGTCGGGTGGAGGACCTTGGCGCCGATCACTCCAATCCGACACATCGCGGTCACAAGACCTCGGCCGCACTGGCCTTCCATTCCGACCGCACAGATGTCATCGCTCTGCTGTGTGTCCGCAACGCCGCCCAAGGGGGAATAAGTCGGATCGCTTCCGCCGCACGGGTCCGTTCAGTGCTAGCCGTGGAAGAACCCGACCTCCTGAAGGTTCTGGAGCGCCCTTATCCGTACGACCGCCGCGGGGAAGAAGGGCCAGGAGAGTCGCCGTGGACCACGCTACCGATCTTCAGCATGCTCCACGGCAAGGTCGTGGCCCGCTACATTCGCCGATTTGTGGAGTCTTCGCAGCGCCACGTCGACGCGCCATGCCTGACGGGGGAACAGATCAGGGCAATGGACGCGGTCGACCAGATTCTTAAGAGACCCGAAGTCGTGTACGAGATGGACCTGAAGCCCGGACAGGTGCAACTGATCGAAAACCACGCGGTCATGCATGGCCGGTCTGCGTTCCACGGAGGGGACAGGCTCCTCCTACGCCTGTGGCTCAGCACGCAGCGAAGCCCCGAGCTGCCCGCTGACTTCGCCCCTGTGTACGGCGCCACCGCCGCCGGTGTCGTGCGTGGAGGAGTGTGGCCTAAGGGTCGTCGCGAGTTGATCGGAACGCCCGTCACGGTGCGTCGAGGTCAGGGATGAGGGCCTCTACGGTGGGGGCCGAATCCGGAGAGCAGCTGACGTTGGGACCCGAGGGAGTTCAGCCGACCGTCATGGTTCTGCACGGCTTCGGAGACGCCCCCGGTGATGTGGCCGATCTGGCACGCGCAGTGACTCCGCCAGGAGGCTCAGCGCGCCTCCCAAAGCTTCGCGGCAGCGGCCTTGTCCCCGACGACCGCGGCTGGTCACCGGCACATCTCGCGGGTGACGTGCAGGCAACGAACCAGGACTTGGCCGCGCATGCGGTGGTTGGTTACTCCTATGGCGGCTCGATCGGTGCTGCCTACGCCCTGATTCTAGGTCCGCGCCGCGTCAAGGCATTAGTAGTGCTGGATCAGGCATTCGGCGCACAGCCAGACAGGAGCGAGCCGGAGCCGTGGTCTGAGGCCAGCGACCTCCTGTGGCATTACGACTACACGCATCAACTGATTGCGACAGCCCGACTCGGAATCCCCACTCTGTTGGTCATGGGTCGGAACTCTCACGTCGTTCAACAGGCGGAGAGCGAGGCGTGGCTGGCTCTGGAGGAGCCTGGTTTGGAGGTCGTGGTGGCTCCCGGGAATCACAGGGCACTCGTTAGACCACAGTCACGCGCCCTCGAGATCATCGCGGACTTCTTGGCTCGAACAACCCCCTTCACGGAGGAACAGTGATCCTGGATGACTTTCTCAGCACCGTCGCGGATGTGGTTGGGGTCCCCATACCCTCCGCAAACGACACGTTCCTTGACATCGGTGGTTCGAGCTTGGACGCCATCCGAATCCTCGCGAGGTTCGAGCAGGAGCACGGCATCCGGATTGACCCCACTGATTTCTTCGACTGCGAGCAACTGGGCGACGTAGCTCAGTTTCTGACCGAACCCACCGGCGCGCCGGAGACGGACTGGTTAACCGCCGCTGCGCTCGACTACGTCCCGGCAACGCACGCTCAACAGTGGGCACTTAGCTCGGAGCGCCTCGACCCAGATGCCCCCGCCTTGCAATTCCAGGTGGCCTTTCGGCTCACCGGAGAGTTGGACCTCGCCGCGCTAAAGACCGCCTTGGCCGACGTCCAACACCATCACGATGCTCTCGGAGTCCGATTTGTCCACGAGGACGACGAATACATCATGGAGCGGACGAACTGTTCTCCTTCACTCGAAGTGGAGACGCTCCCGCTTACTGACGATGAACCAGACGCCCCGTGGCGGGCTCACCTCGACAACTTCGCCCGCACACCCTTCCCCGCCGACGGGAACAAACGTTGGCGGACCCTCGTGATCCGGCATGACCCTCAGCTCAGTACCTTGTGCCTCGCCTTCGACCACCGGACAGCGGACGGATGGTCCCTCGGAGTCATCCTGGAAGACCTTGCGGTCTGTTACGGATCTCGCCGAAGAGGAGAGAAGCCGGAAATGGTCCCCGCCAGTTCTTGGCTTGAGTATGCAGCCCAAGAACGCGCCAACCTGCCGAAGGCACTGCAGCGAGCTGCGGAGCACTGGCGCCCACGACTGCCAGCACGGTACGAAGACTATCCCGTGGAGATCCCCGGCCGCCTCAATAACCCCACCCTGTCTCACCCGCGCACAATCCAGCATGAGTTGCCAACGGAAGCCGCGAAGGCGCTTGACCGGCTTGGCCGCACCCCGTTCGTTGTGGCCACGACCGCGCTGGCCCGCGCGGTCTCGGTCACCAGCGGCAGTGACGAGGTGCGAATTTTGACCAGCTCCGCCAACAGGCGTCACGTGGGCCACGAACGCACCGTCGGCTGGTTCGCGACAGGCATCTTTCCCACCTACCACCTCGACCCCCACGGCGATTGGGAGGCGGACCTCAACGACATCGCGTCCGAATCCCGCGCCGCGCTATCCGTGGGTGACGTGCCCGCTGCCTGTGTACGCCGCCTCCTGTGGCCCGATGCACCTGCTGGGTTCCGTCAGGACACGGGAATCTACCTAGCGTGCAACGACGGCCTGGCCGTCCCGTTCCAGTTGTCCGGACTCGCTGCGGAGCCAGTGGATACCCCAGACCGGGCCGACTCTCCCGGACTCCACTTCTTCGTCGAGCGGACACAAACCGCGTGGACCCTGACCTGCTATTTCCATGAGGGCGAGTACCCCAGTGAGGCTGTTGAAGATCTCATCCTCGCCTTCTTCAACCAACTGACATCGCTTCCCAACGCGACGAAGGAGAAGGCCCAGCCATGAACCAGACACCACCCACTGCCCATGACCAGCATTCCCACCACCTGGATATGGCGCGGTACGCGGAGCAGGGCTTCATGGAACTAGGACCGTTGGTCGATCCAGCGGATGTCACGACAATAACTGAGCTCTTCGAGAGACTTGACGCAGAAACAGATCTGCCCCCCAGTTGGGAGCCCCAATACGACGAGTCCACCGGTGAGCGACGCCTGCGAAAGTTGCGACGCTTGCTCTGGAACCAGCCCGAGCTATTCGCCCCCATCCTCTGTCGCGCAGGTCTGCCGGAGATTGCAGAATCTGTCATCGGCCCAAATGCGGTCGCAGTCTTCAGCGCCGCCTTCTTGAAGCCAGCCCGGATCGGTACAGCTGTTGGACTGCATCAAGATCAGGCGCTCTGGTCAAAAGAGTACCCGAAAGCGTTCAGCGCGTGGGTCGCATTGACGGACGTCGGGCCAGATAACGGGGGCCTCGCCGGCCGACCAGCGTCGCACCAAGTCATGCTGCCGCACTCCGACGACCCAAATCACCCGTGGCACCCGACTCTCACGGCCGTCGCTGATACCCTCCGAGACCCACATGAATTTATACTCAATCCGGGAGAGGTGGTCATATGGGATCGACTGTTCGCCCATTCCAGCGCCGCCAACAACTCCGATCATGACCGGAGAGGAATGGTCACCGTCTTCGCAGACGGGGGAGCCGAGGGTTTCGACCCCATCGACTCCATGAGCCTCGACGAGATCCGCCGACACGCGAGGGCCGCCGCATGAGGCCCGTTGCCCGGATCATCGACGCGACACTCCGGGAGGGCATGCAAACCGCCGCCGGGACTTTTTCCCTGGAACACAGCGTCGACATCGCAACGGCGCTCGCTGCCACTGAGGTGGTGGACATGATCGAGTGCGGCCACCCTCGGATCTCTCAGGCTGAGAGCGACCGAGTTGCGGCGGTGGTCAACGCCGCGGGTGGGACCCCTGTGCTGACGCATGCTCGGATGTGCCGTGAGGATATCGAGGCTGCGGTGAAGACCGGCGCCTCATGGGTCGGAGTCTTTATCGGCGTAAACGAAATCTCGACGCGCTGCCGCACGGGCCTGCTTCTTGAGGAGTCGCTCGGCCAGATCCGGGAAGGACTTCGGATCGCTGCTGATCTCGGTTTGCGCACGCGGTTCACGGTCGAGGATGCCACCCGGACGGAGTGGGAGCGCATTGAGGCGGTCCTCGATGTGGCCGTTAATGCCGGTGCTGATCGTTTGTGCCTGTCGGACAGTATCGGGTGCGCCGAGCCCGATCAGGTCGCAGAGCTATTTAAAAAGGCCCGCTCACGCTGGCGCGACTCCGAACTGGAGGGGCACTTCCACGATGACCGGGGGTTGGCCATGGCGAATTCACTGGCCGCGACCGATGCGGGAGCGACCTATATCTCCACATCTGTCAATTCGCTGGGTGAGCGCGCCGGAATCACTGATCTGAGCGCCTTTGTGGTCAACCAACACCTGCGGTCCGGGTCTGAGCTCCCGCCCCCGGGGGTGTTGCAGGACCTCAGCCAGCGCGTTGGGGCATACTCGCGCTCGGCACCAGATGGCCGCCGTCCGATCGTCGGGCGGGACGTCTTCACGCACGCTTCCCGCCTCCACACTCTTGCAGTGAAAAAGGATCCCGTCTCATACGAGGTCATTGCACCCGAGGCGCTTGGACGTGAGCGCCGATTGGGTAGTCATGGGGTCGAGCGCACCATGGAGAACCTCGTGGTTGTACCACCGGTGATCAGCGCGACCGAACTGCGGTATCACCGGCACGGTCCGGGTGACAGGTACGTGCTGGTCGACGACAGGCTCGTACCCTCTGCCAACCAATACTGCGTTGCCCGCAGGTTTCCCCCTGGCCGTCATCCAGATCAAGGCCATGTGGATCCGCACGTGCATGCCTGTGACTCGCTCTTCGGGTTTCTCGGCGACGAATCGGATTTCGGCGGACTCACCGTCGAGGTTCGAGTCGGTGATGAGACGCGGACGCTGGTCAGTCCAGCTTCAGTGTTCATCCCCGCCGGGGAGGTCCATTCATACCGTGCCATCGAGGGCTCCGGCATTTACCTAAACCACGTCCTGGCTGGGTCGTACAACGATAGCCTTCTCGAGTCCGCCACCCCTTTGCGCCCTTCATCTACTAAGGAGAAGTCATGACCTCGAGCAATCCCAAGGCGAGTGCATGGGACCAGATCGGTGGTTTGTTCTGGACCCAGGGACGTGTGAGCGCCCGGCCGAGCCGCACAGAGTTGGATCTCTTCACTGCTGACATGATGCCTGGTCAGCGGGTATGCATGATTGGAGCCAGTACCCGCGAACTCGCCGAGGAGATCCTCCGTCGGGGGGCTCGGCTGACGGTTCTCGACTTCTCCGAGAGGATGATTCGTGACCTCTCTGCGGTGATCGACAATGCGGACCTCCGGGTCGTGGACGTCACGGATAAGATCCCGGCTGATCTCGTCGGTGAGCACTCTTGGGTCGTATCCGACCGCTTGATCAACCGGTTCGATGCCGCAGAGGCACTGAAGGGGACCGGCGGCATGTCCGCACTCTTGGCCAAGCGAGGCCTCGTGCGCACCTCCGTGAAGCTCGGCCTGTACCCGATGGATGAGAAGATGCTAGAGCACGCCGATGCGACCGGGACATCTGCGCGTTTTTGGGATGCGGACTCGAGGACGATCGATTTCTCGAAGGCAGGAGAATCGCTTGAAGCAGGCGTTCTACCCCACGGATCTATTGACCTCGATCTGCTCAAGCTGTGGTATGTCGGTCGCGGCAAGGAGAAGCGATTCAACGAAGCTGAAGTCCGTGAAGTTCTGCTGGCTGCAGGATTGGCTGACGTCAAGGTGGAGGAGTTCCCGGACGCCCCTGACACGGCGATGTTCACCGCCCAGCGTACTGACTGATGTGCGGCATCGTCGGCGTAGAGGTGCGCGAATCAGGACCATCGCTTGACGCGATCCTTCAGGAGGCGCTGGCCTCGATGGAGCGACGTGGACCCGATGGTATGGGTTGTGAGGTCGACGTGTCCGGCACATCCGGCATCGGGATGGCGCGTCTGCGGGTGAGGTCCTTGCCCGAAACGTCGGTGCCCTTCCGCGACAGCGCCGGGCGTTCGTACGCGTTCAACGGCGAGGTCTACAGGACTCACTGTGAGACGGGGCAAAGAAGGGTGCGGGGTGGGGCTGACGAGGGTGTGGCTGTCCTCGATGGCACCTCATCCCCGGACGGCATGTGGGCGCTGGCCTGTCTCGAGCCAGACGGGTCGATCTCGGTCAGCCGCGACCCATGGGGTATAAAGCCGTTGTGGCTGCGCACCTGGCCAGAGGACTGTCCTAGCGTCGAGAAGTGGATGGTGGCGTCGTCGCTGACGTCGCTGATTGAGCGGGCGCCACGCGCGCAACATCGTGAAGACGCGGTGGCCCAGATGCTCCTAGTAGGTCAGGTCGTCGATGGCGGCTCTCTCTGGGAGGGCGTTCGTCCGGTGCCGCCCGGAGCTCGCTCCATCGCGGACCGCCAAGGTCTACCCCCTGAGGAGTGGTACACATCGGTCGCACGGGGGGCCCGGGAGGTGTTGACTTCGGCGACGAGTCAAGCCGAGGTCAATGCGCTAATCCGCGATGCGGTGGGTTCCAGTGTCGAGGCCACGTTGGATTCCGATAGGGCTACCGGTCTGGCGGTGAGTGGAGGACTCGACTCGACCATTATTGCCGAGCATGCCCGCGATCTCGGGTACGAGGATCTTCGAACAGTCAGTATCAAGGTCCAGGGCGATGAGGACGGCCTGACCTCACTGGAGGACCTCCCCGTCGAGGGGAGAGCACCGAGCGGTTGGCAGCATCACCTGCGTCAAGTTGGTCCTCAGGACTACCTCGACTTGCTTCGGAGGTCGGTTCGTGAACTGGGGCAGCCCACTCGGATGACATCGGTTCCGCTCTATCTAGCCTTGGCGGACGCTGCTGCCGAGGCGGGGATTGTCGTGCTCGTAGTCGGCGAGGGAGCCGATGAGGTGTGGGGGGGATACCGCTCTTACCTAGGCATCCAAGACTCGACACGACCAATCGATTTCTACCTGCCGCAAGGTCACAGCGACCTCGTCGCGCAACTCGTTGGCCCCCAGACTGCTCAGCGTGCGCGCGATGAGGTCCTTCGCGCGCTACCCGAGGGTCGCGGAGGTGAGGCGATTCGCCGAAGCGAGCGCACCTTCAGTCTCCGTCCACTGCTTCATCGAACTGACGCCCTGATGATGGCGCGCTCCATCGAGGCCCGGACCCCCTTCTTGCATGGGGAGTCATGGGCGTTGGCGGCCGAACTGCCCTGGCAATCGCTCGTATCGGCAGACCAGACCAAGGTTGCCCTTCGCGCTGCCTACGCCAATCTGTTGCCGCACTTCCGACATGAGCGAAAATCTGCCTTTCGGGCGCCTTGGAACCGATGGCTTGCCAACGACCTATCGGCGGAGGTCACCGAAGTCGTCCGATCGGCGTCACCAGCGATGCGTGAGGTGGGTGTCGACCCGGCTGTTGCGCTCGAAGTGGTGTCTCGTGGCGTCGCTGGCGACGCTACAGCTGCCGCCTGTTCCTTCACTCTGTGCAGCCTCGCTATCTGGCTGGGAGAACAACATGACTGATGAGCACCAGAGGTTGGCCGTGGCCTACGGTCCCGAGGCCAACATGCCGACTCTTCACGACGCGGTGGAGCGCGTTGTGAAGCAATGGCCTGAGCAGGTTGCGCTTTCTACAGAGGAGGCGTCATACACGTATGCCGAGCTGTGGCGCTCAGCACAGAACTGGTCCGGCTTGCTGGCCGAGCACGGAGTTGTCGAGGGTGACATCGTGGTAGTCACGGGCAAGCGTTCGACTGCCTTGGTGGCGGCGCTCTTGGGTGTATTGATCCGTGGCGCGGTGTACTCCATCGTCGATCCTGGGTGGCCCATGGCCCGGCGTAAGGTCTTGATTGAGCGCCTGCACCCGCGGCTAGGGATCGGTCATGATCCTGGTGAGATCGACTTGGACGGTCTGCCCTTGGATGATCTCAATCACGTCCCGGATTTCGCTCCGGCGCCGGGGCAGGTCACACCGGATGACCCTGCTTGCGTCTTTTGGACGTCCGGCAGCACAGGGATGCCGAAGGCCGTGGTTGCTACGCATCGGGCGAACAGTCGCCTCTTCGGTTCGTCTTCACCCGTGCCGGTCGGTCCGGGGCATGCTTTGCCAGCACTTGCGGCAGTCGCGTGGGACGGGTTCGCCCTCGAGTTGTGGAGTCAGCTCCTCGCGGGTGGTCGGCTGATTCTGCATTCCGCCGACTACTTCATGCCGGGCGATGCTCGTGCCGCGGTAAACGCTGGCGCCACCGATATCTTCTTGACCGCAGGACTTTTCGACATCTTCGTTGTCGAGGACTTGGAGTGCTTTGCCGGATTCGAGTCGGTCTGGGTAGGAGGGGATAAGCTCTCACCCTACAACTCGGCGCGGTTCTTGGAGCGGTATCCGGACGTTCCCCTAATCAATATCTACGGGCCGGCAGAGTGCGGTATCTTCATCGCCTCTCACCGGGTGTCGATCAAGGACACCGTCGGTGACGGGATTCCGGTCGGCTCCCCAACACCTGAGGCGGTCGTTACCGTTGTCGATGATGGTCGGATCGTGAGTGGTGATGCGTTTGGTGAGATCTGGACGGCGGGCCCGCCATTGGCGCTGGGCTATCTGGGTGACGATGCCGCGTCAAGCGCCGCATTTGTTGATGCTCCGATGGGAGCTCCCGTGGGAGTGCCCGGGGATCGCTGGTACCGGACGGGGGACCTTGGGCGGCTGGATGCCAACGCTGTGCTGCACTTTCACGGCAGAGTTGACCGACAGATCAAGGTGGCTGGCCACAGATTGGAGCCGGCCGAGATCGAGGCCGCGGCTCTGGCCGAGGGCTGCGACCACGCCTGTGTCGTCCCGCGGACGCATGACGGTGTGGTGGTCGGACTCGCGATGGCCGCGGTGAGCGCGCAACCCATAAATCCGCGTGATTTGCGGGATCGGCTCGCACGGAGCCTCCTCCCGCAGGCCGTGCCATGGCCGATCCTGATGGTCCCCGATCTCCCGCTGAACAGCTCCGGCAAGATCGACCGTCTCCGAGTTGCTGACCTGATCACCTCGATGGGCCGTTGACGTGAGCGCGAAATCGTTTGGCCTTTCTGCATTCTTTCGTGCGGCGCCAGAGATGCCTGCCCTTGCCTTCGCCATCCTGGTTCGTTCGGTTGGCAGTGGTGGTTTGCTCACTCTGGTCGTGCTGTACCTCGTGTCTCAACGGTCGCTGGACAGTTCCTATGTCGGTTTCATGTTGAGCGCCGCCGGCTTCGTCGCGGCCGCTCTCAGCGTACCGATCGGCCATCTGTCCAACGGATCTCGCTCACGAAACGCGGTAAGCATTTCTCTGGCGCTTCAGGGTATTGCGGCAATGGCATACGTGACTGTAGGTGGCCTTATTGGTCTGGCCTTCGTCGCCACTACCTATGCCATTGCCGAGGCAGCATCGGGGGCTTCGCGAGCGGTGCTAATCGCTGGGCTCGTTGCTCCGGATCAACGGACCATGGTGCGGAGCTGGCTGAGGGTCATCACCAACATTGGTTCTGTCGCCGGCGCGGGTCTTGCCGGGATAGCCATGGCTATTGACACTCCACTGGCATGGACGGTCGCCGTGGTCGCTTGTGGCGTGGCTCTCGTCCTTGGGGGGCTGGTGGTCCTGCGGGTTCCGAAGCCAGGCGATGTACCCTTCGATCCCTCCGAGCGTGTGTGGGGTGTATTGCGCGACCGGCGCTTCGCCATCCTGTCCCTGCTGAACGGATTACTGACAATGAACTCGGGCGTGCTTGTTGTCGCAGTTCCGGTGTGGATTGCCACTGAGGTTGACGCTCCCAAGAGCACCTTTGGCCTGCTGGTGATGCTCAACACGATCATGGTAGTCGCCCTCCAGGTACCCGTGACCCGAGGGATCGTCGACACTCATACGGGGGTCCGAGGACTACTCCGGTCGGGGGTCGCCCTAGCGGCCGCCTGCGTGGTCTTCGGTTTGGCGGGCGCGGTTCCCAGCAAGGGCGCCGTCGGTGCCCTCATCCTCGGAATCCTCTTACATGGATTTGCCGAGATGGTCCATGGAGCCGCGAGTTGGCAGCTCTCCTATGACTTCGCGCCTGAGCACGCCCATGGTCAGTATCAGGGCATGTTTGCCATGTCCTCGCAGCTCGGGATCGGGTTGGCTCCACTTCTTCTCGCCGCACTGATCTCCACCTACGGTCAAGCAGGTTGGTGGATCATCGCCGTAGTGATGGCAATGGCCGGACTACTGGCGCCGGTGCTCTTGGCATATGAAGACGACCGATCTGCGTCACCGCGGGGAGAACAGGGTGTTGTCTAGGTGTACTGCCCGGGGAGGTTGGTCGAGCGGCTGATGTGTCCCGTGCCGGGTGTGATGGAGGCTCTCATTCACCGGAAGGATGAGAGTCATGGCAGCACCGAGGAAGTACCCGGAGGAGCTTCGGGAGCGAGCGATCAGGATGGCGGTCGAGCTGCGGCGTGACCCTGCCACGAGGCAGGGGGCGTTGCGTCGGGTCGGTGAGCAGCTGGGGATCAACCCTGAGACGTTGCGGAACTGGGTGTCCCAGGCCGAGGTCGATGCTGGTGACCGGCCGGGCACGACCACGGTCGAGGCAGCAGCGGATCATCGAGCTTGAGCGTGAGGTTCGGGAGCTGCGGCGGACGAATGAGATCTTGCGGACGGCGTCGGCTTTTTTCGCCGCGGCGGAGCTCGACCGCAGGATCAGGTGAGCACGGCGGTGCTCGTCGCCTACATCGACGAGCACCGTGAGCGGTTCGGGGTCGAGCCGATCTGTCGGGTCCTGCGTGAGGCAGGCCTGGCGATCGCCCCGAGCACCTACTACGCCGCGAGGAACCGTCCGCCGTCCAGACGCGCGGCCAGCGACGCAAAGCACGTTGCTGCGATCAAGGCGGTGCACGAGACGAACTACGGCGTGTACGGGGTTCGTAAGGTCCACGCCGCGCTGAATCGCGACGGGCATCGCATCGCCCGCGGCACGGTCCACCGACTCATGCGTGCCTAGGGGTTGCGCGGGGTCAGTCGGGCCAAGGGACCGCGCACGACGATCGCCGGACGAGGGCCCGACGACCGGCCTGACCTGCTGCAGCGCCGCTTCGTCGCGCCAGCCCCCAACAGGGTGTGGGTCGCGGACATCACGTACTGCCGGACGTTCGCCGGGTGGGTGTACGCGGCATTCGTGCTGGACGTGTACTCGCGCAGAGTCGTGGGCTGGCAGCTGTCGACGAGCCTGCGCACCGACCTGGCCCTGGATGCCCTCGAGATGGGGTTGTGGACCCGGGACCATGCCGGGCAGCCCACGACGGGTGTGATCGCGCACTCGGACAAGGGAGCTCAATACGTCGCCATCCGCTACACCCAACGCCTCGCCGAGGCCGGCGCGGTCGCGTCTGTCGGATCGACGGGCGACTCCTACGACAACGCCATGGCCGAAGCATTCAACTCGACCTTCAAGGCCGAGCTCGTCCGAAACCGCGGCCCCTGGAAGACCATCGATGAACTAGAGATCGCCGTCGCCGAGTACATCGACTGGTACAACCACCGACGCCTGCACGGCCAGATCGGCTTGATCCCGCCCATCGAGTACGAGACCACCTACTACGCCCAGAACCCCGCCCCGGCTACCGTAGAGGCGTCAGAACCGAGCCTCCACTAACCCCGGCACGGGACAAACTCCCTGCCGACGGCGTAGCCCATGTGCCCCCCCCCGTAGCGTTGGAGGAAGTCGTTGAGCCCGAGGCGCAGGCCTGCTGTGCAGTGTCGGAGGCCCTGTCGCTCAGACCGTTGGTTCGCCACGCTCCCACCACGGGGTATGCGTCGACTTGAAAGACCTCGCTTGGGGGCTCTGGTTGGGATTCGGGGCGTCCGTCGCTTGATTCGTATGAAGTCGAGCCGAGTCCCCCATGAGGGACTCCACGTCTCATGTTCGCCTTCAAGGCGAGGTGCTCCCACCGTCAACGGTCGATCTACCCCTGATGATGACAGCGGGGTGTCAGAATCACAGAGTTGGCGCGTCTAATCCCTCTGCAAGTTCTCCGGGGTATTTCCAGGGCAGGCGCCGCTTGGGTCAACCCCGTGACAGGATTCGTTTGGCACCGTCGGCCCCAAACAGGGCCAGCAACAGTTCGTTGCGCCACTCGCCTCCCGCGTAGGCCTCGGCGGCCTCGAAGCCCTGCTCTGACGTCCTCTGCGCCGCTACCCGCTGTGCGGCCGCACGGCAGGTGGCGATCATGCGCTGGCGGCGATCAGCGTCCGTTCTGGCCCCGAGCGGCGGAAGTTCTTCCAACGCGTCCGCCAGCCCTGACAGAATCAGTGCATCATCAAGGAGGTCGAGCTCGTCTCTGGCCATGCAACTCCTGCTAGCGAGGTGAGCGTGGTCCGCAAGGGTGTCGCGGTCGAACATCCCTGTGTCCCAATGCTACGTGCAGGCAGGGTGGGTTCCGCTCACGGACCGAGGTGCATCGGACCACTGAACTGGGAGGCGATGATGGGTTTGACGGGTAAGAATTCCTAGAGAATCAAGGAGCGTTTCAGTGCGGTGGGCATTGCTGGATCAGCGGCGTCAGATCTTCGCTACGAAGATGAACGAGGAACTCCGCGATGAGTACAGGGAGCGGTTGACCTGCCCCGACGCTGTGTGCGGGGTCCTCGTCCACTGGCGCAAGCGCACCCGCGACGGGCGTGCTCCGACGTTCTTCGGTAGTCACCAGGAAGAATGCGAGTTCAGGACTGTGACTCGCGGACAGGCTGCGGCCCGTGAGGTTGAAGTGGCCCACCAGATCATCAACCGGGGCGATGGACTCAAGATCCGGTTGGAGGGGCCAGGCCCTCAGGAGCCCACCGTTGTACATGACCCCGTTGGTAGTGGTGGGACCACGCGTCAGCACACGCGAGGGCCCGCGAGGGAGGGGGCCGGTGTTGCCTCCCTCGGCTATCGCCCCTTACTCATTCACCTGATGGCAGGTCCTCTGGAAGAGGGCGGCAAAGCCTTGATCCTCAGCGATGGGACCCGGACCACACTGGGAGAGGGGTGCATGCACTCCCACAGTTTCAGGCAGGTCGAGGAGACCCGAATCGTCTGGGGAGCCGTGGTGGCCGCGGGCGGCGGTTGGATCAACTCCGGACCTCGTGGAGACAAGACACCCGCGGTGCGGTTTGGTGAGGGGGTTGTGTCCCAAGTCCTGGAGTCTGTTGGTGTGCAGGAGCTCGGCGACTTGGTGGGCCTCCACTTCCTCGTTGAGGGGAAGTTCAAGCCCACCTCCAAGGGCACCCCTTACGTGACCCTGAAAGACCCTAGGCGGATCACCTTCCTTAGGTCGATGGGGTAAGACAACGTTTGCCCCCTCTCGGGTGCCGCCTGTGGGAGCGGTGTGTCATGCCTGGCTCTCAGGCCAGTCTCCTGCGTGGAATGAGAGACTTAATCGCTGGGGACTGTCGGTCCGACGCGGGGGTGGCTTGTGAACTTACGGCTCTTGGGGTGCTTGCGGTGGAGCCAGGCGCCCCACCAGTCTTCGTAGCGGTTAGCGAGCTTCTTGGATGCTGCGGTGAGGTGGACCGTGATGTTGTGCGCGCGGGCCGTGGCGAAGGGGGCGGCGTCCGTTTCGAGGAGGTGGGTGACGGCGGCCTTGGCGATCCCCTCGCCTGGCTGGCTGGTGGCCAGTCCCTCGGCCTTCCAGCCGCCGAGGATGCGCGGGGCCAGAGTGAACGTGGCCACGGCCTGACCTTGGTCGTTGAAGGTCGTGAACGACCGGGTCGAGGGCAAGTGGTGGGACAGCGCCGGGGTTGCGAGGAGTCCCCACATGACCAAGGCGATGGCTGACGCGGCGAACGGCGAGATCGTCCAGGCCCAAGCCGGCGCCATGGTCGCGAGGGTGGGGTAGGTCACGAGGGCGACGGTGAGCAACCGCTGGCCGCGCTTCCACTTGCCCCGGCAGTACCAGTACCAGACGGTGGTGAATGGCAGGGTCTGATTGGTGATCGTCCAGTCCCGGTTCTTGTGGGTGAAGATGACGGGGGTGGGGAGGCCTGGGGGTGCGTGGATTGCGGGCTCCTAGCGGTGTCGTGAGGGGCGGGGGGGTGGGCCGGGGGTCTGAGTGTGTCAAGTGGTGCGGTGCCTGTGTGGGGGTGACGCTGCACCGATACTCAAACGAGTATGGTGATTCTGCCGTCACACCACTCACCCAAGGGGGAACCTATGCGCCGTACCGCGCTCACCGCCGCCATCACCCTGGCCGCCGCAACCATCCTCACCGGATGCAACAACGACACCTCCAGCGAGGAGGCCCCCAGCTCCAGCAACGAGGCCGCACAGCCCATGGAAGAGGGCGACCTGGGCGCCCCCTCGAACGCTCACCTCGACGGCGACTCCGACCAGGAAGGCGACGGCGGCGGGCAGGGGGACGCTCAGAGTCCCCTTCCGGTCGGAGGGCCCTACAGCCGGCCGCTCAGCTTCGTCGACGAGCAGACCCTCATCAGCATCCCCGGGGAAATCACCAGCGCCAACGACGAGGTCATCATCACCTCCCTCTGGGGAGACGACGCCCCCGACACCCTGTACGCCCACACGCCCCAGGGTGAGGAGCTCTGGTCCTTCGAAGCCGAGAGCGGATACATCGCCGGTGACGGCAGCGAGGTCTACGTCAGTGCGATCAACCTCCCCGGTGAGGGCGTCAAGGCTGGCCTGGAGGCCCAGGGTGCGGTCGTTGAAGCCAAGACCGGGAAGGTCGTCGCCGTGACCCCCGGCGACTCGGGCGCTGTTGGCGACGAGTGCGCGTCCCTGCCTACTGTGGCGGAACACCTGGGCCTCGAGGAGGGTGAGGCTCCCGGCTTTGACACCTTTACGGCCAGCAAGGAAGTCGAGGGCATTAGCTCCGACTGTGCGGCTGAGGGTGCATCGAACATGAACTCTCAGCGCTCCCCGCGCGGGAAGTTCATCGTGTCCGAGGGTGGCATCTACGACATGGAGGGCAAGACCGCGACCTGCTACGGCAAGGGTGCCGGGGAGAGCAACTACGCCATCATGGGCATCAACGACCAGGGCGACTTCCTCCTGCGCGAGGAGGACACGCTCGGGGTGGCCAACCTGGACCGTTCGACGGTGCTGACCGACGAGAATCAGGTGATCTCCAGTGAACAGGTCGTGGAGTCCGCAAAGATGGTCGGGCACGACTACATCGCCTGGGCCGTCGAGGACGGCGACCGGGATCTCACGACGATGACCACGAACGTCGCCAAGGTCAACTGGGACGACTGACAGGCGGCGATCCTTGGTGCAAGGGGCCTCGTGACCTACGGGTTGCGGGGCCCCTCCGCGTTGTCGTCGGCATTGAGGACGGGGGCGAGGAGCTCGTCCATGCTCACGTCGAAGGCGTGGGCTAGGCGGAGCCAGGTTTCGAGGGTGCCGTGGCGTTGCCCGGAGGAGACTTGCATGACGGTCATGCGTCCCAGGCCGGAGCGTTCGGTGATCTGGTCGATGGTGAGCCCGGTGCGGTCCTTCTGTGCCCGGAAGGCGTCCCTGAGTAGGGAGAGGTCCGGGTCGAAGGGCATGGGGGCAGTGCAGCCTGTTGGGAGGCGAAGCGCAGTACTCATTCGCGTACTAGGCGGTGGGGCCCGCTCCCCGCTGGTGGGGGTGGGGCTTCACGCTAGGTTGCGGGAGTGCCAGCAGACTTGACACCCAACACCCACCCACAGCCATCCCCGAAGCCGGCCTCTCCGCGGGAGGTCCTCGGCGACAAGGCCAGCTGGCGCGAGGTGCTCCGTGCCCCTCACATGGGTGTTGATTCGCTGGCATTCCAGTGGAATCTTGAGTTCGTGCTCCTCGCTCGCGAGCTCATCGGGCAGCGGCAGAAGCACACCGGGGAGACCCTGGAGGACGCTCGAAAGTGGCTCGCTGGCCGCCTACAGGTATCGCCTAACGGGTTGAAGGCGGTATTGAGTGGTCGGCGCTGGTCCACGACCCGAGAGGTCGCTGTTCTCGTTGAAGACCCTCTTGCTCGGCAACGCTTAACCCTGTTGGGTCACACCCATATCGGGGGTAGTGACTACCCCCTCCTGGCCGGCGCCCTGCACCTCCGCGAAACCCGCGGCCGCGTGACGACGCGCCCAACTCTGGGAAGAGTTGCCGGCGTGAAGGCAACCCCGACCCAAGCCAGCCCCCAAGACGCCAAGGCGGCCCTCATTGGCCTCCTGGCCGACGGGGTGTGGGTGCAGGGCATGCGAACCCACGACCAGCGCAAGGCCCGCGTCCTCGCACGCGAGCTCGTGTCCCTGGTCAAGGGCGAGCCGGGGCGTACCAGCAGTCAACGGCAGGCCGTCGAGGCAGCCATCGACAACGGGTGCTTCACGAACGCGGCCATCCGTGAACACGTCAACAAGGAGTACGGGCGGCGCCTCACCCCGAGGCAGATCGCTCAGGCTCTGGAAGGACTCAAGCGCAGGGGAACGGTCGTGCACGTTGACCGGGGCGTGTGGCGTAAGGCCACCGTCCGAGACCGAGGAGAAGAGGAGTAGTCACTGATGGACGGGCACCCGAAGCGGGTGCAGGCAGAAGAAATGGCCCCCACAGCCCCCGGCGCCAACCGGGAGAGCAAGAGCCACCTCAACGAACTAGTCACTCGTGATGGTAGCGGATCTGCTCTGGTTGTGGAAGGCCTGGTTCTGCCTGCCCGCCGCGCACTCAAGCCCTACGAGCAGGCCCCGGCCCCGGCTGGCGACACGATCCACGCCTGTTGCCGCGTCGCATGGCTGCTGGCCTCACGCCTCTGGCGTGCCCCGCTGCGGGGTGACGGTCTCTGGGTAGGTCCAGACCCTGATCCCCAGACCCTGCTCGAGGCGCGCAAGCGTCGCGACGTCCGGGACGTGGGACCCGTCGAGGAGTCCGTCGATGGTTCGGCGGGGGACGCCGGTGGTGTTGGCGATGTCCCTGTTGGAGGTGCCGGTCTTGGCCTTGTGGGCGGTGAGCTCGTGGGCGATGAGTCGGCAGCGTTCGGTGGTGACCTGGTCGGGGTGGGTGCCGGTGACGGGCTGGGTGGGCCACGGGATGGCTCCGTGGCTTGTGGCGACCTCGATGGGTTTGGGTCGGGCCTGTCTGGGCATGGGGGAAGGGTACGTGGGAGTGCAGGTGTTGCGGTGGCGCAAGGGTTTGTTGCGTCGTGTGCCACCCACTTCTATGGTGGGCGAAGAATCGCCCACTTGAGGAGTGGCATGCACCCCCACGACGACCTCGTCACGAACTACACCCCCCACATCAAACCCCAGACCTGGGACGCCATCGGCCCCTACGTCCGGGACGTGACCCGTCGTGCCGTCACCCCCCACACCACCAACCGCCGGGAAATCCGCGTCGCCATGCACGCCCTGACCCGCCACACCGCGTGGTGCACCGAGGAGAGCTTCCAGCCCCTCACCGACGAAGCCATCTTCAACACGGAAGCGATCAACATGTCCTGCGAACACGGACACCAGAACCTGACCTACAGCGTCCGCGGCAACATGCGCTCCATCCTGCGCAGGGTCTCCCGCCGCATCGGCGTCGACCCGGGCCCCGCCCCCGTCATCGCCCGCCACAAACTGCCCTCCGAGCCCTACACCGGGCAGGAAGCCGTCACCATCATCAGTTGGGCACGCTCCCAGCCGACCCCCTACCGGCAGCGCAACGCCCAGATGATCGTCGCCTTGGGTATGGATGCCGGGCTGAAGACCACCGAGATGGCCGGCGTGCGCGCTGGGGACGTCACCATCGACGACGACGGTGTCCTCGTCTGGGTGCGTGAAGGCAAGCACCCCCGGGCCGTCCCTGTCACCCGTGACCTTGAAGGGCTCGTGGCACGACACTCCCATCAGGCCGACCCCGGCGAGTTCCTGATCGCACCCAAGCGGACCACGACCCGTCGCCTCGGTGTCGTGTCGGACTTCACGAACAAGTACAAGGCGACCCTGCCCATCACCGCCCAGCGGCTGCGGTGCACGTGGCTGTACCGGCATCTGGCCGGTGGGACGCCGATCCCCGCCCTGATTCACGCCTCCGGTCTGGAGGGCGTCAGTGGGTTGGAGCGGATCCTTCCGTACTTGCCCGAACCGGAGCGGTCCACCGCCCGGCAGGCCCTGCGTGACCCGAAGGCGGTGATGGGCCTGTGAACCCGAACATCACCCACCTTCACCGGCGCGCACTGGGACGCCGAGGCAACATCACCGCAGCCGACCAGCGCCTGGCCGAGCACTACCCGGCCCGGGTTCAGTCCGTCGCCGCGTGGATGAAGACCAAGCGGCACCGTGCGGTCGCCCGGTCGAAGGCCGCCGACCGTGTCTTTCGCGCCGAGGCGGAGGTGGATCGGGCTGTGTCCCGGCTCGCGGTGGAGCGGGACATCAACCCTCGCAAGGCCCACCGGGACCACCCCGGCCTGACGGTCACCGGCACGGCGCGGACGCGGGCGGAGCGTGACCTGCGGGGCGCGCTGAACACCCTGCGGAAGGTCCTCGTGGAGGTCGCTCAGGAGGAGCGCCAGCTCGTGGGCCTGCCCGAGCGTCGTCCCGGCCGGCACGCGACGTGGGCGTCGGAGATGAACGTTGAACAACAGCGTGACGCCTCAGCACGGGACATGCTCATCCTGGCCCGGTACATGCTGGACATCGCCGCCGTGGACGCGTTGTTCTCCCAGTGGGAGGACGCTGAGCGTGCGAAGTCCCCGCGGCGGGCGTGCGGGCGTAAGCCCCTCCTGTCCCCGGTGACGGTGATGAGTTTCGAGTGGGCGCGCATCCTGGCCGACCGTCCCGGTTCGTACGCGGACATCGCCAAGGACATCGTCACGCTCATGGCCGACCCGTCGGAGGAGGCCCAGCGGCTCCGCGAGTACCTGGAGCTGGAGATCGTGGGGGACTGGTTGCCGTCCTCCCCGCTGCTGTCCAACGACCGTGGCGTCGAAGCTGCGAGGAGTGCCGTGCACCGGTCGTGGCAGTACCGGCGTGACCTGATCGACCCCTACCCGGGGCCGCGCAAGGGCACCCGCACGAAGGCCGAGCAGGCCCAGTTGGAAGCGAAGTGGGCGCAGGACCCCGCCCGTATCGCCGAGCGCCGGCACCGGTTGGACGTGTTCAACCAGCGGCTGATCGACGCGTCCCTGTGGCTGACGGATGACTCCACGTGGGAGGCGTGGCGTACCTCCCCGGCGCTGACCGTGGATGGCACGTTCGTCGCTGCCCGGTACAACTCTCGTCCCCGCACCCGGAAGGTGAAGAACGCTCTGGGCGGGGAGGAGTTTGTGGAGGTCGTCGGGTCGGACGCCGACATGGGTTACTACGTGCGGACCACGACGAACCATGCCCCGGCGAAGGGTATGGACCCGGTGAAGATGAAGTGTGAGCGTGGGGTGGAGGTGAACCTCGCGGTGATCGGCGCCGCGGACGCCGACTCCCGTGGTTTGGTGCCCCCGCTGATCGTCGCCGCACCTGTCCGCCTGCCGGGCATGGACCAGAAGGAAGCCCTGCTGGACATCGTCCAGTCCACGAAGGGCCTGCTGGACCCGGCTGACGGGGACGTGGGCCGTGATGGCCGGATCTTGCTGTGCACCGACCGTGGCTACCTGGGTCACTACGACGACTCGAAGAAGAGCTCCCGGGCCCGGTGGCACTTGAAGCTCCGCGAGGACGCTGACCTGGTCATGGACTACTCCAAGTCCGCGCTGGGTGCCCGGAACGTGGACGCGCAGGTGATCTTCCTCGAGGGTGGCCTGTACTGCGCGAGCATGCCCACCCCGTTGCGTGACGCGACGAAGGACTTCCGCAACGGTGACATCGACGGGCACACGTGGCGGCACCGTCTGGGGCAGCGTCGCGCGTTCCTGCTGCGTGAGAAGGAAGCCGGCACCGCAGACAAGACGGTCGTGAAGTGCCCCGCGAAGGGGCCCGGCGCGACCCTGAACTGCACGGGTTCCACCGGTCCCCGCAACCCGGGGATCACCATGTTGCCGATCTCCCCGCTCACCCAGACCGGGGGGAACAACGCGGCAGCGATCTGCAAGAACAAGCAGTCGGTGACCCTCAAGGCCACGTTCGACATGGACAAGTACTCCCAGCATTTCGAGTACGGGTCCGCAGAGTGGGCCGGCCACTACGGGCACCTGCGGTCCCGTGTGGAGTCCGCGAACAGTGTCCTGAAGGACCGTGGCTACCAGGGCATCGGACGGTCGATGCACCGCCGCCGCAAGGGCTTGGCGGCCGCGTCGGTGGAGGCTGGGCTTAGGGCGGCGGCGACGAACTTCCGCATCATCACCCGCCACGAAGCAGCCCTGACCACCCCCAACGGTGCCCCGACGGGCCCGGTCGTGGACCCGTGCGACCTCGAGGCTGTCCTGGAGTCCACCCGGCACGCGCAGAACCCGCCGGGTAGTGACCCCCCGGACACGGACTACGAAGCCGCCTGACCCCTCAACCCCTTGCCGCCCCTGACGGGGGAGTACCGGCCAAAGGGGGGCCAGGGAGTTGAGTCCCGCATAGTGGTGTAGCGCGGTGGCCACGATGTGCCCGGACATGGGTGCGGTCACCGTGTGATCCTTCGAGTCAACCTTCCACAGAATCCTCGAACGGAGTCATCACGATGACCGCACCTCACATTGTGGACCCTGCCGGCCTGCTGAGCGAAGCCCTGGCCGAAGCCTCGCCGGACCTGATGCGCCACTTGCTGCAGCAGACCATCAACGCCCTGCTGTCCGCAGACGCCGACGCGGTGGTCGGCGCCGAGTACGGCCGCCCCAGCACGACCCGTACCGCCCAGCGCAACGGGTACCGTCACCGCGACCTGGACACCCGGGTGGGCACGATCGACGTGGCCGTTCCCAAGCTCCGCACCGGGACCTACTTCCCCGAGTGGCTGTTGGAACGCCGCAAGCGGGCCGAAACCGCGCTGATCACCGTCGTGGCCGACTGCTATCTGGCCGGGGTGTCCACCCGCCGCATGGACAAGCTGGTCAAGACCCTCGGTATCGACGGCCTGTCGAAGTCCCAGGTCTCGCGGATGGCCGCCGAACTCGACGAGCACGTCGAGGAGTTCCGCCACCGGCCCCTGGACACCACCGGGCCGTGGACCTTCATCGCGGCCGACGCCCTGACCATGAAGGTCCGTGAAGGCGGCAGGGTCATCAACACCGTCGTGTTGATCGCCACCGGGGTGAACAACGATGGCCACCGCGAAGTCCTGGGCCTGCGCGTAGCAACCGGAGAGACCGGGGCGGCGTGGAACGAGTTCTTCGCCGACCTCGTCGCCCGCGGCCTGACCGGTGTGCAGCTCGTGACCTCTGACGCCCACACCGGTCTGGTCGAAGCGCTGCGGGCCAACCTGCCCGGCGCGACCTGGCAACGCTGCCGCACGCACTACGCAGCCAACCTCATGTCGGTCACTCCCAAGAGCATGTGGCCAGCAGTCAAGGCCATGCTGCACAGCGTGTACGACCAGCCCGACGCCGCCGCGGTGGACGCCCAGTTCGACCGGCTCCTGGACTACGTCCAGACCAAGCTTCCCGAGGTCCACGACCACCTGGACGCCGCTCGGGCCGACATCCTCGCGTTCACTACTTTCCCGAAGGACGTGTGGTCCCAGATCTGGTCGAACAACCCCGCCGAACGCCTCAACCGTGAGATCCGCCGCCGCACCGACAGTGTCGGGATCTTCCCCACCCGCCAGGCCGTGGTCCGTCTCGTCGGGGCCGTCCTGGCCGAGCAAACCGACGAATGGGCCGAAGGCCGCCGCTACCTGGGCTTGGACCTCCTGGCCCGCTGCCGCATGCACCTCATCCCCACCCCCCAGGAGGACACCACCACGACCACCGAGCTACCCGCCCTCACCGCTTGACAAACCACCCCACGACCCGAAGGACACCGCTACACCACTACCCGGGACTTGACCGGCCAGGGGATGCCCGGAACCAGCTCTACCCCTCATCGAAGGGCCAACCGCACCCCAGCGGTTGGCCCTTCGCCGTGTCCACCCGTGTTCTCAGGGGTCGGGTTCGTCCGGTGGCGCTTCCCAACCCCGAATCTCTTTGCGCACGCGCAAATCAGCCTGACGCGGTCATCCAGAACGCGCTAAACCGCCACGGCAAAAACGGCAGATCGACATATGCCCCGGACATCACACGCCGCCACTGGTCGGTCAACATCCGCAAGTTCGTCTCCCGCGCACACCAGCTCGAGGACCTCGTGGCGATGGGGAGCCTCACCGCGCCCGCCGCGGCCTTCCTCCGCGCCGCGGTGGCCAGCGGTCTGAACGTGCTGGTCTCGGGTGGGACGCAGGCGGGCAAGACGACCATGCTGAACTGCCTGGCCGCTGCCATCCCGCCCCACGAGCGGGTGGTCACGGCCGAGGAGGTCTTCGAGCTGCACGTACCGCTGCGCGACACCGTGGCGATGCAGTGCCGCCAGCCGAGCCTCGAGGGGACCGGCGAGATCACCCTGCGCCGCCTGGTCAAGGAGGCCCTGCGCATGCGCCCCTCCCGGGTTCTGGTCGGCGAGGTGCGCCAGGAGGAGGCACTCGACCTGCTCATCGCGCTGAACTCCGGGTTGCCCGGCATGGCGACGATCCACGCGAACGGTGCCCGGGAGGCCGTGCTCAAGATGTGCACGCTCCCGCTGCTGGCCGGTCCGAACGTCGCGAGCTCCTTCGTGGTGCCGACGGTGGCCAACGCGGTCGACCTGGTCGTCCACTGCGCCCTGGAACGTGACGGGCGTCGGCGGGTCCAGCAGATCGCCGCTCTGCCCGGGCGCACGGAGGGCGACGTCATCGAGGTGGCGGAGCTCTTCACCCGGGTGGACGGCGAGCTCACCCGAGCTGACGGGTTCCCGCCGCACCGGGAGCGCTTCGCACGGGCGGGCTACGACCTGCGCGAGCTGCTGGGGGCGGCATGACCGGTCTGCTCCTGGGCGCACTCCTCGGGGTGGGGCTGGCACTCGTGTGGGACTCCTTCTGGCCCACGCACCCCCGCACGCGGGTGACCCGGACCACCTGGCGCGACCGGGTGGCCGACGACCTGGCGGTCGCACGCTGGCCGGGGGTGACCCCGGTCGGCATGGTGCTCAGCACCCTCGCCCTCGGCATCGTCGCCTTCGTTCTGACGGCAGGGTTCACCGGAGTCCTCAGTGTCGCGGCCGCCTTCGCGGTCATCGCCTCGGCGCTGCCCTGGATGCTGCTCTCGGCCACCGTGCGTCGTCGGCGGTCGCGCCTCCGGCACGCCTGGCCGGACTGCGTCGACCACGTCGCCTCGGGTGTCCGGGCAGGTATGGCGCTGCCCGAGGCACTGGCGCAGCTGGCGGTGCGCGGTCCGGAGGAGCTCCGTCCCGCCTTCGCGGCGTTCGCCCGCGACTACCGGTCCACCGGCCGCTTCCACGTGAGCCTCGACGCGCTCAAGGACCGCCTGTCGGACCCGGTCGCGGACCGCCTGGTGGAGTCGCTCCGGATCGCTCGCGAGGTCGGCGGCAGCGACCTCGGCGTGGTCCTGCGCACCCTCAGCGCCTTCCTGCGGGAGGAGGCACACACCCGCTCGGAGATGGAGGCCCGACAGAGCTGGACCGTGAACGCCGCACGACTCGGACTCGCGGCGCCGTGGATCGTCCTGGCGATGCTGGCCACGCGCGGCGGCGACTCCCTGGCGGCCTACAACACGCCGACCGGGGCCCTCGTCCTGGCCGTCGGTGGGCTCGTCTCGGTGGCGGCCTACGTCCTGATGGTGCGGCTCGGTCGCATCCCGCAGGCGGAGCGGGTGCTGCGATGAGCTGGTCGTGGCCCGGAGCGGCCGTGGGTCTGGTGATCGGTCTCGGCCTGCTGCTGGTCGTGTACGGCGTCCCGCGCTGGCGCACACCCACCCTCGCCATGCGGGTCGACCCCTACGTGCGCGACGAGCCGGTGCCGGCGAGGCTGTTCAACCTGGCACCCCACGAGCAGCTCACCGTGCACCACCTCGTGGACCCCTTCACCAGGGGCCTCGGCCGGCGGCTCGGCGAGCTGCTCGGGGGTCACGACGTGCTGGTCCGCCGCCTCGAGCGGGCGGGACTCGCCCCCGACGTGCAGGGCTATCGCGCACAGCAGGCCGTGCTCGCGTGCCTGCTGGCCGCTGCGGGTGCTGCCCTCGGGGTCCTGCTGTGGAGCACGGGACGAGCGGTGCCGGTCATCGCCCCGGCGCTCGCGCTGTGCGGCGGCCTCTCCGGGGTCATGCTCCGCGACCAGCTGCTGGCACGTCGGCTCACCCGGCGGGAGCACCGCATCGTGGAGGAGTTCCCCGCGGTCGCGGAGCTGCTCGCCCTGGCAGTCGCGGCAGGGGAGTCGGCCAGCGCCGCCCTCGAGCGGGTCGCCCGCCTCAGCCGCGGTGAGCTCTCGCGCGAGCTGACCCAGGCCCTCGGCGAGGCACGCACCGGTGCCAGCCTGCCGAACGCGCTGGAGGGGATCGCCGAGCGCACGGGGGTCCCGAGCGTCGCCCGCTTCGTCGACGGCGTGATCATCGCCGTCGAGCGGGGCACACCGTTGGCGGAGGTGCTGCGTGCCCAGGCCACGGACGCCCGGGAGGCGGCCCGCCAGCAGATCATCGCCGAGGGAGGGCGACGGGAGATCCTCATGATGATCCCGGTCGTGTTCTTCGTGCTCCCGGTGACCGTCGTCTTCGCCATGTACCCCGGTCTGAGCGCGCTGCAGGTGAACCTCTGATGCGCCGGCCCACCGCCCGGCCCACGGGCCCCACGGACTCGGTCACCCACCCGGTGGCCGGAGGGGGCGCACGCCCCCGCACCGCTCCCGCCCGGGAGCACCACGGGGGAGGCAACTCCCGATCGCACAGTTCGCACACACCCACACAGGAGCCCGAGCATGACCACCCTGCAGTCCGTCTACGTCCGTCTGATGAACGCCTACGCCCGCATGACCGAGGACACCGAGCGGGGCGACGTGCCCGGCTGGGTGCTCATCACCATGATGACCGCCGGCATCGTGACCGCTCTGTGGGCGGTGGCGGGTCCGCTGCTGAACAGCCTGTTCACCACCGCGGTCAGCGGGGTGCAGGGCCCCTGAGGGCCGTCGGCGGAGGCGAGCGGGGAGCGGTCACGGCCGAGTTCGTGCTCACCAGCGTGATCGCGGTCTTCACGGTCATGGCCGTCCTGCAGCTCGCCTTCGCCCTGCACGTCCGCAACTCCCTCACGGCGTTCGCCGTCGAGGGGGCCCGGCACGGGGCCCGCTCCGACGCCGCGCCCGGTGACGGGGTGCAGCGGGCGCGGTACCTGATCGATCGGGCCTCGGCCGGCGCGACCGTGTCCGACGTCGTCCAAACCCACGACATCATCGGCGGCCGCGGGGTCGTCGTGGTCGAGGTGCGGGCGGATCTGCCCGTCCTGGGGCCGTGGGGGATCGGGTCGGACCTGACGGTCCGCGGGCGCGCGGTGCAGGAGGGCCGGTGACGCACCGGGCCGGTCCCCGCACCACCTCGTCCGGGGCCGGCGACCCGGAGGCTGGCGCCGCCATGGTCGAGTACACCGTCCTCGTCGCGTTCTTCCTGGTGCCGCTGGTCTACCTGATCCTGCTGCTGGCGGAGATCCAGTCGGCAGCCTTCGCGTCCACCGCCTCCGCGCGGGAGGCCGCCCGGGTGACGGTGGCCGAGGTGACCGACGAACGCCCCGGTGCGCTGGCGACGGGACAGGCGGCCGGTCGGCTCACGGCCGAGGACTTCGGGCAGGACGCCGCCGAGCTGACCCTCGAGTGCACCGGCTGCGACGAGCCCGGTGACGACGGTGGGGTCACGGCCTCCTCGCGCCTCCGCGTGACCCTGCCGGGCCTGGACCGGCTCGGCATCCGCGGACCGGCGGTGCTCACCATCACCGCGACGCACACCGAGCCCCTCGACGAGTACCGGGCAGGGGGTGGGCAGCGGTGAGCCGCACCCGACGACTCGTCGCCCGGCTCCGGGCGGTGCACCGTCCCCGACGCCGGGACCCCGAGGAGGGCGGCACCGCCCTGCTGCTCATGGGCTTCGTGGCGATCCTCGCCAGCCTGCTGCTCGTCGGAGTCGACACCACCAGCCTGTACCTCGCCCGCATCGAGACGCTGAACGCCACGGACGCCGCGGCCCGCGGGGCCGCCGACGCGATCTCCGACGACGCCTACTACGAGCAGGAGGTGACGGTGCTCGACCCTGCCGAGGTGGACCGTGCAGCCCACCGGGCCCTGGCCGAGCAGGAGCCGTCCTCCCGCATCGCCGCCTGGCAGGTGGTCAGCGCGGCGCCGACCGGCGACCGGCGGCAGGCGACCGTCCGCGTCACCAGTGAGGTGCACTTCCCGGTCACCGACCTCGTGCGCGGGTGGGTCCCGGGTGGCACGACGATCACCGTCGAGTCCACGGCACGTGGAGGAGACCGGAACGACAGGTGATCCGCGGCGTCGGCGCGCCCCCGTCGGTGCGATGCGGCACACTGCGAGGCCGCAGGTGTCGAGGGGGCGCCTGCCACACGACCAGACGAAGGGGAAGACATGAGCACATCCATCAGCCGTCGCGGGTTCGCCGGCCTGACCGCCGGCACCCTGGCCGGGGCCGCCCTGGCCCCCGGCGCACAGGCCGCCATCGACACCCCCGCCGGAGCCGCCGTCGGTGAGCGGCTGCGCGCCATGATCGGCAGCACCGCCGTCGGGGCCGTGGCCTCCGTGCGCGGTCCGTACGGTCACCTCGACGTCGCGGCGGGCAAGCAGTCCGTCAGCGGCTACTCCGCCCGGGTCAACTGCCGCGGCCGCGTCGCCAGCATCACCAAGATGATGGTGACCACCGCCGTCATGCAGCAGATCCAGGCGCGCACCTGGACGCTGCAGACCACCATCGACGACGTGCTGCCGGGCCTGTGGCCGGGGCGCGGGAACGTCACCCTGCGCCAGTTGTTGAGCCACACCTCCGGCATGCCCGACGCACTGAACGTCATCACCCCCGGCAGCAACATGTACGAGCAGTCCCCCGCGGTGCTCGAGGAGGCCTGCAGCGAGCAGTACACCGACGCGCAGATCGTGCGCATCGCCCGCGGCATGTCCTGGCGCTTCACGCCGGGGGAGGGCTACTACTACTCCAACACCGGCTTCGTCGTCGTCGGCATGATGCTGGCGAAGGTCACCGGCCAGTCGCTCAGGTCGCTGCTGCGCGAGCGGGTCTTCCTGCCCAACGGCATGCGCCAGACCTCGCTGCGCACCGGGTCGTCCGCACCGAGCCCGCAGCTCTCGGACTACATCGTCGAGGCGGACGGCCGCTACCGCCTGGAGCGGGTGAACCTGAGCACCTTCTCCGGCGCCGGCGCGGTCATGGCCACCTCGGCGGACCTGACGGACTTCACCTACCGCCTGTTCAGCGGTCGGATCGTCAGCCAGTACCTCGTGGACAAGATGTGCACCCCCTACGGGCCGGCGGTCGAGTACTCCTACGGCCTGGGCATGCGCATCGTGCCGGACGACGTGTCCGGTCGAGGCAACCTCTACGGGCACACCGGTTCCGGGTGGGGCTCGGTGGCGCACGCCCTGTCCACCCGCGACGGGCGCCGCCGCATGGCCTACATCGCCTCCGGTCGGCCCTACTGGTGGAACGGCAAGTGGCACATGGACCGCAACCGTGAGGCGCTGCGCAAGGCGGCTCTGCGCGCGACGGTCTCCTCCCGTGCCCTGTCGAACGCGACTCCGGACGCGAAGGGCCTGGACCCGCAGGTCGTCCGCGGTGCCGCGCGCTACGACGCCGAGGTCGCCCCCTTCTTCGGCTGAACCGGCCTCGTGAGAACCACCCCACCGCGGGGTGATGCGTGACAAGCGCGTCATCCCGTGGTGGGGTGGTCCCGCTTGGTGCCCGACCGCACGCTGGGCGGGCCCTTCAGCGCGAGATCCACACCTACTGAGGAGAAGACATGACGTCTGCCCTGTCCCGCCGTCAGTTCGCCGGCCTGGCCACGGCCACCGCCGCCACCACCGCCCTGGGCGCCACCACGGGCGTGACCGCGTCCAACGCGGCCCTGGCCACCGGCCCGAACGCCGAGGCCCTCAAGGCGGCCCTGAAGGGCATGATCGGCAACCCGCTGGTGGGCGCCGTCTGCTCCGTGTCCGGCCGCTACGGCCGTCTGGACCTTGCCGCCGGTCGCTTCTCCATGACCCGCTCGGAGCTGGCTCGCGCCAACGCTCGCGCCCGCATCTCCTCCATGACCAAGCCGCAGCTGGCGACCGCGGTCTTCCAGCTCATCGAGCGCAAGAAGTGGACGCTGAAGACCACCATCGACGACGTGCTGCCGGGCCTGTGGAAGGGCCGGGGCAGCGTCACCGTGGGCCAGCTCCTCAACCACACCTCCGGCATGCCGGACCACATCAACGACGTCGTCGCCGAGCACGACTTCACCCTCGGCTGGTGGGAGGACTTCACCAACGACCAGTGGAGCCACGCCGACATCATCGCCGCGGCCAAGAAGCTGCCGTGGAAGTTCACCCCGGGTGAGGGCTGGGCCTACTCGAACACCGGCTACGTCGTGCTGTCGATGATGCTGGAGAAGGTTCACGGCACGTCCATCGCGTCCATCCTGCGCCAGCAGGTGTACACGAAGATGGGCATGAACCAGACCTTCCTGTTCAACTCCGCGAAGGTGGAGAACCCGGCGCTGGAGCTCGAGGACGTCGCCATGCTCGGCAAGCAGAAGGAGCGCCTGCAGGACGTCAACCTGTCAATCTTCTCCGGCTCCGCCGCCGCCATGTCGACCTCTGCCGACATCACCGACTTCTGGGCCGTGCTGCTGCGTCACCAGATCCTGTCGCAGACCAGCGTCGACCAGATGATCACCCCGGTGGGCGCCGCCGCGGACGCCGGCTACGGCTACGGCGTGCTGGTGCTCGACGACGTCTTCACCGGCAAGGGCAAGCTCTACGGCCACGACGGTGGCGGCTTCGGCTCCACCGCCATGTCCTTCTCCTCGCGCGACGGCTGGCGCCGCATGGCCTTCATGATGACCGGCCGCCCGATGGACGAGGAGGGCGCCACCCGGCTGCAGAACGGCCAGTTCGAGGTCATGGACGCCTGCATGGCCGTCTCCACCAACCGCTCGGGCCGTCCGTCCGGCTACTCCGCCTCCGCCGTGCGTGGCGAGGTGCTGCCGATGCTGTCGCGCTCGAAGTTCCGTCTGGGCTGATCCGCAGGCGGACTCGACGAGTCCTGACGCCGCTGGGGCGGGAACCTTCGGGTTCCCCGCCCCAGCGGCGTCTTCGTGGTGGGCAGGACGACGTCGTGCACTGTCTGGGTGATGGGATCTGTCACACCCGGTACACGACCTCGCCGTCCTTGATGGTCCGGAGCACCTGGATGTCACGCAGGTCCTGCGGCGGGGTCGCGAGCGGGTCGTCGGACAGGACCACCAGGTCGGCCCGCATGCCCTCCCGGACGCACCCCTTGGAGTCCTCCTCGCCGTACTGGTAGGCGGCCTCGCAGGTGACCGCCCGCAGCGCCTCCCAGGTGGAGATCCGCTCCTCCAGCCCGATGGGGTACCCGCTGCGCGTGATCCGGTTCACCGCTGCCCAGATCGTCAGCATCATGTCCGGCGGCGTGACCGGCGCGTCCTGGTGGAGCGTCACCCGCACGCCGCGGTCGAGCGCGGAGCGGGCGGGGGAGACCCGACGCCCCCGGACGGGCCCGAAGTTGCGCAGGTGCACGTCACCCCAGAACCACGTGTGGCCAGTGAAGACCGAGGCGATCATGCCCAGCTCGGCCATGCGGTCCAGCTGGTCGTCGCGCACCGTCTGGGCGTGGATCATGACGGGACGGGCCTCCAGGAGCGCCGGTGTCCGCGCACCCACCTCCTGCACGGTGGTCACCCACTGCTCGGCCGCCGCGTCGCCGTTGCAGTGCACGATCAGCTGCCGCCCCTGCTCGGCCACCGCTCGCGTGTAGCGCTCCACCTCCTCGGCGGTGTGGATCGGGTAGGCGCATCCCGGGGCCTCGTCGCCCGGCACGGGCTCGTACGGCTCGCTCATCCACGCCGACCGCGCCTGCGGGGAGCCGTCGAGGATCATCTTGTACCCACCCAGCCGCAGGCCGTCCACGTAGTCGCCGGTCAGGCCCGGGTGCTCGTCGTACACGGCGGTACCGGTCTGCACCACCGGGTAGACCGCCACGTCGAGCCGGAGCGCGCCCGCTCGCGACGCCTCGACCAGGCCGGCCACCGTCGCGGGGTCGGCGGCCCCCTCCTGGGCGGTCGTGATGCCGTGGCGCAGGTAGTCGGCGACCGCGAGCTCGGCGGCACCCACGGGGTCCGCCGACCCGGTGGGCAGCAGCCCGCCGTCGCCACCGGGGGAGAGGACGGCGGCGAAGGCCGACATGGCCGGGTGCTCCTCGACGTAGCCGTCCGGGGTGCCGTCGGGGAAGCGCCCGAATCGTCCGCCCTCCGGGTCCGGGGTGTCCGCGGTCAGGCCGGCGGCCTCCACCAGGAACGAGTTGCCGACGGCGACGTGCAGGCTGCGGTGCAGGGCCAGGACGGGCAGGTCGGTGCTCACCGCGTCGAGCTCCTCCCGCGTGGGGTGGCGCTGCTCGGCGAGCATCTGCGGGTCGTACCTCGCCCCGACCAGCGGGGACCGGTCGTCGGCGTCCCGGGCGGCCAGGCGCTCCCGGAACGCGGTGACGACCTCCTCGATGCTGCGTGCGCCCTCGAGGTCCACCAGGGCCGCCAGGGCGCCGTGGTGCAGCAGGTGGCCGTGGGGGTCGATGAAGGAGGGCATGAGCGTCCGCCCGTCCAGGCTCACCTCCTCCACCGAGGGGCCGGCCGAGGACCGGACCTCCTGGAGCGGCCCGACGGCGGCGATCCGCCCGTTGCGGACCAGGACCGCCTCGGGGGCGTCGTCCCGGTCGACCATGGTGATGATGCGGCCCGAGTGGTAGAGCGTCTCCACGGGTAGCTGTCCTTCCTGCGGTGAGGGGTGGGGTGGCCTGCGTCAGCGGTCGCGGGCCACGGAGTCATCGGCGACGGGCCCCTGCAGGGTCCACGTCCGCCGGCCCACGCTGCGGGTGAGGAGCAGGGCGAGCAGGTAGGCGAGGGTCAGGGCGGCCATCACCCCGAGAGCGGCCCACAGGCCCATCTCCCCGGCGAACGCGGCGGAGATGGTGAGCATGGCGGGGAGGTACAGCATCTCCGGCAGGTTCATCAGCCCCATCTCGGCCATGGTGCTGGTGTGCATGCGCGGGTCCAGGATGCGCACCAGTGCCAGCCCGGTGGGGGTGGTGCCGGTCAGGGTGCCGTACATGCCCAGGGTGCGCTCGAAGTCGTGGTCGCTGCCGTAGCGCTGGCCGATGACGACGCACAGCCCCACCGTCAGCAGGACGGCCAGCACGGCGGTGGCGAGGATCGGCACGAGCCAGGCGGCCACGACGGCGGCCTGCACGGCCATGAAGGAGGCCACCACCACGAAGTCGGTGGTCAGGCCGGTGATGCGGGCCTGCATCTGGCGGTGCAGCAGGTGGTCCACCGACAGCAGTCCGAGCACCCAGCGCACGAAGTAGGCCGCCAGCAGGCCGTTCATGAACATCATCCCGCTGATGGTCTCGCCCACGAAGCCCGGGACGTGGGCGAACACCCACGCCAGTGCGTGGGCCAGCAGGTAGCCCAGGCCCATCATCGAGAAGTGGAAGGTGAGGGTGTCGACGCTGCCGGAGAAGGTCGTCTCCGAGCCCATCGACTCGGTCTCCTCGTCACGGTGGAAGTAGCCCTTGCCCACCGACTCGGTGATCCCCATCGAGTGCGTGGCCAGGCCACGGTTCATGCCCCACCGCGCCAGCGGCACACCCACCAGGAAGGCGGCCGCGAAGCCCGCCGAGGCGAACGCGAGGCCGACGTCCACGGCATCGGTCCAACCCTGCTGCTCGAAGATGCCGGCGAAGGTGACCGCCTGACCGGGGCCCTGCGCGAAGGCGAAGGGGAGCATGAAGCCGTAGGTCGCGTCCATGTCGCCGAAGCGTCCGGTGGCCGCGACGACCCCGACACCGAGCAGTGCCTGTGTGGCGAACACGAGGGTCCACGTCAGCCCCATGGCCCAGGCCCCGCGCAGGAGCGTGGCCTGTGCGCGACCCGTGGCATCCCGTGTGCCGGGCGGCGGCGGGGTGAGACCGATGGAGATGAAGGAGAGCGTGAACAGCTCTGCGGTGAGCAGCGTGAAGAGCTCGTGGTCCACTCCCGGGAGCAGGCCGGAGAGTCCTGCGTTCATGGCGATGGCGCCGAGGAAGCCGGCGATCACGAAGGCGGGCACGATGTTGGTGCGGAACGCCGGGATCCAGCGGCGCAGCACCATGCCGACCAGGCACAGGACGCCGATGAGCGAGAGACCGAACAGCGCGGACATGGGGAGCCTCCTGGGTGCACGGCCCGCGTCACGACGGCGTCGCGGTGGCAGCCGCGGAGTGGTTGGGTCAGCGAGGACCGTACCCGCACCACGCGGTGGTCGCGCGGGTGCGGGCGCGGGCAGTGACACGGACCCCCCTTCTCAGTAGCGTGATGAATGCCACCGAGCTCGGTGGTCGCCTCGCCACAACTGACCGGGAGTCACCATGAAGGCAGCCGTCGTCCCCGCCCTGAGGTCCCCGCTGGAGATCCGTGACCTGGAGGTGCCCACGCCGCAGGCCGGGCAGGTGCTGGTCAAGATCGAGGCCAGCGGGCTGTGCCACACCGACATCCACGCCGCGCACGGTGACTGGCCGGTCAAGCCGAAGACCCCGCTCATCCCCGGCCACGAGGGCGTCGGCACCGTCGAGCAGCTTGGTGAGGGCGTCGACGAGGTCGCGGTGGGGGAGCGCGTGGCCCTGCCGTGGCTGGGGCGGGCCTGCAGCCGGTGCCGCTACTGCCTGGGTGGGCAGGAGACCTACTGCACCGCACCGGAGTACATGGGCTACACGATCGACGGGAGCTACGCCGAGTACGCCATCGGCTACGCCAGCCACGTGGTCAAGGTGCCCGAGGGCGTCAGCTCCTTCGACGCCGCACCCATCACCTGTGCCGGCGTGACCACCTACGCGGCGCTCAAGGCCGCCCGTCCCTCGCCGGCCGACACCGCGCTGGTCGTGGGCATGGGCGGTCTGGGCCACCTGGGCCTGCAGTACGCACGGGCCTTCGGGTGCCGCACCATCGCCGCCGACGTCTCCGACGACAAGCTCAACCTGGCCACCGAGCAGCTGGGTGCCGACCACGCCGTCGACGGTCGCGGGGACCTGCACGAGCAGGTCTCCCGGCTGGGTGGTGCGGACATCGCCCTGGTGACGGTGCCGTCCCCGGCGGTGATGGCCGCTGCCCACGCCGCACTCAACCCGACCGGGCGTCTGGTGCTGGTGGGGCTTCCGGCCGACAACAAGCTGACCCTGCCGGTGTTCGAGACCGTCCTGCAGGGCATCAGCGTGCACGGTTCGCTGGTGGGTACGCGCAACGACCTGGCCGAGTGCTTCGAGCTGCACGCCATGGGGCGCACCAAGGTCATCGCCGAGTCGCGCCGGCTCGAGGACGTCAACGAGTGCTTCGAGGAGGTGCTCTCCGGGGCGGTGCCGGCCCGCCTGGTCTTCGAGTTCTGAGGGGCGGACGTACGGGCGGAGTGCGGTCCCTCGCACCGATTTTGTTGGGGTGCCGGGGCCCGGTTCCCATCCGCTCGGGATCGTCGCGGTGCGATGGGTGGCAGGTGTGAGTCGTCCCCGAGGCGCCGACCGACCCCGCCCACACACCCCCCCGATCTCCTGGAGACACCATGGACCTCAACGTGCCCCTGTCGCGTCGGCGAGTCGTCGCTGGCGCCGCCTGGACCGCCCCCGCCGTCGCCGTGGCGGCAGCAGCCCCCGCAGTGGCCGCCTCGCCGCAGAACAACTACGGCCTGGCGACGTGGTCGTACAGCCGCCTGTACACGCAGCTGGACGCGAACGGCAACCGCGTCATCACGAGCCTGGACTTCAACGACACCTCCGACGTCGCCCCGGGCTTCCCTGCCGGCTTCGCCGCCATCAACCTGCCGCAGACCGGCAGCACCTCGCTCTCGCCCACCACCACGGCCACGTTCACACGCGGGCCCGTCATGAGCTTCGCGTTCCCGCAGAACTGGTTCAACTCGCGGCCGTCCGTCTCGGACTTCCAGGTCACGGGCGCCTGGGCCGTGGACTCCGTCACCGAGCAGACCGTCAACGGGGTCAACTCGGTCGTCGTGCAGCTGTCCTTCCAGGGGGTCACGGTCGGCCAGACGGTGGACGACCAGGACGCCGGACAGATCCCGGCCTGGCCCGGGTCGGAGTTCAGCGTGACGACCAACCCGAACCGGCTGGGCCTCTACACCGGCAACTTCACCGCCTTCCAGTTCACCTCCGGTGCCACGTACACCACGGCCAACGGCATGACCGTGGACCGCGACGCCCCCTGGCAGTCGCGCAACATCGTCATCGGCTGACGGATCGACACCCCGCCGGACGCGGCCCGGGGGGCACCTGCAGCAGGTGCCCCCGGGCCGCGTCGTGGTGTGACCGTCGTTCACCGGAGGGCCACTGCGGAGGCACCGCGTAGACTGCCCCGCTGTGGCTGTCGACTTTGCGCAAGAGATCCGGGAACTCCGCACGACCATGGAGTCTGTGCGGGAGGTCATCGACCTGCCCAGGCTGAAGGAGCAGCTCGCCGACCTCGAGCAGCAGTCCAGCGCCCCGGACCTGTGGGACGACCCGGAGAAGGGGCAGAAGGTGTCCTCGGCGATGTCCGCCGTCCGCAGCGACGTCGAGCGGGTCGAGGGCATGGACTCCCGCATCGACGACCTCGAGACCCTGGTCGAGATGGCCGAGGAGGAGGACGACGCCGAGACCCGCGCCGAGGCCGAGAAGGAGCTCACCGCCATCCAGGCCGCGGTCGAGAAGCTCGAGGTCCGCACCCTGCTCTCCGGTGAGTACGACGAGCGCGAGGCCGTCATCACCATCCGCGCCGGCGCCGGTGGTGTCGATGCCGCGGACTTCGCCGAGATGCTCATGCGCATGTACCTGCGCTGGGCCGAGCGCCACGAGTACCCGACCAAGGTGCTGGACACCTCCTACGCCGAGGAGGCCGGCCTGAAGTCGGTCACCTTCGAGGTGAACGTGCCCTACGCCTACGGCAACCTCGTCGTCGAGGGCGGCACCCACCGGCTGGTGCGCATCTCGCCGTACGACAACCAGGGCCGTCGCCAGACCTCCTTCGCGGCGGTCGAGGTGGTGCCGGTGATCGAGTCCACCGACTCCATCGAGATCCCGGAGAACGAGATCAAGGTCGACGTCTTCCGGTCCTCGGGCCCCGGCGGTCAGTCGGTGAACACCACCGACTCGGCCGTGCGCATGACGCACATCCCCACCGGCATCGTCGTCTCGATGCAGAACGAGAAGTCGCAGATCCAGAACCGCGCCGCCGCGCTGCGCGTCCTGCAGTCGCGGCTGCTGCTGCAGCGCAAGGCCGAGGAGGCCGCCGAGCGCAAGGAGCTGGCCGGTGACATCAAGGCCAGCTGGGGTGACCAGATGCGCTCCTACGTGCTGCACCCCTACCAGATGGTCAAGGACCTGCGCACCGGCCACGAGGTCGGCAACACCCAGAACGTGTTCGACGGCGACATCGACGCCTTCATCGAGGCTGGCATCCGCTGGCAGCGTGGCAAGGAGCGCGACGCCGACTGACCGCGGCGACGCCCCACGACACCCGAGTTCCGCACCGGTGCTGAGTTGACCGCGGGGGGGGGCAACCCTCGGGCCGCCCTGGGAGCGCCCTCAGGCCGCCCGACGCACCTCGGCAGGGGAGGTCGCGCGGTTCACCGCGCAGGTGACCGCCTGCAGGGAGGCCGTGGTGATGTTCGGGTCGATGCCGACGCCCCACACCGTCGCCCCGTCCACCTGGCACTCGACGTAGGCCGCGGCGGTGGCGTCACCACCGGAGGACATCGCGTGCTCGGAGTAGTCCGAGACCCGGGCCTCCACACCCACGGCCGTCAGCGCGTCCAGGTAGGCCGCCACCGGACCGTTGCCCCGTCCGGTGACGGTGCGCTGCGCGCCGGCGTGGGTCACGTCCGCCTCCAGGGAGACCTCTCCGGCCTCGTCCGAGGTCGTCCGCGTCGCGTGCAGGGTCAGCGGCTCGTGGCGCTCCAGGTACTCGGCGTCGAAGCACTCCTTGATCGCCGCCGGCGTCATCTCGCCGCCCTCGGCGTCGGTGTGCTGCTGCACCGCGCGGGAGAACTCGATCTGCATCCGACGCGGCAGCTGCAGCGAGTGCTCGGTGCGCAGCACGTAGGCCACACCCCCCTTGCCGGACTGGCTGTTCACGCGGATGACCGCCTCGTAGCTGCGCCCGACGTCCTGCGGGTCGACCGGCAGGTAGGGCACCTCCCAGGGGTGCTCGCGCACGGGGACACCGGCGGCTGCCGCGTCCGCCTCGATCGCCGTCAGACCCTTGTTGATTGCGTCCTGGTGCGAACCGCTGAAGGCCGTGAACACCAGATCGCCGCCGTAGGGGTGACGCTCGGGCACCGGCAGCTGGTTGCAGTGCTCCACCGTCGCCCGCACGCTCGGCAGGTCGCTCAGGTCCACCTCGGGGTCCACCCCCTGGGTGAACAGGTTCAGCGCCAGCGTCACCAGGCAGACGTTGCCGGTGCGCTCGCCGTTGCCGAACAGGCAGCCCTCGATCCGGTCGGCCCCGGCCAGGTAGCCCAGCTCCGCCGCGGCCACGGCGGTGCCCCGGTCGTTGTGCGGGTGCAGGCTCAGCACCACGTCCTCGCGGTGGTCCAGGTTGCGGCTCATCCACTCGATGGAGTCCGCGTACACGTTCGGCGTCGTCATCTCCACCGTCGCCGGCAGGTTGACGATCAGCGGCTTCTCCGGGGTCGGCACCAGCACGGTCATCACCTCGTTGCACACCCGCGCGGCGAACTCGAGCTCCGTGCCGGTGTAGCTCTCCGGGGAGTACTCGTAGCGCACCTCCGTGCCCTCGGGCAGCCGCGCCTCGGCCTCCTTGCACCACCGGGCGCCCCGCATCGCGATCTCCACGACCTCGTCCTGCGAGGCGTCGAACACCACGCGCCGCTGCAGGGTGGAGGTGGAGTTGTACAGGTGGACGATGGCGTGGTGCGCGCCGGTGATCGCCTCGAAGGTGCGGTCGATCAGCTCCTGCCGGGCCGGGGTCAGCACCTGGATGTGCACGTCCTGCGGCACCAGGTCGTGCTCGATGATGTGGCGCACGAAGTCGAAGTCGGTCTGGCTCGCCGCCGGGAAGCCGACCTCGATCTCCTTGTAGCCCAGGGAGACCAGCAGCTGGAACATCTCCAGCTTGCGCTCGGGGCTCATCGGGTCGATCAGGGCCTGGTTGCCGTCGCGCAGGTCGACCGCGCACCAGCGGGGGGCCGTCGTGGTGCGGCGCGAGGGCCAGGTGCGGTCGGGCAGGTCGACCACCGGGTCGGGGGAGTAGCGGGCGGTGGCCATGCCGCTGGGCTGCTGCGGGGCGATCTGCTCGACCGCCTGTCGCGAGGGGCTCACGCGCGTGCCGGCAGCGTTGGGACGGTGGGTCGGGCGGTGGTTCTCGTGCGCGGTGATGCTCATGTCGTCCTCCAGGGTCGCGGAGATCTGGTCCTGGCCGGCCTGCAGACGGCGGGCCACGTGGTCGTCGATCTCGAAGGTGGCGCTCACGGCGCCGCAGGTGACGGTGCGGGCGGGCAGGTCCACGTGGACCTCGGTGCCGGGGCGGGCCTCGAGCTCGGCCCAGACGGCCTCGATGTCGGCGGGCTCCAGCACCCCGGCAAGCAGTCCCTGGTTGCCGGCGTTGCCGCGGAAGATGTCGCCGAAGCGGCTGGCCAGCACCACGCGGATGCCGTACTGCATGAGGGCCCAGACCGCGTGCTCGCGGGAGGAGCCGGTGCCGAAGTCCTCGCCGGCCACCAGGACCGAGCCGTCGGAGTAGCCCTCGCGGTTCAGGACGAAGTCCGGGTCCTCGCGCCAGCGGGCGAACAGGCCCTCCTCGAAGCCGTCGCGGCGCACCCGCTTCAGGTAGCTGGCCGGGATGATCTGGTCGGTGTCGACGTTGCTGCGGCGCAGGGGGATGCCGGCGCCGACGTGGGTGGTGATGGGTTCCATGGCTGCTCCTCAGGCGATCCGGTCGGCGGGCGTGGTGACGGGGTTGGCGGCCCGGCTCCCGGCCCGGGCGTCGTCCAGGTCGGCGGGCGCGGTGAGGCGCCCGGTCACCGCCGTGGCCGCTGCGACACCCGGGGAGACCAGGTGGGTCCGGCCGCCGGCGCCCTGCCGGCCCTCGAAGTTGCGGTTGGAGGTCGAGGCGCAGCGCTCACCGGGGGCGAGCGTGTCGGGGTTCATGTCCAGGCACATCGAGCACCCGGCCAGCCGCCACTCGGCCCCGGCCTCGGTGAACACCGTGTCCAGCCCCTCGGTCTCGGCCTGCTCGCGCACGAGGTGGGAGCCCGGGACGACGAGCATCCGCACCCCCTCGGCCAGCCGGCGGCCGCGGAGCACCTCGGCGGCGGCCCGCAGGTCCTCCATGCGGCCGTTGGTGCAGCTGCCCAGGAAGACGACGTCCACAGACACCTCGGCCAACGCGGTCCCGGGCCGCAGGTCCATGTAGTCCAGCGCGTTCCGTGCGGCCTCCCGGGCGGACGGGTCGTCGAACGCGTCGGGGTCGGGAACCGCCTCGTCCAGCGGGGCGGACTGGGCGGGGTTGGTGCCCCACGTGACGCGCGGGGAGACCTCGCCGGCGTCCACGTGCACCACGCGGTCGAACTCGGCGCCGTCGTCGGTGCGCAGCTCCTGCCACTCGGCCAGCGCGGCCTGCCAGGCGGCGCCCACGGGTGCGTGCTGGCGGCCCCGTACCCACTCGACCGTCTTCTCGTCCGGCGCGACCATGCCGGCCCGTGCCCCGGCCTCGATGGACATGTTGCACAGGGTCATGCGCCCCTCCATCGACAGAGCGCGCACCGCCGGGCCGCGGTACTCCACGACGTGCCCCTGGCCGCCTGCCGTGCCGATGCGCTCGATGATCGTGAGCACCAGGTCCTTGGCGGTCGCGCCGGCGGGCAGCTCGCCGGTCACCTCCACGGCCATCGTGGCCGGGCGGCGCAGCGGCAGCGTCTGGGTGGCCAGCACGTGCTCGACCTCGCTGGTGCCGATGCCCATCGCCAGGGCCCCGAAGGCGCCGTGGGTGGAGGTGTGCGAGTCGCCGCAGACGATCGTCATGCCGGGCTGGGTCAGGCCCAGCTCCGGGCCGATGACGTGGACGATGCCCTGGCCACGGCGGCCGCGGGCGTGGTGCGTTATGCCGAACTCGCGGCAGTTCTCGCGCAGCACGTCCAGCTGCTCGCGGCTGGTGGGGTCCGAGACGGGGCCGGCCACGGTGGGCACGTTGTGGTCCTCGGTCGCCACGGTCAGGTCGGGGCGGCGGACGGTGCGGCCGGCGGCCCGCAGCCCGTCGAACGCCTGCGGGCTGGTCACCTCGTGGACGAGGTGAAGATCGATGTAGAGCAGGTCCGGCTCACCGGGCCCGCCGGTACGCACTACGTGGGCGTCCCACAGCTTGTCGGCCAGCGTGCGGGGACCGGTGGGGGTGTTCGTGCGGGGGCTGGTCGGGGCGGGCGCCGTCGTCGGGGCGATCGCCGAAGGGGGTGCAGTCACTGGGGCTCCTCGGTCGGTGCGGAAGCGTCCGGGGTACGCAACGACTCCGCAGCGAGGGGCCGGACTAGAGGGCCTCGCTGCGGCAGAGAAGGAGGAGCTGCGTGAACTGCATGGCGGGCACGTTACAGACGCACCGGACGCGTGGCACGGGAAAGTGACCGGCGTCACACTGAGGTCACGGCGTGCGGCACCGACTCACGGGGGCCGCGGCACGCCGAGCTGCGTGGGTGGAAACATGGGTCCATGGCACATCACGACCTCGCGATCATCGGCGGCGACGGCATCGGCCCGGAGGTGACCGAGCAGGCCCTCCGCGTGCTCGACGCGGTGGAGGCGCGTTTCGACCTCACCACCACGCGCACCCACTACCCCCTCGGTGCCGAGCACCACCAGCGCACCGGCGAGGTGCTCACCGACGAGCTCGCGGACCGTCTCCGGAGTCACGACGCGATCGTCTTCGGGGCCGTCGGGCACCCGGACGTCCCCAGCGGCGTGCTTGAGCGCGGCATCATCCTGGCCTTGCGGGGCGAGATGCGGCAGGCGGTCAACCTCCGCCCCGTGCGGCTCTACCCCGGGGTGACCAGCCCCGTCGCCGGGCTGTGCCCACAGGACTGCGACCTGGTCGTGGTGCGGGAGAACACCGAGGGTGCCTACGCCTCACCCGGGTCCGCGGTGCACCGCGGCGCGCCCGCGCACACGGCCGTGCAGGAGTCCACCACCACGTGGTTCGCCACCGAGCGCGCCGTCCGGTACGCCTTCGCGCTGGCCGAGCAGCGTCGCGGCCGCGTGACCCTGTGCCACAAGACGAACGTGCTGGTGGAGGCCGGGCGGCTGTGGCTCGACGTCATGGAGCACGTGGCCGCCGACCACCCGCAGGTGCAGTGGGACTACGTGCACGTGGACGCGATGTGCATGCACCTGCCCACCGACCCCTCGCGCTTCGACGTGGTGGTCACCGACAACCTGTTCGGCGACATCGTCACCGACCTGGGGGCCGTGGTGCAGGGCGGCATCGGGGTGGCCGCCTCGGGCAACCTCAACCTGGTCGGGGACGCACCGAGCATGTTCGAGCCGGTGCACGGCTCCGCCCCCGACATCGCCGGTCAGGGGCGTGCCAACCCGGTGGGCGCGGTCCTCTCGCTGGGCCTCTGCCTGGCCCACCTGGGGGAGGGGGAGGCCGCTGCCGCCGTGGAGCGCGCCGCGGTGCGCGTCCTCGGGGCACCCGGTTCGCAGGACCACGCGGGCGGCACCGGATCGGCCGAGTGGGGAGACCGCGTGCTGGCGGCACTCGGTGAGGACGACGGCACGGAGCTGGAGGGCGGGAGCCTCATGCAGCAGATGGCGGCGCTCCGCCGCTCCTGACCGGGCGAGTCCGTGCCCCGGGAATTCGGGTGCACGGGCTCGCGTTGCTCGGGTACGGTTCAGCATCCCCGAGCAGGGGAGTGCCACGCAGACGGAAGGAGGAGCGATGGCCGCCAAGAAGAAGCGCGAGGACGACACGCGCAACAAGGTCATCGCGACCAACCGCAAGGCGCGGCACGACTACCTCATCGAGGACACCTTCGAGGCCGGCATCTCCCTGATGGGCACCGAGGTGAAGTCCCTGCGCATGGGGCGAGCCTCGCTGGTGGAGGGCTTCTGCTCCGACCAGCGCGGCGAGCTGTTCCTGGAGAACGTCCACATCCCGGAGTACCTCAACGGTTCCTGGACCAACCACTCGGCCCGGCGCAAGCGCAAGCTGTTGCTGCACCGTCACGAGATCGACAAGCTCATCGGCAAGTCGAACGAGGCCGGCCACACGATCGTCCCGCTGAAGCTCTACTTCAAGGACGGCCGGGCCAAGGTCGAGATCGCCCTGGCCAAGGGCAAGAAGCAGTACGACAAGCGGCACGCCCTGCGCGCCAAGCAGGACGAGCGCGAGAAGCAGGCGCAGATGAGCCTGCGCTACCAGATGCAGCGGGGCCGCTGAGGGCACCGCGTGCGGCTGACGGGCCGATCGGGAATTCCTTGGACCGTCCGACCGTTGGACCGTACGATGCACCAACGCCCACGTCTCGTGGGCACGCTCCTTCTCAACTCCACAGCGATGACGTGACCCCACGGGGATGATCGGTTTCGACGTCGATCACTGACCCAGGGGAAGCGGGCCGAGAACGCAAGGTCATCTCGTAAACGTTCCTTGCAAACCAATAGGTGCCAATTCCAAGCGCACCGACTTCGCCCTCGCCGCCTGAGCGAGCCCGAAGTCTGTCAGCCTGAGCTAGTTCCCGACTCAGTGCCTGGCATCAGCTAGGGAACTTGCTGCACGGCATCGCCGAGGTGTCGTGCGGGACTCTCACTCGGCTGGGCCTGTCGGAGGACGTGTGCGTGCGAGCTCCGGGGCCGAGAAAATCCACAGCGCACTGCGCCCGGAGAAGCCCTGGTCGTGTGACGACGGACGCGGGTTCGATTCCCGCCATCTCCACCACCAGTGTCGCGTCATCGATGTGGAGCAGGAGCCACGAAGGCCCCCACCGGTCCGACCGGTGGGGGCCTTCGTCGTGCGGAGGGGCGTGAGGGCCTGCGCTCAGTCGCGCTCCTGCCCGATGACCGTGGTGCCCTGCTCCTCGACGGCGGTGCGCATCTCCTCGATGTCCGCCTCGGCGAACAGGTGCACGAGCTTCTCCAGGTTCGCCTCGGTGTGCGTGCCGGAGTCCAGGTGCAGCAGCATGCCCTCGCGGAAGACGACGGTGGTCGGCACGGCCGTGACGCCGCTCGTCGCGAACACCTGCGGCGCGGACTGGTGGGTGACGGTGAAGAACTCGGCGACGTCCTGCAGGCGGTCGGCCACCTTCTCGACCGTGGCCATGTACGGGGTGCAGGTCTCGCAGGCGGGGTCGGAGAGGATCACGATGGCCACCTCGGCCGCCGGCAGGGCGGTCTCGAAGGTCTCGTCCGTCAGGGTGGTCACAGTCATGCGACTCACAGTAGCGGACCGAATCCGCGGTACCGCGCCGTGCGCGCGTGATGCGCGCAACGCGGGGGCACCGCGTGCACCAGCCCTCCCACCGGCCGGATGGGACACAATGGCCCCATGAGTGCTGTGCCTTCGGCGTCGAACGCCCTGACCATCCGCCTGACCGCGCCCGCTCGGGCCACCACCATCGGGGAGCTGACCACCGCCGTGGCCTCGGCCCGGGGCATGACGACGGCGCTGGACATCAGCGACTCGACCCCGCAGGCCATGACGATCGACCTCACCGTGGCCGGCTCCAGCGCCGAGCACAACGACGAGATCGTCCAGGCCCTCACCGACGTGGAGGGGGTGCAGATCGAGCGCATCTCCGACCGCACCTTCCTGGCCCACCTGGGCGGCAAGATCACGGTGGAGCCGAAGCACCCCATCCGGAACCGTGACGATCTCTCGCTGGTCTACACCCCGGGTGTGGCGCGGGTCTGCCAGGCCATCGCCAAGCGTCCCGAGGACGCCCGCCGCCTGACCATCAAGCGCAACACCGTCGCGGTCGTCACCGACGGCACGGCCGTGCTGGGCCTGGGCAACATCGGTCCGCTGGCCGCCATGCCGGTCATGGAGGGCAAGGCCGCGCTGTTCAAGCGCTTCGCGGACGTGGACGCCTTCCCGATCTGCCTGGACGCCGGAGGGGTCGAGGACATTGTCGCCCACGTGAAGGCCATCGCCCCGACCTTCGCGGGCATCAACCTGGAGGACATCTCCGCACCGCGCTGCTTCGAGATCGAGCGTCGGCTGCGGGAGGAGCTGGACATCCCGGTCTTCCACGACGACCAGCACGGCACCGCCATCGTCGCCGTCGCCGCCCTGACCAACGCCCTGCGCGTGGTCGACAAGAAGATCGAGGACGTGCGCATCGTGCAGTCGGGTGCCGGTGCTGCCGGTACCGCGATCATGCGCCTGCTCATCAAGGCCGGGGCCCGCCACGTGACGGTGGCCGACATCAACGGCGTCGTGAGCCCCGAGCGCGACGACATCAAGAACGGCGACGACGAGCAGCTCCGCTGGATCGCCGAGCACACCAGCCCCGAGCTCCACGGTGGCGACCTCAAGGACGCCCTGAAGGGCGCGGACGTGTTCATCGGCGTCTCCGCCGGCAACATCCTGACCGGTGATGACATCGCCACCATGAACGACGAAGCCGTCGTCTTCGCGATGGCGAACCCGACCCCCGAGGTCGACCCGAACGAGGCCGCCAAGCACGCGACCGTCGTCGCGACCGGCCGCAGCGACTTCGCCAACCAGATCAACAACGTGCTGGTCTTCCCGGGCGTCTTCCGCGGTCTGCTGGACGCCCGCAGCGAGGTCGTCACCGACGACCTGATGCTCGCGGCCGCCCAGGCCCTGGCCGACGTCGTCGAGCCCGACGAACTGAACCCGACCTACATCATCCCGAGCGTCTTCCACAAGAACGTCTCCAAGGTGGTGGCCAAGGCCGTCTCGCAGGCCGTGGAAGCCGACGAGAAGGCACAGGCGGCCGGGCCCAAGACCGAGGCCATCGCCCTGATGAACATCCCCAGCAAGCGCACCGGCTCGCAGCGGGTCGACTCCTGATGCCGAGCAACGGGTCCCGCCGCACCGGTTCCAAGCAGCGCTGGAGCAGCGCCCAGAAGGCAAAGGCCAAGAGCCTCCGCGTGGCCAAGGAGGACGCCAAGGCGGCCAAGAAGGCCACGAAGAAGAAGCTGGAGCGCAAGCGCGCACGGCGCGAGGCCGAAGCCGTGGAGTGGCGCGAGAGCCGTGGGCAGCGGTTCGAGCGACGCGACGGTCGACGGGACGAGCAGCGCGAGGACCGTGGGCGCGGTGGTCCGCGTCGTGACGACCGCCGCGGGGCGTCCGGACGCACGGACCGGAACGACCGCTGGGAGCGGAAGGACCGCGAGGACCGTCGCAAGGGCGGTCCGCAGCGCGACGATCGGCGCGGCGGCCCCCGTCGCGACCACGGACGCCCGGACCAGCGCCGCGGGGCGCGCCCGCTGCGAGACCAGCGTGCCGAGCGTGCGCCCCGGGTGGAACGCACCGAGCACGTCGGGGCGGCGCGCGAGGTGCGCGAGCCGGTGACCCCGGAGCCCGAGGTGCAGCCGCAGCAGTCCGCCGAGTCGTCGGGGTCGCCCACCGCGGCCCCGCAGCACGTGGGCCCCACCTTCGCCGAGCTCGGGGTGCCCTCCGTGCTGGTCGAGCGGCTGGCGCGCGACGGCATCAGCACCGCGTTCCCGATCCAGGCGGCGACGCTTCCGGACTCGCTGGCAGGTCGTGACCTGCTGGGCCGTGGCCGCACGGGCTCGGGCAAGACGCTGGCCTTCGGGCTGCCCACCATCGCGCGGCTGCAGGGTGGCCGGGCGCAGCGCAACAGGCCGCGGGCGGTCATCCTGACGCCCACCCGCGAGCTGGCCATGCAGGTCTCCGACGCGCTGCAGCCCTTCGTGCACGTCACCGGCCTCAAGCACAAGCTCGTCGCCGGCGGCCTGCCGTACCCGCCGCAGATCTCCGCCCTGGAGCGGGGGCTTGACGTTCTGATCGCCACGCCGGGGCGCCTCCTCGACCTCATCGAGAAGGGCGCCGCGGACCTGTCCGCCGTGGAGATCGCGGTGCTCGACGAGGCCGACCACATGGCCGAGATGGGCTTCCTGCCCGAGGTCACGCAGATCATGGACCTCATGCCCTCCGGCGGTCAGCGGATGCTGTTCAGCGCGACGCTGGACAACGGCATCGACAAGCTGGTCGAGAACTACCTGGTCGACCCGGTGACGCACTCCACCGACGACGCCCAGGCATCGGTGACGACCATGGACCACAACGTGTTCCTGGTGCAGCCGCAGCACAAGAAGCCGATCACCGCCGAGATCTGCGCCCGGGACGGACGGGCCGTCGTGTTCGTGCGCACCAAGCTCGGCGCCGACCGGGTGGCCCTGCAGCTGCGGGAGGCCGGTGTCTTCGCCGCCGCCCTGCACGGGGGTCTCAACCAGGCACAGCGCAACCGTGTGCTGGCCGCGTTCAAGGACGGTGGCCTGCCGGTGCTGGTGGCCACGGACGTCGCGGCGCGCGGCATCCACGTCGACGACGTGTCGCTGGTGCTGCAGGTGGACCCGCCGGCCGATCACAAGGACTACCTGCACCGCGCCGGACGCACCGCCCGTGCCGGTGGTCAGGGCGTCGTGGTCACGCTCGCGCTGCCGCACCAGAAGAAGTCCGTACAGCGGCTCATGGACTCCGCGGGCGTGGATGCCTCGCCGGTGCCGATGAAACCGGGTACCGACGAGCTGACCGCGATCACCGGCTCGAGTGACACGGTGCGTGAGCCGATCGACGAGTCGCGCCTGCGTCGCATGATGGCACCGCCGCGTCCGCCGCACCGCGGGGGCCGTGGTGGCCCCGGCGGGCGGGGACGCCCCGGTGGTCACAAGGGTGGTGGCCAGGGTGGTCGTGGCCGCTCGGGCCAGGGCCACGGTGGCCGGGGGCGCGCCGGGGACCGCCGTGAGGGTGGTCACCGCGGACGGTCAGACGACCGACGTGGCGGCGGCCCCCGCGGTGGCTCGGGTGACCGTCGTCAGGGCGGCAGTGGCGGCCGTCCCGGCGGAGCCCGCGACGACCGCTGAGAGCGCTGATCCTGACGGGGTCCGGTGGGGCGACCACCGGACCCCGTCGGTGCTCCGGCGTACGATGTTCCCCATGCGCCTGACCCCTCGGACCACGTCCCAGCACGCTCCCGTCGCCTCGCCGGTGGCCATGAGCCAGCCGATGGACCCGGGCGTTCCGGACGACCCGGGCGGCCTGTCCGCGCCGGGTACCTCCACCGGGCTGCTCGAGCGCACCGAGGAGCAGACGGTCCCCATGGAGCCGGGCGACCACGAGCGCTTCAGCCACTACGTGCGCAAGGAGAAGATCCTCGAGAGCGCCGTCTCCGGGGAGCCCGTGACCGCCCTGTGCGGCAAGATCTGGGTGCCCGGCCGCAATCCCGACCGCTTCCCGGTCTGCCCGGTCTGCAAGGAGATCTACGAGGGCCTGCGCGACCCGCAGGACGGCGGGGGCGACTCCGGCGGCAACGGCTCCGGCGACGGCAACTGAGCCCGGCGGTCGATGAGCACCTCCGCAGCCGACCACCTCTCACCCGCCTACCCCTCCCGCGCCGCCTGGGGCACCGCGCCCAAGCTCCGTGCCTGGCAGGCCGAGGCGCTGGAGGCCTACCACCGGACCGTCGAGGCCGGAGGCCGCGACTTCCTGGCCGTCGCGACGCCGGGTGCCGGCAAGACGACCTTCGCGCTGAAGGTCGCCGCCGACCTGCTGGCCGAGGGCGCCGTCACCCAGATCACCGTGGTGGCCCCGACCGAGCACCTCAAGACCCAGTGGGCCGATGCCGCCGCGCGCGTGGGCATCCACCTGGACCCGCGTTTCACCAATGCCCAGAGGGCGCACAGCAAGGACTTCCACGGCATCGCGATGACCTACGCCGGCATCGCCGCGGACCCGGACCTCCACGAGCAGCGCACCAAGGAGGCCCGCACGCTGGTGATCCTGGACGAGATCCACCACGGCGGTGACGCCCGCAGCTGGGGCGACGCCATCCGGCAGGCCTTCACCGCGGCGGAGCGGCGCCTCTCGCTCACCGGTACGCCGTTCCGCTCGGACACCAACCCGATCCCGTTCGTGCGCTACGAGGAGGGTGCCGACGGCATCCGCCGCTCGGCCAGCGACTACGCCTACGGCTACCGCAACGCCCTGACCGACGGCGTGGTGCGGCCGGTGCTCTTCATGGCCTACGGCGGTGCGATGAAGTGGCGCACCAAGGCGGGCGACGAGATGGCCGCCCGGCTGGGGGAGCCGCTCACCAAGGACCTCACCGCGCAGGCCTGGCGCACCGCCCTGGATCCCGAGGGGGAGTGGGTGCCGGCCGTGCTCGCCGCGGCCGACAAGCGCCTCACCGAGGTGCGTCGCCACGTGCCCGACGCCGGTGGGCTGGTCATCGCGTCCAACCAGAAGAACGCCCGTGCCTACGCCCGGCACCTGGAGGCGATCACCGGGGAGAAGCCGACCGTCGTGCTCTCCGACGACGCCGGGGCCTCGAGTCGCATCGAGGACTTCAGCCAGGGCGACTCCCGCTGGCTGGTGGCGGTGCGCATGGTCTCGGAGGGCGTCGACGTCCCGCGGCTCTGCGTGGGCGTGTACGCGACCTCCACGCAGACCCCGTTGTTCTTCGCCCAGGCGGTCGGGCGCTTCGTGCGCACCCGCAAGCGGGGCGAGACCGCCAGCATCTTCCTGCCCTCGGTCACGCCGGTGCTCGCGCTGGCCTCCGAGCTCGAGGCCGAGCGCGACCACGCGCTGGACCGTCCCGGGCCCTCGGGCGAGGACGCGATCTGGGCGCCGGAGGAGGACGAGCTCGCCCGGGCCAACCAGTCCGAGCGGCTCAGCGACGAGCTCGAGCCCGGCTACGAGGCGCTGGAGTCCTCCGCCGAGTTCGACCACGTGCTCTTCGACGCCCAGCAGTGGGGGCTGGGCACGGAGGTGGCTAGCGAGGACGAGGCCGAGTACCTCGGCCTGCCGGGTCTGCTGGAGCCGGACCAGATGACCGAGCTGCTGCGGGAGCGGCAGGCCAAGCAGGCCGCGCGCGGCAAGAAGGCGCAGTCCTCCCAGGGGGAGCAGCCGATCGCCGCGCACCGGGCGCTGCAGGCCTCGCGCAAGGAGCTCAACAAACTGGTCAGTGCCTACGCGCAGAAGAAGGGCGTCCCGCACGCGAACGTGCACATGGACCTGCGTCGCGCCTGTGGTGGGCCGGCGTTGGAGACCGCCACCCAGGAGCAGGTCACCCAGCGGATCGAGACGATCCGGAAGTGGTTCGTCGGGCGCAGGTGAGGCCCTCGGGCCCATCGTGGGCGCGCCTGGCTCGGGCGTCGTCCGCCGTTGCTCTCCTCTGCGGACCGCCGGTGCCCCGACCGGTTCAGGGCGTCGGTGGTCGCGTCTAGGGTGACCGGCATGGACCTCGTCGTGGTGCGCAACGGCGAGACGGCGGAGATCGCGGCGGTGGAGCAGCCGGCCCGCGGGGAGGAGCCCGAACGCGCATCGACCACCAGACCCTGGTCGATGCCCTGGGCGGACCTGCCGGGTTGGGTCGCCGCCCGGGAGAACGGGGCAGCTCCCGCTGAGGAGACGGCTGCCTCCCGCTCCCGCGCTCGAACGGACCGCGACCCCGCGGCCGTCCCACCCCGCTGGGTGTGGGCCGACTCGTCCGAGATCTACCTCCACCTCCTCCGAGCCGGCGTGCGTGTGCGCCACGCGGTCGACCTCGGTCTGCAGCGCGCCGTGCTGCGGTCGGCGGCCGCCGTGGCCCACACCGACTACGCGCGTGCTCCCGAGTCGGACTGGGACCGGCGCCGTGCCGACGCGCGCATGACGCCCGCCGAGCCGGTGGACACCGAGGAGACCCTCTTCGACGTGGCCGGCCGTGGCCCCGATCTCGACGAGTGCCTGGCCGAGCACCTGGCACAGCGGGCCTGCCTGGCCGAGAGCCGTGACCGGGGCGCCCTGGCCCTGCTCTGCCACGCGGAGTCGACCGGCGGCCTCATCGCTCAGGAGCTCAACCACGCCGGCGTGCCCTTCGACACCCGCGTGCACGACGCACAGCTGACCGCACGACTGGGGGAGCGTGACCGGCACGGTGGACGACCTCGCCGCATGGCCGAGCTCGTCGTGCAGATCCGCGAGGCGTTGGGCGCCCCGACGCTGAACCCGGACTCGGCCACCACGCTGGTCTCGGCCCTGCGTCGCGCGGGACTCGACGTCGCGAGCACCCGCAAGTGGGAGCTGCGCGGCATCGACCACCCCGTCATCGAGCCCCTGCTGGAGTACAAGGCGCTCAGCCGGCTGTACACGGCCAACGGGTGGGCCTGGATGCAGCACTGGGTCCGTGACGGGCGATTCCGCCCAGACTGGGTGGCCGGCGGGGTCGCCACCGGCCGGTGGGCCAGCCGAGGGGGAGGGGCGCTGCAGCTTCCCCAGCAGATCCGCTCGGCCGTCCGGGCCGATGCCGGGTGGTGCCTGGTGGTGGCCGATGCGGCACAGCTGGAACCCCGCGTCCTGGCCGCCATGGCCGGCGACGCCCAGATGGCCCGGGCGGCCGCGGCCGGCGACCTCTACCGGGCGCTGGTCGACGACGGGGTGGTGGACACGCGCGACCACGCCAAGATCGCGATGCTCGGGGCCATGTACGGCTCGACCACGGGCGAGGCGGGCGCGTTGATGCCCCGTCTTCGGCGCGCCTACCCGCGCGCCATCGGGCTGGTCGACGCCGCCGCGGCGACGGGGGAGCGGGGCGAGCAGGTCTCCACCTGGCTGGGGCGCACCTCGCCGCCACCACCGCCGACCTGGCAGGCGACCCAGGCGGCCGCCCAGCAGCCCGGGGCGGGGGAGGCGGCGGAGCGCCGGGCCCGTTCGGCGGCCCGCGAGTGGGGCCGGTTCACCCGCAACTTCGTCGTCCAGGGCACTGCGGCCGAGTGGGCCCTGTGCTGGATGGGACACCTGCGGCGCCGCCTGGACGACACCTGCGGAGCAGCGCACTCGGGCGCCACCGCAGGGGCAGGGTCACCTGAGCTCGTCTACTTCCTGCACGACGAGGTGATGGTCCACACCCCGATCGCCCTGGCGGACGAGGTCGCCGGGCACGTCCGGCAGGCGGCACGCAGCGCGGGTGACCTGCTCTTCCATGGCAGCGCGGTGGACTTCCCGCTCTCCGTGGCGACCGTGGAGTCCTACGACCGCGCGAAGTGATGCGGCGGGACCGGGCCCCCGCCCGGTCCCGCCGCCTCGGGGAGGCAGGTCAGCCTCGACGCAGACCGCGCAGACCGCGCAGACCGACGGCCCCGCCCACGGCGAGCAGGGTCGTGCCACCCAGCGCGAACGGGGTCGCGCCGCCGCCGGTGCGGTAGCCGGTGTCGACGATCGGGCCGTCGCCGTCGCCGTCGCCGTCGCCGTCGCCGTCGCCGTCCTGGCCGGGGGCCTCCTCGTTGGCCACGTACCAGCGCTTGTCAGCCGGCACCACGCCCTCGGCGACGAGCTGGTCGGCCCACTCGGCGTCGGTGAGGTCGCCGGGGCGCTGGCGGTCGCTGAGCTCCTCGATGAACTCCCAGCCGGGCTCGGGGTACCAGGTGACCTCGCTGCCCTCGTTGGCGGTCGCCGGCATCGACGAGGAGGCCACGCGCGTGAACTCCGTCTCGCCGGTGCGCACGAAGTAGCTGGTGGAGTACAGGTGCGTGTGGATCTCGTCGGCGCCCTCGGGCAGGCAGGCGAAGGTCTCCACCTCGATCGCACGCGTGTCCTCGTCCAGGGCACGCGTCTCGAGCGCCCGGTACTCGCCGGTCAGGTCCTCGACGTCGTCCTGGAACGGGTCGAACTCCGGGTCCGGCTCCCACAGGAAGGAGTCGTCCTCGCTGGTGAAGGTGGCCGGCCCCGCCACCTGCGAGGGCTCCGGGCAGCCGTGGAGAGCCCATCCCTCGGCCTCGTCGTTCTGCTTCCCGAGCTGCGTCCGACCCGGGTCCTCGTCCGGGCGCAGACCGCTGCCCATGGGCACGTTGCGGCCGTAGGCCGCGACGGTGTGCTGCAGCAGGCCGTCCTCGGTGAACTCCTGCTGGGTGAAGTCCCCGGTGACGGTGCTGCTCCAGGCGCGGCCCCCGTCACCCTTCTCGCCCACCTCGAAGGTGATGTCGAACGGGTCGATGCTCGGGAACATCGGCTCAGCCTGGGCGGCGGGTGCCAGCGCCAGCGTGCCGAGCGCGATGGTGGTGAACAGTGCTGTGGTGCGAGCCATGTCGGCCCCCCTTCCCCTCGGGAGGGTGATCCCCTCTGTGTGGTGGCCGCCCCTCGCAGCCTGCTCGAAACGCTAGCGACAGCGGGCGGTTCGGGCAATCCTGAGCAGGGCGCCGTGAGGGATCCGTGAGGGGCGGGCCGGGGTCACTCGCGGTCCGTCGAGTCCCGGGGCTCCACCAGTGGCAGGGTCCGGTGGGCCACCCGGGTGGCCAGTGCGATGTTGGTCGAGGCCCGCACGACGTCCTCGTGGGCGGTCACCTCGTCGAGGACGTCCTGGAGGGCCGCGTTGGACGGAGCGACGACGCGGGCGAACAGGTCCCCGTCGCCGGTGATCGTGTGCACCTCGAGCACCTGCGGGATGCCCTCCAGGTGAGTGGCCACGGCGCCGTGGCCACTCACCTGCCGGATCTGCAGGGTCACGAAGGCCGTCACCGGGTGGCCCATCGCGGCCGGGTCGAGGGTGGGGGCCCAGCTGCGCAGCACGCCCCGCTGCTCCAGCCGGCGCAGTCGGGCGGTCACCGTCCCGCGGGCGACGCCCAGGGTCCGCGCTGCGCCGAGGACGCCCACGTGCGGGTCCTCGGTGAACAGCCTGACCAGCCGTCGATCGAGCCCGTCGAGTCCGGACGGGTGGTCGTCGAGTGGCTTCTCGCTGGTCATGGTGTGCAGTCTGGCAGGGTGAGGCCGCAGCGAAGTGGTCAGGTTGCGTAGTCGAGTGGTGGTTGATTGTCGGCATGAGTGATCTGCGGCACATTGACCGCCATGTCTGACACCACCCTCACCGCCCTGACCGACCAGGAGCAGGCCGAGAACCTCTCGGTCGACCAGCTGAAGAAGCTCGTCGGCCTGGTCGAGTACGACGGCTCCTCCGACCCCTTCCCGGTCACCGGCTGGGATGCCATCACCTTCGTGTGCGGCAACGCCACCCAGGCCGCGCACTTCTACCAGTCCGCCTTCGGCATGGAGCTCATCGCCTACTCGGGGCCGGAGAACGGCAACCGTGACCACAAGGCCTTCGTCCTGAAGTCCGGCAACATCAAGTTCGTGCTGAAGGGCGCGGTCGACCCGAAGTCCCCTCTCATCCAGCACCACGCCACGCACGGTGACGGCGTCGTCGACATCTCGTTGGAGGTCCCGGACGTCGACAAGTGCATCGAGCACGCCCGCTCGGTCGGTGCGACCGTCGTGCAGGAGCCCACCGACGTCTCCGACGAGCACGGCACGGTGCGCGTCGCGGCGATCGCCACCTACGGCGAGACCCGTCACACGCTGGTGCAGCGAGAGGTCGGCGGCCAGCGCTACGAGGGCGCCTACCTGCCCGGCTACGAGCCCTCCTCCAGCACCTTCACCAAGCGCGAGGGCACCCCCAAGCGCCTCTTCCAGGCCCTCGACCACATCGTCGGCAACGTCGAGCTCGGCAAGATGGACGAGTGGGTGGATTTCTACCACCGCGTCATGGGCTTCACCGACATGGCGGAGTTCGTCGGTGACGACATCGCGACGGACTACTCCGCGCTGATGTCCAAGGTGGTGGCCAACGGCAACCACCGCGTGAAGTTCCCGCTCAACGAGCCGGCCATCTCGCGCAAGAAGTCGCAGATCGACGAGTACCTGGAGTTCTACTGCGGTCCCGGTGCGCAGCACCTCGCCCTGGCCACGAACGACATCATCCGCACCGTCGACTGCATGCGGGCCGAGGGCGTGGAGTTCCTGGCCACGCCGGACTCCTACTACGAGGACCCCGAGCTGCGCGAGCGCATCGGTGAGGTGCGGGTGCCGATCGAGGAGCTGCAGAAGCGCGGCATCCTGGTCGACCGCGACGAGGACGGCTACCTGCTGCAGATCTTCACCAAGCCCACCGGTGACCGCCCGACCGTGTTCTTCGAGCTCATCGAGCGCCACGGCTCGCTCGGTTTCGGTCTGGGCAACTTCAAGGCCCTCTTCGAGGCCATCGAGCGCGAGCAGGAGAAGCGCGGCAACTTCTGATCGGCGACGCGAAAGGGCCGGGCCCGGGGTCGGCGGTTTCAAGGGGTCCTCGCAACACCTGATGGCCTAGTTGGTTGTCAGTAGATCACGCAGGCGCTCGGCTGGGTTTGCCCAGCCGAGCGTTTTGCGTGGGCGGCCGTTGAGTTCCTGGGCGACGTATTCGAGTTCGGCCGGGCCGTGGACCGACAGGTCGGTGCCCTTGGGGAAGTACTGCCGCAGCAGTCCGTTGGTGTTCTCGTTCGACCCGCGCTGCCAGGGTGAGTGTGGGTCGCAGAAGTACACCGGTACACCGGTGGCGATCGTGAACTGCCGGTGAGCGGCCATCTCGCACCCCTGGTCCCAGGTCAGCGACCCACGCAGGTGCTCTGGCAGGGTCCCGATCAGGTCGACCAGGACGTCCCGGACCTCCTCAGCGGTGTGCCCACCGGGCAGGTGCCCGAGCATCACGTACCGGGTGGAGCGTTCCACCAAGGTCAGGATCGCGCTGCGTCCACCAGCGCCCAGGATCAGATCACCCTCCCAGTGGCCCGGCACGGCCCGGTCTTCCACCTGCGCGGGACGATCACTGATCATGACCATCGGGTCGGTGAACCTCTTCTGCCGCTGATCGGGCTGGGCTGACCCCGTTTCGTAGGTCCAGTCGTTATGAGAGTCGTCCTGTTGCCCGCGGTCGCGGGCAGGGAGACTGGTCAGATCATGACGAACAGCAGGAAGCGTCACACCCCGGAGCAGGTCGTCCGTAAGCTCGGGCAGGCCGACAGGATGCTCACCGATGGTCAGGACGTCGCGGCGGTGTGCCGGGAGCTGGGGGTGTCCGAGCAGACGTACTACCGGTGGCGGAACCAGTACGGCGGCCTCAAGGCCGACGACGCAAAGCGCCTGAAGGAGTTGGAGAAGCAGAACGCGACCCTGAAGCGTCTGCTCGCGGAAGCGGAGCTGGAGAAGGCCGCGCTCAAGGAGCTGGCTGAGGGAAACTTCTAAGCCCGGACAGGCGCCGCGCCGCCGTCGATCACCTCAAGCGCAAGTTGCGGGTAAGCGAACGGATGGCGTGCCGTCTGGTCGGGCTGAGCCGCTCCGCGTACCGGCGACCGCTCAAGGGCGACACGGTCACGGACCCGGATCGGGCGCTCAGGGAGTGGCTGCGCGCCTGGGCGAAGGACCATCCCCGCTACGGGTATCGGCGGGCGTATCACGACGCCCGCGCCGAGGGGTGGGTGGTGAACCACAAGAAGATCCAACGCCTGTGGCGTGACGAAGGGCTCCGGGTCCCGCAGCGGCGTCGACGCAAGCGCGTCGGGTCCTCGACCGTCGACGCGCCGACGGCGGACGCGCCGAACGTGGTGTGGGCGGTGGACTTCCAGTTCGACGCCGACGAGCACGGACGACCGATCAAGATCTGCTCGATCGTCGACGAACACACCCGGGAGTGCATCGGCGGCCTCGTGGAGCGCTCGATTACCGCCGACCGACTCACCGCCCACCTCGAGGACCTCGTCGCCGCCCGGGGCGCCCCGGCGGTGCTCAGGTCGGACAACGGGCCGGAGTTCATCAGCGAGGCGATGGCCGACTGGGCCGGCACCCGCACCGGCCTGTCCTACATCCCTCCGGGCTCGCCGTGGCGCAACGGGTACGTCGAGTCGTTCAACAGCCGGATCCGCGACGAGTGCCTCAACATCAACAGCTTCTACTCGCTGCTGCACGCACAGGTCATCATCGGCGACTGGAAGGACGAGTACAACCACCACCGCCGGCACTCCTCGCTCGGCTACCTAACCCCAGCCGAGTACGCTCGGCAGTGCACCCATCAAATGGAAACCGACGACTCACAGAACGTCCGGACCGAATGAAGGGGGCGGCTCAGGGCCTGGTGCGGGGCACCCGGCGGGCCCGCCCGGTCCGCAACGCGGTGGCCACCTCGCGGCGCAATCCGCCGCGGGCCTGGAAGTACAACGCCTGGTAGATCGTCTCGTGACTCACCCGCACAGTGTCGTCCTGCGGGAACGCCCCTGGCAGGGAACGGCTGATCTGTTCCGGGGACCACCGCAGGGCGAGTTTCTCGCTGACGTAGTCCCGAAGCGCTCCCGGTCGAGCCAGCTTCGACTCCTTCGGCCTGGCCCGCGACCGGGCCCAGGCCCGCTGGGCCCGGTGGGGCAGGTACACCCCGCCAGTGCTGTACGTGTCCAGTTCCCGCTTGACCGTGGACGCCGACCGGCCCAGCACCCGGGCGATCCCTCGCAACGACATGCCCTGCCGGTGCAGGTCAGCGATGGTCTCCCGGTCCGTCACGGTCAGATACCTGGGGTGCAGGCGTTTCTCCACCACCGACAGGGAGGGCTCTACCGACACGATCCTGGTCATACCCGTGGTGTAGTCCACCCGTCGCCCATCGGGATAGATCCTGGCCCCGTTGGTCCTGCGCACTCCCCGGTCCCAGTCCTCGGCCGTACGCACGTGCACCCCGACCCGTTCGGCGGCATCCCGACGGGTGACTCCAGCAGCACGTAACCGGTCGTACTCACCCCGCCGCGGATGAGGCCCTGTCCCCGGCCGACCCCGACCAGACAACCCCGCCTTGCGCACCCACCCAGCAGCGGTGTTCTCGTTCGCCCCGACCGCACGCGCAGCAGCCCGCACATTCCCCTGATGAGCATCCAACGCCGCCCAGAACGCGCTCTTGACCTCAGACAACCACATGGTCCTCGCAACTCCCTGAAGAACAGGGTGTTGCGAGGACCACTAGAACCCGCCGTCTTCCCCGGGCCCGGCCCCTCGTCACGGACACGTCAGAGGGTGCTGCGGCGTCCTCGCGTCGTCAGGACACCGCCGGCGGTGACCATGGCCAGGCCCGCCACACCCGTGGCCACGGCGGTGCTCCCCGCGTTGCCCGCCCAGCCGGTGTCGATGATGGGGCCGGGCTCGGGAGTTGGCTCCGGCTCCGGCTCGGGCTGCGGGGCCGGCTCGTCGTCCCCGTCGACCGGCACGTCCTCCAGCGGGTAGGACTCGACCGTGATGGTCCCGTCCGGCTGCTGCGTGAGGTAGCTCTCCTGCTCGAAGCGGTGGACCGATCCGTCGGTGGCGCAGTACGCGCCGTAGACCATGACACGGTCGGTGCCGGCCGGGATCTCGGTGGCGCCCAAGTCCTTGCGGTCGGGGGAGACCACGTCGTGCGACGAGCTCGGCGCACCGGCGCTGCACTGCGGGTCGGCCGTCGAGCCCTCGGCGACGGTGACCGGCCAGGTGCCCGTCGCCGGCGCCCAGGTGTCGACCGCCCACTCGATGCGGGGGCTGTCCCCCTTCGGCTCCAGGTGCTCCCCGGCGAAGGTCACCTTCCAGGAGTGGTCGCCGCCCTGCTTGGCCGGTGCGACCTCGAGGGTCACCTGCGGGTCACGCGGGCCGCCGCCGTCCTGGGCGTGGGCCGCGGCGGGCAGGACCGAGAGTGCTGCCCCCAGCAGGAGCGTGGTGGACACGCGGCTGGTGGACGGTCGGACGGTCGGGTGCATCGGCAACTCCTCGGTCAGGTGGACTGTCGGGTCCACCCTAGGCGCATCCACGGTCGCGCTCAGGAGCGCACCAGCCGGGTGATCGCCGCGCTGGCCTCGGCGATGATCTCCTGCACGTCCTCCTCGTCGCTGCGCGCGGCGTCGACGACGCAGGTGTGCAGGTGGTCCTCCAGCAGCCCGATGGCCACCTTCTCCAGGGCCCGGTTCACGGCACTGACCTGCGTCAGGATGTCGATGCAGTAGGCGTCCTCCTCGATCATCCGGGCGATGCCGCGCGCCTGTCCCTCGATGCGCCGCATGCGGTTGAGGTAGGCCTCCTTGTCGTCGATGTACCCGTGGTCGTGATCGGCGCCGGGACGCCCACCGGTGGTCTTGTCGCTCATGGGGTTCCCCTCGGTGGTGGTCAGGCGGCCGTCGAGCGGAAGCCGCGCAGCCGCAGGCTGTTGCCCACGACGAAGACGCTGGAGAACGCCATCGCGGCACCTGCCAGCATCGGGTTGAGCATGCCAGCCGCGGCCACGGGGATGGCGGCCACGTTGTAGGCGAACGCCCAGAACAGGTTCGACCTGATCGTGCCCAGGGTGCGACGGGAGAGCCTGATGGCGTCGACCACGCTGCGCAGGTCACCGCGCACCACCGTGATGTCGGCGGCCTCGATGGCGACGTCCGTCCCTGTTCCCATCGCGATCCCGAGGTCGGCGCGCGCGAGAGCTGGGGCGTCGTTCACGCCGTCGCCGATCATGGCGACGACCCGGCCCTGCTCCTGCAGACGGGCGACGTGGTCGACCTTGTCCTGTGGCATGACCTCGGCCAGCACCTGGTCGATGCCGACCTCCGTGGCGACCTGCCGCGCGGTCGCCTCGTTGTCCCCGGTGAGCAGCACGGGCGTCAGCCCCAGCTCGCGGAGCTGCGCCACCGCCTCGGCACTGGTGGGCTTGACCGTGTCGGAGACCGCCAGCAGTCCCCGAGCGGCCCCGTCCCAGCCGACGGCCACGACGGTGCGGCCGGCGCGCTCCGCCTCATCACGCGCCTGTGCCAGCCCGGCCGGCAGCTCCCAGCCCTCGTCGGACAGCATCGCGGCGCGCCCTACGAGCACGTCGTGCCCGTCGACGGTGCCGCGCACACCGCGCCCGGCGAGCGACCGGAAGTCGCTCGGCTCCGGCAGCTCGCTCTCCTCGCGTGCGGCCTCGGCCACGGCCCGCGCGATGGGGTGCTCCGAGGAGCCCTCCAGGGCACCGGCCAGGCGCAGCACGCGAGCCCGGTCCTCACCCTCACCCTGGACGACGCCGGCCAACGACATGGTGCCGGTGGTGACGGTTCCGGTCTTGTCCAGCACGACGGTGTCGGCGGTGCGGGTGGACTCCAGCACCTCAGGGCCCTTGATGAGCACGCCCATCCCCGCCCCGCGGCCGGTGCCCACGAGCAGAGCGGTCGGCGTCGCGAGCCCCAGCGCGCAGGGGCAGGCGATCACCAGGACCGCGACCGCGGCGGTGAAGGCGGCCGTCACACCGGCTCCGGACACGAGCCAGCCGACGAGGGCGCCCAAGGCGATGAGGATGACGATCGGCACGAAGACCCCGGAGATCCGGTCGGCCAGGCGCTGCACCTGTGCCTTGCCCGTCTGGGCGTCCTCGACCATCTTCGCCATCTGCGCCAGCTGGGTGTCGCCGCCGACGCGCGTGGCGCGCACGACCAGCCGCCCGCCGGTGTTCACCGTGGCTCCGGTGACGGAGTCACCGGGGGCTACCTCCACGGGCACGGACTCGCCGGTGAGCATGGAGGCGTCCACGGCCGACCGGCCGGAGACGACCTCGCCGTCGGTGGCGAGCTTCTCGCCGGGCCGGGCGACGAACTCGTCGCCGACCTGGAGCTCACCCACCGGCAGGGTGACCTCCCGTCCGTCGCGCAGGACGGAGACCTCCTTGGCGCCCATCTCGAGCAGTGCCCGCAGCGCGGTGCCGGCCTGTCGCTTGGACCTCTTCTCGAAGTAGCGACCGGCCAGGATGAACAGGGTGACGCCCGCGGCGGCCTCCAGGTACATGTGCCCGGCGCCGTCGGAGCGGCCGATGGTCAGCTCGAAGGGGTGCTTCATGCCGGGGGTCCCGGCGTGGCCCAGGAAGAGCGCGTAGAGCGACCAGCCGAAGGCGGCCAGGGTGCCCATGGAGATGAGCGTGTCCATGGTGGCGGCGCCGTGCCTGAGGTTGGTCCACGCCGCACGGTGGAAGGGCAGGGCCCCCCACACCACGACCGGGGCGGTGAGGGTGAGGCAGGCCCACTGCCAGTAGGTGAACTGCAGCGCCGGCACCATCGACATCGCGATGACCGGGATGGCCAACCAGGCGGTGACGACCAGGCGCTGGCGCAGCGCGTCGAGCTCGGTGTCCGAGTGGTCGGCGCCGTCGAGGGCCTCGCCGGGGGAGTCGGGCTCCGGTGGGGGTGCCGGCAGGCTGGCGGAGTAGCCGGCCTTCTCCACGGTGTCGAGCAGCACCTGGGTGTCGAAGCCGTCGGGGGCCGTCACGGTGGCCTTCTCCGTGGCGTAGTTGACCGTCGCCTCGACTCCGTCGAGCTTGTTGAGCTTGCGCTCGATGCGGTTGGCGCACGAGGCGCAGGTCATGCCACCGAGCTCGAGCTCGATGGGGGACTCCTGGAGGACGGGGGGTGTGGCGTTCATCAGACGCGCTGGGCGCTGTACCCGGCCTCCTCGACAGCGGCCAGGACGGCGTCGTCGCGGACCTCGTCCGACCCGGTCAGGGTCAGGCGGCCGGTCTCGTGGCTCACCTGCACCTCCTGGACGCCCGGGACCTCGCCGACCTCCTCGCGGACCGACATCTCGCAGTGGCCGCAGGTCATGCCGGTGACGGTGTACTCGGTGGTGCTCATGATGGCTCCTCTCGATGGGCATCGTGCCCCCTCGACAACGAGGTACCCCCTCCGGGTGTTCCCGGAGGGGGTACCTCGTGACGGCCCCGCGTCAGCGACGGCGGGCGGCCGCCACCGTGGCGCCACCGGCGCCCAGCAGCGCCACACCAGCCAGGCCGGCAGCGAACGCCGCGGACTGGTCGCCCGAGTTCACACCGGTGTCGACGATCGGGCCCTCGTCGTCGTCCTCACCGGGGGGCTCCTCGTTGGCCACGTACCAGCGCTTGTCGGCCGGGACCACGCCCTCGGCGACGAGCTTGTCCGCCCACTCGGCGTCGCTCATGCCCTCCGGGCGCTCCTCGTTCTCGAGCTGCTCCAGGAACTCCCAGCCCTCGACGGTGTGGAACACGCTCTCGCCGCCCTCGTGGAAGGTGCCCTCGGTCACGACGGTGGCCACCCGCGTGAACTCCGTGTCGCTGGTGCGGACGAAGAAGCTGTTGCCGAACATGTAGCCCCAGTCGCTCTCGGTGGGGCACGTGACCGTGACGACCTCCAGGGCCCGGGTCTCCGGCGACAGCTTGCTCGTCTGGGTCTTCTCGTAGTGGCCCGGTGCGAACTCGGGGTCGACGAGCGGGTTGTCCTCGGTGGACTCCCCGTCGACCACCCACTGGAAGGACCCGTCCTCGCTGGTCCGGCCCGACGGCATCTCACCCGGCGTGCCCTCCTGGCAGCCGGTCAGACCGTCGTCCTGGATCCCGAGGCTGCTCGGCCCGTGGTCCGGGTGGTCGTTGTTGACGTTGTTGTTGTAGTCGGTCACCAGCAGGTTCAGCGTCGCCAGGCCGTCCTCGCCCTTCTTGGGCTGGGTCACGTCCCCGTCGACGCTGACGCTCCAGGGGCGCTCGCCCTGCCCGTCGGCCTCGCCGACCTCGAAGGTGATCGGCAGCGGCTCCCAGTCCGGGCCGGAGGTGCGGTCGTCCGGTGCGGCGGACGCCGGTGTCGCGAGTGCTGCCCCCAGCAGCAGCGCGGTCCCCACCGTGAAGGTCTTCGTGCTGTCCATGTCCTGCTCCCCTCAGATGATTCTGGACGTGTGAACGTTTCCGACCGTATTGATCTCAGGCCCCGGCGGGAAGTGCGGACCCCGGTGCCCGAGGCACCGGGGTCCGCTGCGGCAGTGCGGCGACAGCCGCACGACAGCGCGTCAGCCTAGCTCGGTGGCGGGGCGGATCGTCCCGGTCACCTCACCCAGCCCGATGCGGGTGCCGTCCGGCCCCGGGGCCCACCCGGTGATCGTCACGGTGTCGCCGTCCTCCAGGAAGGAGCGTTCCCGGCCGTCGTCCAGGCGGATGGGCTCCTGACCGCTCCAGGACAGCTCGAGGAACGAGCCGCGCTCGCCCTTCTCGTCACCGGAGACGGTGCCGCTGGCGAACACGTCCCCGGCGGAGAGGGCAGCGCCGTTCACGGTCATGTGCGCCAGCATCTGTGCCGGCGACCAGTACATCTCGCGATAGGGCGGTCGGGAGACGACGGTGCCGTTGAGGCGCACCTCCATCTCGATGTCGAGGCCGAACAGGCCGTCGCCGGAGCCGCGCAGGTACTCCATCAGCTCGGGGTCCTGGGCCGGCAGGTCCACCCGTGCCTCCTCCAGGGCGGCCATCGGCGTCACCCAGGCACTCACCGAGGACGCGAAGGACTTGCCCAGGAACGGGCCCAGCGGCACGTACTCCCAGGCCTGGATGTCGCGTGCCGACCAGTCGTTGAAGAGCATGACGCCGAACAGGTGGTCGCCCGCCCGGTCGACCCCGACGCGCTCACCGACCCCGGTGGGGCCCCCGACGAGGAAGCCCAGCTCGGCCTCGATGTCCAGTCGGACGCTGGGCCCGAACACGGGGGTGTCGGCGTCCTTCGGCTTCCGCTGGCCCGTGGGGCGCACCACGTCGGTGCCCGAGACCACGATGGTGCTGGACCGGCCGTGGTAGCCGATGGGCAGGTGCTTCCAGTTGGGGGTGAGAGCCGCCTGGTCGGGGCGGAAGATGCTCCCGACGTTGGTGGCGTGCTGCTCGGAGGCGTAGAAGTCCACGTAGTCGGCGGGCCGGAACGGCAGCACGAGCTCCACCCGGCCCAGCGGGACCAGGTGCGGGCGCACCCGGTCGGCCCGCGCCGGGTCGGCGAAGAGGCCGGTGATCCACTCGCGCGCCCCGGCCCAGGCGGTGTGACCGAGCTCGAGCAGCCGGTTGAGGGTGGGCTCCTGCAGGGCGGCGGCCCACACGCCACCGTCATCCATGCCCTCGGCCCGCAGGGCGGCGCTCAGGTCCAGCACGTCGTCGCCGATGCGCACCCCCAGCCGGGTCCGGGGCGCGTCATCCGTCAGGAAGGCGCCGTAGGGCAGGTTGTGCGGGCCGAAGGGGTGGTCGGCGGGCAGGTCGGGCCAGGTGGCCATGGTGACTCCTCCGTGAGGGGCGGTCGGGTGGGTGGCCGGGTCGGGCAACGGGACCCGGTGGATCAGGGGGTGGTGCGCAGGTCAGCGGGATCGATCAGGCCGAGTTCCGCGGCCTCGCCCAGCGGGTCGGTCACGCCGCAGCAGCCGAAGGAGACGAGCCAGCGGCGCAGCTCCTGAGCCGCGTCCGGATCGAGTCCGCGCACCCGGTCGGCGACGCGCTGCGGTTCGCGCTCGGACAACTCCTCGCGGACCGCCTGCTCGCCGGCTCCGGTGACGGCCCGGTGGGTGGCCAGCACCACGTTGAGCATGCCGTGCATCTCCTCGGTGCCCTCACCGCTCTGGGCGGGGGCGGTGCGGGCGACGGCGTGGTGCAGCCCGCCGGTGAGCTTGAAGGGCGTCCCGGTGCCGACGCAGCGGACGAGGAACCCGGCCAGCTCCGCCGGGGTGGGGACGGGGCCGGCCGGGCTGGCCTGCGTGCGCCACTTGGCCACGGCGCGAGGCCCATCTGCTGCGCCGAGTGCGGCCAGCCGTTCGAGGGTGCCCGTGGCCTCCTCGAGGTCGCGGGGCAGCTCGACGGCGAGGTCGACGCCGTGCTCGGTCGACTCCTCCCAGTCGGCGTCGGCCGCTCGCTCCACCACGCGCAGGGTGACCGTGTCCCCGAGGGAGTCCAGGACGCCGACGGCCGCGCGGATCTGCTCGGTGGTGGTGCCGGGGCGCGCCGCGACGCCGACCGGCAGCGGGTCGGTGGCGCTCTCGGCTCCCTGCAGGACCTCGGGCAGCGACGCGATGGCGTCGACCGACAGCAGCAGGGGCCCCAGTCGTGACCCGAGCGGGGCCGTGCGCCACCGTCGGTGCTGAGCCACCGCCTCCGTGACGGGGGAGAGGCCCGGGGGGAAGATCGCGGCGTCGTCCACCAGGGCCCGTGTGAGTCGTTCCATCGCCGCTGTGGTCGCCATGTCGGGCACGCTAACGTACGGCGTGTGGCGAAGGTCACCCCCGACGTCCGTCGGCGCCGGGGCGCGAACCGGAGGTTGAGCACATGGCGTACTACCGATCCGTCGGGTCGGTGCCGTCCAAGCGGCACACCCAGCACCGTGACCCCGAGGGCTCCCTGTACTACGAGGAGCTCATGGGGGAGGAGGGCTTCTCCTCCGACTCCTCGCTGCTGTACCACCGGAAGATCCCCTCGACGATCTCGGACGCCCGGGTCTGGCGGATCCCGGAGGCGGGGCTGACCCCGAACCACCCACTCCGCCCCCTCCACCTGCGCCCCCACGACCTGTTCGGCGGCGACGAGCCGACCGAGGGGGTGGACGTCGTCACCGGGCGGAGGCTGCTGCTGGGCAACCCGGACGTCCGCCTGTCCTACGTGGTGGCCGACACGACCAGCCCCTGGTACCGCAACGCCATCGGCGACGAGTGCCTGTACGTGGAGCGCGGTCGGGCCCGGGTCGAGACGGTGTTCGGTGCCTTCGAGGTGGGCCAGGGCGACTACCTGGTGGTGCCGCGCGCGACGACGCACCGCTGGATCCCGCGGGACGCCGGCGACGAGGGCTACGACGAGCCGCTGCGCGTGTACGTCGTCGAGGCGTCCAGCCACATCGGCCCGCCGAAGCGCTACCTGTCGCGCTACGGCCAGCTGCTCGAGCACGCCCCCTACTGCGAGCGGGACCTGCGCGGTCCCACGGAGCCACTGCTGGCCGAGGACATCGGGGCCGACCCGGCCGAGGAGACCGAGGTGTACATCCGGCACCGTGCGTCGGGTGAGGGTGCCTCGGGCGGTCAGGGCGGAACCGTCCACACGCTGCCCTTCCACCCGCTCGACGTCGTCGGCTGGGACGGCTGCCTCTACCCCTACGTGTTCAACGTGGCCGACTTCGAACCGATCACCGGCCGCGTTCACCAGCCGCCGCCCGTGCACCAGGTGTTCGAGGGGCACAACTTCGTCGTCTGCAACTTCGTACCGCGCAAGGTGGACTACCACCCGCTGAGCATCCCGGTGCCGTATTACCACTCGAACGTCGACTCGGACGAGGTCATGTTCTACGTGGACGGTGACTACGAGGCCCGCAAGGGCAGCGGCATCGGTCAGGGGTCCATCAGCCTGCACCCGGGCGGGCACGCCCACGGTCCGCAGCCCGGTGCCTACGAGAAGTCCATCGGCGCCGAGTTCTTCGACGAGCTGGCCGTGATGGTGGACACGTTCCGCCCCCTCGACCTCGGCGAGGGCGGTCTGGCCTGCGACGACGGTGTCTACGCCTGGTCATGGCAGTGGGGCGCCAGGTGACACCCCGGGCGGCCTGACCGGCGACACGCCGTCGCGCGCGGCCCCAGCGGCGGACCGAGCCCCGACCCCTCAGGACACCGCAGTACCCTGACGCACCGCTCGGGGATTCCTCCGAGCACCCAACGTCGAGGAGAGCGCCGGGGCAGCCCGGTGCAGCTGCTGCCTGGAGAGGAGCCCTGGTGGGGGAGCACGTCACGCACAGCAATGCGGCGGGGAGCGGGGCAGGTGGCCGCGCCCCCCGCCGTTATCTGACGGGTCTGGATGGCCTGCGCGCCATCGCGGTCGTGTCCGTCATGCTGTTCCACTTCGATGCCGGACTGGACGGTGGCTTCCTCGGCGTCGACGTCTTCTTCGTGCTGTCGGGCTACCTCATCACCAGCCAGCTGCTGGTCCGCTGGACGAGCAGCTCGGTGGACCTCAAGCACTTCTGGGGTCGGCGCATCCGCCGCCTCTTCCCGGCGGTGGCCTTCCTGCTGATGGTCGTCTCGGTGGTCATGCTGCTGCTGGACCGCTCGGCCGTGCGCTCCTACGTGGGGGACGTGCTCGCAGCCGGCACCTACACGTCCAACTGGTGGTACATCCTCCAGGAGAGGAGCTACTTCGAGGCGGCCGGCCGCCCGCCGGTGCTGCAGCACCTCTGGTCGCTCGCCGTCGAGGAGCAGTTCTACCTCGTCTGGCCACTGGTCGTCGCCGCGCTGACCTTCGCCTTCCTCACGCGGAACAGCCGCCGCTGGGCCGTCTTCACCATCGCGGTGCTGGGCGCCGTGGCCTCCTCGATCTGGATGGGGACGGGCACCGCCGCGGCGGACCTGCCGGCCTCCGGTGACACCAGCCGCTTCTACTTCGGCACCGACTCCCACGCGATGGGCCTGCTCACCGGCGCAGCGCTGGCCGCGCTGCGCGGTGGGGCCGGGTTCACGCAGGAGGTGCCCCCGCTCAAGCGCGCCGGCTTCCTGTGGACCGTGCTCGGGCTCGCGGGCCTGGCCGGTCTGGGCTGGTTCTTCGTCACCCAGCCCGAGACCTCCGAGTGGCTCTACCGTTACGGCTTCGCCGTGCTGGCGGTGCTGGTGGCCGGCCTGATCATCGCGGCCACCCGCCCCGGCCCGGTGGAGTGGCTGCTGAGCCTGCCGGTGCTCCGCTACCTCGGTACGCGCAGCTACTCGCTCTACCTCTGGCACTGGCCCATCGCGGCCTTCACCCGTCCCGGTGCCGACGTGGAGTGGCCCGAGCCGGTGGTGACGATCGTGCGCTGGGGTCTGACCCTGCTCGCGGCGGAGGTCAGCTACCGCCTGGTGGAGAACCCGGTGCGCATCCACGGTCTGCGCGACACCTGGGCCCGCATGCGCCGCGCGGGCCGGGCACCGCTGACGGCCGCGGCCGGGCTGACCACCGCCGTCGTCGCCGTCGCGGTCGCCCTCGGGGCGGTGGCCGTCACCACCGACCCGCAGAAGGTCGAGGACGAGCAGGTCGAGGAGGTGCTCGGCGACTCCGACATCGGTGTGGAGGACGGCGCCCAGCCGACCCCGTCCGACGGTGGGCCGCAGGAGCCGGGTGACGGTGGGGTCCCGAAGGGCGACGTACCCAGCAAGGGCGCCGAGAGCCCGACCACGTCACCGAAGACCCCGCCGGCGACCACGGGAGGCAAGGGCGCGGACTGCGACCCCACGAAGATCACGGGTGACCGGGTCTCCGAGGGGGCCGAGGAGAAGTGGCTCGGCCAGTCCCAGCTCGCGGTGGACACCCTGCCGGTGCCGTCCGACGGCACACGCCTGGGCGACGGCACCCAGTGCATGGACGTCACCGTGCTCGGTGACTCCGTGCCGATGTCGGCCGGACCGGTCATCTCCCGCGCCTTCGGCGCACTGGACCTGCGGGCGACCGTCGGCGTCCAGGCCACGGACGTGCTGGAGTTCGTGAAGTCCGGTGTCGACGCGGGCGACGTGAAGTCGGACGTCGTGGTGATCCACACGGGGAACAACGGCGTCATCCGGAAGGACGCCCTCCTGGAGGCGGCCGACAGCCTGGCGAAGATCGAGGGCGTCAAGCACATCGTGCTCGTGCGTCCCAACGCCAACACGGACTGGGACGAGGAGAACCAGAAGGTCTTCGACGAGATCGAGTCCGAGAAGCTTCCCGACAAGGTGTCGGTGGCCGACTGGAGGAGCGTCTCCGAGGGGCACGACGACTGGTTCCTCGAGGATGGCACCCACCCCGACTACATCGGCAAGGTGCACTACGTGGAGGAGATCCAGCGGGCGATCAGCGAGGGCTGAGCCGGACCGGGGTTCACCTGTGCGTCACGTGCGTGTGCTTGGTTGCCGCCACCACACACCACGAAGCACTGGAGGAAACGTGCGCGCACTGCGTATCGCCCTGGCCCTTCCGCTCGCGGCCGGGGTCAGCTGCCTGCCCTCGGCCGCCCAGGCCGCCCCGCTGGAGATGGAGCCCCTCTCCACCCACCAGCACGGCTCATTCGACGAGGGGGCCGCGGAGATCACCGCGTTCGACCGGAGGACCGGTCAGATCGCGGTCGTGAACGCGGAGGCCGGCGAGCTCGACCTGGTGCCGCTCGCCGCGCACGGTGAGGGCCGGGAGCCGGCCACTTTCAGTCCGGTGGGGCTCGAGGCCGCCGACGGGTCGACCATCGACGAGGACGCCGAGGTCAACTCCGTCGACATCGACCGGGACGGCCTCGTGGCCCTCGCGGTCGAGGCCGGGGACAAGGTCTCCGAGGGGTGGGTCGTCCTCGGTCACCTGACGCAGGGCGAGCTCGTCGTCGAGTCCGTCGTCCGGGTCGGTGCCCAGCCGGACATGGTCCGCATCGCGCCGGGCGGCAGGCACGTCCTCACCGCGAACGAGGGGGAGCCCGACGAGGACTTCTCCACCGACCCGGCCGGCTCCGTCAGCGTCGTCTCCGTGGACGGAGGCGCCGCGGCGGTGACTCAGGAGTCGGTGCGGGACGCCGGCTTCGAGGCCTTCGAGGACTCCCTGGACCCCGAGGTGCGCGTGTTCGGCCCGGACGTGCCGGCGCCCTCCGGTGACGCCGGGCGGGTGGCCCGCAACCTGGAGCCGGAGTACGTTGCGGTGGACCCCACCGGCACCACCGCGCTGGTCACGCTGCAGGAGGCGAACGCGGTGGCCCTGGTCGACATCGCGTCGGCGACGGTGACCGACGTGAAGCCCATGGCCGCCAAGAAGTGGGAGCAGCACCTGCTGGACCTCACGAAGGAGGACGAGGAGATCCACCGCCTCTCCTGGCCGGTGGAGGCCATGCTCCAGCCCGATGGGATCGAGGCGTTCACCGCCGGCGGCGGCACCTACTACGTCACGGCCAACGAGGGCGACGTCCGCGAGTGGGGCGACTACTCCGAGGAGACCACGGTCGGTGACGTCGAGATCGGTCCGATCCCCGACCTGGACGTCGAGGATTTCCAGTCCGAGGACGTCGCCGGCGACCTGAAGATCACCACCGAGGACGGCGTCGACCCCGGGACCGGGCAGCACGACGAGCTCCACGCCTTCGGCGGCCGGTCGTTCTCGGTGCTGGACGCGGACGGCCAGCAGGTCTTCGAGTCCGGTGGTCAGCTGGAGGAGATCGTCGAGCGCCTCATCGAGGAGGGGACGCTGCCCGAGCACGCGTGGAACGCGAACCACGACGAGAACCCGTCGATGGACTCCCGCAGCGACGACAAGGGCGTGGAGCCCGAGGCGGCCACCGTCGGCGAGGTCGACGGCCGCCCGTACCTGTTCCTGGGGCTGGAGCGCATCTCAGGGATCATGGTCTTCGACCTCTCCGACCCGCGGAACCCGGAGTTCGTCACCTGGGCTGACAACCGCGGCTGGGACGTCGAGTACGAGGGGGAGGCCGCCGAGGGGCAGGGTGACCTCGGGCCCGAGGGGTTGGAGTTCGTGGCCGCCGAGGACAGCCCGACTGGTCAGGCCCTGCTGGTCGTCGGCAACGAGGTGTCGGGCACCAGCACCGTCTGGGGCATCGCCCCGACCGGTGACGGCCCGATCATCGACACCGGGCGCGACGGCAACGGCGACGAGGTGCCCATGGCCGGCGGTGCGCTGGGGCTGACGCTGCTGGCGGGTGGCGGTCTGCTGCTCGCCCGGACCCGTCGTCAGGCGGACGTGCGCGGCTGACCCTCCGTCGTCGCCCCCGCGGCCTCCATCTCCGCCACAGCGGAGGTGGAGGCCGCCTCGTCCACCCCGCTGGTCAGCGACAGCAGGACGTGGGTGGGGAAGCCGGCCGAGAGCGCGTCCAGGACGGTGGCCCGCACGCAGTGGTCCGTGGCGATGCCGCAGACCTCCACGGCATCGATCCGCTGCTCCCGCAGCCAGGTCGTGAGCAGCAGCGGCTGCTCGTCGGACCCGGCGGTGTCGCCCTGGGCGGCCAGGTGCCCCTCGAAGCCGCTGTAGGCCGCCTCGTGCAGCCCCTTGCGGAAGACCGCGTCGAACCGGTCGGTGACCTCCTCGACGGCCGGGTGGAAGGCGGCACCGGGGGTGTCGGCGGCGCAGTGGACCGGCCAGGAGTCCGTGAAGTCCGGCTCCTCGGACCAGTGGTCGCCCGGGTCCACGTGCCAGTCCTGGGTGGCCACGACGACGGCGTACCCGTCCCCGTGCTCCCGCATGTGCCGGGCGATCCCGTGGCACACTGCGTCACCGCCGGCCGTGGCCAGGGCGCCCCCGGGGCAGAAGTCCCGCTGGGCGTCGACCACCAGTAGGGCGGTCCGTCGGGTGCTCGTGCTCATGACCGGTCCTCCTGCCCGACCGCGCTCGCCGCGGCCGGCTGCTCGTCGACGAAGCGGGTCGGGATCGCGGGGTCCCCGGCGGAGAGCCGCTGGGCCGCCGCGGGCAGCTGGGCGCGGGACTCCGCGTGGCGGGAGCGGGCGGCCTCGACGCCCTCGTGGCCGGTGGGGACGACCACCCGGCCGCCCTGCACGAGCGGGACGAGCAGCTCACGGTCGTCGGCGTCCTGCTTCGGGCGCTCGCCGATGCCGACGAGCTCCGCGGTCGCCACGCCGTCGGTGCACCGGCGCACGGCGTACTTGCGCCCGCCGACGGAGGCCTTGCTCTTGCTGGCCTTGGCGACGTCGACCATCACCCCGTCGCCGTCCTCCCTGGCCACGAGCTTGTAGACCATGCCCGCGGTCGGGTGCCCCGAGCCGGTGACCAGCCGGGTCCCGACGCCGTAGGAGTCCACCGGCCCGGCGGCCAGCGACGCGATGGCGTACTCGTCGAGGTCGCTGGTGACGACGATGCGGGTGCCGGTGGCGCCCAGCTCGTCGAGCTGTCGGCGCACGGCGTGGGCCTGGCCGAGCAGGTCACCGGAGTCCAGCCGCACCGCGCCGAGCCCCGTCCCGGCCACCTCGACGGCCGTCCGCACCCCGCGGGGGACGTCGTAGGTGTCCACCAGCAGGGCGGTGTCGGCCCCCATCGACTCGACCTGCGCGGTGAAGGCAGCCCGCTCGTCGTCGTGCAGGAGGGTGAAGGAGTGCGCCGCGGTGCCCGCGGTCGGGACGCCCCAGCGTCGGCCGGCCTCCAGGTTGGAGGTCGAGGCGAACCCGGCGACGTAGGCAGCCCGCGCCGCTGCCACCGCCGACCCCTCGCTGGTGCGGCGGGAGCCCATCTCGATGCAGGGGCGGTCACCGGCCACGGCCGTCATGCGGCTGGCGGCCGATGCCACGGCCGAGTCGTGGTTCAGCACCGACAGTGCGAGGGTCTCGAGCAGCACCCCCTCGGCGAAGGTGGACTCGACCACCAGCAGGGGGGAGTGGCCGAAGTAGACCTCGCCCTCGGGGTAGCCGTGCACGTCCCCGGAGAAGCGGTAGTCCGCCAGCCACTCGAGCGTCGGCTCGTCGACCACGCCGCGCCGGCGCAGGTGCTCGATCTCCTGCGGACCGAAGGTGAACTCCGTGAGCGCCTCCAGGAAGCGCCCCGTGCCGGCCACGACGCCGTAGCGCCGCCCCTCCGGCAGCCGGCGGGCGAAGAGCTCGAAGACGCTGCGCCGGTGGGCGGCACCGCTGCGCAGGGCGGCCTGCACCATGGTCAGCTCGTAGTGGTCGGTCAGCAGGGCGGTACTGGTCACGGGGCCACCCTAGGCACAGCAGGAGCGGCCACCCCGCCTCCCGACCTACAGTGGGGGAGTGTCTGAACCGATGGACCCCACGCCGCTGTCCGACCCGGAGGGTTCCGTCGCCCTCGCGGAGCGCGGGCTGACGGATGCGCCCTGGTACACGCTGGTCTGGAACGACCCGGTCAACCTCATGAGCTACGTGACCTTCGTGCTGATGGACCACTTCGGGTACTCCCGCCACGTCGCCGAGGGCATGATGCTGGACATCCACACCAAGGGGCGCTGCGTGGTCTCCACCGGCTCACGCGAGGCGATGGAGGTCGACACCCAGGCCATGCAGGAGTACGGCCTCTGGGCGACCTTCGGGCAGGACACCTGATGGCGCGCGCCTTCCGCTGGGAGGGTGACGCCGCCGTGGCGCACCTGGACGACCTCGAGCTCGACGCGCTGGCCGACGGAGCCACGGCCGTCATCACCATCCTCGGTGGGGGCCGGGAGTCGACCGCGCTGCCGGGGGCCCCCGAGCTGCACGACCCCGACCAGGACGACGTCGACGCCCGGTTCGAGGCGCTGACCGCCGACCTCGCCCCGGCCGTCCCGGACGACGCGCTCGACCTCTTCGGCGACGACCCCGCCCTGGCCCGGCTGCTGCCGGCCGCCCACGCCACGGACGCCGAGCGCGCCCGGGAGTTCGCGCAGATGGCCCACTCGGGCATCCGCTCCACGAAGGTGGCCAACCTGCGCACGCTCGTGGCGGCCTGCGAGCGGTCCCGGGAGTCCGGCGTGCTCGCGCTCGAGTCCGCCGAGGCCCGCAAGGTGCTGGCGGCCTTCACCGACATCCGGCTGGTGCTGGCCGACCGTCTCGGCATCCACGAGGACGGGGACGCCGAGCAGGTCGAGGCCCGCACGAGCGAGCTCATCGCCGCCGCGGAGCGGGGCGAGAACCTGGGGGACGAGGAGGAGATCGCGCTCCAGCTCGGGCTCCACCACGGGTTCGTCGGGTGGATGCAGGAGACGCTCGTCGAGGCCCTGCTCCCGGGCTGACCCACGCCCCGATCGGCGGCGGGGTGCTGTTCTAGGCTGGCGGCACCATGACTGCAGCCTCTGACGCGACCACCGCCCCCGCCGCCCACTCCTCCGAGACCACCGAGGTCACGGGGTCCGACGTGCGGGTGCGCTTCTGCCCCTCACCGACCGGCACGCCCCACGTGGGTCTGGCCCGCACCGCGCTGTTCAACTGGGCCTACGCCCGGCACACCGGTGGTGCCTTCGTCTTCCGGCTGGAGGACACCGACGCCTCGCGCGACAGCGAGGAGTCCGCGCAGGGCATCTACGACATGCTCGAGTGGCTGGGCATGACCCCGGACGAGGGCGTGCACGAGGGCGGGCCCCACGCCCCGTACCGCCAGAGCGAGCGCCACGACCGGCACGCGGAGGTGGCCCGCAAGCTGGTGGAGGCCGGCTACGCCTACGAGTCCTTCTCTACGCCGGAGGAGGTCGAGGAGCGCCACCGCGCCGCCGGCCGCGACCCGAAGCTGGGCTACGACAACCACGACCGCGGGCTGACCGACGAGGAGAAGGCCGCCTTCCGTGCGGAGGGTCGCGAGCCGGTGCTGCGTCTGCGCATGCCGGACGAGGACATCACCTTCACCGACATGGTGCGCGGAGAGGTGACCTTCCCGGCCGGGCAGATCCCGGACTACGTGATCGTCCGCGGCAACGGGGTGCCTCTGTACACGCTGGTGAACCCGGTGGACGACGCGGCCATGCGGATCACCCACGTCATCCGCGGTGAGGACCTGCTGAGCTCGACTCCCCGTCAGATCGCCCTGTACCGGGCGCTCATCGCCATCGGTGAGGCCGACCGGGTGCCGACCTTCGGCCACCTGCCGCTGGTGCTGGGCAACGGCACCAAGAAGCTCTCGAAGCGTGACCCCGAGGCGAGCCTGTTCCTGCACCGCGACCGCGGTTTCGTCCGCGAGGGCATGATCAACTACCTGGCCCTGCTCGGCTGGTCGATCGGCGCCGACCGCGACGTCTTCACCCCCGAGGAGCTCGTCGAGGTCTTCGACGTCCACGCGGTCAACCCGAACCCGGCCCACTGGGACCAGAAGAAGGCGGAGTCGATCAACGGTGACCACCTGCGGATGCTGGAGCTCGGTGAGTTCACCGGGCGGCTGCTGCCGTACCTGCAGGACGCGCAGGTGCTCCCGGAGCGCCCCTCGATGGGGGAGCTGGCCCGTCTGAAGGACGTGGCCGAGCTGGTGCAGACCCGCGTCCCGGTGCTCAGCGAGGCGGTGCCGCTGGTGCGCCCCTTCTTCGTGGAGGACGACGCGCTGGAGCGTGACGAGAAGGCCGTGTCCGGCCTGAAGGAGGACGCCGGTCAGGTGCTCGACGCCGCGATCGCCGCCCTGGAGCAGCTGCCGGACACGCCGGCGGTGACCCTGGGAGACCCCGACGACGAGCGGCGCGCGAGCTGGGCGACGGCCGACATCGAGGCCGCCCTGCGCGAGGCGCTGCTGGACGGGATGGGCCTCAAGCCGCGGCTGGCCTTCACGCCCCTGCGCGTGGCGGTGAGCGGGGCCAAGGTGTCCCCGCCGCTGTTCGAGTCGATGGAGATCCTCGGCCGTCCCGCGACGCTGGCGCGGCTGCGGTCGCTGCGCGAGCAGCTGGGCTGAGGCGTCCCCGCGGGGCCGGTCACGGAGGCCGGCCCTGCGGTCGCCTGTCCCGGCAGGACGCGGATTGGCGAACGGCGTGAGATCTGTGTAAGGTATCGCCTCGGTTCGCCCCACGAGGGCGGGCTGGTCACCACCGTGCGAATCACCTGCGGGTGAAGCGGACGGCCGGTGAAAACCCTTGGGGTATGGTGTAATTGGCAGCACGAGTGATTCTGGTTCACTTAGTCTAGGTTCGAGTCCTGGTACCCCAGCCAGCACCGCTGGTCTTCGGATCGACGAGCTGCTGCGGAGGGCCCACAGCCTGTGGTAGTGTCCTCCAGTCGCGAAAGCGATACGGCCCCGTTGTGTAGCGGCCTAGCACGCCGCCCTCTCAAGGCGGTAGCGCGGGTTCAAATCCCGTCGGGGCTACAACACGAAGAAGGACCCCGGTCATGCGACCGGGGTCCTTCTTCGTGTTGGGAGGGGTGTGGGTGGTGAGCGGGGATCGCTGAATGCAAGTGATATTCATTCCCCGTCGAATGGTTCACCTTGTGAGGAAATAGGTCACAGGGTCACGGGTACATCTCATTTCGCCTGCTGGCTTGGTGGGCGGGGGTGCGATTGTCTACTTTCTCCCAAGAGATCCCTCGCTTTCCTCCCACCCTTCCCGAGACCTTCAGGGGGCACCATGAACAAGGCGGACCTGGCGACGATCCTCGAGCCGATCGTCGGGAGCCACCACGCTGCGTCACAGGCGATCGACGCCCTGGTCGACGCCATGATCCGGGAGGTGGCTGACGGGGGCACGGTCACCCTCACCGGCTTCGGCACCTTCGAGCAGGTCCTGCGGGCGCCCCGCACGGGCCGCAACCCCCGCACCGGGGAGGTGGTGCGCATCGAGGGCACCGCGGGCCCGCGCTTCCGGCCGAGCCCGACCTTCCGCAAGGCGGTGGCGGACCCGGCCTCCCTGCCGAGCGACGGGTACGCAGGGGGCCGCACCCGGCGCTGAGGGGGCGGACGCCGCTCCGGCCGGGGCCCCGCACAGCGCGGCTCGACTGCGGCGTCGCGGGCGAGCCGTCGTAGGCTGACCCGCGTACCCGATCCCACGCTGTGGAGGAGCACCATGACGCGCGCGGCCGTTCTCGGAGCGGGCAGCTGGGGCACCGCCTTCGCCCAGGTGCTCGTCGACGCCGGCACCGAGGTCACGCTGTGGGGCCGCCGGTCCGAGCTCGTGGACGCGGTCAACGCGCGGCGCCGGAACCCGCAGTACCTGCCTGACCACGACCTGCCGGAGGCGCTGCGGGCCACGACCGACGTGGCCGAGGCGTGCGACGGTGCCGACGTCGTGGTCCTCGCGATCCCCTCCCAGACCCTCCGGGACAATCTCGGTCGGTGGGGTTCGGCCATCGGTGCCGACGCGACGGTCGTCTCCCTGCTCAAGGGCGTGGAGCTCGGCACCGGGCTGCGCATGAGCGAGGTCGTGACCGAGGTCGCGGGCATCGACCCCGGCCGCGTGGCGGTCCTGTCCGGCCCCAACCTCGCGCGGGAGATCGTGCAGCGCCAGCCCTCGGCGAGCGTCGTGGCCTGTGCGGACGCCGTCCGGGCCGACCAGGTGGCCGAGGCCTGCGACGCCCCGTACTTCCGCCCCTACACCTCGCACGACGTGATCGGCGCCGAGATCGGTGGGGCGGTGAAGAACGTCGTCGCCCTGGCGGTCGGCATGGCGCAGGGCATGGGCTACGGGGACAACACCTCGGCCATGCTCATCACGCGCGGCCTGGCAGAGGTCACCCGCCTGGGCACGGCGCTGGGTGCGGACCCCACGACCTTCCTCGGTCTGGCAGGGACGGGGGACCTCGTGGCGACCTGCTCGAGCTCCCTCTCGCGCAACCACCAGGTCGGCATGCGACTGGGGCAGGGGGAGGAGCTGCAGGCGATCCTGGAATCCCAGAACCAGGTCGCCGAGGGTGTGAAGTCCTGTCGCTCGATCCACCACCTCGCGGCACAGCACGAGATCCCCATGCCGATCGTCTCGGCCGTCGTCGGGGTGGTGCACGAGGGCGTGTCGGTGTCGGAGACCGCGCACCGGCTGATGTCCCGCGTGCGCAAGGCCGAGACCTACTGAGCGCGGCGCCGCCGCCGGAGCCCGTCGCCGAGTACGATCCTGCGACGATGAGTGCATCCAACCAGTCCATGCCCGAGCGCCCGCGCGTCGCGCTCGTCTTCGGCGGCCGCTCCAGCGAGCACCCCGTCTCCTGCGCCACGGCAGCGAGCGTGATGGCGGCCATCGACACCACCCGGTGGGACGTGGTGCCGATCGGCATCACCCCCGAGGGGCAGTGGGTCGTCTCCTCCGCGGCCCCGGAGGAGCTTGAGATCGCCGCCGGCCGCATCCCGCAGGTCACCGGCGGTGAGGAGAACGTGGTGGTGCCGCTGGGCTCCGCCCACACCGACTTCCAGGTCGTCCGGCAGGGGATGCCGCCGGAGGCGCTCGGGCACGTCGACGTGGTCTTCCCACTGCTGCACGGCCCGTTCGGTGAGGACGGCACCCTGCAGGGTCTGCTGGAGATGGCCGACCTCCGCTACGTTGGCTGCGGCGTGGCCTCCTCGGCGATGATGATGGACAAGCACCACATGAAGGTGGTGTTCGAGTCCGCCGGGCTGGAGGTCGGGCCGTACCGGGTGGTCACCGATCGCCGGTGGCGGGCCGACCGGCAGGGTGCCCTGGATGCGGTCTCCGAGCTGCAGCTGCCCCTGTTCGTGAAGCCGGCCCGCGCCGGGTCCTCGATGGGCATCACCCGGGTGGACGACCTGGCGGACCTCGAGTCCGCGATCGAGACCGCCCGGGAGCACGACATGAAGGTGGTCGTGGAGGAGGGCATCGACGGGCGTGAGCTCGAGTGCGCCGTCCTCGACGGACACGGCGCCGATGCACCGCGCGCCAGCACCGTCGGGGAGATCGTCGTCTCCGGTGGCCACGGCTTCTACGACTTCGAGGCCAAGTACCTCGACGAGCAGTCGACCACCCTGTCGGCGCCGGCCGAGGCCCCTGCCGAGGTGATCGAGGAGATCCGGCGACTGGCGGTCGTGGCCTTCGAGGCCGCGGACTGCGAGGGGCTGGCCCGGGTGGACTTCTTCTACACCACCGACGGTCGCCTGGTGATCAACGAGATCAACACGATGCCGGGCTTCACCCCGTACTCGATGTACCCGGCCCTGTGGGCGGCCTCCGGCATCGAGTACCCCGCGCTCATCGACGAGCTGCTGACCCTCGCGCTGGAGCGTCCGCTCGGCCTGCGCTGATCAGGTGCAGGAGCGGCCGTTGTCCTCCAGCGACTTCGCAGCATCGGCGAACGACGCCACGAGGTCGGCCGACTGCGGGTAGCGGGAGGGCACGAGGACCTCGAGGGCCGGGGTGCGGCCGTAGGTCACCAGGGCGATGCCGTCGTCCAGGTCCTGCACCACCCAGTCCACACCGCGGACGGTGAGGCACCGGTCGGTGGTGGGCCCGGGGTCGGCGGCGCCGCAGCGCGCCACGATCGCGGGGTTCCCCCAGGCCGCGGCGCTGTCGGCGGCGTCCTCGGGGACGGGCTGCTCGACGGCCCCGGCGACCGACTCGGGGAACTTGCCCGCGGCCTCCCGGCAGGCGGCCTCGTCGGCCAGCGGTGCCGGGGTGACGTCGACCTCCCCGCGGGAGCAGCCGGCCAGGGCGGAGCCCGCGACGAGCAGGACCACGGTGGCCCGGAGCCGCCGGTGGGCGGGCCTCCGGACGGTGCGGGCGCAGGGGGAGCGGCGGCTGGCGGGCATCCCCACAGGGTAGCGTCGCCGCGTGCACCAGACCCTGGCCGACGTGTCCGAGAACGAGCTGCTGCCGCGCATCTGGCAGCACCTGCCCACCGCCGGTCCCGGCCTCGTGGTCGGCCCGGGGGACGACGCCGCCGTCCTGCGGGGGACCGGTGACCTGGTGGCCACCACGGACACGATGGTGCTGGGGGCCGACTGGCTGGACGAGTGGTCCAGCGGGTGGCAGGTCGGTGCCAAGGCGGTCACCCAGAACGTCGCGGACGTGACCGCGATGGGTGGGCGCTGCACCAGTCTGCTGCTCACCCTCGTGGCCGACCCGGCCACCCCCGTGACGTGGGTGGAGGAGCTGGCTCGTGGCATCGGTGACCGGGCGCGGGAGCTCGGGGTGACCGTGGCCGGCGGGGACCTCTCCTCGGCACCGGTCGGGATGCGCACCGTGAGCATCACCGCCCACGGGACGGCGGGCGAGCGGGTCGTGCTGCGCTCGGGTGCCCGGGTGGGGGACCTGCTGGCGGTGTCCGGCCCCCTGGGCCGCGCCGGCACCGGCCTGGTGCTGCTGCAGGAAGGGGTTCTCGAGGCCGAGGAGGGGACGGCCGCCGCCGACTGCCTGGCCCACCAGCGGGCCCCTCGGGTGGATCCGGACGCCGGCGAGCGGGCGGCCCGGGCCGGCGTCACGGCGATGCTGGACGTCAGTGACGGCCTCGCACGCGACGGGGCGCGGATCGCCGCGGCCAGCGGGGTGGCCCTCGATCTCGACGGGCGGGCGCTGGCACCGGACGTCGAGCGCTGCGCGGAGGCGATCGGCGCCGAGCGCGCCCGGCACGAGGTGCTCACCGCGGGGGAGGAGCACTGCCTGCTGGCGACCTTCCCGCCGAGCGCGGACCTGCCGCCGGGCTGGCGCGGCATCGGGCGCTGCGTGGCCGCGTCCGATGACCGGCCGGCCGTCAGTCTGGAGGGGCGCCCCGTCGAGGGCGGGTGGGACCACTTCCGGGGGTGATGGTTCCCCGGTCCGTGGGTCCGATCCCGTGGGCTCCGGTGCCGCAGGGGCGCCGCTGGTGGACGCACGAATGCGCTGAGGGACGCCCCGTGGTGGGCGCCCCTCAGCGCATTCGTGCGTTTCCGGCCGGGGCCGGTCAGCCCGACGGGGTCAGCGGACGACCTTGCCGGCCTTCATGCACGAGGTGCAGGCGTTGATGCGCTTGACGGTGGCGAGGTTCTCGCCGACGCGGGCACGCACGCGCTGGATGTTCGGGTTCCAACGGCGCTTGGTGCGGCGGTTGGAGTGCGAGATGTTGTGACCGAAGCTCGGTCCCTTGCCGCAGACGTCGCAGGTGGCAGCCACGGTTCTCTCCTGAGTGATCGATGGTCGAATGGGCCCCGACCTGGAGTTCCGCAGGACTGGACTCGGGGAGTCCGATGCATGCGTCGGTCACGGGCAACCGGAGAATCATAGCGGACGGCCGCAGCGTGAGCCAATCGCGAGGAATCACCCTGCGGGTGCGACCATGTCCCGGTCCGCAGGCGGGGTTCCTGGACCCGGCCGCCCCCGTGACCCGAGGCGAGGAACCGGTGCCCGACCGCGATCGATCCATCCTCACGGCCACCGACGCCCGTCGGTGGCTGCTCAACGTGCGCAGCGGTCTGCGTCGGGCGGCCCCGGCGCTGGACGCGGTGAACGTCTTCCCGGTCGCGGACGGGGACACGGGCACCAACATGTTCCTCACCGTCGACACCGGCCTGCGGACCGCCCCGGCCTGGGACGCGGACGACGTGCACGGCAGCATCGACGGCCTGGCGCGGGCCGTCCTCTGGGCCGCGCGCGGCAACAGCGGGGTGATCCTCGCGCAGCTCGTGGCGGGGGCTGCGCAGGAGGTCGTCAAGGGTGCGGCCGGGGACCGTGCGGGGGGTCTGGACGCGGCCGGGCTGGCGCGCGCCCTCGGCAGGGCCGACGCGCTGGCCTGGCAGGCGGTCGCCTCCCCGGCGGGGGGCACCATCCTCAGCGTCTCGAGGGCCGCCGCGTCGGCCGCCCGGCGTGCTGCTGACGCCGGCTCGTCGCTGGAGGAGGTCGCCCGCGCGGCCTTCGACGCGGCGCACGTGGCCCTGGCCCGCACGCCGGACGAGCTGACCGCGTTGCGGGACGCCCACGTCGTGGACGCCGGGGCGGCGGGCTACGTGGTGACCCTGCGGCACCTGGTGGTCACCTGCGGGGGGCCCGTCCCGGAGGCCCCTGCACTGCTGTGGCTCACCGAGGCCGGCGCGGAGCTGCCCGACCTCCCGACCCCGAAGCCGCAGGGGGCGGCTCCCGCGGGGGACGGTGCCGGCTCCTCCGGGGTGCCGGAGCCGGAGGCCGTCGGCGAGCCGACCGCCACGGACTCGGACTCCACCCTGGAGGTCGTGCTGAGCACGACGCTCCCCGAGCAGGCCGCGCGTCGCGCGGACCGCGTCATCCGCCGCCTGCGGCGCAAGCTGGGTGATCTGGGCGACTCGGTGGTCGTGGCCGGCGCGGGCAGGCACTGGCGCGTCCACGTCCACGTCCGGGACGCCCGGACGGCCTCGAAGGTGACCGCGCTGTGCCGGCGCCTGGGGGAGGTCGCCGACGTGCGCACCGAGAGCCTCGACGGTGTGCACGATGCGCGCCGGGAGGTGGCCCTGCTGGCCGCGGCCTCGGGGGAGGGCCTGTCCAACGTGCTGCGCGCGGCCGGGGCCCGGGTGGTCGAGTCCTCGCCCGGGCGACGCACCGGCATCGGGGACCTGGTGGGGGCGGTCGAGGCCTGCGGCGCCACGCGGGTGGTCTTCCTGCCCGGCGACGACCAGCTGCTGCTGCCGGCGCAGGAGGCGGCCCGCCACGTGGCGCAGCGCGGCATCTGGATGCAGGTCGTCGACTCCCGCTCCCTGCAGGGCACGGTGGCGGCCGTGGCCGTCTGGGACCCGGTCGACGACGTCGACAAGTCCGTGCGGGCCATGGTCGGGGCGGCCTCCTCCACCCACGACGGTGCGGTCCGTGCACTGCCCGGCGGCGACCTGGTCGGTGTCGTCGGGGGCCAGCAGGTGACCCGCGCCGCCACTGTCGAGGAGGCGCTGCCCGCCGTCATCGCCGCGCTGCCGACGCGTGGGGTGGAACTGGCCACTGTGGTCCTGGGCGAGGGCGTCGACGCCTCCGTGGGCAGGCTCGTCGAGGCCAGCCTGCGGCTGAGGCGGCGGTCCCTGGAGGTGCAGGTGATCGAGGGCGGGCCCGCGGTGCTGCCTGTCCTGGTGGGGCTGGAGTGAGGAGCGTGGTGCGTCCGTGGTGACCTGGGAATCGTCCCTGCCCGCCGTGGTCGGCAAGCGGGAGGCCGAGGCGCTGGAGAAGGCCCGGGGGCTGCGCACGGTGGGTGACCTGGCGCAGTTCCTGCCGACCCGGTACCTGGACCCCGAGCGACCCGCGGCGATGGCCGACCTGACGGTCGGGCAGAGCGCCGTGGCGGTCGGGACCGTCCGCACCGCGCGGGAGATGCCGATGCGCAACCAGCCGCGCCGCAAGCGCCTCGTGGTGACCGCCGAGGACGACCGTGGCGGTCGGCTGGAGGTCGTGTTCTTCAGCATCTGGGGGCACTCGCAGCGACTCGTCCCCGGTGCCCGCGTGATGTTCATCGGCACGGTCGGGGAGTACCGCCGGACGCTGCAGATGACCCACCCGGACTACGTCGTGCTCGAGAGCGGCGGCGAGCAGGCCGGGGAGGGGGCGGTGCCCGGGGAGGGGCTGGTCCCGCTCTACCGGGAGGTCAAGGCCATGACCTCCCTGCAGGTCAACCAGGCCGCGGCGCTCGCGCTGCACGCCCTGGACGAGGCGCCCGACGTCGTGCCCCCGGGGGTGGGGGAGGAGCTGCTGGACATGTCGGCCCTCGGGGCCTGGCGCACGCTCCACCGGCCCCGCGACTGGGGTGACGTCACCCGTGCGCGGCAGCGGCTGCGCTTCGCCGAGGCGTTCGAGCTGCAGGTGGTGCTCGCACGCCTGCGGGCCCGGCACGAGGCCGACCCGGCCACGCCGAGGCCGCGCCGCGAGGACGGTGCGGCGGCCCGCTTCGACGCCGCTCTGCCCTTTCCGCTGACCGGGGCGCAGGAGCGGGTCGGCCGGGAGATCGCCGCCGAGCTGGAGCGCACCCACCCGATGCACCGGCTGCTGCAGGGCGACGTCGGCTCCGGCAAGACGATGGTCGCGCTGCGGGCGATGCTGCAGGCCGTGGACTCCGGGGGGCAGGCGGCGCTGCTGGCACCCACCGAGATCCTCGCCACCCAGCACCATCGGGGGCTCGTGCGGATGCTCGGGGACCTGGCGACGGCCGGCCGGCTGGGTGGCGGCGTCGAGGTGCGGCTGCTCACCGGCTCGATGACGGCGACCCAGCGGAAGAAGGTGCTGCTGGACACGGTGGCCGGGGAGGTGGACCTGCTGGTGGGCACGCACGCCCTGCTGCAGGACTCGGTCTCCTTCGCCGACCTCGCGCTCGTGGTGGTCGACGAGCAGCACCGCTTCGGGGTCGAGCAGCGGGACGCGCTGCGGGCGAAGGCCGACCCGCCCCCGCACCTGCTGGTGATGACCGCCACCCCCATCCCGCGCACGGTGGCCATGACCGTGTTCGGCGACATGGACGTCTCGGTCCTCGACGAGCTGCCCGGCGGACGCCAGCCGGTGACCACGCACCTCGTCCCGGCGGGCAACCGCCAGTGGGTGGAGCGCACCTGGGAGCGGATCGCCGAGGAGGTCGCCGCTGGGCACCAGGCGTTCGTCGTGGCCTCCCGGATCGACGCCGCCGAGGCCGAGGGGGCCGGTGCGGAGGATGAGCAGGACGCAGCGGACGCCGCCCCGGCCGAGCGACAGGCCGAGGGCGAGGACGAAAGGGCCGAGGAGCCACGGCCGCCGGCGGTGGGCGTGGAGGACCTGCTGGGGGTCGCGCGACAGCACCTGGAACCCCACGGGGTGCGGGTGGCGATGGTGCACGGACGCATGCCCGCCGAGGAGAAGGACGCCGTGATGGCCGACTTCGTGGCCGGCTCGGTGGACGTGCTGGTGGCCACGACCGTGGTGGAGGTCGGGGTCGACGTCCCCAACGCGACGATGATGGTCGTGGTGGACGCCGACCGCTTCGGCATCGCCCAGCTGCACCAGCTGCGCGGCCGCATCGGGCGCGGTGGGCACCCGGGTCTGTGCCTGCTCGTCTCGCACGTCTCCGAGGGGACGACGCGGGAGCGCCTGGAGCGGGTGGCCGCGACCACCGACGGCTTCGAGCTCGCGCGGGCCGACCTGGAGCTGCGCCGCGAGGGGGATGTGCTGGGTGCGGCCCAGAGCGGCCGGTCCGGGCTGGAGTTCGTCCGCGTGCTGCAGGACACCGAGCTCATCGACGCCGCCCGCGAGGCCGCCCGGGAGTACGTGGCCCGAGACCCCGGGCTGACGGGGTGGGCGCCGCTCGCCCGGGCCGTCGAGGCGCGGGATGAGAGCGCTGCCTGGCTGGAGCGCGGCTGATGCGGATCATCGCCGGCACCCGCGGGGGGCGCCGCATCGAGGCGCCGCGCGGGGAGGACACGCGCCCGACCAGCGACCGGGTGCGCGAGGCCCTGTTCGCGGCGCTGGAGCACGAGGGCGTGCTCCGGGAGGCTTGGGTGCTGGACCTCTTCGCCGGCTCCGGTGCGCTGGGTCTGGAGGCCGTGAGCCGGGGCGCCCGCCGCGCGGACTGCGTCGACTCGGCCGCCTCCGCGGCGCGGGTGGCCCAGCAGAACGTGCGGGCCCTCGACCTCGGCGGGGCCGTGGAGGTGCACCGTCGCGCGGTCCTGGACTTCCTCCGTGCCGGCCGCGGGCCGCTCGTCGGGTCGGGGGAGGACCTGCCCGACGGGGGACGGGTCGTTCTCGCCCTGCTGGACCCTCCCTACCCGCTGACCGAGGACCGGCTGGCCGAGGTGCTGGCGGCACTGGTCGACGGGGACTGGCTGGCGCCGGCGGCGGTCGTCGTGGTCGAGCGCTCCTCCCGGAGCCCCGAGCCCACCTGGCCGTCCGGGCTGGAACGCTTCCGCCGCCGTGACCACGGCGAGACCACCCTCTGGTTCGCCGAGCCGGAGCAGCCGGATGACACCATGACGCCGTGACCACCGCACTGCTTCCCGGCTCCTACGACCCCCTGACCGACGGCCACCTCGACGTGGTGCGTCGTGCGGCCGAGCTCTTCGACCGCGTGGTGGTGGCCGTGGTGCACAACCCGGAGAAGGCCGGCACCCTGCCGGCGCAGCAGCGGGTGGAGGTCATCCGCCGGAGCGTGGAGAACCTGCCCGGCGTGGAGGCCTCCGCGCACACGGGGCTGCTGGTGGACGTGGCCCGCGAGGTGGGGGCCGACGTGGTCGTCAAGGGCATCCGCAGCGAGACCGATTACGCCTACGAGCAGCCGATGGCGATGATGAACCGCGAGCTGTCCGGCATCGAGACCCTCTTCCTGCCCGCCAGCGGGTCGGTGGGGCACATCTCCTCCACCCTCGTGCGCCAGATCGCCGCCGGCGGGGGTGACGTGAGCGGTCTGGTGCCGGGCCCGGTCCGCGAGGCGCTGGAGCAGGTCTTCCCCCGCACCTGACGGGAGAGGACGCGTCCCCGGGCAGCCTTCGCCGTCGGTGGCCTGTGGGACCATGTGCACCATGATCGAGCTCGACCGGCGGCACCCCCTGGCCCTTGACCTGCGCAGCTTCGGACGCCGTGCGGGCACCACCGAGTCCGGGACCTTCGAGGTGCCCGCCCCGGAGGGGATCGGCACCGACGTGATGACCGTGGCGGCCGGCTCGCCGCTGGGGCTGGATCTGAGGTTGGAGGCGCTGGTGGACGGCGTCCTGGCCTCCGGGACCGTGACCGCCACCGCGACCGGCAGCTGCGTGCGCTGCCTGACAGAGCTCACCGAGGAGGTCGACACCGACTTCCAGGTGCTCTACGTCTGGCCGGGGGGCCGTGGCGAGGAGGGGGAGGAGGTCGACCCCGAGACCCAGGAGGACGTGCGGGAGCTCGACGGCGACCTGCTCGACCTGGACCCGGCGGTGCGTGACGCGATCGTGCCGACCTTCCCCTTCCAGCCGGTCTGCTCGCCGGACTGCCCCGGGCTGTGCGACCGCTGCGGCGCCCTCCTCGAGGACGACCCGGACCACGCCCACGAGGAGATCGATCCCCGGTGGGCCGCCCTGGCCGACCTGACCCGCTCCGACGACCAGTGAGCTCCGCCGCCCGCCCGGTGTCCGAGCTGGCGGAGCGCCTGCAGGAGATCGTCGGCGCCCCCGTCGACCCCGAGCTCCTGCTGCGCGCCGTCACGCACCGCTCGTTCAGCTACGAGAACGACGGGGCCCCGCACAACGAGCGCCTGGAGTTCCTCGGCGACTCGGTGCTGGGACTGGTCGTGACCGACCACCTCTACCGCACCAACCCCGAGCTCCCGGAGGGCCAGCTCGCCAAGCTGCGCAGCGCCGTCGTGAGTGCCCACGCCCTCGGCGGGGAGGCCGGCCGGCTGGACCTGGGGGCCTACTTCCGCCTCGGGCGCGGGGAGGAGAACTCCGGCGGCCGCGCCAAGAACTCGATCCTCGCCGACGGCGTGGAGGCCGTCATCGGGGCGGTCTTCCTGGCTGCCGGGACGGACGCCGCGACCACGCTGGTGCACCACCTGCTCGACGAGCGGATGGAGCGCTCGCAGACGATGGGCGCTGCGCTGGACTGGAAGACGAGCTTGCAGGAGCTCGGCTCCGCCCGCGGGGTGGGGCTGCCGGAGTACCGCATCGCGGATTCCGGGCCCGACCACGCGAAGGTGTTCGAGGCCACCGCCGTGCTCGGCGGGGTGCCCGTCGGGAGCGGTTCCGGCCCCACCAAGAAGGCGGCCGAGATGATGGCGGCCGAGGCCGCCTGGCTGCACCTGACGGAACACAGCGAGGACGCGGACGCCGGGGCCACCGCCGACCGGGACGCCGGGGCGCAGGGCTGACGTGCCCGAGCTCCCCGAGGTCGAGGTCGTCCGCGCCGGACTGGCCGAGCACGTGGTGGGTCGCCGCATCGCGGTGGCCGACGTCCGCGGTGAGCGCGTGGCACGCCGGCACGCCGGTGGGGCCCAGGCGCTGGCTGCGCGACTGGCCGGTCGCACGCCGACCTCCGCGCAGCGCCGGGGCAAGTTCCTCTGGCTGACGCTGGACGACGGTGCGGCCCTCGTGACCCACCTGGGCATGAGTGGGCAGATGCTGGTGCTCCCGCCCACCGACCCGCCGGTGCGCCACGAGCACGCCCGGCTGGACTTCACCGACGAGGGCCCGACGCTGCGGTTCGCCGACCAGCGCACCTTCGGTGGCTGGGTGGTGGAGCCGCTCGTCGAGGACCCGCACGGTGGTGACCACCCCGGTGGGGTCCCGGCGACGATGCCGCACATCGCGCCCGACGCGTTCGAGAGCGCCTTCGACCCCGAGTGGGTGGCGGGCCGCCTGCGTGCCCGCCGCGGGCCGGTGAAGCGGGCCGTCCTCGACCAGGGGGTCGTCAGCGGGGTGGGCAACATCTACGCCGACGAGGCCTTGTGGCGCACCGGCGTCCACGGGGAGCGCTCCGGCACCGAGCTGACGGGCCCCCGCGCCCGCCGCCTGCTGGAGAACCTGCAGGACGTCATGGCCGAGGCGCTGGAGCAGGGCGGCACGAGCTTCGACGCGCTCTACGTGAACGTCAACGGTGCGAGCGGCTACTTCAGTCGTCGGCTCGCGGTCTACGGGCAGCAGGGGCACCCGTGCCCCCGGTGCGGGACGACCGTGGTGCGCTCACCGTTCGACAACCGCAGCTCCCACTGGTGCCCGACCTGCCAGACCCGACCCCGCCACGCCCCGAGGGGAGTCACCCGGTGAACGACAGCCGCCCCTGGGTCCCCGATCGGCTGGAGGCCGACGCCGTCCAGTGGTCGCTCGACCGCCTGACCCGCCGCATCGAGGCCCGCTTCCCTGACCGGAGCCTGGTCCGCGTCGCCCGTCACCTGCGCGCCCTGTCCGACGAGGTGGAGGACGCCTCGGACTCCAGCCGGCTGCGTCTGCGATGGATGCGGGCGCTCACGGTGCTGCTGGCCGTGGCCCTGGGTCTGGCGACGCTGGTGGTGCTCGGCATGGTGGCCAACGACCTGCGCGCCGACGGCATCGGTGAGCCGGAGGACCTGCTCGCCCTGGTGGAGAGCGGGGTGAACGACCTGGTCTTCTCCGCCGTGGCCATCTGGTTCCTCATGATGGTGCCGGCCCGGCGGGAGCGGGCCCGGATGCTCGGGCTGCTGCACCGGCTGAGGTCCACCGCCCACGTCATCGACATGCACCAGGTGACCAAGGACCCCGAGCACCTGCGCCCGGACTACGTGCCCACCGAGGCCTCGGTGCGCGACCCGATGGACCGGGACGAGATGGCCCGCTACCTGGAGTACTGCATCGAGCTGCTCAGCCTGGTGGGCAAGACCGCCGCGCTGTGCGCCGAGGCCTCCGGGGACGACGTGGTGCTGGACACGGTCTCGGACGTCGAGTCCCTCACGAGCGACCTCTCGGCCCGCATCTGGCAGAAGGTGTCCGTCCTGCCCTGAGGCGGGCACCGTCCGTGCGGATGCGGCGGACCTCGCCTCCGGTGAGCATGGCTGCATGCTCTTCCTGCGCCCGTGCCCGGTGCGCACCACGGGAAGGACCGCCCCGGACCCTGTGGTGCCGATGGGGGTGACCACGTGACCCGCGTCGTCGTCGGCATCCCCGCCCGGGACGAGGCCGGGCTCCTCCCGGCTGCGCTGTCCGCGGGGCTCGACGCGGCCCGGACGGCCACCGCACCGGAGGCCCCGATGGGCACCGGAGCGGTCGACCGCGTGCACGTGGTGGTGGGGGCCCACCGCGCCTACGCCCGGGAGGTGGACAGGGCCTGCACCCGCACGGGCACTGGCACGCCTACGGGGCCAACCTGGTGCTGCGGGCCGATGCCTACCTGGGGGCCGGTGGGTTCCCGCACCGGGCCCGCGGGGAGGACGTCGCCCTCGTCCAGGTGCTGCGGCAGGACGGGGTGCCGATCGCCTCCTCGCGCGAGCTGCGCGTGCGGACCTCGGCGCGGACCCGGGGTCGTGCCGGCTCGGGACTCGGGGCCCTGCTGGCCCGGATCGAGCGGGGCCGCGCCGCCTCGCTGGGGCAGACTGGGGCCTTCGCCGATGACGAGGAGGAGGGGCGATGAACGTGCCCGAGGAGAACCCCGCTGCAGCGGAGAGCGACCCGTCGACCCGCCGGTCGACGATGTTCGTCAGGGGTCACGTGCAGGGGGTGGGCTTCCGCTGGTGGACCCGCAGCCGCGCCCTGGAGCTCGGCCTGGTCGGTTTCGCCCGCAACATGTCCGACGGACGGGTGGAGGTGTTCGCCCAGGGCGGTGCCGAGGCGATCGACGCCCTGGAGCAGCTCCTGCGGGAGCACCCCTCGACGGCCGGGCGCCCCGGGAGGGTCGACGGCGTGGTGCGCCAGGAGGGCGACCCGCGCCCCGACGTGACTGGATTCATCGAGCGCTGATCCCACACTGTCCGGATGGATCCCGTCACCCCTGCCCACGGCTCCGGCGTCCTGCTGCTGCTCGGACAGGAGCACGACCGGGACGGGCTCACCGAGGCCGAGTGCGCCGCCGGTGCGGACGAGCGCCACATGCCGGCGTTCGGCACCGTGCTGGGTCTGCTCCTGCTGCCGATGGTGCTCATCGCCGGCAAGACCGTCACCGGCACGCTGGTGTCGGCGGGGACGCTGCAGGAGGACAGCGGGCTCGTGGCCGTGCTGACCCTGCTCGGTGACACGCCCATCGCGCTGCTCATCACCCTGCTGGCGGCCATCCTGCTCATCCGCGTCGGCGGTGGACGCGACGGGCTGCAGAAGCTGCTGGACGACGCGCTGGCCCCCCCATCTGCTCGATCATCCTCGTCACCGGCGCCGGTCTGGCGGAGACGCAGCTCGTGGCGCTGGTCATCGCCATCGCCGCCGGGGCCACGGTGCTCTCGCACGTGAACGACTCCGGCTTCTGGCTCGTGGGCCGCTTCTTTGAGATGGACATCCGGACCACGCTGCGCACCTGGACGGTCATGGAGACCACCCTCGGACTGGCCGCCTTCTGCACGGCGCTCGTGCTCTGGTGCGTCGGCGGGGTCCTCGCCTGAGGCGGGCGCCCGTCGGTCCACGGACCGGGAGGACGCGGCGCGCTCGGTCGGGTACCGCACGGTTCCGTAGGATGACGCGGTCGCCGGCCCCGCCGCGCCACCCCGCCCGCCACCAGTGAGGAAGCCCCGCCCGTGTACGTGACGTCGTTGACCCTCAAGGGGTTCAAGTCGTTCGCCTCGTCCACGCGGATGGAGCTCGAGCCGGGCATCACCTGCATCGTCGGACCGAACGGCTCCGGCAAGTCCAACGTGGTCGACGCCCTCGCCTGGGTGATGGGGGAGCAGGGGGCCAAGTCGCTGCGGGGCGGCAAGATGGAGGACGTCATCTTCGCCGGCACCTCCGGGCGCGCCCCGCTCGGTCGCGCCGAGGTCGCCATGACGATCGACAACAGCGACGGTGCGCTGCCGATCGACTACACCGAGGTGACCATCAGCCGGACGATGTTCCGCACCGGCGGCTCGGAGTACGCGATCAACGGCTCGCCCTGCCGGCTGCTGGACGTCCAGGAGCTGCTCAGCGACTCCGGCATCGGGCGGGAGATGCACGTGATCGTCGGGCAGGGGCAGCTCGACGCGGTCCTGCGCGCGACCCCCGAGGAACGCCGCGGCTTCATCGAGGAGGCCGCGGGCGTCCTGAAGCACCGCCGGCGCAAGGAGAAGGCGCTGCGCAAGCTGGACGCCATGGAGAGCGACCTCGCCCGCGTGCGGGACCTGACCGCCGAGATCCGGCGCCAGCTCGGCCCGCTGGGGCGGCAGGCGGCGACGGCTCGGCGGGCGGCGGTCATCCACGTGACGGTGCGCGACGCCCGGGCCCGTTTGCTGGCCGACGACCTGGTGCAGCAGCAGTCGGCGCTGGAGACCGACCTCGCCGACGAGAAGGCCGCCCTGGCCCGCCGGGAGGAGGCCGAACGGGCCCTGGCGGCGGCCTCCGGGGGTGTCGACGAGCTCGAGCGCGCCGTGGCCGAGGCCGACCAGCGCCACGACGCCTTCCGCAACGCGTGGTTCGAGGCCGGGACCCTCGTCGAGCGCACGCGCGCCGCCGGCCGGCTGGCCACCGAGCGCGCCCAGCTCGCCGACCGGGACGCCGCGGAGTCCGAGCAGCGCTCGCGCTCCGGCCGCGACCCGGAGCAGCTGGAGGCCCAGGCGGCCGAGCTGCGGCAGCAGGAGGCCGACGAGGCCGAGCGCATCGAGGCCGCCGAGGCCGAGCTGGAGCGCGCCATCGCGGCCAAGGAGGAGGCGGAGGCGGCCCACACCGCCGAGGCGCAGCGGCTGGAGCGCCTCGCCCGGGCCGCCGCGGACCGCCGCGAGGGGCTGGCCACGCTCGGCGGCCAGGTGGAGGTCCGGCGTTCCCGGGTGGCCTCGGCAGAGGCCGAGATCGAGCGCCTGCGGTCCGACATCGAGGCCGGACGACGCGCCGCCGAGGAGGCCTTGGCCCGGCGCGAGGAGCTCGAGGGCGGCATGGAGGACGCCGAGTCGGGGGAGGCCGGGCTCGACGCCGCTTACGAGGCCGCCCAGGAGAAGGTCGAGGCGGCCCGGGCCGAGCTGGAGGACGCCCGCAACGGCCTGAACACCGCCCAGCAGGCCGTCCAGCGCCTGACCGCCCGCGTGGAGGGGCTCGCGGTGGCCCTGCAGCGGCGGGACGGTTCGGCCACGCTGCTGGACGAGGACGCGCCGGCCGGGGTGCTTGGGGAGCTCACCGACCAGCTGCAGGTCACCGAGGGCCACGAGGCCGCGCTCGCGGTGGCGCTCGGGCCGGTGGCCGGGGCGCTGGTCGTCGCCGGGCGCGCCGAGGCACGGGCAGCACTCACGCACCTGGACGAGCAGGAGGCAGGTCAGGCGACGCTGCTGCTCTCCGGGGGCGCCCCCGCCGACGAGCTCGTGTCGCTGGCCGATCGCGCTCCGAACGCCTCCCTGCCGGGGGAGGCGGTGTGGGCCACGACCGTGGTGGGGGTCTCCACCTCGCTGGTCGAGCCGGTCGCCGAGGCGCTCGCGGGTGTCGCCCTCGCCGCCGATGCGGAGACGGCCCGACAGGTGCTGGAGGCCGACTCCGCGGCCGTGGCGGTGGCCACGACGACCGGTGAGCTGTGGACCCGCCACCGGGTCACCGGTGGGTCGGCCACCGGGCCGTCCACCGTCGAGCTCGCCGCCGACCACGAGCGCGCCCGGGCCGAACTCGAGGAGGCCCGTGGGGCCGTCGTCCGGGTCGAGGCGGCTCGTGATGCCGCGAGCGAGCGCCTGGACGCGGCCCGTCCCGCGGCGGAGGAGGCGCTGGCCGCACTGCACGAGTCCGACGCCCGCATGGCGGCGGTCGCCGACGACCTCGCCGAGGCCGCGCAGACCGAGCGGGCGGCGCACAAGACCGTGGAGACCGCCACCCAGCGGCTGCAGGCGCGCACGGCGGAGGCCGAGGCGGACCAGCAGGACCTGGCCGAGCTGGAGGCCCGGCTGGAGGCGGCCCGGACGGAGGCCGCCGAGGCACCGCAGGACGCCACCGACACCACCGAGCGCGACCGCCTGGCCACCGAGGCGGCCCGGGCGCGTGCGGCGGAGACCGAGGCACGGCTGGCGGCACGCACGGCGGCGGAGCGGCTCAAGGCGGTCTCGGGGCGAGGGGACGCCCTGGCCGCCCAGGCCCGCAACGAGGTGCTGGCCCGGCAGGACGCCGCGCGCCGGGCGGCCCGACGCCGCCGGGCCGCCGAGCACGCCCGAGGGATCGCCGAGCGCGCGACGGCCCTGGTGGAGCAGCTGGAGGCCGCCCAGGAGAAGGCGGAGGCCGGGCGACAGGGCGTGGAGGCCCGCCGCACGGAGGCCCGCAGCGAGCTGGCGGCCCGGCGCACCCGCATCGCCGAGCTGACCGAGCACGTGCGCGAGCTGACCGACGCGGTGCACCGCGACGAGGTCGCACGGGCCGAGATGCGGCTGCGCGTCGAGGCCCTGCAGCAGCGCGCCACGGACGAGCTCGGGCTGGAGGCGGACGTGCTGGTGGCCGAGTACGGGCCGGAGCAGCCGGTGCCGGTGCTGGATGACGAGGGGGAGCCGTCCGTCGACGAGAACGACGAGCCGGCCACCGTGCCGTTCGTCCGCGACGAGCAGGCCAAGCGCCTGCGCCGGGCCGAGCGCGACCTCAAGGCCTTGGGCAAGGTGAACCCGCTGGCCCTGGAGGAGTACGCCGCGCTGGAGGAGCGCCACCAGTTCCTCGCCGGCCAGCTCGACGACCTGGTGGCCTCCAAGCAGGCGCTGCTGGACCTGGTGGCCGAGGTGGACGAGCGGGTGCGCACGGCCTTCGTCGAGGCCTACGAGGACACCGCCCGGGAGTTCGAGGGCGTCTTCTCGCGGCTCTTCCCCGGCGGTGAGGGGCGCCTCGAGCTCACCGATCCCGAGGACATGCTCACCACCGGCATCGAGGTGCAGGCCCGACCGCCGGGCAAGAAGGTCAAGCGGCTGTCGCTGCTCTCCGGCGGCGAGCGGTCGCTGACGGCCGTGGCGCTGCTGGTGAGCATCTTCAAGGCCCGGCCCTCGCCCTTCTACATCATGGACGAGGTCGAGGCCGCGCTGGACGACACCAACCTGGGCCGCCTCATCCAGCTCTTCGAGGAGCTGCGGGACTCCAGCCAGCTCATCGTCATCACCCACCAGAAGCGGACGATGGAGGTCGCCGACGCGCTCTACGGCGTCTCGATGAAGGGCGACGGCATCAGCCAGGTGGTCAGCCAGCGACTCAAGGACGTGGACCTGCCCCGGGCCTGAGGCTGCGTGGCACACTGCCGACGTGCCTTTCTTCCTCGACGAACTCTACGAACAGCTCATCGCCGGCGGGCTGACCGTCGGGCTCCTCGGTGGCGGTACCTGGGCCTGGCTGCGTGCCAAGGCCGGCGGGGGCGGCGCCACCACGACCGAGCGGGAGCCGGTCGAGGAGCAGCCGCGGACCACCACGCGCCCGCCGATCGAGCACACCCCGGCCAAGCGTTCCACCTACGGGGAGCGGGCCAAGGGCTCGATCATCGACACCAACCGCCGGACGGACGGTCCGGACGTGGCGACGAGCGGCCCCGGGGTCGCCGAGAAGTCGACCGGGGAGGGGCCCACCCACCTCAAGGAGCGCTCGACCCTGCCGCCCGAGCTGGTCGGGGCCGGGGACGACGCGGTGACGGAGGACACCGGCGTCGCGCGGGAGCGCGGGGCCGACGTCGCGCGCGACACGGACGCGACGACCCGGCCGGTCGAGCCAGGGGAGGCCACCCGCGAGCCTGCCGTCGAGGTGCCCGACGAGGCGCAGGGGCGTCTGCACCGCCTGCGTTCCCGGCTCTCGCGGTCCAACAACGCCGTCGGCAAGGCGCTGCTGAAGCTGCTGTCCTCCGGCGACCTGGACGAGGAGTCCTGGGAGGGGGTCGAGGACACGCTGCTGGCCGTCGACCTCGGCGTGGAGGCCACCACCGAGCTGGTGGACAACCTGCGTACCCGGGTGCGGGTGGAGAACACCACCGACCCCGACGTGGTGCGTGGCTGGCTGCGCGAGGAGCTGGTGCGGCTGGTGGACCCGACGATGGAGCGCGGCATCGCGGCCACCCGGCAGGACGGGCGGCCGTCGGTGGTGCTGGTGGTCGGCGTGAACGGCACCGGCAAGACCACCACCGTGGGCAAGCTGGCGCGCGTGCTGGTGGCCGAGGACAAGGACGTCGTGCTGGGCGCGGCGGACACCTTCCGTGCCGCAGCGGCCGACCAGCTTCAGACCTGGGGTGAGCGTGTGGGCGTCCGCACGGTGCGCAGCGAGAAGGAGGGGGCCGATCCCGCCTCCGTGGCCTTCGACGCGGTGGCCGAGGGCGTGGAGTCCGAGGCGGACGTGGTGCTGCTGGACACCGCCGGGCGCCTGCACAACAAGGCCGGGCTGATGGACGAGCTGGCCAAGGTGAAGCGGGTGGTGGAGAAGCGCAGCCGCATCGACGAGGTGCTGCTGGTGCTGGACGCGACCACCGGTCAGAACGGCATGAAGCAGGCCGAGGTCTTCGCCCAGGCGGTGGACGTCACCGGCATCGTGCTCACCAAGATGGACGGGACGGCGCGCGGCGGCATCGTGGTCGCGGTGCAGCGGGCCCTCGGCGTGCCGGTGAAGCTGGTGGGCCTGGGCGAGGGCGCCGACGACCTCGCGCCGTTCGTGGCGACCGACTTCGTGGACGCCCTGCTCGACTGACGGGCCCCGCGCCGCACCGGCTCCGGCACCGCTTCCGCACCGGTGCGGCACTCACCCTCGGGTGTGTCGGCGTACGGGCCCCAGCTGCCGTAGCTGCAGAAGCCCACCTGCACCGGGGCCTGCCCGCACACATCTGCGGATGGCGGGGTGGTCAGGGGGCCCTCGGAGGCCCCCCGCCTCGCCTCCCCGCCCCGGGCCTCAGCTGGTCGCGGCCGCCAGCGCCAGGGTGAGCGCCCCCTGGAACCGCGTCTCGCGCTCCTGCGCGCTCATGTCCGCCGACCCGTCGATGAGGTGGTCACTCACGGTGAGCACGGCCAGCGCCTGCCGTCCGAACTCCTGCGCCACGCCGTACAGCGCCGCGGCCTCCATCTCGACCCCGAGCGTCCCGTGGGCCCGCAGCCCGTCGACCATGCCCGGCACGGCCCAGTAGAAGTGGTCCTTGCTCACGATCGGCCCGGCGTGCACCGTGCCCTCGGCCACCCGGTCCCGCGCACCCCACGCGGCACACGCGAGCTGCAGGTCGGCCACCGCCGAGAAGTTGATCCCCGGCACGCGGTGCTGGTTCATCGCCGAGTCGGTGTGCGCCCCGGTGCCGATGATCACGTCACCCACGGCCACCCCCTCGGCGATGCCGCCGCAGGTGCCCACGCGGATGATCCGCTGCACCCCGTACCCACGGAACAGCTCGGTCGCGTAGATCGTCGCCGAGGGCTGGCCCATGCCGGAGCCCATCACCGACAGCGGGTGCCGGACCCCGTCCACCTCCACGGTGCCGGTGAAGCCGAGCATGCCGCGCACGTCGGTCACCAGGCGCGCGTCGTCCATGAGGCCGCTGGCGATCCTCTCGGCGCGACGGGGGTCGCCGGGCATGAGCACGGCGGGGGCGAAGTCGTCGGGTCCTGCGCTGATGTGGGGAGTGGCCATGCGGAACATCGTGCCCCAGAACCGGTGGTCGTCCACACCCGCGTCGGCGTGCACCACGAGGACGGCGCCGGGCAGCACGTAGAATCTGCCGGGTGTTCAACAGCCTCTCCGATCGCCTGACCCACACCTTCGGCAACCTGAAGCGCAAGGGCAAGCTGACCGAGTCCGACGTCAACGCGACCGTCCGCGACATCCGGTTGGCCCTCCTCGACGCCGACGTGGCCCTGCCGGTGGTCAAGCAGTTCACCAAGGTGGTCCGGGAGCGGGCCACGGGTGCGGAGGTCTCCCAGGCCCTGAACCCGGCGCAGCAGGTCGTCAAGATCGTCAACGAGGAGCTCGTCGACATCCTGGGCGGCGAGACGCGCACCATCCGCTTCGCCAAGCGCCCACCGACGGTGATCATGCTCGCCGGTCTGCAGGGTTCCGGTAAGACCACCCTGGCCGGGAAGCTCGGCAAGTGGCTCAAGGACCAGGGGCACACCCCGCTGCTGGTGGCCTGCGACCTGCAGCGCCCGAACGCCGTCAGCCAGCTGGAGATCGTCGGTGAGCGCGCCGGGGTGCCGGTGTTCGCCCCGGAGCAGGGCAACGTCTACGGCCACGACGCCGCGCTGGAGACCGGTGAGGGAACGCGCTCCTTCGGCGACCCGGTCGAGGTCGCCCGCCGAGGCGTCGCCCACGGTCAGTCCCGCCAGCACGACGTGGTCGTCATCGACACCGCCGGTCGTCTGGCGGTGGACGAGGACCTGATGCAGCAGGCCGCCGACATCCGCGCCGCCGTGAACCCCGAGGAGGTGCTGTTCGTCATCGACGCGATGATCGGACAGGCCGCCATCGACACCGCCATGGCCTTCGACGAGGGCGTCGACTTCACCGGCGTGGTGCTCTCCAAGCTCGACGGCGACGCCCGCGGAGGTGCGGCCCTGTCGGTCGCCTCGGTCACCGGCAAGCCGGTCATGTTCGCCTCCACCGGTGAGCAGACCAAGGACTTCGAGGTCTTCCACCCCGACCGCATGGCCAGCCGCATCCTCGACATGGGTGACGTCCTCACCCTCATCGAGCAGGCCGAGCGCGCGTTCGACCGCTCGCAGGCCGCGGACATGTCGCGGAAGTTCATGTCGGAGGAGGAGTTCACCTTCCACGACTTCCTCGAGATGTTCTCGATGGTCAAGAAGATGGGCAACATCAAGCAGCTGCTCGGCATGATGCCGGGCACGGGCCAGATGCGTGCCCAGATCGAGGCCTTCGACGAGCGCGAGTTCGACCGCGTCGAGGCGATCATCCAGTCGATGACGCCCTTCGAGCGCACCCACCCCAAGCAGATCAACGGCTCCCGCCGCGCGCGCATCGCGAAGGGCTCGGGCGTCACGGTCTCCGAGGTGAACCAGCTGCTGGAGCGCTTCGGCCAGGCCCAGAAGGCGATGAAGCAGATGAAGAAGGGCGGCGGCATGCCGGGGATGCCCGGGGGGATGCCGCCCGGCATGGCCGGGATGCCCGGCATGGGTGCCCCCGGTGGTGGCGGTTCCAAGGGCAAGAAGGGGAAGAACCAGCGTTCCAAGGCCAAGTCCGGCAACCCGGCCAAGCGCGCCCAGCAGGAGGCGGCCGCCAAGCAGAAGGCCGAGGAGGCGCAGCAGCGGCGCTTGGAGGAGATGTTCGGCGGCGGCGCCGAGGAGTCCGCGCAGCCGGAGAAGAAGTCGGCCTTCGGCGGTCTGGACGCACTGGTGGGCGGTCACGGCGGGGGTCACGGTGGCCTCGGCGGCACGACCGGTTCCGGCGGCCAGGGCGGCCACCCCGGCAAGGGCGGTCACCCGGGGGCCTCCTCGAAGGACGAGGGGCTGGGCGACCTGCAGCTGCCCAAGGGCTTCGAGAAGTTCCTCGGAGGCGGCCACGGCGGCGGCGACAAGGGCTGACACGTGCCTGACGGCTCGCGGCGAGCGTGGCCGGTTCAGCGACGACCGCCTGACGGGGCGCGTCACGGAGTGATCCGTGGCGCGCCCCGTTCGCGAGACGGGCCGCCGGGTGGGGCCCGGTTCCACGAGGGGGTTGACGGGGCTCCGAGGGGGGAGGGAGAGTCTGTGTCCGGGGTCACAGCGCTGGCACCCAGTCAACGCCCCGCGGGACCTCGGCATGGCATTCCGCCCGTCGAGAGATTGCGAGGGACCTGTCATGGACATGACGGTCTTCGAGAACCACGAGTCCACCATCCGCGGGTACTGCCGGGCCTACCCGACGGTCTTCGCATCCGCCTCCAACGCGCGCCAGGTCGCCGAGGACGGCACCAGCTACATCGACTTCTTCGCGGGGGCCGGGGTGCTCAACTTCGGCCACAACAACCCGCGGATGAAGGAACGGCTCATCGAGTTCATCCAGGCCGACGGCATCGCGCACGGCCTGGACACCTACACCACCACCAAGCGCGAGTTCATCGAGCGCTTCCACGAGGTCGTCCTCGCGCCCCGGGGCATGGACCACCGGATGCAGTTCATGGGGCCGACCGGCTCCAACGCGGTCGAGGCGGCCCTCAAGCTCGCCCGCACCGCCACCGGTCGGCGCGAGGTGGTGGCCTTCAGCCACGGGTTCCACGGCATGACCCTCGGCTCCCTGGCGGCCACGGCCAACGACGCCTTCCGCAAGTGGGCCGGTGTGCCGCTGACCGACGTGGTGCGGCTGCCCTTCGAGACCGCCCCCGGCGGCGACACGGCGCTGGAGGGCTACCGGGCGGCGCTGGAGGACGCCTCCAGCGGCCTCACCCCGCCGGCGGCCTTCCTCGTGGAGACCATCCAGGCCGAGGGCGGGGTGAACGTGGCCAGCGCCGAGTGGCTGCGCCGCGTCCAGGAGCTCGCCCACGAGGTCGGGGCGCTGTTCATCGTGGACGACATCCAGGCCGGCATCGGGCGCACCGGATCCTTCTTCTCCTTCGACGACATGGGCCTGGACCCGGACGTCATCACCCTGGCCAAGGGCCTGGGCGGCTTCGGGACGCCGATCGCGATGAACCTCAACAAGCCCGAGGTCGACGACCACTGGGACCCCGGTGCCCACACCGGCACCTTCCGCGGCCAGGGGCTGTCCTTCGCCGCCGGTGCCGTGGCGCTGGGGTACTTCACCGAGGACGGCTTCCTCGAGGGGGTCCGGACCAAGGGGCAGCGCATGCGCGAGCGGCTGGAGTCGATCGCCGCGGCCCACGCCGACCGCTCCTGGGAGGTCCGCGGTCGCGGCATGATCCAGGCGCTCGACACCGGCGACGGGGCCTTCGCCAAGGAGGTCCAGGCGCAGGCCTTCGAGCGTGGGCTCCTGGTGGGCCCGTGCGGTACCGGCGGCCGGGTGGTCAAGCTCATCCCTCCGCTGACCATCGAGGAGGATGACCTGGCCGAGGGGCTCGACCTGTTCGAGCAGGCCGTCGCCGCCGCTGCAGGAGGTGCCTGATGCGACGCCGTGAGGACATGACGTTCCCGCCCGAGGAGTACGAGCGCCGGCTGACCGAGCTGCGGCAGCGGATGGTCGAGCGCCAGCTCGACGTGGCGGTCATCAGCGCGCCGGACAACCTCATGTACCTGACGGACTACCAGACCACCGGGTACTCCTTCTTCCAGGCGCTCGTCGTGCCACTGGACTCCGAGCCGGTGATGATCACCCGTCAGCTCGAGGAGTCCAACGTCGTCCACCGCACCTGGGTGGAGGAGACCCGCCCCTACCCGGACACCGGGGACGCGATCCGCACGCTGGTGGACCTGCTCCACGAGCTCGGCCCCGACCACTCGCGGGTCGGTTTCGAGCGCAACAGCTACTACTTCCCGGCCTACCAGCAGGACCGTCTGCACGACGCCTTCGACCACCACCTGGTGGACTGCTACGGCATGGTCGAGGAGGGTCGCGCCCTGAAGTCGCCGGCGGAGGTCGAGGTGATGCGCCGGGCCGCGAGGGCCGGTCAGGCCGGGATGGCTGCCGGGCTCGCGGCCTGCGCCCCGGGCGCGACCGAGAACGACGTGGCTGCGGAGATCAGCCACGCGATGTTCGCAGCGGGTGGGGAGTTCCCGGCCGTCATGCCCTTCGTCGCCTCCGGCCCACGCTCGATGATCGGTCACTCCACCTGGGAGGGGCGCACCATCCAGCCCGGCGAGCACGTCTTCCTGGAGGTGGGCGGCTGCTACCGCCGCTACCACGCCGCGATGATGCGCACCGCCGTCACCGGTGACCTCCCTGACGACCTGTACCGCGCCCAGGAGACGATGAAGGACACCCTGCGCCGGGTGCGCGAGCTGATCCGTCCAGGTGTCCCGGTGGGGCGGATCGACACCCTGGTCCGGGAGGCCGCCCTGGCCAACGACGTCGGCGCCGAGCTCGTCACCCGCGCCGGCTACTCGATCGGCATCGCCTTCCCGCCCAGCTGGGACGAGGGCTACTTCCTCTCGGTGATGGAGCGCGAGGAGCGGCCGCTGGAGGTGGGCATGACCTTCCACGTCCTGCCCTGGCTGTGGGGCGTGGGCGGCACCCGCACCGTCGGCATCTCCGACACGCTGACCGTCACGCAGGACGGCTGCGAGTCCCTGTTCACCCTGCCCGAGGACTTCACCGTCCACCCGACCAGGGAGGCCGCATGAGCACGCTGCACGTCGTCGACCCCACGACCGGTCGCGTCATCCGGGAGGTGCCCGCCGCCGGAGCCGAGGAGGTGACCGCCACCGTCGACCGGGCGCAGGAGGCCTTCGCGGCCTGGGGGGACCGCTCCTTCGCCGAGCGCGCCGAGGTGTTGCGGGCGGTCGCCGCGCACCTTCGGGAGCACACCGAGGAGCTCGCCCCGCTCATGACGCAGGAGATGGGCAAGCCGATCACCGAGGCCCGCGGTGAGGTCGGCAAGGCGGCTTGGGCGGCCGAGCACTACGCCGACCACGCCGCGGAGTACCTGGCCGACGAGCACCTGGCCTCGGACGCGACGGAGTCCTGGGTGCAGTACCTGCCGCTGGGCCCGGTACTGGGCATCCTGCCGTGGAACGCCCCGTTCTGGCTGGCGCTGCGCTTCGCGGCCCCGGCCCTCATGGCGGGCAACACCTGCGTCATGAAGCACGACTCCCACGTGCCCGGGTGCGCCGCGGCCGTCGAGGAGGCCTTCACCGCGGCCGGTGCGCCGTCGGGTGTCTTCCAGGCGCTGCATACCACCACGGAGCTCACCGAGCAGGCCATCCGCGACCCCCGGGTCCGGGCCGTCTCCTTCACCGGCTCCGATCGCGGTGGCGCGGCGGTCGCCTCGATCGCGGCCAGCGAGATCAAGCCCGCCGTGCTGGAGCTCGGCGGCTCCGACCCCTTCGTCGTGCTCGCGGACGCCGACCTGGAGGAGGCCGCCCAGGTCGCGGCCACCTCGCGCATCATCAACGCCGGCCAGTCCTGCATCGCGGCCAAGCGGATCATCGTGGAGCGGTCGGTGCACGACGAGTTCGTCGAGCTGCTCACCGGGCACCTCGCAGGGCTCACCGTCGGCGACCCGGCGCAGGAGTCCACCCAGGTGGGACCGATCGCCCGGGAGGACCTCCGGGAGAACCTGCACCGTCAGGTGGTCCAGACCGTGGAGGCCGGGGCCACGTGCGTGCTCGGTGGTGAGATGCCGGAGGGCGATGGCTGGTTCTACCCGGTCACCCTGCTCACCGAGGTCACGCCGGGCATGACCGCGTGCACCGAGGAGACCTTCGGCCCGGTGGCCACCGTGCTCGCGGTCGACGACGCGGAGGCCGCGCTCCGCCTGGCGAACGACACCCCCTTCGGCCTCGGCGCGGCGATCTGGACCGAGGCCGGGCGGGGTGTGCAGATGGCCCGGCGGATCGAGGCCGGCCAGGTCAGCGTCAACGGCATCGTCAAGACCGACCCGCGGCTGCCCTCGGGTGGTACCAAGCGCTCCGGCTACGGGCGGGAGCTCGGCCCCCACGGGATCCGCGAGTTCGTCAACGCCCAGCAGGTGTGGGTCGGCCCGGCGACCGAGTGACCGGTGCCACAGTCCCACGGTTACGGTGAACGCATGAGTGCCACCCAGCAGCCCGTCCTCCACCTCACCGGGCAGGTCATCAGCGGCCCCGACGAGGTCCGCTCCGAGGCGTGGGTGGTCGACGGCCACCTCACCTTCGAGCGGCCCCCGTCGTCGCTGCCCACCGAGGAGCTCCGCGGCTTCGTCCTGCCCGGTCTGGTGGACGCCCACTGTCACGTCGGTCTGGAGGCCGACGGGGGAGTGCCGAAGGAGCGGGCCGAGGAGCACGCGGTCACCGACCGGGAGGCCGGGGCGCTGCTGCTGCGCGATGCCGGTTCGCCGGTGGACACCTCGTGGGTCAACGGGCGCGTGGACCTGCCCCGACTCATCCGGGCCGGTCGCCACATCGCCCGACCCAAGCGCTACATCCGCAACTTCGCCCACGAGATCGAGCCGGACCAGCTGGTCGAGTACGTCCGGCAGGAGGCCCGTGCCGGGGACGGCTGGGTGAAGCTGGTGGGCGACTGGATCGACCGCGAGGCCGGCGACCTGCGGCCGCTGTGGCCGGTGGACGTGCTCACCGAGGCGATCGCCGCCGCCCACGAGGAGGGTGCCCGCGTGACCGCGCACTGCTTCGCCGAGCAGTCGCTGCTGGACTTCGCCGCGGCGGGCACCGACTGCATCGAGCACGCGACGGGTCTGACCGAGGAGACGGTGCGGATCTTCGCCGAGCAGGACATCGCGATCGTCCCCACGCTCATCAACATCGAGAACTTCCCGGACTTCGCCGCCGCCGGCGAGGCCAAGTTCCCGGCCTACGCCGCGCACATGCGGGACCTGTTCGAGCGCCGCTTCGAGACCATCGGTCTGGCCCGCGAGGCCGGCGTGCGCATCTACGCCGGGACCGATGCCGGTGGGCAGCTGCCGCACGGCCTCATCGCCCGGGAGGTCGAGGCGATGATGTCGGCCGGGATGGACGCCACCGAGGCCATCGGCTCGGCGACCTGGGCCGCCCGCGAGTGGCTGGGGCACGAGGGCCTCGTCGAGGGCGCGAGCGCCGACGTCGTCGTCTACGACCGCGACCCGCGCCAGGATGTGCGTGCGCTCGCCGACCCGGCCCACGTCGTCCTGCGCGGGGTGCGCCACGGTGGGTGACGCACCCGCCCTGCCCTCCCACACGCCCACCCACCGACTGGTGGCCACCGACGACGACCTGGTGGCCGCCACGCTGGTCCCCGAGGACGAGGCCGAGTACGACCTGGCCACCGAGGCCTCGGCGGATCGCATCAGTCGGTACAGCCCGGTGGTCCCCGGGGACTTCCGGGCGCGGCTCGCGAGGCAGGGGGAGAGCCGACGGACGGTGCTGGTGCGACTGCGCGATCCCGCTGCCGCCGCCGCTGCCCTGCGCGACGCCGGTCGATGCTCCGACGGCCCCGGTCGCGACGCCGCGGGGGAGCCGCTGCACCCGGTGGTCGCCCGGATCGACGTGAACAACACCGTACGGGGCCGGTTCCAGAGCGCTGCCCTGGGTTACGACGCGATGGACCCCTGGGCGGGGACCGGGTGGTTCACCCGGGCCCTGGCGCTGGTGGTCGACCTCGCCTTCACGCCGGTGGCCCCGGACCCGGGACCGGGTGGGGGACCCACGGGCGGGTTCGGCCTGCACCGGGTGGAGGCCAACGTGCAGTCGGACAACGCCCCCAGCCTGCGGGTGCTGGAGAACGTCGGCTTCCGCCGGGAGGGGCTCGTGGAACGGATGCTGTACGTCCCCGGTCCGGACGGGCGCGAGGCCTGGCGCGACCACGTGGTCCACGGGCTCACGGCCGAGGAGTGGACGCCGCCGGGGCGCTGACCCGACGGGACGGACCCCGATTCGGTCGGAGCGGCCGCGTCTGGCATCATTGGCCGGTACTCGCTGTGCGTTGGACCCTCTCACCGGCGCGGAGCAAGTCCCCGGGCGTCGGGCGTCGCCGTGACCCCACCGGATGGCCCCCGGACCCCACCCGATACGAATCAGGAGTTCCACTCACGTGGCAGTCAAGATCCGACTGAAGCGCATGGGCAAGATCCGTGCACCGTTCTACCGTGTCGTCGTCATGGACTCGCGCCAGAAGCGCGATGGCCGTGCGATCGAGGAGATCGGCCTGTACCACCCGACCGAGGAGCCCTCGCGCATCGAGATCGACTCCGAGCGTGCGCAGTACTGGCTCGGCGTCGGTGCTCAGCCGACCGAGCAGGTCGCTGCTCTGCTGAAGGTCACCGGCGACTGGGCGAAGTTCAAGGGTGAGGGCGAGGCCTCCACCTACAAGACCGCCGAGGCCAAGCCCTCCAAGCAGGAGCTCTTCGAGCAGGCGCTCAAGGACGCGGAGAACGCCCCGGCGACCCCGCCGACCTCCAAGAAGAAGAAGTCCGAGGAGGCGGAGACCGTCGAGCAGGCCGAGCCGGTCGCCGAGACCACCGCGGACAAGGCCGACGAGGCGAAGGACGAGGCCGCCGAGAACACCCCGGACACCCAGGAGGGCTGAGTCCGTCGTGCTCACCGAGGCGCTCGACCACCTGGTCCGCGGGATCGTCGACCACGACGAGGACGTCCACGTGACGTCCGTCGAGGGACGACGTGGCGAGACCCTCCAGGTCCGGGTCAACCCCGAGGACCTGGGGCGGGTGATCGGGCGCAGCGGTCGCACCGCCCGGGCGCTGCGCACCGTCGTGCAGGCCGTCGCGGGCGAGTCCCGGCAGGTGCGGGTCGACATCGTCGACACCGACCGTCCCTGATCGGCCCCTCGTGGACGTCGTGGCCCGGTACCCCACCAGGTACCGGGCCACGACGCACGTCCGGCCCCATTCACCGACCCCCTGAGGACGACATGGCCCAGCACACCAACCGGGAGCGCGGCACCATCCCCGATGGGATGGTGCGCCTGGCCCGCATCGGCAAGCCGCACGCGCTGCGCGGCGAGGTGACCGTGCAGCTGCACACCGACGACCCGGAGAGCCGGTTCGCGGTGGGGGAGCGACTGCAGACCGTGCCCGCCGAGGAGGGCCCGCTGACGGTGGCGAGCCGCCGGGTGCACCAGGGGGTGACGCTGCTCGGGTTCGAGGAGGCCACTGACCGCAACGCCGCCGAGGCACTGCGGGGCGTCGTGCTCGTCGCACCGGAGCAGTCCGACGACCGGGAGGACGGCTTCTACCCCGCGGATCTGCGGGGTCTGGCCGTCGTCGACGGCGCCGGTGAGTTGCTGGGGACCGTGGCCGAGCTGCACCTGCGACCGGCCCAGGACCTGCTGGAGATCACGACCACCGCCGGTCACGACGTCCTCGTGCCCTTCGTCGAGGAGCTCGTGCCCGAGGTCGACCTCGACCGCGGCGAGGTCACCGTCACCGCACCGGCCGGGCTGCTGGAGCCGCTCGACTGATGCCCGCCACCGCCCGTTCCGCACGCGCCGCCCTGCGCATCGACGTCGTCTCGATCTTCCCCGAGTACCTCGGACCGCTGGACCTCTCCCTCATCGGGAAGGCCCGGCGCGACGGGCTCCTGGACGTCCACACCCACGACCTGCGCGCGTTCACCCACGACCGGCACCGCACCGTGGACGCCACCCCCTACGGCGGGGGAGCGGGCATGGTGATGAAGCCCGAGCCGTGGGGGGAGGCCCTGGACCACGTGCTGTCCCAGGACCCCACGCGGACCCCGGTCCTCGTCGTTCCCGGTCCCGGTGGCGACCGCTTCACCCAGGCCACCGCGCGCGAGCTGGCCGCCGGCGACTGGTTGGTGTTCGCCTGCGGTCGCTACGAGGGCATCGACGAGCGCGTCGTGCTCGAGTACGCCGAGCGGGTGGACCTGCGCATCCTCTCGCTGGGGGACTACGTCCTGAATGGCGGTGAGGTGGCCGTGCTGGCCATGACCGAGGCCGTCGCCCGCCTGGTGCCCGGGGTCATCGGCAACGCCGCCTCGCTCGTGGAGGAGTCGCACGAGGACGGGCTGCTGGAGTACCCCGTCTACACCAAGCCGGTCGAGTGGCGGGGGCACCGCGTGCCGGACGTGCTGCTCTCGGGACATCACGATCGGATTGCGAAGTGGCGCCACGAGCAGCGGGTCGCCCGGACCCGGGCGCGGCGCCCTGACATGCTGTCGTGACCTGAGTCACGAGCTCCTGCACGGGGGCACCGAGGAGGAGAACGCATGGAAGCGCTGGAGACCTGGTTGGCCGATGCGGGGGAGTGGATCTGGGGCCCCATGGTCCCGGTGGTGCTCATCGCGGGGGTGGTGTTCACCGCCGTCACGCGCGGCGTCCAGCTCACCATGGTGCCGGAGATGTTCCGCACGCTCCTCGACCCGCCGCTGAAGGACGAGAACGGGCACGCGCGCAGCGTCTCGACCTTGGCAGCCTTCTCCATCTCCGCGGCGGGGCGCATCGGCACGGCCAACGTCGCCGGCGTCGCGACGGCCATCGCGATGGGTGGTGCCGGAGCCGTCTTCTGGATGTGGGTGGTCGCCCTCCTGGGTGGGGCCACCGCGTTCGTGGAGTCGGTCATCGGCCAGCTGTACAAGGTGCGGGACGAGGGCGCGGACGCCTACCGCGGCGGTGGGGCCGTGATGTACGAGAAGGCCCTGGGGTCCCGCTTCGGAGGTGTCGTCTTCGCGCTCATGGTGCTCGTGTGTGCGGGCATCTCGTTCAACATGCTGCAGGCCAACACCGTCACACAGGCCGTCGTGCAGGCGTCCGGTGACGGTGGTGCCGGTGTCAAGTGGGTCACCGCCACCGTCGTGGCCGGGTTGACCGCTGCCGTCGTCTTGGGCGGCGTGCGGCGGATCGGGCAGGTGACCGAGTGGCTCGTGCCCCTGATGGCCGGGCTCTACCTGGTGCTCGGTGCCGTGATCGTGGTGGTGAACGTCAACCAGATCCCGGAGGTCTTCGGCGAGATCTTCGGTCAGGCGTTCGGTGTGCGCGAGATCGTCGCGGGCGGGTTCGGCATCATGGTGATGCAGGGTGTTCGCCGCGCGATGTTCTCGAACGAGGCGGGCATGGGTCTGGGCGGCCACGCCGCTGCGTCGGCCTCGGTGTCGCACCCGGTCAAGCAGGGTTTCGCGCAGACCCTGGGCGTCTACCTGGACACCCTGGTGGTCTGCACCATCACGGCCTTCATCGTCCTCTCGGCCAACCCCGGTCTGGGTGGAGGTGCCGCCCAGGAGGGGGTGGAGCTGGCCAACACCAGCATCGTGGACGCCGTCGGGGCCTGGGGTGGCGTCGCGCTGGGCGTCATCCTGTTCGTGCTCGCCTTCAGCTCGGTCCTCGCCGACTACTACTACGGTGAGTCCAACATCCACTACCTGACGCGCAACCGGTCCGTCCACAAGCTGTTCGGGGTGGCCTTCGTGGTGCTGACCTTCCTCGGTGGCGTGCTCGAGCCCACCCTGCTGTGGACGCTGGCGGACATGCTCTTCCCGCTCCTGGCGCTTCTCACCATCGGGGCGCTGCTGTGGCTCTCCCCGAAGGCCGGGTGGTTGCTGAAGGACTACCGCCGGCAGCGCGCCGCCGGTGTCAGCCCGACGTTCACGGTCGACCGCGCACCGGGCTCGTGGAAGGGCATCACCGCCTGGGAGCCGGAGGACGCCATGGACTGGCATGACGCGCAGGAGTACCGGCGCCAGCACGGACTGGCGGCAGCGAGCGACTCTGTGGCAAACTGATCCGTCGCCGACCAGCCCGACAGGCCCCTGCCGCAGGGGGGAGTAGCTCCGGGTGCGACGGTCGGCCGATCCACGTCAGGACCACGGGAGACCCGTGGTGACCAGTGTGCGTGACCTGCGAGCACGCCACGGAAAGCGAACCGACATGCAGAAGCTCGACTTCGTCGACGCAGCCAGCCTCCGCGACGACATCCCGGAGTTCCGCGCCGGTGACACCGTGAACGTCCACGTGAAGGTCATCGAGGGCAACCGCACCCGTACCCAGGTCTTCAAGGGCATCGTCATCCGCCGCCACGGCCGTGGCGTGGGCGAGACCTACACCGTCCGCAAGGTGAGCTTCGGCATCGGCGTGGAGCGCACCTTCCCGGTGCACTCCCCGGTGGTCGAGAAGGTGGAGCTCGTGACCCGCGGTGACGTGCGTCGCGCCAAGCTCTACTACCTGCGCAACCTGCGCGGGAAGGCCGCCCGCATCCGCGAGAAGCGCGACAACACCGAGACCAAGGGCTGATTCCGCCGGGGGCACCGTCCCCCGTCGGGCTCCTTTCGCCCACCGTGTCCGAGCCGCTCCCGTCCCGGCGACGGGGGCGGCTCGTCCGTGTCCCGGTGCCCTCGGACCGTGCTGCGAGCCCGCGTGCCCGCTGGACGCGTCGGCTCGGGTGGGCCGCGGTGGCGTTGGTCGTCGGGGTCGCGGTGCTGGCGGGGCTCACGGTCCGCACCTACCGGGTGAGCGGCCCGTCGATGGAGCCCACCCACTCCGCCGGGGACCTCGTCGTGGCCACCACGGTCGGTGGGATCACCGGGTCGGCGGAGGACGGGCTCGCCGTGGGGGACGTGGTCGTGGTCGACGCTACCGCGGCCTGGGGCGATCACCGGGCCGGCGCCGAGGCCCTGCACGTCGTCAAGCGGGTGGTCGGCGAGCCGGGTGACCGCGTCTCCTGCTGCACCGACGGTGCGATGACCCGGAACGGGCGACCGGTGGAGCCCCACGGGCCCGGCGGCGAGGGGCTCGAGCAGCGCTTCGACGTCCTCCTCGGCCCGGGGGAGTGGTGGGTGGTCGGCGACAATGCGGCACAATCCAACGACTCGCGCACCCACCTGGCCGCTCCCGGCGGTGGTGTCGTGCGTTCCGACGAGGTGGTGGCCCGCGTACGGTGGGCCCCGTGAACCAGGAGGACCAGGCGATGCCGCACGAGAGCACCGAGCCCATGCGGGACGACGACCTGCCCGGCGGCTCGAGCCCCGCGGAACCGGGGGCAGCGGACTCGGGCAGGGGGGACCGCGAGGGGGACACGAAGGAGCGCGGGGGATGGCTCAGCGCGCTGCGGGAAACGGTCGTGGTGGCCGCTCTCGCCCTGTTCTTCGCCTTCCTCATCAAGACCTTCCTGGTGCAGGCCTTCTTCATCCCCTCGGGGTCCATGGAGAACACGCTCCAGGAGGGTGACCGCCTGCTCGTGAACAAGCTGACGCCCACCCCCTTCGAGGTGGAGCGCGGGGAGATCGTCGTCTTCCAGGACCCGGGGCAGTGGCTCGGATCCCAGCCGAAGGACAAGAGCGTCCTGCACGAGGCCGCCCAGTTCGTCGGGATCCTCCCCGGCGACGGCGACGAGTACCTCATCAAGCGCGTCATCGGCCTGCCCGGCGACCGGGTGCAGTGCTGCGACGCCGAGGGGCGGGTGTCGGTGAACGGCAAGGCCATCGACGAGCCGTACGTGTACCCGGGCAACCCGCCCAGCCTCGTCGAGTTCGACGAGAAGGTGCCGGAGGACCACCTCTGGGTCATGGGTGACCACCGCTCGAACTCGGGCGACTCCCGCTTCAACGGCACCGTGCCGATGGACCGCGTGACCGGTGGGGCCTTCGTCGTCATCTGGCCGCTCGACAGCATCGGGACCCTGCCGGGCTCGGACGTCTTCGACTCCGTCCCCGACCCGAAGTGACCGCCGGCGGGCGCGCCGGGACGGGAACGGCGCCCACCCTGCGCGTGGAGCGCACGCTCCTGCGGGAGGGCGCCCGCCTCGTCGCGGGGATGGACGAGGTCGGCCGTGGTGCGCTGGCGGGCCCCGTCAGCGTCGGGGTCGTCGTCGTGGACGACGCGGTGGGGGCCGCGCCGACGGGGGTGCGTGACTCCAAGGATCTCAGCGCGTCCCGTCGCGAGGCCCTCGTGCCGCTGCTGCACGGTTGGGGTGTCGCCCGGGCCGTCGGGCACGCGACCCCCGCGGAGATTGACGCCCACGGCATCACGACGGCCCTGCGCCTGGCCGGTCGGCGGGCCCTGGAGGCCGTCGCCCTGCCGGTCGACGTGGTGCTGCTGGACGGGCACCACGACTGGCTCACCGACCCGATGGCCGAGGGGCTGCTGGCGGACGGTGGCCCGGGAGGCCTCACCCCGCGGGTGGTGACCCGTGTCAAGGCCGACCGCAGCTGCTCCTCGGTGGCCGCGGCCAGCGTGCTGGCCAAGGTGGAGCGCGACGGCATCATGGCCGAGCTCGCGAGGGAGCCGGGGCTCGCCGCCTACGGCTGGGCCCGGAACAAGGGGTACGGGGCCCGGGACCACCGGCTGGCGCTGGCGGAGGCGGGACCGAGCGTCCACCACCGTCGTTCGTGGCGGCTCGGGGGTCGGCCCGGGACGAGCGCGCCGGGCACCGTCTGCTCGGACGGTGCCGAGGAGGTCGCATGAGCGAGGACGACCTGGAGCGGTACGAGGCCGAGGCCGAGCTGTCGCTCTACAAGGAGTACCGCGACGTCGTGGGCCTGTTCACCTACGTGGTGGAGACCGACCGACGCTTCTACCTGGCCAACGAGGTGGACCTGCGGGTGATGGGGGAGGCGGGTGACACCTGGTTCGACGTGCACCTGACGGACGCGTGGGTCTGGGACGTGTACCGGCCGGCCCGCTTCGTCTCCCGGGTCCGGGTGATGACCTACAAGGACGTCAACGTCGAGGAGCTGCCGAAGCCGGAGCTCACGCTGCCCGAGTGAGCGCCTGAGCAGCTCGCCGGGGGGCCGCCCCAGGTGGGGTGCTCCCCACAGGGAGCGTGGTTCGCCGGGGAGCGCCGGGTGCACCGCCACAGGGCCGGCCCGGTCGGGGCCCGTGGTGCGCCCGGGGTCGGCCACGGTGGCGCCATGACTCGTGAACGCACAGCCCTGGGGCGGCAGGGGGAGGACATCGCCGCCCGCTGGTGGCAGGACCGGGGCGCCCGCGTCCTGGGACGCAACTGGCGCCACGGACGTGGGGAGCTCGACCTCGTGGTCGCGCAGGGCTCCCGACTGGTCGTCTGCGAGGTGAAGACCCGCTCGACCACGACCTTCGGGGAGCCGGTGGAGATGGTCTCCCTCGACCAGCGGCGCCGTCTGCGTCGGCTGACGGCCGTCTGGCTGCAGGAGCACCCCGGCCGGTGGGCCGAGGTGCGCATCGACGTGCTGGGCGTGCTGCTCCCGCCAGGCGGGCCAGCGACCGTGCGGCACGTTCCGGGGGCGGTGGCATGACCCTCGGGCGCACCTGGGCGGTGGGGGTCGTGGGGGTGACCGGCCGGATGGTGCAGGTGGAGGCCGACCTGGGCCCCGGGCTGCCCACCTTCACCGTCGGCGGCCTGCCGGACGCCGCCTGCGCCCAGGCACCGGACCGCATCCGTGCCGCGACGGCGAACGCGGGCATCCAGCTGCCCTGCCGCAAGGTCGTCGTCAACCTCTCCCCGGCGGACCTGCGCAAGCGCGGAACGGGGTACGACCTGGCGATCACGTTGTCGATCCTCGCCGCGGCCGGGGTGGTTCCGGCCGCGGCCGTCGAGCAGGTGGTCCACCTCGGGGAGCTCGGTCTCGACGGGGAGGTGCGGCCGGTGCCCGGCGTCCTGCCCTCGGTCGTGGCCGCGCGGGCCGAGGGGTTCGCGCGCGTGGTCGTCCCACGGGCCTGCTGGGCCGCGGCGTCCCGGGTGCCGGGTGTCGAGGTGCTGCCGGTCGGGCAGCTCGCCGAGCTGGTGGAGGACTACGTCACCCACGGCCGCCCGATGGGGTGTTCGGACGACCTCCCGGACCCCGAGCCGGAGCCCGCGGTGCCGTGCCTCTCGGAGGTCGTGGGCCAGGAGGAGGCGCGGCAGGCGCTGGAGGTCGCGGCGGCAGGCGGTCACCACCTGCTGCTGCACGGGGCGCCGGGCACGGGCAAGACCATGCTCGCGCAGCGGCTGCCCGGCATCCTCCCGCCGCTGGAGGAGGACGAGGCGCTGGAGGTGGCCGCCATCGCCTCGGTCACGGAGGCGGCACCAGTGACTCTCACCCGGACGCCACCCTTCGTCGCGCCGCACCACGCCTCGACGGCGAGCGCGATCCTCGGCGGGGGCGCGGGGCGTCCCCGGCCGGGTGCGGTCTCCCGGGCGTGCCACGGGGTGCTCTTCCTTGACGAGGCCCCGGAGCTGCGGCGCGACGTGCTCGAGGGACTGCGGCAGCCGCTGGAGGAGGGACGGGTCGTGCTGCTGCGCTCGGAGGGCGCGGTCGAGCTGCCGGCCCGCTTCCAGCTCGTGCTGGCGGCCAACCCCTGCCCGTGCGGCCGCGCGGGCACCGGGGCCACCGGCGGGCGCCCCTGCGAGTGCACCCCGCAGGCCCGGCGCACCTACGCCAAGCGCCTCTCCGGTCCGGTGCGGGACCGCATCGACCTGCAGGTGCAGATGGACCCGGTCGGGGCCTGGCTGGACGGTGCGGCGCAGCCGGAGAGCTCCCGGACGGTGGCCCAGCGGGTGGCGGCCGCCCGGGAACGGCAGCGCGAGCGCTGGCGCGGCAGGGGGTGGACGCTGAACGCCCACGTGCCCGGTGCGGTCCTGCGCAGGGGTGAGCACGCGATCGGTGCCGAGGTCCTCGGCCCGGTCCGCCGGGCCCACGCGGCCGGTGCGCTGAGCACCCGGTCGGTGGACCGGGTGCTGCGGGTGGCGCGCACGCTGGCGGACCTGCAGGGGCGCGACCGGGTGGGAGCGGGGGACGTGTCCACCGCCATGGTGCTGCGCGGGGTGGAGGCGTCGTGAACGGATCCTGGACCGAGGAGAGGCTGGCCCGTGCGGCCTGGAGCCGGCTCGCGGAGCCGGGTGACGAGCGGGCCGCCGCCCTGTTGGCCGAGCACGGCCCCCAGGAGGCCCTGGAGCGCCTCACCCGGGACCCCGAGCTGGCCGGTGGGCGGTTCGCGCCGCGCCTGGCCGACTGGGACCCGGCCCGCGAGGAGGACGTCGCGGGACGCCTGGGCATCAGGGCGGTCATCCCCTCCGACCCGGAGTGGCCCGAGGGAGCCGACCGTCTCGAGCACCCGCCGATCTGCCTGTGGGCGCGCGGTGAGCGTCCTCTGGCGGAGCTGCTGCGGCGCTCGGTGGCCGTCGTGGGCGCCCGGGCGGCGAGCCCCTACGGCTGCTCGGTGGCGGGGGAGTGGTCCCACGAGCTCGTGGGGCACGGCGTCACGATCGTCTCGGGTGGGGCGTACGGCATCGACGCCGCAGCCCACCGTGGCGCCCTCGCCGGTGAGGGGACGACGGTGGCCTTCCTCGCCGGGGGCGTGGACCGGCTCTACCCGGCCGGCAACGCCGACCTGCTGCGCGGGGTCGGTGCCTCCGGCGCCCTGGTGAGCGAGGCGGCCCCGGGGTGCGCTCCGCACCGGGGACGGTTCCTGACGCGCAACCGGCTCATCGCCGCCTTCTCCGGAGGGACGCTCGTCGTCGAGGCCGGTGTGCGCTCGGGCTCGCTGTCCACGGCCCGCTGGGCGGACGTCTGCTCGCGCCCGGTGGCGGCCGTCCCCGGGTCGGTCCGCTCCGACCTCTCGGCCGGGACCCACCGGGTGGTGCGGGACGGCCTGGCGGTCCTCGTCACCTCGCCGGAGGAGGTGCTCGAGGCGCTCGGCCCCATGGGTGAGCACCTCGCCCCGGAGGCACAGGGACCGATGACGGAGCGGGACGTCGTCGAGCCGGAGCACCGCTGGTGCTGGGACGTGCTGGGGCGCCGTGCGATGCAGACCGTCGCCGTGGCCCGGGCCGGTGGGCGCTCCCTGGCGGAGGCGCAGATGGCCCTGGGGATGCTGGCCCTCGCCGGCCGGGCGGAGCAGACCGACCGGGGGTGGGTCCGCTCGCGGTGACCGTGATCGTGACGAGGAGGAGGGAGGATGCGCTCGATCCCCGGCCGTCCGGGAATCGAGCGCATCCTCCGGATGCACGACCGGGGTGGGCCGTCGGAGAATGACCTGATGCGCGCGATGGTGGTGGACGAGGTCCGGTCCCGCCCCGAGGTCCGCACGGTGGAGCCACCGGTGGCGCCCGTCGGTGGTGTGGTCGTCGAGGTGCGGGCGACCGGGCTCTGCCGCAGCGACTGGCACGCCTGGGTGGGGCACGACGACGGTGTCGCGTTCCCGCACGTCCCGGGCCACGAGCTCGCGGGCGTGGTCACCGAGGTCGGGCAGGGGGTCGTGAACTGGCACGTGGGGGACCGGGTGACCGTTCCCTTCGTGTGCGGGTGCGGCCACTGCGAGTGGTGCTGGTCGGGCGACGCCCAGGTCTGCCCGAACCAGCAGCAGCCCGGCTTCACCCACTGGGGCTCCTTCGCCGAGTACGTGGCCCTGCACGGGGCCGACACCAATCTCGTCGCGGTCCCGCCGGAGGTCGACTTCGGCACCGCGGCGGGACTGGGCTGCCGGTTCGCCACCGCCTACCGTGCGGTCGTCCGGCGGGCCCGGTTGCTGGCGGGGGAGTGGGTGACCGTCGTCGGGGCCGGTGGGGTCGGGCTGAGCGCGGTGATGATCGCCCGGGCCGTCGGTGCCCGGGTGGTCGCGGTGGACCGCAGCCCCGCAGCACTCGACCTCGCACGCGGTCTCGGGGCCGAGCACACCCTGCTGGCCGATGACCGCGACGTCCCGGCAGCAGTCCACGAGCTCACCGACGGAGGCAGCCACGTCGCGCTCGACGCCGTCGGCAGCGAGGCCACCTCCCGTGACGCCCTGCTGGGGCTGCGCCGACGGGGCCGCCACGTCCAGGTGGGGCTCCTCCCGGCCGCGCAGGGCCGTCCTCGGCTGCCGATGGACCGGGTGATCGACTGGGAGCTCGACCTGCTCGGGAGCCACGGCATGGCGGCCTCGGACTACCCGGCGATGCTGCACCGCATCGCCCGCGGGGAGCTCCGACCGCAGCGGTTGGTCGAGCGCGTGGTCGGGCTGGAGGAGGCCGCCGAGCTCCTGCCGGTCCTCGACAGGGCACCGGGAGCGGGCATCACGGTCGTCGACCCCCACCGCTGAGTCCGCCCCACCGCGGGGACGGGCTCCACGTGTGGTGGACTGACGGTCATGTCACTGGACCGGGCGGTCGAGGCGTTCGGCGAGCACCTCCGCGTGGAGCGGGGGCGGTCCGAGCACACCGTGCGTGCCTACCAGGGCGACCTCCGGGGGCTCGCCAGCCACCTCGAGGCGCAGGGGATCACCACGTGGCGCGAGGTCGGTCTGGCCCACCTGCGGAGCTTCGCCGCCGAGCGTGCGGCACGTGGTCTCTCGCGCACCACGCTGGCCCGGGGGACCGCCTCACAGCGCGCCTTCTTCGGATGGCTCACCGCGAACGGACAGCTGCCGGCCGACCCCTCGGCACGGCTCGTCTCGCCGCGGGTGGATCGCCGGCTGCCGGGGGTCCTGCGGGCCGACCAGGCGGAACGAGCGGTGGAGCAGGCGGGAACGGCGGTGGAGCAGGGCGCCCGCGATGCCTCCGGCACGACACCGGCCCCGACGGACCACGACCCGCGCCGCACGGCGGCCCTCCACCGCGACCGTGCCGTGCTCGAGCTGCTCTACGCGACCGGCATCCGCGTGGGGGAGCTGGTGGCCCTCGACCGGGACGCGCTGTCCTTCGCCGACCTCACCGTGCGGGTCTGGGGCAAGGGCTCCAAGGAGCGCGTCGTGCCCTTCGGGCGGCCGGCCCTGCAGGCGCTGGAGACCTGGCTGGAGGAGGGTCGCCCGGTCCTCGCCACGGAGCGCAGCGGCACGGCGCTCTTCCTCGGGGTGCGCGGGGGACGCATCGATGCCCGCGAGGTCCGCCGGGTGGTGCACCGTGCCGTCGCCCGGGTGGAGGGAGCACCTGACGTCGGACCGCACGGCCTGCGGCACTCGGCGGCCACCCACATGGTCGACGCGGGGGCCGACCTGCGATCGGTCCAGGAGCTGCTGGGCCACGCGAGCCTGGCCACCACGCAGGTCTACACCCACGTCTCCGTCGAGCGTCTCCGCGACGCCTTCAGCAGGGCGCACCCCCGCGCCTGACCGCCGTCGCGGCGAGGGCGTCAGCGACGGCTCCGCCGCCCGTCCCGCGGCTTGAGCTCGGGCTCGAACTCCGGCAGGAGCGTGGGGTCGATGTAGGAGTGCCGCGAGAGCTTGGCCCCCCAGTGCAGGCAGGCGGGCAGGCAGTGCCCGGGGACCACGAGCCCGATGGGGGTGCCGGCGACCACCGGTGTGCCCAGTGGGACGCGGCTGGTCAGCGGCAGGTAGGTCGTGCGCAGGCGGGGCGTGTGCGTGACCGACAGGGAGCCCACGGAGTTGATGGTCCCACTCCAGGTGACCACCCCGGGGCCCGCCGCGAACACCGGCTGCATGGGGGCGGTGGCCAGATCCACCCCGCGGTGACCGCGGCCCCACCGCTTGCGGGGTGGGTCGAACGGGCGGCGGATGCGCACCGGCCAGACGGGCCACTTGTAGTCCAGCGGATCCAGCCCGAGGCGCGCGGTGGGGGACCGGCGCGGCTCCCGGGGCCCACCACCGTGGCCCAGCGCGTCGGCCAGGGACCAGGCCTGCGGGGCGTGGCGGCTGACCGCCTCGCGCTGGATCCCGTGCTGCCACGGCAGCCAGATCGGTGGGGGCAGCTGCACGTTCTCCGGGACGGCCATCTCGTGGACCTCGTCCCGGGAGGTCGTGACCTCCGGCAGCGGGTCGGTGTCCACTGCCTCGGCCGTCGGGGCGGTCAGGCCGAGGACCAGTGCCGCGGCCAGTCCGACCTGTCCGGTGCGACGGGCCAGCCGGCCGGTGCGGCGGGACGGGGCAGTGCCCGGTGGGCGCGGGGCGAGGGACGGGGCACCCACCGGGCCGGAGCGGGGACAAGGGGTCGGGATCTCCATGCCCAGAGGCTCCCGCCGGAGGGGCGCTCCGCGCCGTCGCCTGCCACCGCCCCTGTGGACGGGTGGCGCCGGGTGAAGTCCGGACACAGCCCGTCCACCGACAGCCGCCCGTCCACCGGCGGTCCGGTGACTCCCGCCGAGGCACCCTCGGTCGTGGGCTAGAATCCGACGCACGTGTGATCTGTCGACCGCCGGGTCGTCCTGCGCAGGACGGTTCCGAGGGTCGTCGGTGAGCACGAATTCGCGCCCGGGTCACCGACCCGTGCGTCCCGTGGTCCCCGACGCCCCCGAGGGCGTCGGGGTGGGACGCGCCACCCGGGCCAGGAGACAACTGCAACCCACCAGAAAGCGAGACCTCGGCATGGCCGTCGTCACCATGCGCCAGCTCCTCGAGAGCGGCGTCCACTTCGGACACCAGACCCGTCGCTGGAACCCCAAGATGAAGCGCTTCATCATGACGGAGCGCAACGGCATCTACATCATCGACCTGCAGCAGTCGCTGACCTACCTCAACGAGGCCTACGAGTTCGTCAAGCAGACCGTGGCCCACGGCGGCACGATCCTGTTCGTCGGCACCAAGAAGCAGGCCCAGGAGTCCATCGCGGAGCAGGCCACCCGCGTGGGCATGCCCTACGTGAACCACCGCTGGCTCGGCGGCATGCTCACCAACTTCCAGACCGTGCACAAGCGCCTGGAGCGCCTCAAGGAGCTCGAGGCCATCGACTTCGACGACGTGGCCGGCTCCGGTCGCACCAAGAAGGAGCTGCTGGTCCTCAAGCGCGAGCTGGACAAGCTGGACCGCACCCTGGGCGGCATCCGCGACATGTCCCGCACGCCGTCGGCCGTGTGGGTCGTCGACACCAAGAAGGAGCACCTGGCCGTCACCGAGGCCCGCAAGCTCCACATCCCGGTCATCGCGATCCTGGATACCAACTGCGACCCGGACGAGGTCGACTACGCGGTTCCGGGCAACGACGACGCCATCCGCTCGGTGTCGCTGCTCACCCGCATCGTCGCCGACGCCGCGGCCGAGGGCCTGATGGCCCGTTCCGGTGGTGGCAACGCCGCCGCCGAGGAGCCCATGGCCGAGTGGGAGCGCGAGCTCCTCGAGGGCCAGGCCACCAACGCCGAGGCCGCCACCGGCCAGGCCACCGCCGGCGAGGGCCGCAGCGAGGCCGAGGCCGCCGCCATGCCCGAGCAGGGTGCCGAGGAGGGCAAGCCTGCCGAGCAGGCCGACGCCCCGGAGGCCCCGGCCGACGGTGCGACCGGCGCCGAGTCCCCGCAGGCCTGAACCACCCGACCCACTGCTGATCCACCAACCCGAAGGAGCACCGAGGTTCATGGCGAACTACACCGCTGCTGACATCAAGGCGCTGCGTGAGCAGACCGGCGCCGGGATGCTGGACGTCAAGAAGGCCCTCGACGAGTCGAACGGCGACATCGAGGCCGCCAAGGAGGCCTTGCGCATCAAGGGCCTGAAGGGTGTCACCAAGCGCGAGGGGCGTTCGGCCTCCAACGGCCTGGTGACCGCCCACACCGCGGACGGTGTCGGCACCCTGATGGAGATCAACTGCGAGACCGACTTCGTCGCCAAGGGTGAGAAGTTCATCGCCCTGGCCGACAAGGTGCTCGCCCACGCCGCTGAGCAGCAGATCGACTCCACCGAGGCCCTGCTGTCCTCGCAGCTGGACGGCCAGACCGTCCAGGAGCTGCTGGACGCCTCGAACGCCGAGATCGGCGAGAAGATCGAGATCCGGAACCTCGCCCGCCTCGTCGCCCCCGAGGGTGGCCAGGTCGTGGCCTACATGCACAAGACCTCGCCGGACCTGCCGGCGCAGATCGGCGTGCTGGTGGCCACCACGGGTACGGACGAGCAGTTCGGCCGCGACGTCGCGATGCACGCCGCCGCGTTCTCCCCGACCGCCCTCACCCGCGACGAGATCGACCCCACCGTGGTGGAGAACGAGCGTCGCATCGCCGAGGAGACGGCCAAGGAGGAGGGCAAGCCCGAGCAGGCCCTGCCGAAGATCATCGAGGGCCGCGTGAACTCCTTCTTCAAGGACAACGTGCTGCTTGACCAGCCGTTCGCCAAGGACCCGAAGAAGTCCGTGGCGAAGATCGCCGAGGAGGCCGGTGCCGAGGTGAAGGGCTTCGCGCGCTTCAAGGTCGGTTCCGACGTCCAAGGCTGACGACCGGGTGCTCGCGGTCCGGTCCCGCCGACCGGTCGCACGCACGGGGCACGGCTCCATCCCGCACGGGGTGGAGCCGTGCCCCGTTTCGTGCAGGGGGTGTGCAAGGATCGTCCGGGCCGTACGGCCCCGACCTACCGTCATCGAGGAGGCCATCCCCATGAGCACGACCGCAGAGCAGAGCACCACCGGCGCCCGCCGGGTGCTGTTGAAGATGTCCGGGGAGGTCTTCGGCGGTGGCTCCGTCGGGGTGGACCCGGACGTCGTCAAGGGCATCGCCGCGCAGATCGCCGGTGCTGCGCTCTCCGGCGTGCAGGTCGCCGTCGTCGTGGGTGGCGGCAACTTCTTCCGCGGCGCCGAGCTGCAGACCAAGGGCATGGAGCGCACCCGCGCGGACTACATGGGCATGCTCGGCACGGTCATGAACTGCCTGGCGCTGCAGAACTTCCTCGAGGCCGAGGGGATCGACACCCGTGTGCAGAGCGCGATCGAGATGACCCAGGTCGCCGAGCCGTACATCCCGCGCCGCGCCATCCGCCACCTGGAGAAGGGGCGCGTGGTCATCTTCGGGGCAGGCGCGGGCATGCCCTTCTTCACGACGGACACGGTCGCCGCCCAGCGCGCGCTGGAGATCAAGTGCGACGAGGTGCTCATGAGCAAGTCCGGCGTCGACGGCGTGTACAGCGCCGACCCCAAGAAGGACCCGACGGCCGAGCGCTACGAGCACCTCACCTTCTCCGAGGCGCTGGCCAAGCAGCTCCGCATCGCCGATGCCGCGGCCTTCTCCCTGTGCATGGAGAACCGGCTGCCGATGATGGTCTTCGGCATGCAGGGCGAGGGTGCCATCGAGCAGGCCCTGCGTGGTGAGAGAATCGGCACCATCGTCACGGCCGACTGACTCGGCCGACCGCACCGACCGGACCACGACACACAGGAGACGCGCATGACCGTCAAGGACGCACTGACCGAGGCCCAGCAGAAGATGGACAAGGCCATCGAGGTCGCCCACGAGGACATGGCGGACATCCGCACGGGCCGTGCCCACGCCGGCATGTTCTCCAAGATCATGGTCGACTACTACGGTGCCGCGACGCCCCTGCAGCAGCTGGCCTCCTTCCAGGTGCCCGAGGCCCGCACGATCCTGGTGCAGCCCTTCGACAAGTCGGCCATGTCCGCCATCGAGAAGGCGCTGCGCGAGTCCGACCTGGGTGTGAACCCGTCCAACGACGGCAACCAGATCCGCTGCGTCCTGCCGGCCCTCACCGAGGAGCGCCGCAAGGAGTACATCAAGCTCGCCAAGGCCAAGGGCGAGGACGCCCGCGTCTCGGTGCGCAACATCCGCCGCGCGGCCAAGGAGACCATCGACAAGCTGGTCAAGGACGGCGAGATCGGCGAGGACGAGGGCAACCGGGGTGAGAAGGAGCTCGAGGCCCTCACCAAGAAGCACACCGACCAGGTCGAGGAGATCCTGAAGGCCAAGGAGGTCGAGCTCCTCGAGGTCTGAGCACCGGATTCCCACGGCACCCGTGCCCGCAGCCCCCCGAGCCGGCCGGAACCTGCCGGCGGCCATCGTGGTCGCCGTCGCCCTCGCGTCGCTGATCGTCCTCTCCCTGGTGATCCGGCGCGAGGGTTTCGTGCTGCTCGCCGGCGCCGCGGGCGCCGTCGCGGCCTGGGAGCTCATGACGGCGCTGAAGAACCGGCCCGGTGGCATCCGCGTGCCGGTCGTACCGACCGTGGTCGGCCCGATGGTGATCGCCTGGGCCACCTGGTTCGCGGGCGGCTCGGGCACCGCGGCGGCGGCCGTGGCGATGGTCGCGCTGCAGGTGGTCTGGCGCGCCTACCGGCCACAACGGGACGACCGCGAGGATCCCTTCCACCCCGCCTCCACCGGCGTGCCGCGTGCGATCGCGGACGTGACCGGCGCGGCCCTGGTGACGGGGTACGTGGGGGTCCTGGCGGCCTGCGCCGTCCTCCTCGTCGCGCCCCTCGACGGGGTCGACCGGGTGCTCGCACTCGTGCTCATGGTCGCCTGCTCGGACGTCGGCGGGTACGCGACGGGTGTCCTGTGGGGCAAGCACCCCATGGCCCCGCACCTGAGTCCCAAGAAGTCCTGGGAGGGCTTCGCCGGTTCCGTCGGCGTCGCCGCGCTGGGCGGGGTGGCGGCCATGCTCTGGCTGGTGGACGGCCCCCTCTGGGTGGGCGTCCCACTCGGGATCGCGGCGGCGCTGGCGGCCACCGTCGGCGACTTCGCCGAGTCCGCCCTGAAGCGCGACCTCGGCATCAAGGACATGAGCAACCTGCTGCCCGGTCACGGCGGGATCATGGACCGGCTCGACTCCCTCCTGGTGGCCGCCCCGGTCACCTGGGCCATCCTCGCGGTGGCCGTGCCCGCCGTCTGACCCGTCCCCGCGAGGGGTGGGAGGATGATGGTGATGACTGACCTGCCGCAGCCCACCACCCAGGCCCCCCGACCGGGGGAGCTGACCTTCACCGCTCCCCGTCGGGGCAAGCCCCCGCAGCACCTGGCCGACCTGGACATGGCGGGTCGCAAGGAGGCCGTGACCGCGGCCGGCTGGCCCGCCTTCCGGGCCAGCCAGCTGTCCAAGCACTTCTTCGAGCGCTGGACCGACGAGCCCGGGGCCATGACCGACCTGCCCAAGGAGGGCCGGGAGGACATGGTGCGCGGGCTCATGCCCCGACTGCTGACGCCCGTGAGCGTGCAGCGTGCCGACGACGGGGCCACCATCAAGACCCTCTGGCGGCTCCACGACGGCGCGCTGGTGGAGTCCGTGCTCATGCGCTACCCGCGACGGGTGACCCTCTGCCTGTCCAGCCAGGCCGGGTGCGGCATGAACTGCCCGTTCTGCGCCACCGGCCAGCAGGGGCTGACGCGCAACCTCTCGACCGCGGAGATCGTCGGCCAGCTGGTGGCCGCCAACCGGATGCTCAACGACCCGGACGCGCCCGGTCTCAAGCCGCCGCCCGCGCTGGCCGAGGGGCAGGTGGAGCTCGGTGAGAACGAGGCCGAGGGTGACGAGGCCGATGCGGGCCCGCTGCCGGCCGGCGGTCCCTCGCGCGTGCACAACGTGGTCTTCATGGGCATGGGTGAGGCGCTGGCGAACTACCGGCGCGCCGTGGACGCGGTGCGGCGGATGGTCGACCCCGCCCCCCACGGCCTGGGCATGAGCGCACGCGGCCTGACCATGAGCACGGTCGGCCTCGTGCCGGCCATCGACAAGTTCGCGGCCGAGGGGGTCGCGGCCACCCTGGCGCTCAGCCTGCACGCACCGGACGACGAGCTGCGCGACGAGCTGGTGCCGATCAACCAGCGGTGGAACGTGGACGAGGCGCTGGACGCCGCGCACCGCTACTACCGCACCACCGGGCGCCGCGTCTCGATCGAGTACGCGCTGATCCGCGACATGAACGACCAGGCATGGCGCGCCGACCTGCTGGGGGAGAAGCTCAACGCCCGCGGGCGCGGCTGGGTGCACGTGAACCCGATCCCGCTGAACCCCACGCCGGGCTCGAAGTGGACCGCCTCCCGGCCCGGGGTGGAGCAGCAGTTCGTCGAGCGGCTCCGGGCCGCCGGGATCCCGACCACGGTCCGCGACACCCGTGGCTCGGACATCGACGGTGCCTGCGGCCAGCTCGCGGCGGCGCCGGAGGGCTCGCTGGCCTGAGGGCTCAGGCGCTGCCGAGCAGCGCGGCGACCTGGTCGACGTCGTCGACCAGGTGCAGCACGTCACCCATCTCGCGGCCGCTGCCCAGGGCCCCGAGGTCGGCGGCCTCCGTCGCGCCGGGGCCGCCACCGGTGAGCACCAGGTGCCCGGCGCCGACCAGTGCGTGCCCCAGCCGGGCGGCCGCCGCGTAGCCCTCACCGCCACGGTCCGGCGAGTGACCGCCCATCACCCCGACCACGCTGTGGCCCTCCAGCTCGTCGACGAGCGCGTCGACCACCGAGTCGTCGTGGATGGCGCGCAGCAGCGAGGCGTAGGGGTCGGCCTCCAGCCGCTCGTTGCGGAACCACGCGTGGGCCCGTCCGTCCGAGGTGCCCGCGTAGCCGCCGGCCTCCAGGCCTGCGTACAGCTCGGTCGGTGCGTAGGTGCTGCCGCGGTAGGGGGCCACCGGGGCGTCGTGCAGCGGTGGGAAGATCGTCGCGCCAGCGTCCAGCAGGTGGTCGCGCACCGCCTCGGGAACCGTGCCGCCGAACAGCACGGTGCCGCGCAGGCACGCCGCGGGCAGGGCGAGCAGCCGCTGCGCGAAGGGCCGCATGTCCAGCGCCTCGAGCGCCACCCGCTCCAGCCCGCGACGCTAGCGCCCACCGGCGCCGAGCCCGGACCAGTGTGCGGGGACGGGGGTGCCGGCTGGCACAGTGACCCCCATGAGTGCCCGCACCGTCATGGTTGCCTCCCCGGAGGGGAACACCGGAAAGTCCGCGATCGCCCTCGCCCTCGTCGACGCAGCCGTCGGCACGGTCGAGCGGGTGGGGGTGTTCCGTCCCGTCGCCCGTGCCGAGGACCGCGAGGACGACCCCATCCTGCGCGCCCTGCTCACGCACGCGGGATCGACGCTGACCTCCGCCGACGCGATCGGCGTCACCTACGAGGAGGTGCATGCCGACGAGGAGCAGGCGCTGGCCGACGTCGTGGCCGCCTACTACCGGGTCGCCGAGGAGTGCGACGTCGTGGTCGTGCTCGGCTCGGACTTCACCGACGTGAACGGCCCCACCGAGTTCTCATTCAACGCACGGGTCGCGGCCAACCTGGCCTCCCCGATGGTGCTGGTCGTTCACGGTGACGAGCGCACGCCGGAGCAGGTGCGCAGCGCGGCGGAGGCCTGCGTGCACGAGGCCGAGGCGCAGCACGCGGACGTCCTGGGCGTGGTCTGCAACCGGGTCACCTCGCAGGACCCGCAGGACGTGGCCGCCGCGCTGGGCGAGCTCGGCGGCGGCGAGGCGCCCGTCCCGGTGCTCGGTGCCGTCCCGGACCTGCCCCTCCTGTCGGCCCCGACGGTGCGCGACGTGGTGAAGGCGGTGGACGGCTCGCTGCTCTGGGGCGACGAGGCGGCGCTCGACCGGGAGGTCGAGGACATCCTCGTCGGCGGCATGAACCCCGAGCACATCCTCGACCGGCTCTCGGACGGGCAGCTCTGCATCGCGGCGAGCGACCGGGTCGAGATCCTGCTGACGCTCATCGCCGCCCACACCTCCGAGGGCTTCCCGACGCTGAGCGCGGTCGTGCTCAACGGCGGCTTCGAGGTCTCCGAGCGGGTGCGCGAGCTCGTGCAGGGACTCAACCTGCGCCTGCCGGTGATCGAGACCAGCGGCAACACCTACGAGACCGCCCGGGCGGCCTCCACCGTGCGCGGCCTCCTCGGGCAGGGGAGCGGTCGCAAGACCGCCGCGGCCCTGACCCACGTCTCGGCCCACCTGGACGCCCGCGCGGTGCTCGAGCAGCTCGACGTGCGCCCGACCACCGCGGTGACGCCGTTGATCTTCCAGCACCAGCTGGTCGAGCAGGCCGCTGCCAGCCGCCGCCACATCGTGCTGCCGGAGGGGTCGGACGACCGCATCCTGCGCGCGGCCGGCCGGGTGCTGACCCGCGGTCTGGTGGACCTGACGATCCTCGGCGAGGTCGAGGCCATGACCCGTCGCGCCCAGGAGCTCGGTGTGGACCTCTCCGCGGCCACGCTGCGCGACCCGGCCGACGACCCGGACTCCGAGCGCCTCGCCGAGCTCTACACGGAGCTGCGCGCCCACAAGGGCATGACCCTGTCCACGGCCCGCAACGTCATCGCCGATCCGAACACCTTCGGCACCCTGCTGGTCCGGTCCGGCCAGTGCGACGGCATGGTCAGCGGTGCGGCCCACACGACGGCCGAGACCATCCGCCCCGCCTTCCAGGTGATCGGGACGGCTCCGGGCGCCGACGTGGTCTCCAGCTGCTTCCTCATGTGCCTCGCCGACCGGGTGCTGGTCTTCGCCGACTGCGCCGTCATCCCGGAGCCCACGAGCGAGGAGCTCGCGGGCATCGCGGTGGCCAGCGCGGCGACGGCGCGCTCGTTCGGCATCGAGCCGCGGGTGGCGATGCTCAGCTACTCCACCGGCGAGTCCGGCTCCGGCAAGGAAGTCGAGAAGGTGCGCGCAGCCACCGAGCTGGTGACCCGGCAGGCACCGGACCTGCCGGTCGCGGGGCCGATCCAGTACGACGCGGCCGTCGAGCCCACGGTGGCGGCCTCCAAGCTGCCGGACTCCGACGTCGCCGGCCGCGCCACCGTCCTGGTCTTCCCCGACCTCAACACGGGCAACAACACGTACAAGGCCGTGCAGCGCATGGCCGGGGCGCTGGCCGTCGGCCCGCTGCTCCAGGGCCTGGACCGGCCGGTCAACGACCTCTCGCGCGGCGCGCTGGAGGACGACATCGTCAACACCATCCTCATGACCGCCGTGCAGGCGGGCACCACCGACCCCGGGAGCAACCAGTGACCGTCCTCGTCATCAACGCCGGGTCCTCCTCGGTGAAGTTCCAGGTGATCGACCCCGACTCCGCTGAGCTCCACGCCAAGGGGCTGCTGGAGCGCATCGGCGAGCCCGTGGGCTCCACCACCCTGGAGCTCCCGGGCCGGGACACGCTCACCAGCGACCGTGCCTTCGCCGACCACACCGAGGCGCTTGGTCACGTGCTGGAGCACCTGCGGGAGGTCGACGGGCTGCTGGAGGACGTCACCGTGGTCGGCCACCGCATCGTCCACGGCGGCAGCCGGTTCGACGGGCCGGTCGTGATCGACGACCGCGTGGTGGAGGTGCTCCGCGAGCTGTCCCCGCTGGCGCCGCTGCACAACCCGGCGAACGTGCTGGGCATCGAGGCGGCGCGCGGCCAGCTGCCGGACGTGCCCCACGTCGGCATCTTCGACACCGCCTTCTTCACCGACCTGCCCGCCGAGGCGCGCACCTACGCGATCGACACCGAGGTCGCCGAGCAGTACCGGGTGCTGCGCTACGGCTTCCACGGCGCCAGCCACGACTACGTCTCGGCGCGCGCCGCCGAGGACCTCGGGCAGCGCCGCGAGGACCTGCGCATGGTGGTGCTCCACCTGGGCAACGGGGCCTCCGCGGCGGCCGTCGCGCACGGTCGGCCGATCGACTGCTCGATGGGCATGACGCCGTTGGAGGGGCTGGTCATGGGCACCCGCCCCGGTGACGTCGACCCAGGCATCCTGCTCCACCTGCTGCGCCACGGCATGACCCCGGAGGAGGTCGACGACCTGCTCAACCGCCGCAGCGGCCTCAAGGGGCTCACCGGTTCCGGCGACATGCGCGAGGTGCGGGCTGCCGCGACGGCGGGGGACGAGCGGGCCCGCCTGGCGCTGGACATCACCCTGCACCGCCTCGTGCGCTACGTCGGTGGCTACCACGCGCTCATGGGTGGTCTGGACGCGATCGTCTTCACCGCCGGCATCGGCCAGAACAACGTCGAGATCCGGGCCGAGCTGGGGGAGCGCCTCTCGGCGCTGGGTGTCGTCGTCGACCCCGAGCGCAACAGCTCGGTGTCGCCGCAGGACGAGGAATCGACGGTCGTCTCGGCCGACGACTCGCGGGTGACGGTCATGGTCACACCGACCAACGAGGAGCTCTACATCGCGCGCGCCGCCCAGGAGGCAGTGGCAGGCTGAGGGGCATGACGCACCACGCGGACCTGCAGCAGCGCATCGACGACCTCGTGCCGGCGGCCCTGACCGGCCTGTACGTGGGTGGGGCCTGGCGGGAGGGGGCCGACGGCCGGAGCCTCACGGTCACCGATCCCAGCGACGGGTCGGACCTGCGCGAGGTCGTCGATGCCTCCGTGGAGGACGCGGCCGCGGCGCTCGACGCGGCCGTGGCGGCCCAGCGGGACTGGGCCGCCACCCCGCCCAGGGAGCGCTCGGAGGTGCTGCGGCGGGCGTTCGACCTCGTGGTCGAACACGCCGAGGACCTGGCCGCCCTCATGACCCTGGAGATGGGCAAGTCCCTCACCGAGGCACGCGGTGAGGTGACCTACGGCGCCGAGTTCCTCCGTTGGTTCTCCGAGGAGGCCGTGCGCCTGGAGGGGCGGATGGTGCCCGCCCCGGGTGGTGGGTCCACGATCCTGACCCGCCGGCGCCCGGTCGGTCCGGTGTTCGCGATCACGCCGTGGAACTTCCCGCTGGCGATGGCGACCCGCAAGGTCGGCCCGGCCCTGGCCGCTGGGTGCACGGTGGTGCTCAAGCCCGCCTCGGCCACCCCGCTGACGGCCGTCGCCCTGGTGGACCTGCTGCAGCGGGCCGGCGTGCCCGACGGCGTCGTCAACCTCGTGACCACCTCCCGCACCTCGGAGGTCAGCACGCGCATCATCGAGGACCCGCGCCTGCGCAAGCTCACCTTCACCGGCTCCACGCCGGTGGGTCGGGCCCTGCAGGAGCAGTCCGCGCAGAACCTCCTGCGGACGTCCATGGAGCTCGGCGGGAACGCCCCCTTCGTGGTGCTGGAGGACGCCGACCTCGACCAGGCCGTCGAGGGGGCCATGGCGGCCAAGTTCCGCAACATCGGTGAGGCCTGCACCGCCGCCAACCGCTTCGTGGTCGTGCGCTCGGTGGCTGACGAGTTCGCCGAGCGCCTCACCGCCGCCGCCTCGGAGCGGCGGGTCGGTCCCGGTGGGGACGAGGGGGCGGACCTGGGCCCGCTGGTCGATGCAGGGGCACTGGATAAGGTCGTCGAGCTGGTGGACGACGCCCTCGAGCGCGGTGCACGCGTGCTCACCGGTGGGCCCGCCAGCAGGGACGAGTTGAGGGACTCGCTGCCCGAGGGGGGTGCCTGGTACCCGCCCACCGTGCTGACGGACGTGCCGCAAGGCGCTCGCGTCCTGCAGGAGGAGATCTTCGGTCCGGTCGCGCCCATCCAGGTCGTCGACGACGAGGACGCCGCACTGGCCGCCGCCAACGACACGGAGTTTGGCCTGGTGGGCTTCGTCTACTCACGCGACGTCTCGCGGCTCATGCGCTTCTCCGAGGGCATGGAGACCGGCATGGTCGGCCTCAACATGGGCGTCGTCTCCCAGCCCGCCGCGCCCTTCGGCGGGGTGAAGCACTCCGGGCTGGGGCGCGAGGGTGGCCACGAGGGCGTCGAGGAGTACCTCGAGACGCAGTACCTGGGGCTCGCTGGGTGACGGTCCGGTGACGGGCCGGTGAACGGGCGCTCAGGAACGCCCCAAGATCCGGTCGGTGGGCTGGTCGGGGTGGAGGCTCCGCTCTAGCGTGCCTGACGGCACCCCTCGTACCGGGTGCCGCAGACGCACACGGCTCCCCGACGACGAGGACGACATGTTCCGCACGCATGCTCTGCCCACCCTCACCGCGGCCTCCCTCGCAGTGGCCCTCACCGGTGCCACCGCGGCCACCGCGGCCCCGGCCGACGACCGCACGCCTGCCCCCCTCTCCGGTGACGGGGCGACCATGGGGTGGTCGGTGCCCGACGAGCACACGACGGGCCAGGTCGGCACGATGCAGGCGCAGGACACCAGCTGGCTGGCCGAGCTGACGCACGGTCCCTACGGCGTCGACACCAGCGGCCACACCACGATCGAGGACTGGCAGTGGTTCACCGACCACTCCGCCAAGTTCGCCTGGATCAAGGCCACCGAGGGCAACTACATGACCGCGGACTCGTTCTCCGAGCAGTGGAGCGGGGCCACCGAGCAGGGCATGCTGCGCGGCTCGTACCACTTCGCCAACCCGGAGTTCTCCTCCGGGCCGGAGCAGGCCGAGTTCTTCGTCGAGAACCGTGGCGGCTGGAGCGGGGACGGTCGGACCCTCCCCGGGGCCCTCGACCTGGAGTACAACCCCTACGGCGAGATGTGCTACGGCAAGACCAAGGCGGAGATGAACAGCTGGGCCCGGGGCTTCATCACCCGCTACGAGCAGCTGACGGGCGTCAAGCCGATCATCTACACGAACGCCGACTGGTGGAACACCTGCGTCGGGGACTACGACTACTCCGACGTGAAGCTGTGGCTGGCGCGCTACGCCGACTCGCCCGGCAAGGCGCCGCACTCCTGGTCGCACCACGGTGCGGCCCACACCATCTGGCAGACGCACCCCGTGGACGCCCACGGGTACGACGTCAACCGGGTCCGCGGGAGCTTCGGGGACCTGAAGCAGCTCGCGCGCAAGGGCTGACCGGCGCAGCGGCGCCGAGTCGTACGCTGGCGCCCATGTCACAGCGCCGCGTCACGCTCCTGGGTTCCACCGGCTCCATCGGCACCCAGGCCCTGCAGGTCATCGCCCGGAACCCTGACCGCTACGCGGTGCACGGGCTCTCGGCCGGGGGCAGTGACCTCGGCCTCCTCGCGCAGCAGGTGCTGCAGACGGGCGCCGAGGTGGTGGCCGTCGCGCGGGGCACCGAGGCGGACCTGCGTGCTGCCCTCGACGCTCTGCCCGGCGGGGCCGCGACACGTCCGCGCGTCCTCGTCGGGCCGGAGGCGTCCACCGAGCTGGCGGCCGAGCCGGTGGACGTCGTGCTCAATGGCATCACCGGCTCCATCGGGCTGCGGCCCACGCTGGCGGCGCTGGAGTCCGGCAGCACCCTCGCGCTGGCGAACAAGGAGTCGCTCATCGTCGGGGGACCGCTCGTGCGCTCCGCGATGCAGCGGCCCGACCAGATCGTGCCGGTGGATTCCGAGCACGCCGCCATCGCCCAGTGCCTCGCCGCCGGGCGCCGGGACGAGGTGCGGCGCCTGGTCATCACGGCCTCCGGGGGCCCCTTCCGGGGCCGGACCCGGGCCGAGCTGGCCGGGGTCACCCCGGAGCAGGCGCTGGCCCACCCGAACTTCGCCATGGGCCGGGTCATCACGACCAATTCGGCCACGCTGGTGAACAAGGGCCTCGAGGTCATCGAGGCCCACCTGCTCTTCGACGTCCCCTTCGACGACATCCAGGTCGTCGTGCACCCCCAGCAGCAGATCCACTCCATGGTCGAGTTCCGCGACGGGTCGACCATCGCCCAGATCGGGCCGCCGCGCATGCTCGTGCCGATCGCCCTGGGGCTCAGCTGGCCCGAGCGCCTCGAGGAGGTCGACGAGCCCACCGACTGGACCACCCCGATGCAGTGGGACTTCACCCCCCTGGACTCCGAGGCCTTCCCGGCGGTCGACCTGGCGGTGCACGTCGGTCGACTGGGCGGTACGGCGCCGGCGGTCTACAACGCGGCCAACGAGGAGTGCGTCGAGGCGTTCCACGAGGGGCGCATCGGCTTCCCGGAGATCGTCGACACCGTCGCGGCGGTCGTGGACGAGCTCGGCGCCGGGGGAGAGGAATCCCTCGGCCTGGACGACGTCCTCGCCGCCGAGGAGCGGGCCCGGGCGGCTGCGAACGCACGCGTCGGAGCGGGGTCCCGCGCGTGATGCTCTACCTGCTGGGGGTGCTGGTCGTCTTCCTCGGCATCTGCCTCTCGATCGCGCTGCACGAGATCGGGCACCTGGTGCCAGCGAAGGCCTCCCGGGTGAAGGTCACGCAGTACATGGTGGGCTTCGGCCCGACGCTCTGGTCCACTCGTCGCGGTGAGACCGAGTACGGCGTGAAGGCCGTCCCGCTGGGCGGCTACATCCGCATGATCGGCATGCTGCCGCCCCGCCGCGAGGACCCCTCGGGCACAGTGCGGCGCAGCTCCACCGGGCTGCTCGACCAGGTCACCGAGGACGCCCGCGACGCCGCCCTGGAGGAAATGGGGCCGCAGGACGCCGATCGTGTCTTCTACCGGCTGCCGGTCTGGCGCAAGGTGATGATCATGCTCGGCGGTCCGGTCATGAACCTGCTGATCGCCGTGGTGCTCCTGACCGGTGTCCTCACGCTCCACGGGACGGCCGAGCCGACCACGACCCTGCAGTCGGTCGTCCAGTGCGCTCCGGAGGACCCGGAGGCCACCGAGTGCGGACCGCAGGACGAGCCCAGCCCGGCCGCCGCAGCGGGCCTGGAGCCGGGGGACCGGCTCGTCTCCGTCGGCGGGTCACCGGTGACCGAGTGGGACCAGGTGACCGCTGCCATCCGCGAGAGCGGGGGCAAGGAGCTCCCGCTCACCGTCCAGCGCGGGGGAGAGCAGCTGGAGCTGACCGCCCAGCCGGTGGTCCGCGAGCGCCCTCGCATGGTGGACGGGGAGGTCGTCGAGGAGGACGGCCAGCCGGTGCTCGACGAGGTCGGCTACCTCGGTGCCTCGCCCGCCTCCGAGCAGGTCCGCCAGCCGCTCTCGGCGGTGCCGCCGATGATCGGCGACGGTCTGGTCCGCACCGCGTCGGTCGTGTTCACCATCCCCGCCCGGTTGTGGGACGTCGGGCAGACCGTGCTCGGGCTGGAGGAGCGGGACCCCAACGGTCCGATGTCCGTGGTCGGTGTCGGCCGGGTGGCCGGCGAGGTGACCTCCAGCCAGGAGATCGGCCTGGACTGGGGCGAGCGGGTCGCCTTCTGGGCCAGCCTGCTGGCCAGCCTCAACCTCGCCCTGTTCGTGTTCAACCTGGTGCCGCTCGTGCCGCTGGACGGCGGGCACGTGGCCGGTGCCCTCTGGGAGGGCGCACGCAAGGCCTGGGCGAGGTTCCGCGGGCTGCCCGATCCGGGCCACGTGGACGTCGCCCGGATGATGCCGCTGGCCACGGGCATGGCGGTGGTCCTCATCGCGATGTCCCTGCTGCTCCTCTACGCAGACATCGTCGCGCCGGTGCGGCTGGGCTGACGGGGCGCGGTGGGCGTTCCCGGCACCGGTTGCGATACTGGGTGACATGACCGTTGAGCTGGGAATGCCCGCGCCCGCACCGCAGACCGTGGCCCCACGGCGCAAGAGCCGCAAGATCAAGGTGGGTGACACCTTCGTCGGGGGCGACGCCCCCGTCAGCGTGCAGACGATGACCACCACCAAGACGGCGGACGTCAACGGCACGCTCCAGCAGATCGCCGAGCTGACCGCCGCCGGCTGCGACATCGTGCGCGTGGCCTGCCCGACGCAGGACGACGCCGACGCGCTGCCGGCCATCGCGGCCAAGAGCCAGATCCCGGTCATCGCGGACATCCACTTCCAGCCCAAGTACGTCTACGCCGCGATCGAGGCCGGCTGCGCGGCCGTGCGCGTGAACCCGGGCAACATCAAGAAGTTCGACGACCAGGTGGGCCAGATCGCCAAGGAGGCCAAGGACGCCGGGGTCTCCCTGCGCATCGGCGTGAACGCCGGCTCGCTGGACAAGCGCCTCTACGAGAAGTACGGCGCCCCAACCCCCGAGGCGCTGGTCGAGTCCGCCGTCTGGGAGGCCTCGCTCTTCGAGGAGCACGACTTCCACGACTTCAAGATCTCGGTGAAGCACAACGACCCGGTCGTCATGATCAAGGCCTACGAGATGCTCGCCGAGCGCGGCGACTGGCCGCTGCACCTGGGCGTCACCGAGGCCGGCCCGGCCTTCCAGGGCACCATCAAGTCCGCCACCGCCTTCGGGGCGCTGCTGGCCAAGGGCATCGGTGACACCATCCGCGTGAGCCTCTCCGCCCCGCCGGTGGAGGAGGTCAAGGTCGGCACGCAGATCCTGCAGGCGCTCAACCTGCGGCCGCGCAAGCTCGAGATCGTCTCCTGCCCCTCCTGCGGCCGCGCGCAGGTGGACGTCTACAAGCTGGCCGACGAGGTGACCGCCGGGCTGGAGGGCATGACCGTCCCCCTGCGCGTGGCCGTCATGGGCTGCGTCGTCAACGGCCCCGGTGAGGCCCGCGAGGCCGACCTCGGTGTGGCCAGCGGCAACGGCAAGGGCCAGATCTTCGTCAAGGGCGAGGTCATCAAGACGGTGCCTGAGGCCAAGATCGTCGAGACCCTCATCGAGGAGGCGATGCGGATCGCCGAGGAGGTGGGCGAGCCGGTCGACGGCGAGGGCACCGGCCCGGTGGTCACCGCGGCCGGCTGAGTCCGGTGGGTGCGGTCCTCAGAACATCCCGACGAAGAGGTTCAGCAGGACGGTCAGCACCACCGACGCGACCACCGAGAACAGGATCATGAGCAGGCAGCCGGGGCCACCGCCGACCGGACGGACTTCGGTGTTTCCGATGCGCATCCTCCGAGGCTAGCGGCGCACCGCCGTCGGTGCCCGGCGAACGCCGTCGTCGCGCAACGGACTGCACCTCCGAGGTCACGAGCCGGTGTCGATCGTGCGGCGGGCCTCGACGCCGCGGCGAGACCCTGCTCACAATGGGCGGCCAGGGCCCGCGGACCTCCCGCGGACCCCAGGCCGGGCACCCGGTGGAGAGGTGGGCAGACATGGGTGGACAGCAGCAGGCACGGGGGAGCTACCAGGAGGTCCTGCAGCGGAGCCTCGACGACCCCGAGGGTTTCTGGCTGGGGGCGACCGAGGCCATCGACTGGACCGTCCTGCCCACCCGGGCCCTGGACGACTCCGAGGCACCGATGTACCGCTGGTTCCCCGACGGGGAGCTGAACGTCAGCCACAACGCGCTGGACCGCCACGTCGAGGCGGGGCGGGGGGACCAGCCGGCCCTGGTCCACGACTCCCCGGTGACCGACAGCCGTCGCACGTTGACCTACGCCGAGCTCCTCGACGAGGTCGCGCGCTGCGCCGGTGCGCTGCGCGATCTGGGGGTCGGCAAGGGCGACACCGTGGTCATCTACATGCCGATGGTCCCCGAGGCCGTCGTCGGCATGCTGGCCTGCGCGCGGCTCGGCGCCGTGCACTCCGTGGTCTTCGGCGGCTTCGCCCCCGCCGAGCTGGCCGTGCGCATCGAGGACGTCGCGCCGAAGGTCGTCCTCTCGGCCTCCTGCGGGGTGGAGCGCACCCGGGTGATGCCCTACAAGCCGATGCTCGACGAGGCGATCAGCCGCTCGGCCCACCAGCCCGAGCACTGCGTGATCCTGCAGCGGGAGCAGCACCCGGCGGAGCTGGGGGAGCGGGACCACGACTGGGCGACGCTGACCGCCCCCGGGTCCGTCGAGCCGGCCGGACCCACGCCCGTCGCGGCCACCGACCCGCTCTACGTGCTCTACACCTCCGGGACCACCGGGCGCCCCAAGGGGATCGTCCGCGACAGCGGCGGCTACGCGGTGGCCATGCGCTGGTCGATGACCAACCTCTACGGCATCGGTCCCGGCGACACGTGGTTCTGCGCCTCCGACGTCGGCTGGGTGGTCGGGCACTCCTACATCGTCTACGCGCCGCTCCTGACCGGGGCCACCACGGTGCTCTACGAGGGCAAGCCCGTGGGGACCCCGGACCCGGCGGCGTTCTGGCGGGTGGTCGAGGACCACGGGGTCAAGGCGCTGTTCACCGCCCCCACCGCGATCCGGGCGATCAAGAAGGAGGACCCGGACGCGACCGGACTGCAGCAGCACGACGTCTCCACGCTGGAGCACCTCTTTCTGGCCGGTGAGCGGCTCGACCCGGACACCTGGCAGTGGGCCACCGACCACCTCGGCATCCCGGTGGTGGACAACTGGTGGCAGACCGAGACCGGGTGGCCCATCGCGACCAACCCCGTCGGCATCGAGACCCTGGAGATCCGTCCCGGCTCGCCGTCGGTGGCCACGCCGGGCTACCGCATCGAGGTGCTCGACGACCGGGGCGAGGAGGTGGAGCCCGGGACGGAGGGCGCCATATGCCTGCGGCTGCCGATGCCCCCGGGCACGCTGCCGACGCTCTGGAAGGACGACGAGCGCTACGTCTCCAGCTACCTGTCGGCCTACCCCGAGCACTACCTGACCGGCGACGGCGGCATGGTGGACGCCGACGGGTACGTCTACGTCATGGGCCGCACCGACGACGTGCTCAACGTCGCCGGCCACCGGCTGTCCAGCGGCTCCCTTGAGGAGGCGCTGGCCGGGCACCCGAGCGTCGCCGAGTGCGCCGTGATGGGCGTGGCCGACCCGCTCAAGGGACAGGTGCCCCGCGCGCTGGTGGTGCTCAAGAGCGGCGTCGAGCTCGACGAGGCCGGCGCGGACGCGCTGGTGGCCGAGCTCGTGCAGCGGGTGCGTGACGAGGTGGGTGCCGTCGCCGCGCTGCGGGAGGTCGACCTCGTCGAGGCCCTGCCGAAGACCCGCTCGGGCAAGATCCTGCGCAAGACGATGCGGCAGATGGCCGACGGCGAGACCCCGCAGGTGCCCAGCACCATCGAGGACCCGGCGGTGCTGGACGTGCTGCAGGAGGTGCTCCGCCGCCGCTGAGGTCGTCGGTGGTCGGGCCGACGCCCCCGGCCACCGGTCCCTCGGGCCACCAGAGGTCTTAGGCTGACCCCATGGAGCAGACGCAGGCACCCGCCCTCGACCGGGCCACCATCCTGAACGACGCGGTCCTCTGGTCCCGCATCACGCAGCACCAGTTCGACCGGCTGCTGGAGCAGGAGGTCGGCGCCGACGCGCAGGTGGGCGTGGACCTGGAGAACGGGCAGATCCAGTTCGCCTCCGACTCGGCCGAGGTGACCGGCGACCTCCACCTGATCGGCTCGGTGGCCCCCGGTCCCCAGTCGCTGCTGTGGGCCTGGGCCAACGAGATGTTCGCCGAGGCCCCCGCGGCCCGGCTCGCGCACCAGCTGCGCGACTTCGGCGAGGCCCACGGCGTGGAGGACCTGACCTCCGCCGAGGTGCCGCTGGACACCGCCGAGCAGGACGTCGAGGCCGCCGTCGTCGCCGCCGCCCACGACGCGGGCACGATCGCGGCCAAGATCACCGGCACCCAGCCGTACTTCGTCTCCGACGCCGGCAACGGCACCTGGGTGGTCACCCTGATCTCCGGGATCACCCTGCCCACCCCCGAGCTCTCCAGCCTCCCCGCCGTGCTGGACGAGGCCCGCGACAGCGGCCTGATGACCGACCACCGCCGTGCGCTCTACCACCTGGGCCTGGACGGTCCGTGGCCGGCCACCTGGTCGGCCGACGGCACCCGCGTGCGCTTCGACGACGGGCAGGACCAGGTCGAGGTGCACCTGGACGAGCAGGGCGGCATCGACCGGGTCAGTGGCGATCTGGTCTGAGGTGTGGAGCCAGCGTCGCACGCTGGGGCGGTCCTCCGCCCACGTGGAGACGCTGGGGCCACAGCACGTCCCGCAGGTCATGGACCTGTGCGCGCAGGACCCGGCGGCCCGGGTCTTCGCGGCCTCGCGGGTGCGTGACGGCGTCCTCCGTGCCCGCGGCCAGGCCGTGGGGTGGATGGCGGGCGGACGGCTCGACGCGCTGGTCATGTGCGGAGCCAACGTCGTGCCCATCGGGCTCGACGAGCGGTCCGCCGGGCCGCTGGCCGACCACGTCTCGGCCCGCCGGGCCACCTCCAGCTCCATCTTCGGCACGGCCGAGGAGGTGGCCCTCCTCTGGGACCGGCTGCGTCCGCTGTGGGGGCCGGCCCGTGACGAGCGGATGGACCAGTGGTCGATGGTGACCTCCACGCCGCCGTCCTCGCTGGGCATCGCGCCGGACCCGCGGGTGCGACCGGCACGTCCGCACGAGGTGGACCTCGTGCACCCCGCCGGCGCGGCGATGTTCACCGAGGAGATCGGCTACCCGCCCTACCGGGGGTCCGCGGCGCGCTACCGGGCCGGCTTCTCCCAGCTCATCGCGCAGGGTCGGTCCTTCGTCGTCATCGAGGACGGTCGGGTGCTGTTCAAGGCCGACGTCGGCTCGGTCGCCTTCGGGGTGGCCCAGGTGCAGGGGGTGTGGACCGACCCCGGTCAGCGCAACCGCGGCCTGGCCACCGGGGCGATGGCGGGGCTGCTGGAGCACCTCCTGACGCACGGGCTGCCGGTGGGGGAGGTCGGGGGACCCCACGAGCCCGTCGGGACCGTCCACCTCTACGTGAACGACTACAACCTGCCCGCCCGTCGCGTCTACGAACGCGTGGGCATGCGACGGGTCGGCACCTTCGCCACCGTCCTGCTTTGACCGCCACCCTCGATGAGCACCCATGGCAGCACGCAACACCCCTCCGCACCGGGTCGTCATCGGAATCGACGTCGGCACGACCGCCGCCAAGGTCACGGCCTTCGGGGTCGGCTCGCCCTACCGGGAGGTCGTCGAGCGCGAGTACCCGCTGCTGCGGCCACAGCCCGGGTGGGCCGTGCAGGAGGTGCCCACCGTGCTGGCCGCGTTCGGGGCCGCCCTGGCCGAGTGCGCCCACCGGGTGGCCGGCAGCCAGGTGGCCTGCCTGTCGGTGAGCACCGCGATGCACGGCCTGGTGGTCTGGACGACGAGCTGCGGCCGCTCACCCCGCTGGTGACCTGGGCCGACGGGCGGGCCGCACCGCAGGCAGAGCGCCTCGTGGAACAGGGCGTCGACACCGAGCTGCACGAGCGCTCGGGCACCCCGGTGCACCCCTTCTCGCCGTTGGCGAAGACCCTCTGGTTCGCCGAGAACGAGTCGGAGCTCACCGCCCGGGTGCGGGCCTGGGCCGGGCTCAAGGAGGTGGTGCTGCACCACCTCACCGGCACGCTGGTCACCGAGCTGTCCAGCGCCAGCGGAACCGGGCTGCTGGACCTGCGCACCGGCGACTGGTCGGCCGGGACACTGGAGTCCGGGGTGGCTGGCCTGTCCATCGGCACCAGTGCCGCGCTGCAGGTCGAGACCGTGCTGCGGCAGCTGGAGACCGTGCACCCGGTGGAGCAGATCCGGGCGACCGGGGGAGTGTTCCGCAGCGACCTGTGGCGGGACGTGCTCTCGGCCGTGCTCGACCGGCCCCTCGTGGTCGCCGCCGGTGCCGAGGGCTCCGGTCTCGGAGCGGCCGCCCTGGGGGCCCGGGCGCTGGGTCTCGCCCCGGACCTCGACGCGGCCCTGCAGCTGCTGGCCGACGAGGAGACGCTCACCGGGCAGGAGGAGGTCATCGAGCCGGACCCGGAGCGGGTGGCCCGCTACGACCGGCTGGGCGACCAGGTGGCCGACACCCTGGAGCGGCTGCCGCGCGCGGCGGAGGTGCTGCGTGCGCGGTGACGGCGGGTAACCTCGTCCCCGCCCGGCGCGCGGCCGGGCGCACCCGATTCTCGAGAGGCTGAGCCGATGGCGCTGCGGATGTCGACCCTGTTCCTGCGGACCCTGCGGGAGGACCCGACCGACGCCGAGCTGCCGGGCCACCGCCTGCTTGTCCGCGCCGGGTACGTGCGTCGCGCGGCCCCGGGCGTCTACACCTGGCTGCCGCTGGGCCTCAAGGTGCTGGAGAAGGTCAAGGGCATCGTCCGCGAGGAGATGGAGGCCGTCGGCGACCAGGAGCTCGCCTTCCCCTCGCTGCTCCCGCGCGAGCCCTACGAGGCCACCGACCGCTGGACCGAGTACGGCGACAACCTCTTCCGGCTGGTCGACCGCAAGGGCGCCGACATGCTGCTGGGCCCCACCCACGAGGAGATGTTCACCCTCGCGGTGAAGGATCTGTACACCTCGTACAAGGACCTGCCCGTCTCCCTCTTCCAGATGCTGCCCAAGTACCGCGACGAGGCGCGTCCGCGGGCCGGCGTGCTGCGCGGCCGCGAGTTCATCATGAAGGACGCGTACTCCTTCGACGTCGACGAGGCGGGCCTGGACGCGTCCTACCAGAAGCACCGTGAGGCCTACGTCCGCGTCTTCGACCGGCTCGGCTTCGACTACGTCGCCGTGCACGCCGACTCCGGCGCGATGGGAGGGTCGGCCTCCGAGGAGTTCCTCGCGGTGATGGACTCCGGTGAGGACACCTTCGTCCGTGACGCCTCCGGGTACGCCGCGAACGTCGAGGCCGTGCGCATGCCGGTCGTCGAGATGCCGGCCGACGAGGCCGCCCGCGAGGCGCTCTGGGGCTCCCTGCCGGCCGCGCACGTCGAGGACACCCCCGACACCCCCACCATCGAGACGCTGGTCGCGGCGGCCAACGCCGACCACCCCCGCGCCGACGGTCGGGAGTGGACCGCGGCCGACACGCTCAAGAACGTCGTCGTGGTGCTGGTGCACCCCGACGGCACCCGTGAGCCGCTCGCGATCGGCCTGCCCGGCGACCGCGAGGTCGACGCCAAGCGGCTCGAGGCGCAGGTGGCCCCCGCGGAGGTCGAGCCCTTCGAGGCCGCCGACTTCGAGCAGCACCCGGCCCTGGCCAAGGGCTACATCGGCCCGGGCGTGCTCGGTGAGGAGAATGCCACCGGCATCCGCTACCTGCTCGACCCCCTGGTCACGCCCGGCTCGGCGTGGATCACCGGTGCCGACGAGCACGGCAAGCACGTGTTCGACCTCGTGCACGGCCGTGACTTCACCGCCGACGGCACCGTCCACGCGGCCACCATCCGGGAGGGCGACCCCAGCCCCACCGGCGAGGGCACCCTGAGCCTGGCCCGGGGCGTGGAGATGGGGCACATCTTCCAGCTCGGCACCAAGTACGCCGAGGCCCTCGGCCTGCAGGTGCTGGACCAGAACGGCAAGCTCGTCACCGTGCAGATGGGCTCCTACGGCATCGGGATCACCCGTGCGGTGGGCGTCGTGGCCGAGACCCACCACGACGAGATCGGCCTGGTGTGGCCGCGCGAGCTGAGCCCGGCCGACGTGCACGTCGTGGCCACCGGCAAGGACGCCGCGGTGCTGGAGAGGGCCGAGGAGCTCACTGCCGAGCTCGAGCAGCAGGGGCTGACCGTGCTGCTGGACGACCGGCCGAAGGTCTCCCCGGGCGTCAAGTTCAAGGATGCCGAGCTGATCGGCGTGCCCACCATCGTCGTGGTGGGCAAGGGCCTGGCCGAGGGCCGCATCGAGGTCAAGGACCGTGCCTCCGGCGAGGCCACCCAGGTGCCTGTCGACGAGGCCGTCGGCGCCGTCGTCGCGGAGGTCCGCGGCCGGTGACCGCGGGGGTGACGCGTGCCTGAGATCGAGGTCACCCTCACGCTGCTGGGCCTGATGTTCGCCGCCGGGGTGCTGGCGGGGTGGATCGACGCCGTCGTCGGTGGCGGGGGACTGGTCCAGCTGCCCGCCCTGCTGCTCGGTCTGCCCCAGGCGGCCCCGGTGCAGGTGCTGGCCACCAACAAGATCGCCGCGATCGCGGGGACCTCGGTGGCCGCCACCACCTACTACCGGCGGGTCAGACCGGACCTGCGCACGGCGGTGCCGCTGGCCGTCCTGGCGTTCGCGGGCTCCTTCCTGGGTGCCCGGGTGGCCTCGGCCATCCCGCAGGAGGCCTTCACCCCGATCATCATGGTGGTGCTGCTGCTCGTGGGCGCCTACACGCTCACGCAGAAGGAGCTGGGGCGGGAGGCGCGCCTGCGCTTCGACGGCCACCGGCACCTGGCCGTGGCCATGCTCGCCGGGGCGGTCATCGGCTTCTACGACGGCGCCCTGGGGCCGGGCACGGGGAGCTTCCTCGTCTTCGCCCTGGTCGGGCTGCTCGGCTTCGACTTCCTGGCCGCCAGCGCCAAGGCCAAGCTCGCCAACCTCGCCACCAACCTGGCGGCACTGGTCGTCTTCATCCCGATGGGGGCCGTCGTCTGGAAGGTCGGTGCGGTGATGGCCGCCGGCAACGTCGTCGGCGGCTACCTCGGGGCCCGGACCGCGGTGGCCCGGGGCGGTCCCTTCGTGCGGGTGGTCTTCATGGTGGTCGTCGGCGCGTTCCTGCTGCGTCTGGGCTGGGACCTCGCGGCCACCCACCTGTGAGCACCGAAGTGTGGGGTCCGGGCCCCGACCGGGACCCGGACCCCACACGCGTGTGCCTCAGCCCTTCGGCTGCATGAGCTCCGCGTCGCACGACTGGTCACCCAGCCGGTTCATCGTCTCGCTGGTGCGCGCGAAGGACTCGGCGTGCTCCTCCTGCGTCGCCGGCTCGATGACGAACTCCGGCTGGGTGACGGTCGTCGGCTGGTAGCTCGCCTGCTGGTCCCAGCCGCCCTCGCCGTCGGCGGTGAAGGTGATGCCGGCGATCACGCCGTCCTGCACCTGCGGGGGGAAGCCGTTGGTCGGCTTCTTGCGCTGGGCCGACAGGAAGTTGCCCAGCCCGTAGAAGACCGTCTTGTCGTTGATGGTCGCGCAGGGCTGCGGCAGGTGGGCGTGGTGCCCGACGATCGCGTCGACCTGGTCGCCCTCGAGCAGCTGCTTCGCGAGATCCTCCTGCTCCGGCCGCGGCGGGGTCGAGTACTCCTGGCCCCAGTGCATGACCGCCACGACGACGTCGGCGCCCTCCTCGCGCGCCTGGGCGGCCTGCTCCTCGATCCCCTTCTTCTTCTGCGCGAACCACATGTGCTTCTCCATCCACGGGTGGCTGGAGAGCTCCTCGGAGATGCCCTGGTTCGCGACGTTGTAGGAGTAGGTCAGCACACCGACCTTCTGGTCCCCGGCGTCCACGAGCACCGGGTTGTCGGACCCGTCGCCCTGCTGGCCACCGTTGGCGTCCTCCGCCGGACCGATGGGGGTGACCCCTGCCTCCTCCATGATCTTCCGGGTGTCCGCGATGCCCTTCTCGCCCTGGTCGAGGGTGTGGTTGTTCGAGGTGCTGCACGCGTCGACACCGGCCCCCGACAGCGCGTCCGCCTGCTCGTGCGGGGTGTTGAAGACCGCGATCTTCATGCTGTCGGTGAGGTCCTTGTTGTCGGGGGAGAGCGGGGTCTCCTGGTTGCAGATCGTGACGTCACCGCCGTCGAGCCAGGGCTTCACCTCCTCGAACATCGGGGCGAAGTCGTAGCCCGAGCCGTCGGCATTCGCCTTGGCCTGCTTGATGACGTCGGAGTGCACCAGCACGTCCCCGGTGCTCACCAGGGTGAACGAGGTGCCCTTCGCGGCCGGCTCGCCGGAGCCGCCGTCCGAGGGCGACCCGCCGGTCGACCCGCCGTCGGAGGGCGCGTCGCTGGAGGAGGCGTCGTCGGACGGGGTGCCCGACCCGGAGCCGCCGTCGGTGCCGCCCGTGTCGCCGGACTGCTCCTGCGAGGTCGACGGGCTGTCGGAGTCCTCGCCGGAGGGCGTCCCCTGGCTGCAGGCCGACAGTGAGAGGCCGGCCACGGCCGCCAGGGCGAAGGAGGTGCGGAGGGTGGTGGAGCGCATGGTGGTCAGTCCTCGTGTCTCGGTCAGTCCATCAGGGTCGCGTCGCAGGCACCGTCGCCCAGGGAGGTCATCGCCTGGACGGTGCGCTGGTGGGACTCGGGGTGCTTCGAGCTGCTCGCCGGCTCGATGACGAAGTCCGGTCGGGTCACGAAGGTGGGCTGGTACTCCAGCTCCTGCTCCCAGACCGTCGAACCGCCCTGCTCGTGCGGGGTGAAGGTCCAGCGCAGCAGCACACCGTCCTGGGTCGCCGCCGGGGTGGCCGGGTAGCGGTTGGGCCCCTGCTCGGAGAGGAAGTTCCCCATGCCGTAGGCGACGGTCCGGCCGTCGATCGTCTCGCACGGCTGCACCACGTGGGCGTGCGCACCGGCGATGGAGTCGACGGCGCCGTCCTCCAGCACCGTGCGGGCGATGTCGCGCATCTCCTCGGTGGGGGCCTGCTGGTACTCCGCACCCCAGTGGAGCTGCACCATCACGACGTCCGCGCCGGCCTTCCTGGCCTTCTCGGCGTCCTCGATGATGCCGGCGGCCTTGCGACCCCGGTACAGGTGCGGGTCCATCCACGGCTGCTCCGGGTTGGACTCCACGCCCAGGGAGTTGAGCGTGTTGTAGCTGTACGACAGCACACCGAGCGTGGCGCCCCCGGCCTCCAGGAGCACCGGGTGCCCGGGGCCCTCCTCGCCGGGCGGCACCGGGCCGACGGGCTCGATGTCGTGGTCGCGGAGCACCTTCCGGGTGTCCTTCACGCCCTGGACACCGCGGTCGAAGGTGTGGTTGGTCGCCGTCGTGCAGGCGTCGTAGCCGGCTTCCTGCATGGCCGCGGCCAGCTCGTGCGGGGCGTTGAACTCGAAGGTGCCGGCGCTGGCCGTGAGGTCCTGGTTGTCGGGGGCGAGCGGGGTCTCCTGACCGCAGAGGGCCAGGTCGGCCTCGGAGATCTCCGGGGCCACCTCGGAGAGCATCCCGTCGAAGGCGAAGCCCGGGCCGTCCTCGAGCTCGTCGGCCCGCTCCTGCAGGACGTAGTGGGTGAGCATGTCCCCGGAGGTCACGACCGTGAAGGCGCCGGCACCGTCCGACCCCTTCCCGCCCGACCCGGTGTCCGCGTCCGAGTCGGAGCCGGAGGCCTCCGGTTCCGAGGACCCCGACTCCTGCGTCCCACCCGTGTCGGAGGAGGACGCGGCTCCCTCCGACGCGCTCGAGGACTCCTCGGGTGTCGATGCCGCGGCGGAGTCCTCCGGGGCCGTGCCGTCCCCCTCCGGCGCCGGGGAGTCCTCGCCGGCGGGGGAGGTGCTCCCGCCAGCGGGCTGCTCCTGCTCGCCGCCGCCGCAGGCCGTCAGGGCGAGGGCTCCCGCCAGCGTCGCCGCAGCAATCCGTCGCGTGGTGGTCAGCTGGGTGCGGCGGTCCGCCATGTCTTCCCCCTCGGTGGTGCTGTTCTGGCCGGCTGTTCGGTGTGGCCGCCTCACGCCTTCGGCGTGGACGGCGTGCTGTGGTCGTTCCAGTCCATGAGCAGACCCGTGGCCGTGCCCAGCAGGACCGTCGAGAGGTGCACGCCCTTGGCGTCGTCCCCGTACTCCTCGATCTGCCCGCGCAGCTCCTTCGCCCACGGGTCCAGGAAGTGGCGGAAGCGGTCGCCCTGCTTCTTCTTGTCCATCGCCTCGCGGGGCATGGAGTAGGCGACCTGCTGCTCGGGCCCCGCGTCGCCGGCGAGGGTCTCGACCACGCGCCGCACGTTCTGCAGGTGACCGATCCCACGCCGGCTGCGCTGTCGGGCGTCCGCGCCCAGCCGCGTGGTGAGCACCTCCATCGCCCACGTGATCTCGTGCAGGGAGCCGATGGCGCGTGCGGCCTGCTCCGCGCAGTCGTTGGGCACGGCCACGAGGGGGCTGCGGGGGTTCACCACGTGGGCGGCCCCGATCCACCAGGCCACCATGTCGGTGGCCAGGCGGAGGTCGTCGCCGGCCTCGTGGAGCCGGGGGAGGATCGCGTCGGCGGAGGCGAGCAGCCCCTTGGCCACGTCGCCGTTCACCTCGGGCTTCAGGACCTTCTTCTCGTCGATCTCGACGGCCCCGGTCCTCTCCACCAGGTGCTTCACCTGCTTCTGCAGGCCCTCGGTCACCCACCGCGTCCGGGAGCCGTGCTCCAGCGAGGTGGCCATGGCGTAGCGGGCGCCGCTCTGCAGCAGCTGCAGGACCGTCTCGCCGGAGGCCTCGTCCTCGCGGCCGTCCTTGCCGCCGCCCCTGCAGGCGGAGAGCCCGCCGGGCAGCAGCAGGCCGGCGGCCGTGGCCCCCACCCACGTGCGGCGGGAGACGGTTCCCCGGTGCTGCGGGGAGGGGATCTGGGTGTGCTGGGGGCGGCTCATCACGCCCCGATGATGACACGCCACCCTCCGCGGGGGCGTCCCGGCTCGCCCGGAGCCCCACCGGTCAGTAGCATGCGGGGACACAAGTCGGCGCCCCCCGCCGGTCCATCCCACTCGAGAACAGCTGCCCCGGCGGCGGCACCAGGAGGCACCCGTGGCACTCGCAGAACGCGCCGAGAAGGTGCAGGAGATCTCCACCCGGGCCGTGGCCCCGCTGGGCCTGGAGGTCCCCGACGTCGTGATCACCCCGGCCGGGCGGCGCTCGGTGGTGCGCGTGCTGGTCGAGCCGGCCCTGCCGTCCGACGACGACGGCTCGACGGCGCTGGAGCCGGTCGCCCTGGACGACGTCGCGGAGGCGACCCAGGCGGTCAGTGCGGCGATCGACGCCGACGACCCCTTCGGTGAGCAGCCGTACACGCTCGAGGTGAGCTCCCCGGGGGTCGACCGTCCCCTGACGGCCCGTGAGCACTTCCGCCGGGCCGTGGGGCGCCTGGTCGAGTTCCGGCCCCCGGAGGGGGAGCCGTTCACCGGCCGCGTCGTGAGGGTGGACGACTCCGGCATCGTGCTGGAGGACGGCCGCACCCTCGGGCTCGCCGAGGCCGGCACCGGCACGGTGCAGGTCGAGTTCCGCCGCTGACCCCAGATGTCCGTGCCCCTCGGGGCCGTGCGAGGAGAAGAAGATGAAGATCGACATGGCAGTGCTCCGCGACCTGGAGCGCGAGCGCGACATCCCCCTGGACGTGCTCGTCCCGTCCCTGGAGGCCGCTCTGCTGCAGGCCTACCGGCACGAGGCCGGCGGGCGTCGCAACGCTCGGGTGGAGCTGGACCGCAAGAGCGGCCAGGTGGTCGTGTGGGCGCGCGAGGACGCGCCCCTGCTCGAGGACGGGACGCGCGGCGAGGCCGGCCCCGAGTTCGACGACACCCCGGCGGACTTCGGCCGCATCGGTGCGTTCACCGTGCGCCAGGTCATCCGACAGCGCCTGCGCGACATCGAGGACGAGGCCGTCCTGGGTGACTTCAAGGGCAAGGAGGGCGACATCGTCGCCGGGGTCATCCAGCAGAGCAGCGACCCCCACGCCATCCACGTGGACCTCGGCACCATCGAGGGACTGCTCGGGACCTCCGAGCAGGTGCCCCTGGAGGAGTACCGCCACGGCGAGCGCATCCGCTGCTACGTCATCCACGCCAAGCGCGGCATGAAGGGGCCGATCATCGGGCTCTCGCGCACCCACCCGAACCTGGTGCGCAAGCTGTTCGCGCTGGAGGTGCCCGAGGTGGCCGACGGCACGGTCAAGATCGAGTCGATCGCCCGGGAGGCGGGTCACCGCTCGAAGGTGGCCGTGCGCGCGACCCAGTCGGGCGTGAACGCCAAGGGTGCCTGCATCGGGCCGATGGGCGGCCGCGTCCGGGCGGTCATGAACGAGCTGCAGGGCGAGAAGATCGACATCGTCGACCACGACGAGGACCCGGAGCGCTTCGTGGCGGCCGCCCTGTCGCCGGCGACCGTGAGCTCGGTGACCGTGGTGGACGCGAAGACCCGCTCGGCGCGGGTGACGGTGCCGGCCCACCAGCTCTCGCTGGCCATCGGCAAGGAGGGGCAGAACGCTCGCCTGGCGGCCCGCCTCACCGGCTGGCGCATCGACATCCAGCCCGACCACGGCGCGACCGGGCAGCCGGTGGCGACCGCCGTCCCCGGGTCGGAGTCGGGCGCGGGGCACCAGGCGGGTTAAGATGGATGGTCGTGCGGGTGACCCCGTCGTCCGTCAGCCGGTGCGCACGTGCATCGGCTGTCGCGACAGGGCCCCCCGTGAGGCGCTCGTCCGCCTCGCCGCAGTCCCCGCTGCCCCGGCCCGCCCGGAGGCCGACGGGGAGGGCGGCGCAGAGCGGTCCGGGCGTCGGACAGCTGGACGGTCCGGCACGCGTGTGGTGCCGGACCTGTCGCGCGGACTCCCCGGTCGCGGAGCACATCTCCACCCGGACCGCGCGTGCGTGGAGCGCGCTGTGCAACGGCGCGCCATCCCGAGAGCCCTGCGGCTCCCGGGCGACGTCGACCTCGGCGAGGTCATCACGTGGGCGCAAGGGCTCACGGCCTCGGACGAGCAGACGAGAGGACAGGACATGGAAGCGGGACACACGCGATGAGCACCCGATGAGTACTCAGCGATGAGCACCCAGTACTGACGACGGCCCCGCCTGCCTGGCGAGGGCCAGACAGGAGAAACGTGGCAAAGCCCAGGGTCCACGAGCTCGCGAAGGAGCTCGGAGTCACCAGCAAGGAGCTGCTGGCCCACCTGAAGGAACAGGGCGAGTTCGTCAAGTCGGCATCGTCGACCGTCGAAGCCCCCGTCGTGCGCAAGGTGCGCGACAACCCGCCCGCTGGCGCGAAGCCGGCGGACTCGGCCCCCTCCCAGGGGGAGAAGAAGGCCGCCCCGAAGCCCGGCGCCAAGCCCGGCCCGAAGTCAGGCGCCAAGCCGGGTCCCAAGGCGGAGGCGAAGCCCGCCGACCGGCCGACCCCGGCCACCCCCGGCCCGAAGCCGGGTCCGAAGGCGACGCCGGGTCCCAAGCCCGCTGCCGGTGGCGGCGACGTCGCTGCGGAGGCAGCACCCACCCCGGCCGGACCGTCCGGTGCCCCGAAGCCGGGCGCCCCGGCGCCCCGTCAGGGCTCGGTTGAGTCCGCCGGCCGTTCCGAGCGGCCGGCCGAGCAGCGCACGGCCAAGCCGGGCGCCGGTGCCCCGACCCCCGGCCCGCGCCCGAAGGCGACGCCCGGGCCCAAGCCGGCTGCCGGCCCGAAGCCGGGCGGCCAGAAGTCCGCCCGTCCGGGCAACAACCCGTTCGCGCCCAGCCAGGGCATGCCCAAGCCGGGCAGTGCCCGTGGTGCGGGCAAGCCGGGCGGCCCCCGTCCGGGCAACAACCCGTTCGCGCCCAGCCAGGGCATGCCCAAGCCGGGCAGTGCCCGTGGTGCGGGCAAGCCGGGCGGCCCCCGCCCTGCCGGCCCCGGTGGCGGCGGTCAGCGTCGTCCCGCCGAGGGCGGCGCCCCGACCCCGGGGCCGCGCCCCGGCGGTGGGCCGCGCCCGAACCCGAACATGATGCCGGGCAAGGCCGCGGTGCCGCGTCCGGGCGAGCGCCCGCAGCGGGGCCGTGGTGGCCCCGGTGGCGGTGGACCGCGTCCCGGCGGTGGCCCCGTCGGTGGTCCGCGCGGTGGTCGCGGCGGTCGCGGCGGCACCCAGGGTGCCTTCGGTCGCGGCGGCGGCAAGCGCAAGGCGCGCAAGTCGAAGCGCGCGAAGCGCGCAGAGTTCGAGCAGATGCAGGCACCCACGCCCGGTGGCGTGAACGTGCCCCGTGGTGACGGCTCGACCGTCATCACGGTGCGCCGTGGTGCCTCGCTGACGGACTTCGCGGACAAGATCAACGCGAACCCCGCGGCCCTGGTGACCGTGCTCTTCCACCTCGGTGAGATGGCCACGGCGACGCAGTCGCTCGACGAGGACACCTTCGGCGTGCTCGGCTCGGAGCTCGGCTACGACATCCGCGTGGTCTCCCCCGAGGAGGAGGAGGCCGAGCTGCTCAGCTCCTTCAACATTGACCTCGAGGCAGAGGAGGCCGCCGAGGACGACGACGTGCTGCAGCCCCGTCCGCCGGTCGTGACCGTCATGGGTCACGTCGACCACGGCAAGACCCGCCTGCTGGACGCCATCCGCAACGCGGACACCGGCGGCGGCGAGGCCGGTGGCATCACCCAGCACATCGGTGCCTACCAGGTCCGCACGGACCACGAGGGCGAGGAGCGTGCGCTGACCTTCATCGACACCCCGGGTCACGAGGCCTTCACGGCCATGCGTGCCCGTGGTGCGAAGGTCACCGACATCGCGATCCTCGTGGTCGCGGCCGACGACGGTGTGATGCCGCAGACGATCGAGGCCCTGAACCACGCCAAGGCGGCCGAGGTGCCGATCGTGGTCGCGGTCAACAAGGTCGACGTCCCCGGGGCCAACCCCGCCAAGGTGCGCCAGCAGCTCACCGAGTACGAGCTGATCGCCGAGGAGTACGGCGGCGACGTGATGTTCGTCGACGTCTCCGCGAAGCAGGGCGAGAACATCGACAGCCTGCTCGAGGCCGTGCTGCTCACCGCGGACGCGGCCCTGGAGCTGCGGGCGAACCCGGACAAGGACGCTCGCGGTGTCGCGATCGAGGCGAACCTCGACCGTGGCCGCGGCGCCGTGGCGACCGTCCTGGTCACCTCGGGCACCCTGCGCGTCGGGGACGCGATCGTCTCCGGCTCGTCCTCGGGTCGTGTCCGCGCGATGCTCGACGAGCACGGCAACAACGTCGAGGAGGCCCTGCCCTCCCGTCCGGTGCAGGTGCTGGGCATGGATACGGTCGCCCGGGCCGGTGACACCTTCGTGGTGGCCCCGGACGACCGGACGGCCCGCCAGATCGCCGAGAAGCGGGAGGCCGCCGACCGGCAGGCCTCGCTGGCCAAGGCCCGCAAGCGCATCTCGCTCGAGGACCTCAACGAGGCCCTCGCCAAGGGCAAGGTCGAGACCCTCAACCTCATCCTCAAGGGTGACGTGTCGGGTTCGGTCGAGGCCCTGGAGGACGCGCTCCTGCAGCTGGACGTCGGCGACGAGGTCGACCTGCGGATCATCGACCGCGGCGTCGGTGCCATCACGATGAACAACATCAACCTCGCGGTGGCCTCCGACGCGATCATCCTCGGCTTCAACGTGCGGGCCGAGGGCCAGAACGCCGACTACGCCGAGCGCGAGGGCGTCGAGATCCGGTACTACTCGGTCATCTACCAGGCGATCGAGGACATCGAGCAGGCCCTCAAGGGCATGCTCAAGCCGGAGTACGAGGAGGTGGAGACCGGCACCGCGGAGATCCGCGAGGTGTTCCGCTCCTCGAAGTTCGGCAACATCGCCGGTTCGATCGTCCGCAGCGGCGAGGTCCGCCGTGGCGCCAAGGCGCGCATCACCCGCGACGGCGTGGTGCTCACCGAGGGCCTCGAGCTCACCGGCCTGCGTCGCTTCAAGGACGACGTCACCGAGGTCCGCGAGGGCTTCGAGTGCGGTATCAACCTCGGCACGTTCAACGACGTGCAGGAGGGCGATCTCATCACCACCTACGAGATGCGTGAGAAGCCGCGCGACTGACGCGCTCCCACCGTCTCGCCGCAGGGGCCGCACCCACACCGGGTGCGGCCCCTGCGGCCGTGTGGGGCCTGACCTAGGCTGGGCCCCCCACGCCAGTCCCTCCACCGGAAGAAGGTGCCCCATGGCCGACCCCGCACGCGCCCGCAAGATCGCCGAGCGCATCCGCGACATCCTCGCGGAGAACGTCGCCGCCGTGGTCAAGGACCCCGACCTGGGGATGCTGACGATCACCGACACCCGCGTGACGCCGGACCTGCAGCACGCCACGGTGTTCTGGACCGTGCTCGGCGACGACGCCCAGCGCGAGCTCACCGCCGAGCTCCTGGAGAAGAACCGGGGCAGGTTGCGCACCCTCGTGGGCAGGGGGCTGGGCATCCGTCTCACCCCCTCGCTGGAGTTCGTGCACGACGCCCTGCCGGAGGACGCGGCCCACCTGGAGGACGTGCTCCGCCGCGCCAAGGAGGAGGACGAGTGTCGCGCGGCCGAGAACGCCGGGGCGCAGTACGCCGGCGGCGAGGACCCGTACAAGAAGCCGGCGGATGACGAGGACTGAGCGACCCGCCGGCCGGGTACCCCGGCCGGATCCCGCGCCCGACGGCCTACTCGTCGTCGACAAGCCGGCGGGGCCGACCTCCCACGGGGTCGTGTCGCGCTGCCGGTGGCTCTGTGCGACGCGCAAGGTGGGGCACGCCGGCACGCTGGACCCGATGGCCACCGGCGTCCTGCTCGTGGGCGTCGGGCGGGCCACCCGGCTGCTGACCCACCTCGTCGGGGCCGACAAGACCTACTCGGCCACCGTCCGGGTGGGGGAGGCCACCACCACCGAGGACGCCGAGGGCGAGTTCACCACCACCCCGGGGGTCGCCGATCGGGACCGGCTGGTCGACGACCATGCGCCCCTGCGGGAGGCGATCGGGGGGCTCACCGGCAGCATCCAGCAGGTGCCCAGCGCCGTGAGCGCGCTGAAGGTGGACGGGAAACGGGCCCACGCGAGGGTCCGCGACGGGGAGGACGTCGAGCTCGAGGCGCGCCCGGTGACCGTGTCGTCCTTCGACCTCCTGGGGGTCCGTGCCTCGACCGGTGACTCCGGCACCCAGACCCTCGACCTCGACATCCGGGTGAGGGTCTCCTCGGGCACCTACGTCCGCGCCCTGGCGCGGGATCTCGGGGTCGCGCTCGGCTCGGCCGCCCACCTGGTGGCGCTGCGCCGGGAGGCCGTCGGCGGCTTCACCCTGGACGACGCGGCTCCCCTCGATGACCTGGTCGCCGCCCGCGAGGGCGACACCCTGCCCCGTGACCTGCCGGTCCTGCCGATGGGAGAGGTGGCGCGCCGCGTCCTGCCCGTGGCGGCCCTGGGGGACGCCACCGTGACCCGGGTCCGCAACGGCCAGCAGGTGGAGCTTGCCTCGCAGCCCACCTGGCGGGGAGAGGGTCCTGCGCCGGACGCGGGGGAGGAGCGGGCCGCCCTGCTCGACCCCGCCGGAGAGCTCGTGGCCGTGGTCTCACCCTCAGGTCGACGGTGGAGGCCGGTGACGGTTTTCCCCGTGGCGACCGGTTCCGGGTCGTAGACTTCCCGCCGTGCTGAGACTGACCCACCCCGACCAGGTCCCCGATGAGATCCGTCGCCGAGGAACCGCCGTCACCATCGGCACCTTCGACGGGATGCACCGGGGACATCGGGCCGTGCTCTCACGGCTGGTCGCCGAGGCACGTGAGCACGACCTCGCCTCGGTGGTCCTGACCTTCCACCCGCACCCGCTCGAGGTCCTGCACCCGGAGCGCGCGCCGGAGGCGGTCTGCAGCCTGGAACAGCGGCTGGAGCTCCTGGAGGGCGCCGGGGTGGACGTGGCCGTCGCCCAGGTCTTCACCCACGAGCTGGCGGCCCAGGGTCCGCGGGAGTTCGTCCAGGAGACCTACCTGCGCCATTTCGGCATGCGCCGCATCGTGGTCGGGCGCGACTCCCGGTTCGGACGGGGGAACGTCGGCACCGTCGACACGCTGCGCGAGCTGGGTGAGGAGCTCGGCTTCGAGGTGGTCGTCCTGGACGATCACGGCGAGGACGACGTGACGCGGTGGTCCTCGACGGCCGTGCGCACGGCGCTGCGCGAGGGCGACCCGGACCGTGCCCAGGAGCACCTGGGGCGCTGGCACGCCGTCCGCGGCACGGTCGTGCACGGTGAGCACCGCGGGCGGGAGCTCGGCTACCCGACGGCCAACCTGTCGGCGGACGCCGAGGGCATGGTGCCGGCCGACGGCGTCTACGCCGGCTGGCTGGTTCGCTCCGGCCTGCCCGAGGAGGCCCCCGAACGCCGTCTGCCCGCCGCGGTGTCGGTGGGCACCAACCCGACCTTCGACGGGCAGCGCCGCACCGTGGAGGCCCACGTCCTGGACCGCGAGCTCGACCTCTACGGGGAGCCGGTCAGCATCGAGTTCGTCCGCCGGCTTCGGGGCATGGTCCGGTTCGACGGCGTCGAGCCGCTGGTGGAGCAGATGGCCGCGGACGTCGCGGCCGCCCGGGAGGTGCTCGCATGAGCGGCGCGTTCCCGGAGGCCTCGCCCAGCACCCACCCCGCCCGCTCCCGCAGCGTCCTGCCGCAGGCGTCGGGGGAGGAGGGCCGTTCCACCGCCGTGCCGCACCGGTACGCCGCCCCGGCGGGTGCGGCCCGGCCGAGCGACCTGCCCCGCGAGCAGCCCGCGGTCGAGCGGATCCTGGAGCGGACCGACTGGCCCCTGGTCAGCGTCTGCCTGGCGCTCAGCCTGCTGGGCGGCCTGGCCGTCTACAGCACCACGCACTCCGACGCCGGTGTCTCCACGGGCGTCAAGCACCTGCTCAACCTGGTGCTGGGCCTCGTGCTCTGCGCCTTGGTCTCCCGTCTGGACATCTACCGGCTGCGCAGCCTCACACCGTGGTTCATCCTGCTCGGCTGGGCAGGGCTCGTGCTGGTCCTCCTGATCGGCTCGACGATCGCGGGAGCGAAGTCGTGGATCGTCGTGGGTGGGGGACTCACCATCCAGCCCACGGAGTTCATGAAGATCGCGCTGTGCCTCGGGCTTGGTGCGATCCTCAGCGACCGGCTGAGACCGAAGGTGGCCCAACCGGGGTGGGTGCAGGTGGTGCTTGCCTGGGCGCTGGTCTTCCTGACGCTCGGGCTGGTCATGCTGCAGCCCGACCTGGGCTCCGGCCTGGTCATCACGGCCATGGGCTTCGGTGTGGTCGCCCTGTCCGGGGCCAATCGCTGGTGGATCCTGTCCGCGCTGGTGGGCGCGGTGACCGTCGCGACCGTCGCGATCACCAGCGGACTGCTGGCCGAGCACCAGATGCAGCGACTCACGACCTTCCTGCACCCGGAGGAGGACGCAAGCGGCGCGGGCTACCAGGTGATCCAGTCGAAGGTCGCGGTCGGCTCGGGCGGACTCTTCGGCCAGGGCTTTCTGCAGGGGGCCCAGGCCCAGGGCGGCTACCTGCCGGTGGCCGAGAGCGACTTCATCTTCGCCGTGGTGGCCGAGGAGTTCGGTCTCGTCGGCGGCCTGCTCACCATCCTGCTCGTGGCCTTCGTCGTGCTGCGGGCGTTGCAGATCGCCCAGCGCACCCAGGACGTCTTCCCGCGCCTGGTCGCCATCGGCATCGCCTGCTGGTTCGGTGTGCAGACCTTCGAGAACGTCGGGATGACGATGGGCCTCATGCCGATGACCGGTGTTCCACTGCCCTTCGTCAGCTACGGCGGGTCGTCCATGTTCGCCTGCTGGATCGCGGTGGGGCTGCTCAACGCGCTGGCCATCGGGAGCCGCGAGACGGACTGAGCCCGCACCGGCCGCGGCGCCACCGCGGCCCGCCGGCAGCGCACACCGCCCCCGGGACCCGCGAGGCCCCGGGGGCGGTGTGCAACACTTCTCCTCGGTACGTGCCCCGACACCCCAGGGCCCGTACCCGGTGTGAACTCCCGGGCAGCGAGTGCCTGCGTAAGCGCGCCGGCGGTGGGTGACGCGCCTCGCGCGAGCCACGCCGTACCCCAAGCTTTTCGCCGCCGAGGGCGGCACGAACGACTGCGCGGACGGCCGCGCCGGGCCGAGGAGCCGACTCCGTCGCCCGGTAGGGGTGGCGACCCTCCCGCAGGGGAGGTCCCACGTGGACGCGGACCAGAACCAGCAGCCCGGATCCTTCGCCCTGCTCTTCCAGGCGCCTGACCCGGAGGCGCTGCGCTCGCGGCGCGACGACTCCCGGTCCGACCGCGAGGAGAGCGGGCCCGAGCCCGAGGAGCGCCCGGCGCGCGGCCGTCGCGGTGACGAGGGCGAGTCCGGGAGCCGACGCGGCCGGGGCGAGGGCCGCTCGCGACGTCGCGGTGGCCGGGACGACGCCCCCGGTGACGAGGGTCGTGAACAGGACGAGCGCGACGAGGACACCCGCCAGGACGAGGAACCGGAGCACGAGGGCTCGCGCCGGCGGCGCCCCGAGCGCCGCTCCCGACGTCGTGGTCAGCGTGACGAGGACGAGACGACGACGTCGGAGGACGAGGAGCCCCCGGGTCGCTCGGACCGGTCCGGCGACGAGGAGGGCGACGGACAGGGCGGTCGTCGGGCCCGCCGTCGCCGGGGCGGACGCGGGCGCGGCCAGGGGGAGGACTCCGGTCAGCGCGGCGGGGCCGGCGAGGCGGACGAGCAGTCCGACGGCTCGGAGCAGCAGGAGCGGGACTCCGCCTCCGACCGGGACGAGCAGGAGAGGTCCCGCAGCAGCTCCCGTCGGGCGCGCAAGCGCTCCCGCGGCGGGCGTCGCCGCGGCCGGGGCGAGGGCTCGGGCCAGGGGGAGCAGGAGGGCTCCGAGGCCACCGACGAGGTGACCAAGGTGCAGGGCTCCACCCGCCTGGCGGCCAAGAAGCAGCGCCGTCGCGAGGGGCGTGAGGCCGGGCGCAAGCGCACCGTGCTCACCGAGGCCGAGTTCCTCGCCCGCCGCGAGAGCGTCGAGCGGACCATGCTGGTGCGCGAGTCGGAGACCTACACGCAGGTGGGCGTGCTGGAGGACGACGTGCTCGTGGAGCACTACATCGACCGCCAGCAGGAGACCACGATGGTCGGCAACGTCTACCTGGGCCGCGTCCAGAACGTCCTGCCCTCCATGGAGGCCGCCTTCGTCGACATCGGCAAGGGCCGCAACGGCGTGCTCTACGCGGGCGAGGTGAACTGGGAGGCCGCGGGCCTGCCCAAGGGCGAGCAGAAGCGGATCGAGGCCGCCCTGCAGCCCGGCCAGGCCGTCCTCGTCCAGGTGACCAAGGACCCGATCGGGCACAAGGGTGCGCGCCTGACCGCGCAGATCTCGCTGCCGGGGCGCTACCTGGTCTACGTGCCGGGCAACACGACCACCGGCATCAGCCGCAAGCTGCCGGACACCGAGCGGGCCCGGCTGAAGAAGATCCTCAAGGACGTCGTGCCGGCGGACGCGGGGGTCATCGTGCGCACCGCCGCCGAGGGCGCCTCCGAGGCCGAGCTGCGCTCCGACGTCGAGCGGCTCAGCGCGCAGTGGGAGCGCATCTCCGGGACCCAGGCCAAGGGCTCGGCCCCGGTGATGGTGCACGAGGAGCCCGACCTGACGGTGCGCGTCATCCGCGACGTCTTCAACGAGGACTTCGGCAGGCTCATCGTGTCCGGTGAGCGTGCCTGGGAGGCGGTCAACGGCTACATCGACGCGGTGGCCCCGGACCTCTCCAGCAAGCTCGAGCGCTGGTCGGGGGAGCAGGACCTGTTCGACCGCTTCCGGGTGGAGGAGCAGATCGCCAAGGCGATGGACCGCAAGGTGTGGCTGCCCTCGGGTGGTTCGCTGATCATCGACCGCACCGAGGCGATGACGGTCATCGACGTGAACACCGGCAAGTTCGTCGGCTCCGGGGGCAACCTGGAGGAGACCGTCACCAAGAACAACATCGAGGCCGCGGAGGAGATCGTCCGCCAGCTGCGGCTGCGTGACATCGGCGGCATCATCGTCGTCGATTTCATCGACATGGTGCTCGAGAGCAACCGCGACCTGGTGGTCCGTCGCCTGGTCGAGTGCCTGGCGCGTGACCGCACGAAGCACCAGGTGGCCGAGGTGACCTCGCTGGGCCTGGTCCAGATGACGCGCAAGCGCGTGGGCAGCGGCCTGGTGGAGGTCTACGGCGAGACCTGTGACCACTGTGACGGTCACGGCCTGGTCGTCCAGGACGCCCCGGTGCCACCCAAGGGCGGGGGGTCGCGTCGCCAGAACCGTGGCAACCAGGGTGCCGGCGGTCAGCGCAAGGGGCAGCAGGGCTCGCAGCAGACGACGCAGCGACCGTCCGGCCCGTCGGTCGCCCAGATCGCACGAGCGGTGCACGCCGCGGCGCTGAAGGGTGAGACCGAGGGAGGCGTGCCGGTGTCCCGGGCGGAGACCATGCACCGGACCGGCGATGCGGCCCCCGAGCAGGAGCAGCGCCCCGACCAGCAGGGCGAGACCCCGTCGACGGGGCGCGGCGAGCAGCAGGCGCCCACCCCGGAGGCGGACCGCGAGCCCGCGCGCGAGAAGGGCCGGGCCCGTGGGAGGAGCCCGGAGCAGGCGACTCCGGAGACCGCCGAGGCCCCCGCGGTCACCGGCCGGATCGGGCGCAGGCCGCGTCCGACTCCGTCCGACGAGGCCCCGAGCACGTCCACCGATGGGGCAGCGGCCCCGGAGGTGGCACCGACCGAGGGCAGCGCTCCCACCGCGACCCCGGCGCGCCGGAGCACCCGTCGGAGGGTGGCCCGCACGGAGAGCGGGGCGCCGTCGGTGACGGTGGAGGCCCAGCCCGCGCCGACGACCACGGTCGCCGGTGGTGCCGGCGTGGCCCGGGAGAGCACCGTTCGGCAGCGCGCGCGACGTCGGGCCGTGTCGCCGCAGGGTGACGGTGCCACGTCGGCTTGAGCCGACTCCCCGCTGCGTGTAAAGTAGAACGTCGGCGCACCCATCCGTGGGGCACCCAGGAGTCGGAGTCACCCGGGAAGTCCCGGCGTCCTCGCCCGTTTGGGCGCAGGAGGTCAGGCGATACGACGGGACCGCGGTCTCCACGGTGCAGCAGGTGGAGTGCCGTTGTTCGTCACGATCCGTGTGGCGCGGGACCGCTTCCTCGCGGGTCCGTCTCTCCCAGGGCGTCACGAACACCCTGAACCAGTTGTCCAGCAGACCAGAGAGTGAGCTCAACGTGTACGCGATCGTCCGCGCCGGTGGCCGCCAGGAGAAGGTTTCCGTCGGTGACGTGCTCACCGTCGACAAGGTGGCCGGTGAGCCCGGCGAGAGCATTGACCTGCAGCCGCTCCTGCTCGTCGACGGCTCCACCGTCACCGCCGCCTCCGACAAGCTCGCCTCGGCGAGCGTGAAGGCCGAGATCGTGGGTGCCACCAAGGGCCCCAAGATCACCATCCAGCAGTACAAGAACAAGACCGGTTACAAGCGGCGCCAGGGTCACCGTCAGCCGCTGACCGAGGTCAAGATCACCGCGATCAACGCCTGATCGGTCCTCGGACTCCAACTTCAGCAGAACGCAGGGAGAAGCGACATGGCAAGCAAGAAGGGTGTGTCCTCGAGCAAGAACGGTCGTGACTCGAACGCGCAGCGCCTCGGCGTGAAGCGCTTCGGTGGCCAGCTCGTCAACGCCGGCGAGATCATCGTGCGTCAGCGCGGCACCCACTTCCACCCCGGTGAGAACGTGGGCCGCGGCAAGGACGACACGCTGTTCGCGCTCCAGGCCGGTGCCGTGGAGTTCGGCAGCAAGCGCGGTCGCAAGACGGTGTCCATCGTGGGCGCCGACGCCGCCGCGGTCTGACCGACCGACCAGACGCCCGAGAGGGGGCGGGGCCACTGGCTCCGCCCCCTCTCGGGCGTCCCGGCCCCCGTGGGCCGTCCCCCTCGCCCCCCCCGGAGTCGCCATGACCTTCGACCGTCACCCCGGAAGCCGCATCATCGGGACGGGCCACCACCGTCCGCAGGGCGTCCTGACCAACGCCGATCTCGAGCAGCTCGTCGAGACCGATGACGAGTGGATCCGCCGCCGCACCGGGATCAGCACCCGCCACCGGGTGGCCGACGGTGAGACGGTGGCCGACCTGGCCACCGAGGCGGGGCGCCGCGCCCTGGCTGACGCCGGTGTGGAGGCCGGCGAGGTGGACCTGGTGGTGGTGGCCACCTGCACCGCGGAGGAGCGCTCGCCCAGCGTGGCCGGTCGGGTGTCGGCCAGCCTGGGGATGAGGATTCCCGCGGTGTTCGACCTCGGCGCCGCGTGCTCGGGCTTCGCCCACGCACTGGCCGTGGCCGACCAGTCCATCCGCTGCGGCAGTGCCCGCACCGCCCTGGTGGTGGGGGCCGAGGAGTTCACGCGCTGGACGGACTACACCGAACGCACCACCTGCATCCTCACCGGTGACGGCGCCGGCGCGGTGGTGCTGCGGGCCGCCGAGCGCGCGGGCGTCTCGCCCGTGGCCTGGGGCTCGGTTCCCGAGATGGTCGACGCGGTCCGCGTCGGTCCGCGGCCGGAGGCCTTCGCCCAGGATGGTCGGGCCGTGTTCCGCTGGGCGCTGGAGCAGGCCCCGCAGATCGCCCGCGAGGTCCTGCGGACGGCCGGCGTGTCCATGGACGAGGTCGACCTGTTGGTGCCGCACCAGGCCAACCTGCGGCTCATCGAGCCGCTGGCCGAGGAGCTGGGCCTGCGCGAGGACGCGGTCCTGGCCACCGACGTGACCTCCTCGGGCAACACCTCGGCGGCGAGCATCCCGCTCGCGCTGTCCCGGGTGCGTGAGTCCGGCCGCGTCCGGCCCGGTGCCCGGGCGCTGCTCGTCGGGTTCGGCGGCGGTTTCGCCTGGGCAGGGCAGGTCGTCGACCTGCCCTGAGAACGACCGGCCACCTCCCCTCGGTGAGAGGATGGCCACCACCAGAGCGCCCCAGGGCGCCAGATCCCCGCAGGAGAGCAGACCAATGACGACCTTCGTTGACCGGGTGGTGCTCCACCTGACCGCTGGCAGTGGCGGGCACGGTGTCGCCTCCGTGCACCGGGAGAAGTTCAAGCCGCTTGGCGGGCCCGACGGCGGCAACGGCGGCCACGGCGGGGACGTGGTGCTCGAGGTGGACCCGCAGGTGACGACGCTGCTGGAGTACCACCGCGGTCCGCACCGCAGCGCCCCGAACGGTCAGCCCGGTGCGGGGGACGAGCGCAACGGCGCACGGGGGGAGGACCTCGTGCTCAAGGTGCCCCAGGGGACGGTCGTGAAGACGCGGGCCGGCAAGGTGCTCGCCGACCTGGTCGGCGACGGCACACGGTTCGTGGCCGCCGAGGGAGGGCACGGTGGACTCGGCAACAAGGCCCTGGCCACCACCAAGCGCAAGGCGCCCGGCTTCGCCCTGCTCGGTGAGCCGGGGGAGCAGACCGAGGTCGTCCTCGAGCTGAAGACGCTGGCCGACGTGGCCCTCATCGGCTTCCCCTCGGCCGGCAAGTCGTCGCTGGTCTCCGTGCTCAGCGCCGCCCGCCCCAAGATCGCCGACTACCCCTTCACCACGCTGGTGCCCAACCTGGGCGTGGTCACCGCCGGCGACGAGCGGTTCACCGTGGCCGACGTCCCCGGCCTCATCCCCGGGGCCGCGCAGGGCAAGGGACTGGGCCTGGAGTTCCTGCGCCACGTGGAGCGCTGCGGCGTGCTCGTGCACGTCGTCGACTGCGCGACCCTCGAGCCGGGGCGCGACCCGCTCACCGACCTGGACGTCATCGAGGCCGAGCTGCGGCAGTACGTGCCCGACGAGTCGTTGGGCGGCCGCCCACTGGCCGAGCGCACCCGCGTGGTGGTGCTCAACAAGGCCGACGTCCCCGAGGCCCGGGAGCTCGCCGAGATGGTCGAGCCCATGCTCCGCGAGCGCGGGGTCGAGGTGCACGTCGTCTCCGCGGTGGCCCACCAGGGCCTGGAGCCACTGAAGTACTCGCTGGCGCGGCACGTCGCGGCCCACCGCGAGAGCCTGCCGCCGGTCGAGCCCGAGCGGGTCGTGGTGCGTCCCCGCGCCAAGGACGACGCCGGCTTCACCGTCAGTCGTGAGAACAGCCACGAAGGTCACTTCTTCCGCGTGGTGGGTGACCGGGTGGAGCGCTGGACCCGGCAGACGGACTTCGCCAACGACGAGGCCGTCGGCTACCTGGCCGACAGGCTGAACCGGGCCGGTGTCGAGGAGCAGCTCGTGGCGGCCGGTGCCGTCGCGGGGGACACGGTCGTCATCGGTCCCGGTGACGGCGTGGTCTTCGACTGGGAGCCGACCATCTCCGCCGGTGCCGAGCACCTCGGGTCGCGTGGCTCGGACCTGCGGCTGGAGGAGTCCCACCGGCCCACCCGTGCCGAGAAACGAGAGGCCTTCCACGCCCGCAAGGACGCGCAGAGCGACGTGCGGCGCGAGATGGAGGCCGAGCGCCGCGCGGGCGTCTGGACCGACGACGACTGACGGCTGCCGGCCGGTAGGATGCCCCACATGCAGAACGTTCTCGCGGTCATCTCCGAGGCCGAGGAAGCCGCCCACCACGGGCCGTCGCTTCCCTTCGCCCCCATCTGGTTCGGCGTCATCGCCCTGGCGGCGCTCATGGCGCTCCTGCTCATCCTCTGGCAGTTCCGGCACGCCGTGCCGATGAACCCGGAGGACGAGGAGTTCGCCGCGGACCACGTGCGTCACCGTCGCACCCGACGTCGTCCGGCGGGTCGTCGCTGACGATGCGGCTGGGGGTGATGGGTGGGACGTTCGACCCCATCCACCACGGGCACTTGGTGGCGGCCAGCGAGGTGGCCGCCACCTTTGCGTTGGACCAGGTCGTCTTCGTGCCCACGGGGCGCCCGTGGCAGAAGGAGGGCAAGCAGGTCTCGCCCGCCGAGGATCGCTACCTGATGACCGTCGTGGCGACGGCCTCCAACCCGCGGTTCACGGTGAGCCGGGTGGACATCGACCGCCCGGGCCCGACGTACACGCGGGACACGCTGCTGGACCTCTCGCGCCTGTACCCGGAGGCCGAGCTCTTCTTCATCACCGGGGCCGACGCGCTGGGGCAGATCCTGTCCTGGAAGGGCGTCGAGGACATCTGGGACCTCGCCCACTTCATCGGGGTGAGCCGACCCGGCCACGTGCTGAGTGCGACCGGACTGCCGCAGGACAAGGTGACCCTCACCGAGATCCCGGCGATGGCCATCAGCTCGACCGACTGCCGCGAGCGCGTGCAGGAGGGCCTGCCGGTCTGGTACCTCGTACCGGACGGGGTCGTCCAGTACATCAACAAGCACGGTCTCTACACCGACGAGGCCACGGAGGCCGCACGGAGCGGGTTCAGTCCCATCCTCCCGCCCGCGGGCGGCTCCGACGCACCCACCGAACCTGTCCAGGAGGACACTGCGTGACCGCCACCCCCGAGGCCATCGAGCTGGCCCGCACTGCTGCCCGCGCCGCCGACGAGAAGTTCGCCGACGACATCGTCGCGCTCGACGTGAGCGAGCACCTCGCCCTGACCGACGTCTTCCTCATCGCGTCCGCGGCCACCGAGCGACAGGTGCACGCCGTGGTCGATGCCGTGACCGACGCCTGCCTGGCAGCCGGCGTGAAGGCGCGCCGTCGCGAGGGGGAGCGGGAGAACCGCTGGGTGCTGGTGGACTTCGGCGACATCGTGCTGCACGCGCAGCACGAGGAGGACCGCGAGTTCTACGACCTGCAGCGCCTCTGGAAGGACTGCCCGCAGGTGGACCTGCAGCTGCCCGAGCACCCCGAGGGGCGCTCGGAGCGGGCTGCTCAGGACGAGGCCGCGGCGCAGCGTCCGTGGTGGATCCCCGCCGAGGACGGCGGACAGGGCCTGAACGGGGCCTGATTCCGCCTCCTGCCGCCGATTTGGCACAACAGGGGTGAGTGTGTGTAATATTCACCGGTCGCTCCGAGAGAGCGTCTCCCGCACGGGGCTATGGCGCAGTTGGTAGCGCGCCTCCATGGCATGGAGGAGGTCAGGGGTTCGAATCCCCTTAGCTCCACAGCAGCGTGACGAAGGGCTCCACCAGATGGTGGGGCCCTTCGTCGTGTCCGGGGTGTGGACCCGGGAGGGGCGCACGGCCTCAGCGAGTGGCGAACTGGCGGTGGGCGACCGAGAACAGGTGGAGGACCTCGTCCTCGGAGAGTCCTTCGAAGCCCGGGAGCAGGACGCACTCCACCCGGAGGCGGGCGTAGGGCCGGGGGCCGGCACGCAGCTGCACCCGCCAGGGCTGTGCCGCGAGCCGCAGGACACCCTGAGGGGTGAGCGGCAGGACGGTGCACCTGCCGCCGATGTCGTGCTTGACCGGGACCTGTCGGCGTTCCGGGGGCTGGAGCTCGGACCACGGGATCGGGCCGATGCCCCGCAGCATCACCCCACGGGCGTCGAGGAGTACCGGTAGGTGCTCGGACCGGACGCGACTGCGCCAGCCCCGCAGGACGAGTGTCGTCAGGCCCACGCCGGCCGTGCCCACCAGGACCAGCGGGACGCCCGCCAGTGCGGCGAGGCCCCATGCGCCGTGCTGGTGCAGCGCGACACCGAGGACCACGGCCGCGAGACCCAGGAGGACCAGGACCACGGCGACGGTGCGCGCGGTGCGCTGGCGTCCCAGCCAGCGTCGCGTCGGCTCCGCGAAGGCGCCCGGACGATGCAGCCGCCCCCTGCCCAGCTCGGCCAACGCGGTGGCCAGGAGCGGGGAGGGGGCGGCAGGGGAGTGGTCGGGCCAGCTCATGGTGGGAAGCCTCTCCCGCCGGGAGCCGGCCCGGGGTCATCCTCCCGCGCCATCCGGGCGGGGCGGGATCCTGCGGGAGGAGGAGGGTGCCGTTCAGCGGCGGGTGTCGCCGGCTGGGGGTTGCTGGCCTCCGGAGTCCCTTCCCTTGCGGCGCTGTGCCTCGTTCATGCCATAGCGCACCCCTCGGGTGACGAGCCGGCGGGTGACGATGCGTCCGATTCTTCCTGCGATCTGCTGCCAAGCCATGTCCCCACGCTAGCGACGGCTCGCGGAGGCTGCGACCGGGCGACGGCGTGAACCATGAAAGACTGCCCCGATAGGGGTCGACCAGTGTGCCGCCCGGCCTCCCGGCCGGCCGGCCCGGACCCCGACTGCTTCCGTCCGTCGACCCCGAGGTGTCTCGCCCCGTGTCCCCCGTCGCACACACCGCCCTGCAGCCGGCCGCCACCCCGCCGTCGCAGATCCGCAACTTCTGCATCATCGCCCACATCGACCACGGCAAGTCGACGCTGGCCGACCGGATGCTGCAGATCACCGAGGTGGTGCAGCCACGCAACATGCGGGACCAGTACCTGGACCGCATGGACATCGAGCGGGAGCGCGGCATCACGATCAAGTCCCAGGCCGTGCGCATGCCCTGGGCGCTGGGTGAGGGCAAGGACCAGGAGACCTTCGTCCTCAACATGATCGACACCCCCGGGCACGTCGACTTCACCTACGAGGTGTCCCGGTCGCTGGCCGCCTGCGAGGGCGCGATCCTGCTGGTGGACGCGGCGCAGGGCATCGAGGCGCAGACGCTGGCCAACCTGTACCTGGCCATGGAGAACGAGCTCACGATCATCCCGGTGCTCAACAAGATCGACCTGCCGGCCGCGCAGCCGGAGAAGTACGCCGAGGAGATCGCGGGCCTCATCGGCTGCGAGCCCGAGGACGTGCTGAAGGTCTCCGGCAAGACCGGCGAGGGCGTCGCGGAGCTGCTCGACCACGTCGTGGCGATGATCCCGCCGCCGGTGGGTGAGGCCGACGCGCCGGCCCGCGCCATGATCTTCGACTCCGTCTACGACACCTACCGCGGCGTCGTCACCTACGTCCGCGTGGTGGACGGCATGCTCAACGCGCGCGAGAAGATCCAGATGATGTCCACCGGTGCGACGCACGAGCTGCTGGAGCTGGGCGTCATCTCGCCCGAGCCGAAGCCGACCAAGGGCCTGGGCGTGGGGGAGACCGGGTACCTCATCACCGGGGTGAAGGACGTCCGGCAGTCCAAGGTCGGTGACACGGTCACCAGCCAGCGGGAACCGGCGAACGACCCCATCGGCGGCTACAAGGACCCCAGCCCGATGGTCTACTCCGGCCTGTACCCGATCGACGGCTCGGACTACCCGACGCTGCGCGAGGCGCTGGACAAGCTCAAGCTCAACGACGCGGCCCTGGTCTACGAGCCGGAGACCTCCGCGGCCCTGGGCTTCGGCTTCCGCGTGGGCTTCCTGGGCATGCTTCACCTGGAGATCGTCCGGGAGCGCCTGGAGCGCGAGAACAACCTGGACCTCATCTCCACGATGCCCAATGTGATCTACACGGTCACGATGGAGGACGGTACCGAGGTGGTGGTCACCAACCCGAGCGAGTTCCCCGAGGGCAAGGTGCACAGCATCACCGAGCCGGTCGTGAAGGCGACGATCCTGACCCCGAGTGAGTTCATCGGCTCGGTCATGGAGCTGTGCCAGTCGCGCCGCGGCACGCTCGGTGGCATGGACTACCTGTCCGAGGAGCGGGTGGAGATGCGCTACACGCTCCCGCTGGCGGAGATCGTGTTCGACTTCTTCGACAACCTGAAGTCCCGGACCAAGGGCTACGCCTCCTTCGAGTACTCCGAGGCCGGCTACCAGGAGGCCGAGCTGGTGAAGGTCGACATCCTGCTGCAGGGCGACCAGGTGGACGCGTTCAGCTCGATCGTGCACAAGGACAAGGCCTACGCCTACGGGGTGGAGATGGCCGGCAAGCTCAAGGAGCTCATCCCGCGCCAGCAGTTCGAGGTGCCGATCCAGGCCGCGGTGGGCTCGCGCATCATCGCCCGCGAGACGATCCGCGCCATCCGCAAGGACGTGCTCTCCAAGTGCTACGGCGGTGACATCAGCCGCAAGCGCAAGCTGCTGGAGAAGCAGAAGGAGGGCAAGAAGCGCATGAAGATGGTCGGCACCGTCGAGGTGCCGCAGGAGGCCTTCATCGCCGCGCTGAGCCAGGACGGCGAGAAGGGCAAGGACGCCAAGTGAGCTCCGGGGCGCAGGGTTCCGACGCGCCGTCGGGGGGCGAGCAGGCAACCGGCGACGAGCCCACCGGTCGCGACGCGGTGGGCGGAGGCGTCCGGCCCGAGGGCGCGCCCCGCAAGGGGGCCGCTGCGCCGGCCGGTGCCGCGCTGGAGCACGCGGGCGTCTCGCGAGGTGACGCCGAGCGGCTGCCCGACGGGCGGCTCAAGCGGGTGACCCGCTCCTACGTCGTGCGTGGTGAGCGGCCCGATCCGCGCCACGCGCAGGCCTGGGAGAAGCACGCCGACCGACTGGTGGTGGAGCCGCCGCGCACGACCGAGCCGCTCTCCGTGGACCCGGGGTTCCGCTTCGACGCCGAGGCCGTGTTCAGGCGCCGGGCGCCTCTGGTGGTCGAGATAGGTGCCGGGTCCGGCGACGCGGTGGCGGCCCACGCGGCGGCCCACCCGGAGATGGACCACGTTGCCATCGAGGTGTGGCACCCCGGGGCCGCGCAGATCGTCAGCCAGCTGGCGCACGCCGGGCTGGAGAACGTGCGCGTCATGGAGGTCGACGCCGCGCGGGCGTTCGCGACGATGTTCCAGCCCGGTTCGCTGACCGAGGTCTGGACCTTCTTCCCCGACCCGTGGCCGAAGGCCAAGCACCACAAGCGCCGGCTGGTGAGCACCGCGCTGGCCGACGACGTCGCCCGGGCGCTGGAGCCCGGCGGCGTGTGGCGGCTGGCCACCGACTGGGCCGACTACGCCTGGTGGATGCGGGACGTCGTCGAGGCCTGCGAGGCGCTGGAGAACCCGTACGTCGGTGAGCGGGCGGCCGCGGAGGACCCGTCCGGCGCCCACCGGGGCGGGTTCGCCCCGCGCTTCGAGGAGCGTCCGGTCACGCGGTTCGAGCGCAAGGGGCTCGGGGTGGAGCGCGTCGTGCGGGACGTGGTCGGCCGGCGGGTCTGAGGCGTGCCCCAGCTCCCCGACGGCGACCCCGCACCCCGCGACGGACGTCTGCCCGACGCCTCCCTCGCGTCCATGCGGCAGGGCACCTTCTCGCTCTACCTGCACGTGCCGTACTGCTCGGTGCGCTGCGGCTACTGCGACTTCAACACCTACACGCTCACCGAATTGGGGGATGCCACGGGAGCCTCCCTGGCCACCTGGGTCGACGGGGTGGCCGCCGAGCTGGACCTGACTCGCGCGGTCCTCACGGCGGACGGCGGCCCGCTGCCGGTGGTGGACACCGTGTTCATCGGCGGGGGAACGCCCTCGCTGCTGGGCGCGGACGACCTGGGGCGGGCGCTGGGTGTTGTCCGGGAGCGCTTCGAGGTGACCCCTGACTGGGAGGTGACCACCGAGGCGAACCCCGACCAGGTCGACGAGTCCTTCGCAGATCGGTTGGCCGCTGCGGGATTCACGCGGATGTCGGTGGGCATGCAGTCCGCGGTGCCTCACGTGCTGGCCACCCTGGACCGGACCCACGACCCCGCGAACGTCGAGCGGGCCGTGCGTGCGGCGCAGTCGGCTGACCTGGCGGTCTCGGTGGACCTCATCCACGGCACACCGGGGGAGTCGCTCGAGGACTGGCGCACCAGCATCGAGTCCGCGTTGGCCCTGCGCCCGGACCACGTCTCGGCCTATGCCCTCACCATCGAGGAGGGAACGGCGCTGCATCGGCGCGTGGTGCGGGGTGAGCTGCCGGTGCCGAGCGAGGACGACCAGGCGGACAAGTACGAGCTGGCCGACGACCTGCTGGCCGCGGCGGGCTACGCCTGGTACGAGCTGTCGAACTGGGCGCGCACCGAGCGCGGTCGGTGCCGGCACAACGAGCACTACTGGGACGGCGGGCACTGGTGGGGCGTCGGGCCGGGGGCCCACAGCCACGTCGGCGGCACACGCTTCTGGAACGTCAAGCACCCGAGGGCCTGGGCCCAGCGTCTGGCCGAGGGGTCGCCGGCGGCAGCACGGGAGGTGCTGACGCAGGAGCAGGTCACCGAGGAACGCGTGATGCTCGGCATCCGCCGGCGCGAGGGACTGCCGCTGGCCGCCGTGCCGGAGGCGGGGAGGGCTGCCGTGGCCGGCCTCATCGCCGACGGTCTCGTGGAGGGGGCCCCGGTGATCCGGGAGTCGCGGCTGGTGCTGACGCGACGGGGGCGTCTGCTGGCCGATCGAGTGACCTTCTCGCTGCTCGGCCTGTGAGCTGAACCCGGCCTGGCCCGGGCCCGTCCACAGCGAATCGGTCAGGGGCCGAGGTTGTCGGTGGGAACCCGTAATCTGAGTACATCAGTTCGAGGAGGTGTCGGACTGGATGACTCCGACGGGTCCTGTGGGCTGGAGGGAGGGGGAGACGGTGCGGATCGAACGGGAGCCACGAGGCGGTGGCCTCTGGAGTGGCGACATCCGGCGGGGTGCGGAGACCCGGGGCGAGCAGGCGCTGGACGGGACCCTGGTGGCCGTGCACGCCATGCGTCGTGCAGAGGCCGCGCTCGTGGAGGCGCTGGTGGAGGTCCACCGGGAGGTGGCAGCGGCCCTGGAGCGGCTGCACGACGAAGGAGAGGATGTGGCCTGTCGGGAGGCGGATGCCCTGGCGGCGACGGTGGACGAGTTCGTCGCGGCCAGCGGTGAGTCCCGGCGGTTGGTGGGGCTCGTGGCCAGTGGCCCCGGGGGCGTCGGGTGTGCGCTGGAAGCCCTCCGCGAGGGGCGGGCCTCGCTGTCGCGCGTCCTGGACTGGAGCAGCGCGACGGGGCACCTGGGAACGGACGTGGCCGTCGGCATCGGGGAGGGCGTGATGACGCGCGGGCGGGACGGCCAGCCGCGTTCGTCACCCGCGTTCCGGACGGCGTTGCGCCGACGAGTGCGACAGGCGGAGGCAGCCGATCCGCAGGCAGCGCGACGCAAGCGGGAGGAGACGTTGGTGCTTCGGGGTGCGTGGACAGCGCCCGGAGAGGACGGAACGGCTGAGCTGACCGTGAGCGGTGAGACCACGAGGGTGGCCGCTGCCTGGGGACGGCTCGACGCCGCATCTCGTCGTGCGAAGGCCGCCGGGGACGAGCGCACGCTGGGCCAGTTGCGCTCTGACCTGCTGCTGGACCTGCTCCTCGTGGGGCAGCTGCCCGGTGCGGTCACCCAAGGGGCATCGAGTCAGCCGCCCGTCTGCACCTCCTGTGGAGTGGTGTCCGCGGACTGGTGGCCCCTGCCCGTCGTCGGCGATCCGGTGCTCCCTCCCGCGCGGTGCACCGTCGTGGTCGGCCTGGACGTGCTGGTCGCCGGTACGGGGGAGGGCGAGGTCGCGTCACTGCCGACAAAGCCATCTGCGGGCGCACCTCTCGGCTGGGTCCCGGGTTTCGGACACCTCGATCCGGAGCACGTCCGCGCGGTGGCGGTGCGGGAGGGGTCCGTCTGGCGACGGCTCGTGGCCGACCCGGTGTCGGGTCATGCCCTCACCGTCTCGCCGCACGAGTACCGGCCGACGTCGTCGGTGGCGCGCTTCGTCAGGGCGCGGGACGGACTGGCCCGTGACCCCGGTTCCGGTACGGAGGCCGACCGGTGCGAGATCGACCATGTCGTGCCCTTCGACGACGGTGGCACCACCACACCGGACAACCTGCAGTGCCTCTCGCGCCGAGGACACGCGCGCAAGACGAAGCGGCAGTGGGTGGCGTCCGTCCAGTCGGACAGTGCGATCGAGTGGACCTCCCTCCTCGGGCGGACGTACACGACCGACCCGTTCGACTACCGGGAGCTGTGAACGGAGAGGGCGGGGAACGTGTGTGTGGGGCCGGGGCACGGGAGGGCGGAGGGGAGGCGTGGGTGTGGGGCGCCGGTAGCCGCTGGCGTGCTGGGGTGTGAACCGCTGCCCTGACGCACCGGGACCTGGACGTGCCGGGGCCCCGACATACCGGCGCCTGGGCGCACCGGTGCCCGGCAGTGGTGGTCTGCCGGGCACCGGTGTGGGTCCTCGTGGACGGTCGCCGTGGACTGCCCTTGACCGTCGTGGACGGCCGCCGTGGGAGGCGCGGGATCAGGTGAGGATCTTCAGCTCGATCGGGTACTCGTACGGCTCGCCCCGGGAGGCCTTGATCGTCGCGCTGATGGTCCACCACAGGTACAGCACCGTGAACACCAGGAACGCGAGCAGCGTCAGGGGCAGGGCGAGCCCGAAGGTGATGAGTGTGATGATCCACGCCGACCAGAAGGCGATCGTCGCCACGACGTGGAAGTTGAACGAGCCCGCGGCGGCACGTCGTACGAACGGGTCCTTGTCCTGGTACACAGCCCACACGATCAGCGGGCCCAGGAAGGGGAGCCAACCACCCGTCAGCACGGTGGCGATGATGCCCGAGAGGTGGCAGAACATGGCGACGAGCTTGTCGTTGCTGTCGGCGCCGGTCCGATTCATGTGACCCGTCTGCGGGCTCGGGCCGGTTCCGTGCTGGTGGCCCGGGCCGGTGTGGCGGTCTTCGCCACCCGGCCAGGGCACCTCGGGACTCCGGGGACTGTCGGTGGTGGGGTTCCAGGACTGGGTACCGTGCCCGGGGCCGGGCGGGGGAGGTGTGGTGGTCATGTCGTCAGTGTGCCCATGTGGTCCGCACCGTGCGTGCGCCCACGGGCGGACCTGTGGACGGCGCACTCCGGCCCGGTGTCAGCCCAGCGGGACGTCCCCGACGGTGACGAAGTCGATGAGCTCCTCGACCCTCCCCAGCAGCTCGGGCTCGAGGTCCGTGTAGTCCTCGACGGTCGCGAGGATCCGCTTCCAGCCCCGGGCCACGTCGGCCTGGTTCTCGTGGGGCCACCCGAGCTCGGCGAGGATGCCGTGCTTCCAGGAGGTCCCCTTCGGGATGACCGGCCAATGCGTCCACCCCAGCCGCTGCGGCCGCACCGACTGCCAGACGTCGACGTAGGGGTGCCCCACGATCTTCACGTGCCGGGCGTAGCGCGGGGTCCGCCGTGCCTCCTCGACGACGCGCGACTCCTTGGTGCCCGGCACGAGGTGGTCGACGAGCACCCCCATGCGCCGGTCGGCGGTGGGCCGGAACTCCTCGATGACGCCGCGCAGGTCGTCCACGCCGTCGAGCATCTCGACGACGACGCCCTCGACGCGCAGGTCGTCGCCCCACACCTTCTCGACCAGCTCGGCGTCGTGACGGCCCTCGACGAAGATGCGGGACCCGACGGCCACGCGCGCCGGCGCGTCGGCGACCGCCTTGCTGCCGCTCGCCGTCCGCCCCGGCGCCACGCGTCCCGCGGGCCGGGGGGATGCCGCGCGCTTCGGCGCCACCAGCGTTACCGGCTTGCCGTCCACCCAGAAGCCAGGACCCATGGGGAACCCCTTGGTGCGTCCCCGCGCGTCCTCCAGGTGCACCACGTGCTGCCCGCCGGCCTTCTCCACCGATACCACGGCACCCACCCAGCCGGTGGCCACGTCCTCGACCACGGTCCCCGGGGTCGCCTCCACCTCCTGGCTGCGTCCGCGGCGAGGCCGCTTCCAGTCCCCGGCCAACACGTCGGTCCCGTACCTGTCCATGGCCGCACAGGGTACGGCGGGCAGCGAGCGATGACGCGTAGACTGGCACTTGGCGTGTGCGAGTGCCAGAGTCGGTGGGCCGTGGCGGCAGCTCGCGACGCCCCACGAGACCACGCACGACGGACCCGTCAGGAGGAGACCGATGTCCGGTGAACGCCGCATGCAGGTGCTGCGCGCCATCGTGGAGGACCACGTGCGCACCTCCGAGCCGGTCGGCTCCCGCAGCGTCCTGGAGGGCCACGGACTGGGCGTCTCGGCCGCCACCATCCGCAACGACATGGCGATGCTGGAGGCCGAGGGGCTGATCCAGGCCCCCCACACCTCCGCCGGCCGCGTGCCGACTGACGCCGGCTACCGACGCTTCGTCGACGGCATCGAGCAGCTCCGGCGCCTGTCCCCGGCCGAACGACGCGCCATCCGCGACTTCCTGGCCGACCCGATGGACCTCGACGACGTGGTCGAGCGCACGGTGCGCCTGCTGGCCGCCCTGACGCACCAGGTGGCCGTGGTGCAGTACCCCTCGCTCACCCGGTCCACGCTGCAGCACGTCGAGCTGGTGCCGGTCGGCTCGCGCACGATGGTGGTGATCATCACCGACAGCGGACGGGTCGAGCAGCGCTTGGTCGACCTGCCCGAGGCGACCGCCTCGGAGGACCTGCGCGTGGTCCGCGACCGCGTCAACGGCGCCGCCGCGGGGCAGCCCTTCTCCTCGGCCCGCAGCGCCCTCTCCGAGGTGACCCGTCGCTTCCCGGAGGACCTCGCCCTGGCCGCGGTGGCCGAGGTGGTGACCGGCACGCTCGCCGGGGAGCGTGAGGAACGTCTCGCCTTGGCCGGGACCTCCAGCCTCGTGCGCCACACCACGGACTTCGGCGCCTCGCTGGAGGACGTGATCTCGGCCCTGGAGGAACACGTGGTGCTGCTGCGGTTGTTGCAGTCCGCGGACCCGGGCGACCTCGCCGGCGGTGCCCGGCCCGGGGTCGCGGTCTCCATCGGGACCGAGAACGACCACAGCGGACTGCAGACCACCTCGGTGGTCAGCAGCACGTACGGTCAGGACGGCGTGGGATCCCTCGGGGTCCTGGGCCCGACCCGGATGGACTACCCCGGCACCATGGGGGCCGTGCGGGCCGTGGCCGCATACCTCTCCCAGGTGCTGGAGCACCGGTGAGCCCCGCCGGCCGACCCGAGCACCACCCCGACAGCCACCCCCGACCCGCAGCCGCCGGCCCCGCCGGCGCGGAGAGCGCATGAACGACTACTACGAGACCCTCGGTGTTTCCCGCGACGCGACCGCGGAGGAGATCAAGCGGGCTTACCGCAGGAAGGCCCGTCAGCTGCACCCGGACGTCGCCCCCGGCAAGGAGGATGAGTTCAAGCAGGTCGGCCAGGCCTACGACGTGCTGGGCGACGCCCAGAAGCGCGCCGCCTACGACCGCGGCTCCGACCCCTACGCCGACCCGACGGCCGGCTTCGGCGGTGGTGCCGGCGGTGCCTTCACGTTCAGCGACATCATGGATGCCTTCTTCGGTGGCCAGGGCGGCGCCGCGGGCCCGCGCTCGCGCCAGCAGCCCGGGCAGGACGCCCTCGTGCGCCTGGACGTCCCGCTGCGCACGGCGGTGTTCGGCAACACCGAGGACCTCACCGTCGAGACCGCGGTGCGCTGCTCGGTCTGCGAGGGCGACGGCACGGCCCCGGGCACCGGCACCCGCACGTGCGACGTCTGCCACGGCCAGGGCCACGTGCAGCAGGTGCAGCGCTCCTTCCTCGGCCAGGTGATGACCACCCGCCCGTGCGGTGCCTGCCAGGCCACCGGCGAGGTCATCATCGACCCCTGCACCAACTGCCACGGCGACGGCCGCGTGCGCGAGCGCCGCACCCTGAAGGTCAAGGTGCCCGCCGGCGTGGACACCGGAACGCGCATCCAGCTGGCCGGTCAGGGCGAGGTCGGTCCCGGTGGCGGACCCGCCGGCAGCCTCTACGTCGAGCTCAACGTGGTGGGCGACGACACCTTCACCCGGGAGGGCGACGACCTGCACTGCTCGGTGGAGCTGCCGATGATGGCCGCGGCGCTGGGCACCACGGCGACGGTGGAGACCTTCGACGGCACCGAGCAGGTCGAGATCCCCGCGGGCACGCAGCACGGGACGGCGTTCACGCTGAACGGCCTGGGTGTCGGGCACCTGCGCCGTGACGGGCGGGGCGACCTGCACGTGCACGCGAACGTCGTGACGCCCACCCGCCTCGACGGTCGGCAGAAGGAGCTCCTGCGCGAGCTCGCCCGGATCCGCGGCGAGGAGCAGGCCACCGGCACCATCACCTCCATGGAGCAGCACGGCGGCGGGTTCTTCGACCGCCTGCGCGACGCCTTCACGGGGCGCTGATGACGCTGCCGCTCTTCCTGGCCGAGGGTGACCTCGCCGCCCCGGGGGAGTCGTTCACCCTGGCCGGCGACGAGGGGCACCACGCCGCGACGGTGCAGCGCATCGGCGTGGACGAGGAGGTGCTCGTCGCCGACGGTGCCGGCTGCGGGGTGCGCGCACGCGTGACCGCCACCTCCAAGTCGACCCTGGACCTGGAGGTGCTCGAGGCGCTCACCGAGCCGTCCGGGCGCCCTCGGCTGGAGCTCGTGCAGGCCCTGGCGAAGGCCGGGCGGGCCGAGCAGTCGCTGGAGACCAGCGTGGAGATCGGCGTCGACTCGGTCGTGCCCTGGCAGGCCGAGCGCAGCATCAGCCGCTGGGCGGGGCCCAAGGCCGACAAGGGGCGCACGAAGTGGGCCCAGGTGGTGCGCGCGGCGACCAAGCAGTCGCGTCGCCTCTGGGAGGCCCCGGTGGAGCCGCTGGTGGACACCGTCGCGCTCGCCGAGCGCATCCGCGCAGGTGTCGATGCGGACGAGCTCACCCTGGTGCTGCACGAGGTGGCCACCGACGGCCTGCTCCCGACGCTGGGATCGCTCGTGGCGGAGCAAGGACAGCCCGGTCTGGTGCGTGTGGTCATCGGCCCCGAGGGTGGGATCAACCCCGCCGAGCTGGAGCGCCTCACCGCCGCCGGCGGGGTGCCCGTCGTGCTGGGCCCCCACGTCCTGCGCACGAGCAGCGCGGGCCCGGTGGCCCTCGCGCTGCTCTGCGGTGCCCTCCGCTGGTGAGGGGGCGCGGCTAGGCTGGCTGGTATGAGCACCGCCGACTGCCTCTTCTGCAAGATCGTCACCGGGGACGTGCCCGGCGACCGCGTGCTGGAGTCCGACCGCTCGCTCGCCTTCCGCGACATCGACCCGCAGGCGCCCACCCACGTCCTGGTGGTGCCGAAGGACCACCACGCGAACCTGGCCGCCGTGGCGGTGGACGACCCGCAGTCGGCCACCGACCTGCTGCAGACGGTCGCGCGCGTGGCCGACCAGGAGGGCCTGGCCGGGGACGGCTACCGGGTGGTGGCCAACACCGGCACGCACGGCCAGCAGTCCGTGGACCACGTGCACCTGCACGTCATCGGGGGGCGCCAGCTGCAGTGGCCTCCGGGCTGACCCGGGGCCGGTGGCACCCGGCCGCCCAGCGTCCGGGTCGCGTGTCCCTGCCACCGCCTAGAATCGGGGCACGATGACTGAGCACACCCCCGATTCCCGGACCACGGGATCCTCCCCGGACCAGACGTCCCGCTCCCAGAACGACGACCGGGCACGATCCGGCGCCGGGACCCGCACCACCTCGGTGGTGACCCTGCCCGAGGGGGTGTCGCTCGTCTCCCTCTGGGGTCCGCAGGACCAGCTGCTCCGGACGATCGAGCGCGCCTTCCCGGACGTCGACCTGCTGGCCCGCGGGGACGAGCTGCACCTGGAGGGGCCGGTGCAGGAGGTCTCGCTCACCGAGCGGCTCGTCGAGGAGCTGCTGGTGATGGTGCGCGGCGGCCACCCGCTGACCGCCGATGCGGTGGAGCGGTCAATCGGAATGCTCCGTGCCCGCACCGCGGAGCGCCCGGCGGACGTGCTGACGCAGAACATCATCAGCAACCGCGGCAAGACCATCCGCCCCAAGACGCTCGGCCAGAAGCAGTACGTCGACGCGATCGGCCAGCACACCGTCGTGTTCGGCATCGGCCCGGCGGGCACCGGCAAGACCTACCTGGCCATGGCCAAGGCGGTCGCCGCGCTGCAGGCCAAGGAGGTCAGCCGCATCATCCTGACCCGCCCGGCGGTCGAGGCCGGTGAGCGCCTGGGCTTCCTCCCCGGATCGCTCAACGAGAAGATCGACCCCTACCTGCGGCCGCTGTACGACGCGCTGCACGACATGGTCGACCCGGACTCGATCCCGCGGCTGATGGCCAGCGGCACCATCGAGGTCGCCCCCCTGGCGTACATGCGCGGCCGCACCCTGAACGACGCGTTCATCATCCTGGACGAGGCGCAGAACACCTCGCCGGAGCAGATGAAGATGTTCCTCACCCGCCTGGGCTTCGGCTCCACGATGGTGGTCACCGGTGACACCACGCAGGTGGACCTGCCGGGCGGCACCCGCTCGGGGTTGTCGATCGTGCAGGAGATCCTCTCCGGCGTGGAGGACGTGCACTTCTCGCACCTCTCGGCCGTCGACGTCGTGCGGCACCGGCTGGTGTCCCGGATCGTCGAGGCCTACGGGGCGTGGGACGCCTCGCACCGTCCGGGCCAGGGGAAGGGCGGCGCATGACCGTCGAGGTCCTCGTCGAGGACGAGCCGCTGTGCGACCCCGCCGACGTGAGTGCCGCTGCCCGGTACGCGATGACGGCGATGCACGTGCACCCCGCGGCGGAGCTGTGCATCCGCTTCGTGGAGCCGGATGCGATCCAGGTGCTCCACGAGGAGTGGATGGACCTGGCGGGCCCGACTGACGTCATGAGCTTCCCGATGGACGAGCTGCGCCCCGGCACGCCGGACCGCCCCTCCGAGCCGGGGGTTCTCGGTGACATCGTGCTCTGCCCGCAGGTGGCGGCCCGGCAGGCCGAGGAGCTGGGCCACCCGGTGACCGACGAGCTGCTCATGCTCACCGTGCACGGGGTGCTGCACCTGCTGGGCTACGACCACGCCGAGCCCGAGGAGGAGCGCGAGATGTTCGCCCTGCAGGCCGAGGTGCTGCGCGACTACCTGGCCGGAACCGGTCGCACGACCACGGCGTCGCCGCGCCCCGGGGCCCGGGGGGAGCGCGCATGATCGGGTGGCTGCTCGTCCTGGCCGTGGTGCTGATGGCCGTCACCCACCTGCTGAACATGGCCGAGACGGCCCTGCAGCGGGTCAGCAAGCGCCACGCCGAGGCACTCGCGCAGGAGGGCCGACGGGGCGGTGACGCCCTGGCGACGATCCTGCAGGACACGGCGGCGCACATGTCGGTGATGACCTTCCTCCGGGTGCTGGGGGAGTGCGCGGTCGCCGTGCTGCTGACGGTCGTCGTCGACCGCTGGGTGGACACGCTCTGGGCGGCCGTCCTCATCGCCGTCGCGGTGGTGACCGTGGTGTCCTACGTGGTCCTCGGAGTCTCCCCGCGGACTCTCGGCCGCCAGAACGCCGAGACGATCGCGCTGCGCACGGCACCGGCCGTCGCCCGGGCGCGGCAGCTGCTGGGCCCCCTGTCGAAGGCACTGATCCTGATCGGCAACGCGGTCACCCCGGGCAAGGGCTTCGCCGACGGTCCGTTCGAGAACGAGGCCGAGTTCCGCGACATGGTCGACATGGCACGCGAGAGTGCCGTCATCGAGGCCGACGAGCGGGAGATGATCCACTCGATCTTCGAGCTCGGCGAGACCACGGCCCGGCGGGTGATGGTGCCGCGCACCGACATGGTCGTGATCGAGGGTCACAAGCAGCTGCGCAAGGTGATGAGTCTGGCGCTGCGCTCGGGCTTCTCCCGCATCCCCGTCGTGGGCGAGGGGGGCACCGACGACATCCTCGGCGTCATCCACTTCAAGGACGTGGTGCGCTGGGTGAACGCCGACGCCGGTGCGCGCGAGAGCGTCACCGCGGCCGAGGTGATGCGCGAGGCCACCTTCGTCCCCGACAGCAAGAGCGTGGACGACCTCCTGCGCGAGATGCAGGTCAGCCAGACCCACTTGGTCGTCGTCATCGACGAGTACGGCGGCACCGCCGGCCTGCTCTCGATCGAGGACATCCTGGAGGAGATCGTCGGTGAGATCACCGACGAGCACGACCGGGAGAGCGTCGAGTCAACCCGGCTGGAGGACGGCACCTGGCGGGTGGCCGCGTCGATGGACGTCGACGATCTCAGCGACCTCTTCGACGTCTCCTTCACCGAGGAGGTCACCGAGGACGTCGAGACCGTGGGCGGTCTGCTCGCCAAGCTCGTCGACCGGGTGCCGATCGTCGGCTCCACCGGCGACGTCGCCGGCATCCGCCTGACGGCCGAGCGGCTCTCCGGCCGGCGCCACCGCGTGGCCACCGTCATCGCCGAGTGGGTGGGCCACGAGCGCGACGGTGACGAGGACGGGGCCACCGGGTCCGAGGAGCAGGGCGGCGCCCACCCCCTCGGGGACGAGGGCTCGTACCCGGCCTCCCTGGTGCTCGACGACGAGCCGGACCGGGAGCCGATCGAGGTGGAGCACCCGACAGGGCACACTGACGAGGACACGGGCTCCTCCCGGTACGTCGAGCCGGGAGAACCCGCCCACCGAACGCGACCCGTCGAGGAGCAGCGATGACGATCATCCCCGGCTTCCCCGAGGACTACCGTGCCGGCTTCGTGTGCTTCGTGGGGCGCCCGAACGCGGGCAAGTCGACCCTCACCAACGCCTTGGTCGGGCAGAAGGTGGCCATCACGTCCAACAAGCCGCAGACCACGCGGCACACCGTCCGCGGCATCCTGAGCGACGAGCGGCAGCAGATCGTGGTGGTGGACACCCCCGGCCTGCACAAGCCGCGCACCCTGCTGGGGGAACGCCTCAACGACGTGGTCCGCGAGACCCTGCTGGACGTCGACGTGATTGGCTTCTGCATGCCGGCCGACCAGAAGCCCGGGCCGGGTGACAAGTTCATCGCGGCCGAGCTCGACGAGGTCCGCCGGGGCCGCCGCACGCCCGTCATCGCGATCGCGACGAAGGCCGACCTGGTCTCGCGCGACCAGCTCGCCGAGCACCTCATCGCCATCGACCAGCTCGGGGAGTTCGACGAGATCGTCCCCTGCTCGGCCGTGAACGGTGAGCAGCTGGAGGTGGTCCGGGACCTCATCGGCCAGCGGTTGCCCCTGTCGCCGCCGCTCTACCCCGACGACGTGCTGACCGACGAGCCGATCGACGTGATGGTGGCCGAGCTGGTCCGCGAGGCCGCGCTGGAGGGCGTGCGCGACGAGCTGCCCCACAGCCTGGCCGTGGTCGTGGAGGAGATGCTGCCCCGCGAGGACCGGCCCGCCGACAAGCCGCTGCTGGACGTGCGGGTGAACGTGTTCGTCGAGCGACCCAGTCAGAAGGCGATCATCATCGGTCGCGGCGGGTCGCGGCTGCGCGAGGTCGGCACCACCGCGCGCAAGGACATCGAACAACTCCTGGGCCAGCGCGTGCACCTCGACCTGCACGTCAAGGTGGCCAAGGACTGGCAGAGAGACCCCAAGCAGCTCCAACGGCTCGGCTTCTGAGGGGTCGGCCCGATCCCGTCCGCCTCAGCGCACCCCGCGGGGCCGGAACTGGATGCTGACCCGGGGACCGGTGGGGGCCTTCTCCTTGGGCACCGCGTGCTCCCAGGTGCGCTGGCAGGAGCCACCCATCACCACGAGGTCGCCGTGCCCGATGCGCAGCGTGAGCGAGGTGCCCCCACCGTTCGGCCGCAGGAGCAGGCGGCGTGGGGCCCCCACTGAGAGGATCGCGACCATCGTGTCGTGGGTGGCCCCGCGGCCGAACCGGTCGCCGTGCCAGGCCACCGAGTCGTGCTCGTCCCGGTAGAGGCACAGACCGGCCGTGACGAAGGGATCCTCGTCCGGCGTGCCCGCATAGTGCTCGTCCAGTGCCCCTCGGGCGGTCTCCAGCACAGGGTGGGGGAGGATCTCGTGCTCCCGGTAGAAGCGGAGCAGACGGGGCGTGTCGACCACCCGGTCGTACATCCGGCGTCGCTCGGCCTGCCAGTCGACCTCCGCCAGCAGTCGCTCCAGCAGCGTCTCGGCCCCGGTGAGCCACCCCGGCCGGACGTCCACCCATGCGCCGTGGTCCAACCGACGGCGGGACATCGCGGGCCAGAGGGGGCGCAGGCCCACGGTCGTCTCCTGGTCGAAGAGCGAACCCTGGAGCGGCGCAGCGGTCGGAACTCGTACGGGCATGTCGGCAGGTTAGTACACAGGGCCGACTCAGGTGCGACCTAGCCTGATCCCGTGCGCGAGGACCACCCCGACCTGACCCGGCTGGATGCCAGTCCGCCCTCGCCCGTGGCCGACGCGGTCTCCGCGGTCCTGGACCCGCAGTGGGTCCTGCCCCTCGTCCTCGGTGTGGTCGGCTGGCGGGCCGAGGGGCCGGTGGGCGTCGCGTGGGCGGCGGTCGCCCTGATGTTCGTCGTGGTCCTCCCGCTGGGCCTCGTCCGGTGGCTCCGACGCAGGGGCTCGGTGGCCGACCGGCGCATCGTGCGTCGTGAGCAGCGCGTGGTGCCGCTCGTCGGGGCGGGGGTGAGCGTGACCGGCGGCCTGGCGCTGATGCACCTGGTCGGGGCGCCCGCGGACCTGGTCCGTCTGCTCGCGTCGGTCCTCGTGGTGCTGCTCGTCTTCGGCCTCGTGACCCTGGCGCACAAGATCTCCTTCCACGTCGGGGTGGTCGCCGGGGGAGCTGCCGGCCTGCTGGCCAGTGGGGCGGTCACCGTCGGTGGGCTACTGGTGCCCTGCGTCCCACTGATCGCGTGGGCCCGGGTGCGCGGCGGGCGCCACACGGTCGGGCAGGTACTGCTCGGGAGTGTGCTGGCGCCGGCCGTGACGGTGGCGTGCTGGAGGGCCCTCGGCGGCTGAGCCGATCCGGCGCCGCCGGTGCCGGTCCCCGGAGGGGCCGGGTCCGCGCGGCACAATGGGGGCATGCCCCTCTACCGCGACGCCGCCATCGTGCTGCGGACGCACCCGCTGGGGGAGGCCGACCGCATCGTGACCCTCCTGGGCCACCAGCGCGGCAAGGTGCGCGCCGTGGCCAAGGGGGTGCGCCGCACCAAGTCGCGTTTCGGTGCCCGGCTGGAGCCGGCCATGGTGGTGGACGTCCAGTGCTACGAGGGCCGCTCGCTGGACACCATCACCCAGGCGGAGTCGATGGCGACCTACGGGGAGCTCATCGCCCGCGACTACGCGCGGTGGGTCTGCGCCCAGGTGATGTGCGAGACGGCCGACAGCCTGGTGGACGAGGGGGAGCCCAACCAGGCCCAGTTCCGGCTGCTGGCCGGCGCCCTGTCCGCGCTGGCCGCCGCGCAGTGGCCGCCGGACGTGCTCATGGACGCCTACCTGCTGCGCTCGCTGGCGATCGCCGGGTGGCCGATGGCGACCCACGACTGCGCGCAGTGCGGTGCCACCGGTCCGCACCGTGGTGTCCACGTGGCCGCCGGGGGCGTGGTGTGCCCCTCCTGCCGCAGGGCGGGGGCGATGGCCCCGCACCCGGAGAGCGTCCGGCTGCTGGACGCCCTGGGCGAGTCGCGGTGGGCTACCGTGCGCGAGGTCCTGGCCTCCGACGGGGCCGCCGTCCGGCGGCGCGAGGTGCAGGAGCTGGTCACCGCGCACCTGCAGTGGCACACCGAGCGGCAGGTGCGGTCGGTGCGCCACCTGGACCCGGAGCTACTCCTGGCCGGCAGCGCTCCGGCGCCCACCGCCCACCAGACCCAGCCAGCATCCGCCGAGCAGACGGGACGCCCCTGACATGACGCGCCACACCGACCCCTTCCCGCACCCGTCCGGGGCCCGACCGCCACAGCTGACGGCGCAGGAGCTGCCCCAGCACGTCGCCGTGGTCATGGACGGCAACGGTCGGTGGGCCAACGAGCGGGGGCTGCCGCGCACCGCCGGGCACGAGGCCGGCGAGGGGGCGCTGCTTGACGTGGTGGCCGGGGCGATCGAGGCCGGGGTGCCGCACCTGTCGGCCTACGCATTCTCCACCGAGAACTGGCGCCGCTCCCCGGAGGAGGTGCGCTTCCTCATGGGCTTCAACCGGGCGGTCATCCGGCGTCGCCGGGACCAGCTCCACGAGTGGGGGGTGCGCATGCGCTGGGTCGGCCGCCGGCCGCGTCTGTGGCGCGGCGTCATCAAGGAGCTCGAGACCGCGCAGGAGATGACCCGCGACAACGACCGCCTGACGCTGTACTTCTGTGTCAACTACGGCGGGCGGGCCGAGCTCGTCGACGCCGTGCGCGGGGTGGCCGAGGAGGTGGCCGCGGGGCGACTCACCCCGGGGGGCATCACCGCCGCGACGATCGCGCGCCACCTGTACGAGCCGACGATGCCGGACGTGGACCTGTTCCTGCGCTCCTCCGGGGAGCACCGGACCAGCAACTTCCTGCTCTGGCAGAGTGCTTACGCGGAGATGGACTTCCCCGAGACCCTGTGGCCGGACTTCGACCGGCGCCACCTGTGGGCCGCGCTGGAGCGCTACGCGGGGCGCGACCGCCGTTTCGGGGGAGCGGTGGACCGGCCGCAGACCGCCGGGGACGGTGCTCAGGCGCAGGAGGCGCAGCGGCCGTAGAGCTCCACGATGTGGGTGACCTCGGAGAATCCGTGCTCGGCGGCGATCTGCTCGGACCACTGCTCCACGGCGGGACCGTCGATCTCGACGGTGTTCCCGCACTCGCGGCAGACGAGGTGGTGGTGGTGCAGCTCGGTGTCGCAGGCCCGGTACAGCGTCTCACCGGCCTCGGTGAGGAGGGTGTCGACCTCACCGGCCTCGTCGAACGCCTGCAGGGCCCGGTAGACGGTGGCCAGGGCCACCTTCTGACCGTCCTGCGACATGGCCGCGTGCAGCTGCTGGGCCGCGACGAAGTCCGAGCGGTCGGAGAGCGCCTCCAGGACGGCGGTCTGCTGCCGGGTACGACGGGGACGGGTGGTGGTCACCGCTCCTCCTGCACTGTGCTGGTCGAGAGGTCCAGAGGACGCTCATCGTAGTGCGCACCGTGCGGGTGGTGCAGGTGCCCGTCGTGCACGTGGTCGACGTGGTCACCGTGCGGGACGGCCGGGTGGTCGCAGTCGGGGGTGCCGTGCTCGTGGTCCTGGTGCTCGCCGAGCGGGGCCCGCCGGTGGTGACGCACGCGCAGGGCGTGGAGCACGCCGGTGACCAGCGCAACGAGCGCGTACAGGCCCACTGCCAGCAGCACGATGGTGCCGCCGGAGGGCAGGTCGGCCTCGTAGCTGAGCGCGACGCCGCCGACGCTGGAGACCACACCGAGCACGAGGGCGATCCACCACGCCGCGGCGAAGCTGTGGGTGAGGCGCTGGGCCGCGGCGTTGGGCACCACCATGAGCGCCGAGATGAGCAGCAGGCCCACCACGCGCATGGACATGACGACTGTCATGGCCACCAGTGCCGAGAGCAGGATGTTCAGGCCCAGCACGGGCAGGCCCTGCGCGCGGGAGAAGGTCTCGTCCTGGGCGACGGCGAAGAGCCGTGGCCGCAGCAGCAGGGTGGTGCCGGCGACCAGTGCCGCGAGCACGCCGAAGGTCACCAGGTCCGCGGACGTGGTCGTGGTGATCGCACCGAACAGGTAGCTGGTCAGCATCGCGTCCGCACCGGCCGACGAGGACGAGATGAGCACCACGCCCAGGGCGATGCCGGTGTAGAAGAGCAGCGCCAGGGCGACGTCGCTGGCCGCCCCGCCCCGGTGCTTCACGAGCTCGACCACCACCGCGGCGAACACGGAGACGACGAGGGCGACGCCGACCGGGGCCTGGTTCAGGACGACACCGATGGCGACACCCGCCAGGGCCACGTGCCCGATCGCGTCGCCGATCAGCGACATGCCGCGCTGCACGACGAAGATGCCCACCATCGGGGCCGTCAGGCCGATGAGGAGCGCCGCGACCAGTGCGCGGCGCATGAAGTCCAGGTCCCACATCTCGAGCATCAGGCGTCCTCTCCGTCGGTGGCCGGCACCAGACGGCCGTCGGCCAGGCGCACCACGCGGTCCAGCATGTCGCGCAGTGGTTCCAACTCGTGCGTCACGACCAGGATGGTCAGGCCCTCGGCCCGGAGGCGTCCGAGCAGCCCCGCGAGCACCTGCTGCGAGGCGACGTCGACGCCGGCGGTCGGCTCGTCCAGCACCACCAGCTCGGGGTGGCTGACCAGTGCCCGGGCCAGCAGCGCGCGACGGCGCTGGCCACCCGAGAGGGTCGCGATGTCCTGTCGTGCCCGGTTGCCCAGGCCGACGGCCTCGACGGCCTCGCGGACGGCCTCGCGGTCCCTGCTGCCGGGGTGCCGCCACCACGGCAGCAGGGGCAGACGGCCGGCCGTGACGACCTCCTCCACCGTGGCGTGCAGTGCCGTGGCGACCGAGTGGTGCTGCGGCACGTAGCCCAGTCGGGTCCGGTCGCGGAGTCGGTGCAGGGGGGTGCCCAGGATCTCGACCTCGCCGGCGAGGTGCTCGGCCAGGCCGAACAGTCCGGTCGCCAGGGTGGTCTTGCCCGAGCCGTTCGCGCCGGTCAGGGCGATGGCCTGGCCGGGCTCGATGCGCAGGTCGACCGGGCCGACGACGGGGTGTCCCCCGAAGCCGAAGGTGGCCCCCCGCAGATCGAGGGCCGGGGTGGTACCGCTCAGCTGCACTCCTGCCCCTTGCGCAGCGTCTCGGTGTTGGCCTCCATGATGCCGACGTAGTCCTCGGCGACCGAGGCGTCGGTGAGGCCCGCCGCGGTGTCCAGCACGGCCACCTCGGTGCCGGTCTCGGAGGCCAGCGCCTCGGCGGTGTCGCGCGGGGCCAGCGGCTCGGTGTAGATCGTGCTGACGCCGGCGTCCTCGACGAGGTGGGTCAGCTCGGCCAGGCGGGTGGGGGAGACCTCGGAGTGACCGTCCAGGCCCGAGGCGCCGACCTGGTGGAAGTCGTGGCGGTCGGCCAGGTAGGCGAAGGCCTCGTGGCTGACCAGCAGGTCGGTGTGCTTGCACTCGGTGAGCTCGTCGCTCATCTTCTGGTCGAGCTCCTCGAGCTCCTTGACGAACTCCTCGGCGTTCTTCTCGTAGTCCTCCGCGTGGTCGGGGTCCTTCTTGGCCAGCTCCTCGCCCAGGGCCGTGGCGGTCTCGGCGTAGCGCACGGGGTCCAGCCAGTAGTGGGGGTCCACGCCGCCGTGGTCGTGCCCCTCGTGACCATCGTGGTCGTGACCCTCGTGGCCGCCCTCGTCCTCGTGCGCGTGGTCCCCCTCGCCCTCGCCCTCGTGCGAGTGGCCGTCCTCGTCGCCGTGGTCGTGGCCGTCGCCCCCGGGCATCCCGAGCTCGGTGTGCTCCCCGGCGTCCCAGGCCCGGTCGGAGGCCTCCGCGTCCACCGCGGCGTCCACCGAGGGCTGCATGGTGCGCAGGAAGACCACGAGGTCCGCGTCCGACAGCTTGCCGACGGCCTTCGGGGTCATCTCGAAGGAGTGCGGGTCGGCACCCTCCGGCGTGAGCTGGGTGACGTCCACGTGCTCGCCGCCGACCTTCTCGGCCAGCTCGGTCATCGGGAAGAAACTCGTGGTCACCGTCAGCGCGGCATCCTCCCCGCCCCCGCCCGAGCCGTCCCCTTCGCCGGAGCCGTCGCCCCCGCCGCACGCGGAGAGGGAGAGGGCAACAACCAGCGTGAGTGCGCCCCAGCGGGACGCACGAGAGGGATTCATCATGAAGATCATTCTCACACGGCCTCGAGTGAGTGGTCAAAGCACCGGTGGACCAGTCGCTCTCGTCCAGGCGCGAGGTGATCCGGCGACGGGGGAGAGGGCACGTACCCTGTGCCCATGGCCAAGAAGACCTCGATCGTCGACACCGTCGTCTCCCTCTGCAAGCGCCGCGGGTTCGTGTTCCCGACCGGCGAGATCTACGGCGGAACCCGCTCGGCCTGGGACTACGGGCCGCTGGGGGTGGCGCTGAAGGAGAACATCAAGCGCCAGTGGTGGCGCACGATGGTGCAGATGCGCGAGGACGTGGTCGGTCTCGACTCCGCGGTCATCCTGCCGACGGCGGTCTGGGAGGCCTCCGGTCACGTGGCCACCTTCACCGACCCGCTGGTCGAGTGCCTGTCCTGCCACAAGCGCTTCCGCGCGGACCACCTGCAGGAGGCGCTCGCGGACAAGAAGGCCGCCAAGGGCGAGGAGGTGGACCCGGACTCGATCGCGTTCGAGGACATCGTCTGCGCGAACTGCGGCACCAAGGGCGCGTGGACCGAGCCCAAGCAGTTCTCGGGTCTGCTGAAGACCTACCTCGGCGTCACCGAGGACGAGAGTGGCAAGCACTACCTGCGCCCAGAGACGGCGCAGGGCATCTTCACGCAGTTCACGAACGTGATGACCACCAGCCGCAAGAAGCCCCCGTTCGGCATCGCGCAGGTGGGCAAGTCCTTCCGCAACGAGATCACCCCGGGCAACTTCATCTTCCGCACGCGTGAGTTCGAGCAGATGGAGCTCGAGTACTTCGTGGCCCCCGAGGAGGCCCCGAAGTACTTCGACGAGTGGATCGACATCTGCGAGCAGTGGTTCACGGACCTGGGCATCGACCCGGAGAACATCCGCCGCTACGAGCACCCCGAGGAGAAGCTCTCCCACTACTCCGACCGCACGATCGACCTGGAGTACCGTTTCGGCTTCTCCGGCTCCGAGTTCGGCGAGCTGATGGGTGTGGCCAACCGCACCGACTACGACCTGGGGGTGCACGCCGAGGCCTCGGGTCAGGACCTCTCCTACTTCAACCAGGCCACCGGTGAGCGCTACGTGCCGTATGTCATCGAGCCCGCGTTCGGCCTGACGCGCGCACTCATGGCCTTCCTCATCGACGCCTACACCGAGGACGAGGCCCCGAACTCCAAGGGTGGCGTCGACAAGCGCGTCGTGCTGCGCCTCGACCCGCGCCTGGCGCCGGTGAAGATCGCCGTGCTGCCGCTGAGCCGCAACGAGAAGCTCACGCCGAAGGCCAAGGAACTGGCCGCCCAGCTGCGCCGCTCCTGGGACGTCGACTTCGACGACGCCGGCGCGATCGGCCGCCGCTACCGCCGGCAGGACGAGATCGGTACCCCCTTCTGCGTGACGGTCGACTTCGACACCCTCGAGGACGAGGCCGTGACCATCCGTGAGCGCGACACCATGAGCCAGGAGCGGGTGCCCTTGGCTGAGGTGGAGGGCTATCTCGCCCGGCGCCTGATCGGCTGCTGACCAGCGCCGCACCACCGGACGGGGCGCCCTCCTGCCAGGGGAGGGCGCCCCGTCCGGCGTCGTGGGGTTCAGCGCAGCAGGAGGCCGGCGGCCAGCGCGAACATGACCAGCCCGATGACGGCGTCGAGCACCTGCCAGGAGCGGGGACGCTCGAACAGCGGGGCGAGCCGGGTGGAGCCGAAGCCGAGCAGGCTGAACCAGGTGGCGCTGGCGGCCACCAGGCCCACGTAGTACCACCAGCGCCCCGTGGCGCCGTGCCCGTTGGCCAGACCGCCGAGGATGACGATGTCCAGGTACAGGTGCGGATTGAGCCAGGTCAAGCCGGCCATCGTGAGCACCGCGCGGCGGCGGCTGACCGTGGGGCCGTCGCCCGGGGTCGTGAGCGCCTGGCCGCCCCGGGCCGCGCGACGCAGGCAGCTCAGGCCGTAGAGGACCAGGAAGATCGCGCCGCCCCAGCGGACGATCTCCAGCAGCGGGGGCCACCAGGTCAGGACGACCCCGACCCCGAACACGGCCCCGGCGATCAGGAAGATGTCGGAGCCCGCGCAGAAGGCGACCAGCGTGCCGACGTGCTCCCGCAGGAGGCCACGGCGCAGCAGGTAAGCGTTCTGCGCGCCGACGGCGGCGATGAGGCCCAGCCCGGTGGCCAGTCCCGAAAGGACCAGCTCCAGGGCGTGCAGGGGGTTCAGTGGACGACCAGTCCTGCGCCCAGGCCGACCATGAGCACACCCACCACGGTGTCCAGCACCTGCCACGAGCGGGCGCGGGCGAAGACCGGGGCGAGGCGGGCCGAGCCGAAGCCGACGGTGGTGAACCAGATGACCGAGGCGGCGCACAGGCCGGCGTAGTACCACCAGCGGCCGTCGCTGCCGTACCCGTTGGCCAGGGTGCCGAGCAGGACAGTGTCCAGCCAGAGGTGCGGGTTCAGCCAGGTGAACGCGGCCATCGTCAGCAGCGACCGCCGCAGGCCGACCGAGCTGCCGGCGCCGGCCACCAGGGCCTGCGGGTTCAGCGCCCGGCGGAAGCAGGCGACCGCGAAGGTCAGCAGGAAGGCGGCGCCCACCCAGCGCACCACGTCGAGTGCGGCCGGGAACTGCTGGATCACCGCACCGATCCCCAGGACGCTGGCACCGATGATCACGATGTCGGAGATCGCGCAGAAGAGCACCAAGGCGGTGACGTGCTCGCGCATCAGCCCTCGTCGCAGCAAGTAGGCGCCCTGCGCGCCGACGGCCGAGATGAGGCCGATCCCCGTCACCAGACCCGAGGCGATGATGCTCACGTTCTCCATGCTCCACAGGCTAGGAAGCACACGGGCAGAACGACGCATCAGAATGTTGAGGATCCTGAACCGACCATAAGATCTGCTTCATGGACGTCCTGGACCCGGTCGGGCTGACCACCCTGCGGGCCGCGGTGCGCGAGGGAACCTTCGAGCGCGCGGCCAAGTCGCTGAACATCACCCCCTCGGCGGTCTCGCAGCGCATGCGGGCACTGGAGCGAGCCGTCGGCGCCGTGCTCGTCAGCCGCAGCAAGCCGGTGCAGCCGACCCCGGACGGGGAGGTGCTGCTGGCCCTGGCGCTGCAGTGGTCCCTCCTGCGCGACGAGGCCGTGTCGCAGCTAACCGCCTCGCAGTCGTTGTCCGCCGACGAGCACCCCCGGGTGCGACTCTCGGTCCCGATCGCCACCGGAGCCGACGCGCTGGCCCTGGTGCTTCTGCCGGCGATGGCCCAGGTCGAGCGTGAGGTGCCGGTGAGCTTCGAGATCTTCCGCGAGGACGACTCGTTCTCCGTCGACCTCCTGCGCCAGGGGCGGGTGGTGGGTGCGCTGAGCTCGGATCCCACCCCGGTGCACGGCCACACGGCGGTGCCGCTGGGCACCATCCGGTACCTGCCCCTGGCGACCCCGGAGTACGTCCAGCGGCACCTGCCCGACGGCCCGACTCCGGAGGCGCTGGCGGTGGCCCCGCTCATCGCGTACGACCGCAAGGACCTGCTGCAGTACGCCTACCTCACGAGGCTGCTGGAGGACGACCTGCGCCCGCCGACCACCTACGTGCCGGCGAACCGTGAGTTCGAGGAGGCCGTGCTCCTCGGGCTGGGCTGGGCGCTCGTGCCCGAGGGGCGGATGCACGAGCAGCTCGAGGCGGGCGACCTCGTGCGCATCGCCCCCGGCTACCGCGACGTGCCGCTGGTGTGGCACCGGCCACGCATCGAGTCGGCGGTGCTCGACCTGCTGGGGGAGCGCCTCGCGGCGGTGGCCCGGGAGGTCGTCCGCGGCGCCGAGGTCTGGGAGAATGACGGGTTGACATGACGATGACTGAGCCCGCCTCCGCCCCCGCACCCGTGCTGCCCCCGCTGCGCATCGGCCCGCTGACCATCGACTCCCCGGTGGTCCTCGCGCCGATGGCGGGGATCACCAACCGCGCCTTCCGGCGCCTCTGCCGGGAGTACGGGAGCGAGGGCCTGACCGCGGGTGGGGCCAGCGGGGCCAGCAGCCTGTACGTCTCGGAGATGATCACCACCCGGGCCCTGGTCGAGCGGACCCCGGTGACCATGAAGCTCGTGGAGTTCGACGAGGCCGAGGACCCGCGCTCCATCCAGCTCTACGGCGTGGACCCGGCCACGGTGCGCGCGGCGGCGCGGGACATCGTCGAGCACGACCGGGCCGACCACATCGACATGAACTTCGGCTGCCCCGTGCCCAAGGTCACCCGCAAGGGCGGCGGCGCGGCCATCCCGTGGAAGAGCACTCTCTTCCGCGACATCGTCCGCTCGGCGGTGGAGGAGGCCGAGAAGGGCGGCCTGCCGGTGACGGTGAAGATGCGCATCGGCATCGACGAGGACCACCACACGCACCTGGAGGCCGGGCGGATCGCCGAGGACATGGGGGCGGCCGCCGTGGCCCTCCACGCGCGCACCGCGAGCCAGGCCTACTCCGGGCAGGCCCGCTGGGAGGAGATCGCGCGGCTCAAGCAGACGGTGACGACCATCCCGGTGCTCGGCAACGGGGACATCTGGTCGGCCGAGGACGCCCTGCGCATGGTGGAGCAGACCGGCTGCGACGGTGTCGTCGTGGGCCGCGGCTGCCTGGGGCGGCCGTGGCTGTTCACCGACCTGGCAGCCGCGTTCGCCGGCTCCGACGCCCGCGTGACGCCCACGCTGCGCGAGGTGACCGACACGCTGCGGCGGCACGCGGAGTACCTCAGCGAGTTCCACGAGGACGAACAGCACGCCTGCCGCGACATCCGCAAGCACATCACCTGGTACCTCAAGGGCTTCCGGGTGGGCGGTCAGCTCCGCTCCCAGCTGGGGCTGGTCAACTCCCTGGCCGACCTGGACGCTCTCATCGACACCCTGGACCTGGACCAGGAGTGGCCCGCCGAGGCCGCCGACGGGCCGCGCGGTCGCAAGGGCTCCGAGCGCCAGGTGGCCCTGCCGGAGAACTGGCTCGCCAGCCGGGAGCTCGACGACGTCTGGGCCGAGCGGATGCGGGCTGCGGAGCTCTCGGTCGACGGCGGCTGACCCCGGCGACCGCCCGGCGCCCAGCCGGGTCAGGCGGGCATGGTGCCCGGCTCGTCGCCGGTCGCCAGCGGGTTGGCGGGGTCGGCGATCCAGCCGCTGAAGGACGCGGCGTACAGGGTGGGCTCCGGCGCCTGCGGGAAGGCCTGCCGGTGGGCGACGGCCAGCTGGCAGGCGGTGATGCCGGATCCACAGGAGAGGACCAGTGGGGTGTCGGCGTCGACGCCGGCCTCGGCGAAGCGGGCCCGCAGGTCCTCTTCGTCCAGGAACCGTCCCTCGGCGTGGAGGTCCCGTACCGGCAGGTTGACTGCACCAGGCACGTGTCCACCGACGGGATCGGGGCCCAGCTCCTCCCCGCGATAGCGCGGTGCCGGGCGGGCGTCCAGCAGCACGTGGTCGGCCGGGAGCCCCCGTCGCAGCGAGGGGGTGTCGACCAGGGGCAGTCGGTGCGGCTCGTCGGTCGCGTGCCCGTCACCGGGCAGCAGGAGGTCCTCGGGCTCGGGGGCCGCGCCACCTTCACGGGAATCGGTGCCCGGTCCTTCCTCCAGCGGCAGGCCTGCGCGCTGCCAGGCCGCGACACCGCCGTCGAGGACGTGGACCTGCTCCTGACCTGAGTCGCGAAGCACCCACCAGGCGCGGGCCGCCCCGGCGCCGTGCCCACCGTCCATCACGACCACGGGGGTGTCCCGCGTGATGCCGTGGGCCTCCAGCCAGGTGCGCACGGACGCCGGGGCCGGCAGCGGGTTACGGCCGGCGGAGCCGTCGGGGGAGTGTCCGTCGGTGAGCACCGCCTCGAGGTCGCAGAAGACGGCCTCGGGGAGATGTCCTCGTGCGAAGCCCTCGGGATCGGCGCCCGTGCCGAGCTCCCAGCGCACGTCGAGCAGGGCCGGGGTGGCACCGGAGTGCTGGGCGGCCGTCTGCAGCCGGACCGAGAGCTCCTCGGCCGAGACGAGCGGGCCGGTGGCTGCCGGAGGGGCGGTGTGGTCGTCGCTCATCGGACGCTCACCCGAGGTCCGCGATGCGCTGCGGGGAACGGGTCAGGGAGGGGTCGGTCTTGATCGAGTCGCCCAGGACCTCGTCGACGCGCGCGAGCAGGTCGGCGTCCGGCTCGACCTCCAGGGCGCGGACGTTGTCGGTCACCTGTTCGGGGCGGGAGGCGCCGATGATGGCCGCGGTGATGGTGGGCTGCGTGACCACCCACTTCAGCGCCAGGTGGTGCAGCGGCATGCCCGCCTCCTCGGCGAGCACCTTGAGCTGCGCGACCTTCTCCAGCAGCTGGTCCTTGAGGAGGTGCCCCATCATCGACTGACCACCGGAGGTGTCGGTGGCACGGCTGCCCTCCGGCGCCGGCGCCCCCGGGGCGTACTTGCCGGTCAGCAGGCCCTGCGCCAGCGGTGACCACACGATCTGCCCGAGTCCGAGCTCCTCGCAGGCCGGCACCACCTCGGGCTCGATGACCCGCCACAGGAGGTTGTACTGGGGCTGGTTGGAGACGAAGGGGATCCGCAGCTCCCGGGCCAGTGCGTGGCCGCGGCGGAGCTGGTCGGCGGTCCACTCGCTGGCCCCTACGTAGTGCACCTTGCCGCCGCGAACGAGGTCGGCCAGCGCCTCCATCGTCTCCTCCAGCGGGGTGTCGTGGTCGAAGCGGTGGCACTGGTAGAGGTCGACGTACTCGGTGCCCAGACGCCGCAGCGAGGCGTGCAGGGACTCGGTCACGTGCTTGCGCGACAGCCCGTGGTCGTTCGGGCCGGCCTGGTCCTGCGGGGCGCCGTCCGGGCGCGTGGGCCAGTAGACCTTCGTGGCGAGCACCAGGCCCTCGCGGCGCTCGCCCCGCAGAGCCCGCCCGAGCACCTTCTCGGCCTCGGTGTTCGCGTAGGTGTCGGCGGTGTCGAAGGTCGTGATGCCGGCGTCGAGCGCCGCGCGCACGCACGCCTCCGCCCGGTCGGCCTCCACCTGCGAGGCGTGCGTCAGCCAGTTGCCGTAGATCAGGCGGGAGACGCGCAGTCCACTGTGTCCGAGACGGGGGTGCTCCATGCCGCCCAACGTACTGCGCCCCCGCCCGGTGGGCGAGGGCGGAGGGGGCCGACGAGGTCGGCGTCGGTGTGTCGTCAGCCGCGGCGGCGGATCGCGGCGACGTCGTCGGCCACACGGACCAGCGCGACCATGCTCTCCAGCGAGACGCGCGCGAGGACCAGGTAGATGAGGGCGACGATGGGCCCGCCGACCAGCATGAGGAGGCCCATGAAGACGCCCGCAGCCTCGCCGGAGAACATGACCCCGAACGAAGAGACGGTCCAGGCCAGGAGGCCTAGCGCGATGGCGACGATCATGAGGATGTAGAGGACCGAGGCCACCTTCGGCGTCACGAACTTCGTGAAGCGGATGTCGGCCAGCGACGAGAGGAAGCCGTTCTCCCCGTCCGGTGCGTGGCTGGGGCCGGGGGCTCCGGTCCCACCGGGCTGCGGTTCACCGCCGGGCATCGACGGACCGCCCTGGTAGGGGCCGTGCGGGGTGGGGTCGTACGAGTTCGAGTGCGGCGTGGACATGGTTCCCCTCTCGGTGCCGCGCCCTCCCGAGGAGGCGCGACCTGTGGTCTGTGCCCGCGCAGTGTGGCACCGCTGCCGGTGCTCCTCCCTCCGACCGTGGAATGACCGCTGCGGCGACCGGCTACCGTGCGCAGGGTGACTCCCTCGGACCCGCAGAGCTGGACCCCGCCCCGCACCGACGTGCCGGCCGGGGTAGCCCCGGTCGAGGCCTACTCGGCCCACGACCTCGAACGCTGGGAGGGCGAGGACCCCGCACGCAAGCGGGCGGACCGTGACGACTTCGCCCGGGACCGCGGCCGGGTCATCCACGCCGCCTCCCTGCGTCGTCTCTCGGCCAAGACGCAGGTCATGCAGTCGGGCATGGACGACGTGGTGCGCAACCGCCTCACGCACAGCCTCGAGGTGGCGCAGATCGGCCGGGAGATGGCCGTCTCGCTGGGGTGCAACCCGGACGTCGTCGACGCCGCGTGCCTGTCGCACGACCTCGGGCACCCGCCCTTCGGGCACAACGGCGAGGACGCGCTCGCGGACGTCGCGCACGACATCGGCGGCTTCGAGGGGAACGCGCAGTCCCTGCGCCTGCTGACGCGGCTGGAGGCCAAGCGCTTCCGGGCCGACGGGCGCAGCGTGGGGCTGAACCTCACCCGGGCCACGTTGGACGCGGTGGTCAAGTACCCGTGGCTGCGCGGCGAAGGGCCGGCCGGTACGCCGAAGTTCAACGCCTACGGCGACGACGCCGAGGTGTTCGCGTGGATCCGCGAGGGCGCCCCGCAGGAGGGGAGGCGATGCCTGGAGGCGCAGGTGATGGATCTGGCCGACGACGTCGCCTACAGCGTCCACGACGTGGAGGACGCGATCACCTCCGGGCACCTGGACGTGCGCGTGCTGCGCGACCCCGCCGAGATCGCGGCCGTGGCCGCCAACGCGGCGCGCACCTACGCCCGGGACCTGTCGGCCTCGCAGCTGGTGGGGGCGATGGAGCGACTCACCGAGAGTGGTGTGGTGCCGACCGCCTACGAGGGCACCCGGCAGGACCTCGCGCGGCTCAAGGACATGACGAGCACCCTCATTGGTCACCTGGTGCAGGAGGTCACCGATGCGACCCGGGCTCGTCATCCACAGCCGACCCTGACCCGTTACGACGCCGACCTGGTCGTCCCCACCCACGTGCTGGCCGAGATCGCCATGCTCAAGGCGGTGGCGTACACCTACATGATGAACACCGAGCACCGGCTGGAGCTCATGGAGCGGCAGCGCGAGGCCCTCCAGGCCCTGGTCGCGATGTGGGGTCGGCACCCCGACCGGCTGGACCCGCAGTACCGGGAGGACCACGAGGCCGCGGCCCGCCGGGGTGACGAGGCGGGGGTCCGGCGCGCGGTGGTCGACCAGGTCGCGTCGCTGTCGGACGGGCGCGCGTGGTTGGAGCACCACCGCTGGTGCACCCACTCCCACTGAGCCGCGTACGCGCGGGGGAGAATCGACCGGCAGCACGACGACGGAGAGGAGGCGCACCGTGGCAGGACTGATCCGCAGCGAGGACATCCAGACGGTCAAGGAGCGTGCCTCGCTCGAGGAGGTCGTCCGCGAGCACGTGACGCTCCGGGTGGCGGGTGTGGGCTCGCTGAAGGGACTGTGCCCCTTCCACGACGAGAAGACACCCAGCTTCCAGGTGCGGCCGTCGGTGGGGCACTGGCACTGCTTCGGCTGCGGCGAGGGCGGCGACGTCATCGAGTTCGTCCAGAAGATCGACCACCTGAGCTTCACCGAGGCCGTGGAGCGGCTGGCCGGCCGCGTCGGCATGGAGCTGCGCTACGAGGAGGGCAAGGGTCCCCGCCGTGAGGGCGGTCTGGGACGCCGGGCCCGGCTCGTCGAGGCCCACCGGGCGGCGGAGCAGTTCTACCACCAGTACCTGCTGGGGGCCCCGGACGCGCGCCCCGGGCGGGACTTCCTGCGGGCCAAGGGCTTCGGGTCTCCCGAAGCAGCCCACTTCGGGGTCGGCTTCGCCCCGCGGAACGGGTCCGCGCTCTACGAGCACCTCCGTGAGGGCGGCTTCACCGACGACGAGTTGCTCACCGCCGGCCTGGCCGGGCGGAGCGGGCGTGGCATGTACGACCGCTTCCGCGGTCGGGTGGTGTGGCCCATCCGGGACATCACCGGGGACACGGTCGGCTTCGGGGCGCGGCGGATCTTCGACGACGACCGGATCGCCGCCAAGTACCTGAACACCAGCGAGACGCCGATCTACACGAAGAACCAGGTGCTCTACGGCCTCGACCTGGCCAAGAAGGCCATGGCGCAGCAGCGCACCGCCGTGGTGGTCGAGGGCTACACCGACGTGATGGCCGCGCATCTCTCGGGCGTGGAGGTCGCCGTCGCGACCTGCGGTACGGCCTTCGGGGCCGAGCACATCAAGGTGCTGCGCCGCATCCTGCGCGACGAGGCGAACCGGGCGCCGGCGCGGGTGGTGTTCACCTTCGACGGCGACGCAGCGGGGCAGAATGCCGCGATGCGCGCGTACGAGACCGACCAGGCGTGGGCGAGCCAGTCCTACGTGGCCGTCGCCCCGGACGGGCTCGACCCGAACGACTTGCGGCAGGAGCGCGGTTCGCAGGCGGTGCGGGCGCTCGTCGAGGACGCGGTGCCGATGTTCGAGTTCGCCGTGCGCACCTCGATCGGGCACTTCGACCTCGACACCCCCGAGGGCCGGGTGGGTGCGATGCGTGCGGCCGCGCCGATCATCGCGCGCATCCGGGACCGCTCACTGCAGCCGGAGTACACGCGGACCGTGTCCGGGTGGATCGGGGTCGACGTCAACGCGCTCGCGAACGAGGTGGAGGTGGCCAGGCGCTCCGGGGCCACGCGGCGGGGCGCCCCCGGCCCCCGAGGTGCTCGGACGATCGGGGAGCCGGCCGGCGCCATGGCCGGCGGGGACGGTGCTGGGGACGTGCCGGGGCAGGCGAGCGGCCCGGCACCGCTGCCACCGGTGGACCCGCGGAACCCGGACCACCAGACCGAGCGCCAGTTCCTGCAGGTCGTCCTGCAGCACCCGGCCGCCGTCACCGGGACCGCGCACACGAGCCTGTCGCCGACGGCCTTCACGGCACCGGCCCTGGCGCTGGTCCACGCGGCCGTCACGGAGGCCGGGGGAGTGGAGCGCGCGGTCACGCTCTCGCACGGCGCCTGGGTGCAGCAGGTGCGCGACGCCGCCGACCCACGCGTCGGGGACCTCGTCGGTGAGCTCGCCGTGGACGGGCTGCCCGTGCGGATGGTCAACGGCCAGCCGGCGCCGGGCTACGCCGAGGGGCTCGTCTCGCGACTGCGCATCGTCGAGCTCAACCGACGGATCGCGGACGCCATGGGCACGCTGCAGCGTCTGGCCGGTGAGGACGCCGATCGGGCCCGGGAGGTCGGGCTGCGTCTGCAGGGCTGGCAGCGGGAGCTGCAGCACCTGCGGGCGAGTCGCTGAGCGGCAACCAGCCGCGCACTCTGGGGTGCAGTTGGACGTGCCGGCCCGTCGGTGTTATTGTTCACGCCGCTGTTGCAGCGATCCCCTGTAGCTCAATTGGCAGAGCATTCGGCTGTTAACCGGAGGGTTACTGGTTCGAGTCCAGTCGGGGGAGCATCCGGAAGAGGGGCCCGTCACCACCTGGTGACGGGCCCCTCTGGTGTGTGAGGGGCCCGGCGGCCGCCTCGGAGCGGTGCAGGGCGTGGCTCAGCCGAGCTCGGCGTGGATGGCCAGCATCTGCGCCGCGGAGTCCTCCCAGTTGAAGCGCTCGGCCTGCTCCCGGGCGGTCGCGGTGAGGTCCCCGCGCCCGAGCACCTCGGTGACGGCAGTCGCGAAGGCCTCGGGCCGGGAGGGGGCGACGGCTCCGGCGGGGCCCACCACCTCGGCGAGAGCGCCCTCGTCGGGGCACACCACCGGCACACCGCAGGCCAGCGCCTCGAGGGCTGCCAGTCCGAAGGTCTCCACCGGGCCGGGGGAGATTGCCAGGTCGGCCCGCCCGAGCACGTCGGCGAGCTCCCGGCGGCCGGAGATGTACTCGTGGAAGGTGATGGGCAGGTCCCGGGACCCCTCCAGGAGCTCTTCGCGCATCGGACCGTGGCCGAGCACCGTCAGGTGCGCGTCGACGCCGCGCTCCACGAGCACGCGCAGGGCAGCGATCGACAGGCCGGGGTTCTTCTCCGGGGACAGCCGCCCGCAGTGCACGAGCTGCACCTGCCCGGCCGTTCGGGGACGCCCGTCCGGGGTCAGCGTCGCCGCGGTCGCGGGAGGCTGGAAGGATTGGAGGTCTACCCCGAGGGTGACCACGCGCGCGTCCGCGCCGAACCGGCGCCACTCGGCGGCCGCGTAGTGGCTGGGACACACGATCCGGTCGTAGTCCTGCGCCGACTTGCGGTTGATGAAGTCCGCCGTCACCTCGGCGAGCCGCTCGGGTGAGTGCAACCGGCGCACGAGGATGCCGGTCATGTTCTCGTGACTCAGCATGATCGTCGGGATGCCCTGCCGCCGGGCCCAGGGGCCGAGCCAGCGGAGGGTGGCGCGGTCGTGCACCTCGAGCCTGTCGGGCGCGAGCTCCTTGAGCAGTCGCGCCACGGGCCGGCGAGCCCACATGAGCGAGTAGCCCGCACCGGTCGGCGTGGCCGGCAGGTGGTGGACCCGCCCCTGCGGCTGGGTCTCGTGCGGTTCACCGGGCTCCGGGACCACCAGGTGCGCCTCGTGCCCCCGCGCTTGGTACTCCTCGCCCCAGTGGCGCAGGGCGGTACGGATGCCCCCGGAGTTGGGGGCCACGAAGTTGGCGATGCGGACGATGCGCACGAGGTGGGTCCTCTGGGTCGGGGGCAGCGCCGCACAGACTATCCTCGCTTCGCCCTCCGGGGCGCGGGCCAGTAGCTCAGCCGGTCAGAGCAGCGGACTCATAATCCGTCGGTCGTGGGTTCAAGCCCCACCTGGCCCACCGGTGAGGATGAACGGCGGCGTGCGTCGCGTCGTCACGGTGCGCAGGTACTCGGCCGCGAACGCGGCGAAGGGGGCCGCGAGAGGGTGTGCGTCGTCCGCCGGGAGGACCAGCGAGACCTCGACGGGGGCACATCCCGCAGCGAGAGGTAGGCGACCTCGGGAGTCCTGTGGCTCCACGTGGTCGCCTCGGCGGTGATGCCGAAGGCGTCTCCCAGGGCGATGGCGGTCCGCCACTCGTCGGTCCCCTCGACCAGGACGGTCCACGGCCACGTCCGACCCCGGTCCAGAGGCCGGACGCGGCCGTGGGCGAGCTGCGGCAGACGGCAAGGGGCCCGGCGTCGAGCTGCCCCAAGGCGATCTCGTGCTCCTCGGCCAGGGGTGGGCGGTTGCGACGGCCGCCACCAGGCGCTCGACGTGCAGACGCACTGCGGAGCAGCTGCCCGGCAGGGGTGGGGCCGAGCCCGACGACCGGACGATCGCCGCGTCGACCTGGCCGCTCCCCAGCGCTCGCAGTGGGTCCTCGTGCTGGGTGAGCTGTGGCGTGGACTCGTGATGCTCCCGCCACGAGCGCAGCAGTGGGACGGTGTGTTCTCCCAGGCCCGCCCAGGCCCAGGCCACACGCAGGGGAGGGGTGGGCAGGGCGCGGAGCGTCCGCAGGGCGGCGTCCAGCTCGGCGGTCACGTCGCGGGCCCTGGTTGCGAGCTGGGTGCCGGCAGATGTCAGGTGCACCTCGCGCGTCGTGCGTTCCACGAGGCGCACACCGAGGCGCTGCTCCAGCTGCTGGATGGTCCGGGAGAACGTTGGCTGGTCAAGTCCCGGGAAGTGGTGTAACGATCCTTCGCTGATTGGTCAGGCGGTCAGAGCGGGCAGGGAACTGGTGGTGGCCTCCTCGGTGTTGGTGTCGGGGACGAGGTTGAGGCGGCACCGGGCGAGGACGTCGAGGCCGAGATAGCGTCGTCCTTCGGCCCACTCGTCGGTCTGCTCGGCCAGGACCGCGCCGACGAGACGGACGATCGCCTCGCGGGTGGGGAAGATGCCCACGGAGTCGGTGCGGCGGCGGACCTCCTTGTTCAAACGCTCGGTGGGATTGTTCGACCAGATCTGGACCCACACGTCCTTGGGGAACGCCGTGAACGCGAGGAGGTCCGCTCGGGCGGCGTCGAGGTGCTCTGCCACGGCCGGAAGCTTCTCACTGACGTAGTCCAGCAGGCGCTCGAACTGCGCGTTCACCGCTTGTGCGTCGGGCTGGTCATAGACGCTGTGCAGCATCGCCTTCACCGCCGGCCACATGGTCTTCGGCGTCACGGCCATGCGGTTCGCTGCGTAGTGGGTGCGGCACCGCTGCCAGGCCGCCCCGGGAAGGTGCGCGGCGATCGCTTCGACCAGCCCCGTATGCGCGTCACTGGTGACCAGGCGGACGCCGGCGAGGCCGCGGGCGACGAGGTCGGCGAAGAAGCCGTCCCACGCAGCTCCGGTCTCAGAGGTGGCGACCCGCATGCCGAGCACTTCGCGGTGCCCGTCGCCGTTGACGCCGGTGGCGAGCAAGACGACGGCGTTGATCACGCGGCCACCTTCACGGACCTTCATGGTCAGCGCGTCGGCGGAGACGAATGTGAAGGGGCCGGCCTCGTCCAGGGGGCGGTGGCGGAACTGCTCGACGTGCTCGTCCAACGACTCCGCCATCCTGCTGACCTGCGACTTCGACATACTGTTGATGCCCAGGGTCTTCACGAGCTTATCCATGCGACGCGTGGAGACACCGGCGAGATAGCAGTCCGCGACGACCGTGATCAGGGCGGACTCGGCGCGCTTGCGGCGCTCGAGCAGCCACTCGGGGAAGTAGGTGCCGGTGCGGAGCTTGGGGACGGCGACGTCGATCGTGCCGACGCGGGTGTCGAGGTCGCGGTGGCGGTAGCCGTTGCGCTGCGCAACCCGGTCGCTGCTGGGACGGCCGTACTCCGCGCCGGCAACAGCGTCCGCGTCCGCGGAGAGCAAGGCATTGATCACGTCCTGGAGCAGGCTGCGCATCAGATCCGGGGACGCCTCGGCCAGGGCTTCACCGAGTAGGCCGGAAGGGTCGACAATGTGAGGAGCGGTCATCGTGATGACTCCGTTCGAGAGTGCTGTGAGAGGTTCACTCGAAGGATCACACGGTGGCCGCGCCCACGTCCGAGACGATCACGGGGCCACCGCGCTACACCCCTATCGGGGACTCAACTCGTTGGCTGCGTGGTGCCCGCGACGGCGGCTGCTGTCGTGAAGCTGCGCTCCTCTGCGGGGCCGACCAGGGCCCGGAGGTGACGCAGCTCGACATCCATGCACCCAGCGTATGACCTGTCGTATTTCCCTGGCGCAGACAGTCCGCCTAGCGTCCTGGTCCAGAAGATCATCCTCGTGGGAGCGTCCGGGACCATCGGTCAGGCAGTCAACCAACTACTCGTCGAGCGGGGGGGCACGAGATCACGACCGTCGGTCGTACCAGTGGTGGCCGTCGTCTGGACATCACGGACGAGTCGCAGTTGGCCCGCCTCTGGGAGGCCGTCGGGGAGGTCGACGCTGTGGTCTCCACGGCGGGTGACGTTCCCTATGCGGCCTTGTCCGACCTCACCCCCCGTGGCTTCCAGACGGCGTGGACCCAGAAGGCACTCGCTCAGATCAACCTTGTGCGCACGGGTCTGGACCATCTTTCTGCGGAGGGGTCCTTCACGCTGGTCAGCGACGTCCCCTCCCGCGATCCGGTCGTCTCGGGCGTTGCCGCGGCCACGGCGAACGGCGCGATCGAGGCCTTCGTGAGGGCGGCCGCCGTCGAGATCGCCCCGCGTCGGATCAACGTGGTCAGCCCATCGGCGCTCACCGAGAGCCTCGCCGACTTCGGTGACTTCTTCCCGGGATTCGCCCCGGTCGACGCCTCCGACGTGGCCCGTGCCTTCCAGAAGGCGATCGAGGGGCCCGGGACGGGACGGACCATCGAGCTGCCGTGACGTGCCCCGGCCTGTTGGGCCCAGCAGGTCAGGCGCTGTCGTCGCGCCCCAGCATCGACACCGCGATCCACGCGATGGCCACGACGCCGGCGCCGATCACCGCGTAGGTGCTCTTGTCGTCCAGCACGGCGAAACCGAGGCCGTAGATGATGGTGATGGCCAAGGCGAGGAACGTGAGCACGTTGCGGTTCATGGGAGCATCTTGGCAGGAGAGCGGCTCCCGGGCCCATGACTGCCGTCATGAGATCCCCGTGGGAAGCGGAGCCCGGGGCTGGCACACCCTCGACCGATGGTGCACACTGGCCCCCACAATTGCACAGCACTGCCGTGCGGCGGTCCACGAGATCGAGGCGTTGGGGAAGACGTCGAGCGATCACAGGAGGATCGGATGTCCGGCTACGGTCAGCGACCCCAGGCACAGGGGGTGGTCTTCATCCACGCCACCCCCGCTGCGTTGTGCCCGCACCTCGGGTGGGCGATCGAGCACGCCCTGCAGCGTGCGGGGGTGCACGGGGCACCCCGCATCGACTGGATCGACCAGCCCGCTCTGCCCGGCAGCCTTCGCGGGGAGTTCACCTGGCACGGACGCGCCGGCACCGGCGCGGCACTGGCCAGCGCGCTGCGTCCTTTCGACGCCGTGCACTTCGAGGTGACCGAGGACCCGACCATGGGGTCCGACGGATCCCGCTGGTCGCACACCCCCAGCCTGGGCATCCACCACGCGACCACCAACGCGATCGGTGACGCCGTGGTGCACGAGAACCGGCTGCGTGACGTCCTGGACGCGAGTCGCGGGGACGCCCGTGCCCTGGCCGACGGCGTGGACCGGCTGCTGGGCACGGCCTGGGACGCCGAGCTCGAGGTCCTGCGGCACGCCGGGGACGCCGTCCCGGTGCGCCACCTGCACGCGACCGGCTGAGGCGACCCGACGGCGGGGCTCGACGTCGGGCGCAGCCCGTGACACGACGGTGGGCCTCCCCGCACCGGGGAGGCCCACCGTCGTGTCGTCCTGGGGCGCGGCAGCGCCCCAGGGGCTCACAGCGGGATGTTGTTGTGCCGCCCCCGCCGCTGGGGTGCCTCGGCCAGCGCCTGGGCGATGCGGGTGCGCGTGACGTCCGGCTGGACGACGTCGTCGATGACGCCGATCTCCATGCCACGGGCCAGACCGCCGGAGAGCTCGGCGTGCTCGTCGGCGAGCTCCTGCTCCACCCGCGCGCGCTCCTCGCCCTCGAGGTCGGCGAGCTTGCGGCGGTGCAGGATGCGCACCGCGGCCACGTGGCCCATGACGGCCATCTCGGCGTGCGGCCACGCGAACACCTTGGTGGCGCCCAGCGACCGGCTGTTCATGGCGATGTAGGCCCCGCCGTAGGTCTTGCGGGTCACCAGGGTGACGCGCGGCACGACGGCCTCGGCGAAGGCGTGCAGCAGCTTGGCGCCGCGGCGCACCACACCGTCCCACTCCTGGCCCACACCGGGCAGGTAGCCGGGGACGTCCACCAGCACCACCAGCGGCACGCCCATGGAGTCGCAGAGCCGCACGAACCGGGCTGCCTTCTCCGCCGAGGAGGAGTCCAGGCAGCCGCCGAGACGCATCGGGTTGTTGGCCACCACGCCGACCGTGCGGCCGCCCAGACGACCCAGCACGGTCACGATGTTCGGCGCCCACCGCGGGTGCAGCTCGACCGCGTCCTCGGGCAGCGAGACCGCCATCGGGTTGAGGTCGTCACCGGCCCCGTCGCCGTCCAGCAGGTCGGCCAGTAGCGGGTGCACGTCATAGGCACGCTTGGGGGAGCTCGGGAAGGTGGCCGCGAGGTCCCGGTCGGTGACGGCGGCCGGGTCGAGCTCACCCTGGGCACCCAGCAGGCTGCACAGCGCGCGGGTGCGCTCGAAGGCCTCGTCGTCGCTCGTGGTGACCACGTGGACCACGCCGGAGCGGCGACCGTGGGGCTCGGGGCCACCGAGCCGCAGGGCGTCCACCTGCTCGCCGGTCACCGAGCGCACGACGTCGGGCCCGGTCACGAACAAGCGGCCCTCGGGGCCGAGCACCACGAGGTCGGTGAGCGCCGGACCGTACGCGGCACCACCGGCCGCCGGGCCCAGCACGAGGGAGATCTGGGGGATGACGCCGGAGGCGCGGGTCATGGCCGCGAAGACCTGGCCGACGGCGTCCAGCGAGCTGACGCCCTCGGCCAGCCGCGCGCCACCGGAGTGCCACAGGCCCACGATCGGGGCGCCGGCCTCCATGGCCGCCTCGTAGGCGGTCAGGACGACGGCGCAGCCCTCCTCGCCCATCGCACCACCCTGGATGGTGGGGTCGGCAGCGAAGGCGACGACCTCGGCACCCTGGACGCGCCCCCGCGCGGCGACCATGCCCTGGTCGCCCCAGGGAGTCAGGAGCTCGCAGGACGCCGCGTCGAAGAAGCGCTCCAGACGGGCGACCGGGTTGCGCGGGTCCTCGTCGCGGGGCAGCTTGTGGCGGGCGGTGGCGGCCGCCGCGGCCCGTGCGGCAGCGCTCACGAGGCACTCCCGAAGGCGACGGCGACGTTGTGCCCACCGAACCCGAAGGAGTTGTTGACGGCGACGAGCTCGCCCGCCGGCAGCGTGCGGTGCTCGTCCCGGACGACGTCGAGCTCGATGGCCTCGTCGAAGTTCTCGATGTTGGCCGTGGCGGGGGCCGTGCGCTCCCGCAGGGCCAGCACGGTGAAGACGGACTCCACGGCACCGGCACCACCGAGCAGGTGGCCGGTGAGCGACTTGGTGCCGGACACGGCCACGTGGTCCGCCTCGCCGCCGAGGGCGCGGCGGATCGCCTTGCTCTCGGCGATGTCGCCCACCGGGGTGCTGGTGGCGTGCGCGTTCACGTGGGCCACGTCGGCGGCAGTGACCCCGGCGTCCTCGAGCGCCATCGTCATGGCACCGGCGGCGCCGATGCCCTCGGGCTCCGGGGCCGCGATGTGGTGGGCGTCGGAGGTCAGACCGGCACCCAGCACACGGGCGTGCACGGTGGCGCCGCGGGCCGCGGCGTGCTCGGCGCTCTCGATGACCAGGGCGCCGCCGCCCTCACCCAGGACGAAGCCGTCGCGGTCGACGTCGTAGGGGCGTGAGGCGGTCTCAGGGGAGTCGTTGCGCGTGGAGAGCGCCTGCATCTGGGAGAAGCCGGACATCGGCATCGGGTGGATGCAGGACTCGGATCCACCCACCACGACGACGTCGGCCTCACCGCGGCGGACGATGCCGAGCCCGACGGCGACGGCCTCGGCGCCAGAGGCGCAAGCGCTCACCGGCGTGTGGGAGGCGCCCCGGGCACCGAGCTCGAGGGACACCGCGGCGGCGCCGGCGTTCGGCATCAGCATCGGGACGGTGAGCGGGGAGACGCGTCGGGTCCCCTTCTCACGCAGCACGTCCCACTGGTTCATCACGGTGACGACGCCACCGATGCCGGTGCCCATCACGACGGCGAGACGGGTCGGCTCGATCTCCGGGGCGCCGGCGTGGACCCACGCCTCCTTCGCGGCGATGAGACCCATCTGCGTCGTGCGGTCCATGCGCTTGACCTTCACGCGCGGGAGGACGTCCTCGACGTCGGTGCTGACCTGCGTGGCGAACCCGACGGGGAGCCCGTAGAGCTCCTGCCACTCCTCGGGCAGGGGAGCGGCACCGGAGGTGCCGGCCAGCAGGGCCTGCCAGGTCTCGGGCGCGGTGCCACCCAGCGGGGTGATGGCACCCAGTCCGGTGACGACGACGTCGGTCATGGTTCCTCCGGTGGTGAGAGAGAAGTCAGGGGGAGGGGCCGGGCGTTCTGCAGAGGCCGCCCGGCCCCGAAGGTGGCCTCAGGCCTGGTGGTTCTTGATGTAGCTGACGGCGTCGGCCACGGTGTTCAGGTTGCCCATCTCCTCGTCGGGGATGGCGACGCCGGTCTTCTCCTCGACGTTCACGAGGATGGTCATCATCGACAGGGAATCGATGTCGAGGTCGCCGGCGAAGGACTTCTCCGGGGTGACCTCGGCCGGCTCGATGCCGGTCTCCTCGCTGACGACCTCGGCGAGGACGGTCAGGATCTGCTCGTCGGACTGAGCCATGTTTTCCTCCAGGGGGGTGGGCACGGGGCCCTCGGGGATGTCGACGGGGTGTCGACGGGACTGACCCGGTGTTGACCCGCCGGGTCGCGGGAGTCTGTCAGGGCAGGCGGACGACCTGCGCGGCGTACACCAGACCGGCACCGAAGCCGACCTGCAGAGCGAGGTCACCGGACCGGGCGGTGCCGTCCTCCAGCATCCGGGCGGTGGCCACGGGGATGCTGGCGGCCGAGGTGTTGCCGGTGGAGCGGATGTCGTCAGCCACCGGCACCGAGTCGGGCAGCTTGAGCTGCTTGACCATCTCGGCCGTGATCCGGGCGTTGGCCTGGTGGGGGATGAAGACGTCCAGCTCGTCGGCGGTGAGGCCGGCGGCGTCGAGGGCCTGCTGGGCGACCTTCGCCATCTCCCAGACGGCCCAGCGGAAGACCGAGTTGCCGGTCATCGTCAGCATGCCGTCGTCGCGGGTGTGGATGAGCTCCCACCGGGCGCCCTGCGAGCCCCACACCGTGGGACCGATGCCGGAGACGTCCGCTCGGCTGACGACCGCGGCTCCCGCCCCGTCGGCGAAGATGAACGCGCTGCCGCGGTCGCTGAGGTCGGTGAACTGGGACAGGTACTCCACCCCCACCACGAGCACGTGGTCGGCGGTGCCGGCTCCCACCATGTCGTTGGCCAGGGCGATGCCGTGGCAGTAGCCGGCGCAGGCGGCCGACAGGTCGAACGCGGGGGCGATGCTGCCGAGCTCGGCAGCGAGCATCGGCGCGACGCCCGGGGTGCGCATCGGACCGGAGACCGTGGCGACGATGACGGCGCCCAGCTGGTCGCCGGTGAGGCTGGCGGACTCCAGGGCCCGGCGCGCGGCGGCGGTGCCCATCGAGACGGTCGTGTCGTCCTCCGTGGCCCACCGGCGCTCCTCGATGCCCGAGCGCTGGCGGATCCACTCGTCGGAGGAGTCGATCGCGTCCACGAGCTCGGAGTTCGGCACCACGCGGCCGGGGCGGTAGGCCCCCGTGCCAGAGAGCGCCGCCGGGCGCAGCGCGGTGGTGGTGCGCAGTGCCCGCATCAGGACTCCTGACGGGGGTGCACGCGCACGATCGGCTGGCCGGGTGCCACCGGGTCGCCGTCCTGCACGAGCCACTCGACGATCTGACCGTCGTGGGTGGCCTCGACGGTCAGCTCCTCGCGCAGGGCCTGCACCCGGGCCAGCTCGTCACCGGAGGTGAAGCGGTCGCCCTCGGACCGGCTCGCCGAGCCGAGGTCCACCGTGCCCTTGCCGGGGGAGACGAGCATGCGCCAGGTGGGCTGGTCGCCGCTGACGGACGCGGCCTCGCCGTGCTCGGCCACCATGCGGCGCGCGGCCTCGAGGTCGTCGGGCGTCTTGAGCGCGAGGGACTCCACGCCCTTGAGGTGCTTCTTCACCAGACCGGCCAGCGTGCCGGCCGGCGGGATCTCGATCACGCCGGTGACGCCCATGTCCGCCATGGCGTCCATGCACAGGTCCCAGCGCACCGGGCGCGAGACCTGCGAGACCAGTCGGGAGAGGACCTCCTCGCCGGAGCGCAGCACCGAGCCGTCGGTGTTCGAGAGCAGGTCGATGCGGGCGTCGTGGGTGGTCATGGCCCGGGCGTAGCCCGCGAGGGTGTCCACCGCGGGAGCCATGTGCTCGGTGTGGAAGGCACCGGCCACCTGCAGCGGGATGACCCGGGTACCCTTCGGGGGCTCCGCGGCGAAGGCGTCCAGCTGCTCCACCGTGCCGGCGGCCACGATCTGCTTGGCGCCGTTGCGGTTGGCGGCGGTGAGTCCGGCGGCCTCGATGGCGGCGACGACCTCGTCCTGGTCCCCGCCCACCACGGCGCGCATGGAGGTCGGTCGTGCCGCGGAGGCGCCAGCCATGCCACGGCCTCGCTCGCGCACGAAGACCATCGCCTGCTCAGCTGTCAGCACGCCGGTACCGACGGCCGCGGTGATCTCACCGACGCTGTGGCCGGCTCCGGCCCGCACGGTGCGGTAGGCGTCCGCCGGGTGCTCGAAGAGCGCGAGGAAGCTCACCAGGCCGGACCCGACGATCAGGGGCTGGGCGACGGCGGTGTCGCGGATGGTGTCGGCGTCCGAGGTGGTCCCGTGCGCCACCAGGTCGAGCCCGGCACATGCCGAGAGCCACTCCATCCGGTCGGCGAAACCGGGGAGCTCGAGCCAGGGGGCGAGGAATCCGGGGGTCTGGGCGCCCTGTCCAGGGCAGACGATCGCAAGCACGGCGACAACTCTCGCAACCCGAGCGGGGGGTGGGGTCGGGTGGCTTCTCACCGAAGCTGACGCCCAACCTTGGAGGAATCCTCCAACTGTGGATGAGCGTCCGTCAGCTCTCGGGCTGCACGGCGCGCCGCCAGCCCGCACCGCGCGGGGCGTCGATCCGGTGGACGGCCAGTGCCACACGCAGGGTCCAGGCGTCACGCGGGTCGGTCAGGTCGAGGCCGACCAGCTGCTCGATCCGCGAGATGCGGTAGCGGACGGTGTTGACGTGCACGAACAGCGCCCGGGCACTGGCCTCGAGGGCTCCTCCGTGGTCGAGCAGGGCCTCGGCGGTTGGCAGCAGGTCCCGCCCGGCCTGCGCGAGTGGTCGGACCACGGACTTGGTGAGCTCCCGGCGAGCCGCCTCGTCGCCGGCCAGGATGCGCTCGGGCAGCAGCTCCGCAGCCCGGACGGCAGCCGGTGCCCCGGGCCAGGCGCGGGAGGCGTTCCACCCGGCCAGGGCCGCCCGCGCCGAGCGACCGGCGGCGAACAGGTGGGGGACGACCGGGCCGACCACGACGGGCGGGGCGTCGAGCACTGCCGTCAGCGGCGGGAAGGCGTCCTGGGACTCCTCGAGGCCCGAGAGCACCACCACGACCCGGCCGGAGTTCAGGGTCACCAGCGCCTCCCGCCCGTGACGCCGGCAGGACTGGCGCACCTGGCGCACCACCTCGGCCTCGTCGGTGAGGTCCGAGGCCGTGCCGACCGCGACGGCCACGCCGGAGGTCTGCCCCCACCCGAGGGCGGCCGCGCGCGAGTGGACGTCCTCCGTGGCCTCTCCGCGCAGCACGGCGTCCACGACGAGCGACTCCAGGCGCGCGTCCCACGACCCACGGGCCTCGGCGGCCCGGGCGTGCACCGTGGCGGCCCCGAAGGCGACGTCGCGGCTGAACCGCAGGCAGGCCAGCAGCAGGCGGTCGCGCTCGTCCTGCTCCTGCGCGAGCTCGTCGACGGAGTCCTCCACCGTCTGCACCGTCACCCGGACCAGCTCGATGGTCTGCTCCAGGCTGAGCACCGTGCCCAGCTCGCGCGGGGCGTCGGCGAAGACCAGGGTGGCGCGCCCGGGTTCGCCCGGTCCGGAGAGCCACTCCACGAAGGTGCGGATGCCCGCCTCGGCCACCAGGGCGACCCCGGCGCGGTGGCGGGCCGGCAGCTCGCGGTACCAGTCGTGGCGCTCCATCCGGCGCAGCGCGGCGTGGGCCAGGGGAGAGACCTGCTCGGTCAGGCGCTCGAGCGTCGACGACGCGACCCGGGGGGCTGGCATGGCGCAACTGTAGGTCCTCGACAAAGCGCGCGCACGGGCACCGGGAGCAGGGCGGGGGTGCTCTCCGCCCGCTCGTTCAGACGGTGTTCTCTCGGTGCACACCTGGAGGGCACCCGGCGTTGGTCCGGGTGGGTTCTCATCCGTCCATGACCACCATGCGTCGCACCCTCACGTCCACCCTCATCGCAGCCACCGGCCTCGGCGTCCTCGGGGCCGCACCCGCCGGCGCGGAGCCGACCGGCGCCGGCGCCGAAGACCAGGGGGCCCACCCCGTCCTCGCCGCGGAGAAGCCCTGGGTCATCGGTCACCGCGGCGCCTCCGGCCACCGTCCGGAGCACACCCTGGAGGCCTACGAGCTCGCCATCCGCATGGGCGCCGACTTCTTCGAGCCAGACCTGGTGAGCACCAAGGACGGCGTCCTGGTGACCCGCCACGAGAACGAGATCTCCGGCACCACCGACGTCGCCGAGCACCCCGAGTTCGCTGACCGCAAGACCACGAAGGTGGTCGACGGGCAGGAGCTGACCGGGTGGTTCACCGAGGACTTCACCCTCGCGGAGCTGAAGACCCTGCGCGCCAAGGAGCGCATCCCGGACGTGCGCCCCGACAACACCAGCTACGACGGCCGGTTCGAGGTGGCGACCTTCGCCGAGGTGCTCGAGCTGCGCGAGCGGCTGACGGCCGAGACCGGCCGTGAGATCGCCATCATCCCGGAGATCAAGCACCCGACCTACTTCGACGGCATCGGTCTGTCCATGGAGGAGCAGGTCGTGGCCCAGCTGGAGGAGGCGGGCCTGAACCACGCCGACTCCCCGGCCATGATCCAGAGCTTCGAGGTGCAGAACCTGGTGGACCTCAACCGCAACCTCGACGCCGAGGTGCCGCTGGTCTTCCTGTCCTGGTACGAGGGCCAGCCGTGGGACCTCGAGGCGGCCGGCGACCAGCGCACCTACGCCGACCTCATGAAGCCGGCCGGGCTGCGCGAGCTCGCCCGCGACGTCGACGCCATCGGCCCCGAGCGCACCATGGTGGTCCCCGAGGAGGGCGGCGTGCTGGGTGAGCCGACCTCCCTGGTCGAGGACGCCCACGCCGCCGGCCTGCTGGTGACGCCCTACACCTTCCGTGCCGAGAACGCCCACCTGCCCGCCTCGCTCCAGAGCTCGGAGGACCCGGCGGCGCTCGGCGACATGGACACCCTGGTCCGGGCCCACCTGGACGCCGGCGTGGACGGTGTCTTCTCCGACCAGCCGGGCATGGCCGTGGAGACGCGCGACGCCTGGCGCGAGGAACACCCCATCGTCGACACCGGTGTCCAGGCGCCCCGGTCGACCACCGGTCTCACCGGGGCAGCAGCCGGCCTCGGCGCGCTCCTGCTGGGCGCCGGGCTGCTGCGGGGGGTGCGCCGCAGCGCTTGAGGTGCCGGTCCGCCGGGAGGCAGGACCAGCCACGAGGAGGGGCCCTGCAGCAGCTGCTGCAGGGCCCCTCCTCGTCGTGCGGTGGGACGGCTCAGGCGTCGCCACCCGCGGTGCCGGACGTGCCGGCGGTGGTGTCGAGCAGGCGGTAGTGCTCGGCGGCCTCCTTGGCGCGACCGGCCTCGATCTCGCCGCGCTTCTCCAGCATCTGCAGGGTCTTGACGACCATCGACGCGGAGTCGATGTGGAAGAAGCGACGCGCCGCGGGGCGGGTGTCCGAGAAGCCGAAGCCGTCGGCGCCCAGCGCGTAGTAGTCGTCCTCCATCCACGGCGCGATCTGGTCCTGCACCGCGCGCATGTAGTCGCTCGTGGCGACGATCGGGCCCTCGCCCTTGGGCAGCAGCTGCTGCACGTAGGGGGTGCGTGCCTCGTCCTCCGGGTGCAGGAAGGCGTCCTCGTCGCAGGCCGTGGCCTCGCGGGCGAGCTCGCTCCAGGAGGTGATCGAGTACACCGAGGCGTTGACACCCCAGTGCTCAGCGAGCTCCTGCTGGGCGTCCAGTGCCCACGGCACGCCCACGCCGGAGGCGAGCAGACGGGCCTTCGGGCCCTCGGCCTCGCCCTCGGCTAGCAGGTACCCACCCTTGAGGATGCCGTCGAGGTCGATGCCCTCGGGCTGCTTGGGCTGCACCATCGGCTCGTTGTAGACCGTCAGGTAGAAGATGACGTTCTCGGCGTCCGGGCCGTACATCCGGCGCATGCCCTCCTGCATGAGGGCGGAGATCTCGTAGGAGTAGGCCGGGTCGTAGGAGACGACCGCCGGGTTGGTGGTCGCCAGCAGCGGGCTGTGGCCGTCCATGTGCTGCAGGCCCTCGCCGGCCAGGGTCGTCCGGCCGGCCGTCGCGCCGATGAGGAAGCCGCGGGAGAGCTGGTCGGCCGCCGCCCAGATGCCGTCACCGGTCCGCTGGAACCCGAACATCGAGTAGAAGATGTAGACCGGGATCATCGGCTCGTTGTGCGTGTCGTGCGAGGAGCCGGCCGCCGTGAACGCCGCCACCGAGCCGGCCTCGTTGATGCCCAGGTGGAGCAGCTGGCCGTCGGTGCTCTCCTTGTAGGACAGCATGAGGTTGGCGTCCACGGACTCGTAGTTCTGGCCGTTCGGGTTGTAGATCTTCCGAGTGGGGAAGAACGCGTCCATGCCGAAGGTGCGGGCCTCGTCCGGGATGATCGGGACGATGCGCTGGCCGATCTCCGGGTCGCGCATCATGTCCTTGAGGATGCGCACGAAGGCCATCGTCGTGGCGACCTCCTGCGTGCCCGAGCCCTTGCGGCCGACGTCGTATGTCTTCTCCGGCGGCAGCTGCAGCGGCAGGTGCTCGGAGAGGCGGGCCGGCAGGTCGCCACCGAGCTTGCGGCGGCGCTCCAGCATGTACTGGATCGTCTCGTCGTCCTCGCCCGGGTGGTAGTAGGGCGCGGCGAACTGGTCGTCCTCGAAGGCCGAGTCCGGGACCGGGATCCGCAGGCTGTCGCGGAAGCCCTTGAGATCCTCCACCGTCAGCTTCTTCATCTGGTGGGTGGCGTTGCGGCCGGCGAAGTGCGAGCCGAGCGAGTAGCCCTTGATGGTGTGGGCCAAGATCACGGTCGGCTGACCGGAGTGGTTCATGGCGGCCTGGTAGGCGCTGAACACCTTGCGGTAGTCGTGGCCACCGCGCTTGAGCTTCCACCAGATGTCGTCGTCGGACCAGTCCTTCACCATGCGGCTGGTGCGCGAGTCGCGGTCGAAAAAGTGCTCCCGGACGTAGGCGCCGTCGTTGGCGCGGAAGGTCTGGAAGTCACCGTCGGGGGTGCTGTTCATGAGGTTCACCAGCGCGCCGTCGCGGTCGGCGGCCAGAAGCTCGTCCCAGCCGCGACCCCAGAGCACCTTGATGACGTTCCAGCCCGCGCCCCGGAAGAAGGCCTCGAGCTCCTGCACGATCTTGCCGTTGCCGCGCACCGGGCCGTCGAGGCGCTGCAGGTTGCAGTTGACCACGAAGGTCAGGTTGTCGAGCTCCTCGTTGGCCGCGATCTGCAGGGCACCTCGCGACTCCGGCTCGTCCATCTCGCCGTCGCCGAGGAAGGCCCAGACGTGCTGCTCGCTGGTGTCCTTGATGCCGCGGTTCTGGAGGTACTTGTTGAACTGCGCCTGGTGGATGGCGGCCAGCGGGCCCAGACCCATCGACACCGTCGGGAACTGCCAGAAGTCCGGCATGCTCCGCGGGTGCGGGTAGCTCGGCAGCGCGGTGAGCTTGCCGTCGACGAAGTGCGACTTCTCCTGGCGGAAGCCGTTGAGCTGGTCCTCGCTCAGTCGGCCCTCGAGGAAGGCGCGGGCGTAGATGCCGGGGGAGGCGTGGCCCTGGAAGAAGATCTGGTCGCCGCCACCGGGGTGCTGACGGCCGCGGAAGAAGTGGTTGAAGCCGACCTCGTAGAGGGTCGCCGCGGAGGCGTAGCTGGACAGGTGGCCACCGACGGCGATGCCGGGGCGCTGGGCGCGGTGCACCATGATCGCGGCGTTCCATCGGATCCAGGCGCGGTAGCGGCGCTCCACCTCCTCGTCACCGGGGAACCAGGCCTCGTCCTCGGGCCCGATGGTGTTGATGTAGTCGGTGGTGGTCAGCGACGGCACGCCGACCTGCTGCTGGCGGGAGCGGTTCAGCAACTCCAGCATCACGTAGCGGGCACGCGAACGGCCACGGGCGTCGACCAGGCCGTCCAGCGAGTCGAGCCACTCGGCGGTCTCCTCGGGGTCGATGTCCGGGAGCTGGCTGGGCAGACCGTTGAGAATCGGTCCGAAATCCTTGGTCGACACGAAGCTTCTCCTCCTTACACGCGTCGCCCGTCGTGACGACGTGTGTGTCGGCGACGAACTCACTGCACCGGGGTGTGCAGGCGTACGGCCGCATTGTTCCACCCCGTCGCGCCGGGTGTCCCGTTCGGGAGAGCCCGACGGGGCCGTCAGGGGCGCCTGTCTGTCCTCCGGGACGGGCGCGGTGCATCATGGAGGCGCGCCACGGCACGGACCGCGGCGCCGGACACCGCCCGACGGACGGTGACGACCATCACATCGAGGAGGACCACGTGGAGGCGACCGCGACCGCGGACGCACGGGCCCTGGCCGACCGGCTGGGCTTCAGCGACGACCAGATCGTCCAGGAGATCGGGTGGGACGACGACGTCCCCGAGGACCTGCGGCTCGCCATCGAGGAGATCACCGGCGCCCCGCTGGAGGACGAGTCCTACACGGGCCCGGTCGACGTGTGCCTGCTCTGGTTCCGCGACGGCGACGGTGACCTCACCGACGACTGCGTGGACGCCCTCTCGGGCCTGGAGGACGACGGCTTCGTCCTGCTGGCCACGCCCAACCTCAAGCACGACCTGCACGTGGACCAGGCCGACGTTGACGAGGCCGCCACCACCGCCGGACTGCAGGCGCAGAGCTCCCTGCAGCTGGGGGACAGCTGGCTGGCGACCAAGCTGGGGCGCCCCACCCGCCGCCGCGGCTGACCCGACACCCGGGTGCGAGGATGGGTCTGCACGGCTGACCCCCGTGCCCGGGGCCTGTAGCTCAGCTGGCAGAGCACTGCGTTTACACCGCAGGTGTCGTCGGTTCGATCCCGGCCGGGCCCACATGGACACCAGGACCTGCACCCTGTCCGACGCGGTGGACGTGCTCGACGAGCTCTTCCCGCCCGAGACGGCCCTTTCGGGGGACGTCGTCGGACTCACCGTCGGCGACCCCTCGGCACCCGTGCGGCGGGTGCTGATGGCGGTCGATCCCACCCTCGCGGTCGTCGACGAGGCGGTCGAGGGCGGGTACGACCTGCTGGTCACCCACCACCACCTGCTGCGAGCCGGGCTGCACGCCGTCGTCCCTACCGAGCCGAAGGGGGCGGCGGTGCTCGCGCTGGCCACCGGCGGGGTGGGCCTGTACTCGGCGCACACGAACGCCGACGTGGCCACCGGCGGGGTGAACGACGCCTTGGCCGCGGCACTGGAGCTGTCGGACGTCGAGCCGCTCTCGGAGCCCGAGGGGCAGCCGCTCGGGCGGGTCGGGGAGCTGGACCGGCCCCTGACGCTGGAGGAGTTCGCCGGTCGTGTGGCAGCGGTCCTGCCCGGTGCGCCCGCGGGTCTGCGGGTGGCGGGCCCCCGGGGTGGTCGGGTGGCGCGCGTCGCCGTCCTCGGAGGCTCCGGGGACCGGGAGTTCGACGCGGTGCGGGAGACGCGCGCCGACGTCCTGGTCACTGCCGACCTGCGGCACCACCCGGTGAGCGAGTTCCGGGAGCACGGGCTGCTCGCGGCGCGGAGCGGCGGGGTCGATGGCCCCTTCCTCATCGACGCCGGGCACTGGGCCACGGAGTCGCTCTGGCTCCAGGAGGCCGGTCGGCGTCTGGTCGAGGGGCTGGCGGCCAGCACCGGGGCGCAGGTCGAGGTGAGGGTCAGCGACACCGTGACCGACCCGTGGGACTTCGTCGTCGCCACGCAGGAGGCCTGAGCATGACGACCTGGACGATCGAGGCGGACGGCGGCTCCCGGGGCAACCCCGGGGTGGCCGGCTACGGGGCCCTGGTGCTCGACGGACAGGGGGAGCTGCTCGCCGAGCGCGCCGCCCCGCTGGGACGGGCCAGCAACAACGTGGCGGAGTACTCCGGTCTCATCGCCGGACTGCGGGCCCTGCTCGACCGGGCCGAGGTGTCGGCCGGCGACGTGGTGCGCGTACGGATGGACTCCAAGCTGGTCATCGAGCAGATGGCGGGGCGGTGGAAGATCAAGCACGCCGACATGCAGCGGCTGGCGGCCGAGGCCAAGGAGCTCTGCGCGGAGCTGGACGGCGTCGGCGCACGGATCGAGTGGGAGTGGATCCCGCGCAAGCAGAACGCCGCGGCGGACAAGCTGAGCAACGACGGCATGGACGGACACACCGTCGAGCGCGACCACGGAGCCGTCCCGGGCGTCGGGGAGGACGAGGCCGGTCTCGCCGACGAGACGCACGCTCCCGAGCCGCCGCAGCACGCGGCGACCACCGCCGGCAAGCCCGCGACCGAGGAGGCCCGTCTCCGGGAGCGGGTGGCGGGCACCGAGGGGGCCCACCGCTGGCAGCTCGTGCTCCTGCGCCACGGGGTGACCGATTTCACCGAGACCTACCGCATCGACGGCCGGGGCGGCAGCAACCCACCGTTGTCGACCCTGGGGGAGGAGCAGGCCGGGCGTGCGGCGCGGGAGCTCGGCGAGTGGCTCGCGGAACCCGCGTCCGACGGCCGCGTCCGCGTGGTCACCTCGAGCCTGCGGCGGGCCCAGCAGACCGGAGGGGCGACCGCACGGGCCCTGGGTCTCGACGCGATCTCCGACGCGCGCTTCGACGAGCAGGCCTTCGGCGAGTGGGACGGACTCACCTGGCGCGAGGTCGACGCGCAGGGGCAGGGGCTGGCGCGGGCCTTCGCCCGGGATCCGGACTTCCCGGTCCCCGGCGGGGAGACGCACCAGCAGGTGCGCACCCGGGTCCTGGAGGGGCTCGCCGAGCTCGGTCGCACGGCGGTGGACCAGGAGCTCCACACGGTGGTGGTGGCGGCCCACCGCATCGCGGTCATGACGGTGCTGGAGGCGGTGCTCGGGGTGGAATACCCCCACTCGTGGACGCTGGGTCAGCACCCCGCGGCCTTCCACACCCTCGAGTTCCTGGGTCCCGACGTGCCCGGCGGCTTCGCCGAGCTCAGCGGTCTCAACGTGCGCCACCACCTGGCGGGGCTGCCCGTGCGGTGACCCACGGGCCGTGCGGCTCGCTCGTGGGGCCCGCGGTGTCGGCACGTGGCTAGGGTGATCGGCATGGCACATCCCCACGTGGTCCTGCGCACCGGCCCGGACGGCCCCGAGGAGGCCGGCGCCGCCGCCCCTCTCGCGGGGGAGCAGCTGCTCACCGCCTTCGAGGCGATCCGCGCCCAGCAAGGGGTCCCCGAGGAGTTCCCGCCGCAGGTGCTCGCCGAGGCCGAGGACGTCACGCAGGACGTGCGGCTGCCGGAGCGGGACGAACGAGGGCTCGAGCTCATCACCATCGACCCGGAGGGGTCGATGGACCTGGACCAGGCGATGCACATCACCCGGGAGGGTGAGGGCTTCTGCGTGCGCTACGCCATCGCCGACGTGCCCGCCTTCGTCGCCCCGGAGGGCGCCATCGCGGCCGAGGCCTGGGAGAGGGGGCTGACGGTCTACTGCCCGGACCGGCACACGCCGCTGCACCCGCCGGCGATGTCCGAGGGCGCCGCCTCCCTTCTGCCGGACCAGGACCGTCCGGCCTTCCTCTGGGAGATCCACCTGGACGCCGCCGGTGCCGTGACGCAGGCGAGCGTCACCCGCGCTGCGGTGCGCTCGCGCCGTCGCCTCACCTACACCGAGGCCCAGGCGCAGATCGACGACGGCTCGGCCGAGGAGACGCTCGTGCTCCTGCGCGAGGTGGGCCTGCTGCGCATCGAGCAGGAGAAGGCGCGCGGCGGCGCGACCCTGCCGATGCCGGAGCAGGAGGTGCACGAGGAGGACGGTCGGTACTCCACCCGCTTCCGTCCGCTGCTCCCGGTGGAGGAGTGGAACGCCCAGATCTCCCTGATGACCGGCATGGCGGCTGCCGACCTGATGCTCGGGGCCCGGATCGGCATCCTGCGCACCATGCCCGAGCCGGAGGGGCAGGACGTCGACACGCTGCGCCGGCAGGCACGGGCGCTGGGCGTCGAGTGGGCCGACGGGGCGACCTACGGCGAGTTCCTCCGCTCACTGGACGTCACCGACGGGCGGCACCTGTTCCTGGTGCATGAGGCCACCTCGCTGTTCCGTGGTGCGGGCTACACGGCCTTCGACGGAGAGCTCCCGGAGCTCACGACCCAGTCCGCGATCGCTGCTCCGTACGCGCACGCGACGGCCCCGCTGCGTCGGCTGGTCGACCGCTTCGTGCTGGCGGTCTGCGCGGCGGTCTCGGCGGGCGAGGAGGTCCCCGCGTGGGCGCGGGAGGCGCTGCCGCAGCTCCCGGAGGTGATGGAGCGGGCCGACGGGCGGGCCAAGCAGGTGGAGCGCGCCTGCGTCGACGCGGTCGAGGCGGCGGTGCTGCAGGAGCAGGTCGGCCAGGAGTTCACGGGCATCGCCGTCGACGTGGAGAAGGAGGACCGCTTCACGGTCCAGATCGCCGAGCCCGCCGTCGTGGCCCGTGCCGAGGGGGCCGCCGAGCCGGGTGACGAGGTGACGGTCCGCCTCACGGAGGCGGAGGTCCGGGAGCACCGCATCGCGTTCGAGCGGGTCTGAGGACGCGGTTGTAGGCGGGCTCAGCCCGCAGGCACGGCGTCGGGGTCCGCTCCGCCGGAGGCCTTCGTCAGCCCGGCCCGGGGCCCGCAGGTCGGCCACGCCTGTGGCCCCTGCATCGCAAGGAGGCGACGTGCTGCGGCGATCTGCTCCGCCCGCGTGGCGAGGTCGGCTCGGGGTGCCCAGGCGAGTCCGCCGACTCCCTCCCAGGTGGTCTGGCTGAACTGCAGGCCACCGAAGAAGTGGAAGGACCTGGCCGAGTCGCTGGGGTGGGCGTCCGACCGGCCGAGGCTCTCGCACTGCGCGACGCGGTCCCACACGGTCGCGGTGGGCGGCTCCACGGAGGTCACGACTCCGAGGGGTGCGGTCAGGGCGATGGTGAACATGGTGTCTTCCACCATGCCAGAGTGCGAGGAACCCCGGGTTCCGCGAAGGTTGGGGTGAGACGAGCCGGCCTGTAAGCCGGGTCCTGTCCCCGGGGCCGATCGCTCGGCCCCGGGGGACGGTCATCCATCTCGGGCGACTGTTGCCAGCCGCCTCCAGCGGCCTACCCGCGTGCTCGGACGGGACGCCCTCGGACACACGCTGTCTGGCCTTGCTCCCGGTGGGGTTTGCCGAGCCGCGCCAGTCACCTGGTGCGCTGGTGGTCTCTTACACCACCGTTTCACCCTGACCCGTGCAGGCACGGGCGGTCTGTTCTCTGTGGCACTTTCCCGCGGGTCACCCCGGGTGGCTGTTGGCCACCACCGTTCCCTGTGGAGCCCGGACTTTCCTCGGCGGGCCGTGCGGCCCGACGCGACCGTCCGGCCGACTCGTCTCGGCGGGGAAGTGTACGCGGACCGGTCAGCGGCCGGCAGCGACCGCGGCGTGGGCGGCGCCGATGATGCCGGCGTCGTTCCGCAGCTGGGCGGGCACGATGGGGGCCCGCAGGTGCATCAGGGGCAGGAACTTCTCCGCCTTCTTGCTCACGCCGCCGCCGACCACGATCAGCTCCGGCCAGAGCAGGTTCTCCAGGGTGGAGAAGTAGCGCTGCAGACGCTCGGCCCACTCCTCCCAGGAGAGATCCTCCCGCTCGCGGGCCGAGTTCGCGGTGACGGTCTCGGCGTCGGTCCCGTCGATCTCGAGGTGCCCGAGCTCGGAGTTCGGGAGCAGCCGGCCGTCGGCCACCAGCGCCGTCCCGATGCCGGTGCCCAGGGTGGCCACGAGGACGAGCCCGCGGGTGCCCCGGGCCGCGCCGTAGTGCGCCTCAGCCAGACCGGCTGCGTCGGCGTCGTTGAGGACGTGGACCTCACGGCCGAGGTGCTCGGAGAAGAGCCCGTCCGCGTCGGTGCCGATCCAGCTGGTGTCGATGTTCGCGGCCGTCCGGACCACGCCGCGGCTCACCACGGCGGGCACCGTGACGCCGATGGGCTGCCCCTTGGTCTGCTTGCCGAACTCGTCGACCACCTGTCCGATGACCTCGACCACTGCGGTGGGGGTGGAGGTCTCGGGGGTCTCCAGGCGGAGGCGCTCGGTGGCGAACCGGCCCTTGGCCAGGTCGACGGGGGCACCCTTGATGCCACTGCCGCCGACGTCGATGCCCAGGGGGTGCGTCTGGTTGCTCATGGCTGCGTCAGGATCTCCGGGCCGTCGTCGGTGATGAGGAGGGTGTGCTCGAACTGCGCCGAGCGCTTGAGGTCCTTCGTGACCACGGTCCAGTCGTCGGACCACATGGACCAGTCGTGGGTGCCGAGGTTGAGCATCGGCTCCACGGTGAAGGTCATGCCCGGCTGGATGACGTCGGCGTAGGACGGTGCCGCGTCGTAGTGCGGCACGATGAGTCCGCTGTGGAAGTGCGTCCCGATGCCGTGCCCGGTGTAGTCGCGCACGACGCCATAGCCGAAGCGGCTGGCGTACATCTCGATGACGCGGCCGATGACGTTGAGCTCGCGACCGGGCTTGGCGGCCTTGATGCCGCGCAGCGTCGCCTCCTGCGTGCGCTCCACGAGGAGCCGTGACTCCTCGTCGACCTCACCGCAGAGGAAGGTCGCATTGGTGTCGCCGTGCACACCGTGGATGTAGCCGGTGATGTCGATGTTGACGATGTCGCCGTCCTGCAGCTCCCGGTCGTCGGGGATGCCGTGGCAGATCACCTCGTTCACCGAGCTGCAGAGCGACTTCGGGTAGCCGCGGTAGCCGAGGGTGGACGGGTAGGCCCCGTGGTCGCAGAGGAACTCGTGGCCGATGCGATCCAGCTCGTCGGTGGTGACCCCCGGGGCCACCGCGGCGCCGACCTCCTCGCGCGCCTGCGCGGCGATCCGGCAGGCGATCCGCATCTTCTCGATGGTCTCGGCGTCCTTGATCTCCGAGCCGGTGAACGGGGCCGGTGCCGGCTTGTCCACGTACTCCGGTCGGGGGATGGAAGCGGGCACCTCGCGGCGCGGGGAGACGCGGCCGGGGATCAGGGGTGGTGCGACAGGCATGCCGCGCAGTCTAGGAGGAAGGTCGTCGGCGGTCCGCTGTCGGCCGGGCGCCGCTGTGCATAGGGTGGGCCGTAAGACAGGCCCGACGACGCAGGAGGCACCGTGAAGTTCTACTACAACATCGTGACCGGACAGGTCGAGGAGAACGACGACAGCCGTTCCCGCAACGCCGACGTCATGGGTCCCTACGACTCGCGCGAGGAGGCGGAGCAGGCACTGGCCACCGCCCGGGAGCGCACCGAGAAGTGGGACGCCCAGGACGCCGCCGAGGCCGACGAGGCGGGCGGGGCCAACTGGGACGCGAACCCGCTGAACGGCTGACCGTGGACCCCGCCCCAAAGCCGACGCGCTCCCACGAGTACTCCGGTCCGCTGCCCAGCGGGCCGGAGTACTCGTGGACCGACCCCTATCCCACCTCCCCTGGTGGCGCGGATGCCAAGGCGTGCCCCGCAGGAGCAGCCGGTGTGGAGGCCCTGGACGACCGCCGCCTGGTGGCCGACCTCACAGCCCTGGTGGCGATCCCGAGCATCGGTGGTTCGGAGGCGGAGGTTCGGGCCCAGCGCTGGGGCGCCGAGGCGCTGCGGCGGCTCGGGGGCGAGGTCGACGAGTGGGACGACGACATCCGTTCGCTCGCGGAGCACGAGGGGTGGCCGGGGCAGGAGGTGGGGCGCGAGATGCTGCGGGGCGTCGTCGGACGCTTCGGCCCCGCCGACGGCGAGCCCGCCCTCATCCTGTGCGGCCACACCGATGTGGTGCCGGCCGGGGACGCCGACCTCTGGGCCGACCTCGACCCGTGGACCGTCGTGCGAGGCGGGGACGAGCAGGGCATCTGGTACCGGGGACGCGGCGTGACGGACATGAAGGGCGGGGTCGCCGCCGTGCTGGCAGCGGTCCGGGCCCTGCAGGAGAGCGGCTTCACCTGGCGCCGGCCGCTGGCGGTGCACCTGGTCAGCGCGGAGGAGGACGGCGGGGCCGGGGCGTTCGCCACGCTGCGGCGGGGCCACACCGGTGAGGCCTGCGTCATCGCCGAGCCGACGGCGCGGCACCTGGTGACGGCCAACGCGGGCTCCCTGACCTTCCGGCTGCGGGTCCCCGGCAAGGCGGCGCACGGTGCGATGGCCCGCGAGGGGGTGAACGCCCTGGAGGGTGCGCGGCGGGTGTTCGACGCGCTCGAGGACCTGCAGGAGAGGCGGAGGACGGACGCGCCGGAGCCCTTCGACACCGTGGAGGACCCCTGGCCGATGAGCATCGGGGTGGTCCGGGGTGGTGAGTGGGCCTCGACCGTCCTGGACGAGCTCGTCGTGGAGGGCCGCTTCGGCGTGCGGACGGACGAGACCCCGGGAGAGGCCCGATCGGCCTTCGAGCACTGCGTCGCGGCGGCCTGTGCGCAGGATCCCTTCCTCCGGGACCACCCGGTCGAGGTGTCCTGGCCCGGCGGCGTGTTCGCGCCGGGGGAGATGCCCAGCGGTCACGAGCTGGCCGGTCAGGTCGCCGACGCCGTGGAGCGGGCCGGGCACGACCGACCGGACCGGATGGGGGTCCCGTACGGGTCCGACCTGCGCCAGTACGCGGCTGCAGGCATCCCGACCCTCCAGTACGGGCCCGGCGACATCCGGCAGGCGCACTCGGTGGACGAGTGGGTGGATCACAGCGCACTCGTGCGCTGTGCCCGAGCCTACGTGCACCTCATCGCGCAGCGCTGCGGCTGAGCAGGTCGCCTCCGCGTTCGGCGGCGTGCGAAATCGTGTCCGAACTGTGACCGCTCCACGCGTGACTCCGCGCCCCCCGGAGCGCACTATCGGGGCGGTGGTGATTCACGCCACATACACACACCGCTGGAGGAACAGTGAACGCACGCACGTCGACGCGCCTCTCCGGAGCCGCGCTGGTCGCCTTCGCCATGGCCGCGACCCCCTTCGCACAGGTCTCCGCCGTCGCACCCCAGGATGACGCGAACTCCCAGGAGCAGCGTCAGGACGACTTTCCCCATCCCCTCGGCGACAAGCAGCGGGCCATGCGCCAGACCGCGACCAACCAGCTGCTGCGCGGCGAGGCCAAGGTCGTGACGCGCAACGGCAGCCGCTCGGTGCAGCTCGGCGAGGGTGAGGACGCCCAGTACGTGCAGTACGACACGGAGCGCACGGCCAACGTGCTGACCTTCCTCACCGAGTTCGGCGACAAGATCGACCCCTCCCGGGGCGGCACCCCCGGCCCGCTGCACAACCAGATCGAGGAGCCGGACCGTGCCGAGGACAACAGCACGGTGTGGGAGGAGGACTTCGACACCGCCTACTACGAGGACCTGATGCTGGGCGAGGAGAACTCGTTCCGGGACTTCTTCCGCAAGCAGTCCTCGGGCCGGTTCGACGTGGAGGCCGGCGTGTACGACTGGGTGAAGGTGCCGTTCAACGAGGCACGCTACGGCGCGAACTCCGACGACCCGGACGTGGAGGCCGAGGGGTACTGGAACTACGTCAAGGACAGCGCCGAGGCCTGGTACGACGACCAGGTCGTGCAGGGCAAGACCAAGGACCAGATCGCGGCCGAGTTGGCCGAGTACGACGTGTGGGACCGCTACGACCACGACGACGACGGTGACTTCAACGAGCCGGACGGTTACATCGACCACTTCCAGCTGGTGCACGCCGGTGAGGACGAGTCCGCCGGTGGTGGCGCCCAGGGGGAGGACGCCATCTGGGCACACCGCTGGTACGCCTTCCCGACCGACGAGGGGAAGACAGGGCCCGAGGGCAACCTCAAGGGTGGTGTGCCGATCGGTGACACGGGTCTGTGGATCGGTGACTACACGACGGAGCCCGAGAACGGCGGCATGGGCGTCTTCGTGCACGAGTTCTCGCACGACCTCGGGCTGCCCGACTACTACGCGACCGACGGCGGTGACAACGGGGTGTCCTTCTGGTCCCTCATGTCCTCCGGCTCCTGGCTGAACCACGGCAAGGACGGCATCGGTGACTCCGCCGGCTTCTACGGCCCCAAGGAGAAGCTCCAGCTCGGCTGGCTGGACTTCGAGGTCGTGCAGCCCGAGGAGAACGTCACCAAGACCCTCGGCCCGGCGCACTCGAGCACCGAGAACCCGCAGGCCGTGGCGGTCCCGCTGCCCCCGCAGACCATCACCACCGAGTACAACACCCCCTTCGAGGGGGCCAATGAGTTCTGGGGCGGCGCGGAGGACAACCTGGACTCCAGCATGACCCGCACCATCGACCTCACCGGTGCCAGCTCGGCGAGCGTCTCGGCGAAGGCCGAGCTCTTCATCGAGGAGGCCTACGACTTCCTGTACGCCGAGGTCTCGACCGACGGCGGCGAGAGCTGGGAGCGGGTCGGGGAGAACACGGGGTTCAGCGAGGGCTGGGTCGACCTGGACTACGACCTCTCCGAGTACCTCGGCCAGCAGGTCCAGTTCCGCTTCCACGCCAAGAACGACGGCGGGATGAACGAGGACGGGGCCTTCCTGGACAACGTGACCGTGACCGTCGACGGCAAGAGCGAGGTCGACGGTGCCGAGGGCGAGTCCACCTGGGAGCTCGACGGCTTCACCGTGATCGACGGCACCTCCACCCGCGAGGCGGAGCACGCCTACCTCGTGGAGAACCGCCAGTACGGCTCCTACGACGACACGCTGCGCACGGGGCCGTACAACTTCGGCTGGCGCGACGCCCGACCCAACTGGGTGGAGCGTTTCCCGTACCAGAACGGCATGCTCGTCTGGTACAGCAACGACGCGTACGTGGACAACAACACCGCGACCCACCCCGGTGGCGGGCAGGCCTTGCCCGTGGACGCCAACCCGGAGGCCCTGGCGTGGAACGGCGGTGGGCTGATGAGCAACCGTCTCCAGTCGTTCGACGCGACCTTCGGGCTCGAGCGCACCGATGCCGTGACGCTCCACCAGGAGGGCAAGGCGACCACCGTCGACTCCCGTCCGGGTGTGCCGGTGTTCGAGGACAGCGCCGAGGACGCCTACTACGACCCGGCGAACCCGGAGAACTCCGTGAAGCTGCCCGGCTCCGGTGTGCGTGCCGAGGTGCTCGGCACGCAGGGCGAGACCATGGAGGTCTGCTTCGGTGCCGCTGAGAACTGCGAGTCCGATGCCCCCTCCGGGCAGGTCGAGCGGTGGTCGGGCAAGGACCGCTACGCCACCGCTGCCGAGGTGGCCAAGAAGTTCGAGACCGCCGAGACGGTGTACCTGGCCTCGGGCACGGGCTTCGCGGACGCGCTGACCGGTTCACCGGCAGCGGCCAACGGCAAGGCGCCGCGCTCGCTGCCCAAGCAGGACGGGGAGGACGCCCCGGTGCTCCTGACGCGTGACGACCGGGTGCCGGCCGAGACGCTCGAGGCCATCGAGGAGCTGCGCGCCAGCAACGTCGTGATCCTCGGCGGTGAGGGCGCGGTCTCCGAGGGCGTCCGTGCCGAGCTCGAGGAGCAGGGGCTGAACGTGGCCCGGGTGGCCGGTGAGGACCGCTACGAGACCAGCGCCAACGTGGCCAAGATGTTCGGCAACTCCGCGGACACGCTCTACGTGGCCTCCGGTGAGGACGCCGCCTTCGCCGACGCGCTGTCCGGGTCGGCGCTGGCGGGCAGCGAGAACGCCCCGGTGCTGCTGACGAAGCCGGACGAGCTGCTCGACTCCACCCGTGAGGCGATCGACCACCTGAACCCGCAGCGCGTCGTGGTGATCGGTGGTTCGAAGGCGGTGTCCGACGCGGTGTACGACGAGATCGGTGCCGACGAGCGCCTGGCGGGCGCCGACCGCTACGCCACCTCGGCCGAGGTGGCCGCCAAGTTCGACAAGGACCCGAACCGGGCCCTGGTCGCCAACGGTGTCGACTTCCCGGACGCCCTGACCGGCGGCGCGTACGCCGGTGTTCACCACAACCCGCTGGTGCTGACGCGGACGGACCGTCTGCCGGAGGCCTCGCGGGCGGCGCTGGACTCCGTCTCGCCGCAGAACGTCGCCATCATCGGTGGCACGGCCGCGGTGGCCCAGTCCGTCGAGGACCAGCTCAACGAGATGCTGCCCTCCTGGCAGTGACCGGACGCCGGGGCTGAGCCGCCCCGTCCGCCCGCGTGAGGGCCCACCGACCCCGGTCGGTGGGCCCTCACCGCGTGATTGACTGCCACCATGGATCGTCAGCAGGAGTTCGTCCTCCGGGCCATCGAGGAGCGGGACATCCGCTTCATGCGGCTGTGGTTCACCGATGTGCAGGGTTCTCTGAAGTCGGTCGGGGTGGCACCCGCGGAACTCGAGAGCGCCTTCACCGAGGGCATCGGGTTCGACGGCAGCGCGATCGAGGGGTTCGCCCGCGTCTACGAGGCCGACACCCTCGCGATGCCCGACGCGTCGACCTTCCAGGTGGTGCCCTGGAAGGGCGACGACGACCCCGGCATCGGCCGGATGTTCTGCGACGTCACCCTGCCGGACGGCACCCCGAGCCCGGCGGACTCCCGACACGTCCTGCGCCGGGCCCTGCAGCACGCGGAGGACATGGGCTTCAGCTTCTACACCCACCCCGAGATCGAGTTCTTCCTGTTCGAGCCCGAGCTCGACTCCCACGGGCTCCCGGTCCCGATCGACAACGCGGGGTACTTCGACCACCTGGCCCAGGGCGACGGCCACGACTTCCGGCGGGCGGCCATCGACATGCTGGAGAGCATGGGCATCCCGGTGGAGTTCTCGCACCACGAGGGCGCGCCGGGACAGAACGAGATCGACCTGCGCTACGCCGACGCGCTGACCACGGCGGACAACGTCATGTCCTTCCGCACCGTCATCCGTGAGGTGGCCCTGAGCCAGGGGGCGCTGGCCTCGTTCATGCCCAAGCCCATGGCCCAGCACCCGGGATCGGGGATGCACACCCACCTCTCGCTCTTCGAAGGGGACCGCAACGCCTTCCACGAGCCCGGGGCGCAGTACCAGCTCTCCATCACCGGACGGCGCTTCGTCGCGGGGCTGCTCCACCACGCGCGGGAGATCAGCGCGATCACCAACCAGTGGGTGAACTCCTACAAGCGCCTGTGGGGTGGGGGAGAGGCGCCGGCCCACGTGTGCTGGGGGCACAACAACCGCAGCGCCATGGTCCGCATCCCGATGTACAAGCCCACCAAGGTGCAGTCGAGCCGCATCGAGCTGCGGTCGATGGACTCCGCCTGCAACCCCTACCTCGCCTACTCCGTGGTCCTCGCGGCGGGCCTGAAGGGGATCGAGGGGGAGTACGAGCTGCCGCCGGAGGCGGAGGACGACGTCTGGAGCCTCACGGACCAGGAGCGCCGGGCACTTGGCATCGAGCCCCTCCCGACGTCCCTCGGTGAGGCGGTGCGGGCGATGGAGCAGTCGGAGCTCGTCGCCGAGACCCTGGGGGAGCACGTCTTCGACTTCTTCCTGCGCAACAAGCGCGAGGAGTGGCAGGCCTACCGGGGCCAGGTCACGCCCTTCGAGATCGACCACTACCTCCGACAGCTGTGAACGCGCCGGGGGTGCGCCCCGAGGGCATCTCGTGGGTGCTGCGCGAGGGCTTCACCGAGGGGCGGCGGGCCGCAGGTTGCATCACCGACCTCGCGGCCCTGCTGGGGCAGGACGACCCGGAGCACCACCTCGGGTTCGCCAGGGCACTGGGTCGGGCCGCGGACCCCGACCGGGCGGCGCTCGCCGCCGTGCGCATCGCCGAGTCCGCCTCCGCCGACCGCCGCCGGGCCTGGGGGGAGCGCATCCACGCGGCGGGGAGCGAGGTCTCAGACGACGCCGTGGCTCGTCTGGTGGCCGTACTCGGTGCGAGCCAGGTGCTCGGTGACCACCTGGCGAGGCACCCCGAGCAGCTCGACCTCCTGGACGAGGACGACCTGCCCACGGAGGACGGGCTCCGCGAGACCCTGGTGGGTGCGGTGGAGGAGGCGTTCGCGGAGGGGGAGAGCGCCGATGACGCGCTGCGCGTCGCCTACCGGGGCCAGCTCCTGCGCATCGCGGGGGTGGACCTCACCGCCCCCGATCCGACGGAGGTCGTGGACGCCGTGGCCGCCGCCCTGGCGGACCTCGCAGGGGCCGCCCTCGAGGCAGCGTTGGAGATCGCGCGCCACGAGGTCGAGGACGAGGAGCAGGTGCGCCTGTCGGTCATCGGCATGGGCAAGACGGGTGGGCGGGAGCTCAACTACGTCAGCGACGTGGACGTCATCTTCGTGGCCGAGCCCGTCGGCGGGGTCGACGAGGCCCACGCACTGCAGGTGGGCAGCCGGCTGGCCACTCGCCTCATGTCGGCCTGCGGGGCGTCGACCGCGGAGGGGACGCTGTGGCCGGTCGACGCGGCACTGCGCCCGGAGGGCAAGGCGGGACCCCTGGTCCGCACCCTCGACTCCTTCGACGAGTACTACCGGCGCTGGGCGTCGCCGTGGGAGTTCCAGGCCTTGCTGAAGGCGCGGCCGGTGGCCGGAGACGCCGAGCTCGGGCGAGCGTTCGTCGAGCTGGTCGCACCCTGGATCTGGCAGGTCTCCCACCAGGACGGTTTCGTCGACGGCGTGCAGCGCATGCGTCGCCGCGTCGAGGCCCACATCCCCGCGGCCGAGGCACGGCGACAGATCAAGCTGGGCGCCGGTGGCCTGCGGGACATCGAGTTCTCCGTCCAGCTGCTGCAGCTCGTCCACGGACGGGTGGACGAGAGCCTACGCACCGGCAGCACCCTCCCGGGCCTGGACGCGCTCGCCGCCGGGGGGTACGTGGCCCGCTCCGACGCCGCCGTGCTCGGTCCGGCCTACCGCGTCCTGCGCTGTCTGGAGCACCGCATCCAACTCGACCGGCTGCGGCGCTCCCACCTCCTGCCGACGGGGGAGGACGACCTGCGCCGCCTCGGGCGCGCCATGGGCTGGCGGAAGGACCCAGCCCAGGCCGTCGACCGGCGGTGGCTGGAGGTCTCCAAGGAGGTGAGGCGGCTCCACGAGCGGCTCTTCTACCGGCCGGTGCTCACGGCGCTCTCCGACCTCACGGCCTCCCAGGCGCGGATGTCACCGGACGCGGTCACCGAGCGGTTGGCGGCGCTGGGCTTCGCGGACCCACGAGGGTCGGTGCGCCACCTCGAGGCGCTCACCCGCGGGGTGTCCCGGACCGCCGCGATCCAGCGTCAGCTGCTGCCCGCGATGCTCGGGTGGTTCGCCGACTGGCCCGCACCCGACGCGGGGCTGCTCGCCTTCCGCCGGATCAGCGAGTCGCTCGGCGGGACGCATTGGTACATGGCCATGCTGCGCGACGAGGGTCACGCGGCCCAGCGGTTCGCCCACGTGCTCTCGGCGAGCCGGTACCTGACGGGGCTGCTCGAACGGGGTCCTGACGCGGTGAGGCTGCTCGGTGAGCCCGAGGCCCTCGTGCCCGCGACGCGCGAGGCGCTCCACGGGCGCATGCGCAGCGCGGCCCGGCGCGCCGACACCGTGGAGGACGCCGCGGCGGCCGCCCGCACCCTGCGGCGCACCGAGATCCTGCGGCTGGGCATCGGGAGCCTCACGGGCACGCTGGACCCTCGGGAGGTGTCGCGGGGCCTGACCGCCGCGGCCGAGGCGCTGCTGGAGTCCGTGCTGGAGGTGGCGCTGGACGGCGACGTCGAGGGCGTGGCCGTCATCGGCATGGGGCGCCTGGGTAGCGCGGAGATGGGCTACGCCAGCGACGCCGACGTGTTCGTGGTCCATGACGACGCACCTGGTCGCGGTGAGGCAGCCGGTCGGGCGCTCAAGGTGCTGCGCTCGACCCTGGTCGGGGGAGCCGAGCCGCCGCTGGAGGTGGACGTCGACCTGCGCCCGGAGGGCAAGAACGGCCCGACCGTGCGGGGGCTGGCCTCGTTGGAGGAGTACTACGCGCGCTGGAGCTCGCCCTGGGAGGCCCAGGCGCTGGTGCGGGCTCGTCCGGTGGCGGGGGACCCCGAGCTGGCCGCGCGCGTGATGCGGCTGATCGAACCGGTCCGGTGGCCGCAGGGTGGACTCGGTCCCGGGGCGCTGCGGGAGATGCGCGTCCTCAAGGCGCGGATGGAGGCTGAACGGATCCCGCGCGGTGGCGACCCCCGGCTGCACCTGAAGCTCGGCCGCGGCGGGTTGTCCGACGTCGAGTGGACGGTGCAGATGCTGCAGATGCAGCACGCGGCAGAACACCCTTCACTGCGGACGACGAGCACCTCGGAAGCCCTGGAGCAGCTGCTGGCGCTCGGGCTGCTGGAGCCCGTCGACGGCGAGGCGCTCGAGACCGCGTGGGCCCTGGCCGGCCGGGTCCGCGACGCGAGCATGCTCTGGCGGGGCAGGGTGACCGACTCGATCCCCACCGAACCACGGGACCGCGAGGGCGTCGCCCGAGCCATGGGGCGACCGGCCGGTGCCGGGGTCGAGCTCACCGAGGAGTACCTGCGCGCTGCCCGGCGGGCCCGGGCCGTGGTGGAGCGGGTCTTCTTCGCGTGAGGCGCACCGGGCCCTCGTGCCACCCGGTTCGTAGACTGACCGGGTGAACGCTCCTGCCCGACCTCCCCACGAGCGTGCGGCGCTGCTCTGGTTCGGCACGGCCGCCGACCGGGTGACTGCCTGGGCCGCCAGCGGGGTGACGTCGTTGGAGGTGGCCCACGACAGGGGGTGGAGCGTCGCGCGCCCGACCACCGTGCCGGAGGGACTGGGTCCCTACGGGGACGGCATGGGACTGTGTCTGGGGCGGTCGCTCCCGCCTGACCTGCTGCCGCTGGTGGCGATGACCGAGCGGGAGGACCTCCTGGTGGTCGCTGCGGCCGTGCCGCAGGACCCCACGCTCCGGTGGGTCGCCGTGCTCCCCGGGGCCGGACCCCGATCGGTCGGGGACCTGCCGGTGTGCGGGCCACGCCTCCTCACCGAGGCCGCCGGCCGCCCGGAGCTCGTCGACGAGGTGGCCGCGCTGGTCGCACGGGGGCGGGGAGCCGGCGGCGGCCCCGGTGCCCTCGGGGCCCGGCTCGCGCGACTCCTCGGTCTGCCGGGCGCAGGCGGTATGCGACGCCCGGGCCCGTTGCCCGGTGGGGTGCTGGTGGAACCCGACGCCCGTGAGGTGCGACGCTTCGTGTCCGTCGTCTCCGACCGGGTGGTGGACCGTTCTGAGGAGGATCGATGAGGGCCAGGGTGCCGATGCGGCTGTGGGCCGCGGTCGACGTGCGTGGCGGCTCGACCGCCCAGGCGCCGCGGGAGAGCCCTCTCGCGGACCCGCGGGCGGCAGTGCGGCACTGGCTGGACCAGGGCGCCGAGCGGATCCACCTGGTCGATCTCGACCGTGCCACCGCCAGCGGGGAGAACGACGCGCTCCTGGCCGAGATAGTGCGGGACACCCCGGTCCCCGTGGAGGTCTCCGGGGGCATCCTGAGTGCGGAGGACGTCGACCGTGCCCTGGGGTGGGGCGCGGTGGCGGTCACCACCTCGTCGGCCCTGTGGCAGGACCCCGGGGCCGCGGAGGGCCTGCTGGAGGGCCGCGGGGACGAGGTCCAGCCAGGCCTGGACCTCCGAGCCGATCGTGTGGTCGCCCGGGGCACCGCGTTGGATCTGGGCCCGGTGGAGGAGCTCTGGTCACGCTTGCGCAGCCTCGGCCCCCGTCGCTGGGTGGTCGCCGCGGCCGGGGCGGACGGTCGCATGACGGGGCCGGACCTGGGAGGTCTGAGACGAGCCGCCGAGCAGCTCGACGGAACGGTCATCGCGTCTGGCGGAGTCGGCTCCACGGGTGACCTGGTCGCGCTGTCCAGCCTCCGGGGACCCCACGGGCCGGCCGTGGGCGAGGTGATCCTGGGCGCAGCGCTCTACTCCGGCAGCGTGGAGCTGGGGCGGGCACAGCGTCTGCTGACCGAGGTGGCCGGGCCGCCCCTGGACCCGTCGACGGACTCCGCGGGCACCCCCTGGGCAGGTAGGGATCTGCGCCCGGGGGAGTTCGACGACGACGACGGCCGGCTGGATCCTGCGCTGGAGGCTCCGGGCGAGGGGATGCTGGACGATGCCCGGCTGGTGGCGGCCCTCGACGAGGCGCGGGTGTTCGTCGCCATCCTCGCGGAGGAGGCCGCGGAGTCGGCCGATCTGGCGGTGGCCCAGGTCACGACCCCGGAGGGCTGGAACGCCCTGCCGGTCTTCACCACTGCCGACGCCGTGGCGCGGTGGCGTCCCGAGGCCCGCCCCGTACCGGTCCGCGGCCACACGGTCGCCCAGGCGGCCGTGTCGGACGAGGCGGCCGCGCTGGTCCTCGACCTGGGCTCCCCGACGCAACGGGTGGTCCGCCCCTCCATGACGAGTGCCCTGGCGCGACGGATCACGTGGTGCCGCCCGGCGGACGACGAGCTCGTGCTCCAGGGGCTGCGCTCCCTGAAGCAGGACCCGCGGGTCACCGGTGTCGCGGTCCGCACCGGGCCGGAGGGGGAGCTCGTCCTCGGGCTGCGGGGGCTGGAGGACGACCGCGAGGCCGCGATGCTGGTGGCGGACCTCCTGACGGACCCCGAGCTCCGCTCCCGCGTCGACGGGGTCGTGGTCAGCGCCCTCGGCTTGGAGCCACGCGGCTGATCCGCTATCCTTGTCGTTCGAAGTGGGACCCGGTCTCCACCTGCAGGTCGTCAGGACCTGTGGGTCGTTCATCTCCCCGCCACGGGTGACCAGGTGTCATCCGGGTAGGTGTCGCCGACCAGGCGGCCGAGGGAGTGCGTCTGCACCTCGGGTGCGGGCGGTGACGTGACCGGGTCTCTTCGGCTGGTGCCGGGAGGCCCTTTTCCGTTCCTCGGGGAGGGTGCGAACGGCACCGGGACGTGAGCGAACGAAGGAGAAACACATCAGCGAGCCCCGTATCAACGACCGCATCCGGGTTCCGGAAGTGCGGTTGGTCGGCCCCAACGGCGAGCAGGTCGGCATCGTGCGCGTCAAGGACGCCCTGCGTCTGGCAGCCGAGGCCGATCTGGATCTCGTCGAGGTGGCTCCCATGGCCAAGCCACCGGTCGCCAAGCTCATGGACTACGGCAAGTTCAAGTACGAGAACGCCATGAAGGACCGTGAGTCGCGCAAGAAGCAGGTCAACACGGTCATCAAGGAGATCAAGCTCCGACCGAAGATCGACCAGCACGACTACGAGACCAAGAAGGGTCACGTCGAGCGCTTCCTGTCGGCCGGCGACAAGGTCAAGGTCACGATCATGTTCCGCGGCCGTGAGCAGTCCAAGCCCGAGCTCGGCTTCCGCCTGCTCGAGCGACTGGCCGAGGACGTCTCGGAGCTCGGTGTCGTCGAGAGCAAGCCGAAGCAGGACGGCCGCAACATGACGATGGTGTTCGGCTCCACCCGCAACAAGGCACAGGCCCAGGCGGCCCGCCGCAAGGAGCAGGAGCAGAAGAAGCGCGACCGCAAGGGCTCCGACTCCGCCGAGTCGTCCGACGCGACGGCCGGTCAGGCTCCCGCCGAGGCCTGAGGTCCACGGACCTCCCGGCGCGACGCACGCCGTCGCGCTCCATCAACCTGTCCGATTGAACGAAGGGATCGGCACCATGCCGAAGAACAAGACCCACTCCGGTACCAAGAAGCGCTTCCGCGTGTCCGGCAGCGGCAAGGTCATGCGCCAGCGCGCCCGCCACGTGCACAAGTTCCAGGAGCGCTCGTCCCGTGACGCCCGCCGCCTCGTGAACGACGTGCCGGTGGCCAAGGCCGACGAGAAGAAGATCAAGAAGCTGCTGGGTCGCTGACCCCCGGCCTGATCCTCACCCCCAGCAACCACCCCCTTTAGTCAAGGAGTACCCACGTGGCACGCGTGAAGCGGGCAGTCAACGCCCAGAAGAAGCGTCGAGTCGTTCTCGAGCGCGCCAGCGGTTACCGCGGCCAGCGCTCGCGCCTCTACCGCAAGGCCAAGGAGCAGGTCACCCACTCGCTGGTCTACTCGTTCGACCACCGTCGGGACCGCAAGGGCGACTTCCGCCGCCTGTGGATCCAGCGCATCAACGCTGCGGCCCGTGCGAACGGCATGACCTACAACCGGTTCATCCAGGGCCTCAAGATCGCCGAGGTCGAGGTCGACCGTCGTATGCTGGCCGAGCTGGCCGTCAACGACCCGGCCGCCTTCACCGCTCTGGTGGAGATCGCCAAGGCCAACGTCCCGTCGGTCAAGGGCGACGAGAGCGCCACCGCCGGCGCGGCCCCGCAGGGCCAGAAGGCCGCGGTCGCCGCCGCCCAGGCCGGCGACAGCGCCTCCGTCGAGGCCGCCCAGCAGGCCGAGAACGTCGCGGCGACCAACGACTGACGAGTCCCGCACCCCCGAACGCCGGTCCACCGTGCTCCCCCGTGCATCCCACCTGACATCGACGTCGGGTCGTGTCCGGGCCGCCGCACGGCTGGGCCGGCGTTCTGCACGCAAGAGGGCCGGCCGCTACCTGGTGGAGGGGCCTCAGTGCGTCCGCGAGCTCCTGGGGCTGGAGCCGGAGCTGGCCGAGGACGTCTTCGTCACCGAGGACTTCCTGCTGCGCAACGCGGAGTTCACCACCCTGCTGGAGCAGACGGACGTGCACGCGCACCTGGTGGACGAGGGCGTCCTGCGGACGGTCGCCGACGCGGACAACCCCGCCGGCATCGTGGCCGTCGCCCGGTTCGAGTCCGCGGACCTGGAAGACTGCCTGCGCCGCCTGGGGGATGACGGCTTCGGGGCGGTGCTCGCCGAGGTCCGGGACCCGGGCAACCTGGGGACGGTCATCCGGGCCGCGGACGCAGCCGGGGCCGCGTTCGTGGTCGTGACCGACGCGTCGGTGGACGTCACGAACCCCAAGGTGGTGCGCTCCACCGCCGGCTCCCTGCACCACCTGCCCGTCGTCACGGGGGTGGGCATGGACGCCGTGCGACGGGCCACGCAGGCACCGGCGCAGCTGGTGGCAGCGACCGGGCACGCCTCCCTCCTGCTGCCGGAGGCGGATCTCTCCGGTCCGCACCTGTGGGTCTTCGGCAACGAGGCCCGCGGCCTGTCCGAGGCCGAGCTCTCTGCCTGTGACCTCCAGGTGGCTGTGCCGCTGCGTGGTCGGGCCGAGTCGCTCAACCTGGGCACGGCGGCGGCGGTGTGCCTCTACGCCTCGGCGATGCACCCGGCTCGCGGCTGACGAGCCCGGCGTCCCCGTAGGATGCGGGGCATGTCGAGCCAGGACCAGACAGCGCCCGCAGGGGCCCCCGAGATCACCCCGAAAGCGATCGACGCCTTGGTCGAGCAGGCGGTCACGGCGCTTGAGGGCGCCGAGTCGCTCGAGGAGCTCAAGGGGGCCCGGCTGGCCCATCTGGGGGATCGGGCACCGCTGTCCCTCGCCAACCGCAGCATCGGCCAGCTCCCGCCGGAGCAGAGGAAGGACGCGGGTCGGCTCGTCGGGCAGGCCAAGGGGCGGGTCAACAAGGTGCTCGCGGCCCGCGAGGAGGTGCTGCAGGCCGAGCGCGCCGAGCAGATCCTGGTCGAGGAGACCGTGGACGTCACCGCGATCCCGGCCCGTCGGAGCGTCGGCTCGCGGCACCCCGTCGAGCTCATCCAGCAGCGGATGGCCGAGATCTTCACCGGGCTCGGGTGGGAGATCGCCGAGGGGCCCGAGGTCGAGGCCGAGTGGTACAACTTCGACGCCCTGAACTTCGACGCCGACCACCCCGCCCGGGCGGAGGCCGACACCTTCTACGTCGAGCCGCCCGAGCGGCACCTGATCCTGCGGACGCACACGTCGCCGGTGCAGGCTCGTGCGCTCCTGGAGCGGGGTGCACCGCTGTACGTCGCCGTTCCCGGCAAGGTCGGACGCACCGACGAGATCGACGCCACCCACCTTCCGGTGTTCCACCAGATCGAGGGCCTGGCGGTCGACAAGGGACTGACCATGGCCCACCTGCGCGGCACCCTCGACCACTTCGCCGCCGAGCTGTTCGGCGAGGGCATCACCACCCGGCTGCGTCCGAACTTCTTCCCCTTCACCGAGCCCAGTGCGGAGATGGACTTCCTCTGCACCGTGTGCCGCGGTGAGGACACCGCCTGCCGCACCTGCGGCGGGACCGGGTGGATCGAGTGGGGTGGCTGCGGCATGGTCCACCCCAACGTCCTGCGCGCGTGTGGTGTCGACCCCGAGGTGTACTCCGGGTTCGCCTTCGGCATGGGCGTCGAGCGTGCCCTCATCTTCCGCAACGGCGTCGGCGACCTGCGTGACCTCATCGAGGGCGACGTCCGCTTCAACACGAACTTCACGGTGGAGGTCTGATGCTCATCCCGATCAGCTGGCTGTCCGAGTACGTCGACCTGCCCGGGGGCACCACCGGGGAGGAGGTCGCCGCCGCCCTGGTGGGTGTCGGGTTCGAGGAGGAGTCCCTCGGGGCGCCCATGATCACCGGCCCGGTCGTGGTCGGGCGGGTCCTCTCCCGCGAGCCCGAGCCGCAGAAGAACGGCAAGACCATCAACTGGTGCCAGGTGGACGTCGGCTCGGCCAACGGCACGGGCGAGCCGCAGGGCATCGTCTGCGGTGCCCACAACTTCGACACCGGCGACCTGGTGGTCGTCGCCCTGCCCGGTGCGGAGCTCGCCGGTGGCTTCGCCATCAGCGAGCGCAAGACCTACGGGCACCTCTCGGCGGGCATGATCTGCTCGGCCCCCGAGCTGGGGTTGGGCGAGGACGGCGACGGGATCATCGTGCTGCCCGACTACCTCGGGGTGGAGCCCGGTGATCTCGAGCCGGGGCAGGACACCCTGCCGCTGCTGGGCCTGGACTCCGAGACCATCGAGGTCAACGTCACCCCGGACCGGGGCTACGCGATGAGCCTGCGCGGCCTGGCGCGGGAGTACTCGCACGCGACGGGACGCACGTTCACCGACCCCGCGCTGCTCGAGGTGCCGCCCCCCTCCGGCCCCGGGATCGAGGTCGCGCTCCGCGACGAGGCGCCCGTCCGCGGCGCGGCCGGCTGTGACCGGTACGTCGCCCGCGTGGTCCGCGGGATCGACCGCTCCCGGCCCACGCCGCGCTGGATGGCCAAGCGGCTGACGGACGCCGGCGTCCGGCCGCTGGGGCTCATCGTCGACGTGACGAACTACGTCATGCTCGCTGTGGGACAGCCGCTGCACGCCTTCGACCTGCAGGCGGTCGCCGGCGGCATCGAGGTGCGTCGGGCCGCCGCGGGCGAGACGCTCACGACGCTGGACGGCAAGGAGCGCACACTCCACGCCGAGGACCTGGTCATCGCCTCCGGTGGCGCCCCGGTGGCCCTCGCCGGCGTGATGGGCGGGCAGGACTCGGAGATCGGTGAGGAGACGACCGACCTGCTCCTGGAGTCCGCCCACTTCGACGCGGTGAGCGTCGCGCGGACGGCCCGCCGGCACCGGCTGGTCTCGGAGGCGTCCAAGCGCTACGAGCGCCGGGTGGACCCCGAGCTCGCGCCGGCCGCGGCACAGCTCGCCGTCGACCTGCTCGTGGAGCTCGGTGGCGGCACCGCCGAGGAGCGGTGGACCGAGGTCGACGAGACGACCCGGCCGCTGCCCATCACCTTCGACACGGCCCGGCCCACGGCGCTGGTCGGGGTCGAGTACGACCGGGCCACGGTCGTGGACCGGCTCCGGATGATCGGGTGCGAGGTGGTCTCCGAGGACGGGGACGCCTCGGAGCACGGCACCGTGCAGGTGACGCCCCCGTCCTGGCGTCCCGACCTGACGATCCCGGCCGACCTCGTGGAGGAGGTCGCGCGGCTGGGTGGCTACGACGAGATCCCGTCGGTCCTCCCGAAGGCTCCCGGTGGACGTGGGCTGACCCTCACGCAGCGGCGGCGTCGCATCCTGGCCGACCTCCTCGCGGACGCCGGGCTGCACCAGGTGGTCACGCTGCCGATGACCTCCCAGGACCAGTGGGACCGGTTGGGCTATCCGGAGGACGACCCGCGCCGGACGGCCCTGCGCCTGCACAACCCGCTGAGCGCCGAGGAGCCGTTCCTGCGCACCGAGCTGCTGCAGACGCTCGTCCCGGCGGCCCGTCGCAACCTGTCCCGGGGCCAGCGGGGCGCTGCCGTGTATGAGCTCGGCCGCGTCGTGCTGCCCGAGGGCGAGGTCGTCGCGCCGGTCCAGGACGTGGGCCTGCAGCCGTCGCCGGAGATGCTGGAGCAGCTCGCGACCGCCGTGCCGGACCAGCCCTTCCACGCCGCCGGTCTGCTCACGGGTGAGTGGGAGCGCCGTGGCTGGTGGGGCCCGGCTCGCACGGCCGAGTGGTCCGACGCCGTCGAGATCGTCCTCTCCCTGGCCGGGCGGTTCAGAGTGGACGTCAGGGTGGAGCAGGCGCAGTACCCGCCCTTCCACCCGGGGCGCTGCGCACGGCTCGTGCTGCCCGACGGCACCGTCTGGGGCCATGCGGGTGAGCTGCACCCGCAGCGGCTCGCCGAGCTCGAGCTCCCGGAGCGGACGGTCGCCTTCGAGGTGGACGTGGATGCGCTGGTGGCGGCCTCGCCGGAGGTGTCGACCCACCGTGAATTCTCCCCGCACCCGATCTCGCGGGTGGACGTCGCGCTGGTGACCGACCTGACCGTCCCGGCCTCGAAGATCGCCGACGCGCTGCGTGCCGGTGCGGGGGAGCACCTCGAGTCCCTGGAGATGTTCGACCAGTACACCGGTGAGCAGCTGGGTGAGGGCCGCCGGAGCACCGCCTGGCGGCTGACCTTCCGGGCTCAGGACCGCACGCTGACCAACGAGGAGACGAACGCGGCCCGCGACGCCGCGATCGCCGTGGTCACCGAGCGCACGGGAGCAGAGCACCGTGGCTGAGGCGGCGAGCGGCAAGCGTCCGGTCGCCCTCGTGGTCGGGGCCACCCGGGGGATCGGGGCCGCCCTGGCCACCGGGTTCGCCCGGGACGGGTACGACCTCGTCCTCACGGGGCGGGACGCGGCCGCGCTCGGTGAGGTGGCGGGGACCTGTCGCGACGCCGGTGCGTACGTGACCAGCCACGCCCTCGACGTGGCCGACACCGAGGCGGTCGCGGACGTCGTCGACACCGCCTGGCAGGAGTCCGGTCGCATCGACGTCGCCCTGGTGTCCGCCGGGGCCATCGAGGGCGAGGCCCCGCCCTGGGAGCTGCCGCTGGAGGAGTCCTGGCAGGTGCTCGAGGTCAACCTGCGCGGGCCGCTCGCGGTCGCGCACGCCCTGGTGCCCCGCATGCTCGGGGCCGGGGGCGGCCGGATCGTCCACGTGAACTCCGGCTCCGGCGTCCGGAACTCGCCGGTGTACGCGGCCTACGGCGCCAGCAAGGCGGGGCTCTCGCGCCTCACCGGGTCTCTCCACGAGGCAGGGTGGGACCGTGGGCTCCGGGCCTTCGACCTGGCTCCCGGGGTGGTCCGTACGGACATGACGGCGTCCATGCCGATCCACCACGACCGCACTGAGTGGACCGCCCCGCAGCAGGTCGTGGACCTCGCGCTGGGGCTGGCGTCGGGGGAGCTCGACGCCTGGTCGGGCCGGATGGTGCGGGCAGGTGCCGACACGGTGGAGCAGCTGCAGCGGCACGGCGGCAGGCTGGATGCACGGGCACGCACGGTGGGGCTGCTGCCCTACGGAGACGACGACCCCGTCTCCTGACGGAGGACGGGGGCGTCGTCTGGTCGCGCTGCGACTCAGGCCTTGGGCGCCGCGGTGCGGGGACGACCGCGCAGGGGGCGGACCAGAGCGTCCGTGACGGCCTCCAACGGGCCGCGCCACGGCGTGACGGCCTGCCAGAGGCGCGGGATGACCAGGGACGCGATGACGGTGACCGCGACGATCACCCACGAGTCGTCCGACGTGCCCGGGGCCTGCGTCCCGAGCCAGGCCGAGACGCCGGCCACCTGGAGGACGTACAGGCTCATCGCCATCGTGCCGGCGGCTCGCAGGGGCTCGAGGACCAGCGGGGTCCGGTCCCGGACCAGGAGCAGGCACAGGGAGACGACCAGGAGCGAGAGCCCGGCGGAGACGGCGATCTCCGTCGGCGTCCCCGTGTAGGGCACGGAGGACGCCAGGCCCAGGCGGTGGGCCGCGAGACCGGCCAGGGCAGCGGCCGCGAACACCGCCGCGACGAGCGCCAACGGCCCCCGCCGGGCCCGGGTGAGGTGGCGCATCACGAGCACACCGATGGCTGCGTGGATCAGCAGGGTCGTCAGCCGGTAATGTACCCCGCTCGCGAGGATCTCGACCACCCGCGCGAGATGGGGGCTCCCACCGACCCACAGGTCGTTCGAGACGCCCCGGGCGACGCCGATGAGCGGGTGGGCGACGCCCGTGAGGACCAGGGCGACCAACCCGAGCACGACCGAGGGAAGGCGCGCGAACAGCGGGGAGACCGCGGTCAGGGCGCCGAGCTCGACGAGCACGACGTCGATCTGACCGGGGGAGCGCTCCAGGAGCAGCCCCGCGACCACGAGGACGAGCCCACGGACGGCGGCGATGGCCAGGGAGCGCCCCAGGGGGCGGTTCCGGGAGGCTGCGGCACCGGCACCGATGAGCAGCGCGAAGAGCGCTGCCGTGAGCCACTCGGACAGCCCGGTGACGAAGCCCAGCGGGGTCCCCGGCGCGAAGTGGGCCACCAGCATGCTGATGACCGCGACGCCTCGCGCTACGTCGAGCGCAGGGAGACGGAGCCGGGGCTCCGTGGGGTCGGACGACATGGGACCTCCGTTTGCATGGACATACAGGGAAACGTAATATTCAGGCTATGCCAGCTGCGACCACCCCCACGGCGAGGCGCCAACTCATCGCCGACCTGGTCACGCGGAACGACGTGCACACTCAACCACAGCTGATGGACCTCCTCCGGGAACGCGGGGTGGAGGTGTCCCAGGGCACCCTCTCCCGTGACCTGGACGAGCTGGGGGCCGTGAAGGTCAGGCACGGGGGAGCGCTCGTGTACGCCGTCCCGGGACTCGGGGGCGACCGGACGCCGCGCGCCGCTGAGGGCGTCGAGGCCATCCCGGGGCGGTTGCGCCGCGTCGTCGGCGATCTCCTGGTCAGCGCCGAGGCGACGGGGAACCTCGTGGTCGCCCGGACGCCACCGGGTGGGGCCCAGTACCTCGCGAGCATGCTCGACCAGGCCGAGCTGACCGACCTCCTCGGCACGGTCGCCGGGGACGACACGCTGCTGCTGGTCGCCCGTGGCGGCCCGGAGTCCGGTGCGGACCTGGCCGCACACCTGCTCACGCTGGCCGAACGGCGGACCGATCGAGAAGGAGCACCCGTGCCCACACCCACCGAGACCGTGGACGAGCAGAGCACGAACGAGGCCGACCGGTGAGTGGCGCTGGAACGGGACTGTGGGGCGGACGCTTCGATGGGGCCGGTGACGACGCCCTGACCGCCCTGAGCCGCTCGACCCACTTCGACATGCGACTGGCCACCTACGACCTGGCCGGGTCCAGGGCCCACACGCGCGCGCTGCACCGGGCGGGGATCCTGACCGAGAAGGACCGTGATGCCCTGCTCGCGGGACTGGACCGCCTGGAGTCCGACCTCACCGAGGGCAGCTTCACCGTCGTCCCCGAGGACGAGGACGTGCACTCGGCCCTCGAGCGCGGGCTCGTTGAACGGGTCGGGCCCGAGGTGGGTGGAAGGCTGCGTGCTGGGCGGTCGCGCAACGACCAGATCGCGACGCAGGTCCGTCTCTACCTCCGTGACGCCATCGCCGAGATCGCCTCTGGGACGGCTGACGTGGTGGAGGCCCTGTGCGAGCAGGCCCGCCGTCACCCGGAGGCGGTGATGCCGGGGCGGACCCACCTCCAGCACGCCCAGCCGGTCCTGCTGGCGCACCACCTCGGTGCTCACGCCTGGCCCCTGCTGCGTGACCTCGAGCGGATGCGGGATCTGGCCAGGCGACTGGACCGTTCGGCCTACGGGTCCGCCGCCCTCGCCGGCACCTCCCTGGGGCTGGACCCGGTGGCCGTCGCGTACGATCTCGGCTTTTCCGACTCGGTGCCCAACAGCATCGACGGCACGGCTTCCCGCGACCTGGTGGCCGAGTTCTGCTTCGTCGTGGCGCAGCTCGGCATCTCGCTCTCGCGGCTCAGTGAGGAGGTCATCCTCTGGGCCACGGCGGAGTTCGGGTACGTCACGCTCTCGGACGCGTTCTCGACCGGCTCCAGCATCATGCCGCAGAAGAAGAACCCGGACGTGGCCGAGCTCGCCCGGGGCAAGAGCGGTCGGCTCATCGGGGACCTCGCGGGGCTGATGACCACGCTCAAGGGCCTCCCGCTGGCGTACAACCGCGACCTGCAGGAGGACAAGGAGCCGGCGTTCGACGCCCACGACACCGCGGTGCTGCTGCTGCCGGCCGTGGCGGGGATGGTCCGGACCCTGACCTTCCACCCCGAGGTCATGGAGGCCTCGGCGCCGAGGGGCTTCTCACTCGCCACCGACCTGGCGGACTGGATGGTCCGTCAGGGCGTCCCCTTCCGGGACGCGCACGAGGCGTCGGGGGAGTGCGTCCGCCGCTGCGAGGCCCGAGGGGCGGAGCTCGACGAGCTCACCGATGCGGAGCTGGCGGAGATCCACCCTGCCCTCACGCCCGAGGTGCGGACAGTGCTCGACGTCCGTGGTTCGGTCGCTGCTCGTGACGGGCGCGGAGGGACGGCGCCGGTGCGCGTGGCGGAGCAGTGGGAGGAGCTGGCAGAGGCCCTGGATCGGGTGACGGGTGAGCTGGAGTCCGCCGTACGGGGTGCCGACGCCCCGTCCGTCTGACCGGAGGGGGCGCCCGTGGTGACCGAGCCCCCTTTCTGCCCTCAACGGTGGCCTGTGGCATGGTGTGCCGCGTGAGCGAGAACACGGGTACCCCTGAGGCCACCGCGGACGCGCGGACCCGAGCCGCGGTCGTTGACGAGCTCCAGTGGCGTGGCCTCATCGGCCAGTCCACGGACCTCGAGGCGCTTCGCGAGCTCATGACCGAGGGGCCGGTCACCTTCTACTGCGGGTTCGACCCCACCGCGGCGTCGCTGCACGTGGGTCACCTCGTGCAGCTGCTCACGATGCGCCGCCTGCAGAAGGCGGGCCACCGTCCCCTGGTGCTCGTCGGCGGGTCCACGGGTCTCATCGGAGATCCCCGCCCGACCTCGGAGAGGACGCTGAACAGCCCGGAGGTCGTCTCGGGGTGGGTGGACTCCATCGCCCGGCAGACCCGACCGTTCCTCGACTTCGAGGGGGACAACCCGGCCGTCCCGGTGAACAACCTGGACTGGTTCGGCGGGCTCAGCGCACTGGACTTCCTCCGGCACGTCGGCAAGCACTTCCGCGTCAACCAGATGCTGCGCAAGGACGCGGTGGCCGCCCGGCTCGCCTCGGAGGAGGGGATCTCCTACACGGAGTTCAGCTACCAGCTGCTGCAGGGGTACGACTACGGACACCTGCACGCGGAGCACGACTGCCGGCTCCAGATCGGCGGGGGCGACCAGTGGGGCAACCTGAGCAGTGGCGTGGACTACGTGCACCGGACGACGGGGGAGACGGTGCACGCGCTCTCGACCCCGCTGGTCACGGATGCGTCGGGGCGCAAGTTCGGCAAGTCCGAGGGCAACGCCATCTGGCTGGACCCGGAACTCACCTCGCCCTGGGCCTTCTACCAGTTCTGGGTCAACGCGGACGACAGCACTGTCGTGGCGTACCTGAAGCTGTTCACGGACCGTGACCAGGAGGAGATCGCGGAGCTCGAGCAGAAGGTGGCCGACGAGCCGCACCTGCGCGCAGCCCAGCGGGCGCTCGCGTCGGACATGACCACCCTGGTCCACGGTGCCGACGCGACGGCCGCGGTGCAGGGCGCCGCCGAGGCGCTCTTCGGCAAGGGTGACCTGCGTGAGGTGGACCCCCGTGCACTGGGTGACGCGACGGCGGAGCTCCCCGGGGGAGAGGTGGATGCCGGGGACTCCTGGGTGGACGTCGTCGTGAGGTGCGGCTTCGCCGACTCCCGCAAGGCAGCCAAGCGACTGCTCACCGAAGGGGCGATGTCGGTGAACGGAACGCGCATCGAGGGGCTGGACGGAACCATTACGGAGGAGGACTTCCTTGGCGGCCTAGTCGCGGTGGTGCGTCGAGGCCGCAAGTCGATGGCTGCGGCACGGCGGCGCGCGAACGACTGACCGGTAGCCGTTGGTGCCGAAGGGCCCCGGAGAGCAGGTGCTCTCCGGGGCCCTTCGTGGTGCTCGGGGCCAGAATCGCTGGAACCAGGCCAAGTTTGCGTGGGGGTTTGGGTGTGTGTATTGTTCCTCCTCGTTGCCCGGCCGGGTGGCTCACGGTGAGTGAGTGGTTCTGGTTTGGGTGGCGGTGACCTTCCCGGTTGTGTGGGTTGGTGGTCGCGATCTGGTTCGAGAGTTCCGGGTTGGTGGTCACGGCCCGGATGGTGTAAGGTTGTGGATCGCCCCTGAAGGAGATCGCGCGGAGGGCCTGCTGGAGTTCTGGCGGGTTGGTGCGGTGGATGTTGGGGAGTGTTTGGTCCTTGAGAACTCAACAGTGTGTCATGAATCGATGCCAAATTATTTTTGTTGTATCCCTTTCGCATCCATGACGTTCCGTCGTTCGCGGTGGTGTGTTGTGGGTGTGTTTGGTTGATTTCTTTGGCGATGAGGATTGAGTCCAGCGACTCATTCTGACTCTGCCAGTATCAAAATTTTCTACGGAGAGTTTGATCCTGGCTCAGGACGAACGCTGGCGGCGTGCTTAACACATGCAAGTCGAACGGTGAAGCGAGTGCTTGCACTCGTGGATCAGTGGCGAACGGGTGAGTAACACGTGAGTAACCTGCCCTCCACTCTGGGATAAGCGCTGGAAACGGTGTCTAATACTGGATATGACCGACCCTCGCATGGGGTGTTGGTGGAAAGATTTATCGGTGGTGGATGGACTCGCGGCCTATCAGCTTGTTGGTGGGGTAATGGCCTACCAAGGCGACGACGGGTAGCCGGCCTGAGAGGGCGACCGGCCACACTGGGACTGAGACACGGCCCAGACTCCTACGGGAGGCAGCAGTGGGGAATATTGCACAATGGGCGAAAGCCTGATGCAGCGACGCCGCGTGAGGGATGACGGCCTTCGGGTTGTAAACCTCTTTCAGCAGGGAAGAAGCTTTTGTGACGGTACCTGCAGAAGAAGCACCGGCTAACTACGTGCCAGCAGCCGCGGTAATACGTAGGGTGCGAGCGTTGTCCGGAATTATTGGGCGTAAAGAGCTTGTAGGCGGTTTGTCGCGTCTGCTGTGAAAATCTGGGGCTTAACCCTGGACGTGCAGTGGGTACGGGCAGACTAGAGTGTGGTAGGGGAGACTGGAATTCCTGGTGTAGCGGTGGAATGCGCAGATATCAGGAGGAACACCGATGGCGAAGGCAGGTCTCTGGGCCATTACTGACGCTGAGAAGCGAAAGCATGGGGAGCGAACAGGATTAGATACCCTGGTAGTCCATGCCGTAAACGTTGGGCGCTAGGCGTGGGTCTCATTCCACGAGATCCGTGTCGCAGCTAACGCATTAAGCGCCCCGCCTGGGGAGTACGGCCGCAAGGCTAAAACTCAAAGGAATTGACGGGGGCCCGCACAAGCGGCGGAGCATGCTGATTAATTCGATGCAACGCGAAGAACCTTACCAAGGCTTGACATGCACTGGATCGCCTCAGAGATGGGGTTTCCCTTTGGGCTGGTGCACAGGTGGTGCATGGTTGTCGTCAGCTCGTGTCGTGAGATGTTGGGTTAAGTCCCGCAACGAGCGCAACCCTCGTTCTATGTTGCCAGCACGTGATGGTGGGGACTCATAGGAGACTGCCGGGGTCAACTCGGAGGAAGGTGGGGATGACGTCAAATCATCATGCCCCTTATGTCTTGGGCTTCAAGCATGCTACAATGGCCGGTACAGAGGGCAGCGAAACCGTGAGGTGGAGCGAATCCCAAAAAACCGGTCTCAGTTCGGATTGGGGTCTGCAACTCGACCCCATGAAGTCGGAGTCGCTAGTAATCGCAGATCAGCAACGCTGCGGTGAATACGTTCCCGGGCCTTGTACACACCGCCCGTCAAGTCACGAAAGTCGGTAACACCCGAAGCCGGTGGCCTAACCCTTGTGGGAGGAGCCGTCTAAGGTGGGACCGGTGATTGGGACTAAGTCGTAACAAGGTAGCCGTACCGGAAGGTGCGGCTGGATCACCTCCTTTCTAAGGAGCCACTACGCGTCCTGCGGATCCTGTTGTGGGGTTCGTGGGGTGTGTCAGAACCTGTCACCTGTTTGGTGGTGGGGCCCTTTGCGTGTCCGTCTGTGGCACGGAGGGTGCTTCTGGGTGGAACATCGATTGATCATGACGTCTCGTGTGTTCGTGGTGTGAGTACGGTGCTCCTGTGTGGGGTGTTGGGAAAGTGCTGCGGGTGTGTGGGGTGTTGTTGACACACTGTTGGGTCCCCAGGGACCAAGCGTGCCAGCTGGCCTGTTGGGTTGGTTGGTGGGCTTTTTGCCTGGTTTCCTTGATTCTTGGCTGGTGCTGCGTGTGTGGTGCTGGTGGGGGTCATGGGGTTGTTTTTTGAGAACTTCACAGTGGACGCGAGCATCTTTGTGTCAAGTTTTTAAGGGCACATGGTGGATGCCTTGGCATCAGAAACCGATGAAGGACGTGAGAATCTGCGATAAGCCTCGGGTAGTCGATAACTAGACGTTGATCCGAGGATTTCCGAATGGGGTAACCCGGCTGGAGGCAAGTCCAGTCACCGCTACCTGAATATATAGGGTAGAGGGAGGGAACGTGGGGAAGTGAAACATCTCAGTACCCACAGGAAGAGAAAACAATTGTGATTCCGTGAGTAGTGGCGAGCGAAAGCGGATGAGGCTAAACCGGTCACGTGTGATACCTGGTAGGGGTTGCGTGGTCGGGGTTGTGGGACCAGTCGTCCGGGATCTACCAGTCCTGGGGGCAGTGATAAATGTTGGTGGTAGTCGAACGGTCTTGAAGGGCCGGGCAGAGAGGGTGCGACCCCCGTAGACGAAACTGCTGGCACTGTCTGTGTTGTGTTCCCGAGTAGCACGGGGCCCGTGAAATCTCGTGTGAATCTGCCGGGACCACCCGGTAAGCCTAAATATTCTCTGATGACCGATAGCGGACAAGTACCGTGAGGGAAAGGTGAAAAGTACCCCGGGAGGGGAGTGAAATAGTTCCTGAAACCATGTGCCTACAAGCCGTAGGAGCCCTTCGGGGTGACTGCGTGCCTTTTGAAGAATGAGCCTGCGAGTTAGTGCTCAGTGGCAAGGTTAACCCGTGTGGGGAAGCCGTAGCGAAAGCGAGTCCGAAGAGGGCGTCTGAGTCGCTGGGTCTAGACCCGAAGCGGAGTGATCTACCCATGGCCAGGTTGAAGCGCCGGTAAGACGGCGTGGAGGACCGAACCCACTTAGGTTGAAAACTGAGGGGATGAGCTGTGGGTAGGGGTGAAAGGCCAATCAAACTCCGTGATAGCTGGTTCTCCCCGAAATGCATTTAGGTGCAGCGTCACGTGTTTCTTGCCAGAGGTAGAGCTACTGGATAGCTAATGGGCCCCACCGGGTTACTGACGTTAGCCAAACTCCGAATGCTGGTAAGTGAAGCGTGGCAGTGAGACTGCGGGGGATAAGCTTCGTAGTCGAGAGGGAAACAGCCCAGATCACCAACTAAGGTCCCTAAGCGTGTGCTAAGTGGGAAAGGATGTGGAGTTGCTGTGACAACCAGGAGGTTGGCTTAGAAGCAGCCACCCTTTAAAGAGTGCGTAACAGCTCACTGGTCAAGTGATTCCGCGCCGACAATGTAGCGGGGCTCAAGCACACCACCGAAGTTGTGGCAACGAAAGTTGGGTAGGGGAGCGTCGTGCAGCGAGTGAAGCGGCGGAGTGATCCAGTCGTGGATGCTGCACGAGTGAGAATGCAGGCATGAGTAGCGAAAGACGGGTGAGAAACCCGTCCGCCGAATAACCAAGGGTTCCAGGGTCAAGCTAATCTTCCCTGGGTAAGTCGGGACCTAAGGCGAGGCCGACAGGCGTAGTCGATGGACATCCGGTTGATATTCCGGAACCGGCGAAGGACCGCCCCTGGCGAGGCTGTGGATGCTAACCGTGTGATCACTGCTGATCGGCACTTTGTGTCGTGATGATGGTGTGAGCCCGGGACCCGAAGCAGTAGTAGCCAAGCGATGGAGAGACGCAAGAAGGTAGCTGTTGCGTGGCGATGGTTGTCCACGTCCAAGGGTGTAGGACGGTATCTAGGTAAATCCGGGTGCCATGTGTCTGAGACCTGATGGTGACCGCGCATGCGGGAAGTCAGTGATCCTATGTTGCCGAGAAAATCTTCTAGCGAGGTTCTAGCCGCCCGTACCCCAAACCGACTCAGGTGGTTAGGTAGAGAATACTGAGGCGATCGAGTGAATCGTGGTTAAGGAATTCGGCAAAATACCCCCGTAACTTCGGGAGAAGGGGGGCCTGATCCGTGAAACCACATGCTGGTGGCAGCGGTGAAGGCCGCAGAGACCAGGGAGAAGCGACTGTTTACTAAAAACACAGGTCCGTGCGAAGTCGCAAGACGATGTATACGGACTGACGCCTGCCCGGTGCTGGAAGGTTAAGGGGACGAGTCAACCTGTATGGGTGCAGCTCTGAACTTAAGCCCCAGTAAACGGCGGTGGTAACTATAACCATCCTAAGGTAGCGAAATTCCTTGTCGGGTAAGTTCCGACCTGCACGAATGGCGTAACGACTTCTCCACTGTCTCAACCACGAACTCGGCGAAATTGCACTACGAGTAAAGATGCTCGTTACGCGCAGCAGGACGGAAAGACCCCGGGACCTTTACTACAGCTTGGTATTGGTATTCGGTGCGGCTTGTGTAGGATAGGTGGGAGACTGTGAAGCACACGCGCCAGCGTGTGTGGAGTCATCGTTGAAATACCACTCTGGTCGCTCTGGGTATCTAACTTCGGTCCGTGATCCGGATCAGGGACAGTGCCTGGTGGGTAGTTTAACTGGGGCGGTTGCCTCCCAAAGGGTAACGGAGGCGCTCAAAGGTTCCCTCAACCTGGTTGGTAACCAGGTTTCGAGTGTAAGTGCACAAGGGAGCTTGACTGTGAGACGTACAGGTCGAGCAGGGACGAAAGTCGGAACTAGTGACCCGACGGTGGATTGTGGAATCGCCGTCGCTCAACGGATAAAAGGTACCCCGGGGATAACAGGCTGATCCTGCCCAAGAGCTCATATCGACGGCATGGTTTGGCACCTCGATGTCGGCTCGTCGCATCCTGGGGCTGGAGTAGGTCCCAAGGGTTGGGCTGTTCGCCCATTAAAGCGGTACGCGAGCTGGGTTTAGAACGTCGTGAGACAGTTCGGTCCCTATCCGCTGCGCGCGTTGGAAACTTGAGAAGAGCTGTCCCTAGTACGAGAGGACCGGGATGGACGAACCTCTGGTGTGTCAGTTGTTCTGCCAAGAGCACCGCTGATTAGCTACGTTCGGAAGTGATAACCGCTGAAAGCATCTAAGCGGGAAGCACGCTTCAAGATGAGGTTTCCATGCCCCTTTGAGGGTGGGAGGCTCCCAGCTAGACTACTGGGTTGATAGGCCGGATGTGGAAGCACAGTAATGTGTGGAGCTGACCGGTACTAATAAGCCGATGACTTGCTACAAAGATGCTACGCGTCCACTGTGTGGTTCCCGGAAAACACACCCCGGGATGAACAAAAACATGCCACCACCCTGTTGTGGGTGGTTTGGGATGCTGTTGTGTGTGAGTACGACAGTGTTTCGGTGGTCATAGCGAAGGGGAAACGCCCGGTCACATTCCGAACCCGGAAGCTAAGCCCTTCAGCGCCGATGGTACTGCACTGGGAACGGTGTGGGAGAGTAGGACGTCGCCGAACTCCTCTTTACGCGAAAGGGTGGAGAGGGAAGCATCACCTGTGAACCAGGTTCCTGTGTCGGGAACCGGAGACGGTTCAGACTGGTGTCTTCCTTCTTCGCCCTTTTTGCATACCCGAGACCAAGGTGACACCACCGGGCGTGGTGTGGTGTACGGGCCCCTTCGTTTCTGGGACTCGCTCATGGGGTGTCCTGGTGAGGAGGAGGGCATGGGGGGGGTGGGGGGGTGGGGGGGGGGGGGGGTGGTGAGGAGGGGGGGGGGGGGGGGGGGGGGGGGGGCGGCGCGTGGGGGGGGGGCGGTGTTTCGGGGGGTGGCCGGCAAATCTGGGCTGCTTGGTGGTGTTCGGGGGGGGGCCGGTCAGTCTCGGGGTGATGTGTGGTGCCCGGTTGTGTTCTGGGGGTTGTGTGTGGGGTGGTGTGCACCAGGACCGGCGTAGAATCCACCCCATGACGGACCCCTCGCAGGATCAGCCGGTTCTTCCCGGAACCCAGCAGGTGGACCTTGAGGTGCTGACGGCCCGGCTCGAGGAGCTGGCAGGGGATGTCGATCATCTGGAGCGGAACCTGGAGGAGGGTCCGGGGGAGTCCGGTCGGTCTGCAGTCCCTGGTCCCGGAGACGTCGCGCCTTCGCCCGGTGTCGGCTCGTGAGACTGGACCGAGCCCTGGTCGAGGCGGGTTTGGCACGGTCCCGCACGCATGCCCGCCGCATGATCGATGCGGGCGTTGTTCTGGTTGAGGGCAGCGCGTCCCTGAAGGCCTCTCAGGAGGCCGAGCCGTCACGTGTGGCGCTGACGGGTGCGGGGTTGGAGGCTCGAGACGAGGTGAGCCGTGCTCAGCGGAAGCTGTCACAGGCCCTGGAGGTGTGGCCCGATCTTCAGGTGAGTGGCGTGCAGGCCGTGGATGTGGGGGCTTCGACCGGAGGCTTCACCCGCGTCCTCCTGGACCACGGCGCCTCGAGGGTGTGGGCTGTCGACGTGGGGCACGACCAGCTGGAGGCCTCCGTCGCCTCGGATCCGCGGGTGGAGAACCTGGAAGGCGTCAACGCCCGCGACGTGTATGCCTTGGAAGGCGCCGGGCTGCGGCAGGGGATGGCGGGCCTCGTCGTGTGCGACGTCAGCTTCATCTCGCTGGTACACGTGCTGGGCAGCATCCGGTGGCTCCTGCGGGACGAGCGTGAGGCCGTGGTCCTCGTGAAGCCGCAGTTCGAGGTGGGGCCAGGCGTGTCGCGCAACGGTGTGGTGCGCCGGGGAGAGGACCGGCGGCAGGCCGTAAGCCGCGTGCTCGAGGCCGTCGGCGAGGAGGGCCTGCGGCCGGTGTCGATCGTGCCGAGCGGGACGGTCGGAACCCACGGGAACCTCGAGTTCATCCTGCGCACCCGGGCGGGCGAGGCTGCGAGTGAGGTCGTGGGTGGTGCGTGGCACAGTGGGTTGCCCCATGACGACGACTTCTGGAGCGGTGACGATGTCCGCACTGCCGACCTCTGAGGGTTCGGGCCCGTCCACCCGTGAGGTGGTGCTGTGTGCTCATCCCGGTCGGCAGGAAGCGATGTCCGTCGCGTGCGTGGTCGCACGCCTGTTGGCTGACCGGGGACTCCAGGTGCTCGTGCCCGCGGACCAGACCAGGGCGCTGCTGGAGCACGGTGAGCTGCCGATCGAGCAGCTGGGTGAGGGCCACCGGCCGGAGCTGGTCGTCGTGCTCGGCGGGGATGGCACCATCCTGCGGGGCGCGGCGGTGGCGAAGGACCTGGGGGCGCCTCTGCTGGGGGTGAACCTCGGGCACGTGGGGTTCCTCGCGGAGGCCGAGCGCGAGGACGTGGAACGGACCGTGGCCCACATCGTTGAACGGGACTACACGGTCGAGCACCGCATGACCCTGGACGTGGCCGTCTTCCAGGGGCAGGAGCAGGTGGCTCGCGGCTGGGCGCTCAACGAGGCGACGGTCGAGAAGGGCTCGCGCGAGCGGATGGTCGAGCTGGCCCTGGAGGTCGACGGACGCCCGTTGGCGACCTGGGGCTGCGACGGCATCATCCTGTCCACCCCCACGGGCAGCACCGCCTACGCCTTCAGCACCGGGGGGCCCGTCGTGTGGCCGAACGTCGAGGCCATTCTGACCGTCCCCATCAGCGCCCACGCCCTGTTCGCGCGTCCGCTCGTCCTGGGGCCGACGACCGAGCTCGCGGTGGAGGTCATCCCCGAGTCACCGGGTACCGGCGTGCTCTGGTGCGACGGTCGGCACGTCGCGGACCTGCCACCTGGGTGCCGCGTCGAGGTGGCCCGCAGCGAGGAGCCGGTCCGCTTCGCGCGGCTCACGAGCTCGTCGTTCACCGACCGTCTGGTGCGCAAGTTCGGGCTGTCGGTGGAGGGCTGGCGTGGCGCTGCCCGTACGCGGAAGGCCGAGGAGGTGTCCGCATGACGGCGCCTGAGACGTCCGGGACGCGGCACGAGCCGTGGCTGTCGACGATCGAGATCCGGGACCTGGGCGTGATCCAGGAGGCGACCGTCGATCTCTCACCGGGTCTCACCGTGATCACCGGTGAGACGGGCGCGGGAAAGACCATGGTGGTCCAGAGCCTGTCGCTGCTGCTGGGGCGACGTGCGGACTCCGGCTGGGTGCGCCACGGAGCCGATGCGGCCGTGGTCAACGGGGTGTACGACCTGGCTGCGGGCAGCCAGGGGCACGCAGCGCTGCAGGCCGTGGACGAGGCCGGTGGGGTCGTGGAGGAGGACGAGCTCCTCGTGAGTCGCCGGATCAGCGCGGCCGGGCGATCGGCCGCCTCGGTGGGTGGCGCGCGCATGCCGCTGCGGACCCTCGCGGGGGTCAGCGAACTGCTGGTGGCGATCCACGGACAGGCCGACCAGTGGCGTCTGCTCTCGGCGGACGCCCACCGGGAGGTCGTCGACGCCTTCGGCGGTGAGGCGGTGAGGACCCGGCTCGAGGCCTACCGTCAGGCACGGAGCAAGGTCATCCACCTCGACCGCAGGGTCAGGGACTTCGACGCGGAGCGCACGCTCCGGGCGCAGCGGGCCGCGTGGCTGCGCAAGGGACTCGACCTGTTGGAGACGGTGGACCCCGAGCCGGGTGAGGAGGCCCGGCTGCGGGAGCGCGTGGCGCGGCTCGACCACGCCGCCGACCTCGTGGAGGCGGGACAGCTGGCGGCGTCGTCGATGTCCGGTGACCCCACCGCCGCGATGCCGGAACCCGGTGCGGAGGAGCTGGTCGGCCAGGCCAGGGCGGCGCTGGAGCGGGTGGCCCACGTGGACTCCGAGACCGAGGAGCTCCACCGTCGGGTGAGCGAGCTCTCCGTCCTGACCCACGAGCTCGCGAGCGACCTGTCGGCCTGGGTGGCGGGCATGGACCTGGACCCGGGCGAGCTGCAGGCCCTCCACGAGCGTCGGGCGGCCCTGCGTTCGCTGGCGCAGGAGTTCGGCCGCCCGGAGCTGTTGCCCGAGGGGGAGCAGGTGGCACCCGAGGAGGACGGTGCCACGGACCACCCGGCACGTGACCCTGCGCTGCTGGGTGAGGGTCTGGAGCCGTCGGCGGACGTGGCCCTGGCCTGGGGGCGGGCTGCCGCCCTCGAGCTGGAGGGCCTGGGCACCTCGGACGAGGACCGTGACCGGCTGGTGGCGGAGCTGGAGGAGGCCAAGGCCGGCGCACGGTCCGCGGCCGACGCGCTGAGCGCGGTGCGCCGCGAGGCCGCCGCGAGCCTGGGTGAGCGGGTGACGGTCGAGCTGCAGGCCCTGGCCATGCCGAAGGCGGTCGTGAGCGTGGCCGTCGAGGAGGCCCGGCCCGGTCCGCACGGTGCGGACCGGGTGGAGATCCGGATGGCCCCGAACCCGGGCGTCCCGCCCCGCACGGTGGCGAAGGCTGCCTCCGGTGGTGAGCTCAGCCGGCTGATGCTCGCCCTGGAGATGGTGCTCGGGGCCGCCGAGGGTGGTGTGCCCGCGATGGTGTTCGACGAGGTCGACGCCGGTGTCGGAGGTGCGGCCGCGCACGCCATCGGGGCCCGGCTGGCCCGGATCGCCGCCGATCGGCAAGTCATCGTCGTGACCCACCTGCCGCAGGTGGCCGCGTGCGCCGACCGCCACCTGGTGATCTCCAAGAGCGACGACGGGTCGGTGACCACCTCCGACGTCACGGTGGTCGAGGGGGAGGAGCGGCTCGCCGAGCTGGCCCGGATGCTGGGTGGTGTCGCCGACAGCCGCAGTGCCCGTGAGCACGCGGCCGAGCTCGTGGAGGCGGCTCGCGGGGAGGGGTGACCGGAACGGGGCTGCCGGCAGCGTAGAGTGGCAGCCCGTGGTGGCCACTACTCGACACATCTTCGTGACCGGCGGCGTCGTCTCCTCCCTCGGGAAGGGACTGACCGCATCCTCCCTCGGACTCCTCCTGCGTTCGCGTGGCCTGAAGGTCACCATGCAGAAGCTGGACCCTTACATCAACGTGGACCCGGGGACGATGAACCCCTTCCAGCACGGCGAGGTCTTCGTCACCGAGGACGGGGGTGAGACCGACCTCGACATCGGGCACTACGAGCGCTTCCTCGACGACAACCTGACCGCCGGCGCGAACGTCACGACCGGGCAGGTGTACCACTCGGTGATCGCCAAGGAGCGCCGCGGCGAGTACCTGGGTGACACCGTGCAGGTGATCCCGCACATCACCAACGAGATCGTCTCCCGCATGCGGGCCGCCGCGCACACCGACGACCCGGCGGACCGGCCGGACGTGATCATCACCGAGATCGGCGGCACGGTCGGCGACATCGAGTCCCTGCCCTTCCTCGAGGCGGCGCGCCAGGTGCGCCACCAGCTGGGACGCGACAGCGTCTTCTTCCTGCACGTCTCGCTGGTGCCCTTCATCGGCCCCTCGGGCGAGCTCAAGACCAAGCCGACCCAGCACTCCGTGGCCAGGCTGCGCGAGTACGGCATCCAGCCCGACGCGGTCGTGGTGCGCACCGACCGTCAGCTGCCGGAGTCGATCAAGAACAAGATCTCGATGTCCTGCGACGTGGACCGCGAGGCCGTGGCGACCTGCCCCGACGCGCCGAGCATCTACGACATCCCGAAGGTCCTGCACTCCGAGGGCCTGGACGCCGTGGTGATCCGTCGCCTGGGGCTGCCCTTCAAGGACGTCGACTGGACCGCCTGGGACGACCTGCTCACCCGCGTGCACCAGCCGGAGCACGAGGTCGAGGTGGCGCTGGTCGGCAAGTACGTGGACCTGCCCGACGCCTACCTGTCGGTCTCCGAGGCCCTGCGCGCCGGTGGCTTCCACCACCGCGCGAAGGTCTCGCTGCGCTGGGTGGCCAGCGACCTCTGCCAGACGTCGGAGGGCGCCCGCGAGGCGCTGGAGGGCGCGGACGCGGTGCTCGTCCCGGGAGGCTTCGGCATCCGCGGCATCGAGGGCAAGCTCGGTGCCCTGGCGTGGGCCCGTGAGCAGAAGGTGCCCACCCTGGGCATCTGCCTGGGCATGCAGTGCATGGTCATCGAGCACGCGCGGAACCACGCAGGCCTGGAGGGTGCCTCGAGCTCGGAGTTCGAGGACCACACCGACCACCCGGTCATCGCGACGATGGCCGAGCAGCTCGACGTGGTCGGCGGCAAGGGCGACCTCGGGGGCACGATGCGGCTGGGCGGCTACGACGCGACCCTGGCCGAGGGCTCCGTGACCGCGACCGCCTACGGCGCCACGCAGGTGAGCGAGCGCCACCGCCACCGCTACGAGGTGAACAACTCCTACCGCGAGCAGCTGGAGTCCGCCGGGCTGGTGCTCAGCGGGACCTCGCCGGACGGCAAGCTCGTCGAGTTCGTGGAGCTCCCGCGCGAGGAGCACCCGTACTACGTCGGCACGCAGGCGCACCCGGAGCTCAAGTCGCGCCCGCACCGCGCGCACCCGCTGTTCGCCGGGCTCATCGGCGCCGCGCTGGAGCAGCAGGGCGGCGACCGGGCATGACCGAGGGGATCGGCCTGTCCGCGCCGCGCCCGGAGACGCGCGGCGAGGTCCGCGACCTCCCGCGCGACCGGGGCGCCGGTCCCGAGGAGGTGCTCCACGACGGGGCGCGCTACCCCCTCGTCGGCGCGCAGGTGGACCTGCCCGACGGCCGGGCGTGGCGGGAGTGGACCCGTCACCCCGGCGCCGTCGCGGTCGTCGCGACCCGTCCGGCACCGGGGGCGCAGGACGCCTCCGAGGTCGAGGTGTACTGCGTGCGGCAGTACCGCCACCCGGTGCGCTCGGTGGCGTGGGAGGTCCCCGCCGGCCTCCTGGACGTCCCGGGGGAGCCGATGGTGGAGGCCGCGGCCCGGGAGCTGGCCGAGGAGGCCGGGCTCACGGCCTCGGACTGGGCGACGCTGGTGGACTACCACACGACCCCGGGCGGTTCGGCCGAGGCGATCCGGGTGTTCTGGGCCCGGGGGCTCGCGGACGTCGTGGAGGACGACTTCGAGCGCGAGGCCGAGGAGGCCGACATGACGGGCCACTGGGTGCCGCTGGGTGCCCTGCTGGAGGCGCTCCACACCGGTGGTCTGCACAACCCGAGCACCGTGATCGGCGTCCTGGCCCTGGAGCGGGTGCTGCGGGGGGACGCGACGGCACGCCCCGCGGACGCCCCCTTCGAGCTCGGCCCGGTCGACCACCGCTGAGCACCCGGGCACCGGCCAAGCGACCGCTGCCGGTGGAGCCGCGTGGACCGCTGCCGATCCGGTTGGCGCGAGGGCGCCGCGGGCTGGCAGAATCCAGGCCGTCATGCAGGGCGGAGTGACGACCCGCGTGATCCTGCGGACCGCGCGTGCGGCGGACCGACGAGAGGCCGGGGTCCCCTCGGCGAAGGTGTGGTGGCACCGCGACCTGGCCCCCGCCCACACCTCCCGGGCTGCCGTTCCCCGTCGTGCGCGGCAGTTCCGTCCGGGCCGGTCGTCGTGCGTCGGGAGACCCGACCCGAAAGGACGACCATGATCCGATCCCACGAGGCCGGCACGCTCCGCGCGGAGCACGCCGGCCAGACTGTGACCCTCGCCGGCTGGGTGGCTCGGCGCCGCGACCACGGCGGCGTCGCCTTCCTCGACCTGCGCGACGCCTCCGGCGTGGCCCAGGTGGTGGCCCGGGACGAGGTGCTGGAGTCCGGCGGCGCCCACGACCTGCGCAACGAGTACGTCGTGCGCATCGTCGGCGAGGTCCGTGTGCGCCCCGACGGCAACGTGAACGCCGAGCTGCCGACCGGCGAGGTCGAGGTGGTGGCCGGCGAGCTGGAGGTTCTCAACACCGCCGACCCGCTGCCCTTCCAGATCGACGAGCGCGTCGAGGTCGGCGAGGAGGCCCGCCTCAAGTACCGCTACCTGGACCTGCGCCGGCCGGGTGCCCGCTCCGCCGGTGCCGCCCTGCGCCTGCGCAGCAAGGCGAACGCCGCGGCCCGGTCCGTGCTTGCCGAGCACGACTTCGTGGAGGTCGAGACCCCGACCCTCACCCGGTCGACCCCCGAGGGTGCCCGCGACTTCCTGGTGCCGGCCCGACTGGCACCCGGCAGCTGGTACGCCCTGCCGCAGAGCCCCCAGCTGTTCAAGCAGCTGCTCATGGTCGCCGGCATGGAGCGCTACTACCAGATCGCCCGCTGCTACCGCGACGAGGACTTCCGCGCCGACCGCCAGCCGGAGTTCACCCAGCTGGACATCGAGATGTCGTTCGTGGACCAGGACGACGTGATCGCCCTGGGTGAGGAGATCGCCCGCGCGGTGTGGGCCCTCATCGGCGTCGACGTGCCCACCCCGATGCCGCGGATCACCTACCGCGAGGCGATGGAGAAGTACGGCTCGGACAAGCCCGACCTGCGCTTCGACCTGGAGCTCACCGACTGCACGGAGTTCTTCTCCGACACCCCCTTCCGGGTGTTCCAGGCGCCCTACGTCGGCTCCGTCGTGATGCCCGGCGGTGCGAGCCAGCCGCGCAAGCAGCTGGACGCCTGGCAGGAGTGGGCCAAGCAGCGCGGTGCGAAGGGCCTGGCCTACGTGCTCGTCGGCGAGGACGGCGAGCTCTCCGGCCCGGTGAGCAAGAACATCTCCGAGGAGGAGAAGGCCGGCATCGCCGCGCAGGCCGGCGCGCAGCCGGGTGACTGCATCTTCTTCGCCGCCGGTCCGGCCAAGGAGGCCCGCGCCCTGCTCGGTGCGGCCCGCCTGGAGATCGGCAAGCGGTGCGGCCTCATCGACGAGGACACGTGGTCGTTCCTGTGGGTGGTCGACGCCCCGATGTTCGAGCCCGCGGCCGATGCGGTGGCCTCCGGCGACGTCGCCGTCGGTGCGGGGCAGTGGACCGCCGTCCACCACGCCTTCACCTCGCCGAAGGACGAGTGCCTGGAGGACTTCGACACCAACCCGGGTGAGGCCCTGGCCTACGCCTACGACCTGGTCTGCAACGGCAACGAGATCGGCGGTGGCTCGATCCGTATCCACCGACGTGACGTGCAGGAGCGCGTGTTCGGCGTGATGGGACTGGACGAGGAGACCGCGCGCGAGAAGTTCGGCTTCCTGCTCGACGCCTTCGCCTACGGCGCCCCGCCGCACGGCGGCATCGCGTTCGGCTGGGACCGCGTCGTCGCCCTGCTCTCGGGCAGCGACTCGATCCGCAACGTCATCGCCTTCCCGAAGTCCGGTGGCGGCTATGACGCACTGACCGACGCGCCGGCGCCCATCACCGCGCAGCAGCGCGAGGAGGCGGGCGTCGACTTCGAGCCCGAGGAGGACGCCGAGCCGCAGGGCGCCCCGGAGGTCAACCCGCGCACCAGCTGAGCAGGCTCAGCAGCAGCCGGCCGTGGGCGTGTGCCACGGCCGGCTGTCCCATGCCCAGGCCGTCTCGTAGCCGATGGAGCGGTACAGGGCGCGTGCGGCGTCGTTGTCGCTGTACATCCCCAGCGTGCAGACGCCCGTGCGCTCCACCTCGCTGAGCGTCAGCGACTCGGTGACGAGCCGTCCGAGGCCCCGGGCGCGGAACTCCCCGTGGGTGACGATGCCGGCCAGGTGGGGGACGCCGTCGGTGAACGGCTGGCTGGCCCCCAGCGCGAGCAGTTCGCCGGTGTCGGGACGGCCCTCGAGGGCCCCGCGTCGGACGCCCCGCCAGAGGGTGGAGAAGGCGTTGCCGGGCTCACCCTCGGCCGTGGGGGACCAGCGCTCGGAGAAGGCCGCCATCTCCGCCGCGTCGGTCTCGTCGTCCAGGGTCACGACGTCCTGCGGGCCGAGGGCACGGCCGCCGGCGTCGGCAGGTGCCCGGTCGGTTGAGCCCGTCGTCACCGGGTTCGTGACCCACATCCAGTCCCACCGACCGCCGGGCGGGATGCCGTGCCGGTCCAGCAGGTGTCCGTGTTCGGCGGGCACGCTGATGCCGTGGGCCTCCCACTCGGCGAGCAGGTCGTCCACGGCCTCGTGGACCAGGGGTGCGATGCCCTCGGGCGTCCCGAACAGGAAGGCCGAGCGGTGCACCCGGCCGAGGCGGTGGCGGACCCGCAGCGTGGCGAAGGCGCCCCGGTGCTCCAGCACCGGCACCGGGAGGTCGGTCGGAACGCCCCAGCGGACGTAGGGGTCGTCCCCGGAGGCCTCGAGCAGTTCGTCATGGGTCCTGATCCAGCGCACGCGCGCATCCTCGCACCCGGGGCGGGCCGGACCCGGCGGCCGGGTGGGGCCCGACCTAGGCTGGGCGCATGACTGACGCCCCGGACCTGTTCAGCAGCGCCAGCCCGGGGCGGGGGCGGCCGGACGGGGGAGGGTCCGCGGGGGCCGCACCGGCCGATCCCGCACCGGAGGGGGGCTGGAACCCGGACGAGCCCCTCGCTGCCCGCCTGCGGCCGCGTTCGCTGGAGGAGGTCGTGGGCCAGCGGGAGGCGCTCGCGCCGGGCAGCCCGCTGCGTCGCCTCATCGAGGGACGTCAGGGCGTCGCCGGGGCCTCCTCGGCGATCCTCTGGGGGCCGGCGGGCACGGGCAAGACGACCCTCTCGCGGTTGGTGGCCGATGCCGCGGGACGCACCTTCGTCCAGCTGTCCGCGGTCACGGCCGGGGTCAAGGACGTGCGGGCGGTGATGGACTCCGCCCGCCGTGAGAAGGCGATGTACGGGCGCCAGACGGTGCTGTTCCTGGACGAGATCCACCGGTTCACCAAGGCGCAGCAGGACGCCCTCCTGCCCGGGGTGGAGGACCGGACGGTCATCCTCGTGGCGGCCACCACCGAGAACCCCAGCTTCACGGTCGTCACCCCGCTGCTCAGCCGCTCGATCCTGGTGCGGCTCACCAGCCTGGACGACGAGGACGTGCGCACCTTGCTGGACCGCGCCGTCGCCGACGAGCGCGGCCTGGCCGGGCACTTCACGCTGGAGGACGCCGCCCGCGACGCGGTGGTCCGCCTCGCCGGGGGTGACGGGCGGCGTGCGCTCACCACGCTGGAGGCGGCGGCCGGTGCGGCGGAGTCCGCCCTCCCACCGGGCACCGATGGGCAGGACGAGGCCGTGCTGGTCACCGCCGGTCACGTGGAGCAGGCCCTGGACCAGGCGGTGGTCGGCTACGACCGCGACGGCGACCAGCACTACGACGTCACCAGCGCCTTCATCAAGTCCATGCGCGGCTCCGACGTCGACGCCGCCCTGCACTACCTCGCCCGGCAGATCGAGGCGGGGGAGGACCCCCGCTTCATCGCGCGGCGGGTGGTCATCGCTGCCAGCGAGGACGTCGGGATGGCCGACCCCTCGGCGCTGCAGACGGCCGTGGCCGCGATGCACGCGGTCGCGCAGATCGGCATGCCCGAGGCACGGATCGTGCTGGCGCAGGCCGTCGTCCACGTCGCCATGGCGCCGCCCTCTAACGCGGTCTACCGAGGCGTCGACGCCGCCCTGGCCGACGTGCGGGCGGGGAGGGGGCGCAGCGTCCCGGCCCACCTGCGGGACGGGCACTACCGCGGTGCGGAACAGCTCGGGCACGGCGTCGGCTACCAGTACGCCCACGACGCACAGGACGGGGTTGCCGCCCAGCAGTACCTGCCCGAGGACCTCGCGGACGCCCGGTACTACGAGCCGTCCGGTCGTGGCTTCGAGGGGACGCTCGCCGAGCGGTGGAACCGCCTGCGTGCGCGGTTGGGGCGCCGTTCCGGCTGAGCCCCCGTGGCCCGAGCGGGTGGCGGGGAGGCGCACGACACGCGTTCTCGGGTGGCGCCCGGGGCCCGGGGTCCGCATGATGGACCTTTCGGCGCCGGAAGGAGACGTGTCATGCGACGTGCGGGACTCACCGCGATCGTGGCCGTGTGCGCGGTCTCCGTCGCGGCCTGCGACGGCGGCGAGGAGCCTCGGGACCCGGGGTCGAGCTCGGCACCGACCTCCGACCGTGCGGCACCCACCTCGAGCTCGGCGGAGGACCCGACCGGCGGGGCGTCGCCGAGGGGGAGTGCAACCGAGGACCCCACGGGTTCGCCGGACCCGACGGGCGCGTCCTCCGACGGAGCGACCGGGACCGGGCCGTCCGGAACTGGTCCGTCCGGATCGGGGAGCAGCGACTCCGGGCGCTCGGCACCGGACGGTCAGGAGTCGGACCCCACGGAGGAGCCGGACCCGACGCCCGAGGGGCTCGACCCCGAGGCACAGGGCCCCGCCCCGGACGTCGAGGGCGCGGAGCCCGGTGGCACGCTGCACGTCCTGAGCACCGCCCGGCCGAGCACCTTCGATCCCTCCGGCCAGCACGAGCCGGGCCTGGACGCGATCCTGGACCTCACGGTGCGGCGGCTGACCCAGTACCGGACGACCCCCGACGGGACCTCCGAGCTGGTGCCGGACCTCGCCACCGACCTCGGCACCGTGTCCGAGGACGGCCTCACCTGGACGTTCACGTTGAAGGACGACCTGCGCTACGAGGACGGCTCGGACGTGACGGCCGAGGACGTGGCCTACGGCATCAAGCGCTCCTTCGTCGGTGACGAGCTGCCCGGCGAGCCGACCCACCAGCGTGAGTTCCTCGAGGGCGGGGACTCCTACGACGGTCCGTTCGAGGACGGCGGAGACTTCGCCGGGGTCGAGGTCGTGGACGACCGCACCCTGGAGATCCACCTGGACCGCCCGTGGCCGTCGCTGCCCCACTTCGCCGCCACCACGCAGATGTCGCCCGTACCCCAGGACAAGGACACCCGTGAGCGGTACGGGCCCAACCCGATGGCGACGGGCCCGTACGAGTTCAAGTACTTCGACAAGCGCAAGCGGCTGGTGCTGGAGAAGAACGACCAGTGGGACCCCACGACGGACCCGGGGCGCCACCAGTACCCGGACACGATCGAGTTCGAGTTCGGCGGCGATCCCGAGGACCTGGCCGGCCGCGTCGGCCGGAGCGAGGGTGACGACCGGACGGCGCTGTACCACGACGGACTCGCCGACGGCGTCCCGGAGGAGCTCCGCGACGAGGAGGACCGACTCGTCACCGGGCCCGGGCCGTGCGTCTCGTTCGTCTCCATGGACACGCGCACCATCCCCATCGAGGTGCGGCGTGCCATCGCGGTGGCCTGGCCGTACAACCAGGAGCGCGCGGCCCGGGGTACCTCGGAGCGGACCGCTCGACCGGCGACGAGCTACCTGAGGGACTCCGCCCCCGGCTTCGACCCCGAGTCCTCACCGCTGCTGCCCGGTCAGGGGCCGGGGACCCCCGAGACCGCTCGCGGGATGCTGGACGCCGTGGGGCAGCGGGGGTTCGAGCTGTCCTGGTACTACGCCCACGACCGCGAGGGAGCCGACGAGGTCAACGAGGCCAGGCGCGAGGCGCTCGAGGCCGCCGGCTTCACCGTCCGCACGATCGGGGTCCCGGCAGACCGGCTGGAGGAGTTCACGACCGCCCACGACGCCGAGGCGAACCTGCTGCTGGGGCCCTCCCAGTGGTGCCCCGACTGGCCCGGCGGTGACGCGGTCTACCCGCGTCTGTTCGACAGCGGGGCCCGGGAGGAGCGTGACTCGGTGGGGCACCTGGCCTCGGAGGGTCTGGACGAGGAGATGGACCGCATCCAGGAGCTCCCGATGGAGGAGCAGGCCGAGGAGTGGGCCCGGTTCGACCGCCGGCTCCGCGACCACCACCTGCCGGCCCTGCCGGTCGACCAGCAGCAGGTGACCGCCGCCTTCGGCACCGAGGTCCACGAGGTGCGGATCGACCCGGTGCGCGGCACACCGGACCTGACCACCGTGTGGGTCGGCGGGGACTGACCGGGGCCGGGTCGTCCCCCCGGTTCGAGGGGCTGTGGCCCGGGCGTCGCCGCGGTGCGTGGAGGTGTCCGCGATACGCTGCACCGTCGACCGTGCCGGTCGACGGTGCAGGTGTGTCCCCGGGCCCGGCCCGTGGACGTCGAGGCGTCCCCGCGACGCCGCCCCAGGATCGTCCACATCATCAGGAGTTGCGATGGAAACCGCTGAGATCCGCCGCCGGTGGCTTGCCTACTTCGAGGGCGAGGGCCACACCGTGGTGCCCAGCGCGCCGTTGATCCTCGACGACCCGAACCTGCTCTTCGTGAACGCCGGCATGGTGCCCTTCAAGCCGTACTTCCTGGGGCAGCAGACGCCTCCGTGGGAGCGCGCCACGAGCGTGCAGAAGTGCGTGCGCACCGGTGACATCGAGGAGGTCGGCAAGACCACCCGTCACGGCACCTTCTTCCAGATGAACGGCAACTTCTCCTTCGGCGGCTACTTCAAGAAGCGGGCCATCGAGCTGGCCTGGAAGCTCGTCACCGGCTCGCAGCAGGAGGGCTACTTCGGCTTCGACCCGGAGAAGGTGTGGGTCACGGTGCTCGGCGCCGGGTACCACCCGGACTACCCGGAGGGCGACACCGAGGCGATCGAGCACTGGCTGGCCGTGGGCGTCCCCCGTGAGCGCATCCAGGGTCGTGGGCTGGACGACAACTACTGGCACATGGGCGTCGAGGGCCCCGGTGGCCCGTGCTCGGAGATCTACATCGACCGCGGCCCGGAGTACGGCGCCGACGGCGGCCCGGAGGCCGACGAGGACCGTTTCCTGGAGATCTGGAACCTGGTGTTCCAGACCGAGATGATCACCGACGTCCGATCCAAGGCCGAGTTCCGCGTGGTGGAGCCGCTGCCGGCCAAGAACATCGACACCGGCATGGGCCTGGAGCGCGTGGCCTACCTGCTGCAGGGCGTGGACAACCTGTACGAGATCGACGAGGTGTACCCCGTCATCGAGCGCGCCGAGGAGCTGGCCGGGCGGGAGTACGGCGCCGACGAGGGCGACGACGTGCGCTTCCGCGTGGTGGCCGACCACGTGCGCTCCTCGCTGATGCTGATCGGCGACGGCGTGACCCCGGGCAACGAGGGGCGTGGCTACGTGCTGCGCCGCCTGCTGCGCCGTGCGGTGCGCTCCATGCGCCTGCTGGGAGTGCAGGAGGCCTGCCTGCCGGAACTGCTGCCGGTCTCCATGGAGCAGATGAGCAAGTCCTACCCGGAGCTGCGCACCGACTTCGAGCGCATCACCCGCATCGCCTACGCGGAGGAGGAGGCCTTCCGCCGCACGCTGGAGGCGGGCACGAACATCTTCGACGCGGCCGCCCGGGAGACGAAGGGCGCGGGGCAGCAGGTCTTCCCCGGGGACAAGGCCTTCGCCCTGCACGACACCTACGGCTTCCCGATCGACCTGACGCTGGAGATGGCCTCCGAGCAGGGGCTGACCGTGGACGAGGAGGGCTTCCGCGGCCTGATGGCCGAGCAGCGGGCCCGCGCCAAGGCCGATGCCAAGGCGAAGAAGTCCGGGCACGCGAACACCGCGGTGTGGCGCGGGCTGCGTGAGCTGGGTGCCACCGTCTGGAAGGCCTACGACACGCTCGCCACGGACGGGCGCGTGCTCGGCCTGGTGCGCGAGGGTGAGCGCGTGCAGGGGCTGTCCGAGGGGCAGACCGGTCAGGTGGTGCTGGACACCACGAGCTTCTACGCCGAGTCCGGTGGCCAGATCGCCGACTCCGGTGTCATCACCCTGGACGGGGCGCGCCTGCAGGTGACCGACGTGCAGCGCCCGGTGAAGGGACTGGTCGCCCACACGGTGAAGGTGCTCTCCGGCGAGGTGACCGAGGGCGCGGACGCCCGCACCGAGGTGGACCCCACCTGGCGCCTGGAGGCCGCTCAGGCCCACTCGGGCACGCACGTGGTGCACGCGGCGCTGCGACAGGTCCTCGGCCCATCGGCCCTGCAGTCCGGCTCCTACAACAAGCCCGGCTACCTGCGCCTCGACTTCGCCTGGAACAAGGCGCTGGACGCCGCCACCCGCAGCGAGCTCGAGGAGGTCGCGAACCTCGCGGTGCGCGACGACCTGCCGGTCAGCGCCCACTGGATGCCGCTGCCGGAGGCCCGGGAGTGGGGCGCGCTCGCACTGTTCGGCGAGACCTACGACGAGGACGTGCGCGTCATCGAGATCGGCGGCCCGTGGTCGCGCGAGCTCTGCGGTGGCACCCACGTGCAGCACTCCAGCCAGATCGGTGCGCTGACGCTGACCGGTGAGTCCTCCGTCGGCTCGGGTGTGCGACGCCTGGAGGCCTTCGTGGGGGTCAACGCGCTGCGCCACCTGGCGACCGAGCGTGCGCTGGTGGCCGAGCTCAGCTCCATCGCCGGCGTGCAGCCCACCGAGCTCAAGGACCGCGTGGGCCAGCTCGTCACGCGCCTCAAGGAGGCCGAGCGTGAGATCCAGCAGATGAAGCGCGAGCAGGCCAAGGGGGCGACGGCCGGGCTGGCCGACACCGCCGAGCAGGTCGGTGGCGTGCAGCTGGTGCTGGCCGAGCTCGCGGGCGTCGACGGCGGCGAGCTCCGCGGCATCGCCCAGGACGTGCGCGGGAAGTTCGGTGACACCGCCGCGACGGTCGCCCTGGTCTCGACCGCGGGGGAGAAGCCGGTGGTCGTCGTGGCGACCAACGAGGCGGCCCGCGGTGCCGGTGTGAAGGCCGGTGCCCTGGTGAAGGCCGCGGCCTCCGCCCTCGGCGGTGGTGGCGGCGGCAAGGACGACCTCGCGCAGGGTGGTGGCCAGGACAACGCCAAGGCCGCCGAGGCGCTGGCCGCCGTGCGCGACGCGGTCGCCTCGGCCTGACCGCGGGAGCACGCGTGACGACTCCCCTCTCCGGCGCCGTGGCGACCGACCCGAGCCCCCTGCCCGGCGTGGTGTGGGGCGTCGACGTCGGCCTGGCCCGGGTCGGGGTCGCCCGCAGCGACCCCGACGGGGTGCTTGCGACGCCGGTCGAGACGGTGGCCGTCACCGAGGACGGCGCGGCCCCGGAACGGGTCGTCGAGCTGGTGCGCGACACGCCGGCGTCCACCGGCGTCGTGGTGGGGCTCCCTCGCCATCTGGACGGGCACGAGAGCACCTCCGCCGCCGAGGCCCGCTCGTGGGCCCGGCGGCTCGCCGCGGCCCTCGGTCCTCAGGTGCGGGTGTGGCTGGTGGACGAGCGCATGAGCACCGTCTCGGCCGCCCGGGGCATGCGCGCCTCTGGGGTGCGGGCACGCGAGCAGCGCAGCCGCATCGACCAGGCCGCGGCCGTGGAGATCCTGCAGGGGGCCCTGGACGGGTGGCGACGCGGCAGTGCCGTCGGCGAGCTCGTCCCTGGGCGCAAGCCCCGTCGACGCAAGGGACAGGACGCATGAACGAGACGACGAACTCCGGGGCAGGGCGCGTGGCACGGTCCGGTCCCTCGAGGCTCCCACGCAGGGCCCCCGCACCGCCCCCGCGGGGGCGGGTGGCCGCCGTTGTGGCCGGTGCCCTGGCCCTGACCGGAGTGGGATCGGCGCTCACCTGGGACACGCTCTCGCCGGTGCTCTCGGCCATCGCCCTGCCGGAGCTCGGCAGCCATCCCGACTACGAGGGGGAGGGCGAGGGCGAGAAGACCGTGAAGGTCCCCGAAGGGTCCAGCGGCTACGCCGTCGGCAAGATCCTGGAGGAGAACGGGGTCGTCGCCTCGGCGGAGGCCTTCAACGAGCTGGCACGCCTGGAGCCCCGCATCGAGCGACTCCAGCCGGGCACCTACGTGCTCAAGGAGCGGATGAGCTCGGTCTCGGCGATCGAGGGACTGCTGGACGACCGCAACCTGCGCGTGGACAAGGTGACCGTGCCCGAGGGCCAGTGGGTGTCGGAGACCTTCGACCGTCTCGCGAAGGAGACAGGAGAGCCGCGGAAGGACTACGACGCCCTGGAGCCGCAGGACGTGGGGCTGCCGAAGGAGGCCGGCGGCGAGCTCGAGGGCTGGCTGTTCCCGTCGACCTACAACTTCGACGTCGACGACGACGCGCGCACCCAGGTGCGCAAGATGGTCGAGCAGACCACCAAGGAGCTGGAGCGCGAGGAGGTGCCCCGCAAGGAGTGGGAGCGCACCCTGACCGTCGCCTCCATCGTCGAGGGGGAGAGTTCCGGTCAGGCCGACCGCGGCAAGGTCTCCTCGGTGGTGCTCAACCGGCTGGACCAGGACATGGAGCTGGGCATGGACTCGACCGTGCACTTCGTGCACCAGGAGCGTGGCCGTGCCGGCACCACCAAGGAGCAGCGCGAGAGCAAGGACCCCTACAACACCTACGTGCACAAGGGCCTGCCCCCGGGACCGATCAACAGCCCCGGACGCGCGGCGATCCAGGCGGCGAACGACCCCGACGACACCGACTACCTGTACTTCGTGACGGTCAACCCGGTGACGGGGGAGACGAAGTTCTCCCGCACCTTCACCGAGCACCAGCGCTACGTGGGCATGTTCAACCGGTGGTGCCAGCAGAACGAGGGCCAGTGCTGACCGGTTCCCCGGCCGAGGTGGCACCCCATGCAGTGGTGCTGGGGCACCCCGTCGCCCACTCGCTGTCCCCGGTGCTGCACCGGGCGGCGTGGCGCGAGCTCGGGCTGCAGGACGGGTCCTACGAGCGGGTGGACGTGCCCGCGGGTGGCCTGCGGGACGTCGTCGAGGAGCTGTACGCCGAGCGCGGCGTGACCGGCTTCTCGGTGACGATGCCGCTCAAGGAGGAGGCTCTCGCGCTGGGCGATGCCCAGGCCGGCACCTCACGGACGGCGCGCCTCGCGGCCGGGGCGAACACGCTCGTGCTGCGCCCCGGGGGCTGGCAGGCGGACAACACCGACGTCCCGGCCCTGGCACGGGTGGTGCGGCGGGCGGTTCCCGCGCGCGAGGGGGATGTCACCGGTGGCGAGGACGAGGTGCCGGAGGTCGTGCTGCTGGGCTCGGGGGCCACGGGGCGCTCGGCGTTGCTGGCCCTGCACGCCTGCGGGGTGCGGTCGCTGAGCCTCGTCGTCCGCTCTGAGCCCCGCCCGGCCTTCCTGCAGCTCGCCGAGGAGCTCGGCATGACCGTGACGGTGCTCGGCCTGGACCAGCTCGCGGAGGTGGTCAGCGGGAGACATCTGGTCCTGAGCACCCTGCCGGTCGGGTGGTGGGAGCAGCTGCCGACCCCATCGTGGACCGGCGCGGACGAGGCCGGATCAGCACGCGATCTGGTCTGGGTCGACGCGCTGTACGCGGACTGGCCCCACCCGTGGGCGACCGCCGTGTCGGATGCTGGTGGCCACGTCGTGAGCGGGCTCCACATGCTGGTGGAGCAGGCCGTCGACCAGGTGGAGCTCATGACCGGTCGGCGCCCCACGGTGCAGGGCACCGCGGCGGGCCTGCCGGAGTCGCTGCGCGCGCTGCATAGGGTGTGACCATGCTGAGGTGGTTGACGGCCGGAGAGTCGCACGGTGAGGCCCTGACGGGCGTCCTCGAGGGAATGCCTGCCGGCGTGGGGGTGACCACCGACGACCTGGCCGGTGCGCTGGCCCGGCGCCGGCTGGGACACGGCCGCGGGGCGCGCATGTCCTTCGAGGCCGACCGGGTCTCCCTCTTGGGTGGCGTCCGCCACGGCGTGACCATGGGGTCCCCGGTGGCCGTCCGCATCGACAACACCGAGTGGCCGAAGTGGGAGAAGGTCATGTCGGCCGATCCCGTGGCGCCCGAGGACCTGCAGGTCGACGCCGGGCGGGGGGACACCCGTGAGGTCGCCCGCAACAAGCCGCTCACCCGGCCCCGGCCCGGGCACGCGGACCTGGCGGGCATGCAGAAGTACGGGCTGGAGGAGTCCCGGCCGGTGCTGGAGCGGGCCAGTGCCCGGGAGACCGCAGCCCGCGTGGCGCTCGGTGAGGTCGCCCGTCGACTGCTGGCGACCGCCGACATCGAGGTGGGCAGCCACGTCGTCGCCCTCGGCGGTGTGCACCTGCCCGCCGACGCGCTGGACGTGGCGGCACGCGAGGAGCTCGCCACACCGACCGGGCGCGAGCGGGTGGACGCCGACCCGGTGCGCTGCGCCCACGGGGAGACCGCCGCTCGGATGGTGGAGGCCGTCGACGCCGCGAAGGCGGACGCGGACACCCTCGGTGGGGTCGTCGAGGTCGTGGCGGTGGGCCTGCCGCCGGGTCTCGGCTCGCACGTGCACGGTGACCGCCGCCTCGACGCCCAGCTTGCGAGGGCACTGATGTCCATCCAGGCGATCAAGGGCCTGGAGCTCGGGGACGGGTTCCTCGGGGCCGATCGCCCCGGGTCCGGCGCCCACGACGAGATGGAGTGGCAGGACGGTGGCGTCCGCCGCCTCACCAACCGGTCCGGTGGCGTCGAGGGCGGCATGAGCACCGGGGAGCTGCTGCGCGTGCGGGCGGCCATGAAGCCGATCAGCACCGTGCCCCGCGCCCTGCGCACCGTGGACACCGCCACCGGTGAGGCCGCGACGGCCCACCACCAGCGTTCGGACGTCTGCGCCGTCCCGGCGGCCGGTGTGGTCGCGGAGGCGGAGGTGTGCCTGGTCCTGGCCCGCGCCCTGCTGGAGAAGTTCGGTGGCGACCACGTCGAGGACACCCTCGCGGCGCTGGCGCACTACCGCCAGCGCATCGCGACGACGGGCGGCACCGCGTGAGCTCCTCGCTGCAGCCCTTACCGGCGGCGGTCGCGCTCATCGGGGCGCCTGGCAGCGGCAAGTCGACCGTCGGCGCGCTCCTGGCGGGCGACGCGTCAGCGGCCCTGGTGGACACCGACGCCCTCGTGGAGGAGCGGGCCGGGTGCACCGTGGCGGAGCTGTTCGCCACCCGTGGGGAGGCCGCCTTCCGTGAGCTCGAGGCCGACGCGGTGGCCGACGCGCTGCGCGGCACGGACCTGCCCGTGGACCTCGGACGGGTGGTGGCCCTGGGCGGAGGGGCGGTCATGACCCCCCGGGTGGCCGGGGCGCTGCGGGAGTTCGCCGCGGACGGGGGCCATGTTGTGTGGCTGCAGGTCGACGAGACGACCGTGGCCGAGCGCCTGGCCGGGGGCGACCGGCCCCTGCTCGCCGGGGACGACGCCCTGGCCCGCTGGCGGGAGCTCGCGGCGGCGCGGGAGTCGACCTACGCCGAGCTGGCCACGGAGGTGGTGGACACCACCGGGCGGCCTCCGCACGAGGTGGCCCGCGTCGTGGCCGAGCACGTGGCCGAGCTCCCCGATGCCCGGCGCTGGCCGACGGGTCCGCGCAGCGGGCTGCGCGTGGCAGTCACCACCAGCGAGGGCAGCGGGGCGTACCCCGTCTCGATCGGCCACGGGGTCCTCGACGACCTCGGCCTGCTGCTGCCGGCCACCGGTGCCGTTCCGCCGAGCGCCCTCGTGGTGCACCAGCCCGGCCTGGAGGCGGCCACCGAGCGCGTCCACCGCGCCCTGGAGGGCGCTGGGATCCGGGTGCACGTCCACGGTATCGAGGCCGCCGAGGCGGGCAAGCAGCTCGACGGCGTCGCGGGCATCTGGGAGGCGTGCGCCGCAGCCGGCCTGGACCGGGGCGGCCTGCTCGTGGCCGTCGGCGGGGGAGCGGCCACCGACGTGACGGGCTTCGCGGCCGCCACCTGGATGCGTGGCATCGACGTGGTCCACGTCCCAACCACCCTGCTGGCGATGGTGGACGCCTCGGTGGGTGGGAAGACCGGCATCAACACCGCCGCGGGCAAGAACCTGGTCGGCGCCTTCCACCAGCCCCGGGCCGTGGTGGCGGACCTGGACCTGCTGGCCGGCCTGCCCGTCGAGGACGTGCGCGCCGGCCTGGCCGAGGTGATCAAGAGCGGGTACATCGACGCAGGCGACGTGGACGGCGGCCGGGACGTCCTGGCGCGCGTTGGTGAGGGAGCCGGGATCTCGGACGACCCCCGGAGCTGGCCCTTCCTCGCCGAGCTCGTCCACCGGGCACTGTCGGTGAAGGCCCGTGCCGTGGCGGCGGACACCCGCGAGGCCGGGGTGCGGGAGTTCCTCAACTTCGGTCACACCCTGGGCCACGCCCTGGAGAAGGTCGAGGGCTACCGGATGCGCCACGGCGACGCGGTGGCCATCGGCATGGTGTTCGCGACGGCACTGGGGGAGGAGCACGGGCTGTGGCCGGGCACCGACGAGGTGCGGGAGCTGCTCCGGGCCGTGGGTCTGCCGACCCGCTACGAGGGGGACGCGTCCTGGGAGGAGGTCCGGGCCGCCATGGCAGGGGACAAGAAGGCCCGTGACGGGGCGCTGCGCTTCGTGGTGCTCGAGGAGATCTGCTGCCCGACCACGCTCGCCACCCCGTCGGAGGACTCCCTGCGCGCCGCCTGGGAGGCCGTGACCGGCTGAGGCCGACGACGGCGCGCACCCGGACGGTGCACACCCAGCAGAACCGCTGAGGGCGGGCCCGGAACACCGGGCCCGCCCTCAGCGGTCGTGGGGGAGCGAGGCGTCAGCGCACGGCCTCGATCACCTGACGCTCCTCGGAGAAGATGCACCGGCTCGGGTGGTCGGTGCCCTCGCGCACCTCCAGCTGCGGGTCGCTCGTGGCGCACAGCTCCACGGCCTTCCAGCAGCGGGTGCGGAAGCGGCAGCCCGACGGCGGGTTCGCCGGCGACGGCACGTCACCCTCCAGCCGGATCTGGTCGCGCTTGCCACGCAGTTCGGGGTCCGGCACCGGCACGGCGGACAGCAGGGCCTGGGTGTACGGGTGCACCGGGCGCGAGTAGATCTGGTCCTCGTTGCCCAGCTCCACCATGCGACCGAGGTACATCACGGCCACGCGGTCGGAGATGTGGCGCACCACGGACAGGTCGTGGGCCACGAAGATGTAGGACAGCCCCAGCTCGTTCTGGAGGTCCTCCATCAGGTTCACGACCTGCGCCTGCACCGACACGTCGAGCGCCGAGACCGGCTCGTCGCAGACGATCACCTCCGGGTTCAGGGCCAGGCCGCGGGCGATGCCGATGCGCTGACGCTGACCGCCGGAGAACTGGTGCGGGTAGCGGTTGATGTGCTCGGGGTTCAGGCCCACCAGCTCGATGAGCTCCTTGACGCGCGCGGTCCGCTTGCTGCGGTCCAGCACGTCCTTGTGGATCTTGAACGGCTCCCCGATGATGTCGCCGACCGTCATGCGCGGGTTCAGCGAGGTGTACGGGTCCTGCAGCACCATCTGCACGTTGCGCCGCATGTCGCGGAACTCCGAGGCGTTGAAGTCCGCCACGTCCCGACCCTTGTAGAAGAGCTGGCCGTCGGTGGGCTTCTCCAGGGACATGATCAGACGGCCCAGCGTCGACTTGCCGCAGCCGGACTCACCCACCACGCCGAGCGTCTCGCCGCGGTACAGGTCGAAGTCCACGCCGTCGACGGCCCGCACGTGGCCGTAGGTGCGCTTGAAGACACCCCTGGTCAGCGGGTAGTGCCGCTTCAGACCGCGACCGCTGATGACCGGGGTCTCACCGCGCCGCTCGGGGCTGACACCGGCCGAGACGATCTCGTCCACGTCGAGGTCCATCGCCCGGGACGGGGCCCCGGGGTTGTTCGGGTTCTCGACGGAGTGGTCACGGGCGACCTCCTCGGCCGTCGCACCCTTCACACCGGTGTCCCGGTGACGGGGGGCGGCGTCGGAGGCGGTCGCGGGGACCTGGCCGTCGCGGCGCTCCTCGTCGTCAGATCGCAGCACGCTGGCTCCCATCGAGCGTCTCCTTCCAGAAGTGGCACGCCGAGGCGCGCTCCGGGGCGAACTGCTCCAGCGCCGGGCGGTCCGTGCGGCAGGCGTCCTGCGCGTTCGGGCACCGCGGGTTGAAGGCACAGCCCTGCGGGATGTTCGTGAGCATCGGGGGGATCCCCTCGATGGCGGTGAGCTTCTGGCCCTTCTGGTCCACGCGGGGGATCGAGGCCAGCAGCCGCTCGGTGTACGGGTGGGCCGGCGCACGGTAGAGCTCCCGAGCAGGGGCCTGCTCCACGATGCGACCGGCGTACATGACCGCGATCTGGTCGGCGACGTCCGCGACCACACCGAGGTCGTGCGTGATCAGGATGAGTCCCATGTTCATCTCCTGCTGGAGCTCGGCCAGCAGCTCCATCACCTGGGCCTGGACGGTCACGTCCAGGGCGGTGGTGGGCTCGTCGGCGATGAGCACGTGGGGGTCCAGGGCGATCGCCATCGCGATCATGATGCGCTGGCGCATACCGCCGGAGAACTGGTGCGGGTAGTCACCCACGCGCTCCCGGGCGGCGGGGATGCGCACGCGGTCCATCAGCTCGATGGCGCGCTCCGTCGCCTCCTTCTTGCCCGTCTTGCGGTGCACGCGGAACATCTCCGCGATCTGCGCACCCACCGGATACACCGGGTTCAGGGCCGAGAGGGAGTCCTGGAAGATCATCGAGAGCTTCTCGCCGCGGTACAGCCGGCGCTCGGACTCCTTCATGGCCAGGAGGTCCTTGCCGCGGAAGCGGACCTGACCAGCGGTGATCTTGCCCGGGGGAGTGTCCAGGATGCCCATGACGGCCTGTGCGGTCACGGACTTGCCGGAACCGGACTCACCGAGCACCGCGAGGGTCTCACCGGCGCGCAGCGTGTAGTTCACGCCGTTGACGGCGTGGGCGATGCCGGCCTTGGTCTTGAACTCGACGTGGAGGTCGTCGACCTCGAGCAGCACCTCGCCCCGCTGGGCGCGGTCGCTCACGTCGCGGACGGCCGCCGGACGGTCCGTGCGATTCGTGTCGGTCATGTCGTCTCTCCTCATCGCAGCTTCGGGTCGAGGGCGTCACGGACGGCGTCACCCAGCAGCATGAAGCTGAGCACGCAGACCGACAGGGCCAGCGACGGCCAGAACATGACCTGCGGGTTGGTCTGCAGCAGGTTCTGGGCCACGGAGATGTCGCCACCCCAGGACACGACCTGCTCGGTGTCCAGCCCGATGCCCAGGTAGCTCAGCGTCGCCTCGGCGACGATGAACATGCCCAGCGAGATGGTCGCGATGACGATCACCGGCGCGATGGCGTTCGGGATGATGTGGTTCATGATGATCCGGCCGGTGCTCGCGCCCATGGAGCGGGCGGCGGTCACGTAGTCGGACTGCTTGGCCTGGAGCACCGAGCCGCGCATGATGCGGGCGACGGAGGTCCATCCGAAGATGATGAGCATCATCGAGACGGTCGGTACGTTGCGGCCCATCCAGCCCAGTCCAGGCAGGTCGATGTGCTCGACCATCGACATCACGACGATGCCGGCCAGGATCAGCGGGATGGCCAGGAAGGTGTCCAGGATGCGCGACAGGATCGCGTCCACCCAGCCACCGAAGTAGCCGGCGATCGCACCGATGGCGCCACCGACCAGGACGACGCCGAGGGTGGTCAGCACGCCGACCATGATCGACGCACGCGCACCGTGGACCACGCGGGAGAAGATGTCGTGGCCCTGCTGGTCGAAGCCCAGCGGGTGACCCGGCTGGCCCTTCTCCAGGGAGCTCAGGATGTCCTGCGCCTGCGGGTCCACGCTCGTGAACAGCGTGGGGAACAGCGCCATCGCGGCGAGCACGAGGATCATCAGCGAGCTGATGACGAACATCGGGTTGCGGATGAGGTCGCGCATGGCGTCCTGCGCCAGGCTGCGTGGCTTGCCGACGCGCGCGTTCTCGTCGGCGACACCCTTCTTGCCAGCGACCGCGTTCTGGTCCGGGTCGGCCGAGAGCCGGTCGCCGTCGGCGCTGCTGGGGCTCTCGTGCTCGAGGTCGAAGGTGCTCTCCTCGAGCTCGGTCTCGTGTCGGGTGTGGTCAGTCAAGGCGGATCCTCGGGTCGAGAACGGCGTAGAGCAGGTCCACGATCAGGTTGGCGATGAGGTAGACGAAGATCAGCACCGTCACGAAGGAGACGACGGTGGCGTTCTCTCCGGCGATGATCGCGCGGTAGATCTGGTTGCCGACGCCCGGCACGTTGAAGATGCCCTCGGTGACGATGGCGCCGCCCATCAGCGCGCCCAGGTCGGTACCGAGAAAGGTCACCACGGGGATCAGCGAGTTGCGCAGCAGGTGCACGCCGATGATCCGGTGCTTGGGCAGGCCCTTGGACAGGGCGGTCTTCACGTAGTCCGAGCTCTTGTTCTCCACGATGGAGGTGCGCATCAGGCGGGTGATGTACGCGACGGACATGGCGGCCAGCACGGCGCCGGGGAGCAGGAGGTTCTGCCAAGAGGCGTCGCTGCCGACGGTGGGGCTGAAGATGCCCCACTTCAGGCCGAGGAAGAACTGCGCGAGGTAGCCGATGACGAACACGGGGATCGAGATCACCAGCAGGGTCAGCAGCAGGGCGGCGGTGTCCAGGAAGGTGCCGCGCTTCAGGCCCGCGATGAGGCCGATCGGGATGCCGATCAGGATCTCCAGCAGCCACGCGATCATGGCCATGCGGATGGTGACCGGGAAGGTCTCCTTCATGACGTCCAGCACGGGACGGCCGGTGAAGGTCTCGCCGAAGTCCAGGGTCAGGATGCCCTGGAGGTAGTAGCCGTACTGCACGAGCAGCGGCTCGTCGAGGTGGTGTTCCTCGTTGAACTTCTCGATGAACGCCGGGTCACAGCCGCGTTCGCCACACATGGCAGCAGCGGCGTCGCCAGGAAGGCCATAGACCATGGCGTACAGCAGCAATGTCGCCAGGATGAACACGGGGATCATCTGGAGCAATCGCCGGAGCACATAGGTACCCACAACTTCTCCTCGAATGGGGTCGGGTGCACGGGGCAGGGAGTCGGCCCGCGAGCGAGTCCGACGGTCGTGCAACGTCGGCACAGTACAGGGTGATGAGGCGTGGGTCACAGGACACGCCCGGCCACGAGTGTGGGGGACCCTTTCGGGTCCCCCACGTCTGTGCCACGTGGACCGTCAGTCCGCGCGGGTCATGATCCGGTGGATCAGCCCTTCTCGATCTTGGCGAACTGCGGCACGCCGAAGACGTCGAACTCGACGTTCTTGACGTTCTCCGAGTGGCCACCGTTGGCGTTGGAGTACCAGAGCGGGATGACCGGGGCGTCCTCGATGAGGACCTTCTCGGCCTCCTTGTACTTCTTCATCGAGGCCTTCTCGTCCTTCGCGGCGTCGCCCTCCTCGAGGAGCTTGTCGAACTCCTTGTTGGAGTACTTGCCGTCGTTGGAGGAGGCGCCGGTCTTGTAGAGCGGCGTCAGGAAGTTCTCCAGGGCCGGGTAGTCCATCTGCCAGCCGGTGCGGAAGGCGCCCTTCATCTTGCCGCCGGAGACGTCGTCACGCAGCGCCTTGAAGGCCGGGTAGGCCTTGCCCTTGCACTCGATGCCGAGGCCGTTGGTGATCTCACCGCAGACCGCGTCGACCCAGGACTGGTGACCGCCGTCGGAGTTGTAGGCGATGGTCAGGGGCTCGCCCTTCCAGCCACCGGCCTCCTCGAGCAGCTTCTTGGCCTTCTCGTCGTCGTGCTCGCAGAGCTCGCCGCAGATGCTGTCGTCGTAGCCCTGGACCACCGGCGAGGAGAAGTCCTTCGCCGGGGTGCGGGTGCCGTGGAAGATCTTCTCGGTGATGCCCTCGCGGTCGATGGACATCGAGATGGCCTTGCGGATCTTCTTGGCGTCCTCGCTGTCGCCGGCGTACGGGGCGTCGGCGTACATCGGGAAGGAGAACGACTGGAAGACGCCAACCTCCTGGTTGATGGCGCGGTCACCCAGGTCCTGCTCGTAGGTGGCCATCGAGGTCTCCGGGATCTGGTCGAGCACGTCCAGCTTGCCCGCCTGGAGGTCCGTGTAGGCCGGCTCCGGCTTCTGGTAGATGGTCAGCTCGACACCGCCGTTCTTCGGCTTGTGCTCACCGACGTAGTGCTCGTTCTTCACCAGCTTGATGCTCTGGTTGTGGTTCCACTTCTCGACCTTGTAGGGGCCGTTGCCGATCGGCTTTTCGCCGAAGGCCTTCGGGTCGTCGAAGAACTTCTCGGGCAGCGGCGCGAAGGCGGTGTAGCCCAGGCGCTCCGGGAAGCCGGCGTAGGGCTCCTCCAGGGTCACCTCGAAGGTGGTGTCGTCGATGACCTCGAGGCCGGACATCTTCTCGGCCTTGGCCTTGGCACCCTCCTCCTCGGGGTGCACCTCCTTGTAGCCCTTGATCGGCTCGAAGAAGTAGGCGGCCTGGTTGTTGTTGTCGATGTGGGCACCCCAGTTCCAGGCGTCGACGAACGACTTGGCGGTCACCTTGGTGCCGTCGGAGAACTTGCGGTCCCCGTTGATCTTGATGGTCCAGGTCTTGTTGTCCTTGGACTCGATCGACTTGGCGACGTCGTTGAAGGACTCGCCCTTCGCGTCGTAGTCGATGAGCTTGCTGAAGGCCATGTCCAGCACCTTGCCGCCACCGGTCTCGGTGGTGTTGGCCGGGATGAGGGCGTTCTGCGGCTCGGTGCCGTTCGCCATGATGACGTCACCGCCGGCGCCACCAGCAGCGCCACCACCGGCACCGCCCGACTGGGACTCGCCACCCTCGGAACCACCGCCGCCACCGCAGGCGCTGAGGGACAGGGAAAGGGCTGCGACGCCGGCCGCGGTGGCCAGCCACTTGTTGCGCTTGATCGCCATGGATCCTCCTGTAGCAGTAAGTGAAGCCACAGCCGGGACCGTGGCGAGCAACACCCTAGGCACGTGTGCCGCGGATCCCTGCACAGTTCAGACCGTCGTTACCCAACTGCAACACAAGGGGCGTGTGGCGCGTGTCGGCGACGCCGGGGGCGGTGTCAGCGGTCGCTGGCGACGTGGTCCGTCTGGTCCGGCTCCACCAGCTCGCGCATGATCCGGGTGATCTCCTGGCGGGACTCCTCGGGGACACCGCCCCAGCCCAGCTCGTAGCCGAAGACCTCCCGCAGCGACCGGCCCTCGTAGTTGCCGGACATCAGCTCGAGGTCGTCGGTGGTGACGAACCCGGGGTGGGGTACGCCGACGGCCTCCGACAGGCGCAGCAGCTGGGCCCGCGTCGCACGCAGGTAGTTGCGGGTGCGCAGCGCCTTGGACTCCACGTCGAGGCCCCGCTCCAGCCAGGGGTTCTGGGTCGCGACACCGGTGGGGCAGTGGCCGGTGTGGCACTTCTGGGCCTGGATGCAGCCGACCGCCATCATCGCCTCGCGAGCCACGTAGACCATGTCCGCGCCCAGGGCCATGGCGACCATCGCGTTGGCGGGCAGGCCGAGCTTGCCGCCGCCGATGAAGGTCACGTCGTCGGTGATGCCGGCCCGGGCGAAGGTCGAGTAGACGCGGGCGAACGCGAGGCGGAAGGGGAGGGCCACGTGGTCGCTGAACAGGATGGGGGCCGCGCCCGTGCCGCCCTCGGCTCCGTCGACGGAGATGAAGTCGACGCCGCGGGTGCGGTCGATCATCCGGTCGGCGAGCTCCTCCCACATGCCCATCTCGCCGATGGCCGACTTGATGCCCACGGGCAGACCGGTCGCCTCCGCGATCTCCTCCACGACGTCCAGCATCGAGTCGACGTCCTGGAAGGCCGAGTGGCGCGAGGGGGAGGCCACGTCCTTGCCCACCGGCACACCGCGGATGGCGGCGATCTCCTCGGTGACCTTCTCCCCGGGGAGCATGCCGCCCAGGCCGGGCTTGGCCCCCTGCGAGAGCTTGATCTCGATCGCCCTGACCGGGTTGGCCTGCGTGAGCTCGACGAGGCGGGGGATCGACAGGCGGCCCTTCTCATCGCGGCAGCCGAAGTAGCCGGTGCCGATCTGGAGGATCAGGTCGCCACCCTGCTGGTGGTGCTCGGAGAGGCCGCCCTCACCGGTGTTGTGCATGGCGCCGGCCATCCGCACGCCCTGGTTGAGGGCGCGGACGGCGGAGCCGGAGAGCGAGCCGTAGCTCATGGCCGAGACGTTGACGACGGACTCAGGCCGGAACGCGTGGCGCCGGCCCCGCGGCCCGCCCAGCACCTTGGCCGAGGGGAGCGTCGCCGGGTCGGACTTGTGCGCGTGCGAGGTGGGCGGGGCCTCCGGGGTGAAGGTGCGGTGCTTGACCACGACCCAGCCCTCCTCGGACTCCATGTCGTTGTCGGAGCCGAAGCCCTTGTAGGTGTTCTGCTCCTTGCTCGCCGCGTAGATCCACGACCGCTGGTCGCGCGTGAAGGGACGCTCCTGGTCGTTCATGGCCACGATGTACTGGCGCAGCTCGGGGCCGATCGTCTCCAGGGCGAAGCGGGCGTTGCCGAGCACCGGGAAGGTGCGCAGGATGGCGTGCTTCTTCTGGAACGCGTTCTGGGTGGCCCAGCCGGCGAGTCCGAGGGCGGGGATGGCCAATGCCTTCACAGGATACATGTGCCCGTTCTACCAGCCGGCGGCAGGCATGCCGGGCCTCCCGGCGCGTTGCGTAAGATGATCGACTGCCCACACCGCACGGCGGTGCCGGGTCCCGGCAGACCGGCGGACGAACGACCAACCCGACACGCAAAGGACGCGCCCCGTGGCAACCACGAACGACCTGAAGAACGGCATGGTGCTGAACCTGGAGGGCCAGCTCTGGCAGGTCCAGAGCTTCCAGCACGTCAAGCCCGGCAAGGGGCCGGCCTTCGTGCGCACCAAGATCAAGAACGTCCTCTCGGGCAAGATCGTCGACAAGACCTTCAACGCGGGCACCAAGGTCGAGACCGCGAACGTCGACCGCCGCGACATGCAGTACCTGTACAACGACGGCGACTCCTACATCTTCATGGACACCAAGGACTACGAGCAGCTCCCGGTGCCCGCGGACCTGGTCGGCGACGCGGCGAACTTCATGCTCGAGAACCAGGAGGTCATGGTCGCCACGCACGAGGGCCAGGTCCTGTACATCGAGCTGCCGCCGAGCGTGGAGCTCCGCATCGCGCAGACCGACCCCGGCCTGCAGGGGGACCGCTCCACCGGTGGCACCAAGCCCGCCACGCTGGAGACCGGCGCCGAGATCCAGGTGCCGCTCTTCCTGGAGACCGACACCGTGGTGAAGGTCGACACCCGCGACGGCTCGTACATCAGCCGCGTCTCCTGATGGCAGCGCGCTCCAAGGCCCGCAAGCGGGCAGTCGACCTGCTCTTCGAGGCCGAGCAGCGGGGGATGAACGTCGAGGCCCTCATGGGCACCCGCCGCGAGGCCGCCGACCCGCAGGTGCCCGTGCCGGAGTTCACCGTCTCCCTCGTCGAGGGCGTCGTGGCCCACTGGGCCCCCATCAACGATGCCCTCGCGGCCTGGTCGCAGGGGTGGTCGCTGGAGCGCATGCCGGCGGTCGACCGCGCGATCCTCCGCCTGGGCGTCTACGAGATCGTCTGGGTGGAGGACGTGCCGGACGCGGTGGCGATCAGCGAGGCGGTCAACCTGGCCTCCCACCTGTCCACCGACGACTCGCCGAAGTTCGTCTCCGGCCTGCTGACCCGCATCAGCCAGATGAAGGCCACGGTCGTCTGACCGGGGACGACCCCCCGCCGCCCGGTGTTCTAGAGTGGGCGGCGTCCGACATCCTTTAACGGTCTGTCCCGTGAGGCAGCCAAGGAGGTCACGATGGGGAACACCCCCACTGTGCGTACCGTCCTGGACGACCAGGACATCACCCGAGCCGTGCGCCGCATGGCCCACGAGCTGCTGGAGCGCAACGACGGCGCCGAGGAGCTCGTGCTGCTCGGCATCCCCACCCGAGGGCTCCCGCTGGCCCACCGGCTGGCCGCCGCCATCTCCGCCATCGAGGGCGTCGAGGTGCCGTGCGGCCCGATCGACCCTGCACCCCACCGCGACGACCTGGGCCCCGGCCGCACCACGACGGCCGCGGGGCCCGAGGTGGACGTGAGCGACCGCGTCGTGGTGCTCGTGGACGACGTGCTCCACACCGGCCGCACCGTGCGGGCGGCGATGGACGCCGTCTCCGCGGTCGGTCGGCCCCGCGCCATCCGCCTCGCGGTCCTGGTGGACCGCGGTCACCGCGAGCTGCCCATCCGGGCCGATCACGTGGGCAAGAACCTGCCCAGCGCGGCCGACGAACGCGTCCAGGTGCGCCTGGACGACCCCGACGGCCACGAGGCCGTCGAGATCCTCCGACTGGCCGGGGAGGGCCGATGAAGCACCTGTTGAGCTCGACCGATCTGGACGCGGGGCGCACCACCGCCCTGCTGGACGCCGCGGAGGGGCACCTCGACCTGCAGCGGCAGACGGTGAAGAAGCGGGACGACCTGCGGGGGCGGACCGTGATCAACCTCTTCTTCGAGGACTCCACGCGCACCCGCTCCTCCTTCGAGATCGCCGGCAAGTGGCTGGGGGCGGACACGATCAACATCGCGGCCAAGGGCTCGTCGGTCAGCAAGGGGGAGTCGCTGCGCGACACGGTCTCCACCATCGCCGCCATGGGCGTGGACGCCCTGGTGGTGCGGCACCCGGCCTCGGGTGCCCCGGCGCAGATCGCCCGCTGGCTGGACGAGAGCGGGCGCGGCACGGCGGTGGTCAACGCCGGTGACGGCACCCACGAGCACCCGACCCAGGCGCTGCTGGACGCGTTCACCCTGCGGCGGGCGCTCGGCGGGTTCGAGGGGCGCCACGTCGCGATCGTCGGCGACGTGACCCACTCACGGGTGGCGCGCTCCAACCTCGCCTCGCTCAAGGTGCTCGGGGCGCGGGTGACCGTCGTGGCACCCCCCACCCTGCTGCCCAGCGGTGCCGCGGCCTGGGCCGCGACCGAGGGCTTCACCCTGAGCCACGACCTCGACGCCGTGCTGCCCACCGTGGACGCGGTGATGATGCTGCGCGTGCAGTCCGAGCGGATGGCCGGCGGGTTCTTCCCGACCCCGCGGGAGTACACGATCGGCTACGGGCTGACGCGGGACCGGCTCGCCTCGCTGCCGGCCCACGCGGTCATCTGCCACCCGGGACCGCTGAACCGGGGGCTGGAGATCAGCCCGGAGGCCGCGGACGACGCGCGCTCCCGGGTGCTGGACCAGGTGAGCGCCGGTGTGGCCGTGCGCATGGCCGTCCTCGACGGCCTCCTCAACCCGACGAACGGAGAGCAGGCATGAGCAACGCAACGCTGATCCAGGGCGCAGAGCTCGCAGGTGCGGGCCGGGGGGACCTGCTGGTCGTGGGGGAGACCCTGGTGGCCACCGGGGCCGAGGCGGCCGAGCAGGCGCCGGACGACGCGCGCCGGGTGGACGCGACGGGTCTGGTGGCCCTGCCGGGGCTGGTGGACCTGCACGTGCACCTGCGCGAGCCGGGCCGGGAGGACGCCGAGACCGTGGCCACGGGCTCCCGCGCCGCGGCGGCCGGCGGCTTCAGCGCGGTGCTCGCCATGGCCAACACGAACCCCGTCACGGACACCGCGGAGAAGGCCGAGCACGTGGCCGACCTGGGGCGTCGCGCCGGACTGGTGGACGTGCACCCGGTCGGTGCGGTGAGCAAGCGGCTGCAGGGCGAGGAGCTGGCGGAGCTCGGGCTCATGGCGCAGTCCGACGCCCGGGTGCGGGTGTTCAGCGACGACGGCCGGTGCGTGCACGACGCGCGGCTGATGCGCCGCGCGCTGGAGTACCTGCGCGCCGTCGACGGCGTCATCTCCCAGCACAGCCAGGACCCGCGACTGGCCGACGGCACCGCCTGCTGCCACGAGGGCGAGGTCTCCGGTCGGCTGGGGCTGCCGGGCTGGCCCGAGGTCGCGGAGGAGACGATCATCGCCCGCGACGCGATGCTGGCCAAGCACACCGGCGGCCGGGTGCACGTGGCCCACGTGACCACCGCCGGTGGCGTCGAGGTGGTGCGCTGGGCGAAGGCCCGCGGCATCCGCATGACCGCCGAGGTGACCCCGCACCACCTGGCCCTGACCACCGACGCGCTGCGCGGGTACGACCCGGTGTTCAAGGTGAACCCGCCCCTGCGTCCGGACGAGCACGTGCAGGCGCTGCGCGAGGCGCTGGCCGACGGCACGATCGACGCGGTGGCCACCGACCACGCCCCGCACGCCGCCCACGACAAGGAGCACGCCTTCGTGGACGCCGCGTTCGGCATGCTCGGCCTCGAGACCGCCCTGCCGGTCGTGCACGAGGTGATGGTGCGCCCCGGGCTGCTCGACTGGTCCGACGTGGCGCGCGTGATGTCGAGCGCCCCGGCCCGCATCGCCGCGTTGGACGAGCTGCCCGGCGCCCGCCGCCAGGGAGCGGGACTCGTGGCGGGGGCTCCCGCCCACCTGACCCTGTTCGACCCCGGGACGGCCTGGACGGTGGAGCGTGACGCCTCGTTCTCGCGCTCCCGCAACAACCCCTGGCACGGACGGCGCCTGCACGGCACCGTGGCCGCGACCCTCCGCGCCGGTCGTGTCACCCACTCGCTGCACCCCGACCTGCCCGCCCACTCCCTGGAGGACCGCGCATGAGCACCACCCTGCTGGACCCTTTCACCCCCGATCCGGGCGTGCTCGTCCTGGAGGACGGGGAGGTGTTCACCGGTCACGCCTGGGGCGCCCGGGGTACCACGCTGGGGGAGATGGTCTTCACCACCGGCATGACCGGCTACCAGGAGACCCTCACCGACCCCTCGTTCGCCGGGCAGATCGTCGCGATGACGGCGCCGCACGTGGGCAACACCGGGTGGAACGACGAGGACGACGAGTCCCGTCGGATGTTCGTCGAGGGGCTGCTCGTGCGCGACCCCGCGCTGCGCCCGAGCAACTGGCGCAGCCGTCGCAGCCTGGAGGACGAGCTCGAGGTGCAGGGGATCGTCGGGCTGGCCGGGGTCGACACCCGCGCCCTGACCCGCCACCTGCGCAGCCGTGGCGTGATGCGGGCCGGGATCTTCTCCGGCGAGGCCGCTGACCGTCCGCTGCCCGAGCTGCTCGAGGAGGTCCGTTCCGCACCGGCGATGGCCGGGCGGGAGCTGGCCACGAGCGTCTCCACCCCGGAGACGGTGGTGGTCCCGGCCGAGGGTGAGCACCGCTTCACCGTGGCGGCGCTGGACCTCGGCATCAAGAACAACACCCCGCGCCTGCTGGCGGCCCGCGGCATCGAGGTGCACGTCATGCCCGCCGACTCGTCCCTGGAGGAGGTGCTCGCCGTCCCCGGGGTGCGCTCGGAGTCCGGTCCCGACGGCGTGTTCTTCTCCAACGGGCCGGGTGACCCCGCGACCGCGGACTCCTCGGTCGAGCTGCTCCGGGGCGTGCTCGAGGCCCGGGTGCCCTTCTTCGGCATCTGCTTCGGCAACCAGCTGCTCGGCCGTGCCCTGGGCTTCGGCACCTACAAGCTCGACTTCGGTCACCGCGGCATCAACCAGCCGGTGATGGACCGCACCACCGGCAAGGTCGAGATCACCGCGCAGAACCACGGGTTCGCCGTCGACGCGCCGCTGGACGCGGTGACCGAGGCCCCGCACGACACCGCGCTCGGACGGGTCTGGGTCTCGCACGTGGGCCTCAACGACCAGGTCGTCGAGGGGCTGGAGTGCCTGGACCTGCCGGCCTTCTCGGTGCAGTACCACCCCGAGGCCGCAGCCGGGCCGCACGACAGCGAGTACCTGTTCGACCGGTTCGTCGAGCTCATGACCACCCGTCGCGCCGCCGACCGCAGCGAGCAGACCGCGCGGATCGCCGAGACCGCCGCGGCGACCACCACCCACCCGACCGACCCGACCACCGGAGAGGCCCGCTGATGCCCCGTACCGCAGACATCCAGTCCGTCCTGGTCATCGGCTCCGGCCCGATCGTCATCGGCCAGGCCTGCGAGTTCGACTACTCCGGCACCCAGGCGTGCCGCGTGCTGCGCGAGGAGGGCCTGCGGGTCATCCTCATCAACTCGAACCCCGCGACGATCATGACCGACCCGGAGTTCGCCGACGCGACCTACGTCGAGCCGATCACCCCGGAGGTCGTCGAGCGGATCATCGCCGCCGAGCGCCCGGACGCGGTGCTGGCCACCCTCGGCGGGCAGACCGCCCTGAACTGCGCCATCGCGCTGCACGAGGCCGGGGTGCTGGAGAAGTACGGCTGCCCGCTGATCGGTGCGAGCGTCGAGGCGATCCAGCTGGGGGAGGACCGGCAGCTCTTCAAGGGCGTGGTCGAGCGCTGCGGCGCGGACGTCGCCCGCAGCCGCATCTGCCACTCGATGGACGAGATCCTCGACGCCGCCGACGAGCTCGGCTACCCGCTGGTGCTCCGCCCGTCGTTCACGATGGGCGGGCTCGGCTCCGGCTTCGCCCACGACGAGGACGAGCTGCGTCGCATGGGTGAGGCAGGCCTCCACGACTCGCCGACCACCGAGGTGCTCATCGAGGAGTCGATCCTCGGGTGGAAGGAGTACGAGCTCGAGGTGATGCGCGACCGGGCCGACAACGTCGTGGTCGTCTGCTCGATCGAGAACCTGGACCCGATGGGCGTGCACACGGGTGACTCGATCACCGTGGCTCCGGCCCTGACCCTGACCGACCGCGAGTACCAGCGGATGCGGGACGTCGGCATCGCCGTCATCCGCGAGGTGGGCGTCGAGACCGGTGGCTGCAACATCCAGTTCGCGATCAACCCCGAGGACGGTCGGATGATCGTCATCGAGATGAACCCGCGCGTGAGCCGCTCCTCGGCGCTGGCGTCGAAGGCCACCGGCTTCCCGATCGCGAAGATCGCCGCGAAGATGGCGATCGGTTACACGCTCGACGAGGTGCCGAACGACATCACCGGCTCGACGCCGGCGTCCTTCGAGCCAACCCTCGACTACGTCGTGGTGAAGGTGCCGCGCTTCGCCTTCGAGAAGTTCCCGGCCGCCGACCCGCAGCTGACGACGACGATGAAGTCCGTCGGCGAGGCGATGTCGATCGGCCGCAACTTCACCGAGGCCCTGCAGAAGGCGCTGCGGTCCACCGAGCAGAAGGGCTCCTCCTTCGACTGGACCCCCACCGCCCGGCCCACCGCCGAGGAGCTCCCGACCCTGCTGGAGCAGGCCGCCGTGCCGACCGACGGGCGACTGCGGCTTGTGCAGCAGGCCCTGTGGGGCGGCGCGACCGTGGAGCAGGTGCACGAGACCACCGGGATCGACCCGTGGTTCCTGGACCAGGTGGCCCTGCTCAACGAGACCGCGGACGCGATCGCCGCCGACCGTGCCGAGCACGGGCGACTGCGCCCCGAGGTGCTCGCACACGCCAAGCGCCACGGATTCAGCGACGCCCAGCTCGCGGCCCTCCTCGGCACCAGCGAGGCGGTGCTGCGCGGGGTGCGCCACGCGCTGGGCATCCGTCCGGTCTACAAGACGGTGGACACCTGCGCGGCCGAGTTCGACGCCCGCACGCCGTACCACTACTCTAGCTACGACGAGCAGACCGAGGTCGCCCCGCGGCAGAACTCGGCGGTGATCATCCTGGGCTCCGGGCCCAACCGCATCGGGCAGGGCGTCGAGTTCGATTACTCGTGCGTGCACGCGAGCTTCGCACTGCGCGAGGCCGGGTACGACACGGTGATGGTGAACTGCAACCCGGAGACGGTCTCCACCGACTACGACACCTCCAGCCGGCTGTACTTCGAGCCGCTCACGCTGGAGGACGTGCTGGAGGTCTACCACGCCGAGGCCGCCGCCGGGCCCGTCGCCGGTGTCATCGTGCAGCTCGGTGGACAGACGCCGCTGGGCCTGGCGCAGGACCTCGCAGAGGCGGGACTGCCGATCGTCGGCACCTCCCCGGAGGCCATCGACCGTGCCGAGGACCGCGGCAGTTTCGGGCGCGTGCTCGCCGACGCCGGGCTCGAGGCCCCGCGTTTCGGCACCGCCTTCTCCGCCGACGAGGCCGTGCAGATCTCCCGCGAGATCGGCTACCCGGTGCTGGTGCGGCCGAGCTACGTGCTCGGCGGGCGCGGCATGGAGATCGTCTACGACGACGACTCGCTGCGCGACTACGTCGACCGCGCCGCCCTGGTGAGCCCGGACCGCCCGATCCTGGTGGACCGCTTCCTCGACGAGGCGGTCGAGATCGACGTCGACGCCCTCTACGACGGCACCGACATGTACCTCGGTGGCGTCATGGAGCACATCGAGGAGGCCGGCATCCACTCCGGTGACTCCGCGTGCGTCATCCCCCCGGTGACGCTCGGCCCGGAGGAGCTCGAGCGCGTCCGTGAGGCCACCCGGCTGCTCGCCGAGGGGATCGGTGTGCGCGGGCTGCTCAACGTGCAGTTCGCCATCGCCCAGGGCGTGCTCTACGTCCTGGAGGCGAACCCCCGCGCCAGCCGCACGGTGCCGTTCGTCTCCAAGGCCACCGGCGTCCCGCTGGCCCGCGCGGCCTCGCGGATCATGCTCGGCGAGACGATCGCGGGACTCACCGGCGAGGGCCTGCTGCCGGCGAACGTGGACGGCGGCTCGCTGCCGGTGGACGCCCCGGTGTCGGTGAAGGCGGCCGTGCTGCCCTTCAAGCGCTTCCGCACGCGGGGGGGCCGCATCGTCGACAGCCTGCTCGGGCCGGAGATGCGCTCCACCGGTGAGGCCATGGGCATCGACGACGCCTTCGGCACCGCGTTCGCGAAGGCCGAGATGGGCAAGACCACCCCGCTGCCCACCAGCGGCACCGTCTTCGTCTCCGTGGCCAACCGCGACAAGCGCGGCATGATCTTCCCGCTCAAGCGGCTGGCGGACCTCGGGTTCACCTTGGTGGGCACGGCCGGCACGGTCGAGGTGCTGCGGCGCAACGGCGTGCGGGCCGAGGTGGTCCGCAAGGTCAGCGAGGGCCGGGGGCCGGACGGTGAGCCGACCGTCGTCGACCAGATCACCTCCGGTGAGGTCGTCATGGTCGTCAACACGCCCTCGGGGCAGGACGCCCGGGCCGACGGCTACGAGATCCGCGCGGCCACGGCCGGGGCGGGCGTGCCGATCATCACCACGGTGCAGCAGTTGGGCGCCGCGGTGCAGGCGATCGAGTCGCTGAAGGGCCAGGACTTCGGGGTCAAGCCGCTGCAGGCCCACGCCGCCGCCCTGGACCTCGTCGGCCGCGGTCCCCGGGAGGGCGCGTGAACGCCCCCCCGGGGACGGCGACCTTCGCCCGGCGGCTGGCGGATGCCGTCGCCCGGCACGGGCAGCTCTGCGTGGGCATCGACCTCCACCCGGGGCTCCTGGAGTCGGTTGGGCTGACGGTCGATCCGGAGGGGCTGCGCGCCTTCTCCCGTCGCTGCGTCGAGGCGTTCGGCGGCCGGGTCGCAGTCGTCAAGCCGCAGGTCTCCTTCTTCGAGGCCTTCGGCTCCCGGGGCCTCGCGGTGCTGGAGGAGACGATCGCGGCCCTGCGCGAGGCCGGGACCCTGGTGCTGCTGGACGCCAAGCGCGGTGACATCGGCAGCACCAACGACGGGTACGCCCGGGCCTGGTTCGGCGAGGGCGCCCCGCTGCGCTGCGACGCGGTGACGCTCAGTCCCTATCTGGGGGAGGACTCGCTGCGCGGCGTGGTGGAGGCCGCCCGTGCCGACGGGGCGGGCGCCTTCGTGCTGTGCCGCACCTCCAACCCGGAGGCCGGCCCGCTCCAGCAGGCGGTCCGCCAGGACGGCATGAGCGTCGCGGAGGGGGTGGCCCGGTGGGCCGAGGAGTTCGAGGGCGACGTGGGCCTGGTCGTGGGCATCACAGTGCGTGACGCCGGCCGCAACCTGCCGCTGGAGGGGGGCCGGGCACCGATCCTGGCACCGGGCTTCGGTGCGCAGGGCGGCTCGGCCGGAGACCTGCAGGACGTGTTCGGTGCGGCGGCCGACCGTGTGCTCGCCTCGGTGAGCCGCGACGTGCTGCGCCACGCGTCGTCGGTCGGGGAGCTGCAGGAGGCGACCGGGCGGTGGCAGGAGGCCCTCGCCCGGCGTTGAGCCCCGCATCGCCGCGCGGGTACGCTGCGACCTCCTCCGGCCGTCCCGCCGGGCCCATGGACCCCCTCACGAGGAGCGCCACGTGACCCTTCCCGCCCTCACGGCCGACCAGCGTCGTGCTGCGTCGGACGCGGCAGTCGCCGCCCGACACCGTCGGGCGGAGGTGAAGGCGGCGGTGACCGCCGGGACCATGAGCATCGGTGAGGTGCTCGCGCAGGCGCAGGAGGACGAGGCGCTGGCGAAGCTCCGGGTGCAGGTGCTGCTGGAGTGCCTTCCCGGCATCGGGCCGGTGCGGGCCACGCAGTTGCTGCAGGAGCTCGGCATCGCCTCCTCGCGCCGGCTGCGCGGGCTCGGGGTACACCAGGTGGCCCGACTCAGCGAGCGGTGCGAGGTGGGCGTCCGATGAGCACGAGGGACGGACGTCGGCTGGTCGTCCTGGCCGGACCGACCGCGGTGGGCAAGGGGACCGTGTGCCAGTGGGTGCGGGACCACCACCCCGAGGTGTGGGTGTCGGTCTCTGCGACCACGCGTGCCCCGCGCCCCGGTGAGGTCGACGGCACCACGTACCACTTCCTCGACCAGGAGGAGTTCGCGGCCGAGGTCGCCGAGGGCGGCATGCTCGAGCACGCCGTCGTCCACGGCGTGCACTCCTACGGCACGCCTCGCGAGCCGGTGGAGGAGGCCCTCGCCGCCGGCCATCCTGCACTGCTGGAGATCGACCTGCAGGGCGCCCGGCAGGTGCGCGAGGCGATGCCCGACGCCCTGTTCGTCTTCCTTGCCCCTCCGAGCTGGGACGAGCTGGTCCGCCGCCTGGTGGGGCGCGGCACCGAGGACGCCGAGGAGCGCGCTCGCCGTCTACGCACCGCGGAGCGGGAGCTCGCGGCCCGGGACTGGTTCGACGTCACCATCGTGAACGAGTCGGTGGAGCGCGCCGGGCAGGACCTCGTAGACTTGCTCCTCGACCCGCCGCAGGTCCCCGCCGACCGCCGCGTGCAGCCCTGACCACCGCTCCCGGAAGACCGGGAGGCCACGGCGACCCGCGGGTCGCCACCATCGACCGCACCACAGGAGGACCCATGTCCGGCACCAAGGCCGCCCCCATCGGCGTGACCAACCCGCCCATCGACGACCTGCTCAAGCACGTCGACTCCAAGTACGCGCTGGTCATCTACTCAGCCAAGCGCGCCCGCCAGATCAACGCCTACTATGCGCAGCTCAGGGAGGGCCTGTTGGAATACGTCGGCCCGCTGGTCGAGGCCGACCCCTCGGACAAGCCGCTGTCGACCGCGCTCAAGGAGATCAACGCCGACAAGCTGGTCCGCACCGTGAACCCAGACCTGCCGGTCTCCGACGAGGCCCTCGACGAGCCGGAGGAGATCGCCGTCGTCGGTGACGACGTGGACGAGATCGTGCCGGCCGAGGCCGTCGACGTGACCGACGGCGTGGAGCCGGCCCCCGACTCCGGCGACCAGCAGAACGCCACCGACGAGGCGTGATGCGCGTCGTCCTGGGGGTCGGCGGGGGGATCGCCGCCTACAAGGCCGCGAGCCTGTGCCGTTTGTTCACTGAGGGTGGACACGACGTCTCCGTGCTGCCCACCCAGGCCGCCCTGCGCTTCGTCGGCGCCCCCACGTGGGAGGCGCTCTCCGGCAAGCCGGTGGCGCACGACGTCTTCACCGACGTGCCGTCGGTGAAGCACGTCCGCGTCGGCAAAGAGGCCGACCTGGTGGTCGTGGCACCCGCGACGGCCGACCTGCTGGCGCGCGCCGCCGCGGGCATGGCCGACGACCTGCTGACCACCACGCTGCTGACGGCAACCTGCCCGGTGGTGGTGGCTCCGGCCATGCACACCGAGATGTGGCAGCACCCGGCCACGCGGGCCAACGTCGAGACCCTGCGCTCGCGCGGCGTCCACGTCATCGAGCCGGCGAGCGGTCGGCTGACCGGGTCCGACACGGGCCCGGGCCGACTGCCCGACCCCGAGGTGATCCACGCCGCCGCCCTGGAGCAGGTGGGGGGCTCCGACGAAGTCTCGCCGTCGGAGGGCCCCTGGGCCGGCCGCTCGGTGGTGGTCTCCACCGGGGGCACCCGGGAGTCGCTCGACCCGGTCCGGTTTCTGGGCAACGCGTCCTCGGGGCGCATGGGCATGGCGGTCGCACGGGCCGCGCGCGACCTCGGTGCCGACGTGACCGTGCTGCAGGCCGCGGTGGAGGTGCCCGCCCCGGAGGGGGTGCAGGTCGTCGAGGCGCTGAGCGCCGCCGACCTGGAGGCCGCCGTCCAGCGGGAGTTCCTCGACGCCGGTGCCGACGTGCTCGTGATGGCCGCGGCCGTTGCGGACTTCCGGCCGGCCGACGCGGTGGACACCAAGATCAAGAAGACCGATGACGGTGCCGGGCTCACGCTGGAGCTCGAGCGGACGCCGGACATCCTGGCCGGCGCCGTGCGCCGGCGGGACGCCGAGCACCCCGAGGCGGCGGGACGGCCGGTCGTCGTCGGGTTCGCCGCGGAGACCGGTGACGCCGCCGGGTCCGTCCTGGACCACGCGCGCGCCAAGATGGCGCGCAAGGGGGTCGACCTGCTGGTGGCCAACGGGGTCGGCCACGGCCTGACCTTCGGCCAGGAGGACACCACCGTCCACCTGCTGGACCGCGACGGCGGTCTGCACACGGTCGGACCGACCAGCAAGGACGCGGCGGCCGTCGCGATCTGCGAGGCCGTCAAGCCGCTGCTCGGCTGAGTCCCGGGCCCGGCCCGTTGCGGCCCCGCACGGGCCGGGCCCGCGGCGGTGACGTAGGGCTGTCGGTGGCGGGGTCTAGGCTTGCGCCCGCGCCGCCCGGCGCCTTCGCCAGACAGCAGCCGCTGCACAAGGAGCACACATGGCCCGTCTCTTCTCGTCCGAGTCCGTCACCGAGGGACACCCCGACAAGATCTGCGACCAGATCAGCGACGCGATCCTCGACGAGATGCTGCGGCAGGACCCGGAGGCCCGGGTCGCCGTCGAGACGATGGTCACCACCGGCCTGGTGCACGTCGCCGGAGAGGTGCGCACCAGCGGGTACGCCGACATACCGCGGATCGTGCGCGACACCATCATCCGCATCGGGTACGACAGCTCGGACAAGGGCTTCGACGGCCGCACCTGCGGCGTCGAGGTGAGCATCGGCGACCAGAGCGCCGACATCGCGGCCGGGGTGGACGACTCCTACGAGGCGCGCGAGGGCGCAGGGGACAAGTACGACCGGCAGGGCGCCGGGGACCAGGGCCTCATGTTCGGGTACGCCTGCGACGACACCCCCGAGCTGCTGCCGCTGCCGATCTCGCTGGCCCACCGGCTCAGCAAGCGGCTCAGCCAGGTGCGCCACGACGGCACGCTGGGCTACCTCCGGCCCGACGGCAAGACGCAGGTGACGGTGGAGTACGACGGGGAGCGGCCCGCCCGGCTGGACACCGTCGTCATCTCCTCCCAGCACGAGCCCGGCATCCCGCTGGACGCTCTTCTGACCCCGGACCTGCACGAGCACGTGATCACGCCCGTGCTGGAGTCCCTGGCGGAGTCGGGCACGGAGCTCGACACGGACTCGGTGCGCACCCTCGTGAACCCGACCGGCACCTTCACGATCGGTGGGCCGATGGGGGATGCGGGCCTGACCGGGCGCAAGATCATCGTCGACACCTACGGCGGCATGGCCCGACACGGGGGCGGCGCGTTCTCCGGCAAGGACCCCTCGAAGGTCGACCGCTCGGCCGCGTACGCGATGCGCTGGGTGGCGAAGAACGTGGTGGCGGCCGGCCTGGCACGTCGCTGCGAGATCCAGGTCGCCTACGCGATCGGCGCGGCCCGCCCGGTGGGGCTGTACGTCGAGACCTTCGGCACCCACACGGTGCCCGTGGGGCGGATCGAGCAGGCCATCGAGGCCGTGTTCGACCTGCGACCGGCAGCCATCGTCGACGCGCTCGACCTGACGCGTCCGATCTACCTCCCGACGGCTGCCTACGGGCACTTCGGCTGGTCCACCTCCTCGGGGGTGGCCGGGGCCTTCCCGTGGGAGCGGACCAACCGCGTGGAGGCGCTGCAGCGCCTGGCTCACGCCTGAGGAGGACCGTGGAGGACGGGCTGCTGCCGGTGCCGGGGCTGCAGGTGCCCCGTACGGCCCCGGCGGGCGTGGGGGAGCTCGCGCCCGAGCACCCGGTGGCGCGCGTCCTGGTGATGGGCACGCTCCCGCACCTGGACCGGCCCTTCGACTATGTCGTGCCGGCGGACCTCGACGCCGACGCCGTGCCCGGGGCCCGGGTGACCGTCACCCTGGCCGGGCGCACCGAGGACGGCTGGATCACCGAGCGGCTGGCCGAGAGCGACCACCCCGGGCAGCTCTCCCCGTTGCGGTCGGTGGTCTCGCCCGTCCCCGCCCTCACACCGGTGCTGCACGCCCTGTGCGGAGCGGTGGCTGCCCACTACGGCGGGTCCGTGGCCGACGTCGTGCGGCTGGCCGTGCCAGCGCGCCACGCCACCGAGGAGCGGGCCGCGCTGGAGCTGCCGGAGCCGACGGAGCCCGAGCGCCCGGCCGCACCTCACCCCTCGGCCGCCTGGGAGGGAGTGCCGGCGGCGGGCGCGCTGCTGTCGCGCATCGCGGCGGGGGAGCATCCGGCCGCGGCGTGGGTGGCGGCTCCGGACGGCGGGGACCCCGGACGGCACTGGGCCCACGGGCTGCTGGACCTCGCCGTCGCCTCCGCCGCCTCCGGGCGGGGCGCCCTGCTGCTGGTCCCGGACGATGCGGACGTCGAGGAGCTGCTGCGGGTCGCGGGCACCCGCCCCGAGGAGGTGCTGCGGGGGCTGACCGGGCTCACGGCCTCGGCCGGGCCACGGGCCCGGTACGCGCACTGGATGCGGGTGCTGCTCGGGCACGAGCGCATCGTCGTCGGGACCCGGTCGGCGGCCTTCGCCCCGGTGCGTCAGCTCGGGGTCGTGGCCTGGTGGGACGACGGGGACGAGTCCTGGCGGGAGCCGCGCTCCCCACGGCCGCACGTCCGACAGGTGGCCGCGTTGCGCGCCCGGATCGAGGGGGCCGCCCTGGTCTGCGGGGGGCCGACGCGCACCACCCGCGTGCAGGACTGGGTGGAGTCCGGGCAGATGGCCGACCTCGCGCCGGCACCGGGGAGCTCGCGACGGGTGGCCAGGGTGCACGTGGCGGGGGAGGGCGTGGACGCCGAGCGTGATGCGGGGGCCCGGCTGGCGCGCATCCCGTCGGTGGCCTGGTCGACGGCCAAGCGGGCCCTGGAACACGGCCCGGTGCTGGTGCAGGTGCCGCGGACCGGGTACTCGGGATCCATCCGCTGCCGGGAGTGCGGGGAGGCCGCCGGGTGCACGCTCTGCCCCGGCCGGCTGGTGCTGCCGGCCGCCGACGCCGCACCCCTGTGCGGCACCTGCGGGGAGGAGCCGCGGAACTGGGCCTGCACGCACTGTGGCGGGCGCGACTGGCGCCCGGGATCACCGGGCACCGAGCGCACGGTGCACGACCTCGGCCGGGCCTTCCCGGGGGTGCGGGTGATCTCCTCGACGGCCGCCGACCGCGTCGACCGGGTCGGTCCGGAGCCCGTGCTGGTCGTCTCGACCCCCGGGGTCGAACCACGTCCTGAGGAGGGCTGGGCCGCCGCCCTCGTGCTCGACGGTGCGGCCACCCTGGAGCTGCCCGCCGCGGACGCCGAGGGGCAGGCCCTGCGACGCTGGAGCGCCGGGACGCCCGCCGTCCGGCCGGACGGGCCCGGCATCGTGCTGTGCGGTGTGCCGGCGCACGCGGGCATCGATGCGGTCGAGGCCTTCGTGCGCCGTGACCCCACCTGGTACGCGCGCCGCGCGTTGGCCGAGCGGCGGGAGGCGCACCTGCCGCCCTCGGTCGCCCTGGTGCACCTGATGGGTCACCGGCGGGACGTCGAGGGCGCCGTGGGGGAGCTCACCGCCGCCCTCGAGCACACCGAGGTGGTGGGGCCGGTGCCGGTCGGTCCCGCCGCCCTGCCCGCCCGTTGGGAGGGTCTGGAGCCCGACCAGGCCTCGCAGGCGTGGGTGCGCACCGGATGGGAGCACCACGGGGTGCTGGCCCGCAGGGTGCACGACCTGCGGGCACACCGATCGGCCCGGAAGGCGCAGGGGCAGCTGCTGATGACCGTCGACCCCGAGGACTGGGTGGCTCCGTAGACTGTCCTGCCGTGCGCATTCTCTTCGCCGGCACCCCCGAGGTCGCCGTCCCCTCCCTGGACCACCTGCTGGCATCGGCCGGCGAGGGGGGCCACCAGGTCGTGGGCGTGCTGACCCGACCCGACGCCCGCGTGGGCCGTGGCCGCAAGGTCCGCCCCAGCCCGGTCAAGGAACGGGCCCTGGAGCACGGTCTGCCGGTCCTGGAGAGCGACCGCCCCTGGGAGGCGGAGACCCTCGCGGCGCTGCAGGAGCTGGGGGCCGACGTGGGCGCCATCGTGGCCTACGGCGCCCTGCTGCCGGGGTCCGTGCTGGCCGTCCCGACGCACGGGTGGGTGAACCTGCACTTCAGCCTCCTGCCGTCCTGGCGCGGTGCCGCCCCGGTGCAGCGGGCGCTCATGGCCGGCGACGACCTGACGGGGGCCACGACCTTCGTCCTGGACGAGGGCATGGACAGCGGGCCCGTGCTGGGAACGCTGACCGAGACCGTGCGTGCCGGGGACACCGCCGGTGACCTGCTGGACCGGCTCGCCCACGCCGGGGCCCCGCTCCTGGCGCAGAGCCTGCACGGCCTGGCCGATGGCACCCTCACCCCGGTGGCTCAGCCCGCCGACGGGGTCTCACTGGCCCCGAAGCTGACCGTCGCCGAGGCCGAGCTCGACTTCTCCGTCCCGGCGTTCGCGGTGGCCCGGACGGTCGCCGGGTGCTCCCCGGCACCGGGTGCCTGGACGACCTTCCGCGACGGACGGCTCAAGGTGCTGCGCGCCACGGTGGCCGACGCGGAGGGGGCACCGGACCTCCCGCCGGGGCGGATCGTCGCCTCCGGTGACGACGTGCTCGTGGGCACCGCGACCGGCCCGGTGCGCCTGGAGCGGGTGCAGCCGCCGGGCAAGCAGGAGATGGACGCATCCGCATGGGCACGTGGTGCCCGCTTCGACGACCAGGAGGTGCTCGGTGGCTGATCCCCGGGACGCACGCCGTGAGGACCGCGGTCCGGCACGGGACGCACGACGGGGCCGCAGTGCCTCCGCACCCCGGCAGCGCTCGCGCAAGGCGGACGGTGCGCGCACCGCTGCGTGGCACCTGTTGGGTGCGGTGGACGACGGCGCCTATGCGAACCTCGAGCTGCCGCACGTGATGCGGCGCTTCCGCCTCTCGGGGCGCGACGCGGCCTTCGCCACCGAGCTGGCCTTCGGCACCGTGCGCATGCAGGGCTTCTACGACCTCGTCATCGCGCGGGCGACGGGGCGGGAGGCCGCCTCGCTGGACCCCGAGCTGCTGCGCACCCTGCGCCTCGGCGCCCACCAGGCCCTCTCCATGCGGGTGCCGGCGCACGCCGCCGCGGACCAGACGGTCGCCCTGGCGCGCTGGGTGAACGGCAGCGGTCCCGCCCGGCTGGTCAACGCGGCCATGCACCGCATGACGGAGAAGGACCGCGACGCCTGGATGGTCGAGGTCACCGAGGGGCTGAGCGGTCCGGACCTGCTGGCTGCGCGCCACTCGCACCCCACCTGGATGGTCCGCGCGCTGCTGGCCGGCCTGGTGGACCGGGGCCGGTCCACCGACGAGATCGACACCCTGCTGGCCTCGCACAACACCCCGGCGCTCGTGTCGCTGGTGGCCCGGCCCGGCTGGGTGGAGACCGAGGAGCTGCTGGAGCACCCCGCGGTCGAGCCCGGACGCTGGGCACCGACGGCGGTCACCCTCACCGAGGGCGCCCCCGCGGCGGTCGGCGCCGTCGCCGACGGGCGCGCCGGGGTCCAGGACGAGGGGTCCCAGCTGGCCGCCCTCGCACTGGCCGCCGCCCCCACGACGGGGGAGGACACCGGCGCCTGGCTGGACCTGTGCGCCGGCCCCGGCGGAAAGGCGGCGCTGCTGGCGACCACTGCGCAGCAGCGCGGTGCGCGACTGGTGGCCAACGAGGTGCACCCGCACCGGTCCGACCTCGTGCGCGGTGCGCTGATGCCCTCCGGCGTCGAGCCAGCGGACCTACCCGAGGTCGAGCTGACCGTCGGGGACGGTGCGGAGCTGGCCGCCGGGCGCCGCGACGCCTTCGACCGCGTGCTCGTGGACGTGCCCTGCACCGGCCTGGGTGCCCTGCGTCGGCGGCCAGAGGCCAGGTGGCGGCGCCAGCCATCGGACCTCGCCTCGCTGGCACCCACGCAGCGCTCGCTGCTGCAGGGTGCGCTGGACGCGGTGCGGCCCGGGGGAGTGGTGGCCTACGTGACCTGCTCCCCACACCCGGCCGAGACCTCCGTGGTCGTCGACGACGTCCTGGCCCGCCGGGAGGACACCGAGCTGCTGGAGGTCGCCCCGGTGCTCCGCGAGGCGGCCCCCGCCCTGCAGGACGTCGAGCTCGACGCGGTCGCCGACGCGAAGGGCGCCCGGGGGACCTCCGTGCAGCTGTGGCCGCACGTCCACGGCACGGACGCCATGTACATCGCACTGCTGCGCAAGCGACCGACGGAGGCAGCATGAACGCCACCCAGCGCATCCACCCGAGCATCCTGGCCAGCGACTTCACCCGACTGGGCAAGGAGCTCGGCCGCATCAGCAGCGCCGACGCGGCGCACGTGGACGTGATGGACAACCACTTCGTCCCCAACCTGACCATCGGCCTGCCCGTCGTCCAGGCGCTGCAGGGCGTCACGTCGATCCCGCTGGACCTGCACCTCATGATCGAGGAGGTCGACCACTGGGGCCCGCGCTACGCCGAGACCGGGGCGCACTCGGTGACCTTCCACGTGGAGGCCAGCGACGACCCGCGGCAGGTCGCGCGGGACATCCGCTCGGCCGGTGCCCGGGCGGCGATGGCGCTGAAGCCCGGGACGCCCTTCGCGGACTACGCCGACCTGCTCCCGGAACTCGACATGGTGCTCGTGATGACCGTCGAGCCCGGGTTCGGCGGGCAGGAATTCCTCACCGACCAGATGTCGGTGGTGCGCGAGGTGCGCGAGGCCGTGGGGCGGTCGGGACTCGACGTGGCCGTGCAGGTCGACGGCGGGGTCAACCAGGAGACGATCGGCCGGGCGGCCGAGGCGGGGGCGGACGTGTTCGTCGCCGGCTCCGCGGTCTTCGGCGGCGAGGACGTGGCCGCCCGCATCGCGGACCTCCGGGTGGCCGCGCTGCAGGCCACCGCGGCGGCCGACGGCGGGGAGAACGCGTGAGTGCGCCGGAGCGCCAGGACGCGCTGCGCCCCTTCGTCCCCCGCCGCGGGCGGTGGGTGGCGATGGCCTCGGCCGTCGTGCTCGCGGTGCTGTTCACGGTCATCGCCGTGGCCATGCAGGACCGCGGTCCCGGGGACCGGGCCACCACCGCCCTGGTGGGGATCGCGATGGCCGTCTTCCTGTGGCGCTACGCCCTCATCCGTGCCGTCCCCGACCGGAAGGGCATGACGGTGCGGAACCTGTTCACCACCCAGCGGGTCGAGTGGCAGCAGGTGCGCGGCGTCGCGTTCAGCCCCGGTGACCCGTGGGCGCGGCTACAGCGCACCGGTGGCCAGGAGGATCTCGCGGTGATGGCCATCCAGGCCGCCGACGGTCGGGCCTCGCACGAGGAGGCCAGCCGTCTGGCCGGCATCGTTCAGGCGCTCGGCCGGAGTCGTCCGACGGGTCGCTGAGGAGACAGACCTCACTCCTCGGAGGACGCCTCCTGACGGGCCTTGGCCCGCTGGCGGTCCTGGTACCGCGAGGGCACCCGGACCCGCGCCTCGCCGTACGACAGCCCGGTGACCATGTACATGTCCACCACGATCGAGCGCACCTGGGCCCGGATGACCTCGGCGCTCAGCGAGGGGTCGTCGGCCTGGTGGTTGCTCAGCTCGGCGAGCTCGCTGAGCTCCCGGCGCAGCGGACCGATCTTGGGCTGGTCGTGGACGGCCTTCGCCAGCTCGCTGGCCAGGTCCGCCGCCTCGGCCACCATCTCGACGTAGCTGCTCGGGACGGGCTCACCCTCGAGGATGGCCACGTCCGCGCGGCGCACCAGGACGCGTGTATTGCGCAGCAGACGGTCGAACGCGGTGAGCTGTCGGTCCAGTCCACGCAGGTCCCGGCGCCGGCGCCACTGCCACGGGACGGTGCGCGCGATGGCCGCGCCCTCCTCGACCTGGGAGCGCAGCTCGTTGATGAGGCGGTCGGTGACACGGGCCTCGCGCAGGGCCTGGCCGACGATCTTCTCGTCCCGCTTGCTGAGGCCGTGGGCGGTGTCGTCCAGGACCCGGGCGATCTCCTCGGTGAGGCGCCGTGCGAGCCGTCGAGGCTTGCGCAGTGGTGAGGTGGGCGTGACCATCGCGATCGCGATGGCCACCAGACCGCCGATGACCGCATCGATCCAGCGCGAGAAGGCGCCACCGGGCAGCACGGTCGAGGTCGCGACCACGACCCCCTGCACGCCGGCCTGCATCGTGAGCAGGGTGCCGGCGTTCGCGAAGGTCGCGATGAGCATGGCCAGCAGGGCGATGAGCCCGGTCTGCCAGGCGCCGGCTCCGAGGTAGTGCAGGATCAGCTCGCCGGTGAGGATGCCCATGGCGGCACCGGCGGTGATCTCGAGCGCCCGCGTGATGCGGTGCCCGAAGTTCATGCCCAGGCAGATCACCGCGACGACGCCAGCGAAGATCGGTGCCTCGTGGCCGAAGAGCGTGTGGGCCACGTACCAGCTGATGCCAGCGCCCGCCGAGGCCTGGAGGATCGGGAACAGGCGGCTCTCCAGCCTCTCGCGCCGTCGGCTCGCCGCCGAGGCGGACCAGCGCCTCGCGCGCTCGAACGCCCGGATCTGGCGGGCGCTGTCGTCCTGCACCCGGATGCTCCCGGTGGTCGTACGGCGTACCGGCTCCCGACCGCTCATGCTGCCTTCCTCTCCACGAGCTGGTCCCAGACCGGCGGGCGGTCCCGCAGGAGGCGCTCCTCGGCCTCGGCCCAGGGGACCCACCAGGTGTCGCTGCCTTTGCCGAGGGGCGCGGCCTGCTCACGCCGGGCCACGGCCTCGCGGCGCTGCCACGCGGGGGCGTCCAGCCAGATGACGTGCTCGTAGGCTCCGCGCGCCGGGGGTGCGCTGCAGCCGACCCCCTCGACGAGGACGAGCCCGGTCGAGGGCCGGTCGAGGGAGCCCTCGTCGGCGTACCGCCCGGCGTGCCAGTCCCAGCGGGGCCAGGTGACGCGGGTGGCGCCCTGACGCAGGGGGCGCAGCACGCACCAGTCCAGCAGCGCCGGGGCGGCCTCGAGGCCGCCCCACCCGGCGTAGAGCTCCTCGACGGGGACGATACCGATCGCGTGTGCGCCGGTCCCGAGCCGGTCGGCCGCGAGCTCGCGCAGCTGACGGCTGAAGACCGTCTTCCCGGCCCCCGAGCGCCCGTCCACGGCCACCAGGACGAGCCGGCCCCCACCGAGGTGGGGTCGGATCGCCTCCCAAGCGGCGTGGACGTCGGTGCTCACGCGGTCACAGGGCGCGTCGGTGGGTGCGGAGGGCGTCGACGTCGGCGGCGTCGCCCTCGAGCTGCACGCGGGCGACGGCCTCGCGGCCGAAGGAGAAGAGGAGCAGCTCGACCGGTTCACCGGTGACCACGACGGTGTGGCGGCCCTCCGGCGGACGCTTCACGGCAGCACGCCCGGTGCCGGGCGCGACCAGCACCGCACCGACCGGCGCCTTCCGATGGGTGAGGCGGGCGGCGCGGGAGACCGCGCGCCAGGCCGCCTGCTGCAACCGGGTGTCGTGCCGCGGGGCCCAGCCGGGACGGGCGCGGCGCACGTCCTCGTGGTGGATCACGTACTCCGCGACGTTGATGGCCGGGCCCACCCCGGGCACGGCGAAGGGGACCCACGGCGCCGGGCCGCGGGAGAACCGGGCCAGCAGCGTGCCCCAGTCCTCGGTCGCGTACTCGTCCTGCACCTGCTGGGTGTGCCGGCGCAGGGGCCCCGGGAGGCCGATCCCGGGCAGGACGTCGGGGCGGCGCTCCCGCACCACCATGTGCGCCAGCAGGTCGCGAGCCGTCCAGCCGTCGCAGAGCGTCGGAGCGTCCGGACCGACCTCGCGCAGGGTCGCCAGGAGGGCCACGCGCTCGTGCCGGACGGGGCTGGGGAAAACGGGCCCTCCCACCCGCGGGGGGCCCCGAGGCCCCCGGGGCCCCCCCCGGCGGGGCCCACCGGGTTGTCGGGCGGGGGCCGTGACGGGATGGACGCATGTCCCCCGCCTCCACCCCAGCCCCGCCCGACAACCGGCTGGACCCGGCCGGGTGGGCCCCGGAGGTCGTCGGTGCCCCGTGAGAGTGTGAGGACCTGTTTCACCGACCCCTCTGGAGTGACCCTCGTGCCCGCTGCCGTCCGCGCCTCGACGTCCACGGACCTGCTCGACGAGCAGGTCTCGGCGGGCGAGGCGTTCACCGTGGTGCGTCGCGGCATCCGACAGGAGCCCGGCTGGTTCGCCCTGGCCGTGCTGGGCTCGGTGCTCTGGGCGGCCTCGATCGTCGCGGTCTCCCGCGCGGTGGGCTGGGCCGTGGAGCACGTCGTCGAGCCGGCGGGACGGGACGGGTCCACCACCCTGCGGGCCGCGGCCACGGGCCTGGCCGTCGTGCTCGGTGCCTACCTCCTGCAGGCCGCCGCGATGCTGGTGCGCCGCATCGCGGCCGGGCTCGTGGCCTTTCGCCTCGGGGCCACCTACCGACGGCTCGTCACGGACGCCTACCTGCGCCTGCCGCTCTCCTGGCACGTGCGCCACCCCGGCGGCCAGCTGCTCAGCAACGCGAACGCGGACGTCGAGACCACGTGGCGCATCTTCATGCCCCTGCCCATGTTCGTGGGTGTGCTCTTCCTGCTGGTCTTCGCCGGCATCTCGATGTACCTGGTCGACCCGGTGCTCGCCGCCGTCGGTGGTGTCGTCTTCCCGGTGCTGGCGGGTCTGAACATATGGTACCAGCGGGTCATGTCCCCGCGCGCGCAGAGCGCCCAGGAGCTGCGGGGCGAGGTCTCCCGGGTCGCCCACGAGAGCTTCGAGGCAGGACTCGTCGTCAAGTCGATGGGCCGCGAGGACGCCGAGGCCGAGCGGTTCGGGCGCAGCTCGGAGGCGCTGCGTGATGCGGCGGTGCGCATGGGCCGGGTCCGGGGGCTGTTCGACCCGCTCATCGAGGTGCTGCCCCAGATCGGCACGCTCGCGGTGCTGGTGGTCGGGACCTGGCGGGCGGCCGACGGTCACGTCACCACCGGTGACGTGGTGCAGGTCGCCTACCTGTTCACGTTGCTGGCCATGCCGGTGCGCGCACTGGGCTGGGTGCTCTCGGAGGCGCCCGCCTCGGCCGTGGGCTGGCGCCGCGTGCAGGCCGTGCTCACCGCCTCCACCGGCCCGGCGGCCGGGACGCGACGGCTGGAGGGTGCCGGTGGCCTGGACATGGAGCTCGAGGCCCTGGAGCACGCCCACGACGACGCGCCGGACAGTCCGACCCTGCGCGGTGTCGACCTGGACGTGCCGGCGGGCTCGACCCTCGCGCTCGTGGGGGCCACCGGCTCGGGGAAGTCGACCATCGCCTCGGTGGCGCTCGGACTGCTGCGCCCCACCGCCGGTGAGGTCCGGTACGACGGTGTCCCCCTGCCGGAGATCGCGCCGGAGTCGCTGGTGGAGCACGCCGCCCTGGTTGAGCAGACGGCCTTCGTGTTCGACGACTCGGTGCGTTTCAACGTCACGCTCGGGCAGCCGTTCACCGACCAGGAGATCTGGGCTGCCCTGGACCTCGCGCAGGCCGCGGACTTCGTGGCCGCGCTGCCCGACGGTCTCGACCAGCAGGTGGGGGAGCGCGGCGGCTCCCTCTCCGGTGGGCAGCGGCAGCGAATCTCCCTGGCGCGGGCGATCATCCGCCGGCCCCGGCTGCTCGTGCTGGACGACGCGACCAGTGCCCTGGACCCTGCGGTCGAGCGGGCCGTCTTGGAGCGTCTGCGCGAGGCGCGCGAGGGCATGACCGTGCTCGTGGTGGCCTACCGCATGGCCACCATCGCCCTGGCCGACCGGGTGGCCTACCTGGAGGGCGGCCGGGTGGTGGCCACCGGCAGCCACTCCGAGCTGATGGCCACCCGTCCGGGGTACGCCGCAGTCGTCGGCGCCTACGCCGAGGACCACGCCCGTCGGCAGGACGAGCAGGCCGGTGCCCAGGGAACGCCGGGTGAGCGGACGCCCCGGGGAGGTGACGCGTGAGCACACCGACGACCCGACCGGCCGACACCCGCGCCGAGGGCGCCCGGATCGGCGTCTCCGAGGCGGGCACCCTCGCGACGGTGCGCCGCGGCCTGGCGCTCTCCCCGGAGCTCACCCGTGGATTCGGCATCACGCTGCTGCTCGCGGCGCTGGCCACGCTCGGCAAGCTGGCCGTGCCGGTCGCGGTGCAGCAGACCACCGACCACGGCCTGCTCGCCGACGGTGGTCCGGACGTGCGGTACACGGTGACGATGGCCGGTACCACCCTGGCGGTGGTCGTCGTCCTCTCGCTGGCCAGCTACCTGGTGAACGTCCGACTGTTCACCGCGGCCGAGAGCGGACTGGCCACGCTGCGCACCAAAGCCTTCCGGCACATCCACGACCTCTCGGTCCTCACCCAGAGCACCGAACGCCGCGGTGCCCTGGTCTCGCGGGTGACCAGTGACGTGGACACGATCAGCCAGTTCGTCCAGTTCGGCGGCATCATGCTGATCCTGTCCGTCGGGCAGATCATCGCCGTCACCGTGCTGATGGTCGTGTACAGCCCCTGGCTCGCGCTGACCGTCTGGGTCGTCTTCCTGCCGATGATGCTGGGCATCCGCCGGTTGCAGCCGTTCGTCGGGCGCGGCTACACCCGGGTGCGCGAGCGGGTCGGCGCGATGCTCAGTGCCATCTCGGAGTCCATCGGGGGCGCGTCCACCATCCGTGCCTACGGCAGCCAGGAGGTCACGAGGAAGCGCACCACCGACGCGGTCCTCGCGCACCGCGACGCGGCGATCCGGGCCCAGTGGCGCACCGTGTCCGTGTTCACCCTGGGCATGCTGTCCTCCGGGCTGGCCGTCGCCGCGGTGGTCGGGGTCGGGACCCTGCTGGTCGGCCGCCAGTGGGTGACCCTCGGGGAGATGGTGGCCTTCGTCTTCCTGGTCCAGCTCTTCACGGCGCCGGTGAACCAGGCCACCGAGATCCTCAACGAGCTGCAGAACGCCGTGGCCTGCTGGCGACGCGTCATCGGGATCATCGACACGCCGGCGGACGTGGCGGACCCCGAGCCGGGGGTGGACAGCCCGCGCGGACCGGCCACCGTCACCCTCGACCGGGTCTCCTTCGCCTACCCCCGCAGCGACCGGGTGCTGCACGAGGTCGACCTGGAGTTCGTCGCTGGGCGCCGGCACGCGATCGTGGGGGAGACGGGCTCGGGCAAGACGACGGTCGCCAAGCTCATGACCCGGCTGCAGGACCCGCAGGAGGGAGCCGTCCTGCTCGACGGCGTGGACCTGCGTGAGATCTCGTTCGAGGCGCTGCGGCGCCGGGTGGTGCTGGTGCCGCAGGAGGGCTTCCTCTTCGACACCGACCTGGCGGCCAACCTGCGCTTCGCGGCGCCGGGGGCGAGCCCGGGTGAGCTGGAGGAGGCCGTCGACGAGCTGGACCTGCGGGACTGGGTGGACTCCCTGTCCCACGGACTGGCCACCCCGGTCGGACAGCGCGGGGAGTCGCTCTCGGCCGGTGAGCGGCAGCTCGTCGCGCTGCTGCGGGCGCGGCTGGCGGACCCGGACCTGCTGGTGCTCGACGAGGCGACCTCGGCGGTGGACCCCGGCACGGAGGTGCGTGTCCAGCGGGCGCTGGAGCGCCTGACCCGGGACCGCACCTCGGTCGCCATCGCACACCGTCTGTCGACGGCGGAGAATGCGGACGTCGTGGTCGTCATGGACGGCGGCCGGGTGGAGGCCGTCGGCCACCACCGGGACGTGCTCGCCTCGAGCACGACCTACCAACGCCTCCACGCATCGTGGGCGGCACAGCGAGAGGACGTGACATGAGCAAGACGCGCGTGGTGCTGGCCGGGCTCGCCCTGTGCGGGCTGGTCGGGATCCTGCTGGGCCTGACCTGGGTCTCGGGCACGCCCGAGGGCGGTCTCGGGGGCGGGACGCGCCTGGGCCTGAAGGGGACCGAGGCGACCTCGACGGTGCGGCCCGCCCTGTTCACCGCGGCGGCTGGGCTGCTGGTGGCCGCCTTCCTCGGGCCCGTCGCCCGTCGCGTGGCCGGTGCGGTCGTGGCGCTCTCCGGCGTGGCGGTGGCGGCAGGTGGTGGCACCGTGCTGCTCGATCCCGAGGCGCCGGTCGCCGCCAAGGCCGCCGAGGCCTGGGGGCTGGCGGACGCCGCGGCCGTACGGGCCACGGCGGAGCCCACCTGGGTGTGCTGGGCGGCCATCGCGCTGGGCGCGCTGCTGACGCTCGTCGGGTTCGTCGTGACGGCGGCCCGCTGGCAGGGGCTCGGGGCGCGGTACGACCGCCGAGGGCAGCAGGATCCGCAGGACGAACCGCTGTGGGACAGCCTCAGCCGAGGAGAGGACCCGACCTGAGATACTGCCCCGAGCGCATCCGCACCACCCGGAAGGAACAACCATGACCCAGGCCCACTCCGCCCCCCATGGCACCGAGCGTCCCGTGCGTCCCCCGGAGCCGGAGGAGCTGCACGACGACCACGGTCACAGCGTGGCGGCGTGGACCGGCACGATCCTCATGATCCTGGGCTCCATCCTGGTCACCGCCGGCATCGTCGCCGGCCAGGACCTGCTGATCTGGATCGGCGTGATCGTCACCGTCGTCGGGGCGCTGGCCTGGCCCATCATGGCGAAGATGGGCTTCGGCAACCCCCACGCCCGGTGAGCCCCACGGTGCTGGACGCCATCCTCGAGGGCGTCCGCGAGGACGTCGCCGAGCGTGAGCGTGCCGTGCCCCTGGAGTCGCTCGACTCCCGCGAGGTCGCCCCGCCGCGTGCGGTGCTCGAGGCCTTCCGCGCCCCCGGTGCCTCGCTGATCGCCGAGATCAAGCGCCAGAGCCCGAGCAAGGGCGCGCTGGCCGACATCGGGGCCCCCGAGGACCTCGCCCGGGCCTACGAGGCCGCGGGCGTCACGGCGGTGTCCGTTCTCACCGAGCGGCGTCGGTTCGGGGGATCGCTGGCCGACCTGGTCGCGGTGCGCTCCGCGGTGGACCTGCCGCTCCTGCGCAAGGACTTCGTCGTCGGCGAGTACCAGGTGCGGGAGGCGCGGGCTGCCGGTGCGGACCTCCTGCTGCTCATCGTCGCCGCGCTCGACGACCCCACGCTGCGCGCCCTCCTGGAGCTCACGCACGAGTTGGGCATGGAGGCGTTGGTCGAGGTGCACGACGAGTCGGAGCTCGAGCGGGCGGTCGCCGTGGGCAGCCGCATCATCGGCGTCAACAGCCGCAACCTGAAGACCCTCGAGGTCGACCCGGCCGTCCCCGCACGGCTGGTGCCCCGGGTGCCGGCCGAGGTCGTCGCGGTCAGTGAGTCCGGCATCCGCACCCCGCAGGACGTGCGCACGGCCGTCTCGGCGGGTGCCCGCGCGGTCCTGGTGGGCGAGGCCCTCGTCACCGCGCCGGACCCGGGCGTCGCCGCGGCAGGCCTGGTGGCCGCGGGCGCGTCCACCCCGTTGCAGCCACTCACGGAAGGGACCCGGTCATGACCGATCTGTTCACCCCCCAGTTCGGCGAGTTCGGGGGCGCCTACGTGCCCGAGGCGCTCACCGCGGCCCTGCAGGAGCTCGACACCGAGTTCCACCGTGCGATCGAGGACCCGGCATTCGTCGCCCAGCTCCACGGCCTGCACGCCACCTACACGGGGCGCCCCAGCCCGCTGACCGAGGCCCGCCGGCTCTCGGAGCACGCCGGGGGCGCCCGCATCTTCCTCAAGCGCGAGGACCTCAACCACACCGGGTCGCACAAGATCAACAACGTCCTGGGCCAGGTGCTGCTCGCCGAGCGGATGGGCAAGCGCCGCGTCATCGCCGAGACCGGTGCCGGTCAGCACGGTGTCGCGACGGCCACCGCCGCGGCCCTGCTGGGGCTGGAGTGCACCGTGTACATGGGGGCGGTCGACACCCGTCGGCAGGCGCTCAACGTCGCGCGGATGCAGCTGCTCGGCGCGGAGGTCATCGGGGTCGAGCACGGCTCGGCCACCCTGAAGGACGCCATCAACGAGGCGATGCGGGACTGGGTCGCCTCCGTCGAGGACACCCACTACGTCCTGGGCACCGTGACCGGCCCGCACCCGTTCCCGACCATGGTGCGCCGCTTCCACGAGGTGATCGGCGCCGAGGCCCGCGAGCAGATCCTGGCCGCCGCCGGTCGGCTGCCCGACGTCGCCGTCGCCTGCGTCGGTGGCGGGTCCAACGCGATCGGCCTGTTCTCGGCCTTCCTCGACGACGAGGAGGTGCAGCTGCTCGGGTGCGAGGCCGGTGGCGAGGGCGTCGAGTCCGGTCGCCACGCCGCACGCTTCGCCTCGGGCCGCCCGGGGGTGCTGCACGGGGCGGCCACCTACGTGCTGCAGGACGAGGCCGGGCAGACGCTGGAGACCCACTCGGTCAGCGCCGGCCTGGACTACCCGAGCGTCGGGCCCGAGCACAGCCACCTGTTCGCCACCGGGCGGGCCCGCTACGTCCCGGTCACCGACACCGAGGCCATGGACGCCTTCCGCCTGCTGTGCCGCACCGAGGGCATCATCCCGGCCATCGAGTCCGCGCACGCCGTGGCCGGTGCGCTGCAGGAGGCCCGTCGTCTCGGCCCCGAGGGGGTCGTGCTGGTGAACCTGTCCGGTCGCGGGGACAAGGACGTGGACACCGCCGCCCGCTGGTTCGGCCTGGTCGACGAGCAGGGCCGGGCCGACTCCGACGAGGACGTCGTGGAGGACGACGCACAGGGAGTGGAGTCATGAGCACCGTGCTGCAGGACCGGTTCGAGCGGACGCGCCAGCAGGGCCGTGCCGCCCTGGTGGTCTACCTGCCGGTCGGCTTCCCCGACGTCGAGACCTCCCGGGCGGCGATGGTCGCCGCGGTCGAGGCCGGCGCCGACGTCGTCGAGATCGGCATCCCCTACACCGACCCGGTGATGGACGGCCCGGTCATCCAGAACGCCGCGGAGCACGCGCTGCGTGGCGGCGCCGGGGTCGACGACGCACTGACCTGCGCCCGGGCGGTCGCCGAGGCGGGCGGGGTGCCCGTGGTCATGAGCTACTGGAACCCGCTGCTCACCCGGGGTGCCGAGTCCCTCGCCGCCGAACTCTCCGAGGCCGGGGTGGCCGGCGTCATCCTGCCGGACCTGCCGCCGGAGGCGGGGGTGGCCTGGCGCGCCGCCGCCAGCGAGCGCGGCGTCGACACCGTCCACCTGGTCGCCCCGAGCACCACGCCCGAACGAGCACGTGAGATCACCGCGGCGTGCAGCGGCTTCGTGTACGCCGCCAGCACCATGGGTGTCACCGGGGCCCGGGCCTCGGTCTCGGACGCGGCCGGTGAGGTGGTCTCGCGCATCCGCGCGGTGACCGATCTGCCGGTGGCCCTCGGGCTCGGGGTGTCCACCGGTGACCAGGCACGCGCGATCGCCGACTTCGCCGACGGCGTGATCGTCGGGTCGGCGGTCGTCACCGCCCTGGCCCGGGACGTCGGGGTGGACCTCGGTGCCGCCCCCGCAGCGGACCCCGCTGCGCCGCAGGAGGGGGCGCAGGACGCTCCCAGCGGACTGTCAGGGTCCGTTCCTACCTTTCCCCACATGACCGCGCTGGTGCGGGAACTCACCGGCGCCCTGTCCAGCTGATCAGGAGACCCCCATGCCCGTTGACAACAGCCCCCGCCCCAGCGGCACGCACCGTCCGAAGAACTCCTCCGGTGGCGGAGGAGTGAGCAAGGCCCTCATCGCCCTCATCGCCGCCCTGCTGGTCGCGGCCCTCGTGGTGCTGGGCGTCTGGCTCTTCGGCAAGGACGACGAGAAGAAGGGGGGTGGCGAGGAGAGCTCGGCCGCGTCCTCCGAGGAGGGCGGCTCCGGCGGCAAGGTGAAGGCCCCCAAGGGCATGTCCGCCGACGAGACCGGCGTGGTCGTCGGTGAGTCCGGTGGGCCCGAGGTCGCGATCTTCGAGGACTTCCAGTGCCCCGGCTGCAAGAGCATGGAGGAGCTGCTCGGCGACGAGATCAACAAGCGGGTCGACTCCGGCGACATCCAGGTGACCTACCACGTCAAGACCTTCCTGGACGGCAACATCCCCGGTGAGAACTCGGTGCGCGCGGCCTCCGCGGCCTTCTGCGCCCAGGACGCCGGCAAGTTCCGCGAGTACCACGACACGGTGTTCGACAACCAGCCCGAGGAGGGCGAGGGCTACACCGACGACGACCTCAAGAAGTTCGGCAAGGACGCGGGCATCAAGGGTGGGGACCTGAAGACCTTCGAGAAGTGCGTGGACGAGGGCACCTACAAGGAGCTCGCGCAGAAGTCCGAGGCGGAGACCTCGGAGATGGGTGTGACCTCCACCCCGACCGTGTACATCAACGGTGAGCACCACGAGCTGAGCAACAAGGAGGACTTCGTGAAGGCCCTGGACGAGGCCGGCGCCCCGGAGAAGTCCGGCTCCGACTCCAGCGGCAAGTGATCGTTCCCGCCTCCATCCCCAGCCCCACCCAGTCGGTGTGGTGGCTGGGGCCCCTCCCGGTCCGCGCCTACGCCCTGTGCATCCTCACGGGCGTGGGCGTGGCCCTGTGGTTGACCGTCCGCCGCTGGAAGGAGCGGGGCGGCGAGTCCGACGACGTCTTCGACGTCGCGATGTGGGCCCTGCCCCTGGGACTGCTCGGTGGTCGGATCTACCACGTCGTCACCTCGCCGGAGGCGTACTTCGGCGAGGGGGGTGAGCCGCTGCGGGCCTTCGCCATCTGGGAGGGCGGCCTCGGCATCTGGGGCGCCGTCGCGCTCGGTGCCGTCGGTGCGTGGCTGTGCTGCCGCAGCCGGGGCTGGTCCTTCGCCTCGTTCGCCGACGCGGTCGCGCCGGGCCTGCTCTTCGCGCAGGCGCTCGGGCGACTCGGCAACTGGTTCAACAACGAGCTCTACGGGGGCCCGACCGACGCGCCCTGGGGCCTCACCATCCACGCCTGGGACCAGAGCGCAGGCAAGGCGCAGGTGGACGAGGCGGGTGCCCCCGTCGTGCTCGGCACCTTCCACCCGACCTTCCTGTACGAGGCCGTGTGGTGCGTGCTCATGGGCCTGGTGCTGCTGTGGCTCGACCGCATCCGGGACCTGGCCGCCGGCCAGGTGGCCGCGCTCTACCTGATGCTCTACACCCTGGGTCGCTTCTTCATCGAGATGATGCGCACCGATGAGGCGAACACCTTTCTGGGACAGCGCATCAACGTGTGGGTCTCACTGGCCGTCTTCCTCTTCGGGCTCTTCCTATACTGGCGGGCGAGGCGCCGTGCGGTGCCCAGTCGACCCACCCCCTTGGGCGTGGACGCGGACCGGTAGCCCCGGCAGCAGGGGCGGTGTCGGCCGGCCGTGGACGCGCACCGGAAAGGCCCAGCCATGCGCCGTGCCAAGATCGTCTGCACCCTCGGCCCCGCCTCCTTCGGGGAGCCCGTCCTGCGTCGGCTCGTGGGCGCCGGCATGGACGTCGCCCGACTCAACATGTCCCACGGCACCCGGTCGGAGATGGAGGGCTGGGTCCGCACCCTGCGCGCACTGGGGGAGGAGGGCGACCACGCCCTGGCGATCCTGGTGGACCTGCAGGGCCCCAAGATCCGCACCGGCACCTTCGCCGACGGCCCCGTCGAGCTCACGGCGGGGGACACCTTCACCATCACCACGCGGGACGTGGAGGGCGATGCCACGGTCGTGGGCACGACCTACCCGGGGCTGGCGGGTGATGTCAGCGTCGGCGACACCCTGCTGCTGGCCGACGGCAGCATCCAGCTGCGCGCCACCGAGGTGTCCGACACCGACGTCGTCACCACGGTCGAGGTCGGGGGGCCGCTGAGCGACCACAAGGGCATCAACCTGCCCGGTGTGGCCGTGAGCGTCCCCGCCCTCAGCGACAAGGACGCCGAGGACCTGCGCTGGGCCATGCAGCAGGAGGTCGACTTCGTCGCGCTCTCGTTCGTGCGCTCGGCCCGCGACGTGGTGGCCGTGCACGCGGTGATGGACGAGTTCGGCCGGCGCATCCCGGTGATCGCCAAGGTCGAGAAGCCGCAGGCCCTGGATCACCTCGAGGAGATCGTCGAGGCCTTCGACGGGATCATGGTGGCCCGCGGCGACCTTGGGGTGGAGATGCCCCTGGAGGACGTGCCGGTCGCGCAGAAGCGCATGGTCGAGCTCGCGCGCCGTCGGGCCAAGCCGGTCATCGTCGCCACCCAGGTGCTGGAGTCGATGATGACCAACCCGCGCCCCACCCGCGCGGAGGCCTCCGACTGCGCGAACGCCGTGCTCGACGGTGCCGACGCGGTGATGCTCTCCGGGGAGACCTCGGTCGGGGAGTACCCGGTCGAGTGCGTGGAGGTGATGACGCGGATCATCGCCTCCACCGAGGAGCACGGGCTGCACCACATCCGCCGGCTGACCAACCTGCCGCACACGGTCACCGGGGCGGTCACCGCTGCCGCGGTCGAGGTCGGGCACGACGTCGGGGCGGTCGCCTACGTGGCGTTCACGAGCACGGGCTCCTCCGCACGCCGGTTGGCGCGCACCCGCGTCACCGAGCCGGTGCTCGCCTTCACCCCCGACCCTGCGATCCGCCGGCGGCTGGCCCTGACCTGGGGCATCCGCACCGTGCTCGTGCCGCAGGTCGACACCATCGAGGAGATGTTCCGGCAGGTGAACGACGCACTGTCCGGGGACGAGCAGTACGCCCCGGGGGATCGGGTCGTGGTGGTGGCCGGGACGCCCATCGGGGTGCCGGGGAGCGTCAACACCATGCGGGTGCACGTGCTCACCGAGCCGGGGGCCTGAGGGCTACACTGACCCGCGCTGCCCGCCGGGGTGGTGGAACGGCAGACACGGAGCACTCAAAATGCTCTGCCCGAGAGGGCGTGCGGGTTCGAGTCCCGCTCCCGGCACCCTTGCCTCCCGGGGACGTCCGGTCCTCGCTCAGTCGCGCTGGCCCCTCGGCCGGTCGAGCAGGGCGCAGGTCAGGCGTGAGGTGCAGATGCGGCGGCCCGCGTCGTCGGTGATCGCGATCTCGTAGCTGGCCATCGTGCGGCCGCGGTGCAGCGGTGTGGCGACCGCGTGGACCGACCCGGAGGGCGCGGAGCGGTGGTGGGTCGCGTTGACCTCGACGCCCACTGCGGCGCGGTCCGGGCCCGCGTGCAGCGCCGCCGCGATCGAGCCGACCGTCTCGGCCAGCACGACGCTCGCCCCGCCGTGGAGGATTCCGTAGGGCTGGGTGTTGCCCTCCACCGGCATGCTCGCCGCCACCCGCTCCGGCTCCGCGTGGGTGATCTCGATGCCCATCCGCTCCGAGAGGGCTCCGGGGCCGGCGGAGAAGACGCGCGCGAGCTCCTCGGCGGGGGTGGTCGGGTTCTCGTCGGTGGTGCCCACGGTCGTGCTCCTTGGTCGGCTGTCGGTGTGGAGGCTTAGGCTGCCATGCGTGAATCGCCTGCTGCTGCTCGACGGACACTCGCTCGCCTACCGCGCCTTCTTCGCGCTGCCCGCGGAGAACTTCTCCACGGCCACGGGGCAGCACACGAACGCCGTGTACGGCTTCACCTCCATGCTCATCAACGTGCTGCGCGACGAGCAGCCCACCCACGTCGCGGTGGCCTTCGACCTGTCCCGGCAGACCTTCCGCACCGAGGAGTACGCCGAGTACAAGGCCGGGCGCGCCAAGACGCCGGACGAGTTCTCCGGGCAGGTCTCGCTCGTGCAGGAGGTCCTCGACGCGATGGGTGTGGCCCACGTGAGCAAGGAGGGCTTCGAGGCCGACGACATCATCGCCACGCTCACCACGCAGGGACGGCAGGAGGGCATGGAGGTGCTCATCTGCTCCGGGGACCGGGACGCGTTGCAGCTCATCACCCCCGAGGTGACCGTGCTCTACCCGCGCAAGGGCGTCTCCGACCTGGTGCGCATGACCCCCGAGGCGGTGGAGGAGAAGTACGGCATCCCGCCCGAGCGCTACCCGGACCTGGCCGCCTTGGTCGGGGAGTCGGCCGACAACCTGCCGGGTGTCCCGGGCGTCGGGCCGAAGACGGCGGCCAAGTGGATCGGTCTCCACGGCGATCTCGGTGGAGTGGTCGACCACGCGGCGGAGATCAAGGGCAAGGCGGGGCAGAGCTTCCGGGACCACCTGGACCAGGTGCTGCGCAACCGCCGCCTCAACCGGCTCGTGACCGACGTCGAGCTGCCGATCGCGCCGGCCGACGCGGCCTGGGAGACCTTCGACCGCGAGAAGGTGCACGAGGTCTTCGACGCGCTGGAGTTCCGGGTACTGCGCGACCGGATGTTCGAGTACCTCGGGCAGGAGGGGGCAGAGACCGCGGACTCCCTCGAGCTGGACCTGGTGGCCGTCCCCGCCGGGGGACTGGCCAACTGGCTCGAGGAGCAGGGGACGGGCCTGCTCGGCCTGGAGATGGTCTTCCCACCGGCCAGCACCGTCGCGGGGCGGCACCGCACCGAGCCGACCGGTGTCGCGCTGGCGGCCGAGGGGGCCACTGGCTGGTTCGACCTCGCCACCCGCACCCCGCAGGACGAGCAGGCACTGGCCGACCTGCTGACCGCCGGCACCGACCGGCTGGCCGTCCACGACGTCAAGCGGATCATGCACGGCGCCCGGGAGATCGGGCTGCAGCTCGACGGGGTCGCCACCGACACCGCCCTGGACGCCTACCTGGTGCGCCCGGACCAGCGCTCCTACGACCTGGCCGACCTGTGCCTGAGGCACCTGCACCGGGAGCTCCCGCCGGTGGAGGAGGACGACGCCGGGGAGGCCCTCTTCCACGCGAGCGAGATTGATGAACCCGGCGACGGCATCACCACCGCCGCCCGCTCGGCGGCGGTGCGGGCGACGGCCGTGCGGGAGCTCGCCCCCGTCCTGGAGCAGGAGGTCACCGCGATCGAGGCGACCTCGCTGGCGCAGGAGGTCGAGATCCCGCTGGCCCGCCGGCTGGTGGCCATGGAGGCGACCGGCATCGCGGTGGACGACGAGCGGCTCGACGCGCTGGAGCAGGAGTTCGGCGAGCAGGTGGAGCAGGCCAAGGCGGACGCGCACGCGGCCATCGACGACGACTCGGTGAACCTCGGCTCCCCGAAGCAGCTCCAGGAGGTGCTCTTCGAGCGGCTCGGTATGCCGAAGACGAAGAAGACCAAGACCGGCTACACCACGGACGCCGACGCCCTGGTCTGGCTGAGCGCCCGGGCCGAGGAGGGCTCGGCCGCCGAGGCCTTCCTGGCCGGTCTGCTGCGCCACCGCGACGTCACACGGCTGCGCTCGACCGTCCAGGGCCTGCAGAAGGCCGTCGACGAGGACGGCCGCATCCACACCACCTACCAGCAGACGATCGCCGCGACCGGTCGGCTGAGCAGCGTGGACCCGAACCTGCAGAACATCCCGATCCGCACCGAGGCCGGGCGCCGGATCCGTGAGGTGTTCGTCGTCGGCGAGGGCTACGAGCAGCTCATGAGTGCCGACTACAGCCAGATCGAGATGCGCATCATGGCGCACCTGTCCGGCGACGAGGGGCTCATCGAGGCCTACCGCTCGGGGGAGGACCTCCACAACTACGTGGGCGCCCAGGTCTTCCAGGTGGAGCCCTCGGAGGTCACCGCGGAGATGCGCGCCAAGGTCAAGGCGATGTCCTACGGCCTCGCCTACGGCCTGTCCGCCTTCGGCCTGAGCAAGCAGCTCGGCATCTCCACCGGGGAGGCGTCGGCGCTCATGGACGAGTACTTCGCCCGCTTCGGCGGGGTGCGCGACTACCTCCGCGAGGTCGTCGACGAGGCGCGCCGGACCGGGTACACGCAGACGATGCTGGGCCGCCGCCGGCCGTTGCCCGACCTGACGAGCACCAACCGGCAGCGTCGCGAGATGGCCGAGCGGATGGCGCTGAACGCACCCATCCAGGGGTCGGCGGCGGACGTCATGAAGGTGGCCATGCTGGCCGTCGAGGACCGGCTGGCCGCCGACAGGATGCGCTCCCGGGTGCTGCTGCAGGTGCACGACGAGCTCGTGCTCGAGCTCGCGGCCGGTGAGCAGGAGGCCGTCGAGGCCCTGGTCCGCGAGGAGATGGGCTCGGCCATGGAGCTCGACGTGCCCCTGGAGGTCAGCATCGGCACCGGGCGGACGTGGCACGCCGCCGCCCACTGACGGGCGACGGCGTGCGGGGAGCGGGACCGGTCAGAACAGCCCGACCACGGTCCCGTCGGCGTCGAGGTCGATCCGCTCGGCCGCCGGGTGCTTCGGCAGGCCCGGCATCGTCATGATCGAGCCGGCCAGCGCGTAGACGTAGCCGGCACCGGCCGCGAGGCGCACCTCGCGGATCGGCAGGGTCCATCCGGTCGGTGCTCCCTTGAGCTTCGGGTCGTGGCTCAGCGACATCTGGGTCTTGGCGATGAGCACCGGTAGCTCGCCGTAGCCGCGCTCGGTGTACTGGGCCAGCGCCTTCGCGGCGGCCGGGGCGATCTCGACGCCGTCCGCCCCGTAGACGCCGGTGGCGATCTTCTCGATCTTGGTCACCAGCGGGTCGGAGAGCTCGTAGGTGGGCGTGAAGCGTGCCTCGTCCTCGCAGGCCTCCACGACGGTGCGGGCAAGCTCGCGCGCGCCCTCGCCGCCCTCGGCGACGTGGGTGGAGACGGCCACCCGGGCGCCGGACTCCTCGGCGACGCGACGGATGACGTCGTGCTCGCTGGGGTGGTCGGTGGGGAAGGCGTTGATCGCCACCACCGGCTGCACGCCGAAGGAGCGGATGATCTCGATGTGCTTGCGCAGGTTGTCCGTGCCGGCCTCGACGTCGGCGGGCCCCTCGGCGAGCATCTCCGGCGGCAGTTCCTTGCCGACCTTCACCTGGAAGCGGTCGGAGTGCGCCTTGAGCGCGCGCACGGTCACCACCAGCACGGCGGCGTCGGGGGAGAGGCCCGCCGAGCGGCACTTCACGTTGAAGAAGCGTTCGGCGCCCATGTCGGCGGCGAAGCCGGCCTCGGTCACCAGGTAGTCACCGGTGCGGGCGCCCACGCGGTCCGCGATGACCGACGAGTTGCCGGTGGCGATGTTGCCGAACGGGCCGGTGTGGACGAGCGCCGGCGTGCCCTCGAGGGTCTGCATGAGGTTCGGCTTGATCGCGTCCTTGAGCAGCACGGCCATCGCGCCGGCGGCCTTGAGGTCCTCGGCGGTGACCGCCTCGCCGCCGCGGGTCCACCCGACGACGATGCGGCCCAGTCGGGCGCGCAGGTCCTCCAGCGAGGTGGCCAGGGCCAGGATCACCATGACCTCGCTGGCGGCGGTGATGTCGAAGCCTGACTGGCGCGTCACGCCGTCGGCCGGGCCGCCGTTGCCCTCGATGATGGCCCGCAGCGAGCGGTCGTTGACGTCCATCACCCGGCGCCACTCGACCTTGTGCAGGCCGAGCTCGTTACCGTGGTGCAGGTGGTTGGAGACCATCGCGGCCAGCAGGTCGTGCGCGGCCGTGACCGCGTGGAAGTCACCGGTCAGGTGCAGGTTGAGGGTCTCCATCGGCACCACCTGGGAGTAGCCGCCGCCGGCGGCACCGCCCTTGATGCCGAAGACCGGGCCCAGCGACGGCTGCCGCAGCGCCAGCACGGGGGAGTGGCCCTCCCGGGCGAGCCCCTGGGCCAGGCCCACGGCCGTGGTCGTCTTGCCCTCGCCGAAGGGGGTGGGCGTGACCGCGGTCACGACGACGTACTTCGCCTGCGGACGGTCGGCCAGCCGCTCGGCCGCGGCGGTGTCCACCTTGGCGACGTGCCGGCCGTAGGGCTCCAGCAGGTCGGCCTGCAGGCCCATCTCGGAGCCGAGCTCGTCCAGGGGACGCAGGTCGGCGGTGCGGGCGATCTCGATGTCCGGGGGGAGTGGCGTCATGACTGCATCCTGCCGCAGGCTCGGGTTTGGGGGAACCGGACCCTTGCAGGTAGGATCGCCGGGTCCATCCCGTGCACACGCACGCGCTTCCGGTCGGATCCATCCGCTCGGTCGGGCGTGCACCTGTGGGGGAGCGGACGCGGAGCCTCCCCGAGCACCACGAGACTTCGTCGAAGCATCGCACTGAAAACCGTCCATCCGGGCTCCCGAGCAACGGTCCGCGACACCCCCGGCAGCGGGGGGCGAGGACCCGGGCGCCCCATCCCAACTGTCCATCGGAGTTCCTACTACATGACTTCCACCCCCACCGCTGCTCCTGCCGCCGACTTCGCTTCGCAGGAGGAGCTGCTCGCCGCCATCGACGCGACGATGAAGAACTTCGACGATGGCGACATCGTCGAGGGCCAGATCGTCAAGGTCGACCGCGACGAGGTGCTGCTCGACATCGGCTACAAGACCGAGGGTGTCATCCCCTCGCGCGAGCTGTCGATCAAGCACGACATCGACCCCGACGAGGTCGTCGAGGTCGGCGACACCGTCGAGGCCCTGGTCCTCCAGAAGGAGGACAAGGAGGGTCGCCTGATCCTGTCCAAGAAGCGCGCCCAGTACGAGCGCGCCTGGGGCACGATCGAGCAGATCAAGGAGGACGACGGCGTCGTCACCGGTTCCGTCATCGAGGTCGTCAAGGGCGGCCTCATCGTCGACATCGGCCTGCGCGGCTTCCTGCCCGCCTCGCTGGTGGAGATGCGTCGCGTCCGCGACCTCCAGCCCTACGTGGGCCAGGAGATCGAGGCCAAGATCATCGAGCTCGACAAGAACCGCAACAACGTGGTCCTGTCGCGTCGCGCCTGGCTGGAGCAGACCCAGTCCGAGGTGCGCACCTCCTTCCTCAAGGAGCTGCAGCGCGGCCAGGTCCGCCCGGGTGTGGTCTCCTCGATCGTCAACTTCGGTGCCTTCGTGGACCTGGGTGGCGTCGACGGTCTGGTGCACGTCTCCGAGCTGTCCTGGAAGCACATCGACCACCCGGGTGAGGTCGTCGAGGTGGGCCAGGAGGTCACCGTCGAGGTCCTGGACGTCGACATGGACCGTGAGCGCGTCTCCCTGTCGCTGAAGGCGACCCAGGAGGACCCTTGGCAGCTGTTCGCCCGCACCCACGCCATCGGCCAGATCGTGCCGGGCAAGGTCACCAAGCTGGTGCCCTTCGGTGCGTTCGTGCGCGTCGAGGACGGCATCGAGGGTCTGGTCCACATCTCCGAGCTGGCCGAGCGCCACGTGGAGCTGCCGGAGCAGGCCGTGCAGGTGGGCCAGGAGGTCTTCGTCCGCGTCATCGACATCGACCTGGAGCGTCGCCGCATCAGCCTCTCGCTGAAGCAGGCCAACCAGGTGGGCGCCGAGATCGAGGACTTCGACCCGACGCTGTACGGCATGGCCGCCGAGTACGACGAGCAGGGCAACTACAAGTACCCCGAGGGCTTCGACCCGGAGACCAACGAGTGGCTCGAGGGCTACGACGCCCAGCGCGAGGCCTGGGAGAAGGAGTACGCCGAGGCCCACGCCCGCTGGGAGGCCCACCGCGCGCAGATCGAGAAGGCTGCGCAGGAGGACGCCGAGGCCGCTTCCGCCCCGGCCGCTGCCACCTCGTACAGCTCCGGTGGCCCCTCCGAGGACCAGGCTGCCGAGACCGGTGGCATCGGCGAGGGCACCCTGGCCTCCGACGAGGCCCTGGCCGCGCTGCGCGAGAAGCTCACGGGCAACTGATCGCCGTCGGCGGGCCAGCCGGCCCGTCCCGGTGACGCCTGACGGCCCCGTCCACCCCCGGTGGGCGGGGCCGTCCGCATGGGCCGAGCCGTTCGGGTCGGGGAGGAGGGATCGACGTGAGGGTGCTGCTGCTGGGCGGTACCGCCGAGGCGCGGGAGCTCGCCGCCCGGTTGGTCGACGAGGGGGTGGACGTCACCTCCTCCCTGGCCGGGCGGGTGTCACGTCCGCGTCTGCCGGTCGGCGACGTGCGCGTCGGTGGTTTCGGCGGCGTGGAGGGCCTCACCGCGGCCCTGCGCGACGGCGGCTACACCCACCTGGTCGACGCGACCCATCCCTTCGCCGTCGGCGTGCGCGCCAACGCCGTCCGCGCGGCCGCCGAGGCCGGGGTGCCCGTGGTGCGCCTCGCCCGGCCGGGCTGGGGTGGGCACCCGCTGGCGGGGGACTGGTCCTGGGTGGCCGACTGGCAGGAGGCCGCCGACGTGGCAGCAGGACTGGGGGAGCGGCCGTTCCTGACCAGCGGGCGGCAGACGCTGGCCCACTTCGGGCACTGGGCCGACCGGGAGGTGCTCGTGCGGGTGGTCGAGCCGCCGGCAGCCGGGGAGGTCCCGACGGGGTGGACGGTGGTACTGGACCGCGGGCCCTTCGACGTCGCCGCCGAGGAGCGCCTGATGCGGGAGCACGGCATCGACGTGCTGGTCACCAAGGACTCCGGCGGCAGCTACACCAGCGCGAAGCTGGAGGCGGCCCACCGGCTGGGGGTGCCGGTCGTGGTGCGTGCACGGCCACCGGCCCCGGCCGGGATGGAGGAGCTCAGCCGCGTCGAGGACGTGCTCGCCAGGTTGCGGCCAGACGCAGGCTGACTCCGGTGAGGAGCACCAGCCTCCCGATGCGACGGGTGGCCCGGACGGCGTGCGGGACGTCCCGGGGTGTCGGCGGGCGGCCGCTGCCCAGCACGCCGCGATCCTCGCGGACGCCGGCGTAGGTGGTCGTCCCCCCGAGTCGCAGTCCGAGCAGCTCGGCCAGCGCGGCCTCGACCGGCCCGGCGTTCGGACTCGGGTGGGCCGGGGCGTCGCGGCGCACCGTGGCGAGGACCCGTGGGGCACGCCGTCCCGCCAGCAGTGCGGTGGCCAGCACGCTGGCCCGGGCCGGCAGGGCGTTGAGCAGGTCGTCGCACCGGGCCGCGGGGGTGCCGAACCGGGCGTAGCGCGGGCTGCGGTGCCCCACCATCGCGTCGAGGGTGTTGCAGCAGCGGTGCAGCACCACCCCGGGGGCACCCGCGAGCAGGCCCCACACGAAGGTGGCCGCCACCGCGTCCGACTGGTTCTCAGCCAGCGACTCGACGGTGGCGCGCGCCAGCTCGTCCCGCCCCGCCTCGCGGGTGTCCCGGCCGACCAGGGACCGGATGCGCTCCCGGGCGCCCGGGAGGTCGTCGGCCTCCAGCAGGCCGTGCACCGCCAGGGCCTCGCGCTCCAGGGACCGGCCGCCCAGGGCCGCCCAAGTGACCGTCGCCGTCACGAGGCCCCGCCGCAGCGGACCCCCACGACCGGCCACGGCGACGAGCACCACGCACGGGGCGGCGGTGAGCAGCAGGTGCAGACCGCCCCTCCGCCGGCTGGGGGCGTACAGCCGCCGCTCCACCCACCCGGCCCAGGTGCCGAACCATGCCACCGGGTGGTGCCGTCGGGGGTCCCCGAGGGCCCGGTCCAGCAGGTAGCCGGCCAGCACGCCCACGGCCACGGGGTCGGGCCACGAGCGCCGGGTCATCGGGGCTCCTTCACCGTGAGGGGACACCCGGCCACGACGAGCTCCACCCGGTCGCAGCGGGCGGCGACCGCCTGGTTCAGCCACCCGAGCTCGTCGACGAAGAGTCGGCCCGAGGGGTACTCGGAGACCAGCGAGAAGCCGACCTCGCCGGTGACGACCACGAGGTCCTGACCGAAGGAGCCGACGGCCCCGAGGAGTTCGTCCACGCGTGCCTGCCAGGCGGGGCGCCACGCGGCGTCGGGCTGGTCCCACGCGCCGCACTCGGTGAGCACGGCCGAGACCCAGGTGCCGAGCTCGTCCAGGAGCACCGGCTGGCCGGCAGCGGCCAGCACCCCGGCGACGTCGGTGCTCTCCACGGTGGTCCAGATGGCCGGACGCCGTTCCCGGTGCCGGCGCAGCCGCTCGGCCCAGGCCGGGTCGTCGTGGGTGGGACCGGTGGCCAGGTAGGTCGCGGTCCGGTCGGCGAGGAGCGCCTCGGCCCGCGTGGACTTGCCGGAGCGGATGCCGCCGGTGACGAGGGTCCTCATGCCCAGGCTCCCGCGGTGAGGACCACCAGCAGGGCGGTCAGGGAGAGCTCGACGGCCGCGCCGAAGTGGTCGCCGGTGACACCGCCGACCGCCGACAGCGCGCCCCGCAGGAGCACCGCGCAGGTGACCACCAGCGCGAGCACGGCGGCCGGGCCCGCGAGCAGGGCGGACGAGCCCGCCCACCCCGCACCCAGCAGGGTGCCGGTCAGCACCAGCCCACACAGGACGAGAACCAGCAGGGCGGCAGGCGCGGGGACCGTGCCGGCCACCAGGGCACCGAGCCCGTCGGGGCGCGCCGGGTGGACGCCGCGGAGGGCCAGGACCGTGCAGGCTGCCCGGGAGGCGATGACGCACCCGGCGGCCGCCCAGGGTGAGCTGGCCGCGAGGGTCACCCCCTGGACGGTGAGGACGAGGACCACGGCGGCCACCCCCATCGGGCCGACGTCGCCGGAGCGCATGATGGCCAGGGCCCGGTCGCGGTCCCAGCCACCGCCCAGGCCGTCGACGGTGTCGGCCAGCCCGTCCAGGTGCATGCCGCGCGTGGCCCAGGCGAGCAGGGCCACCACGAGCAGCCCGCTGACGGGAGGGGGCAGCTCCAGCGCCCGGCCGACGGCCAGCAGCAGGCCCGCACCGGCGGCCAGCGGCAGCGCGGCGAGGGGGGCGAGCAGCATCGCCCAGCGTCCCTCGGCCCGGGTGGGGCTCCCGACGTCGCCGACCGGGATGCGGGTGAGGGTCCCCACCGCGAGCCGGAGCCCGCTCGCTGGGGTGCTCACGGCGCCACCAGTGCGTCGACGACCTGCCCGATGACGATCGTGACCGGTGCGTGCAGGCCCTCCGAGGCCGCCCGCTCGGCGGCGTCCGCGAGGGTCGCGCGCACCGTGCGCTGGGCCGGGGTGGAGCCGTTGGCCACCATCGCGACCGGGGTGGTCGGGGCGAGACCGGCCCCGCGCAGCGTGGAGCCGATGGCTGGCAGGTTCTGCAGGCCCATGAGCACGACGAGGGTCAGCCCGCTGGAGCCGAGGGCGCTCCAGTCCACCTGGCTGCGGGGATCGCCAGGTGGGACGTGGCCGGAGACGACCGCCACCCCCTGCGAGGTGCCCCGGTGGGTCACCGGGACGTCGGCCAGGGCCGGCGCCGCCAGCGCCGAGCTGATGCCGGGGACGACCTCGACGGGGACCCCGGCGGCGGTGCAGGCGAGCCACTCCTCGCCACCGCGCCCGAACAGGAACCCGTCGCCACCCTTCAGGCGCACCACCGTGCGTCCCGCGAGGGCGCGCTCCACCAGCAGCGCGTCGATGGCCTCCTGCGGCGTCGACTCCCCGCGGGGGATCTTGCCGACGTGCACGATCTCGGCGTCCGGGCGGGCCTCGGCGAGCACGGAGAGCGGGGCGAGGCGGTCGCAGACCAGGACGTCGGCGGTGCGCACCGCCTCCAGTCCGCGGAGCGTGAGGAGCCCGGGGTCGCCGGGGCCGCCGCCGACCAGCAGCACTCGTCCCCGGGGCTCCGACGAGGCACCGCGCTCTGCCGTGTCGGCCTCAGGGGCGGGCGACGCAGGGGCCGGCCCCACGCGGTGGACCACGTCGAAGGCCCACGGGTCGGGGTCGGTGGCGTAGGTGGCCCAGCCGCGGGCCACGAGGTCGTCGAGCCGGGCGGTGCGCCCGTCCGCGGGCACGTGCACCTGGGCCCCCTCCTCGGTGAGACGGGCCAGCAGTCCGGGGAGTGCAGGGCCGTCGCCGTGGACGAGCACGCGGGTCATCGGGGACCTCCGGTGGGTGAGAGGGCAGCGGCCAGGGCACGGAGCAGGCGGTCGGTGGTCTCGGGAGGGCGCACGGCCACGCGGATCCAGGACCCGTCGAGGCCCGGGAAGGTGTCGCAGCGGCGGACGGCGAACCCGGCCGTGCGCAGGGCGGCGTGGATGCCGTGCCCCACCCGGACGGTGACGAAGGGCGCCACAGAGGGCAGCGGGTCCAGACCGAGCGCCCGCAGGCCGGTCACGAGGTGCTCCCGGTGGGCGGTGACCTCGTGGGCCCATGCCTCGGTCCGCTCGGCCCCGGCCGGGGTGGCGGCGTGCTCGAGGGTGGCCAGCGCGAGGCCGTTCACCGACCAGTGCGGCTGCTGGCCGGCGAGGGCCGCGACGAGCTCGGGGTCACCGGCCACGTACCCGGCGCGGACACCGGCGACGCCCCAGGTCTTGGTCAGCGAGCGCACGACGAGGACCCCGCGCAGGGTCTCGTGGTGGTGGCGGTGCAGCAGCGACTCGGGCTCGCCGGGCACCAGGTCCATGAACGCCTCGTCCACCAGCAGCACGCGGCCCGGGGAGGCCAGAGCCAGAAGGTCCTCGGCAGGGTGCAGGCGGCCGGTGGGGTTGGTCGGGTTGCCGACGACCACCAGGTCCGCCGGGCCCTCCCGGGTGAGACGGTCCGCGTCGAGCACCGCCGTGGGGGAGGTCGGGTCGGTGTCCAGCACCAGAGCCCGGGCCGGGCGCCCCGCCCTGCGCAGCGCCTCGTCGGGCTCACCGAACTGGGGGTGCACAGTCACCGGGTCCGCACAGTCCACCGCGCGGGCGAGCAACGTGAAGGCCTCGGCGGCGCCGTTCGTGGGCAGCACGCACGCGGGGTGCAGGCCGTGGCGTGCGGCCACGGCCTCCCGGGCTGCGGCGGGGTCCGGGTAGGCGGCGGCGCCGGTCAGGGCGTGCTGCAGCACGGTGAGCAGCTCCGCCGGCGGCTGCGGTACGCGGACGTTGACCGCGAAGTCCTCCAGCCCCGGTGCGAGTTCGGCGTCCCCGTGGTGGTCCGCGCCGGGGACCTCAACGGGGCCCGCTGACCGCATCGTGCCGGGGGCCATCCCGTCGGGCGCGTGCTCGGTGGGTGGGGCCGGGACGGCGGTCGCGCGGTGGACGGCCTCGGCGAAGGCGCACCCGAGCTCCGGGTGGCCGACGGGGTGGGTGTGCAGGAACGACCCGTGCAGGGTGGGGTGACCCTCTCCGGCAGCGTCCAGCGAGAACCCGTCGGCGGCGTCGTCCCACTGCCAGGCCGCGGGTGATCCGCTCTGCTCCAGGCGGGTCCGGTGGATCTCGTGGCCCCGCACCGTGGTGCCCGCGGCGCACAGCAGCGTGTCGGCGGTGGCCGTGGCCTCCCGGTAGCCGAGCACCGAGCGCCGACCCATCCACGCACTGTCGGGCACGACGCCGCTCATCCGGTGGCCGTCCAGCGCGTCCAGAAGCAGGTGCATGCCGCCGCCCTCGGCCCAGGTGGGCAGCCCCGAGCGCACGGCGTCCGCCAGGGAGGCGAGCAGGGGAGTCCGGGCGGCCAGCTCCGCGGCGTGGTCCTCCGGGTACCCGCCGGGCAGCAGCAGTCCGCGGGCCCCCTCCGGCAGGGCGTCCGCGCGCAGCGGGTCGAACTCCACCGGGTCGAGGCCCCGGGCCCGCAGCAGCTCCAGGGTCTCCGGGTAGCAGAAGCCGAACGCCGGGCCGCCGGCGACGGCCACGACGGGGCGCTCCGGGGTGCCCATCTCGCCATCCGCTGTCGCGGGCTCGCGCCGGGGCGGCTCCCACGGGTCCGCCGACAGGTCTGGTGCCGTGTACGCCAGCTCGAGCACCGCGTCCAGGTCCAGGTGGTCGGTCACCACCTGCCCCATCCGGGCCACGGTGGCGGCACCGTCGTCCCGCTCGACGGGTACGAGCCCCAGGTGGCGGCTGGGCACGGCGAGCTCCGCGGAGCGTGGCACGACGCCGAGGACGGGCACCCCGGTGGCCTCGACGGCGTGCCGCACCTCCGCCGCGTGGCGAGCGGACCCGACACGGTTGAGCACGACACCGCCCACCTGCACACCGGGGTCGTAGGTGGCCAGGCCGTGCACGACCGCCCCGACCGTCCGGGAGGCCGACGAGACGTCCACGACCAGCAGCACCGGGGCTCCGATCAGGTGCGCGACGTGCGCGGTGGAGGACCAGCCCTCGGTGCCGAGCCGCCCGTCGAACAGCCCCAGGACGCCCTCGACGACCGCGACGTCGGCCGGCTCCGGCACGGTCGCCGAGCGCGCGAGCACCGAGTCGACGCGGTCGGGCTCCTGCAGCCACGGGTCGAGGTTGCGGCCCGGGCGTCCCGTGGCCGTGGCGTGGAAACGCGGGTCGACGAAGTCCGGCCCGACCTTGGCCGGTGCCACGGCGAGCCCGCGGGCGGTCAGGGCCGCCATGAGCCCGGTGGCCAGGGTGGTCTTGCCGTGCCCCGAGGCGGGCGCGGCGACGACCAGGCGGGGGAGCGGCCTCACCACTCGATGCCGCGCTGCCCGCGCTGCCCGGAGTCGAAGGGGTGCTTGACCTTGGTCATCTCGGTGCTGATGTCGGCGACCTCGAGCAGGGCCGGGTGGGGGTCGCGCCCGGTGATCACCACGTGCTGCGTGCCGGGGCGCTCGGCGAGGGTGGCGGCGACCTCCTCACCGTCGACCCATCCCCACTTGATGGGGTAGGTGAACTCGTCGAGGACGTACAGCCGGTGGCGCTCGTGGGCCAGGCGGCGCTGGATCTCGCGCCAGCCCTCCAGCGCGTCGGCCGCGTGGTCCTCCTCGGTGCCGCGGGTGCGCGACCAGGACCAGCCCGAGCCCATCTTGTGCCACTCGACGGGACCGCCCTCGCCGGTGGAGTCGTGCAGGCGACCGAGGGCCTCGAGGGCCTGCTGCTCGCCGATCTTCCACTTGGCCGACTTCACGAACTGGAAGACGCCGATGGGCCAGCCCTGGTTCCACGCCCGCAGCGCGAGCCCGAAGGCGGCGGTCGACTTGCCCTTGCCCTGGCCGTGGTTCAGCACGACCACCGGCTGGTGGCGGCGCTGGGCGGTGGTCTTGCCGTCACGCGGTGTGACGGGGGTGCGTCCCTGCGGCATCAGGCGGCCCTCCCTGCGGGTCGGTGGGTGGCCACGGCCTCGAGCAGGCCGTGGGCGGAGACGGTCTCCAGCGGAACGTGCGTGGCCCCCATGCGCGCGGCGAGGTCGGCGGCCAGGTGCATGCGGAAGCGGCCGGACTCGCAGTCCACCACCACCGTCTCGGTGGCGGTGGACTGCCAGGCGTCGGCCACGGCGCGGGCGCGCTCGAGGGCGTTCTCCCCGCTGGTGGCGCGACCGTCGGTCACGAGCACCACCAGCACCCGACGACGCGGGTCGCGCACGGCCTCCGACCGGAGCGTGGTGGCGGTGGTGGTCATCCCCTCGGCCAGCGGGGTGCGCCCGCCGTGGGGCACCTCGGCCAGGCGCGCGGCGGCCAGGTCCACCGAGGAGGTGGGCGGCAGCACCAGGCGTGCGTCCTGCCCGGCGAAGGTCACCAGCCCCACCTTGTCGCGACGCTCGTAGGCGTCCACCAGCAGGCTCAGCACGGCGGTCTTCACCGCGCTCATCCGCTGACGGGCGGCCATCGAGCCCGAGGCGTCGACGGCGAAGAGCACGAGGTTGGACTCCCGGCCGCGCAGCCGCGCGTGGCGCAGGTCGCCCGGCAGCACCCGCAGGCGACCGGCGCGCGCTCCCGGTGTGGTGGACCCGGTCGCGGGCGTGGTGGCGGCGCGGGTGGCCGCGGCCCGGACGGTGGCCGGCAGGTGCACGGGGCCTGCTCCGGTGGGGTCGGTGCCCACGCGCCTCCCGTGGGTGGTCTCGGCCTGGCTGCGTCGCCCAGCCGCCCCGTGCCCCAGGCCGCGGATCTCGAAGCGTCGGGTCCGGTAGGGCGCCGCCGCGGCCGCCAGCCCGATGCGGGCGGGGCCGGTCGCGTCCGGCGGTGCCTCCCCGGACGGCTCGGTCTGCTGCTCCCCGGGCGGGCCGTCCTGCCCGTCACGTGCGTTCGGGCCCTCGGAGGGCTCCTGCGCCCACGACGCGTCCGGGTCGGGCGACTGCCGGGGCGCCTCGCCCTGCCGGTCGCCCTCCTGCGCGCCAGACCCGTCACCGCCCGCGCCCTCGTCCGACGTGTCGCCCTCGTCTGCCGTGTCGCCGGGCTCGTCGCCGTCGGGGCCGTCCGTCGGGGGCTCGGGGTCCTCCTCGTCGAGCAGCCGGTCGAGCAGGTCCTCGTCCAGTCCGGGCGGGTCGAACGGACCGCGACGCCGGCGGTGGGCCAGCGCGAACCGCGCGGCGGCCCGCACGTCCTCGCGTTCCACCGTCGTGCGCCCCTGCCAGACGGCGTGGGCCGCCGCGGCCCGGGCGATGACGATGTCGGCGCGCATGCCGTCCACGTCGAACCCGGCGCACACCCGGGCGATGGTGCGCAGCGTCCGGGCGTCCAGCCTCACCGCACCGAGGGCCTCGCGTGCCGCCCGGATCCGTGCGGCGAGTTCCGCCTGGGCGGTGGCGTACTCGGCGCGGAACCCGGCCGGGTCGGCGTCGAACGCCAACCGCCGCTGCACCACCTCGGCACGCACATCCGGTTCGCGCGAGGCCGCCACGTCCACCGAGAGACCGAAGCGGTCCAGCAGCTGCGGCCGGAGCTCGCCCTCCTCGGGGTTCATCGTGCCCACGAGCACGAAGCGCGCCGGGTGCGTCAGCGAGATCCCGTCGCGCTCGACGGTGTTCGCGCCCATCGCCGAGGCGTCCAGCAGCAGGTCCACGAGGTGGTCGTGCAGCAGGTTCACCTCGTCCACGTAGAGCAGACCGCGGTGGGCCCGGGCCAGCAGCCCGGGGTGGAAGGCCGCACGTCCCTGCCCCAGCGCCTCGGCCAGGTCCAGCGCGCCGGCCACCCGGTCCTCCCCGGCGCCGACGGGCAGCTCCACCAGCCGGGTGGGGCGCGCGGTCGAGGCCGCGTCGTCGTGCGGCCCGTCGGGGCAGTCGGCGGCGGGCGCGTCCGGGGCGCAGGCGAAACGGCAGCCCTCCATGACCTCGACCGGCGGCAGCACCTCCACCAGGCCGCGCACGATCGTGGACTTCGCGGTGCCCTTCTCGCCGCGCACGAGCACGCCGCCCACCTCGGGGGCGATGCAGCTGAGCACCAGCGCGAGCGACAGGTCGTCGGCACCGACGACGGCGGTGAAGGGGTAACGACTCATGGGTCCTCCTGGCACGTGACCACGCGTGCCGACATCGGGACGCCGGCGCGGGCGCACCGGCGGTCTCGTGCGACGTCCTGACTCGCCCGACCGGGCTCACAGTGGCGGGACCGTTCCGGACTCCCACCGGATTCCTCGCACGCGACGGGCGTCATGATCGCACGCCGGGGTGCCGCCCCCGCTCGCATAGGGTGACCGCCATGATCGAGGTGGTCGGAGTGGGCGAGGACGGTCCGGCGGGCTGGTCGCCGGCGCTCGCCGCGCTCGTGGAGGCCGCCCCGCGGGTGGTCGGCGGGGCCCGCCACCTCGCGATGCTGGAGGCCCGCCCGGGGCAGGAGCGCCTCACCTGGCCCTCCCCGTTGCGTGCCGGCCTGCCGGAGCTCTTCCCCGACGCCGGCCGTGACGGCCTGACGGTCGTGCTCGCCTCCGGCGACCCGTTGCGCTCCGGCGTCGGCACCACCCTGCTGGAGGAGTTCGGCCCCGAGGTGGTGCGCGTCCACCCGGCCCTGTCGTCGGACACCCTCGCCCGTGCCCGGATGGGGTGGGCCGCCGAGTCCTGCGAGGTGGTCACGGTCGTCGGTCGCGATCCGCGGCGTCTGCTGCCGGTGCTGGCCCCCGGCGTCCGGCTCGTGGTGCTCTGCTCCGACGGCACCGGCCCGGCCGAACTGGCTCGTCTGCTGTGCGAGACGGGCTGGGGGAGCGCGCAGCTGACGGCCCTGTGGCACCTCGGTGGGGAGCGCGAGGGGCGCCGTGCGGCCACCGCCGAGGCCTGGGGCGACGAGCCCACCGGTGATCTCGTGGTGCTGTGCGTCGAGCTGCCCACGTCCGGGCCCACGGCCGGCGCCGGTCCGGTGCCCGGCCGGCCCGACGAGCTGTTCACCGACGGCGGCATGATCACCAAGCGCGACCTGCGTGCCGCCGCCCTGGCACGCCTGCGGCCCACCCCCGGCGCGGTGCTGTGGGACCTGGGGGCAGGGTCCGGGGCGGTCGGCATCGAGTGGGCGCTGGCCGCCCCCAGGGCTCGGGCGGTGCTCGTGGAGCGCGACCCGCACCGTGCCGAGGCCGCCGATCAGGCCGCCGCCCGCCTCGGGGTGGGTGACCCCGTGACCGTGCTGCGCACCACCACCGCGGAGGCCGTGGCGGATGCCGAGCTGCCCACCCCGGACGCGGTCTTCTGCGGCGGGGGAGTGACCACCGAGGTCGTCGACGGCGCCCTGGCCCGCCTGCGCCCCGGTGGCCGGGTGGTCGCCCACGGCGTCACCGTGGAGACCGAGCAGGTGCTGCTGGCCGCCCAGGCCCGTCACGGCGGCGAGGTGAGCCGCACCGCCATCGAGCGGCTGGCCCCGCTGGGCGGGATGCACGGGTGGACGCCCGCGCGCACCGTCACCACCTGGAGCCTGGTCAAGGAACTCGACACCCACCCCGATCGCGAGGGAGCCCCGTGACCGTCCACTTCATCGGAGCCGGCCCCGGCGCCGCCGACCTGCTCACCCTGCGCGCCGTCCGCCTGCTGGAGGGCGCGCAGGTGTGCCTCTACGCGGGCACCTACCTCGACGACGAGGTGCTGGCCCACCTTCCCGACGACGCCCGCCGGGTCAACACGCAGTCGATGACGCTGGACGAGATCACCGCCGAGCTCGTGGCCGCCCACGCCGCCGGGCACGACGTGGCACGGCTGTGCTCGGGCGACCCGTCGGTGTACAGCGCCGTGGCCGAGCAGACCCGCCGCCTCGATGCCGAGGGCGTGCCGTGGGACGTCTGCCCGGGCGTGCCGGCCTACGCCGCCGCCGCGGCTGTCGTGGGGCGGGAGCTGACGGTGCCGGAGGTGGCGCAGTCGGTGGTGCTCACGCGCGCCCAGAGGGACTCGACCCGCATGCCGGCGGGGGAGGAGCTCGCGAACTTCGCCCGCACCGGGGCCACCCTCGTGCTCCACCTGGCCATCCGCCACACGCGCCGGCTGGCCGAGGAGCTCACCGCGCACTACGGGGCGGGGTGCCCGGTGGTCGTCGGCTCACAGGTCAGCCAGCCCGAGGAGCTGATCCTGCGCGGGACCCTGGCCGACATCGCCGACCAAGTAGAGGCGGCGGGGCTGCGTCAGGCCGCCGTGATCCTCGTCGGACCCTCTCTGGTGGCCGACGGGTGGGGCGCGCAGGACTTCGTGGAGTCCCACCTCTACAGCTGCGACCGCCGCCGCGCCTGAGCGGCCCCGACCCGACGGCGCCCGAGGGTGCTCAGGGGTCCGTCCCTCTGCCACGCTGGGGGCACCACCCGCGCACCCGGAGGCGAGCATGGACCAGCCCACCCTGAGCATCCGCATGATCACCGTCGACTGCCACGACCCGTCCGCGCTGGCCGCCTTCTGGGCCGCCGCCACGGGCAGCGAGGTGGTGGCCGACCACGGCGAGTTCGTCATGCTGGGCACCGACCCGGCCCTGGGCTTCCAGCGGGTGGAGGACCCGACGCCGGGAAAGAACCGGCTCCACCTGGACGGGGGCGGGGAGGACCGGCAGGCCCTCGTCGAGCGTCTGCGGGATCTCGGTGCCACCGTGGGAGAGACACACACCGTGCCCGGTCTGACATGGACGACGCTCACCGACCCCGAGGGCAACGCCTTCTGCGTGGGCGAGCAGACCCCGCTCGACTGAGGTCAGTCTTCGACGTACCGCGGCGTCCAGACGCGCCCGTCATCCGCCACGCGCGTGCTGCGGGCGCCGACGAGCACCAGGCAGCCCATGTCCACGGTCCCGGGGTCGAACGACGCGAGGTCGGTGACCTCCAGCGCCTCGCCCTCCCTGCTGACCTGCCGGGCCACGGCCACCACGTGGTCCCCGGGCAGCTCCTCGCGCAGCACGCCGACCACCTCGCCCAGCTGGTGCGGACGGGAGCGGGACCGCGGGTTGTAGAACGCCATCGCCAGGTCGGCCCGGGCACAGGAACGCACCCGCTCCAGCACGACCTCGAGCGGCTTGAGGCGGTCCGAGAGCGAGATGAGCGCGTGGTCGGCGCCCAGCGCGGCGCCGGCGAGTGCCGATGCCGCGTGGGCCGCGGTCACGCCCGGCACCACGGTGACCGGCACCGCGCCGAGGGTGGCAACGGCGGGGTCGGCGTTCGCCGCGGCCACCTCCCGGGCCTCGAAGACGGCCGAGGCCATGCCGAACACGCCGGCATCGCCCCCGGAGACGACCACCACCCGGTGATCGGCGGCCGCGAGCTCGAGGGCCTGCCGCCCGCGGTCCACCTCGACGGTGTTGCCGCTGGGCAGGCGCACGAGCCCGTCGCGCTGGGGCACACGGGCCAGGTAGGGGGCGTAGCCGATGACGTGCGTGGCGGCTGCCAGCACCGCGTCTGCCTGCGGGGTGCGCAGCGCCTCGTCACCGGGGCCAAGCCCGACCACGTGCAGGGAACCGGAGCCGACAGCGTCGGTCCCATCGCCGGCAGCACCGGGCGAGGTGGTGCCCGCCGCACCGGTGGGACCAGCAGCCAGGTCGCCGGCACCCCGGCCGGCGGCATCGGCCCGCCGGTCCTGACCCGGCACGACCACCAACGCCATGTACGGCACCGTCGCCGGGTCCACCTCCGCCACCGGCAGCACCCGCTGCGTGCCCCGGCTCGCGTGCTCCACGTAGACGGCCCGCTCCAGCACCCCGGCCTGCCGCAGTGCCTCGCGGACGGCGGGGAAGGTGCGCCCGAGCTTCATGACCACCGCGGCGTCGGTGTCCGCCAGCCTCCGGGCCAGCTCCTCGACGGGCAGCGTGCCGGGCAGCACGGTGAGCACGTCCTCGTGCCGGCACAGACCCGTGCCGATCGCAGCACTCGCGGCCGAGGGGGAGGTCACCCCGGGCACGACCTCGACAGGGAACTCCTCACCGAGCAGGTCACGGACGTACATGGGCGAGCCGTAGAACAGCGGGTCGCCCTCGGCGAGCAGCACGACGTCGCGCCCCGCACGCAGGTGCTCACCCAGCCGGCCGGCGCACTCGGCGTAGAAGGCCGCCATCCGCTGGTGGTAGTCCTCGGCCGACCCGGTGGTGACCGGGTAGACGAGCTCCTCCTGCGTGGCGCCCTCGCTGATCAGGTCGGCCACGATGGCGCGGGCGGTGCTGGGCCGCTTCGGGGCGCGGTGGAAGGCCACCACCTCGGCAGCGCGGATCAGCCGCTCGGCCTTGCGTGTGATGAGTTCCGGGTCGCCGGGGCCCACCCCGACGACGTGCAGACGCCCGGTGGTCACAGGATCTCCTGCTCCGTGGCCAGCGCGTTCAGCGCAGAAGCTGCCAGAGCCGAGCCCCCACGCCGCCCGTGCACCGTCAGCCAGGGCACCTGGCCGTCGGGCAGGTCGGGGTCCTCCAGGCGGTGCTCGGCCAGGGCCTCCTTGGACTCCGCGGCGCCGACGAAGCCGACCGGCATGCCGACGATTGCCGCCGGGCGCGGCGCGCCGGCGTGCAGCATCTCCAGCAGGTGGAACAGGGCGGTGGGCGCGTTCCCGATGGCGACCACCGCGCCCTCCAGCAGCGGCTCCCAGAGCGATACCGCGGCCGCTGAGCGGGTGGTGCCCCAGGTCGCGGCCAGCCCGGCGGTGCGCTCGTCACGCAGCAGGCAGTGCACGGCGTTGTCCGCGGGCAACCGGCTCGGGGTGATGCCGGCGGCCAGCATCCGGGAGTCGGTGAGGATGGGGGCACCAGCCCGCAGCGCACCACGGGCCGCGTCGACCACGTCCGCGTGGCCGGCGATGACCCGCGGCAGCTCCACGTCCCCGACGGCGTGCACCATCCGGACGGCCACCGGGTGCAGCGCCGCAGGCAGGTGGCGCAGGTCGGTCTCGCGGCGGATCGTCGCGAAGGACTCCCGGTAGATCGCGCGCCCGTCGGTCTCGTAGGTGTGGACCCGGGGCGGGGCCGTGGGTTCAGGCGTGGGCACGCAGGGCCTCCGTGACGTCGTCGGGCGAGGTGGGCAGCACCACCGTGGCGCCGGCCGGGCGGCCGCAGGCGCGGTCGCATCCCACCACATGCACCGCGGGCCCGGAGGCCGAGGTCGGGCTCTGCTCGACGGCCTGGCGCGTGAGGTCGAGTGTGCGCACCTCGGTGCGCGCGCAGGAGGGGGCGCCGATGCAGGCCGTGACGCGGCACAGGGGGTGGTCCGGCTCCGTGAGGAGGCTCGCGTCCTGCAGCGCCTCCTCGGCGCCGGTCGGGGCGTCCCGCAGGACCACGGAGCGACTCGGGGTGACGACGACGGTGCCGGCGTCGGGTCCGTCATCGGTCCACGCGGCGGCGATCGCCTCGGCGTGGGCAGGGGTGAGCAGGCCGAGGGGGACCGCGACCACGAGGTCCCGCCCGTCGGCGGTACGCCCCGGCTGCAGGGGCCGCCCCGGTGCGGTGGGCAGGGGCTGGCCGTCCTCCACGGCCGGCCAGTCGTCCAGCACCGGTGAGTCGGCCGACAGGTCGCGCACGTTCCACGTGCCCGCATCGGCACGGCGGGCCAGGAAGCGACGGGCCAGGGCCACCACGGCCCCCGGCGCCTCACCGCGCGAACAGGGGCGGCGGCGTCCACCGGCGATCAGCTCACCATCCGTGGGGGAGCCGCCCTCACGGGACGCCAGGGGCTGCCAGGCCACGTCGAACGGCAGGTCCAGGTGGGTGCCCTCGACGTCGGACAGCACCGTGAGCCAGCGCCCGGGCAGCTCGGCCAGGTCGGGGCAGGCCACGACCGCAGCGTCGACGGCCTCCACCAGGTCGTCCAGCCCGCGGTCCGGCGCGGCGACGAGGGTGCGGGCCCGTTCGTGGCTGTCCGAGGGCAGCAGCCCCAGGTCGCGCACGGCGGCCTGGAGTGCGCCCGGCACCGGGTCCGGCAGGCCCCGCAGCTGCAGGGAGCCGCGCGAGGTGAGCTGCAGGAAGGGGGCGCCGTGCTCCGCGGCCAGGTCCGCCAGCCGCGCGAGGTGCTCGGCCGGCAGGCGACCGCCGGGGACGCGCACCCGGACGAGATCCCCGTCGGCGGCCCGGTGGGGGCGCAGCAGCCCGGGACATCGGTCGGTCTGGTTCGGCGTCCTCACGGGGTGATCCTAGGAACCCCACCCAGCGGGACGGTCCAGGTGGGCGACCCGGTGAGCTGCCGCAGCCAGTCGGCCACGTGGTCGGCCGGGTCCGGGCCACCGTCCGCTGGGGGCGGCGGCAGCAGCACCCCGGCCACCGTGCCGCTGTGCGCCACCTGCACCCCGAGGCCTCCCCAGCGGGTGTGCTCGTCCAGCACCCGATGCAGCACCGGGTCGGGATGGTGCCGAGCGTGCACCCGGGCGCTGCGCGTGGCCACCTCCGCGACGAGGGCGAGGTCACCGTTGTGCAGCGCGTGCCCCAGGTCCTGGACCAGACGGCCGAACTCGGTGATCTCCCGCTGCGAGTAGCGCGGGAGGGCACGGTCGGCGGTCTCCACGCCCGGGGAGGCCGGCGCGAGGTCCAACCCGACCACCCGGCCGGCCGGAAGCGCCGGGTAGCGCTCCAGCAGCTGGCCGCTCCGATGCGCGAACAGCACCGGGCCGTCCCACATGAGGGGGTCGGAGGCGCCCTCCACCTCCACGGCCACGCGCGCCAGCAGCCCTGCCGGCAGCACGGCCTCGAACGCGTCCGCCACCGCGCGGGCCGTGGCGAGCACGTCGGCCGTCGAGGAGCCCAGGCCACGACGGCGTGGGGCCGAGGAGTCCAGCTGCAGCAGGCCTCCGGTTCCCGTCCGGCCGAGCTCCGCCAGCACCCGGTGCACCGTCGCCACGGCCCGCGGGTGCTGCTCTCCGGCACCCCGGCCCGTGGCGCGCACACGCAGGGCCTCATCGGGGACGGGCTCGAACACCGCTCGGCTGCCGAGGTCCGGGTGGGGGAACGTGACGAGCACCGGCACCACACCGCTCGCCCGTGGCACGACCCCCTGCAGCAGCTCGCCGTGGTGCGCCGGGCTCCAGCCGTGGCCGCGCCGCACAGCCCGCTGTCGGGTGTCCTCCACGGTGCACCTCCTGACGCTGCGGGACCGCGCACGGAAGCTAGCCGAGGCGTCGGTCGGCCGTCCGCGCAGGGCCCCGTCGGGGCCGGTCGGCCGACGGTTAGCATCGCCGCCGTACTCCGGCCGGGTGCCGCCGACGATCCTCCAGGAGAGCACGTGACCCGCATCGCCCTGGTGTCGACCTCCGACACCGATCTGCTCAGCGCCCGCGCCAGCGGCGCCGACTACGCCGTCGTCAACCCCGCGCGGACCGATCCGGCCGCCGCCGTCGAGGGCGCCGACGTGGTCGTCGCCCGCATCCTGGGCGCGCCGCAGGACCTGCCTGACCTGTGGCCGGGCATGCGCACCACCGTCGAGGCGGGCACGCCGGTGGTGGTGCTGGGCGGTGAGCAGGCCCCCAATGCGGCGCTCATGGAGCTCTCCAGCACGCCGTCGGGGGTCGCGGCCAGCGCGCACGAGTACCTCGCAGAGGGCGGGCCGGCCAATCTCGCCTCCCTGCACGCCTTCCTCGGCGACACGCTCCTGCTCACCGGTGAGGGCTTCGATCCCGTCGTGCCCCTGCCCGCCTGGGGTGTCGCCGAGCGGCCGGAGGCGACGCCCACCGAGGGTGGACCTCGCATCGGGATCCTCTACTACCGGGCCCAGCACGTGGCCGGGAACACCGCCTACGTCCACGCCTTGGCCGATGCGGTGGACGCCGCGGGGGGCACCGGCGAGCCGGTGTTCGTCTCCTCCCTGCGAGACGCCGACGCGGACCTGCTGGAGCACCTGCGCCGCTACGACGGGCTGGTGACCACCGTGCTCGCCGCCGGTGGCACGCGCGCCGCCGAGGCCGGTGCCGGCGGCGACGAGGACGCCTGGGACGTGCAGGCGCTGGCCGCCCTGGACGTGCCGATCGTTCAGGGCCTGTGCCTCACCTGGAGCCGCGCCGAGTGGGAGGCGTCCGACGACGGCCTCACCCCGCTGGACGTCGCCACGCAGGTGGCCGTGCCCGAGTTCGACGGGCGCATCATCTCGGTGCCGTTCAGCTTCAAGGAGCTCGACGCCGACGGCCTGCCCGCCTACGTCGCCGACCCCGAGCGGGCTGCCCGGGTGGCCGGCACCGTGGTCAACCACGCCCGGCTGCGCACCGTGCCGACCGCCGAGCGTCGCATCGCGGTGGTGCTCTCGGCGTACCCGACCAAGCACTCCCGCATCGGCAACGCGGTGGGCCTGGACACCCCAGTCTCGACGATCCGCCTGCTGCGGGCGATGCGGGACGCCGGCTACGACCTCGGCGCCCCCGGTGCCGTGCCCGGGCTGGACGGGGTCGAGCCGGTGGAGGGCGAGGACCCGGACACCACCGCCGGCAACGCGCTGATCCACGCCCTCATCGATGCCGGCGGGCAGGACCCCGAGTGGCTCACCGACGCCCACCTGGGCGATGCGCACGTCCGCATCCCCGCGGCCACCTACCGCCGCTGGCTCGAGGCGCTGCCGGCGGAGCTGACCGACGCGATGACCGAGCACTGGGGCGACGCGCCCGGCGAGCTGTTCGTCGACTTCTCCCGCGACGCCGAGGGCGAGATCGTCACCGCCGCGATCCGGGCGGGCAACGTGGTGCTGCTCGTGCAGCCGCCGCGGGGGTTCGGGGAGAACCCCATCGCGATCTACCACGACCCGGACCTGCCGCCGACCCACCACTACCTGGCCACCTACCGCTGGATCGCCGAGGAGTTCGGCGCCCACGCGGTGGTGCACGTCGGCAAGCACGGCAACCTGGAGTGGCTGCCGGGCAAGTCGTTGGGCATGTCCGCCGCCTGCGGCACCGACGCGGCGCTCGGCTCGATGCCGCTGATCTACCCCTTCCTCGTCAACGACCCGGGCGAGGGGACCGAGGCCAAGCGGCGGGCCCACGCCACGATCGTGGACCACCTCATCCCGCCGATGGCGCGGGCGGAGAGCTACGGCGACATCACCCGGCTGGAGCAGCTGCTCGACGAGTACGGGAACGTCTCGGTGATGGACCCGGCCAAGGCCCCGGCCCTGCAGACGGAGATCTGGACGCTCATCCGGGCCGCCGAGCTGCACCACGACCTGGGCCTGGAGGAGATGCCCGACGAGGACGCCTTCGACGACTTCGTCATGCACGTCGACGGGTGGCTGTGCGAGATCAAGGACGTGCAGATCCGCGACGGGCTGCACGTGCTGGGGCAGGCGCCGCAGGGCGAGCAGCTGGTCGACCTGGTGACGGCCATGCTGCGCTCGCCGCAGATGTTCGGCGGGCAGCGCGGTGGCATCCCGGGCCTGCGGACCGCCCTGGGGCTGACCGAGGGCTCCGACGATCGCGTCACCACCGACCGTGCCGAGCAGCGCGCCCGCGCCCTGGTGGCCCGGCTCGCCGAGGCGGGCTGGGACGCCGCGGCGGTGCCCGGCATCGTGGCCGAGCTGCGGCCGGAGGAGGGCGAGGCCCTCGACCGCGACGGGGTCACCGCGGCGCTGGAGTTCGCGTGCACGCAGGTGGTGCCGCGCCTGGAGCGCACCCCCGGCGAGATGGACGCCGTCCTGCACGCCCTCGACGGGGGTTACACCCCGGCCGGCCCCAGCGGCTCGCCGCTGCGCGGCCTGGTGAACGTGTTGCCCACCGGGCGCAACTTCTACTCGGTGGACCCCAAGGCCATCCCCAGCCAGCTCGCCTACCAGACGGGCTCGGCGATGGCCCAGTCCCTCGTGGAGCGCGCGGTGGCGGACTCCGGGGAGTACCCCGAGTCGGTCGGCCTCTCGGCCTGGGGCACCTCGGCCATGCGCACCTCAGGCGACGACATCGGCGAGGTCCTCGCGCTGCTGGGCGTCACCCCGGTGTGGGACGAGCAGTCCCGCCGCGTCGTCGGGCTCGAGCCCATCGGCCTGGAGGAGCTCGGCCGCCCGCGGATCGACGTGACGGTGCGCATCTCCGGCTTCTTCCGCGACGCCTTCCCGCACGTCATCGACCTCATCGACGACGCGGTGGCCCTGGTGGTCGACCTCGACGAGCCGGAGGAGCAGAACTTCCCCCGCAAGCACGCGCTCGCGGACCTCGCCGAGCACGGGGACGCCCGCCGGGCCCGCACCCGCGTGTTCGGCTCCAAGCCGGGCACCTACGGGGCCGGCCTGCTGCAGGTGATGGAGTCCGGCGACTGGCGCAGCGACGCCGACCTTGCCGAGGTCTACACGACCTGGGGCGGGTACGCCTACGGCCGCGACATGGACGGCGCCCCGGCCCGCGAGGACATGGAGCGCAACTACCGCCGCATCACGGTGGCCGCCAAGAACGTGGACAACCGCGAGAGCGACATCCTCGACTCCGACGACTACTTCCAGTACCACGGCGGCATGGTGGCCACGGTGCGCGCGCTCACCGGCTCCGCCCCCGCGGCCTACGTCGGTGACTCGACCTCCCCGGACGTCGTGCGCACCCGGACCCTGGCCGAGGAGACCTCCCGCATCTTCCGCGCCCGGGTGGTGAACCCGCGCTGGATCGGCGCGATGCAGCGCCACGGGTACAAGGGCGCCTTCGAGCTGGCCGCGACGGTCGACTACCTCGTGGGCTTCGACGCCACGAGCCACGTGGTGCCGGACTGGATGTACGAGCAGACCGCCCGCTCCTACGTCCTGGACGAGGAGAACCGGGCCTTCCTGACGCACGCCAACCCGTGGGCGCTGCGTGGCATCGTCGAGAAGCTGCACGAGGCCGTCGAGCGCGGCCTGTGGGAGGAGCCGGACCCCGACCTGCTGCAGCAGATGCAGCAGGTGTACCTGGACGTCGAGGGCGACCTGGAGGACTGATGCCCCCGTCCACACCGCCGCGCCGCCCGACGCCCCGCATCGGGGACGCGAGCTCCGCCGCCCAGCGAGCCGCCGACCCCACGGGCTGGGCGATGGGGGAGTCCGTCCGCGCGGCGTTGGACGAGGTCGTCGGGGCCCGGCGGGACATCCGCCGGTTCCGGCCCGACACGGTGCCCGACGAGCTCCTGCGGCAGGTGCTGTCCGCCGGGCACGCGGCCCCGTCCGTCGGGCACTCCCAGCCGTGGCGCTTCGTCGTGGTGCGGGACCCCACCACCCGGGACCGCGCCGCCCACCTGGCCGACACCGCGCGGCTCGCGCAGGCCGACCTGCTGCTGCCCGAGCGCGCCGAGAGGCTGCTCGACCTCAAGCTCGAGGGGCTGCGCGAGGCCCCGGTCGGCGTGGTCGTCGCCTGCGACCGCCGGACCCCGGCCGCCGGGGTGCTGGGCCGTGCCACCTTCCCGGACACCGACCTGTGGTCGTGCGCCTGTGCCATCCAGAACATGTGGCTCACCGCTCGCGCGCTGGGGCTGGGCATGGGCTGGGTGACCCTCTTCGAGCCGTCCGACCTCGCCGACCTGCTCCACCTGCCCGAGGGCGTGGAGACCCTCGGCTGGCTCTGCCTCGGGTGGCCGGACGAGCGCCCGCCCGAGCCGGGCCTGCAGCGCGCCGCGTGGTCGCGCAAGGCACCGCTGGAGGAGGTGGTGCTGTCCGAGCGCTGGCCGGCCGAGGACGCCCCGGCGGCCCCGGTCTCGCACCTGCGGGGTCCCGCGGCCGACCGCCTGGTGGGCGCCACCGACGCCGCGGACCGCCTGCTCGCCCCGCCGGAGGCGCTCGGGGTGCTCGACCGCGTCGTCAACCGCGTCGAGGCCGTCGCCGGGCCGGGGCTCTCCGCGGGCACCCTCGTCCTGGCGGGGGCGGACCACCCCGTCACGGCCCTCGGCGTATCGGCCTACGGTGAGCACGTCACGCGGGACGTGCTCACCGCGGCCGTGGCCGGACAGTCCCTCGGTGCTGGCCACGCCCGCGCTGCCGGTCTCGACCTCGTCGTCGTGGACGCGGGGTGCGCTGACCGGGTCGAGGGCGCCACGGACGCCCGCCCGGCCGGGGAGCGGGGCGACCTCGTGACCGACGACGCCCTCACGGCGGCTGACCTGGACGAGTTGCTGGCGGCAGGCCGCCGGGTCGGTGCCACCGCGGGGGAGCGGGGGCTCGTCGCGCTCGGTGAGGTGGGGGTCGGCAACACCACCGTCGCGGCCGCCCTCGCCGGGGTGCTGCTGGCCCTGCCGGCCGACGAGGCCACCGAGTTGGTGGGCCTGGGCGCCGGGTCCGATGACGCGATGGTCGCCCGCAAGCGCGAGGTCGTGGCCTCCGCCGTGGCGCGGGCCGGCGAGCTGCCGGGTGACGCGACCGGCGCCCGACGGGCGCTGGCGGCGGTGGGCGGCCCCGAGATCGCCCTGCTCACCGGCGTCACGCTGGGGGCCGTGGAGGCCGGCGCCCCCGTCGTCCTCGACGGCCTGGCGACCTCGGTGGCGGCGCTGGCCGCGGCCCGGCTGGAACCGGCCGTGCAGGGCAGCCTGGTGGCGGGACAGCGCAGTCGCGAGGCCGCTCACCCTAGCGTCCTCCGCGAGCTCGGCCTCGAGCCGCTGCTCGGGCTGCGCCTGCGGGCGGGGGAGGGGGTCGGTGCCGTCCTGGCCGCCGGGATGGTCCTCTCGACCCTCCAGGCGCGGCGCACCTCGGTGCGCACCAGCGGGGACTGAGCCTCAGCCGATCCCGAGGGCGTAGACGTCCATGACCCAGCCGTGGCGCTCACGCAGGGCGGCGCGGACGGCGCTGATCTCGTCGATCACCTCGGCCAGCCGTCCGGCCCGGATCTCCTGCTGGGGCAGGCCCAGGCAGGCACCCCAGTGGATCGTCAGGTCCGGCGCCCGGTCCACCAGCTCCCGGCAGGTCAGGTGCGCGTCCAGCATCACCACGGTGGGTCCCAGCTCCGGTGTCCACTGCTGCACCAGCCGTCGGCCGGTCGTCACGTGGACCGGCTCCCCGATGCCGTGCAGCACCGTGCCGTGCACCGCGGCCAGAGCCTGGAAGGCAGTGATGCCAGGGGTCACCCTCAGGTCGAGGGGCAGGCGCTCGGCGACCTGGTGCAGCACGCGCAGTGTCGAGTCGTAGAAGGCGGGATCACCCCACACGAGGAAGCCGACGACCGCCCCGTCGGGCAGCCCGGCGATCTGCTCTGCCCAGGTCGCCGCTCGTGCGGCGTGCCAGTCCTTCACCCCGCGCGTGTACGCCTCACCCCGGCGTGGTGCGTCGGCCCCGCGCTCGGGGTCGGCCACCGGCAGCAGCCGATAGGTGCCGTCGGCCAGGTGGGCCCGGCACAGCTCCTCCCGGGCCGTCAGCAGGTCGTTCGCGGCACCGCCCTTGTCCGCCACCAGGAAGACGTCCACCTCGCGCATCGCCTCGATCGCCTGCAGCGTGAGGTGCGTGGGATCCCCGGCCCCGATGCCGATGACGTGCACCCGCCGCGCGCTCACGCCACACCGCCTCGGGCCAGGTCGAGCATGAGATCGAGGTCGAGGTGCTCTGCGCAGGCGTCGGCCAGCTGGTCGATCATCGCGCTGCGTCGGTCGGCGAATCCCGGTGCAGCAGTGTCCGCCACCCACGCGGAGCCCGAGGCAGCGGCCACCTCCGCCAACCACGCCCTCCGGAAGGCGTCGCCCTCCAGCAGGCCGTGCCAGACGGTGCCCCACACCGCACCGGACCGGGCTCCGCCCACCCAGGACTGTTCGGCGTCCACGGTGCCGTGGTGGATCTCGTAGCCGCTCACGGGCAGTCCCTCCCAGGTGCCGCTCGGGCGGCCGAGGGTCTTCTCGGGGCGGAAGCGGACCGTGCCGGGCAGCAGTCCCAGACCCTCGACCTGACGGTTCGACTCCACCGGGTCCTCCAGGCGCTCCCGCAGCATCTGGTCGCCACCGCAGACGCCCAGCACCGGCCGCCCGTCACGGGCCCGCTCGATGACGACGCGATCGAGCCCCCGGGAGCGCAGCCAGCCGAGGTCGTCGACGGTCGCCCGCGAGCCCGGCAGGACGAGCAGGTCGGCCTCCCGGCAGAGGTCCGCGTCGGTGGTCACGTGCACGTCCACGCCGGCCTCCGCCCGCAGGGCGTCCACGTCGGTGGCGTTGCTGGTGCGCGGCAGGCGCACGACGGCCACCTGGAGCCGGTCCGCTCCTGCCTCCGCGGTCGGGGAGGCCGTCCACCCGAGCGTGTCCTCCCCGTCCAGCCACACGTCGGGCAGCCAGGGCACCACGCCCGCGCAGCGCATGCCGGTGCGCCGGGTGATCTCCTCCAGGCCCGGCCGCAGGATGCTCGGGTCACCGCGGAACTTGTTGATGACGTAGGCCGCCAGGTGGGCCCGGTCGGCCTCGTCCACCAGCGCCCAGGTGCCGTAGAGGGCGGCGAGCACCCCGCCGCGGTCGATGTCGCCGACCACAGCCACCGGCATCCCGAAGTGCCGCACGAGACCCAGGTTCACGTAGTCCCCGGAGCGCAGGTTGACCTCGGCGGGGGAGCCGGCTCCCTCGGCGACCACCAGGTCCACCGAGGCGGCGAGCTCCTCGTAGGCGGTGAAGGCCGCCTCCCGCAGGTGCGCCCGTCCCGTCGCGTACTCGCCGGCCCGCAGCTCGCCGGCCGGCCGGCCGCGCAGCACGACGTGGGAGCGACGGTCCGACCCGGGCTTGAGGAGCACCGGGTTGTGCAGGGACGACGCCACCACCCCGGCGGCCTCGCACTGCAGGTACTGGGCCCGGCCGATCTCGGCCCCATCCGCGCACACCATCGAGTTGTTCGACATGTTCTGCGCCTTGAAGGGGGCCACTCGCACCCCCTGGCGCGACCAGGCCCGGCAGAGACCGGTGACGAGCAGGGACTTGCCGGCGTCGGAGGACGTCCCGGCGACGAGGAGGCCGTTCACGGGCGTCATCGTAGGCAGGCCCGCACCCGGCCACGGGCCCGGTTCACCGGCCGTGCTGCCGGTGCGGACCTAGCATGAGCCGCATGACCCGCATCGCCCTCACCGGCGGCATCGCCGCCGGCAAGTCGACCGTCGCCCGCCGCCTCGAGGAGCTGGGGGCGGTGGTGGTGGACTCCGACGCGGTGAGCCGCGAGGTGGTCGCGCCCGGCACCGAGGGCCTGGCGGCCGTGGTGCAGCGATTCGGCCACGAGGTGCTCACCCCGTCCGGGGAGCTCGACCGCCCGGCGCTGGGGGCGCGGGTGTTCTCGGATCCCAGGGCGCGGAAGGACCTGGAGGAGATCATCCACCCGCGGGTGCGCCGCCGGGCCGCGGAGCTCGAGGCGGATGCCCCCGAGGGCACCCCGGTCGTGCACGACATCCCGCTGCTCGTCGAGACCGGGCAGGCCCGCGACTTCGACCTGGTGCTCGTCGTGCACGCGCCGAAGGAGGAGCGGGTGCGCCGGATGGTCCAGGACCGGGGGATGGATCCGGAGGAGGCCCACTCCCGCATCGCCGCGCAAGCGAGCGATGCCGAGCGCGCCGCCGTGGCGGACGTCGTGCTCGACAACTCCGGCGACCCCGCGGCGCTCCTCGGGCAGGTCGACGCGGCCTGGCAGGAGCACGTGGAGAGCCGCAGGGCCTGACCTCCCAGGGAGGAGGGGGGAGTCCCGACCCGCACACGAGAGGGGCCCCGTCCGCAGCCGGTGCTGCCGGCGAGGCCCCTCCGGGGATATCGACGCGTCAGTCGTGCCAGGTGGTCGCGCCTCCGTGACCACCGCGGCCGACCAGCGACGGCTCGGTGCGCTTCCGGGGCTCCCCGGTGGCCAGCGTCTCCACGGTCGCCTCCACCGAGTCCCGGACCATGCCGTCCCGCAGCATCTCGTGCTCGATCCGACGGTCCCGGTGGTACTCCGCCGACAGGGCCCGGGTCACGGCCCAGGCGATGGCCATCAGCAGGAAGATCACCGGCAGCGCGCTGAGGATCGACAGCGTCTGCAGAGCCGACAGGGCATCGGCCGGCACGGCGGTCGCCAGGATGAGGATCGCCGCGATGGCGCCCTCGGAGACCGACCAGAAGATGCGGCTCCAGACCGGCGGGTTGGCCGAGCCGCCCGTGGACAGCATGTCGATCACGAACGAGCCGGAGTCCGAGCTCGTCACGAAGAACACGATGACCATGAGCAGGGCGATGCCCGCCATGAAGGTGCCGCCGGGAAGGGCCTCGAGCATCTGGAACAGCGCGGTGTTCGTGTCCACCGCGCCCTCGGCGTCGATGAGGCCACCGCCGCCCATGATCTCGCGGAACAGGGCGGTGCCACCCATCACGGAGAACCAGAAGAAGCTCAGCAGCGCGGGCACCAGCAGCACGCCGGAGATGAACTCGGCGACCGTGCGGCCGCGGGAGATGCGGGCGATGAAGATGCCGACGAAGGGCGACCAGCTGATCCACCAGCCCCAGTAGAAGAGGGTCCAGCCACCGAGCCAGGAGGTGGCCTCCTCACCCTGAAAGGGCATGGTCAGCGAGGAGAGGTGGAAGAAGTCGTCCAGGTACTGGCCGACGGAGAACACGAAGTCGCGCATGATGAACAGGGTCGGGCCCAGGAAGAGCACGCAGAACAGCAGCACCACGGCCAGGCCGAGGTTGATGTTGCTCAGGTAGCGGATGCCCTTGCCGAGGCCGGAGACCACCGACACGGTGGCGAACACGGTGACCGCCGCGACGATGCCCACCTGCAGCACCTTGCTGTCGGCGTCCGGCACGAGGCCGAGGTGCTCCATGCCGGCCGCGATCTGGAACACGCCCAGACCCAGCGAGGTGGCGACACCGAAGAGCGTGCCGACGACGGCGATGACGTCGATGAGGTCACCCCAGCGGCCCTTCACCTTGTTGCCCATGAGGGGCTCCAGGGCCCAGCGCACGGAGACCGGGCGGTTCCGGCGGTGGATCGCGTAGGCGATGCCCAGACCCATCACCGCGTACAGGGCCCACGGGTGCAGACCCCAGTGCAGGAAGGTCGTGGTCATGGCCTCCCGGGCGGCCTCGGCCGTCTCCGGGGTCACGGCGTCCTTGCCGAGGTCCGGCGCGGCGACCTCGGGGCGGGGGGAGGTGAAGTGCGTCAGCGGCTCGGCGACACCGAAGAACATCAGACCGATGCCCATGCCGGCGCTGAAGAGCATGGCGAACCAGGAGATGAGGCCGAACTCGGGCTCCTCGTCGTCCGGGCCGAGCGTCGTCTTGCCCAGCCGGGAGATGCCGATCCAGACGGTGAAGAGCACCAGACCGGTCGCGGCCAGAATGTACAGCCAGCCGACGCTCTCCACCATCCAGGTGTTGGCCTCGGCCATGACGTCGCTGACCTTGCCGGTGAAGACCGCGGTCAGGGTCACGAAGAGCACGACGAGGACGGCGGCGGGCCAGAAGACGCCCTTGTCCATGCTGCCGTCGGGCTCGGGGATGTCGGTTGCGGACTTGATGTACTCGCGGCGTCGTTGCTGCTCGACGCTCACACCCGGGGGTGTGGTCATGCGGGATCCTCTCGTCGACAGGTGGTCGGAAGCGTTGCTGCGACAGGCCGATCGGCAGGAGGGCGCGGTGTGCGGCCGCGGGCTGGGACGTGGGCATGCCCACTGGACCCGCCGTTCGGCAACACGTCAGGAAAACACACGGTCATGGATCCTTCAAGTTGCCGAAACAGGCTGACGCAGTTCCCGTGCCGCGGGCACGAGGGCGGAGGTCGTCGGTGGTGGCGTCTAGCGTGGGGGCATGCGCCCCGTCACCGATCTCCAACGCAGCGTCGCCCCCTTCGAGGTGGTGTCGGAGTACGACCCTGCCGGCGACCAGCCCACCGCCATCGCCGATCTCTCGCGCCGGATCGAGGCGGGGGAGCAGGACGTGGTGCTCCTCGGTGCGACCGGCACGGGCAAGTCCGCGACGACCGCGTGGATGATCGAGAAGCTCCAGCGGCCCACCCTCGTCATGGCGCCGAACAAGACGCTCGCCGCGCAACTCGCCAACGAGTTCCGGGAGCTCCTGCCGCACAACGCCGTCGAGTACTTCGTCTCCTACTACGACTACTACCAGCCGGAGGCCTACGTCCCGCAGACGGACACCTACATCGAGAAGGACTCCTCCATCAACGAGGAGGTGGAGCGCCTGCGACACAGCGCGACGAACTCGCTGCTCACCCGCCGCGACGTGGTCGTGGTCGCCTCGGTCTCCTGCATCTACGGCCTGGGGACGCCGCAGGAGTACGTGGACCGGATGGTGCGCCTGTCGGTGGGGCAGGAGATCGACCGCGAGGAGCTGCTCCGCCAGTTCGTCACCATGCAGTACACCCGCAACGACATGGCCTTCCAGCGGGGGACCTTCCGGGTGCGGGGCGACACCGTCGAGATCATCCCGGTCTACGAGGAGCTCGCGGTGCGCATCGAGTTCTTCGGCGACGAGATCGACGCCATCGCGACCCTGAACCCCCTCACCGGCGAGGTGGTGCGCGACGAGGAGGAGATGTACATCTTCCCCGCCACCCACTACGTCGCGGGTCCCGAGCGCATGGAGCGGGCGGTCGCCGGCATCGAGGCCGAGCTCGAGGAGCAGCTGGCCCGCTTCGAGCAGCAGGGCAAGCTGCTGGAGGCCCAGCGACTGCGCATGCGGACGACCTACGACATCGAGATGATGCGCGAGATGGGCGCCTGCAACGGCATCGAGAACTACTCGCTGCACATCGACGGGCGAGAGCCGGGCTCGGCCCCGAACTGCCTGCTCGACTTCTTCCCCGAGGACTTCCTGCTCGTGCTCGACGAGTCCCACGTGACCGTGCCGCAGATCGGAGCGATGTTCGAGGGCGACATGTCGCGCAAGCGCACCCTGGTGGACCACGGGTTCCGGCTGCCCAGCGCCATGGACAACCGCCCCCTGAAGTGGGAGGAGTTCCTGGAGCGGATCGGACAGACCGTCTACCTGTCCGCGACGCCGGGGGACTACGAGCTCGCGAAGTCCGACGGCTACGTGGAGCAGATCATCCGACCGACGGGGCTGGTCGACCCGGAGATCGTCGTGAAGCCCACGCAGGGCCAGATCGACGACCTGCTGGCCGAGATCCGGGAGCGGGCCGAGCGCGACGAGCGCGTGCTGGTCACGACGCTCACCAAGAAGATGGCCGAGGACCTCACCGACTACCTGCTGGAGCGTCAGGTGCGGGTGCGGTACCTGCACAGCGAGGTCGACACGCTGCGGCGCATCGAGCTGCTCAAGGAGCTGCGGCTGGGGGAGTACGACGTCCTGGTCGGCATCAACCTGCTCCGTGAGGGCCTCGACCTGCCGGAGGTCTCCCTGGTCAGCATCCTGGACGCCGACAAGCAGGGCTTCCTGCGCTCGAACCGCTCGCTCATCCAGACGATCGGCCGCGCGGCCCGCAACGTGTCGGGGCAGGTGCACATGTACGCCGACACCGTGACCGAGTCGATGCAGTACGCCATCGACGAGACCAACCGCCGGCGTGCCAAGCAGATGGCCCACAACACCGAGCACGGCATCGACCCCACGCCCCTGCGCAAGAAGATCGGCGACATCACCGAGATGCTGGCCGAGATGCGGGGGGTCGCCTCCAGCCGCGACGGGGCGCAGGACCCGGACCGTCCGAACGCGCGCCGGGGCCGGCCGCACGACCAGGCTGATGCCGACATCTCGGCCGACCTCTCCGTGGCCACCGGGGAGCGCCCGACCGACATGCCGAAGGCCGAACTGGCCCAGCTGATCCAGCAGCTCACCGACCAGATGCAGTCCGCCGCGGAACAGCTGCAGTTCGAGCTCGCCGGGCGGCTGCGCGACGAGATCGCGGACCTGCGCAAGGAGCTGCGGCAGATGGAGCGTGCCGGGGCCTGAGCGCCCTGAGGCCGTAGGATGCTCTCCGACGGAGGGGAGTATCCCCGCGTGAGCTCTCGTCATCACGAAGCCGCCGTCGGTGTCGCCTCCGGCCCGGCGTGCCCTGCTTCCGGGAGTTCGGCCCACCCGAGGTGGGAGAGACCTCCGCATCGTGACCACGCGCCACTCCGGTGGCCGCAACGGAAGGTTTCCCTCGCATGACCGTTCCCCTCTGGGTGTGGATCGCCTCGCTGGCGGTCACCCTCGTCGTCCTGGCCTTCGACGTCTGGTGGGCCATGCGCAACCCGCACGTCCCGTCCCGCAAGGAGACGACCGGCTTCCTGACGGTCTACGTCAGCGCCGCGATCCTCTTCGGCATCGGCGTCTGGGTGACGCAGGGCCACCAGTACGGCACCGAGTTCTTCGCCGGCTGGTTGACCGAGTACTCCCTGAGCATCGACAACCTGTTCATCTTCCTCATCATCATGTCCTCGTTCGGGGTGCCGAGGAAGTACCAGCAGGACGCCCTGCTCTGGGGCATCATCATCGCCCTGGTGCTGCGCGCGATCTTCATCGCGGTCGGCGCCACGGCGATCAACGCGTTCTCGTGGATCTTCTACATCTTCGGCGCGTTCCTGATCTACACGGCCGTCAAGCTCTTCCTGGAGTCCATCAACGACGAGGACGAGGACGAGTTCGAGGAGAACGGCTTCATCCGCTTCGTCAAGAAGCACTTCCCGGCCACCGACTCCTGGGAGCACGGCACCCACTTCTTCAGCCGTGAGGGTGGCAAGAAGCTCATCACCCCGATGTTCCTGACGGTGCTGGCCCTCGGCTCCACCGACCTGCTGTTCGCACTGGACTCGATCCCCGCGATCTTCGGCCTGACGCAGGAGCCGTACCTGGTCCTCATGGCCAACGTGTTCGCGCTGATGGGGCTGCGCCAGCTGTACTTCCTGCTGGGCGACCTGCTGCAGCGCCTGGTCTACCTGGGCATCGGCCTGTCGGTCCTGCTCGCGTTCATCGGCGTGAAGCTCATCCTGCACGCCATGCACGAGAACGAGCTGCCCTTCATCAACGGCGGCGAGCACATCGCGTGGGCCCCGGACATCCCGATCCTCGTCTCGCTGGGCGCCATCGTGGTGATCCTGGGCGTGACGACGATCGCCAGCCTCATCAAGTCCAGCAAGGACCGCCGCAAGGCGGAGGACCCGGATCAGGAGTACATGAACCTGGACGGCAAGAAGGTGCCGATCAACCGCGACAACTGATCCGCTGGTCGCCTCAGGCGCCCGGTTCCGCTCCGGCGGGCCGGGCGCCTCGTCGTGGCCGGGACATCACGATGATGCTGGCCGCGACCACCAGCCCGATCCCCAGCAGGTGCGGGTCGAGGAGTCGCGAGCCGGCCGACCAGACACCCCACGGGACGACCAGCACCGCACCGATCACCAACGCCAACGCGATGCCGTCGAGCCCGTCGAAGCGCTGGCCGGCCCGGGCGCTGGCGAGGATGTAACCACACCAGCACGCTCCCGCCAGAGCGGCCAGGAGCGCCCCCAGCGGGTCGACGGCCTCGCCACCGGCGAGCACCTGCCAGGCACCGCTGACCAGCACGACCCCCGCCGCGGCGGCTGCCACGGCCACGAGGTCCCGCGCCGCGCGCGAGAGCACCGCGGACATGAGCAGCGGCCCGGTGAACTCGATGGTCACCGCGACGCCGATGGGGAGCCGCTCCAGCGAGGCGTAGAAGAGCAGGTTCATGAGCGTCATCGCGAGGGCGAAGAGGCCAACCGAGCGCCAGTCGTCGGTGGTGCGGCCACGCACCCGTGGCCGCACCACCAGCCCCAGCAGGAGGGCGGCGAGCCCGAGCCGCAGCGCGGTGGTGCCCGGCACCCCCGTCTGCGGCAGGAGCGTCGCAGCGAACGCGCCGCCGAACTGCACGCTCAGGACGGCGACCAGCACCAGGGCCGCCGGGCCGGCGGAACCGCCCGCGCGGGGGCGCAATGGCAGGACCGGCGTGGGGGTGCTCATGCGGCCGCCAGCGCGCTGGCGGCCAGCAGCAGCCCGATGTGGCTGAAGACCTGCGGAAAGTTGCCCATCAGCTCCCCGGAGAGCGGGTCGTACTCCTCGGCGAGGAGCCCGAGGTCGTTCGACACCCCCACGAGGCGGTCCATGAGCTCGCCGGCCGCCTCGGTCTCACCCGCCAGGGCCCGCGCGATGACCAGCCAGAAGTTGCAGATGAGGAAGGGGGCTCCTCACCGCTCAGGCCGTCCACGCCGAACTCGGTGCGGTAGCGCAGGACCAGGCCGTCCACCGACAGGTCCTCCTCGACGGCCCGGATCGTCCCGACGACGCGCGGGTCGTCACCCGCGTCGAAGGCCGCCCAGACCATGACCCGGGAGTGGGTGAGGTGGCGGAGGTGACCTCGGATCTCCCAGATGCCGTTGTCGGGTCGTCGCCAGTGCTCCTCGAGGCAGGCGAGCATCGCCCGCTGCACGGCCCACGAGTGGGTGTCCTCGGCGAGATCGGCCCACGCGGGCAGCCAGGTCAGGCGGAAGGTCACTTCCTCGCCCTCGGTCAGGACGATCCGGCCGGCGTGGTGGGAGTCCGTCGCCGTCGGCAGGGGGTCGCCGTGCAGGGCAAGCTTGTCCGGGCCGGCGACCGCCACCAGCACCTCGCGCCCCTGCGCGTCGTGGTCGCGGCGCACCCAGGGGCGCACGGCGCCGTAGGACGTGCGCACCAGGTCGGCGCGCTCGCCGTGGACGGGCATGAACTCGGTGAGCTCGACCGTGCCGGTCCGGCCGTCGTGCTCGACCTCGTGGGTCGTCCTCAGGACCAGCGAGTCAGGCAGGTACCTGCGCCGGGAGGCGCTCACACCGCGCGGGCGCAGGAGCCACTCGCCGTGCTCCGGGGTGCCGAGCAGGGAGGCGAACACCGCCTCGGAGTCGAAGCGGGGGAGGCACAGCCAGTCCACCCGGCCGTCCAGCGAGACCAGCGCCGCGGTCCGGCCGTCGGCCAGGAGGGCGTGGCTCGCGATGGGCGCCTGCGTCGGTGCGGGAGGTGTGGACATGGATCCACACTAGGAGCGCCCCGACGGGGAATGCAGCGCGCACCGCGGAGGTTGTCGGTGGTCGTTCCTAGACTGAGCACGTCTCGTGGAGACGCTGCCGGGGGCGCGCGTTCATCCGCCGTGCCCGTCCGCCGGCTCCACGACGTCCGGACCCCGTCGAGTGAGGACCCCTGGTGAGCAGCGAGAAGGCATCCGCCCGCGACCGCATCGTGGTGCGCGGGGCCCGGGAGAACAACCTGAAGGACGTGTCCGTGGAGTTCCCGCGGGACGCGCTCGTGGCGTTCACCGGCCTGTCGGGCTCGGGCAAGTCCTCCCTCGCCTTCGACACGATCTTCGCCGAGGGGCAGCGGCGCTACATGGAGTCGCTGTCCTCCTACGCCCGCCAGTTCCTCGGGCAGATGGACAAGCCCCAGGTCGAGTTCATCGAGGGGCTCTCCCCGGCGGTCGCGATCGACCAGAAGTCGACCAGCCGCAACCCCCGCTCCACGGTCGGCACGATCACGGAGGTGCACGACTACCTCCGCCTGCTGTTCGCCCGGGCGGGCGTCCTGCACTGCCCGTCCTGCGGCGAGGTCGTCTCGCGGCAGTCGCCGCAGCAGATCGTCGACCAGCTGGCCGCCGTCCCGGAGGGTACCCGCTTCCAGGTGCTGGCCCCGGTGGTCCGGGAGCGCAAGGGCGAGCACGTCGACCTGCTCCGCGAGCTGCAGACCAGCGGCTACGCGCGCGCCCGGGTGGACGGGGAGGCCGTTCAGCTCTCCGACCCGCCGAAGCTCGCGAAGACCTACAAGCACACGATCGAGGTGGTCGTCGACCGGCTGAAGGCCAAGCACGTCGAGGGGGAGCCCGAGTCGCGCTTCGTCACGCGCCTGACCGACTCGGTCGAGACCGCACTGAAGCTTGCCGAAGGGCGGCTGGTGGTCGACTACGTCGACGTGTCCGGTGACGAGGAGGGGGACGGCCTCCCCTCGGAGCGGGTCATGTCCGAGCACCTCGCCTGCCCCAACGAGCACCCGATCGGCATCGAGGAGATCGAGCCGCGGACCTTCTCGTTCAACGCGCCCTTCGGTGCCTGCCCCACCTGCCACGGCATCGGCACCGAGCTGGAAGTCGACCCCGACCTCCTCGTGCCCGACGAGGAGCTGAGCCTCAACCAGGGGGCGGTCACGCTCTGGGCCCAGGGCAAGAAGATGGCCGACTACCACCGACGCGTGGTGGAGGCGCTCTCGCAGGAGCTGTCCTTCGACATGGACACGCCGTGGCGCGCGCTCCCGCAGCGTGCCCGCAAGGCGGTCCTCTACGGCCACAAACACAAGGTGCACGTGCGCTACCGCAACCGCTTCGGCCGGGAGCGGAACTACTCCACCGGCTTCGAGGGCGCCGTCACGCAGGTCAAGCGACTGCACGCGGACACCGAGTCCGACCAGATGCGGGAGCGCTACCAGCAGCTCATGCGCCAGGTCCCGTGCCCGGACTGCGAGGGTGCCCGCCTGCGGCCGGAGGTGCTGGCAGTGCGCATCGACGGCGTCAACATCGCCGAGCTCTCGGCCCTGTCCATCGCGGAGGCCTCGCGCTTCCTGGAGGGCATGAGCCTCACCGAGCAGCAGGCGCGCATCGCCGAGCAGGTCCTGCGCGAGATCCGGGCACGCCTCGGCTTCCTGCTCGACGTCGGCCTGGACTACCTGACCCTGGACCGCGCGGCCGGCTCGCTCTCCGGCGGCGAGGCGCAGCGCATCCGGCTGGCCACGCAGATCGGCGCCGGCCTGGTCGGGGTGCTCTACGTCCTGGACGAGCCCTCCATCGGGCTGCACCAGCGCGACAACCAGCGGCTCATCGACACCCTCACCCGGCTGCGGGACCTCGGCAACACCCTCGTGGTGGTCGAGCACGACGAGGACACCATCCGCACCGCCGACTGGGTCATCGACATCGGGCCCGGTGCCGGTGAGCACGGGGGAGAGGTCGTCTACTCCGGCGAGGTCGACGGCCTGCTGGAGAGCGACTCGATCACCGGCGACTACCTCGCCGGCCGCAAGGTGCTCACCACCCCCGCCGAACGACGACCGGGCAACGGGAAGGCGCTGGAGGTCAAGGGCGCGTCGGAGAACAACCTGCAGGACGTGGACGTCAGCTTCCCGCTGGGGACGTTCACTTGCATCACCGGTGTGTCGGGCTCGGGCAAGTCGACCCTCGTGAACGACATCCTGTACAGGACCCTGGCCAACCGGCTCAACGGCGCCCGGCGCATCCCCGGGCGGCACCGCACCGTCAAGGGCCTCGAACACCTCGACAAGGTCGTCCACGTCGACCAGAGCCCCATCGGGCGCACGCCGCGCTCCAACCCGGCCACCTACACGGGCGTCTTCGACAAGGTGCGCGCGCTGTTCGCCGACACCGAGGAGGCGAAGGTCCGCGGCTACGGCCCGGGGCGCTTCAGTTTCAACGTCAAGGGCGGCCGCTGCGAGTCGTGCTCGGGTGACGGCACGCTGCGCATCGAGATGAACTTCCTGCCAGACGTGTACGTGCCCTGCGAGGTCTGCCACGGGGCGCGCTACAATCGCGACACGCTGCAGGTGCACTTCAAGGGCAAGAACATCGCCGAGGTGCTCGACATGTCGATCGAGGAGGGACTGGAGTTCTTCGGGGCCATCCGCTCCATCGCCCGGCACCTGCAGACCCTCGTCGACGTCGGCCTGGGCTACGTGCGCCTGGGCCAGCCAGCCACCACGCTGAGCGGTGGCGAGGCGCAGCGCGTCAAGCTCGCCGCGGAGCTCCAGAAGCGCTCCAGCGGACGGACGGTCTACGTGCTCGACGAGCCCACCACCGGACTGCACTTCGAGGACGTCCGCCGCCTGCTGGACGTCCTGCAGTCCCTGGCGGACAAGGGCAACACGGTGCTCGTGATCGAGCACAACCTCGACGTCATCCGCAGCGCGGACCACCTCATCGACATGGGCCCCGAGGGCGGGGACGCCGGCGGCACCGTGGTGGCCACCGGGACGCCCGAGGAGGTCGCGGCCGTCGAGGAGAGCCACACGGGCCGCTACCTCGCAGAGCTGCTCGCGGCCGCGCCGCGCCGCTGATGGCGGACCCCGCCAGCTACCGCCCGCGCCCCGGGGAGATCCCGACCTCCCCGGGCGTCTACCGGTTCCGTGACGTCCACGGGCGGGTCATCTACGTCGGCAAGGCGAAGTCGCTGCGCTCCCGCCTCAGCTCCTACTTCCAGAACCCGTCGCAGCTGCACCCGCGCACCCGCCAGATGGTGCACACCGGTGCGTCCGTGGAGTGGACGGTCGTCAACACCGAGGTCGAGGCGCTGCAGCTCGAATACGCCTGGATCAAGGAGTTCGACCCGCGCTTCAACGTGAAGTACCGCGACGACAAGTCGTACCCCTATCTCGCGGTCACCTGGTCGGAGGAGGTGCCCCGCGCCATGGTGATGCGGGGTGCCAAGCGCAAGGGCAACCGCTACTACGGCCCGTTCGCGCAGGCCTGGGCCATCCGCGAGACGCTCGACCTGGCCACCCGGGTGTTCCCCATCCGCACCTGCAGCACCGGGGTCTACAAGCGTGCGCAGGCCGCCGGCCGCCCGTGCCTGCTGGGCTACATCGACAAGTGCTCTGCACCCTGCGTCGGGGCCGTGACGCCCGAGGAGCACCGGGGGGTCGTCGACGACTTCTGCCGCTTCATGGGCGGCGACACGGCCGGGTTCGTGAAGGACCTGACCCAGCGCATGCACCAGGCCTCCGCCGAGCTCGACTTCGAGAACGCGGCCCGGCTGCGGGACGACCTCGGTGCTCTGGAGAAGGTGCTGGAGAAGTCCGCCGTCGTCTTCAACGAGGACGTCGAGGCCGACCTGTTCGGCATCGCCGACGACGAGCTCGAGGCGGCGGTGCAGGTCTTCCACGTCCGCGGGGGCCGCATCCGCGGGCAGCGCGGCTGGGTGGTCGACAAGGAGGACCACCCGACAGCGGAGGCGATCGAGCACCTCCTGCGGCAGTTCTACGGCTCCGAGCAGGACGACATCCCGCGCGAGGTGCTCGTCTCCACCGAGCCCACGCAACACGACGTCCTCACCGACTGGCTCAGCGGCCTCCGGGGCGCCCGGGTGGCCATCCGCACCCCCGAGCGAGGCGACAAGGCGACACTGCTGCGCACCGTCATCCGGAACGCCGAGGAGTCCCTCGCCCGGCACAAGATGAGCCGCGCCGGTGACCTGACCACCCGGTCCGCGGCCCTCAGCGAGCTCGAGGAGGCGCTGGGGCTGGAGGAGGCCCCGCTGCGCATCGAGTGCTATGACATCTCGCACACGCAGGGGGAGAATTCGGTGGGCTCCATGGTCGTCTTCGAAGACGGCCTGCCCCGCAAGTCCGAGTACCGCCGCTTCATCGTCCGCGAGCCGTCGGACGACACCCGGGCCATGGCCGAGGTGCTCACCCGGCGCTTCCGCCACGGCACCCGCACCCCCGAGGGGGACGACCTCACCGGGGAGCGCGCACCGCGGAAGGACGCGTCCGGGAGCGGCACCGCGGGGGAGGCCGGTGACACGGGCTCCGCGGCCGCCTCGCGGCGGTTCGCCTACCCGCCGCAGCTCGTGGTCGTCGACGGTGGTCTGCCGCAGGTTAACTCGGCCCGGGCGGCGCTGGACGCGGCCGGTGCCGACTACGTCGCGGTGGTGGGTCTGGCCAAGCGCCTGGAGGAGGTGTGGGTGCCCGGCGACGACTTCCCGCTGGTGCTGCCGCGCGGCTCCGACGCGCTCTTCCTGCTGCAGCGGCTGCGCGACGAGGCCCACCGCTTCGCGATCACCTTCCACCGCCAGCGCCGCTCCAAGGCCATGACCGCCAGCGAGCTCGACACCGTCCCCGGGCTCGGACCCGCCCGCCGGAAGGCCCTGCTGGAGGCCTTCGGCACCGTCCGTGCCGTGCGCGCGGCGACGGTCGACGAGCTGGCGGAGGTGCCCGGCATCGGTCCGGCCCTGGCGGCCACGGTCCACGAGCACCTGGCCGGCACCGAACGGGCTCCGTCGGTGAACGTCACCACGGGCGAGGTGCTCGACTGAGGCTGTCATGATGGCCGCCATGACGACCTCCTCGACCGGCGCCGGCGCAGGTGCGTGGCAGGCCCCCCGGACCGCCCTCATGACCGATCTCCTCCGCCGCGCCGAGCTGGGCCCCTCGGAGCCCCCGCACGGCGATCCGCGCGACATGATGATCATCGCCGGCCTCTCGGGGGCCGGACGCACCACGGCGACCAACGTCCTGGAGGACATGGGCTGGTACGTGGTCGACAACCTGCCCCCGCTGCTGATCCCCGACATGGCCCGGCTCTCGGAACGGCTCCAGGCGGAGGGCCGCCAGCTGCCGCCCCTGGCGGTGTCCTGCAACGTGCGCTCCGAGGCGCTCATGGGGGACCTCGCCCAGGCGATGGCCGACCTCCGCGAGGAGGGATGGCGCCTCTGGCTGATGTTCCTGGACGCCAGCGACGCCGAGCTGGTGCGCCGGTACGAGTCCGTCCGCCGCCCCCACCCGCTGCAGGCCGGTGGTCGCATGCTGGACGGCATCCGCACCGAGCGCCGCATGCTGGGCACCCTGCGCGCCGCGGCGGACGTGGTCATCGACACCAGCCGCCTTAACGTGCACCAGCTCTCCGCGCAGATCAGCCGCCTGGTGAAGCCCGACGAGCACCTGCCGCGGGTCTCGGTCATGAGCTTCGGCTTCAAGTACGGCATCCCGCTGGACGCCGACATCGTGCTCGACCTGCGCTTCCTGCCCAACCCCTACTGGGTGCCCGAGCTGCGGGCCCACAATGGCACCGAGGCCCCCGTGCGGGACTTCGTGCTCGCCCAGGAGGGCGCGGGGGCGTTCGTCGAGCGGGCCCTGGCCATGTTCGAGCCGATGGTGGACGGCTACCGCCGCGAGCACCGGCGCTTCGTCACGCTGGCGGTCGGCTGCACCGGCGGCAAGCACCGCTCGGTCGCGATCACCGAGGAGCTGTCCCGGCGACTCGCCGACCGTGATGTGCTGGCCCAGCCGATCCACCGGGACCTGGGGCGCGAATGACCGAGGGTGTTTGTCCCGTGACGACGCTGGGGGGACACTGAACAGATGGTCGAACTCACCACGGGCCGTCGTCCAGCCCTCACCGGTTCCCTGCAGCTGCCGCCCCGCGTGGTGGCTCTCGGCGGCGGCCACGGCCTCTACGCCACGCTCACCGCGCTGCGCCACCTGACCCGGGATCTCACCGCCGTGGTCACCGTGGCGGACAACGGCGGATCGAGCGGCCGGTTGCGTGACGACTACGACAGCATCCCGCCGGGTGACATCCGGATGGCGCTGGCCGCCCTGTGCGACGACACCGAGAAGGGGCAGGCTTGGCGCGAGCTGCTGCAGCACCGCTTCCCGCGCTCCCGCCGCCACGACGGCGTCGACCCGGCCACCCTGTCCCTCGCCGGTGAGCTCGAGGGGCACGCGATGGGCAACCTGCTCATCCTCACCGCCTGGAACCGCCTCGGGGGACCGGTCGAGGGCCTGGCGGCACTGGCGCGACTCGTCGGGGCCAGGGGCCGGGTGCTGCCCATGTGCCCGCAGCCGCTCGGCATCGAGGCCACGGTGCTGGGAGCCGACCCCGACCAGCCGACCCGGCGCGACGTGGTCGTCGGGCAGAAGGAGGTCGCTCGCAGCCCCGGCTACGTGGAGCAGGTGCGCCTCACGCCCCGCGACGCGCAGGCCGAGCCGGAGGCGGTCAGGGAGGTGGCCGCTGCCGACTACGTCGTCCTCGGGCCGGGCTCCTGGTACACCTCGGTGATGCCGCACCTCCTGGTGCCGGACCTGCGCGACGCCGTCGTGCAGACCTCCGCCCGCCGGGTCCTGACCATGAACATCGACTCCACCGGGGAGAACCAGGGGCGGTCGCCCGCCGAGCAGGTGGCCGCCGTGCTGGAGAACGCGCCGGGTTTCGTGCCGAACGTGGTCCTCGTCGACCAGCACCAGGTCGCCGACCCCCGGGACCTCGCTGCCCTGGAGAGCATCGTGCGGGAGTCCGACGGGGACCTCCACGTGACGGACCTCGTGAGCCGCACCCGCCCCGGCGTCCACGACGTGATGCGTCTGGCCACCGCCTACCAGGACGTGCTCAACCTGGGGTGAGGACGTCCCGGGACCGCGTGGGACCATGGATCCCATGGCCATGACCGGATCCCTCAAGGACGAACTGTCACGCGTCGCTGTCCCCACCGCGGAGGCCCGCAAGGCGGAGGTCTCCTCCCTGCTGCGCTTCGCGGGGGCACTGCACCTCGTCGGCGGACGGATCGTCATCGAGGCCGAGATCGACACCGCCAGCGCCGCGCGCAGGGCCCGGGCCACCATCAGCGAGCTCTACGGCCACGACAGCGAGCTGCTGGTCCTGACCGCCGGCGGACTGCGCAAGAGCACCCGTTACGTCATCCGCGTCGTGGAGGGCGGGCACTCGCTGGCCCGTCAGACGGGGCTGCTCGACTCCCAGGGTCGGCCTGTACGCGGTCTGCCGGCCCGGGTCGTTCGCGGCGCCATCGCCTCGGCCGAGGCCGCCTGGCGGGGTGCCTTCCTGGCCCGCGGCTCGCTGACCGGCCCCGGGCGCTCCAGCAGCCTGGAGGTGACCTGTCCCGGTCCAGAGGCGGCCCTCGCGCTGGTCGGCGCGGCCCGTCGCCTGGAGATCACCGCGAAGTCCCGCGAAGTGCGTGGTGTCGATCGCGTCGTCGTGCGCGACGGCGACGGCATCAGCGCCCTGCTCACCCGGATGGGTGCGCACGACGCCGTGCTGGCCTGGGAGGAGGGACGTCTCCGCCGCGAGGTGCGGGGCACCGCGAACCGGCTGGCCAACTTCGACGACGCGAACCTGCGCCGTTCCGCGCGTGCGGCGGTCGCGGCCAGCGCCCGGGTCTCGCGCGCGATGGAGCTGCTCGGGGAGGACGTCCCGGACCACCTGCGGATGGCCGGTCAGCTGCGCATGGAGCACAAGCAGGCCTCCCTGGAGGAGCTCGGGCAGCTCGCGGACCCGCCGCTGACGAAGGACGCCGTCGCCGGACGCATCCGCCGCCTGCTGGCCATGGCCGACCGCCGCGCGGCCGAGCTCGGGGTGGACGACACCCGGGTCACGATCACCGAGGCGGAGGTGGACGCGCTGCTCACTGAGCCCGAGCAGGCGGCGCAGCCGGCGGAGACGGCTCCCGCGCCGACGTCGAGATCGTCGGGGTGAACGACCTCACCGACGACCAGATGCTCGCCCACCTCCGGAAGTACGACTCCGTCCTCGGGCGCCTTGCCGAGGAGGTCACCTGCGACGACGAGTCGATCACCGTGGGCGGCCACCGCATCCCCGCCACCTCCGTCGACGACCCCGAGGAGCTGCCCTGGGGCGAGCTCGGCGCCGACGTCGTCCTGAAGTGCACCGGTCGGTTCACCGACGCCAGCGGCGCCCACGAGCACATCGATGCCGGCGCCACGAAGGTCGTCATCAGCGCCGCCGGCAAGGGCGTCGACCTCACCGTCGTCCTCGGCATCAACGAGGGCGACTACGACCCCGCCCGCCACGACGTCCTGTCGATGGCCTCCTGCACCACCAACTGCCTCGCTCCCATGGCCAAGGTGCTGGACGAGGAGTTCGGGATCGTCAGCGGCCTCATGACGACCGTGCACGCCTACACGGCCGACCAGCGGCTGCAGGACGGCCCGCACAAGGACATGCGTCGTGCCCGTGCGGCCGGACTCAACGTGGTGCCCACCAAGACGGGCGCCGCCAAGGCGATCTCGCAGGTGCTCCCGCAGTTCGAGGGCAAGCTCGACGGCTTCGCGTTCCGCGGGCCGGTCCCCACCGGCTCGGTCACGGACCTGACCGTCCGGCTGGAGCGCGAGGCCACCGCCGAGGAGGTCAACACCGCCTTCCGCCGGTCGCACCGGGTACCGTGCAGCCGGCGGTACCGACCGTCCTGCCACCACCGACGCTCTGGAAAGGCCTGATCGTGCGCACCATCGACGACCTGGGGGACCTGCGCGGCAAGCGCGTCCTCGTCCGTTCCGACCTCAACGTCCCGCTGGACGGCACCACCATCACCGACGACGGTCGCCTGGTGGCCTCGGCGCCGACGCTGCGCCAGCTGTCCGAGGCCGGGGCGAAGGTCGTCGTCGTGGCGCACCTGGGCCGTCCGAAGGGTGCACCGGATCCCCAGTACTCTCTCCAGCCGGTGGTGGCCCGCCTGTCCGAGCTCGTGGGCCGCGAGGTCGCCTTCGCCACCGACACGGTCGGCGACTCCGCGCGAGCCGTCGTCGACGGCCTCGGTCAGGGCGACGTCGCCCTGCTGGAGAACCTCCGCTTCAACCCGGGGGAGACGAGCAAGGACGTCGCCGAGCGCGAGGCCTTCGCCGGTCAGCTCGCGCAGTTCGCGGACGCCTACGTCTCCGACGGCTTCGGCGTGGTCCACCGCGCGCAGGCCTCGGTGCACGAGATCGCCCAGCAGCTGCCCGCCGCCGCCGGTGGGCTGGTGCAGGCCGAGGTCGAGGTGGCCCAGCGCCTCACCACCGACCCCGAGCGCCCCTACGCCGTCGTCCTGGGCGGCGCCAAGGTGAGCGACAAGCTCGGCGTCATCGACAACCTCATCAGAACCGCCGACCGTCTCCTCATCGGTGGCGGCATGGTCTTCACCTTCCTCAAGGCCCAGGGCCACGAGGTGGGCAAGAGCCTGCTGGAGGCCGACCAGGTCGAGACCTGCAAGGGCTACCTCGAGCAGGCCGAGGCACGCGGCGTCGAGATCGTTCTGCCCACCGACGTGGTGGCTGCCAGCGAGTTCTCCGCCGAGGCCGAGCAGTCGGTCGTGTCGGTCCAGGAGATCCCCGCCGACCGCATGGGTCTGGACATCGGTCCCGACTCGGCCCGCCTGTTCGCCGACAAGCTCGCCGACTGCCGCACCGTCTTCTGGAACGGCCCGATGGGCGCCTTCGAGATGGAGCCCTACGCCGGCGGGACGAAGGCCGTGGCCGAGAAGCTCGCCGAGATCACCCGGGGCGGCGCGCTGACCGTCGTCGGTGGCGGTGACTCCGCGGCCGCCGTGCGACAGCTCGGCTTCGCCGACGATGACTTCGGCCACATCTCCACCGGTGGCGGCGCCTCGCTGGAGTACCTGGAGGGCAAGCAGCTGCCGGGCCTGGAGGTCCTCGCGTGAGTGCTCGACTGCCGCTGATCGCCGGCAACTGGAAGATGAACCTGGACCACCTGCAGGCGACCCACCTGGTCCAGAAGCTGGACTGGGTGCTGCGGGACGCGTCGCACGACCACGAGTCCGTGGAGGTCGCGGTCTTCCCGCCGTTCACGGACCTGCGCAGCGTGGAGACCCTGATCAAGGCCGACCGGATGGAGATCCGGCTGGGTGCGCAGGACCTCTCCGAGCACGAGTCGGGCGCGCACACCGGGGACGTCTCGGGCGCGATGCTGGCCAAGCTCGGCTGCGAGTACGTGATCGTGGGCCACTCCGAGCGCCGCGCCGACCACCACGAGTCGGACGAGCAGGTGCGGGCGAAGGTGCAGGCCGCCCTCGCCGCCGGGCTCACCCCGATCCTGTGTGTGGGGGAGACCCACGACGTCCGCAGCGCCGGGCAGCACCTCGAGCACGTCACGGCCCAGGTGGCCGCCGCGCTCGAGGGCTCCACCGCCGAGCGGCTGGGCACCACCGTCATCGCCTACGAGCCCGTGTGGGCCATCGGCACCGGAGAGGTGGCCTCCTCGCAGGACGCGCAGGAGGTCTGTGCGGCCGTGCGGCGCCAGGTCGCCGAGAGCCACGGTGACGAGCTGGCCGGCGGGATGCGCGTCCTGTACGGCGGTTCGGTCAAGCCCGGCAACATCGCCGAGCTCATGGACCAGCCCGACGTCGACGGCGCCCTCGTCGGCGGGGCCTCGCTCTCCGCCGAGGACTTCTCCGCCATCGTGCGCTTCCGCGCGCACCACGGCGGCTGACACCGCCCGGGTTGTTACCCTTCCGTCCATGGACATCATCCGCTGGATCCTCGACGCGGTGCTCGTGCTCACGAGCCTCTTCCTCGTGCTGCTCATCCTCATGCACAAGGGTCGTGGTGGCGGACTGTCCGACATGTTCGGCGGGGGCGTCTCGGCGACCGGTGGCTCGTCCACCGTCGCCGAGCGGAATCTGAACCGGATCACCATCGGCATGGCCCTGACGTGGTTCGCCACCGTGGTGGCCCTCGGCATCGTCAAGTGACACGACCGCCCCGCGGCCGTGTCCGGGCCGCGAGGGCCTGAGGACAGGAGTTCCGCATGGTGACCGGTGGGCAGGCCATTCGAGGGACCCGTGTGGGTTCCGGCCCGATGGGGGAGATGGAGCGCGGTGAGAGCGCCGCGGCCACCGAGGTGTTCTACCACTGCTGCAACGGGCACGCGACGCCGGTGCGGTTCTCCGCCGAGGTGTCCGACGGGCTCCCCGAGGAGTGGGACTGCGTGCGCTGCGGGCTGCCGGCCGGCCGCGACGGGGCGAACCCGCCGGCGGCCCCCAGCATCAAGCCCTACAAGACGCACTTGGCCTACGTGCAGGAGCGTCGTGACGAGGCCGCCGGCGAGGCCCTGCTCGGCGAGGCCCTGACGCGCCTGCGCGAGCAGCGCGGCACGGCCTGAGCCGCCGGCCGGCCGGGGCTCAGCCCTGCAGCCGGCCGGCCGCCTCGCGGTCGACGAACCAGCGCGTGCGGTGACGCCCGACGGCCTGCGCCGCGGGCACCTCCAGCGGACCGGGCTCGACGGGGGCGTCGAAGTGCTCGTGCGCCCGGCCCAGGGCGTCGGCCTTGCCCTCGCCGGCTGCCACCAGCCAGACCTCGTCGGCGGCCCGGATGACCTGCATGGTGAACGACACCCGCACCGGCGGCGGCTTGGGGGAGTCCTCCACCGCCGTGGTCCACGGCCCCGTCGCGCCCGAGTCCGGGTGGCTGGGGAAGAGCGAGGCCACGTGGGCGTCCGGGCCCACCCCGAGCACCACCAGGTCCAGCACCGGGAGGCCGTCCTGCTGGGGGACCTCCTCCAGCTCCTCGGCATAGTCGGCGGCAGCCTGCTCCGCACCGGTGCGGTCCGGGTCGCCGTTGGGCGGCACCGCGGGCACGACGTGGAAGCGGTCCTCGGCCAGGGGTGCGTCGCCCAGCGCGTGGCGCACCTGCAGGGCGTTGCGCTCCGGGTCGTCGGCCGGCAAGTGGCGCTCGTCGCTGAACCACCAGTCCACCGTCGAGAAGTCCACCTCGCCGGCGGCCCAGCGGCGGCCGATCTCCGCGGCGACGGCCACGCCCATCGATCCTCCGGTGAGTCCGACGTGGGCGCTGCCGCGGTCGGTCACCAGCTCCACCAGCGCGTCCACCAGGGTGACGGCCGTGGTGTCGGGGTCGGGGGAGACGTGCAGCTCGGGGGTCATGCGTCCTCCACTTCTTCAGGGGGTGCCGCCTCGCGCTCTGCCTCGAGGGCGCCGGCGGTGTCCAGGGCGAGGCCGGCGCGGTAGGCCTCGCTCGTGGTCATGGTGTCCATCTGCACGGTGGAGACGGACTCGAGCACGCGCTCGTAGACCTTGTCCACGTCCAGCCGGTGCAGCTCGGCGGCCAGGCTCTGGGCCATCGAGCTGTGGGGCAGGGCCACGCGCCGCGGCAGCTTGCCGGGTGCCAGCAGCATCGCGGTGTCGCCGTCGACGCGCACCAGGTCGATCGGGCCCGACGCGCGCTGCAACCGCACCGAGGTGACGCCCTCACCGGGGCGGGAGCGCGCCCGCGTCACCGGGCAGTCGAGGCTCTGCCCGAGCCACAGGCCCAGCAGGTCCACGCGGGGGCTGTCGGACCCACCGGTGACGGTCACCGACGTGACCTCCTCGAACGGCGGCTCGTCCAGCGCTGCGGCGATGAGCGCGCGCCACCGGGTGATGCGGGTCCACGCGATGTCGGTGTCGCCCGGCTCGTAGCTGTCGGCCATCCGGGCCAGGGTGGTCGGCGGGTCGCCGGCCTCGGCCATGGTCGTGATGCGGCGGCTGGCCACGCGCGCCACGGGGGACTCGTGGAAGGTCACCGGCGGCGCGCCGGGCCACCAGGCGACGACGGGGGAGTCCGGCAGCAGCAGCGGCATGAGCACCGCGTGCTCATGCTCCACCAGCTCACCGTGCAGGTGCAGCACGACGATCTCGCTGGCGCCGGCGTCACCACCCAGCCGCAGCTGGGCGTCCAGTCGCACCGGGGCGTCGGCACGGCTCTTGACGAGCACGATGATGCGGCTGGGGTGCTGCCGCGTGGCGGCCGTGGCGATCTCCATGACCTCGTCGACGCGTCGCCGGTCGGTCACGATGGCCAGGCTCAGCACGCGCCCCAGCGCCATGGCGCCCTGGTCGGTGCGGATGCGGACGAGCTCACGGGCCAGGGTGCGGGCCGAGGTGTCGGGGTAGTCGAAGATCAAGGCAACCTCCAGGCGCGCCCGTCGGTGAGCATCATGTCGTCACTGGACTCCGGGCCCCAGGTGCCGGCCGCGTACTGCTCAGGCGGGGTGGCCTCCCGGCTCGCCCAGTACTCGGTCACGGGGTCGAGGATGCGCCAGGAGAGCTCGACCTCCTCGTGCCGGGGGAAGAGCGGCGGCTCGCCCAGCAGCACGTCCAGGATGAGCCGCTCGTAGGCCTCGGGGGAGGACTCGGTGAAGGCGTTGCCGTAGCCGAAGTCCATCGTGACGTCGCGCACCTCCATCTGCGGGCCGGGCACCTTCGAACCGAAGCGCATGGTCACGCCCTCGTCGGGCTGCACCCGGATGACGATGACGTTCTGCCCCAGCTCCTCGGTGGCGGTGTCCGTGAAGGGCAGGTGCGGGGCCCGTTTGAACACCACCGCGATCTCGCTGACCCGCTTGCCCAGGCGCTTGCCCGCGCGCAGGTAGAAGGGCACGCCGGCCCAGCGCCGGGTGTCCACCTGCAGCTTCAGCGCGGCGTAGGTCTCGGTGACCGAGTCGGCGGCGACCCCCTCCTCCTGGAGGTAGCCCTCCACCTTCTCGTTGCCCTGCCAGCCGGCGGCGTACTGCCCGCGCACCGCGGCGTCCTCCACCGAGCCAGCCAGGGAGGTGGAGGCCAGCACCTTCTCCTTCTCCATGCGCAGGTGGTGGGCGTCGAAGCTGATCGGCTCCTCGATGGCCGTCAGGGCCATGAGCTGCAGCAGGTGGTTCTGGATGACGTCACGGGCGGCGCCGACCCCGTCGTAGTAGCCGGCCCGGCCGCCGATGCCGATGTCCTCGGCCATCGTGATCTGCACGTGGTCGACGTAGTTCGCGTTCCAGATGGGCTCGAACATCTGGTTCGCGAAGCGCAGGGCCAGGATGTTCTGGACGGTCTCCTTGCCCAGGTAGTGGTCGATCCGGAAGATCGAGTCGGCCGGGAAGACGTCCTCGACGATGGCGTTGAGCTCGCTGGCCGACCGCTCGTCGTGGCCGAAGGGCTTCTCGATGACCACCCGGCGCCAGGAGCCCTCCACCGGCGTGGACAGCCCGGCGTCCTCGAGCCGTCGGCAGACCTCGGCGAAGAAGCACGGGGGGATCGACAGGTAGAAGGCGCGGTTGCCACCGGTGCCCCGCAGCTCGTCGAGCTCCGCCAGGACGCCGGCGAGCTCGGCGTAGGCCGCCGGGTCGTCGAAGGTGCCGGCCACGAAGCGCACTCCCTGCGCGAGGGTGTTCCAGACGTCCTCCTGGAAGGGCGTCCGGGAGTGCTCCTGCACGGCCTCCTTGGCCTGGGCCATGAAGTCCTGGTCGTTCCAGTCCCGGCGGGCGAAGCCGACCAGCGAGAACCCCGAGGGGAGCAGGCCTCGGTTGGCGAGGTCGTAGATGGCGGGCAGGAGCTTCTTGCGGGCCAGGTCCCCGGTGACGCCGAAGAGGACCAGGGCGCTGGGGCCGGCGATGCGGGGGAGCCGCTTGTCGTCGTCGACCCGCAGCGGGTTGTGCGCGGCGGTAACCGGCACCGGGCTCATGCGGTGTCCCCGGCCTGCCGCAGTGCCTGCACGATGGCCGCGTAGCCCTGGTCGTCCAGGGCCGTCAGACGCAGCACCGGCCGCCCCTTGCCCGCGAGCACCTGGGCGTCGCCGGCGGCCTGGGCCGCGATGAGCTCGCCGAAGGTGAAGTCCTTGCCGGCGACCTCCCGGTCCTCGCCCTCGGCCACCCGTCGCGTGACCTGCAGGTAGACCCCGTCGGCCGGCCCGCCCTTGTGGAACTGGCCGGTGGAGTGCAGGAATCGCGGCCCGAAGCCGATGGTGACGGGCCGACCCGTCGCCACGGTGAGCGCCTTCTGCGTCGCCGCAGCCTCCTCACCGTGCTGCCAGCGGTCCACATACGCCATGACGGCCAGGTAGCCACTCGGGCCCACCTGCTCCAGCAGCGCCGCGACGGCCTGCTGGACCGATGCGGCCTCGCCCAGGAAGTCCGTGCCGGCGGCCCGGACCTCGACGCCGGAGGTCGTGAGCGCCGGCTCCGAGGCCGCGCGGCCGCCGCCGGACATCTGCTCGCGGGCGGCCTCCTTGGCGCTCTCCACGTCCGGCTGGTCGAACGGGTTGATGCCCAGCAGGTAGCCGGCCACGGCGGTGGCGGTCTCCCAGAGCAGGAACTGCCCACCGAGGGAGCCACCGACGTTCACCACCGAGGCGGGGTGCTGCCCGTCCACCGGCTCCAGGTCGTCCCCGGCGAACCAGTCGTCGCGCTCGTCCACCTCGTCGCCGATGATGCGCGCGACGGTGACGTCCGGCTGGTCGGCCAGGCGGTGGGCCAGGGGATCGGCGCCCTCGGTGGAGGGCAGGTCCACCACCGGGAGCACCCCGGTGCCCTCCTTTCCGGTCGACTCGGCGACGAGTTGTTCCACCCAGTCGCCCAGACCGCGGATCCAGGTGCCGGCGTCGCTGACCACCAGGACGTCACGGCGCGCGGCGGCCTGCCCGGCGAGCACGGCACCCAGGCGCAGCGCGGGGTTGGCGGCGTCGTCGGTCGTCATGACGTCGGCGACTGACTCCGCCTCGTCGAGCAGCGCGGCCACGTCGACCCCTGCCAGGGCGCTGGGCACCAGCCCGAAGGCCGTGAGCGCGCTGTAGCGGCCGCCGACCTGGTCGTCGGCGTTCACCACGGCGTAGCCCTCGCTGCGCACCGACTGGTCGAACGGCGAGCCCGGGTCGGTCACCACCACGACGTGCTCCGTCGGGTCGAGCCCGGCGTCCTGGAATGCGGCGACGAAGGCACGGCGCTGGGAGTCGGTCTCGGCGGTGGAGCCGCTCTTGGAGGAGACGACGACCACCGTGCGGGCGAGCTCCTCCGCCGAGCCGATCGCGGCCGCGACCATCTGCGGGTCGGAGGAGTCGCAGACGACGAGCTCCTTGCGGTCCGTCGCGGTGATCACCTCCGGGGCCAGGGACGAGCCGCCCATGCCGCACAGCACCACCCGGTCGTGCGCAGAGTGGCGGTCGGCCAGTGTCTCGACCTCGCCGACCAGTGCCCGGCTGGTGCGGTGCAGGTCCACCCACCCGAGACGCTTGGCGGCCTCCTCGCTGGCCGCCGCCCCCCACAGGGAGGCGTCCTTGGCCCCGATGCGGCTGGCGACCCGATCGGCCACCAGACGGTCCATGTGCTCGGCGATCGCGTCGGCCGCGGGGCCGGTCGCGTCGACGACGATCTCGCTGGAACGCTCCAACACGGGTAGGTGCTCCTTGTGAACTAGGCGGGTGGTCGGGCCGGGACGGTCAGGCCCGGGCGGCCTCGAGCTGCTCGGTGACCGAGCGCAGCAGGTCGGCCCAGGCGTCGGCGAACTTCTCGACGCCCTCGCGCTCGAGCTTCTCCACCACGTCCTGGTAGCGGACGCCGAGCGCCTCCAGACCGTCGAGGACGGCCGCAGCCTCCTCGTAGGTGCCCTGGATGGTGTCGCCGGTGACCTCCGCGTGGTCGGCGGTGGCCTCCAGCGTCTTGCCGGGCATCGTGTTCACCGTGTTGGCGGCCACGAGCTCGGTGACGTACAGGGTGTCCGGCAGGGACTCGTCCTTGACGGACGTGGAGGCCCACAGCGGTCGCTGCACGTTGGCCCCCGCGTCGTCGAGCGTCTGCCAGCGCGGGGTGGAGAAGACCTCGTCGAAGGCCTGGTAGGCCAGCCGGGCGTTGGCCAGCGCGGCCTTCCCCTTGAGCTCCGCGGCGCGCGGGTCGTCGAGCTGGTCCAGCCGGGCGTCGACCTCGCTGTCCACGCGGGAGACGAAGAAGCTCGCCACCGAGTGGATGGTCGACAGGTCCCGCCCGGCCTCGCGGGCCTGCTCCAGACCGGTCAGGTAGGCGTTCATGACGCCCCGGTAGCGGTCCAGCGAGAAGATCAGCGTCACGTTGACGCTGATGCCCTCGGCGATCACCTGGGTGATGGCCGGCAGGCCCTCGACCGTCGCCGGGATCTTGATGAGCAGGTTCGGGCGGCCGATCGTCGCCCACAGCCGGCGGGCCATGTCGACCGTGGCTCGGGTGTCGGCGGCCATGCGCGGGTCCACCTCGATGGACACCCGCCCGTCCTGTCCCTCGGTGCGCTCGTACAGCGGCATCAGCAGGTCGCAGGCGTCGGCCACGTCCGTGGTGGTCAGGCGGTACACCGCCTCGTCGACGTCGACGCCCTCGGCGGCGATCTCGCGGACCTGCTCGTCGTAGTCGGCGGCCTCGGAGAGCGCCTTCGAGAAGATCGACGGATTGGTCGTCACGCCGACGACGGCGCGGGTGTCGATGAGCTTCTGCAGCTCGCCCTCGCGGATCATCGGCCGCGACAGGTCGTCCAGCCAGATGGAGACGCCCTGGGCGGAGAGGTCCCGCACCGGCTGCGGAGCGTCGGGGAACTCCAGCGTGCTGACCTTGCTGGCCTCGGGGGTGGTGTGCGACATGCTCACTGTCCTTCCACGATCTGCAGGGACTTGCGGGCCGCGGCCACGGTTGCCTTGGCGGTGATGCCGAACTTCTCGAAGAGGACGTCGGCCGCACCGGAGGCGCCGAAGTGCTCCAGCGAGACCGGCTGACCGGCATCACCCAGGATGTCCCACCACGGCATCGAGATGCCGGCCTCGACGGTCACGCGGGCGCGGACCGACGGGGGGAGGACCTCGTCACGGTAGGCGCGGTCCTGCTTCGCGAACCACTCGCGGCAGGGCATGGACACCACACGGGTGCCGACCCCGTCGGCCTGGAGCGTCTCGCGGGCTTCCAGAGCGAGCTGCACCTCGGAGCCGGTGGCGACGAGGAGCACCTTCAGCTCGCCGTCGGCGTCGGCCAGCGGGTACCCGCCCTTGGCGACGCCCTCGGCCGAGGCGTGCTGCTCGCGGTCGATGTGCGGGACCTCCTGGCGGGTGAGCGCCAGGGCCGCCGGGTGGTCCACGTTGCCCAGGATGGTGCGCCAGGCCACCGCAGTCTCGTTGGCGTCCGCCGGGCGGACCACGTCGAGGTCCGGGATCGCGCGGAGCGCGGCGAGGTGTTCGATCGGCTGGTGGGTCGGGCCGTCCTCGCCCAGACCGATCGAGTCGTGCGTCCAGACGTACGTCACCGGGGCGTTCTGGATGGCCGCGAGGCGCACCGCCGGGCGCATGTAGTCGCTGAAGGTCAGGAAGGTACCGCCGTAGGGGCGCGTCAGGCCCTCCAGCGCGATGCCCGTCATCGCCATGCCCATGGCATTCTCGCGGATGCCGAAGTGCAGCGTCCGGCCGTACTTGTCGCCGGAGAACATGCCGGTGGACTTCGCCTCGGGGACGAAGCTCGGCACGCCGTCCATCGTCGTGTTGTTCGAGCCGGCGAGGTCGGCCGAGCCACCCCAGAGTTCGGGCATCACCTCGGCCAGGGCGTTGAGCACCTGACCGGAGGCCTTGCGGGTGGCGATCGGCTTGTCGTCGGTGGTCCAGGTCGGGAAGGCCTCGGCGAAGCCCTCGGGCAGGTCCTGGGCCTCGAGGCGGTCCAGCAGGCGCGCGTTCTCGGTGTTGGCCGCCCGCCAGGCCTGGAAGTCCTTCTGCCACTTGGCGTGCGCGGCGGCGCCGCGGTCGGCCACACGGCGCACGTGGGCCAGGACGTCCTCCTCCTCGGGGAACGCGACCTCGGGGTCGAACCCGAGCAGCTTCTTGGTGCCCTTGACCTCGTCGTCGCCCAGGGCGGCGCCGTGGGCGGAGCCGGTGTCCTTCTTGGTCGGGGCCGGCCAGCCGATGACCGTGCGGAGCTTGATGAGGGTGGGCCGGCCGTCGGCGCGCTTGGACTCCTCCAGCGCGGCGTACAGGGCGTCGATGTCCTCGGTGTACGGGGCGGACCCGCGCCAGTCCACGGTCACCGTGTTCCAGCCGTAGGCCTCGTAGCGCTTGGCCACGTCCTCGGAGAACGAGATGTCCGTGTCGTCCTCGATGGAGATCTCGTTGTCGTCGTAGATGACGGTGAGGTTCTCGAGCTCCTGGTGACCGGCGAGCGAGGAGGCCTCGCTCGTGACGCCCTCCATGATGTCGCCGTCCGAGGCGATCACCCAGACGTGATGGTCGAACGGGGAGGTGCCGGGGGCGGCGTCCGGGTCGAGCATGCCGCGCTGGCGACGCTGCGCCATCGCCATGCCGACGGCGGTCGCGAGGCCGGAGCCGAGCGGGCCGGTCGTCGCCTCGACGCCCTGGGTGTGGTGCACCTCGGGGTGGCCGGGGGTCTTGGATTCGAAGGTGCGCAGGGCCTTGAGGTCGGCCATGTCCAGGTCGTAGCCGGAGAAGTACAGCTGGATGTACTGGAGCAGGCAGGCGTGGCCGGCCGAGAGGATGAAGCGGTCGCGGCCCAGCCACGACGGCGCGTTCGGGTCGTGGCGCATCACCTGCTGGTAGAGCAGGTAGGCGACCGGCGCGAGCGACATCGCCGTGCCGGGGTGTCCGCTGCCGCACTTCTGGACGGCGTCGGCCGCCAGGACGCGTGCGGTGTCCACCGCGCGCAGGTCGGTGGCGTCCCACCCGACCTTGTCGACCACGGGGTCCGCCAGCTGGCTGTCACGGGAGGGGTGGGGGGAGTCGTTCACGCGGCGCTCCTTCGAGAGGCAGTGCGGGTACAACGGATGTCTCCACCCTATGACCTCGCGGTGCCGGCGGGCAGGTCGCGGGGGAGCGGCACCGTGAAACGACGCTGCGTCGCAGGTGCCGGAACCGGACGGATACGATGGGCGTCCATGTCGGCGGACCGGGTGGTCCGCCGACCGTCAGGTCCAGCACCCCACCGTCGAGAGGACACCGTGACTTCAGGGGCAGATCAGGTGACGGCGGCTCCCGTCACCCCGTCGGACTCCGGTGGCTGGTCCACCGTCCGCGCGTACGTCTCCCTCTGCAAGCCGCGCATCATCGAGCTGCTGCTCATCACGACCTTCCCCGTGATGTTCCTCGCAGAGCGCGGGGTGCCGAACTGGTGGCTCGTCATCGCGACGCTGATCGGCGGCACGCTGTCGGCCTCCAGCGCCAACGTCATGAACTGCTATCTGGACCGGGACATCGACGCGAAGATGCACCGGACCAGCAACCGCCCGCTGGTCACCGGGCAGATCAGCCCCCGCAACGCGCTGGTGTTCGGGGTGGTGCTGTGCGTCGCGTCGGTGCTCTGGCTCGGCCTGCTCGTCAACTGGCTTTCGGCGGCGCTGTCGTTTGCGGCGGTGGTGCTGTACGCGTGGTTCTACACGATCGTTCTCAAGCGTCGGACCAGCCAGAACATCGTCTGGGGTGGCGTGGCCGGGTGCATCCCGGTGCTCATCGGCTGGTCGGCCGTGACCAACTCGTTGGACTGGGCGCCGCTGGTGCTCTTCCTCTTCGTCTTCTTCTGGACGCCGCCGCACTACTGGCCGCTGTCCATGCGCTTCCGCGACGACTACGCCAACGCCGGGGTGCCGATGCTGCCGGTGCTCGAGGACAACATCGCGGTGGGGCGCAAGATCGTCGTCTATGCTTGGGCCACGGTGCTCACCTCGCTGGCGCTCATCCCGATCGCGCCGATGGGCTGGCTCTACACGGTCGTGGCCGTGCTCTCCGGCGGGCTCTTCCTCACCGAGTCGCACACGCTGCTGCGCGGTGCCCGAGCCGGCCTGAGCGAGGCCGAGATCAAGCCGATGCGGCTGTTCCACTACTCGATCAGCTACGTGAGCGTGCTCTTCATGGCCGTGGCCATCGACCCGCTGGTCTACCGGGCGCTGCCGGGCCTGGGCTGACCCCCCCCCCTTCCACGGGCGGGCAGTGCGCGCTCCCACTGGCCGGAGCCACGGTCCGCGCACGGTTGAGTCGAGCACAGTTGGGCTCGCGTCCCGAAGACGGTGCACCGTGTGGGGTGCCCTTCCCGCCCAGCCTGCACCGCGTGCTTCGCCCCTCCCGTACAACATGCACCGTTCACGCCGGTTGTCGATGACTGTGCACCGTTTGCTTCGCCGTTCCGGCGCAATGTGCACCACTCAAGCCGGATTCACGGGACTGTGCACCGTTCGAATCAGCTACCGACGCAAACGGTGCACAGGGCTTGCGAACGCCACCTGCAGACCATCACCGCACGCCACGTGCCTGCGAGAGCACGTGCTCCACGCAGGAGCGTGCACCGTTCGGGTCGACTACTGAGCCGAACGGTGCCCAGAAGCCAGGTGCACCAGCCGGGAGCGCCCCGCCCCACCTCAACACCGGACTGCGATGCCCGGCCGGGCCTCAGCGCAGGGTGGCGATGCCCCGCCCCACCTCAGCGCCGGACGGCGAGCACGCCCCAGGTGAGCGCCCACACCAGCAGGCACGCCCCGAGCATGTGCAGGAACACCAGCAGCGCCGGCACCCCCAGCGCGTACTGCGTGTACCCGAGCACACCCTGCGCGACCGTCACCGCCAGGACCACCCACCAGGTGCGCCGCGCCCCGCGCGTCGCCTGGGGCAGCAGGTGAACGGCCAGGAGCATCGCGATGACGAGCCCGCAGAACAGGGTCACCGAGTCGGCGTGGAGCCACGAGATCATCCGCGGGTCCAGCGCGTACCGCACCGGCTCGTCGGCGTCACCGGCGTGCGGGCCGGTACCGGTGACCATGGTGCCCAGCACCAGTACGAGCAGACCGACCGCGGCCGTCAGCGAGGCCGTCAGGTGCACGGGGCGGGGGAGCGACGGCGGGGTGACGTCGTCCGCGCTGCGGTCGAACCAGAGCAGGGCGGCGGAGGCCGACACGAGCACCATCGACAGCAGCATGTGGATGCTCACCGTGGTCGGGTGCAGCCCGGTGCGCACGCTGATGCCTCCCACGATCGCCTGCAGCAGGATGCCGCCGACGACCACCCACGCCCACGGCAGCTGGCGCTGCTTCCGCTCCCCACCCCGGGCGACGATGGCCAGCACAAGCGCCAGGGCCACGAAGCCGACCACGCCGGTCAGGGTGCGGTTGCCGAACTCGATGTAGGGGTGGATGCCGTCCGCAGGCGTCACGACCGGGGTCAGGGAGCCCTCGTGGCAGTTGGGCCAGGTGGGGCAGCCGAGCCCGGAGCCGGTCAGCCGCACCACACCACCGGTGAGCACGATGCCGATCTCCACGGCGAGGTTCAGCCACAGTAGAGGGCGCACCCACCGACCGATGCGTCGCCAGCCCGTCAGGGCCTTCGTGCCCGTGGCGCCGGACGCTGTGTCATCGGAACGGGGGGATGCGGATTCGGTGGTGCTCACGAGCGCAAATCCTACGGCGCGTCGTGGATCAGTCCGCGGACGGCCCGCCGACGAGGTGTGCACCCGTGCACCTCAGGTGCGCCACGCCGCGCTGCCCCGATGCCGTGACGCACCACGGTGGGCCACACCGGGGCGAGGCACGACCGGGCACTCAGTCCGACCAGCGGAAGACCCGCACGGCCAGCACGCCGCCGACGACGCACCAGGCCAGCAGCACGAGGACGGCCACGAAGTCGAGTCGTCCCTGTGCCAGGGCTGCCCGCAGGCCGTCACCCAGGGCACCCGAGGGGGTCAGTCTCACGAGCCCGCCCCACGGCTGGCCGAAGCGCTCGGTGGGCAGCAGGGCACCCAGCCCGAGGAACGCGACCCAGAGGAGGTTCGCCAGGGCCAGCACCGCCTCGGCCCGTAGGCGCCCGCCCACGAGCACCGCCAGCACCACGAAGGCCGCGACGCCCAGCACGCCGACCAGCAGCGCCGCCGGGATGCCGACCCAGTCCGGCCGCCAGCCCAGGAACAGCCCGACGCCCCCGAGCAGCACGACCTGCAGCGCGATGACCGAGAGCACCGCGAGCACACGACCCAGGACCATGCCCGAGGCGCCCAGGGGAGTGGTGCCGAACAGGCGGAGCACCCCGTACCGGCGGTCGAAGGCCAGCGAGATGGCCTGGCCCGTGAAGGCGGTCGACATGATCGCCAGCGCCAGCACGCCCGGCACCGCGAGGTCGATGCGCCGGCCCTCACCGAGGGAGGGGTAGCTCGTCCACGCCAGGGCCAGCAGGCTGAGCAGCGGCAGGACCATCGAGACCAGCAGCTGCTCGCCGTTGCGCAGCAGCACCCCGGCCTCGTGGCGAGCCTGCGCGAGGACCCGACGGCCCGCCGGCACCTCGGCGGCGTTCCCCATGCGGCTCATGCGACCTCCTCCCGTCGGGTGAGCGCGAAGAAGCGCTCCTCCAGCGTCGACCCGGCGGCCACCTCGGCCACCGGCCCCTCGGCCAGGCAGCGACCGGAGTCGATGACCACGACGTGGTCGGCGAGGCGCTCGGCCTCCTCGAAACTGTGGGTGGTCACCAGCACCCCGGCACCCTCCTGGGCCACGCGGCGCACGACGTCCCAGACGTCGAGCCGACTGTGCGGGTCGAGCCCGGCGGTGGGCTCGTCGAGGAAGGTGACCTCGGGTCGGGGCACCAGGGCCGCCGCGAGGGCCACCCGCTGACGCTGGCCGCCGGACAGGCGCCGGATGATGCGCCCGTCGTAGGCGTCGATGCCCAGCCGCTTCCAGAGGTCCTTCCACGGGCGCGGGTCCGGGTAGAGCCGGGACAGGTGCGAGAGCAGCGCCGAGGGCCGGATGCCGGTCGGCAGACCACCGTCCTGCAGGGCCACCGAGACCCGACCGCGATGGGCGGCCGACGCCCGCCACGGGTCGGTGTCCAGCACGCGGGCCGTGCCGGAGGTGGGCCGGAGGAGCCCGGTGGCTGCCTCCACCATCGTCGACTTGCCGGCGCCGTTGCGGCCCAGCACGCAGGTCACCGCGCCGGAGGGCGCGCTGAACGAGAGGCCGTCGAGCGCCGTCACGTGCCCCCGGGTGAGGGCGACGGCGTCGAAGTGGACCGCGGGGGTGGTGGTGGGCACGGGGAGCACCCTACGACGGGGTTGCTTGAAGCATCCCGTCCCCGCACCTCGCCACTGGTAAGGCTGGCCTCTGTTTTACGGGAACAACGATTTAGCACACACTGTTGTGGTGTTTATGAGCGAACAGGCGACGACCACCCGGGAACGGGTGCGGGTTGCCGTCTCACAGGACGGGCCCGTGACGGCCCGTGACCTGTCCGAGCAGCTCGAGCTCACCCCCGCAGCGGTCCGCCGCCACCTCGATGCGCTGGCGACCGAGGGCGTCATCACCCAGCACGAGCACGAGACCACCCCCGCCGGCCAGCGGGGCCGTGGGCGGCCCGCCCGCGCGTGGGTGCTCTCGGACGCGGGGCACACCACGTTGCCGACCGCCTACGACGAGCTGGCCGTGGAGCTGCTCGACTTCCTGCACGAGACGCAGGGGGACGAGGCAGTGGCCGAGTACGCTCGCCGCCGCGCCGAGCAGGTCGTCGCCCGCTACGCCGAGGAGGTCGCCGCCGTCGGGGAGGACCCGCGGGAGCGCGCTGCCGCCCTGGCCAGGATGCTGGCCCGCGACGGCTACGCCTCAACGGTCCGGGACGTCCCCGCCGCCGAGGGACTCCAGCTGTGCCAGGGCCACTGCCCGGTCCAGCAGGCCGCCGAGGCCTTCCCGGCACTGTGCGAGGCCGAGGCCGAGGCGTTCTCGGAACTGCTCGGCGTGCACGTCCAGCGCCTGCAGACGCTGCCGGTCGGCGGCCACGTCTGCACCACCTTCGTCCCGGCCGCGGCGGTGACCCACCGCCCGTCCGGGTCCGACACGTCCACCACCCACCACCACGAGGAGAGGTCACGATGACCACGACGGCCGATGGCACCCCCAGCGGCGCCTCCCACATCGAGGAGCTGAACCCCGGTCTCAAGGACCTGGGCCGCTACGAGTACGGATGGCGCGACAGCGACGCCGCCGGTGAGGCGGCCCAGCGCGGCCTGTCCGAGGCCGTGGTGGAGGACATCACCACGCGCAAGGGCGAGCCCGACTGGATGCGCACCATGCGCCTCAAGGCGCTGCGCCTGTTCGACCGCAAGCCGATGCCCCACTGGGGCTCCGACCTCTCGGACATCGACTTCCAGAACATCAAGTACTTCGTGAAGTCCACCGAGAAGCAGGCCACCACCTGGGACGAGCTGCCGGAGGACATCAAGGAGACCTACGACAAGCTGGGCATCCCGGAGGCCGAGAAGCAGCGCCTCATCGCCGGTGTCGCCGCGCAGTACGAGTCCGAGGTCGTCTACCACCAGATCCGGGAGGACCTGGAGGAGAAGGGCGTCATCTTCGTCGACACCGACACCGCCCTGCGCGAGCACGAGGACCTGTTCCGCGAGCACTTCGCCAGCGTGATCCCCGCCGGCGACAACAAGTTCTCCGCGCTGAACACCGCCGTGTGGTCGGGTGGCTCGTTCATCTACGTGCCGCCGGGCGTCCACGTCGACATCCCGCTGCAGGCCTACTTCCGCATCAACACCGAGAACATGGGCCAGTTCGAGCGGACCCTGATCATCGCCGACGAGGGCTCCTCGGTGCACTACGTCGAGGGCTGCACCGCGCCGATCTACCAGTCGGACTCGCTGCACAGCGCCGTGGTCGAGATCGTCGTGAAGAAGAACGCCAAGGTGCGCTACACGACCATCCAGAACTGGTCGAACAACGTGTACAACCTGGTCACCAAGCGGGCCACCTGTGCCGAGGGCGCCACCATGGAGTGGATCGACGGCAACATCGGCTCCAAGGTCACCATGAAGTACCCGGCCGTCTTCCTGATGGGGGAGCACGCCAACGGCGAGACGCTGTCCGTCGCCTTCGCCGGCGAGGGCCAGCACCAGGACGCCGGCGCCAAGATGGTGCACAACGCGCCGCACACGACCAGCTCCATCGTGAGCAAGTCCGTGGCGCGCGGTGGCGGCCGCTCGTCCTACCGCGGCCTCGTGCAGGTCGCCGAGGGCGCCTACGGCTCGAAGTCCTCGGTGGTCTGCGACGCCCTGCTGGTGGACCAGATCTCCCGCAGCGACACATACCCCTACGTCGACATCCGCGAGGACGACGTGCAGATGGGCCACGAGGCGACCGTCTCGAAGGTGTCCGAGGACCAGATGTTCTACCTGATGTCCCGCGGTGTCTCGGAGACCGAGGCCATGGCCATGATCGTGCGCGGGTTCGTCGAGCCCATCGCCCGTGAGCTGCCGATGGAGTACGCCCTCGAGCTGAACCGCCTGATCGAGCTGCAGATGGAAGGAGCCGTCGGCTGATGTCGCTGCTCAGCGAGACGAAGAACTACCAGCCCGCCGGCGGGCTCACCCCCGCCACCACGCACACCGACCCGGCCTCGCAGCTGGGCACCCCGGCGGCCGACGAGTCGCGGGCCAAGCGCCACCGCTCGCAGGACCCGGCTGACTTCCCGCAGCCCACGGGCCGCGAGGAGGAGTGGCGCTTCACGCCGCTGGACCGCCTCGGCTCGCTGCTCACCGAGCAGCCGACCGACACCCGCGGTGAGCGTCCGGCCACCACCTGGGAGCTGTCGTCGGACGAGCACGTGGTGGCACCGCTGGCCCCGGGGCAGGCCCCGCGCGGCTCGGTGCTGGTGCCGGAGGACCGCGTTGCGGCCGTCGCCTCGGCCGGGTCCGAGGAGGCCCTCCACGTGCGTGTGCCGGACGACGTAGAGCTCACCGAGCCGATCGTCGTGCACGTCACCGGCCAGGGTGCCGGGCGTCGCTCGAGCGCCCACGTGGTGGTCGAGGCCGGTCGCCACAGCAAGGGCATGGTGATCCTGCACCACACCGGCTCCGCCGAGCACGGGGAGAACGTCGAGGTGCTGGCCGGTGATGGCTCGCAGCTCACCGTGGTCTCCCTGCAGGAGTGGGAGGACGACGCCGTCCACGCCGGTCAGCACGAGATCCGGGTCGGCCGCGACGCAACCTTCCGCCACATCGTCGTCACCCTCGGTGGCGACCTGGTGCGGCTGAACACCAACGTCTCCTACGACGGCCCCGGTGGCTCGGCCAACCTGTTCGGCGTCTACTTCGCCGACTCCGGCCAGCACCAGGAGCACCGCGTCTTCGTCGACCACAATGCCCCGCGCTGCCACTCCGACGTGCTCTACAAGGGCGCCCTGCAGGGTGAGACCGCGCGCACCGTGTGGGTGGGTGACGTGCTCATCCGCGCCGAGGCCGAGGGCACCGACACCTACGAGATGAACCGCAACCTGGTGCTCACCGACGGGGCCCGCGCCGACTCGGTGCCGAACCTGGAGATCGAGACCGGCGAGATCGAGGGGGCCGGGCACGCGAGTGCCACCGGTCGCTTCGACGACGAGCAGCTGTTCTACCTGATGGCGCGAGGCATCCCCGAGGACGAGGCCCGTCGCCTGGTGGTGCGGGGCTTCTTCGCCGACATCGTGGGCCGCATCGGGGTGCCCGAGGTGACGCAGCGCGTGATGCGCGCGATCGAGATCGAGCTCGGCTTCGAGCCCAGCGAGCCCAATGACCTCGAGATCGAGGGCGCGGACGACGCCGAGGCGATCGTCTGATGAACGGACGCCAGGACATCCCGCACACCGGGGCCATCCCGGTCGGGCACTCCGAGGAGTTCCTCGTCGGCACGCTCGCCGAGCTTCCCGAGGTCGGCGGCGCGGTCGTCGAGCTCGCGGGCCGGCGCGTTGCCGTCGTGCGCGACTCCCAGGGCACCGTCCACGCCATCGACGACACCTGCACGCACGCGAACGTGTCGCTCGCCGAGGGCGAGGTGATCGGCGACACGATCGAGTGCTGGCTCCACGGGTCGGAGTTCGACCTCAACGACGGGCAGCCGCTGAGCCTGCCGGCCACGAAGCCGGTCGCGGTGCACACGGTCCGCCTCGCCGGCGACTCGATCTACGTGACCCTGGCGGACTGACCGCCTGCCACCTCCCGGCGCCCTCAGCCCGGTACCCACCCCAGACCCGGGGGAGCGCGGCTCCCCACCAGCACGGAAGAAGGACGACATGAGCACCCTGGAGATCAAGGACCTGCACGTCTCGGTCAACACGGACGACGGCGAGGACAAGGAGATCCTCAAGGGCGTCACCCTGACCATCAACTCCGGTGAGACCCACGCGATCATGGGGCCCAACGGCTCCGGCAAGTCGACGCTGGCCTACTCCATCGCCGGCCACCCGAAGTACACCGTCACCTCCGGCTCCATCACCCTCGACGGTGAGGACGTGCTGGAGATGAGCGTCGACGAGCGCGCCCGCGCCGGCATGTTCCTGGCCATGCAGTACCCCGTCGAGGTGCCCGGTGTGACGGTCAGCAACTTCCTGCGCACCGCGAAGACCGCGGTCGCGGGCGAGGCGCCGAAGCTGCGCACCTGGGTCAAGGACGTCAAGAACACCATGACCGACCTGCGCATGAAGCCGGAGTTCGCCGAGCGCGACGTGAACGCCGGCTTCTCCGGCGGCGAGAAGAAGCGCCACGAGATCCTGCAGCTCGAGCTGCTGCAGCCGAAGATCGCGGTGCTGGACGAGACGGACTCCGGTCTGGACGTCGACGCGCTGCGCATCGTCTCCGAGGGTGTGAACCGCTCCAAGGAGAGGACCGACATGGGCGTTCTCCTCATCACCCACTACACGCGGATCCTCAACTACATCAAGCCCGACTTCGTGCACGTCTTCGTCGACGGCCGGGTCGCCGAGGAGGGAGGCCCCGAGCTGGCCGACCGCCTCGAGTCCGAGGGCTACGACCGCTTCACCCAGGCGACGGTCTGAGCGTGGGCGCGTTCACCGAGTCCGAGCTGGTGGAGCTGCGTGCGCAGTTCCCTGTGCTCTCGCGCACCGTCCGCGACGAGCGGCCGCTGGTGTACCTGGACTCCGGTGCCACCAGCCAGCAGCCGCTGGCCGTCCTGGAGGCCGAGCACGAGTACCTGACGCAGCACCGCTCGGCCGTGCACCGCGGCGCCCACCAGCTGGCCGAGGAGGCGACCGACGCCTTCGAGGGCGCCCGCGAGAAGATCGCCCGCTTCATCGGCGCCCCGCGCATCGAGGAGGTGGTGTTCGGCAAGAACGCCACCGAGGCGCTGAACCTGGTGGCCTACGCGTTCTCCAACGCGGGTGCCGCCGGGGCGATGGAGGGCGCGGACCCCGAGGTCGCCGAACGTTTCGCGCTCGGCCCGGGGGACACCATCGTCACCACCGAGGCCGAGCACCACGCCAACCTCGTGCCGTGGCAGGAGCTCGCCCGACGCACCGGCGCGACGCTGCGTTGGCTGCGGCTGCAGGCCGACGGCCAGGTGGACCTGGCCGAGCTGGGCACCGTCGTCGACGAGACGACCAAGGTCCTGGCCTTCGGCCACGTCTCGAACGTGACCGGTGCCGTGGCCGACGTGCCGGCGCTGGTGGCCCGGGCTCGCGAGGTGGGCGCGCTGACCGTCGTGGACGGTGCGCAGTCGGTGCCGCACATGGCGGTCGACGTGGCCGCGATGGGCGTGGACTTCTTCGCCTTCACCGGGCACAAGGTGCTGGGCCCCTCCGGCATCGGTGTGCTCTGGGGCCGCTACGAGCTCCTGGAGGCGATGCCGCCGTTCATCACCGGCGGCTCGATGATCGAGATCGTCCGCATGGAGGGCTCGACCTACGCCGCACCGCCGGCCCGGTTCGAGGCCGGTGTGCCGATGACCAGCCAGGCAGTCGGCCTCGGCGCGGCGGTGGACTTCCTCTCCGAGATCGGGATGGACCGCGTGGCCCAGCACGACCGCGAGCTCGTGCAGTACGCCCTCGATGGCCTGGCACAGCGGCCCTGGGTCACCGTGATCGGTCCGACGAGCACCGGGGACGGGCCCGTCGCCGACCGCATCGGGGCCGTGTCGTTCACCGTCGACGGCGTGCACCCGCACGACGTCGGTCAGGTGCTGGACGACTCCGGCATCGCGGTGCGCACGGGTCACCACTGCGCGTGGCCGCTGCACCGCGCCCTGCGGGTGCCGGCGACCACCCGTGCCAGCTTCTCGGTGTACTCCACCCGGCAGGACGTGGACGCGTTCCTGACCGCCCTGGACCGGGTGCCCGGCATCTTCGGTCTCGACGTGGAGACCCCGACGGACCGCGCCGCGTCCACCACCCAGGAGGCGACCGCCTGATGGACATGTACCAGGAGATCATCCTCGACCACTCCAAGAACCCGCAGAACGCCGGGCTCCGGGAGCCGTTCGAGGCCGAGGTCTACCACGTCAACACCTCCTGCGGTGACGAGGTCACCGTCCGGGTACACGTGGACACCTCCACCGAGCCCGCCCGCATCGTGGACGTCTCCTACGACGCCATGGGGTGCAGCATCTCCACGGCGTCGACCTCGGTGATGACCGAGGAGACCATCGGCCACGACGCCGCCGAGGTCGCGGAGTCGCTGGCCGAGATGAAGAAGATGCTCACCTCGCGCGGCCAGCACGGCGGTGACGAGGAGCTCATCGGCGACGGCGTGGCCTTCGCCGGTGTCGCCAAGTACCCGGCACGCGTGAAGTGCGCGCTGCTGGGTTGGACCGCGCTCACCGACGCGCTCGCCCGGGCCGGTGTGGACGTGACCGGCGAGCACGACGACGCAGCACAGACGAACGGAGCACAGGCATGACCGACCAGCAGACCGCAACGGCGTCCACCGAGGACGTCACCGAGGCCCTGCGCGACGTGGTGGACCCCGAGCTGGGCATCAACGTGGTGGACCTGGGTCTCGTCTACGGCGTGACCGTCGAGGAGGACGACCGGGCCGTCATCGACATGACGCTGACCTCCCCGGCGTGCCCGCTGACCGACGTCATCGAGGACCAGATCGCCGGTGTCCTGGAGGGCATGGTCGCGACCCACGTCATCAACTGGGTCTGGATGCCGCCGTGGGGTCCGGACAAGATCACCGACGACGGGCGCGAGCAGCTGCGGGCGCTGGGTTTCAACATCTGAGCTCCCGGGTGGACCGGGTCACCTGCCAGGAGGTGACCCTCCTCGTCGTCCTCTACCTGGTCGGCACCAGCCTGTTCATGTGGCTCGTCACATGGGCCATGGACAGGTCGTGGTGGGAGACGATCGGCGACTTCTGGGTGGCCCTGGTGATCACGGGCATCGTCACGGTCGTCACCGGTGTCCGGAAGCTGCCTGACGACTGACGTCGCACACGCGACCTTCGCAACGCGGTGGTGCCCGCGTCCCGCTCAGGGGCGCGGGCACCACCGCGTTGTTCACTGTGCCCGCCCCGCCCCGACCCGCAGGGGCGAGCGGAGGTGGGCCCGAGCCGCCCCGCAGCGGGGCCAGCTCGCACACGCACCCCCGAACTGGCCTCACCGGGCACTCACGCCGGAGGGAAGCGGCGAGGCGCCCGCACCCGTCCAGCGGGAGTGAAGGAGGCGCCCGCACCCATCCGGGGTGCGGGCGCCTCCTCATGGCGCGGCCGAGCTGTTGCCGTTCACCCGCTGGTCACCAGCGGCGCCGGAGTCCGGAGCGACGTCACAGCCGGCGGCAGCCTCTCCTCAGGCGGGGACCAGGTCGCCGGCGGGTCGAGCACCGCCGTCGGCCTGCGGGGCCCGGTCGTCGGAGTCGACCGGGTCGTCGTCGGAGTCGACCTCCTGGTCCTCCGGGACGTAGGCCCCACCGGTGCGCTCGGCGTCGTAGAGGCCGCGGTCCATCAGGCCCTCGCGGTGGGCCACGACGGACGCCACGACCGTCTGACCGGCGACGTTCACCGCGGTGCGGCCCATGTCGATGATCGGATCCACGGCCAGCAGCAGGCCGACGCCCTCCAGCGGCAGACCCAGCGTCGACAGGGTGAGGGTCAGCATGACGATGGCGCCGGTGAGGCCCGCGGTGGCGGCCGAGCCGAGCACCGACACCACCACGATGAGCAGGTAGTCGGTCAGGCCGAGGTCGACCCCGAAGAACTGCGCCACGAAGATCGCGGCCACGGCCGGGTAGACCGAGGCGCAGCCGTCCATCTTGGTGGTGGCACCGAAGGGGATGGCGAACGAGGCATAGCTGGGGGAGACGCCCAGGTTCCGCTCGGTGACGCGCTGGGTCAGCGGCATCGTGCCGAGCGAGGAGCGGGAGACGAAGCCCAGCTGGATGGCCGGCCAGGCGCCGGAGAACCACTGGCGGACGGAGAGGCCGTGGGCACCCAGGACGAACGGGTAGAGCACGAACAGCACCAGGGCGAGACCGGCGTAGATGGTGGCCACGAAGATGCCGAGCGAGCCCATGGTCTCCCAGCCGTAGGTGGCCACGGCCTTGCCGATGAGGCCGGCGGTGCCGATGGGGGCCAGCAGGATGACCCACCACAGCACCTTCTGCACGATGGCCAGGGCCGAGCGCGAGAAGGCGATGAACGGCTCGGCCTCCTTGCCGACCTTCACCGCGGCGATGCCGACGGCCAGGGCGATCACGACGATCTGCAGGGCGTTGAAGCTCAGGCCGACCTCGCCGGCCTCACCGGCCTCGGCCGACAGGCCCAGGAAGTTGGTGGGCACCAGACCGGTGATGAAGTCCAGCCAGGAGCCGGAGCCCTCGGGCGCGGCCGCGGCGTCGCGGGTCACGCTCGTGTTGGCGCCGGGACGGGTGACCAGGGCCAGGACGATGGCGATGACCACCGAGGCCATCGCGGTGATGGCGAACCACAGGAGCGTCTGGCCGGCCAGACGGGCGGCGTTGCCCATCTCGCGCAGGTTGGCGATGGATGCCACGACGGCCAGGAAGATCAGCGGCGGGACCAGCGTCTTGAGCAGCGTGACGAAGGTGGTGCCGACGATGGTCAGGGTCTCGGTGAGCCAGTTCGGGTTCTCGGCGTCACCACCGAGGGTGCGGGCGACGGCGCCCAGGGCGATGCCGACGACCAGACCCAGCAGGATCTGCAGGCCGAACGACGGGGTCCACCGACGACGGGTGGATGGTGCGGTCTCGGCCGCGGGGGAGTGCGTGGACACGGATGCTTCCTTTCGAGGACCTCCGTCACCACCCGTCGAGGCGCGGAGCGGCGCGTGACGGGGGTACGGGTGCGAGTGCGAGGAGCCGGGCGGGCCCGGCGAGGGATGGAGGGCGCGTGGGGCGCCACTCAACATCGGAAGGCCGGGGACCGCCCCAGGTCCACGTGCAGACGACGTGTCAGGGCGATGTGCATGACTGCATCTTATCGTCTTGCATAGGTGGGCGAATACCGGTCTCGCGATAACCGTGGGTGAGTCCCGTCACCCCGGCCGGCAACGGCGGAGCGGCCCGCCCCTCTGGGGGACGGGCCGCTCGACGGGTGACGCTGGTGGGGTGGACTCAGAGGTTCTCCGAGCGGAAGGTGTCGCAGGACTTCGCGGAGCCGCCCTCGTAACCGGCCATGAACCACTTCTGGCGCTGCTCGGAGGTGCCGTGCGTGAACGCCTCCGGGTTCACACCGCGGCCGCTGCGCTGCTGGATGTTGTCGTCACCGACCGCCGCGGCGGCCTCCAGCGCGTCGTTGATCTGCTGCTGGGTGACCTTCTTGATCAGCGGGGTGCCCTGGGAGTCGGTGGTGCCGTCGGCGTTGGCGACCCAAGCGCCGGCCAGGCAGTCCGCCATCAGCTCGGTGCGCACGGCGCCGGACTTCTCGCCCTTCGGGTCCTTCTGCGACTCAACCAGGTAGCCCAGGATGTTCTGGACGTGGTGGCCGTACTCGTGGGCCACGATGTACATCTGCGCGAGGTTCTTCTCCTCCGGGTTCTCCACACCGAACTTGTCCAGCTCGGAGAAGAAAGCCGGGTCGATGAAGATCTTCTCGTCCAGCGGGCAGTAGAAGGGACCCACCTCGTTGGAGGCGGTGCCGCACTGGCTCTGGGTCTGGCCGTTGTAGATGACCGTGGTTGACTTGCGGTACTCCTTGGACGGGTTGGTGACCTTCGGCAGCTCCTTCTGCCAGTACTGCTGCACCGAGTTGACCGTGCCGATCACGCGGCAGTCGGTGTGCTCGTTGGCGTCCTTGCCGGTCCTGCAGTGGGAGAAGTCGCCCTGGCCGTTGCCGAAGTCCCCGGTGTCGCCGGTGGTCTCGGTGCTCCCGCCGCCGAAGCCCCACGGGTCCTGTCCCTGCTGCTGGTTCTGGCCGCCCTGCCCCTGCTGCTGGCCGCCGCCACCGCCACCTGTCAGCAGATCGCCGTTTCCGGTGAGGACCAGGAGGAGGATCAGCAGCAGTCCGCCGATGCCGCCGCCTCCGCCGATCATCGCGCCGCGGCCCATGCCACCCCCGCCACCGCCGGAGACCTGCGAGGTGTCCAGGTTCGCGTTGTCGTTGAAGGTCATGCTCTGACTCCCTGCCTCGTCCGCAGCCCCGTGGGCACTGTTCCGAAGCAGCGTAGCCGCCGACGGTCACGCCTTCCCCTCGAACGACGTGGTCCGTGTCACCATGTGCGATCCCCCGAGTCGGCCCGGCCCCTGTCCCCAGGAGTGATGCATGGCCTTCCTCGGCAAGGCGGAGTCCGTCGCCGGACCACCCGGTTACAGCTAGTGGCTCATCCCGCCGGCAGCGCTGGCACTGCACCTGTCCATCGGGCAGGTGTACGCGTTCTCGGTCTTCAAGTCGTCCATCGTGGAGCACCTCGGCTCCAGCCAGACCGCCGTGGCCTGGGTCTTCAGCATCGCCATCGTGGTGCTGGGGCTCTCGGCCGCCTTCTTCGGCACCTGGGTGGAGCGCAACGGCCCCCGCCGCGCCATGGCCTCGCGCACCTCGCCGATGCTCATCAGCATCGCGTGGGCGCTGGTCGTGCTGCCGCTGGCCTACGGGCTGTGGTTCAAGGTCGAGAAGGCGGTTCAGCTCTTCGTCGGCTGAGCCCGGATTGCACAGCGCCCAGGTCCTCGGTGGTTGAGCCCGCAGTGCACAGATCGGGCGGTCACGTCGACACCGGCCAGGTGGGTTGCCCGGGCGGGGCACGTCCTCGCCCGGGCCGTCCCGCCTCAGGCCCAGCGGAGGCGGTCGAGCAGCATCGAGAGGGGCTCCGGGAGGTCCTCCGGGCCCAGCGCCCCGGCCAGGATGCCGGCCGCCTTCTCCTTGCGCCCGGAAGCGACCCCGCAGAAGCGGTGCAGCTGCTCGGCCAGCGGCTTGCCGTCCCAGGCCTCCTGACGCTGCAGGGCCTCGAGCTTGCTCCCCAGCCCGGCGGCCACCAGCGCGTCCCGGGCACGCTCGGGCCCCAGAGCGCGGATGAGCTCCTCCTCCAGGTCCGCCTCGCAGACGAAGAAGCCGTACACCGGCAGGTCGCTGGCGTCCTGGACGGGCAGGCCGTCCTGCGTCAGGGCCCGGACGGCCACGTGCGCCTCGGCCTGGTCGCACAGCCCGACCACGTCCACGTCACCCCGGACCAGCCGCACCTCCTTGAGCACCGCGCCGAGGTTGGTGACGCCGTTCAGCGGGATCAGCTGCACCGGCGCCGGGTCGATGCCGTGGTTCTCCATGAGGGCCCGGACCGCCGCGACGTCGCTCACTCCCTCCAGCAGGACCACGGTGCGGGCGTCGGACGCGGCGAGATCGATCATCCGAGCAGGATATGCCGGCCCCACCGTCGCGCCGTCCACCGAGCGGCGAGGCCCGGCACCGCGTGAGCGGGGCGGCCACCGCGTGAGTGGGGCGGCCACCGCGCACCCCCAACTCCGCACCGGTGCCGTTCTCGACCTGTCACCTGGCCCCACTTCCGCACCGGTGCGGAGTTCGACAGTCGAATGCAGCACCGGTGCGGAGTTCACCGTGGGTGACACCTGAGTTCAGCACCGGTGCGGATCTCAGTGGGTGGCACCCGGTGCCCCACGGGCGTCTGATCCGCTCGTCGCTGGCCAGCACTGGGCCACAGACACCCGGAGTTGCATACCCGCCGATGGCCAGGGGACGCGCACTTCGCCGACACCCCGCACTCGCACACCGCCCCGGACCCGCACCTCAACAGCACCCACACACCGCACCGTGCCACACCGCGTCCGTAGACTGGCCTGCCGCCCGCACCCCACCCTTCAGGAGCACCCCTGTGATCACCGTGTCCGGCCTCGAGCTGCGCGCCGGCCCCCGCCTGCTGCTGGAGCCCACCAGCTTCCGCGTCGGCGCGGGTGATCGCATCGGCCTGGTGGGGCGCAACGGCGCCGGCAAGACCACCATGACCAAGGTGCTCGCCGGGGAGACCCTGCCCGCCGCCGGCACCGTCTCCAGCTCCGCCCCGGTCGGCTACCTGCCGCAGGACCCGCGCACCGGCGACCTCCACGTCACGGGCCGCGCCCGCATCATGTCCGCCCGAGGCCTGGAGGACATCGTCCGCCGCCGCGAGAAGGCCGAGGCCGAGATGGCCAGCGACGACCCGGCCGTGCGGGACAAGGCGATGCGCCGCTACGACCGCGCCAACCTCAAGTTCGAGGCCGCCGGCGGGTACGCCGCGGAGTCCGAGGCTGCCACCATCTCCGGCGCGCTGGGCCTGCCGACCCGCATCCTCGACCAGGAGCTCGTCACCCTCTCCGGTGGTCAGCGCCGCCGCATCGAGCTGGCCCGCATCCTGTTCTCCGACGCGCAGACCCTGCTGCTCGACGAGCCGACCAACCACCTCGATGCCGACTCCATCGCCTGGCTGCGCGATCACCTGAAGAACTACTCCGGCGGCCTCATCGTCATCAGCCACGACGTCGACCTGCTGGATGCCGTGGTCAACAAGGTCTTCCACCTGGACGCCAACCGAAGCGTCCTGGACCAGTACAGCCTGGGCTGGAAGGCCTACCTCAAGCAGCGCGAGCTCGACGAGCACCGCCGCAAGCGCGAGCTGGCCAACGCGACCAAGAAGGCCGAGGCACTCGTCGCCCAGGCCGACAAAATGCGCGCCAAGGCCACCAAGGCCACCGCCGCGCAGAACATGCTCAAGCGCGCCGACCGGATGATGGCCGGTGTCGAGGGGGAGCGGCAGGCCGACAAGGTCGCCTCCCTGCGCTTCCCGACCCCCGCCCCCTGCGGCAAGACGCCGCTCATGGCCGAGGGCCTCTCGCGCAGCTACGGCTCGCTGGAGATCTTCACCGACGTGGACCTCGCCATCGACCGTGGCTCCAAGGTGGTCGTGCTGGGGCTCAACGGTGCCGGCAAGACGACGCTGCTGCGCATCCTGGCCGGGGTGGACGAGACCGACACCGGCCGCGTCGTGCCGGGCCACGGCCTGCGCATCGGCTACTACGCCCAGGAGCACGAGAACCTGGACGTCGACCGCACGGTGCTGGAGAACATGAAGACCAGCGCCCCGGACCTGGACGAGACGAACGTCCGCAAGGTGCTCGGCTCGTTCCTGTTCAGCGGCGACGACGTGGACAAGCCCGCCGGTGTGCTCTCCGGTGGCGAGAAGACCCGCCTGTCCCTGGCGATGCTCGTGGTCAGCGGCGCGAACGTCCTGCTGCTGGACGAGCCCACCAACAACCTCGACCCCGCCAGCCGCGCCGAGATCCTCGAGGCCCTGCGCCACTACGAGGGCGCCGTCGTCCTGGTCAGCCACGACGAGGGGGCCGTCCAGGCCCTCGACCCCGAGCGGGTGCTCCTGCTGCCCGACGGCATCGAGGACCTGTGGAACGCCAGCTACCTGGACCTGGTCACCCTCGCCTGAGACACCGGACGCCTCGCCTCAGGCGTCCTCCTCGTCCCAGATGCGGACCTTCTGCGCCTTGGCGCGGGCCTTCTCCTCGCGACGCCGACGACGCTCACCCTCGGGGAGGGCGGCCAGCGCGTCGGCTCGGACGGCGAAGATCCACAGCCCGACGGGGAAGAGCATGCCCAGCCACCACTGGTAGGCGTACGCCTGGTGCGGGCCGAGGTCCGTGTCCGGCGGGTCCAGCGGCTCCGGCCGCTCGCTGGCGCCGTCCTCGCGCATCAGCAGGAAGGGCTCGGCCAACTCCACGCCGGTGCTGTCCTCCACCTCCGAGGTGCTCACCATGTCCACCTGCCCCTCGGGCAGGTCGCGGTCACGGGCGGGCTCCGGCGGGCGCAGCCAGGCCTTCAGCGTGACCTCGCCCTCCGGCGCCGGCGGGATCTCCGGCAGCGTCCTGGCGTCCGGGCCGTTGGCCACCCACCCGCGGTTCACCACGATGGTGGGGCCGTCCACCGGCTCGAAGGGCACAAGCACCTCATAGCCGTAGGTCGACTTGCTGGAGTGGCCGAAGTGGGGGCGGTTGCGCACCAGCGTCTGGTGCTCGGGCAGGTAGCGCCCCCGGACCTCCGTCTGCGACCACTCGTCGGTGTACTCGTAGGAGCCGTCCGGCCGCACCAGCTCCTGGTAGGGCACCGGCGGCGCGTCACGGTGCTGCTCGATGCGTTCGACCGCGTCGACCTTGCCCTCGTGCCGGTGCCACTGCCACAGCCCGAGCCGGAAGAAGACGCCACTGACCAGCAGGGCCACCAGCAGCAGCCCCAGCCACTTGGGCCGCACGGCCTGTCGCAGCCAGCCCGTCATCAGCCGTCCTCCTTCGTCAGCTCACCGACGCCGATCGTCTCCCGGTGGAAGCCGCGGACGGCCACGAAGTCCTGCAGGTGCTGCACGTGCTCGTCGCACGCGGTCCACACCTTGCGCCGTTCCGGGGAGTGCAGGGCGGGGTTGTTCCACACGACGGCGTGCACGGCGCGCGCCCGGCAGGCCGTCGCGCTGCACACCAGGTCAGTCATCGACCAGGTCCCCGACGATCACGCCCTCGTCCCGGTCCCGGGGACGTCTCGGCTCCTGCTGCTCCTCCACGGGCGCCGCCGTCAGCGCCTCCCGGTGGGGGGAGACCGGCTGCAGCCCGTCCCCGGGCTCCACCGTGCGCGCGTTCGCCTTCACCACCGCGATGTAGGGGATCACCGCTGCGAAGACCAGCAGCCCGATGCCGATCGGCACCGAGATCTTCGCGATGATCAGCCAGGTGCCGATGGGGAAGGCGATGATGCGCAGCCCCATCTGCAGCAGGTACACCTTCATGCGGTGCGTGCGCTCGGCCTCGGCGGAGGGGGCCGCGGTGGTCACCGAGGTCACGGGACGACGGTCCGTCGGGCGGGCGGACGAGTGCTGCGTGGAGGAGACCATGAGGGCGCCGAGTCTACGCCGGGGACCCCCGGCCACGACAGGGCGTCGTAGTGCGGGCCGCGGCCCCCAGTGGGTGTGACGCAGTGCACCGGCCAAGGGGACAGCGCCCACACCGCCGTCTAGGGTGCTCCCGATGAGCACCTCACGACGCATCCTGGTCACCGGCGGCAACCGAGGCATCGGCGAGGCGATCGCCCGCCACCTCCTGGAGGAAGGGCACGAGGTGGTCGTCACCTCCCGCAGTGGCGAGGCCCCCGAGGGCCTGCGCGCGGTGTCCTGCGACGTCACCGACACGGCCTCCGTCGACCAGGCGTTCAAGGACGCCGAGGAGCTGCTCGGCGGGACCGTCGAGGTGCTGGTGGCCAACGCCGGCATCACCGCCGACGGGCTGTCCATGCGCATGAAGGATGACGACTTCGCCGGCGTCCTCGACACCAACCTGCACGGCACCTTCCGCTGCGTGCGCGCGGCCCAGAAGGGCATGATCCGCGGCAAGTTCGGGCGCATCGTGCTCATCGGCTCCGTTGTCGGCCTCTACGGCTTACCGGGGCAGGCCAACTACGCCGCCTCCAAGGCCGGCTTGGTGGGTCTGGCCCGCGGCCTGACGCGGGAGCTCGGCTCGCGCGGCATCACCACCAACGTGGTCGCCCCCGGCTTCGTCCGGACCGACATGACCGACGCGCTGCCCGAGGACCGCCGGAAGGCCTACCTGGACGCCATCCCGGCCGGTCGCTTCGCCGAGGCGGAGGAGGTCGCCCGCGCGGTGGGCTTCCTCGCCTCCGACGGCGCGGCCTACGTCTCCGGCGCGGTGCTGCCGGTGGACGGCGGCCTGGGCATGGGCCACTGATCCGCGCACCGCACCCGACCGAGAACACCCTTCGAGAGGAAACCCGATGAGCGAGACGACCCCGGCCAAGAAGACCACCGGCGCGATGGAGCAGTCGCCCACGGGCGACGGCCTGCTGGCGGGCAAGACCCTGCTGGTGACCGGCGTGCTCATGGAGTCCTCCATCGCCTTCCACGTCGCCCGCCTGGCCCAGGAGCAGGGCGCCACGGTGATCCTCACCGGCTTCGGCCGCGGTCTGAAGCTCACCCAGGCCATGGCCCGCCGCCTGCCGCAGGCGGCCGCGGTGGTCGAGCTCGACGTGACCGACCCCGAGCAGCTGGACAGCCTGGCCGACCGCCTCCGTGAGCACACCGACGAGCTGCACGGTGTGCTGCACTCCATCGGCTTCGCCCCCGAGGGTGCGTTCAACTTCCTCGAGGCCACCTGGGAGGACGTCTCCACCGCGGTGCACGTCTCCTCCTACTCGCTCAAGTCGCTGGCTCTGGCCGCCAAGCCGCTGATGTCCGAGGGCTCGGCCGTCGTCGGCCTCACCTTCGACGGGCGCTACGCCTGGCCGGTCTACGACTGGATGGGCGTGGCGAAGGCCGCGTTCGAGTCCGTCAACCGCTACCTCGCCCGCGACCTCGGCCCCTCCGGCATCCGCTGCAACCTGGTCTCGGCCGGCCCGATCCGCACCACCGCGGCCAAGTCCATCCCCGGCTTCGCCACCTTCGAGGAGAGCTGGGACGGCCGCGCCCCGCTGGGCTGGTCCATCCAGCTCTCCGAGCCCGCTGCCCGCGCGGCCGTGGCACTCTTCTCGGACTGGTTTCCGGCGACTACCGGCGAGATCGTGCACGTGGACGGTGGCGTCCACGCCACCGGTCAGTGAGCCCGGTGAGCCGCACGACCTCGCAGCGGGCCCGTGGGATCTCCCACGGGCCCGCTCCCGTGCCGTCCCGCGGTCGGCACGGTGGCCCCCGCCCCCTTACGCTGTCGCAATGACTTCCGCGCTCCCCGTCCGGGTCTCCGAGGTGCGCCTCCTGGAGGGGCCCAACCTGTACTACCCCCGGGCCGCCGTGAAGGTGATGCTCTCGGCGCCCGGGATCAGCGCGGCCGACCGGCGGGAGTGCCTGACCCTTGCCAGCAGCCTCGGCCTGCGACGGACCGCCCCCGGGCAGCCCAACAGCGAGCAGCGCCAGCGCTTCCTGGTGCGTCTGGTGCGCCACGTGCTGCGCACCCTCGGCCAGCGTGCCGGCCTGGGGGCCATCACCGCCCGGGGCCGCGACGGCGCCGAGTGGGGTGACGTGACGGTCGCCTTCCGCTGGTGGCGCGCCGGGACGGGTCGCGCGATGGGGGAGAACCTGGGCCCCCTGCTGGCCGCGCTCTGGGAGAGCCCCGGTGACGCCGAGCGCCTGTTCGAGGAGGCCGCCGCGGTCGTGCGGTCGACCGATCCCGGTCCCCGCCCCGGCGTCGTGCGTGCCTCTGTCCCGGTCGCTTCGATCACCGGCACCAACGGCAAGACGACCACGACCCGCATCCTCGCCCACATCGCCATGACGGCCGGCAAGACCACCGCTTGGTCCTCCACCGACGGCGTGCTGCGCCAGGGGGAGTGGCTGGTCAAGGGTGACTACTCGGGGCCGTCGGGGGCCCGCACCGCCCTGGAGTCCGGCGGCGTCGAGGTCGGCATCCTGGAGACGGCGCGCGGTGGGCTGCTCCAGAAGGGCATGGGCGTGGCCGCCAACGACGTCTCGGTGGTCACCAACGTCTCGGCCGACCACCTGGGCCAGCACGGCATCGACACCCTCGACCAGCTGGCCGAGGTGAAGGGCATCGTCACGCACGTCACCAAGCCGAACGGCTGGGTGGTGCTCAACGGTGACGACCCGCGCGTATGGGCCATGCGACACCGGGCCACCGGGCGCCTCTTCTGCTTCAGTCTCGACGCGAGCTCGCCCGCCCTGCGGCAGGCCGTCGAGAGCGGCGGCCAGGGCATCACGGTGATCGACGACAACGTCGCGCTGGTCACCGGCTACGGCGACCCGGTGCACCTCGTGCCGCTGGCGGAGGTGCCGATGACGATCGGCGGTCTGTCCCGCCCGAACGTCGCCAACGTGCTGGCCGCGTCGGCCGCCGCGCTGGGGCTCGGCCTGCCCCGCGAGGCCGTCGTGGACGCGCTGCGCACCTTCCAGCCGGACCGCGAGCAGAACCCCGCACGCATGAACATGTACCGCTGGCCGGCCGAGGACGGCTGGGCGACCATCGTGTGCGACCTCGCGCACAACGAGGCCGGCGTCGAGGCCGTGCTGGAGGTGGCCGGCGGGCTGCGCCTGCCCGGCTCCGAGGTGCACCTCACCCTCGGCGGACTGGGCGACCGGAGCAACGAGATCCTGGAGGCGATGGGCACCGTCGCAGGACAGGGCGCCGACCGCACCCACATGGTGACCAAGGATCACTACCTGCGCGGGCGCGAGGTCGAGGAGGTCTTCCAGCACATGCGGCAGGGGCTGGCCGGCGCCGGTGCCGTGCCGGCGGGCACCTGGCCCGACGAGGTCACGGCGATGCAGGGAGTGACCGAGCTGCTCCGCGACGGCGACGTGCTCGCGTTCACCGTGCACGACATGCGCCAGGAGGTCTTCGACTGGCTGGACGCCTCGCCCGCCACCCCCATGACCGCGCGGCAGGTGGCCTCGCTGGTGCGCCGCGCCCGGGGCGAGCACGAGCTGGACGCCGAGTTCGCCACCGCCAAGGAGGCCGCGCCGGTCGACCGCATCGAGCAGGTGCGGGCGCTGCTGGCGGAGCACGAGGGCGACGCGCGGGTCCACTTCGAGCTCGCGCGGGCGCTGGACGCCGCCGAGCGCACCGACGAGGCGATCGCCGAGCACGAGCGGGCCCTGTCGCTGGGCCTGCGCGAGCCGCAGCGCTTCGTGAGCCTCATGGAGCGCACGCTCGCCGCCCGTGCCGCGGGCCGGCACGACCAGGTGCACGAGTGGGCTCTCGAGCTCTCCGAGCGCTACGCGGACTCCGCGGCCGCCGCCGCCCTGGCGGTGCTTGCCGGTGCCGAGACCGGCCGCGGCGAGGAGGCCGCCCAGCGGGCCGCCCAGTGGATGGTCGGGCACAGCGTGACCCCGCGCGACTGGGAGTTCAGCGACCGGATCGGCACCGAGCCGACCGCCTGAGCGCCCCGGGCACCGGCGGGGCCCGACGCCGGGGTCCTGGCCCGGTTCCTCACGCGAGGTCGGGGTCGGCCACCATGAGGCCCGCCTCGGTCGGTGCCGGGTGGGCGCGGTGCGTGAACGCCTCCAGGGCGCGCATGACCTCCGGGTGGTGGTCCACCGCCATCGCGACGATGTCCCCGGGCGAGGTGAGCGAGACCGCCAGGCGGCAGGCCTCGATCTCGTCCCACTGCTCGTGCACGGTGACCTCCAGCCCCTGCTCGGCGATCGCGGCCTCGGCTCCCTCGCGGATGAGGCCGGCGGCCTCGCCCGGCTCGCGGCGGCGGAGGTTGTGGTCCTCGCGGATGATGATCGTGTCGAAGTAGCGGGTGGCGATGGCGCCCAGCTCGCGGATGTCCTCGTCGCGGCGGTCGCCCGCGGCACCGATGATGAGCATCCGCTGGGGCGACTGGCCCTCCTCGGCGCTCTGGGCGGCGCGGTTGACGACGAACTCGCCCAGGGCCTGCACGCCGGCCGGGTTGTGGGCATAGTCCACGTACACCTCGGCGCCGAGGACGTCGACGCGGTTGAGGCGGCCGGGGGAGAGGTAGTAGTCGGGCGCGAAGGAGCGCAGTCCGACGCGGATGTCGTGCAGCGGCGCCCCGGCGCACCAGGCCGCACCGGCCGCGGCCATCGCGTTGGCAACGTTGAACCGGGCGGCACCGCCGTAGGTGGCGGGGATCGTGTGCGTCCAGGTCAGCGGCATCCACCGCTTGCCCTCGGCCAGCACGATCCGCTCGCCGCGGTCCGTCTGCTCCAGCAGCACCGCGCGGCCACCCTGCATGAGGCTGCGGTCGATGAGCGCGCGCTCCTCGCTGCCGGGCTCGGCCATGGAGAACCACACGACCTGCCCGCGGCAGCGGCGCTCCATGCGCCGCACCAGCGGGTCGTCGGCGTTGAGCACCGCGAAGCCGCTGCGGGGCACCGCCGAGACGATGACGCTCTTGATCTCGGCGAGCTGCTCGACGGTGTCCACGCCCCCGAGCCCGAGGTGGTCGGCGGTGACGTTGGTGACCACGGCGACGTCGTTCTTGTCGTAGCCGAGCCCCTCGCGGATGATGCCGCCGCGCGCCACCTCCATGACCGCGAAGTCCACGCGCGGGTGCTGCAGCACGGTGCGCGCCGACTTGGGTCCGGAGGCGTCGCGGCGGATCACCAGGCGCTCGTCGATGGCGACGCCGTCGGTGCTGGTCATGCCGACGTGCCGGCCGCTGCCGCGCATGATGTGGCCGACCATGCGGCTGGTGGTCGTCTTGCCGTTGGTGCCGGTCACCGCGACGATCGGCACCCGCGCCGGGCTGCCCGGCGGGAAGAGCAGGTCGAGCACCGGCTTGGCGATGAACTGCGGCTCGCCCTCGGTCGGGTGGGTGTGCATGCGGAACCCGGGTGCGGCGTTCACCTCGACGATCGCACCGCCGACCTCGGAGACCGACTGCGTGATGTCCGGGCACATGAAGTCGATGCCGGCGATGTCCAGCCCCACGATGCGGGCGGCCTCCTCGGCGATCTCGACGTTGTCCGGGTGCGCCTCCCATGTGCGGTCGATGGCGATGCCGCCGGTCGACATGTTGCCCGTGCGCACGATGAAGACCTGCTCGCCCTTCTCCGGCACGGACTCGGGGGAGTGCCCCTGCTCGGCGAGGTAGGTCTCGGCCGCGGCGTCGAGCGTGATGCGGGTGAGCACCTTCTCGTGGCCCACCCCGCGCCGCGGGTCGGTGTTCGCGATGTCCACGAGCTCGGCCACGGTGCGCTCACCGTCGCCGACGACCTGGGCGGGCACCCGCTCGGCGACAGCCACGAGCCGCCCGCCGACCACCAGGAAGCGGTAGTCCTTGCCCACCACGTAGGACTCGACGACGACCACCCCGCGCCGCGACTGGGAGACGGCCAGGTCGAAGCCGGCCCGCACCTCCTCGGCGTCCTGCAGGTTGAGGCACACACCGCGCCCGTGGTTGCCGTCCAGCGGCTTGACGACCACCGGGAAGCCGATGGACTGGGCCAGCTCGACCGCGGCCTCCTTGTCCCGGGTGGTCGCCGAGCGGGGCACCGGCAGACCGGCACCGGAGAGCAGGGCGGTGGTCATGGACTTGTCCCCGGCGACGTCGACGGCCAGCGCCGAGGTGCGGGAGGTCATGGTGGCCCGGATGCGCTGGGCGTGGACGCCCTGGCCGAGCTGGACGAAGCTGGCCTGGTTGAGGCGGATCCACGGGATGTCGCGGGACTCCGCCTCCTCGATGATCGCCTGCGTGGACGGGCCGAAGGCGACGCGCTCGGCCAGCCGCAGGAACTCGTCCATCTCCTGCTGGAAGTCCATCGGGGCGGCCTGCGGGTCCACGGCGTGGTTGACGATGCGCACGGCGAACTCGCCGGCGGCACGGCCCACGCGCTCCTCGACGAAGGCGAAGATCATGTTGTAGCGCCCCGGCTGGCCGGACACCGAGCGCGTCTTGCCGCGGGTCACCCGGTGACCGGCGTCGTTCTGCAGCTGCAGGGCCACGTGCTCGGCGATGTGCCCCATCCAGGTGCCCTCGCGCAGGCGCTCCACGAACCCACCGGGACGGCTCCGCGAGCAGCCGTGCTCGTGGAGGCCGGGCAGCATCTGCAGCAGCCGGTCGGTGAACCCGTCGATCGTGTTCGAGGGGTACTGCTCCAGCACGCCGAGGTCGACGACGAAGTGCATCGCCTGCCGGTAGGACCACAGGTTCGCGCCGCGGTAGGTCTTCGCCGAGACGACCTGCAGCGTGGGCTCGGGGCCCTGGTCGGTGGTCTGCACCGTCGTCTCCTCCTGGGTCGGTTCGGTCGTCGTCGGGTCCTGGCTCATCGGCGACCCGCCTCCTCGAGCTGGCGCTGCTGCGCGCGCCGCACCTGCGCCGCGGCCAGGAGCGCCTCCTCGTCGTCCTCCAGAGCGTCCGCGTGCTCGGCGGCGCGCTCCAGCTGGGAGATCTCCGAGGCCTCCTGCCGCACCGTGAACACGGCGTCGTCCTGCGGGTGCTGCTCGACGAAGCGCACCAGGCGCCGCTCCTCGAGGTCGAACAGGGAGCCGGTCGGCAGGGCGTGGACCACGGCGCCCGAGAGCAGAAGCGGCGCACCGGTCGCGGCCTCGTGGGCGTCGCTGACCGCCTTCGAGCCGTCCACCAGGAACACCCCACCGGCGCCGTGCACGCTGAACTCGCGCACGGGGGCGCCGTCGGCGTCGGTCCCCTCGGCGAGCTCCACGGCCGTGTCCTCGTCGATGCCGAGCCCCATCAGGGCCGGCGAGACGGCCACCATCGCCATGAGGCGCCCGTGGCGCCCGCGCTGCTCGAAGTGCTGGTCGAGGATGACGTCGGGCACCAGGTCGAGCCCCTGCGAGACCTTGCTGGCGCCCTGGCGCGGCGTGAGCGCCTCCTCGCCGTCGGAGATCATGTGGCGGCTCAGGATCGAGGCCCCCGCCGAGGTGCCCCCGATGACGGCGCCGCGCTCGTGCGCCCGCACCAGGGCGTCGCCCACGGGCGTGCCGACGAGGAACTGGCTGAGCTTCAGCTGGTTGCCGCCGGTGAGGAAGATGCCAGTGGCCGCGTCCAGCGTCTCCACCCAGTGGTCCTCGTGGGCGTCGCGCCGATCGGCGGGGGAGACGATCTCGGTGCTCACAGCCCCCAGTCGGTCGAAGAGCGTCGCGTAGGTCTCACCCGCCTCGCGGTGGAAGGAGGAGGCCGTGGGGACGACCACCACGCGCGCCTCCCGGCCACCGGCCAGCGCCACGAACCGGCGGTGCACCTTCATCATGTCCTTGCGGTCCTCGGCACCCCCGACGATCAGGAGCCGGCGGACGAGGCCGGGGACGCTCTGGGCGGGTGCTGGGACGCTGGGCGACTGGGGGGACATGACGCAATGGTAGGTAACCGGAAGGTGGACGCTCGGCAACGCCCGCGTTCACGCGCGTCCGGATCGCCCCGGCTGCCGCAGTCCCCGGGCGGCTGCGAGGGCCCCGGCCTCCAGCGCGTCGAGGGCCGCGTGGTGCAGGTGGGACATGGCGCGGTGCCGGGTCTCGGTGAGCGCCGCGTGGGTGGTGTGGGTGCTCAGTCCGTCGGTCGTCAGGGCGGCCACGGCGGCGGCCCGCTCCAGCAGGTCGAGCACCTCGCCGTCCAGCCCGGCAGGCAGGTCCCCGGCGGTGCTGACCTCCGGCCCGCCGGTGCGCTGCCCGGCCCACACCGGTGAGCCGCCGCGGGCCTCGAGGACCTCCAGTCCGCCCCGCAGCGCGGTGGCGAAGGAGCGTTGCGCCGTCCGCAGGTCCACGGCCTCGATGCGGTGGTGCGGCACCGGGTTGCTCGGGAGGCGCTCGGCGTCCAGCAGCCAGCCCCCGTCCAGAGCGTGCCCGAAGGGCGTCAGGTGCAGCACGAACGCGTCACCGAGCGACGGGGCGAGGAGCACCCCCACCGCATCCGGTGCCATGGACGCCCCGAGCGCCTGCACGCCCACGGGAAAGGTGCCCGGGCGGCCGGGGCGCGGGTGCACCGGCAGCACCACCTGCTCGCCGACGTCGCGCCAGGCGGTCATCGTCTCGCTCAGGAGGGACACCGCACCGGGGGTCACGGCCTCGACGGCGGACGCCGCGCGGTCGGGCAGCTCGGCAGAGTCCAGCCGGCCGGCGAGCACCTGCGTGGACCACAGCGCGGCGTGCACCGCCACCGGGATCCCGGGCGGCCCCAGGTGCGGCACGATCGGGTCGGGTGGAGGCAGGGGTGACTCGGACATCGGCCGCAGTCTCTCAACCCGGCCGGGCCGGGCCCCGCTCGCGCCCCGGCCCTCCTAGACTCGCGCACCATGAGCGATGTGCTGGCCCTGGCCGACGTGACCGTGCGCCGCGGCGACGCGAAGCTCCTCTCGCACGTGGACTGGGAGGTCGAGGAGGGGGAGCGCTGGGTGGTCGTCGGGCCCAACGGCGCCGGCAAGACGACGCTGTTGCAGGTGGCCGCGGCACGGCTGCACCCCAGCAGCGGTGTGGTCGGCATCCTCGGCGAGGTGCTGGGCACCACCGACGTGTTCGACCTGCGGCCCCGCATCGGACTGTCCTCGGCGGCGCTGGCCGACCGGGTGCCGCGCGACGAGACGGTGATGGACGTGGTGGTCACCGCCTCCTGGGCCGTCGTCGGGCGCTGGCGCGAGGAGTACGACGAACTCGACCACGCCCGCGCCGAGCAGCTGCTGGAGACCCTCGGCGTCGCGCACCTGGCACGGCGTCGCTTCGGCACCCTCAGCGAGGGGGAGCGCAAGCGCGTGCAGATCGCCCGCGCCCTCATGACCAACCCGGAGCTGATGCTGCTCGACGAGCCGGCTGCCGGACTGGACCTGGGCGGGCGCGAGGACCTCGTCGGACGTCTGGGCGCGCTGGCCGAGGACGTCGAGGCGCCGGCCATGGTGCTCGTGACCCACCACGTCGAGGAGATCCCGCCCGGGTTCAGCGACGTGCTCATGATCCGTGAGGGGCGAGTCGTCGCGGCCGGGCCGCTGGAGTCCACCCTGACCGCCGAGAACCTCAGCGAGACCTTCGGCCTGGAGGTGGTGCTGGAGCGCCACGGCCAGCGCTGGACCGCCCGGGCCGCGCACCCGACCGGGGCATGAGCCCCGCCGAGCTCGCCCTGGTACTGGGCGCCGGGGTGATGGCCGGCACCATCAACACGATCGTCGGGTCCGGCTCGCTGGTCACCTTCCCGCTGCTGGTCGCCCTCGGGCTGACGCCGGTCGAGGCGAACATCTCCAGCAAGCTCGGCATCCTTCCCGGGGGTGCCTCGGGCACCTGGGGGTACCGCAGGCACCTGCCCTCCGCCCGCGGGATGCTCGTGCGGCTGATGCTCGCCTCCGCCGTCGGCGGGCTGGCCGGTGCGCTGCTGCTGCTCGTGCTACCGGCCACCGTGTTCGATGCCGTCGTGCCGGTCCTCATCGGCGCCGCGGGCGTGCTGGTGGTCACCCAGCCGTTCATCAAGTCCTGGTTGGCGCGGCGCCGCGAGCACGGTGCAGCGGCGCCCTCGGCAGGGCGGCGAGTGGAGCAGGGTGACCGCAGTGCGGCGGCGCCTGCGGGGCACTCCCCGAGGGAGAGCGGGCCGGGCCACCTCGATGCGGTGTCGGGGCGCGACGTCGTGCCGTGGGGGCTGATCCTCGGCCTCGGTGCCACCGGCGTGTACTCGGGCTACTTCGGAGCCGCCCAGGGCGTCATGTACATGGCGGTGCTCGGGCTGGCGACTGCCGCGACCGTGCAGCAGCAGAACGCTCTGAAGAACCTGCTGGCGCTGGTGTCCAACGCGGTGAGCGCGCTGGTGTTCGTCGTCATCGCCCTGGACCAGATCGACTGGGTGGTGGTGCTGCTGCTCTCGGTCGGCTCGGCCGTCGGCGGGCTGCTCGGTGCGCGGGTGGGGCAGGCGTTGTCGCCGTGGGCCATCCGCGGGTGCGTGGCGGTCATCTGCGTGCTGGCCGTCATCGACCTCGTCCGCTGACCGGCGACGTCCGCCCGACGTCCCGCCCTCGCGGCTGTCCCGCCGCCTAGCCCTCCCGCCTCGCCTCCGGTCCGCCTCACCTCCTCGCGATTTGGGCACCTGAGCACGGCGAATCGCGTAGATTCTCGGCGTGTCGCGCCGAGTTGCGCACCGTGAGTGCCCGAATTGCCGATGCGTCACCGCGCGGCACGTCAGGGGAGAATGTGCGGATGCCGATCCCGCTCACCGATCCGTCCGACCCGCGCGTCGAGGACTACTTCCGCCTCACGGACGTCAACCTGCGACGCAAGCTGGAGCCGGAGCGCGGGCTGTACATGGCCGAGTCGGAGAAGGTCATCCGGCGCGCACTGGATGCCGGGCACCGGCCGCGGTCGCTGCTGCTGACGCCGCGCTGGGTGGAGGACATGGCGCAGCTGGTGGCCGACGTGGAGGCGACCGGGGCGCCGGTCTACGTCGCGGAGCCCCCGGTGGCCGAGGCGATGACCGGGTTCCACCTGCACCGCGGGGCACTGGCTGCCATGCAGCGGCCGGAGCTGCCACCGGTGGAGCGCGTGCTGGACGGTGCGCGTCGCGTGGTCGTCGTCGAGGACGTGGTCGACCACACGAACGTGGGCGCGATCTTCCGCTCGGTGGCTGCCCTCGGGGCCGATGCCGTGCTGGTGACCCCGCGCTGCGCCGACCCGCTCTACCGCCGCAGCGTGCGCGTCTCGATGGGGACGGTCTTCCAGGTGCCGTGGACCCGCATCGACCCCTGGCCGGCCGGGATGACCCAGCTGCAGGAGGCAGGGCTCACCGTGGCCGCTCTGGCGCTCCGCGAGGACGCCGTGACCATGCGGGAGCTCGAGGCCGACCTGCCCGACCGGCTTGCGCTGGTGCTCGGCACCGAGGGCGACGGGCTGGGGGAGCGGACCGTGGCCGCGGCCGACCTCGCGGTGCGCATCCCGATGGCCGGGGGAGTGGACTCGCTCAACGTGGCCGCGGCGAGCGCGCTGGCGCTCTACGCGACCCAGGGGCGCGACTGACCCCAGCCCGGCCGGTGCACCCACCTCGTCTAGCCCCGTGGGATCCCGTCCCTGCTCGGATCGGCTCAGGGCACCCCGGCCCGGCTCGCCCACCAGCACCAGCACCAGCACCAGCACCAGCACCAGCACCAGCACCAGAGCATGCTCACCTCCCGAGCACTCACAGATGCGCCCACGGTCCAGAACCTCGCCGTCCAGCCCGTGCATCTGGAACCCCCCACGCAGATATGCGTCCACGTTCCAGAAGTGGTCCTTCCGGGCCGCACCTCTGGAACGGACGCACACATATGCACCTGCAGCCCAGAGCAGTGGTGCCCACTCCACAGCCGGGCCTCCCAGACATGACCACAGCCGTCGGGCCGGGTATCCCATCGCGCACCTCAGAACCTGCGTGACGCCTCGGGTCATGAGCACAGAAATGCGCCTGCGTTCCACATCCGCACGTTCTAGCCCGCACTTCTGGAACGCGGACACACTTCTGCGTTGGCCGCCGGCGCGAAGCGGGGCCCACCCAGAGCTCCAGGGGAAAGGTAGTGCAGGTGGTGGGGGCGCGTCCCGGCATGCGTGCAGGTGCGGCCGGGCGTGCGTGCGGACGCGGCCCGGGCGGTGCGTACGGACCCGGGCAGGGCCCGGCGCTGGAGAAGGGACAGCCCAAGCGCATCGCCTACCCGCAGTAGCGCTCCAGGAGCCGCGGGGTCTCGCGTCCGGGGTCGCGCGAGAGGCCCGAGTGCACCGGCGAGGTCTGCACCACCGTGGACCGCGGCGCCACCAACCACCCGAACCGCTTGGCCAAGGTGTGCAGCACGTCAGCCGGTGGCCCGCCCGGCACGGGCCCCGACCGCGCCACCCGGTCCATCGTCACCAGAAAACGTTCCACCGCAACGATGTCCACATCCGGCCACAGGGCCTGCACCCGCACCGGGTCGAGCCGCACCGCCACGTCGAGCACTCCCGCCGACCGCGAGTGCACCGCCACCCCCACGTTGACGAACTCCTCCCGCTCCGGCCGCGGCACGCACCGGATCACCGCGTACTGGTACTCGTGCCACGCCGGCGCGCCCTCCACCCGGGTGGGCCGCCGCAGCGCACGGGTCCCCCCACCGGCCACACCCACCACGGGCCCGGCCGGTGCCGGCACACCCACGTCCGACGCTCCCGGCCCCGGCCCGCCCGATGCCGACGTACCAGCTCCCGCCCCGCTCACCGGGGCTCCTCGCCACGGCGCACGACGGCCCGCCGTGCCTGCACCTCCAGCGTCCGCCGCGCCTCCGAGCGCCCGGCCTCCGCACCCTCACGCGCAGCCTCCAGCACCTCCTCACCCGGCAGCCAGTGCTCCGCACCGCCCAACCGCGCCTCGAGGAAGTCCACGTACGCGTCCCGCACCGCCTCCGCGGTCGGCAACCCGCCCGTGGTCTCCAGCCACTCACCGGGTACCGCGGCCACGGCCCGCTGCACCGCCTCGGGCACCCGGGGCACCAGCTCCGCGTGCACCCGCTGCATCGCCCCGGCACCATCCGGCACCACGGCGGCCAGCACGTGTCCCGAGGCGTCGAAGGGCTGCCGCGCGAACCGCGCCGGGTCGGGTGCTTCCTCAGCCGCGGTCCCTGGCCAGGCGTGGTGGAAGTACAGCGCCGCCCCGTGGTCGATAAGCCACGGCTCCCCGTGCCACACCACCAGGTTCGGATTCGACCAGGTGCGGTCGACGTTCGCGGTGAACGCGTCCAACCACAGCACCCGGGCGGCCACCTCGGCCGCCGGCGGCACCGAACCGTCGTACCCGTGCGCCCCGGGTAGGAAGTCGGTCCCCAGGTTCAGCCCGATGCTGGTGCGCAGCAGGTCCTGCACCTCCTCGTCGGGCTCGTACCGGCTCAGCGCCTCCGGCAGCTCGAGCGCCACCATCGGCGGGGCCGGCAGGTCCAGCGCCCGAGCCAGCTCCCCGACCACCACCTCGGCCACCAGCACCTTGAGCCCCTGCCCGGCCGCGCGGAACTTCATGACGTACGTGCCCAGGTCGTCGGCCTCCACGACCCCGGGCATGGACCCGCCCTCCCGCAACGGGGTCACGTAGCGCACGGCGGTGCCGCGTCGCAGCTCGTCGGCGGGGTCCCAGGGGCCGGTCATGGGCGTCACCGTACGCGGCCCCACCGACGCGCATAGGCTGCGCACCATGAGCGTGGTCTACAACCTCCTGCTGCCCCCGGCCTACACGATGTTCGCCGCCCAGGGCCTGCGCATCGACGTCCAAGGCAAGGACAACGTGCCGGCCACCGGTGGCGCGGTCATCGCCATGAACCACATCAGCTATCTCGACTACGTCTTCGCCGGGCTCGCGGTGCGCCACCGCCGCCGTCAGGTGCGCTTCCTGGCCAAGAAGGAGCTCTTCGACCAGCGCGGTCTCGGCTGGGCCCTGCGCTCCATGCGTCACATCCAGGTGGACCGCGACGCCGGCGGCTCGGCCCTGCGCCACGGCGTCGCCGCCCTGCAGGAGGGGGAGCTGGTCGGCGTCTTCCCGGAGGCGACCATCTCCCGCAGCTTCGAGCTCAAGGGCTTCAAGACCGGTGCGGTCCGCATGGCGATGGAGGCCGGTGTGCCGGTGATCCCGCTGGTCAACTGGGGCGCTCAGGTGCTGGCCACCAAGGGTCTGCCCCGGCACCTCGGCCGCAGCCGCACCCGCATCATCCTGTCGCTGGGGGAGCCGTTGGGCTTCAACCCCGGCACCGACGCCCTGCAGGCCACGGAGCTGCTGCGCGACCGCATGGACGAACTGCTGCGCGCCGCCCAGGGCGAGTACGGCCCGATGCCGCAGCACCTGCGTGCCTACGAGCCCGCCCGCACCGGTGGGACCGCGCCCACCCTGCTGGAGGCCGACGAGATGGACGCGCGCGACGTCGCCGAGCGCCGACGCCGCCGGCTGGAGCGGATGCGGGCCGAGTCGCTCGGTCGTCCCCGCCGGCGCTGAGCAGGACCCTCCGCGTCGTGCCGCGGCCTCCAGGGCCGCTGGTCAGCCCCGGGCGCCGTCGGTGACCCGCTCGCGCAGCACCTTCAGCCCGCGCCCGTTGCGTCGGCTCACCTGTGCCTGGGAGATGCCCAGCGCCGAGGCGACCTGCGCCTGCGTCTCGTCGTGGAAGTAGCGGAGCAGCACCTCCCGATCCCGGGGGTCCAGCGCCTCCACATGTGGCTGCACGGTCAGCCACTCGTCCACGCTGATCCACGACGCGTGCCGCATCGACGCCCCGGAGGGTTCCTCGCCCTCCACCGGGTCGGTGAAGCGGCCCGCGGCCGCCATGCGCGCCTCGTCGACCTCCTGCGGCGTGGTGCCGAGCCACGCGGCCACCTGCTCCCGACTCGGCTCCGTGCCGTCCCGGTGGCGCAGCTCGTCCTCGGCGATGCGCACCTCCGTCGCCAGCTCCTGCACGCGCCGCGGGGCCGCACCCACCAGGTGCTGTCGCGCAGGAAGCGGCGCAGCTCCCCGGTGATGGTCGGAACGGCGAAGGTCGAGAGGTTGGTGTCGTACGCGGGGTCCCAGCGGTGCACCGCCAGGACGAGCCCCATGCACGCGACCTGCTCGCAGTCGTCCACCCAGCGGACCGAGGGGGCGAAGTGGCGGCCCATGCGGCGGGCCGCCGCCTGATCGGGAACGATCGGTGTGCGGGTGGCCGGGCGGTGGTCAAGCATCAGAGCCTCCAGACAGGTGTGCCGTCGTGGCGCTCTGTTGGACCACGTGAGGGGTTCTGACACGGATGAAAGCCGGCGGGCCAGACCCCGACCTGATTCGCCTACCGTGTCGCCATGCGCTCCACGGCCTCGGTCCTCCACGTGGACCTCGACGCCTTCTTCGCGTCGGTGGAGCAGCGCGACAAGCCGTCGCTGCGCGGCAAGCCGGTGGTCGTGGGAGGCACCGGGCGTCGCGGGGTGGTGGCCACCGCCAGCTACGAGGCGCGCGTCTACGGCATCCGCTCAGCGATGCCGGGCTGGCAGGCCCGCGCGCAGGCACCCGGGGGAGCGGCCTTCCTCTCCGGACGCTTCGAGGCCTACCGGCTCAGCAGTCGCGCGGCGATGGGCGCCCTGCGGGAGCTGGCCCCTGTGGTCGAGCAGGTGAGCATCGACGAGGCCTATGCCGACCTCGCCACGGGCCCGTCGCCGTGGGCGGTGGAGACCTGGTCCCGTCCCGATGCCGAGGAGGTCGCCTCCCGACTGCGCACGGCCATCGCCTCGGCCACCGGCGGGCTCACGGCCTCGGTGGGCATCGGCAGCTCCAAGATGATGGCCAAGCTGGCCTCCGAGGCCGCCAAGCCCGATGGTGCCCGCGTCATCTGGCCCGGCGAGGAGGAGGACTTCCTCGTCGATCTGCCGGTGCGCGCCCTGCCCGGGGTGGGACCGGCGACCACCGAGCGCCTCGGTGCCTTCGGCGTCCGGACGGTGAACGAGCTGCGTCGGATCACGGCCACCGACCTGGTGTCGATCCTCGGGGAGTCCTGGGGGCACGGCGTCCACGCGCTGGCCCGCGGCATCGACCACCGCGAGGTGGTGACCCACCGGGAGGCCAAGAGCGTCTCGGCCGAGGAGACCTTCGCCACGGACCTGACCGACGTGCGGGCGGTGTCGGCCGAGCTCCGTCTGCTCGCCGAGCGTGTCCAGGGACGCCTGCGCAGGGCAGGGCTGTTCGGGCGCACCGTCTCGGTGAAGCTGCGGCGCCACGACTTCTCGACGCACCTGCGCTCGCTCACGCTGCAGCACGGCACGGACGACGCGGAGACCATCACCCGGACCGCGGTGCGTCTGGCCGGCGAGATCGGGCTGGGCGACGGGGTGCGGCTGCTCGGCGTGGGGGTCTCCGGGTTCGTGGAGCACAGCCAGGCCGAGCTCGCGCTGGAGGTCTCCGAGCCGGCCGCGCCCTCGGCGGAGAGCCACACCGCGGACGTCACCGAGGACCCCGAGGAGGCCCCGGAGGAGCCCGGCGCCCACGACGCCCGACTGGGGCGCACCACCTGGCCGACCGGGGCGGACGTCACCCACGCCGAGCACGGCCAGGGCTGGGTCTGGGGCAGTGGCGCCGGCAGGGTGTCGGTGCGCTTCGAGGGACCCCACACCCCGCCGGGTCGGGTGCGGACCTTCGCGGCGGACGACCCGGACCTCTCACCCGCTGGGCCCCCGGCCTGGTAGGGACGCGATGCCGAGGGACCGGCAGGCCCTCATCGTCATGCGGACACTGGCGAGACGGGGCTCAGGCGAAGGTCCAGGAGCGCTTGGACAGGCCGTGCCAGAAGCCTTCCACCGCGTTCTCACCGCGCGGCGTGGACGTGGTCGATGCCGCGCCCAGGGAGACGAAGAGCGGCGCCCAGTGCTCGCTGCGCGGATGGGCCTCGACGGCGGCCGGGGCCTTGCGCTCCCAGTCGAGCAGGGCGTCGACGTCCCCAGCCGCGACGGTCTCGGCGGCCCACTGGTCGAACTCCCGCGACGCCGCCGGGGGAGTGGAGGTGGACTCGGGGTGGAACCACCGCAGGTTGTGGGTGGTGAAGCCCGAGCCCACGATCAGCGTGCCCTCCTCGCGCAGTCCCGCCAGCCGCTGCCCCATCGTGAACAGCCCGGTGGGGTCCAGCGTCGGCAGGGACACCTGGAGCACCGGCACGTCCGCCTCCGGGTACATCTCCACCAGCGGCACGTAGGCCCCGTGGTCCAGTCCGCGGGACTGGTCCTGGTGCACCGGCCCGAGGTCGCCGAGCGCTCGGGAGACCGACGCCGCCAGCTCGGGCGCGGCGGGGGAGTCGTAGGTGACCTCGTAGTACTTCTGCGGGAAGCCCCAGAAGTCGTAGGTCAGCCCCGCACCGGTCGTGGAGGACACGGTGATGGGGTCGTTCTCCCAGTGGGCGGAGACCATCAGGATGTTCTTCGGCCGCTCCAGCCGCCCCGACCAGTCGGCCAGCTCGCGGGTCCAGGTGGCGTCGTCGGCCAGCGGCGGAGCGCCGTGGGACAGGTACAGGACGGGCATCGGCGAGTTCGTCATGCGCACCAACCTATCGCAGATGGGTGACACGTCACGCCTTGGAGCGCACGGCGCATTCACACCCACGCGCACACCGTGCTAAGGTTCTCTGTCGTTGCTCACCACGTGAGCGGCACCCTTGTCCGGGTGGCGGAATGGCAGACGCGCTAGCTTGAGGTGCTAGTGCCCTTTATCGGGCGTGGGGGTTCAAGTCCCCCTCCGGACACACAGGACCGCCGAGACGGTCATCACGAAAGGGCTCGGCTCCCAGCAGGGGAGCCGAGCCCTTTCGCGTCCCGAGTACCGGAGGCCGGATGAGCGAGCAGCGTGAGGCGGGGACGACAGAAACCCGGCACGTGGACCCGGAGAAGGTCCAGCTGCCCCCGGAAGTGCGGGTGCGCACCGGGCCCTGGTTGCTGGCGCTGGTGATCGCGGTCGTGCTGTGGGTACCGGTCCTCATGGCCACGTTCGGGGCACCCGCGAGCCTCTTCCGGGATCCATCACCGGGGCTCTCTCGCCACCAGTGGATGGCCGCGCTGTGCCTCGTGCCGACGTCGGTGCATCTCGCACACGCGTGGATGGGCTGGAGGCACCCACGCCACCTGACCATCGACGAGGACGGCATCGAGACCTACTCCTGGCGGGTGGAGTGGAGCGAGGTCGCCTCCATCTGGCCGAATCCACCAGGTGGGGGAGCCCCGGACCGCCAGACGAACGTCGGGTTCATGGGGCACAGGCGGGCATGGACCGACGAGCTGCGGCGGGGCAACCGGTGGGACTCCGGGTACCCGTTCGAACTGGGCGGAATGCTGCCGCAGGCTGGCACGATCACCACCCAGTTCGCGACGAACCCGCCCATCGAGTCCCTCGTGACGCTGTTCGAGCGCCTGCGAGCGAAGGCGCACGGGGAGGACACCGGGGACCAGGACGAGCCGGAGGCCTGAAGGACACCCACCACACGTGGGGAAATGCAGAGGGGCGGGGAGACTGTCCTCTCCCCGCCCCGTCCCCCTCCCCAGGGCCTGTGCGTACGCACTCCATGCTCGCATCGCGTCGCGGAGTTCTGAGCCGTTTGAACAGCGGAAAAAGCGGAACGACAGTCAGACGGCCCCATCCTGTCCTCCACACCGGATCCGACCACACCTACCCTGCGATCATGACCCCGGACCCGCACACCGACCTGGTCGAGCTCCTGGCCCCCGACGGCTCGGTCGTCGGCACGCATCCCAGGGCCACGGTGCACACCACGGAGACGCCCCTGCACCGTGCCTTCTCGGTGCACCTGCGAACCCCTGACGGTCGCATCATGCTCACCCGACGCGCTCTGGGCAAGGTGGCCTGGCCCGGGGTCTGGACCAACGCCTGCTGCGGGCACCCCGCACCGGGGGAGGGCGACGTCGACGCCGTCCTGCGCCGGCTCTCGGACGAGCTCTCCCTGCCCGCCGATGCGGTGGGGCCGCCGCGCCTCGTGCTCCCGGACTTCCGGTACCGCGCGGTCGACGCGAGCGGGATCGTCGAGCACGAGGTCTGCCCGGTCCACGTCGCCGATCTCCGGGTGTCCCCGGACGATCTGCCCGCGCCCAATCCCGACGAGGTCGCCGAGGTCGCGTGGACCAGCTGGGCGGACCTGTCCACAGCCCTGGAGGCGGCCCCGTTCGCCTTCAGCCCCTGGTTGCTCCTGCAGGCCGCCGACGCCCGACTGGCGGCCGCTCTCACGGCCCCCTGATCCGCCCGCGGGAGCCCTCTGACTTCCCGCACGGCACACGGCAGCTCGCCTGCGCCGGACCCGCCGGGCCGTTGTGTACCCTCCCTCTGGGCCACGTGTCGGCCACAGAGGGGAACACCATGACAGAGGAGCGGCAGCTCGGCAGCCTGTACACGATGCGGGAGCGCATCGGCGGGGGTGCCACCGGCATCGTCCACGCAGGGACCGACCGCGACGGCAACGACCTCGCTTTCAAGGTGCTGCGGGAGGAGCTGGCCGAGCAGCGCTCCGTCGTGACGGCCTTCCTCGCCGAGAGCAGCACCCTGGGGAGCATCGACTCACCGCACGTCGTGCGGGTCCGAGACGTCGTGGGGGAGCGCGGCACCCTGGCCGTGGTCATGGAACGCGTCCACGGCGGCGACCTGCGGGCGGCCCTGCGCCAGCGCGGCACCTTCGCCCCGGCGGAGGTCGCCACCCTCGGGGCCCAGATCGCCGAGGGACTGGCCGCGGTGCACCGGGCCGGCATCGTGCACCGCGACGTGAAGCCCGAGAACGTCCTGCTGGACACCGCCGACGACGCCCCGTGCGCCAAGGTGACCGACTTCGGCATCGCCCAGCTGGCCGAGAGCGCCCAGGCCACCCGCACCTCGATGATGCGGGGGACGGTCAACTACGTGGCCCCCGAGATCCTGGCCGGGCAGCCCGCCACCCCGAAGGCCGACCTCTACTCGCTGGGCATCCTGCTCTACGAGCTCACCTGCGGTGTCACGCCCTTCGAGGGGGGCAACAGCCTGGCCGTCATCCGGCGGCACACCGAGCAGCACCCCGGCAGGCCGCAGGGCTTCCCGCAGCCGCTGATGCGCGCGATCCTGCCGCTGCTGACCAAGGAGCCCACCCGGCGCCCCACCGCCCAGCAGGTGGCCGACCACCTTCGCACCCTGCCGGAGAAGCTGGCCGACGCCCAGGCCATGACGCCCCTGACCGAGCCGGTGCCCGGCCCGCCCGTCCAGTCCACCGCACCGCGCCGCCCTGCCGCACAGGAGACCCGGGTCCTGGGCGCCGGCGCCGCGACCCAGCGCGTCCCCGGGCCGGGGACCGTCGGTGCCCGGCGGACCGGCCCCGGCGCCACCTCCGGCGAACCGGGCGGGACCCCGCGCAACGTGCGGGCGGGTCAGCTGCTGCACCCGGGCGGGCACACCCAGAACCCGCGTCACACCCCGAACCCGGGCCGGACCCCGCAGCCGACGGGCCACCCCGGGCACGGGCAGCCGCACGGGGCGGCCGCGATGGGCACCCAGGTGGGCCAGGCGGGTCAGTCCGGCGTCGCGTCGCTGTCCTCCCGGCTGCGGGAGCGCTCGGGCTGCCTCATCGCCGCCGGCATCGGCCTCGCGCTGCTGCTCATGGCGGTGCTCGCGGTGGGCCTGGTGCTCGGCAACGACGACGGCGACTCCTCCGGTGAGCCGTCCGCTGTGGTGATCGCCCCGGTGACGGCCCTCGAGCCCCACGCGCCCGCGGAGGACGGCCGATGAGCCGCCGCGTCCCGCCCTTGCGCCTGGCCACCACGGCCGGTGAGCAGACCGTCGCCCCCACACCCGAGGGGCTCCTCGTCGGCCGGGGTGGCAACTCGCGCGTGGTCGTCGTCGGCGACGGGGTCTCCCGCGAGCACGTGCGCATCGGTCACGACGGGTCCACCTGGTGGGTCCTGGACGCGGGCTCCTCGCGCGGCACCACCCTCGACGGGACGCCGGTCACCTCCCGCACCCCGCTGCGCGACGGCAGCGAGCTGGGGCTCGGCCCGGAACGGCGGCTGACCGTCCGCATCGACGGACCGGGGGCGACCACCGAGGCACCTGCGGGTCCCCGCGGGGCGAACACCTCGCTGCCGCGCAGCCGTCCCGGCCAGGTGCTGACGGTCGGGCGTGACGACGACAACGACGTGGTGGTCGACGACCTGCTGGCCAGCCGTCACCACGCCCGTCTGGTGGCCACCGACAACGGCTTTCAGCTGCAGGACCTCAGCTCGCGCAACGGCACGTACCTGGACGGCTCGCGCGTCCAGACCGCGACGGTCCGACCCGGGCAGCGCATCAGCATCGGGCACGCGGAGCTGACGGTCCGCCCCGGTCCGCAGCTGGTGCACGGGGCGGAGGACCAGCCCGTCTCGTTCGCCGCGGAGAACCTGCGCGTCGAGGGCCGTAAGGGGTCCGTCCGCCTCAACGACGTGTCCTTCAGCCTGCCCCCGGGCTCGCTGGTCGCCGTGATCGGCCCCTCCGGTGCGGGCAAGTCGACGCTGCTCAACGCCCTGACCGGCTCGCGGCCGGCCACCAGCGGCACCGTGCAGTACGCCGGGCGCGACCTGTACGCCTCGTACGACGAGCTCAAGCAGCGCATCGGCATCGTGCCGCAAGACGACATCGTCCACCGCCAGCTGACCGTGCGTGCGGCACTGGGCTACTCGGCCGAGCTGCGCTTCCCCGACGACGTCAGCGCCGCCGAGCGCAAGGGCGAGGTGGAACGCGTCATGGGCGAGCTGGGCCTCACCGAGCACGCGGACAAGCGGATCGACCAGCTCTCCGGTGGCCAGCGCAAGCGCGTCAGCGTGGCGATGGAGCTGCTCACCAAGCCGTCCCTGATCTTCCTGGACGAGCCGACCTCGGGCCTGGACCCGGGCATGGACCTGAGCCTCATGCGCAACCTGCGCAAGCTGGCCGACGACGGGCGCACCGTCCTGGTGATCACGCACTCCACGGAGAACCTGAACCTGGCCGACCGCGTGTTCGCACTGGCACCGGGGGGCACCCTGGCCTACCAGGGCGCGCCCGACGGGCTCATGGACTTCTTCGACGCCCGCACCATGCCGGAGGTCTTCACCCGGCTGGCGGACCCGTCGATCACGCATGCCCCCTCGGCCTCGACCGGCGGACTGTCCACGACCGCGCCGGAGGAGACGGTGCACTCCGAGGCGCCGCGGCAGCAGTCGGCGTGGAGGCAGTTCAGCACCGTCGCACGCCGTCAGCTGCGGGTGATGGCCTCCGACCCCGGGTACCTGGCGCTGACGCTGCTCATGCCGGTGGCCCTCGGCCTGCTCACCTGGCTGGTCCCGGGGGAGAACGTGTTCAACCCGCCGGAGCCTGGTGCCGAGCCGTCCTCCTCGTCGCTGCAGGTGATCATGATCCTGGCCATCGGCGCGGCCTTCATGGGCGTCTCCGGCACCGTCAGGGAGCTGGTGGGGGAGCGGCCCATCTTCGTGCGAGAACAGGCGGTCGGGCTCAGACCGTCGGCCTACCTGCTGGCCAAGGCCGTGCTCGCCACGGTCGTGGTCTTCCTGCAGTGCACCATCATGGTGCCGCTGTCGCTGCTGGGCACCGGGCTACCGGAGTTCCACATCCTGGCCCCGAGCATCCTCGAGCTCACCCTGGCGATGGGGCTCTGTGCCGCGGCCTGCACGGCGATGGGACTGGTCATCTCCGCGACCACGCGCTCGACCGAGCAGGTCATGCCCGCCATGGTCGTCTCGATCATGATCATGCTGGTGCTCAGCGGCGGACTGTTCCCGCTGAACGACCGGGCCGGCCTGGAGCAGGTCGCCTGGCTCTCGCCGACGCGCTGGGGCTTCGCAATGGGCGCCAGCTCGGTGGACGTCCGGGGGCTGACGCCGAACGCGGCCCCGGACCCGCTGTGGGCCCACGGGCTGGACGTCTACACCGCCTGCGCGCTGGCCTGCCTGACGCTGTACGTGCTGCTGGCCGGCATCGCGTGGCTGCTGGTGGAGCGGTCCGCCCGGCGCAGCTGAGGCGACGTCTCCAAGGGTGATCCACGAGGCGGACTCGGGGCCCCGAGCACGTTGACGTGCTGACACCAGCGTCCCCGGAGGAGCCATGGAAGACGTCGTCTCGCTGCTTTCCCTGGTCTTCCTCGCCGTCCTGCTGGCCGTGCTGGGGCCGTGACCTCGTCCGGCAGCCGGGGACCCGTCCGAGGGCACGGTGGGGCCCTCACCCTCGGCGGTGTTCTGGGCGGGACGGGGGTCACGCTCATGGGAGCTTGGCAGGCCCACCGTGCGGCCCGGCAGGTGCCCACGCAGGACTGACGGCGAGCAGGACGCCCGTGACGCTCAGGGCCGGGTGACCACTCTGAGGTTCACGCCTGGTCGGGCTCCGGAAGGGGCCGGGGGCGCCCGTTCTCGTCGGTGGCCACGAAGGTGAACAGCCCGCGGGTGATCAGCTCCTCGGCCTCGGAGTGGCGATCGCGCGCCCAGGCCTGCACGGCGACCTTCAGCGACGTGCGGCCCTCGTGCTCCAGGTGGGTGTAGACCGTCACCTCGGCGCCCACGGCCACCGGACGCTCGAAAGACATGCCGTCCACCGCCACGGTGGCGGCGCGCCCCTTGGCACGCAGCGACGCCACCGAGCCGGCGGCCAGGTCCATCTGCGACATCAGCCAGCCACCGAAGATGTCGCCATACGGGTTGGCATCGGCAGGCATCGCCGTCACCCGGATGCTGGGGTGCCAGTCGGCCGGGGAAGCGGTGGGCGCGGCGTCGGGCTGGTGGGGCATGGGGTCCTCTCGGGTTCGGTGTGGGACGCGTTCACGGTACGCGGGCGGTGCCTGCCACGGAGCGATGGCCACGGACGGAGCGCCCCGCCCACGAAGAAGCGCCGCGACCCGTCGGGGCGCGGCGCACAGGTGCGGCAGAGGGCAGGGGCCGTCAGTTCATCTCCATGTCGAACTCGAGGTAGGCGTCGTCACCGTTGACGGAGTCGACCTCCACGTCGACCTCGGTGGACTCACCGTTGGTCCGCTGCACACGGCACTCCATCTCCTCGCTGTCCTCCACGAGCGACAGGTCACCGGGGCAGTCGACGTCCACGGCCTCGCCCAGGGAGTCCCCGAGCTGATCCTCGGCCCGGGCCTCCACCTCGCTGGCCGGCATCTGCTCGGCACAGGCCGAGAGGCCGGTGGCACCGGCAAGGCCACCCAGGACCAGGGCGGTGATTCGCAGGCTCTTCTTCATGTGCTTCTCCTTGTCTCACGTGACGACCGGCGCCGGGCTTTTCCGGCTCTTCACGAATGAGGGTGTAGCGCGGGTCTGAACCCTCCGGCTTCGAGCAGCGACCGAGCGATGTAGTGGGTGAGGTTGCGGAAGCCGAGGGCGGAGCCGCGGAGGTGTTCGAGTCGCCCGTTGATGGCCTCGGTCGGGCCGTTGCTGGTGCCGGGGCGGTCGAAAAACGCGAGGATGTCGCCCGCCCGCTGCTTCATGGTCCGGCCGAGCTTGCGGACCTCGACGAGCGCCGCGGGAACGCCGCTGCTGATCGCAGCGATCACCTCCTGCATCATCGCCTTCGCTTTCTTCTTGTCGGGCTCCCGGTAGGCCGCGACGATGCGCTGGTAGATGCCCCAGGTCGCCTCGACCTCGACGTGCTCCTCGCTCGCGAACACTGCGTCCAGGCGTGCCCGCTGCCGGTCGGTGAGCAGGCTCGCCCCGGTGTGCAGGGTGCGGCGGGCTGTGTAGAGCGGGTCGCCCTTGAGCCCGCGGTGACCGGTGGTGTCTTGCTGGACCCGACGCCGGCAGACATCCAGCGCGTCGCCGGCGAGGCGGACCACGTGGAACGGGTCCATGACGGGGACGGCGTCGGGGAGTTCCTCGGCGGCAGCGGTCTTGAACCCGGCGAAGCCGTCCATCGCGACCACCTCGATCCGCTTCGCCCAGTCCGCAGGGCGGGCGGCGAGCCACTGCTTGAACACCGCCTTGGAGCGGCCCTCGACCATGTCCAGCAGCCTCGCCGGCCCGGTCTTGTTCCTCGCGGGCGTGAGGTCGATGATCACGGTGACGTACTTGTCGCCCAGCCTCGTGTGTCGCCAGACGTGCTCGTCGACACCGATCGTGGTGACCCCGTCGAACCGGGCGGGGTCGTCGATCAGGCGCCGCTTGCCTTCCGCGAGGACGGCGGCGTTCGCGGCACTCCAGGACACCCCGAGACCTGCGGCGACGCGGGTGACGGTGAGGTGGTCGATGACGATGCCCCGCAGCGCCCACTCCAGGCCGCCGCGGGAGATCTTCGCACGCGGCGCCGCTGCCCGCGTCATGTCCTGCCGCCACGTGCGCCGGCAGTGTCCGCACCGGTACCGGCGCACCCGCACCAGCAGGGTCGTCGGCCGGTGCCCGAACGGCTCGTGCGCCAGTCGACGCGTGACCGTGTCCCGCGGCACGCCCTCGACGCCGCACGTCCGACACCACGGGTCGTCCTCGACGACGCGGCACTCGATCGTGGCCCGATCCGGCTCGATCAGCTGGCCGACGGCGACGAGGCCGAGCTCGTCGAGGCGGCAGAACGTGGTCAGGTCAGGGGTCGCGAAAGTAGGGTGGAGCACGTCGAGGTCTTTCGGGATGGCGAGCGTGAAGAACTTCCATCATCCGGGAGACCTCGACCCCTACCCGGCCACCGACGCGCTCAACCGACTACACCGTCAACTGCGAAGAGCCGCTTTTCCCGGTCATTTCCTGCCGTCACCTGAAACGTAGAAAGGCCCGGGAAGGCCGTTTCTCACCCGGTGGGTTGAGAAACGCCCCACCTGTCGGCCGGCTCCCACCGGGGACCTGGGCCACCGGGGGGACCCTCTGCACGCCGCGACATGCAACGCACCGCGGCAGCAACGGTTCTCGGGACGGACGTGGCCCCGACCGGACACCGCAGGGGCGCCGGCCGGGGGCCACGTGGAGGCTCGGGCGTCAGCTCTTCACGCCCTCCTCCTCGTCCAGGCGGCTCAGGGCCGTCGACCCGGACGTCGGGTCGTAGGTGTCGCGCGGCACCGCCACCAGGGTGATCTCGTCGGTGTCGTGCGCGCTCACACCGCTGATGACGGCCTGCTCGATCATCATCTGGCCGAGCTCGTTGCGGCGGGTCATCGCGTCGTTCGCGAGGTCGCGGACCAGGCTCACGCACATCAGCACCATCACGATGACGAACGGCAGCGACATGACGATGGTGATGTTCTGCAGGCTCGTCAGCGCAGACGGCAGGTCACCACCGGCCTCGATGCCGGCCAGCAGCATGATGGCTGCCACCGCACCGGTGACGGCACCCCAGAAGACGACCGTCGGGCGCGACGGCTCCACCCGGCCCTTCTCGGACAGCGAGCCCATGACGATGGACGCCGCACCGTGCCGTCCTTCGCCGCCATGTCTCCGAACTGGCGCTGGGCCTCGATGCCCGCGCCACCGAAGATGGCGAACCAGATGAGCGACACCAGCGAGGGCATGAGCAGCACGCCGGTGATGAACTCCCGGATGGTGCGACCGCGCGAGATGCGCGCGATGAACATGCCCACGAAGGGCGTCCAGCTGACCCACCAGGCCCAGTAGAAGATCGTCCACGCCGACAGCCAGTCGGCCATCCGGGACAGACCCGAGGCCTCGGTGCGGGCCGCCATGTCCGGCAGGTGGGAGACGTAGTCGCCCAGCATGGTCGGGATGAGGTTGAGGATGAGCACCGTGGGGCCGAAGACGAACACGAACACGGCCAGCGCCAGGGCGGCGGTGACGTCGAGGACGAGCCAGTCGATGCCCGTCCCGCTCTCGTCGAAGGTCTCGACGTGGTGCACGCCCTCGAGCAGGGCGTGGTCGTCGTGGGTCACCGAGCGGTCGTCGGCGGTCTCTGGGGTGGCGCTGCGTTCTCGCGCACGTTGGTCGGACACCTGGATTCTCCTCGGGGGGAAATGAACGGGGTGGTGGTCACCACCCGCGCCATCGCGTCTCCAGGGCGACAGGGAGTGACGAGCCATGTCAGCGGAGGACCAGGTCACAGGACGTGTGTTCCACCCGGCGCCCGATGCCGGGGGCACGGCACACTCAGCCCACGGCGTCGGTGAGCAGCACCATCGTCACGGCGAAGCCGGCCAGGTAGTTCAACCAGAGGAACCGCTGCCAGCCGGCGTGGGCACGTTCGCAGTCGGCGTCGGCCAACCCCAGGAAGGGCACGATGCTGACCACGTAGACCAGCGGGACGACGGCCAGCAGCACGTGGGGCAGGGGAGCGGCCAGCATCAGGACCGCGGCCAGCAGGTAGAGCGCCACCGAGAACCCGACGGTGAACCGGGCGCCCAGGACGGTGCCGATCGAGCCGATGCCACCGGCCCGGTCGGCCGCGATGTCCTGCACCGATCCGAACGCGTGGCTGGCCATGGACCAGGCGAAGAACGCCGCCAGGACCGCCCACCCCACGAGCGGCACGGAGGGGCCCGGCACCAGGGCGCCGACGACGGCCGGCCCGACGAAGTGGCTGGCCGAGGTGACCGAGTCCAGGAAGGGGACCTCCTTGAATCGCAGCCCCCGGGCCGAGTAGGCGACCACCAGGAACATCGTCACCGCCAGCGCGATGCCGCTGGGCACCGTGCCGGCCAGCAGCAGCGCCACGACGAACGGGATGCAGCAGAGCACCGAGATCCAGAGGATCGACCGGTGCCGCGACCGGTCGGTCAGTGCACCCTCGACACCGCCCTTGCGGGGGTTCAGCAGGTCCGAGTCGTAGTCGAACACGTCGTTGATGCCGTACATGGCCAGGTTGTAGGGCACGGCGAAGAAGAGCACGCCCACCCAGAAGACCCAGTCCGCCCGGCCGCCAGCCAGCAGGTACGCCGCGCCGAAGGGGTAGGCCGTGTTCACCCACGACACAGGGCGCGAGGTCTGCAGCAGGGTGATGAGCAGGTTCATCGGCGCTCCTTCCCGGACCGGTGTCGCCGGCCCACCCACAGTGCCGGCAGCAGCACCATCGCGGCCAGTGCGTAGGCGAAGTCCTCCACCGGCGCGGTGCCGATGCGCAGGCCCAGCAGGTGCGCCTCGTCGTAGGCCACGATGCCGGCGGAGATGATGAGCGAGTCGAACACCGCCGTGAACACGGCGCTCACGGCGAAGGCCGCACCGGCGACGAGGAGGGTACGCCGACGGCGCGCGGCCGGCACCCCGCGCAGCGCGAGCGCCGCCAGGACGGCGACGAGGCCGAGCACGGCGAGGTTCACCCAGAGGTAGGTCACGGGCCGGCCTCCCCGCTCGCGGAGTGCCCATCGTCCCGAGGGCCGGCAAGGTGGGCCAGGAGCCGCTCCAGGCCGGTGAACACCACCATCGAGAAGTGGCACAGGAACCACAGGAAGAAGATCTCCTCGACCGGCAGCTCCGGGGCCACCTGCCAGCCGGTCTGCCACGGTCCGGGGCCGCGCATGAAGATGCCCAGCCGGATGCACAGCACGTCCCACGCCAGGAAGAGCGCGATCCCGCTGACCTGCACCGTCAGGGCGTGCCGCACGTCGGCGAACAGGTACAGCCGCCATCGACGGTCGATGACGAGCATGCCGACCGAGGAGAACAGGATGGCCGCCAGGTACACCCCCGGCATCAGACACCGCTCCCGGAGGCCGTGCCCCCGCTCCAGGCGGTCGCGGGGTCCAGCGGCCCGTCGGAGTGGTCCCCGCGCAGCCGCTTGAGCACGTTCTGCGCGCTGATGAGGCACATCGGCAGGCCGACGCCCGGGGCGGTGGTGGCTCCGGCGTACAGCAGCCCGTCCACCCGCCGGCTGGCGTTGCGTCCCCGCAGGAAGGCCGACTGCCACAGCGTGTGCGCCGGCCCCAGGGCGTTGCCCCGCCACGAGTGGAAGTCGGTGGTGAAGTCCGCCGGGCCGATACTGCGGCGCACGACCACCCGCTCGGCCAGGTCCGGGACACCCGCCCAGTCGGCGATCTGCGCGATGGCGCGGTCCACGGCCGCCTCGACCGCGGGATCACCCGTGCCGTCGATGCCACCGTGCCCGACCGAACGCCCGTCCTCCGCGTCGGGGGAGACCGGCACCAGGACGAACAGGTTCTCGTGTCCCTCCGGCGCCACGCCGGGGTCGGTCGCCGAGGGCATGCACACGTAGCTGCTGGCCGGATCGGGGGCCACCGGGTCGTCGCCGGACAGCGCCGCGAAATTCGCGTCCCAGTCGTCGGTGAAGAACAGGTTGTGGTGGGTGAGCTCCGGCAACCGCCCGCGCACGCCGAGCAGCGCCAGCACCGCGCCGGGCCCGGACCGGCGCCGCGCCCAGTAGCGCTCGCCGTAGGTGCGCAGGTGCTCCGGCAGCAGGGCGGTCTCGGTGTGGTGCAGGTCCGCGGTGGAGACGACCACCTCGGCCGGCAGTTCCTCACCGGTGCCCAGGCGCACCCCGGCGGCCCGCGCCGTGCGTCCGCGCCCGAGCCTGCCCACGCGTGCGTCCGGGGGCTCCTCGGTGAGGATTCCCGTCACCTCGACCCCCGTCCGGATCCGCACCCCGGCCTCCCGCGCCAGCCCCTCCAGGACACGCACCAGTGCCGTGAACCCGCCCATCGGGTAGCGGACCCCGTCCTCGAGGTCCATCGAGCTCATGAGGTGATACAGGCTCGGCGCGGAGCGGGGCGTCGCGGCCAGGAAGACCGCCGGGTAGCCGAGCACCTGCCGCAGCCGGGTGTCCCGCACGGTCCGCGCCACCCGGGAGTGCAGGGACTCGACCAGCAGCCGCACGAGCTCCGGCAACCGGGGGAGCACCGCCCGCATGGTGCTCGTGGGCACCCGGGTGAAGGTGGTGTGCAGGAAGTGCCGCACCGCCAAGCGGTAGGCCCGCCCGGCCGAGTCCAGGTGGCCCGCGAGCGCCGCACCGGCTCCGGGCTCGACGCCCTCGAAGAGCGCGGTCACCCGCTCCCGGCCGGAGCGGACCTCCAGCGGCTCGTCGTAGCGCTCGCCGAACACCCGGTAGGCGGGGTCCAGCTCCACCAGATCCAGGTGGTCCTCCAGCCGGGTGCCCAGCAGCGCGAGGAAGTGCTCGAAGACCTCCGGCATGAGGTACCAGGAGGGGCCGGTGTCCCAGCGAAAGCGCCCGGCCCCCGTCGTGGCCTCCCAGGTGCCCGCGCGTCCGCCGGTGACCCGGTGGCGCTCCAGGAGCGTCACTCCGTACCCCTCCCGCGCCAGCAGCGCGGAGGTGGCCAGGCCCGTCACCCCACCGCCGATGACGACGGCACGCCGCGTCATCGGCCCCACCTCACGACCGCGCGCCCGAGGACGACGGCCTTCCGGGCGTCCGGGACGCGGACCCGGCGCTCCCGCAGATCGGCGGCGGGCACCGCGGCGAGCCGCTCGGTCAGCTCGGCGAACAGGTCGTGCGCAGCGCCCACGGCCACCCGGCTGGAGCGCGGCAGCTCCGGGATCACCACACGTGCCGCGTGCAGGTCGTCGCGGATGCCGGCGACCACCCGGTCCCGCCGGGTGGCGTCGTAGGAGGGCCCGTCGGTCCCCGGCAGGTAGGCGCGCCCGCGGTCGTCGACGTCCGCCTCGAGGTCGCGCAGGAAGTTCACCTGCTGGAAGGCCGCGCCGAGCCGTCGCGCGCCGTGCTCCAGGTGGAGCGGCGGGTCCACGGGCTCGGGGGACCGGTCGGTCGCGAAGACGCGCAAGCACATGAGCCCCACGACCTCGGCGGAGCCGTGGACGTACTCGGGCAGGGACTCCTCGTCGTGCCGGGAGGGCACGAGATCCGAACGCATCGCGGCGAAGAAGGGACGCGTCAGCTCGGCCGTGATGCCGGTGGCCCGGGCGGCGTGCGCAAAGGCGTGGAGCACCGGGTCGGGGGAGTAGCCGACCTGCAGCGCGTGCTCGCACCCCGCCTCGTAGGCGTCCAGCAGCGCCCCCACCTCGGGCGTCCCGAGCCCCGCACCGGCCGCGGCCCCGTCCACGATCTCGTCGGCGGTGCGCACCATCGCGTAGACGGCACGGACCCGGCGGCGCACCGGTTCGGCGAGGAGCCGGGTGGCGGCGGAGAAGCTGGTGGAGTAGCTGCCGATGACCTGCCCGGCTGCGCGGTACGCACTGCGCGTGTGGTCGTCGAGCGCCCGTGCGGCCAGGGCAGGGGCGAGAGGCATGGGCGCAAGTCTCACACGGTGCCAAGTCCTTGCCATTTCCTGACCCCACCGTGCTGCGGGATGTGTCATTGTGGGCGCTGCCGGCGGCAGGCCGCTGCCGTACGGCCCACGACCCCTCCCGATCGACCACCAGGAGCCAGCGTGCCCACCCCGCAGAGCCACCCCACGACCGTGCACCCGAGCCGCCGCGCCGTCCTGTCCAGTGCGGGCGCGGCCACCGCAGCCGCCGTCACCGCACTGCCGGCCACCTGCGCGCGGGCGTCCGCGCAGGCCGCCGACGGTGGCCTGAAGGTGGGCGCCGGCATCGCGGACACGACCGGCCCCGTCGCCGAGAACGGCATGATGGGCTACTCCTCGCTCAAGCAGGTGACAAGCGGTCTGCACATGCGCCTCATGGCCCGCGCCTTCGTCGTCGAGGACTCCTCCGGCGGCCGCATCGCGTGGGTCGTCGCGGACCACGGCGTGATCTCGGTGGCCGCGCACCGGGAGGTCGTGGCCCGGCTGGCGGCCCGGTTCCCGGGCGTCTACGACGTGCACAACGTGATGGTGACGGCCACCCACACGCACGCCTCCACCGGTGGCTGCACGCACGACGTCATCTACAACCTCGCGACCAAGGGCTACCAGGAGCAGGCGTTCGAGGCGCTGGTGGATGGCGTGGTGACTGCCGTCGAGCGCGCCCACGAGCAGCTCGCGCCCGGGACGGTCACGGTCGGCCGCACCGAGGTGCACGACGCCTCGCGCAACCGCTCCCGCGAGGCCTTCGACGCCAACCCGGCCGAGGACCGGGCTGCCTTCCCGGACGGGATCGACCCGCACATGGTGGTGCTGCGCTTCCGTCAGGGTGACCGCGAGATCGGCGCGCTGAGCTGGTACCCGACCCACGGGACCTCGCTGACCAACACCAACACCCTCGTCTCGGGCGACAACAAGGGTTACGCCGCCTGGGCCTGGGAGCGCGACCTGCTGGGGCAGGACCCGCTCGACCCGACGCCTGACTTCGTCGCCGCGTTCGCGCAGACCAACTCGGGCGACATGACGCCGAACCTGGCGCTGAAGCCCGGCACCGGGCCGACCGACGACGAGTACGAGAACATGCGCATCATCGGCCGCCGCCAGCTCGAGGCCGCCCGCACGGCCTGGGAGTCGGCATCCGAGGAGCTCGCCGGCCCCGTCGGTGGGCGCACGCGACACGTCGACATGGACGCCGTCGAGATCGAGGGCCGCTTCACCCCGGAGGGCAAGCCGGCCAAGACCGCGCCGGCCGTGCTGGGCGAGGCGATGCTCGCCGGCTCCACCGAGGACGGCCCGGGACCGGACATCTTCCGCGAGGGCGTGCGCTGGCCCATCACGGTGCCGGACGACACCCCGCTGTGGATCCGCAACGTGCAGCACCCGAAGGTGGGCATGGTGCCGGTCGGCATCGTCGACGCCGCGCCCGGCCGCCTGGCTCTGACCGTCGCCCGCATCGGCCAGCTGTGGATCGTCGGTGTCCCGGCCGAGGTGACCGTCGTGGCCGGGCTGCGCCTGCGCCGCGAGGTGGCGGACGCCGTCGGTGCCCGGCTGGAGGACGTGCTGGTGCAGAGCTACACCAACGGCTACTCGCAGTACGTCACCACCCCGGAGGAGTACGACACCCAGCACTACGAGGGCGGCTCCACCCTGTTCGGCCGCTGGACCCTGTGCGCCTACCAGCAGGAGACCTCCGCCCTGGCCGAGGAGCTGGCCGCGGGCCGGGCGGTCGAGGCCGGCGCCCCGCCGGTCTCCAACCCGGCCGGCAAGGCGAACTTCCAGACCGGCGTGCTGTTCGACAACCCGCACTCCGGCAAGCCCTTCGGCGGCGTGCTCACCGAGCCGACGGACACCGCCCCCGGCGGCACCGTCTCGGCGGTGTTCGTCACCGGCCACCCGAAGAACGACCTGCTGCTGGGCAGCACCTACCTGGAGGTGCAGCAGCGCACCGCCTCCGGCTGGGAGATCGTGCGTACCGACACCGACGACGACACCCGCTTCCACTGGAAGCGCACCAACTGGACGCTCGGCCACTCCACCGCGACCGTCGAGTGGGACGTCCCGGCGGGCACGGCGGCGGGGGAGTACCGCATCCTGCACCGCGGCGCCTCCAAGCGGGCCGGCACCGGCGCCATCACCCCCTTCGAGGGGACGACGGCCACCTTCCGGGTCGGCTGACGTCCCCGGTCGGGCGCCCCCTCGCGCCGGGGCGCCCGACCCGCACCCACCACCCAGCCCGGCCCCACCCGCGCCACCAGCGACCGCGCCCTCATGGGCGTCTACATGCCCCGCGAGGTCTACAACTCCGCCCGCGCGGCATTCATCAGCGACTTCCACCACGGTGGCCCGCAGGACACCTGGATCGACTGGGTCTCGGCCGCCATCCACACCCACGCCAAGCGCACCCCCGAAACCCGCGCCAAGATCAGCCCCGTACACCAGCGCTCGGCCACCCGCGGCGTCAGCCGCGAACTGCGCATCACCACCGACGCCCAAGACGCCATGCACCGCGCCATCGCCGACGACCACACCACGAAGGGCTTGCCGGAGTGCAGGTTGGCGAACAGCACGCCGGTCTGGAAGTTCGCCTTGCCGGCCGGGTTGGAGACCGGCGGGGCACCGGCCTCGACCGCCCGCCCAGCACGACTCCCCCGCCGCCTCATCCGCCGAGCAACCCCACCAACTCGCACACAGGCCCAAGCCTGTGCACGACCACCACGCGAAACAGGCTCTTCCGATCTGAGGGTGTAGCAGTGGTGGTGTGACCGGGCCGAGGTAGGGGTCGAGGTCCCCTGATGATGGGGGTTCCTACACCGACCCGACCAGAAGACCTCGACGTGCGTGAACTTACCTTTGATGCCCCTGATCTGACGACCTTCGCCCGCCTGGACGAGCTTGGCCTCGTTGCGGTTGGCCAGCGCGTGGAGCCTGACCGGGCGGTGCTGGAATGCCGGGTGGTCGCGGGCGATGACGACGCGTTCTGCCGGCACTGCGGGGCCGAGGGCGCCGCGCGGGGCACGGTGACCCGGCAGCTGGCGCATGAGCCGTTCGGGTGGCGGCCCACCACGCTGCTGATCCGGGTGCGTCGCTTCGGCTGTCAGGCGTGCCGGCGGGTGTGGCGCCAGGACACCACTGCGGCGGCGGACCGGCGGGCGAAGCTGTCGCGTGCAGCGGTGCGGTGGGCGCTGGTGGCCCTGGTGACCCAGCACCTGACTGTCGCCAGGTTGGCCGAGGCTCTGGGAGTGGCCTGGGACACCGCCAATGACGCGGTCCTGGCCGAGGGCCGACGGGTCCTGATCGATGACCCCACCCGGTTTGACGGCGTCACCGTGGTCGGAGTGGACGAGCACGTCTGGCGCCATACCCGAAGCGGCGAGAAGTACGTCACCGTCGTCATCGATCTGACCCCGATCCGCGACGGGACGGGTCCAGCACGCCTGCTCGACATGGTCCAGGGGCGATCGAAGAGCACTTTCAAGACCTGGCTCGCTGCCCGCACCCAGGCATGGCGCGACAGGGTGGAGGTGGTGGCGATGGACGGGTTCACCGGGTTCAAGACTGCTGCGGCCGAGGAGCTCCCCGACGCGGTCGCGGTGATGGATCCCTTCCACGTGGTCCGGCTCGCTGGTGACGCCCTGGACCGTTGTCGCCGACGGGTCCAGCAAGATCTCCACGGCCACCGCGGCCGGGCCGGCGATCCGCTCTACTGCGCGCGGCGGACCCTGCACACTGGCGCCAACCTGCTCACCGACAAGCAGGCCCGCAGGATCGAGTCCCTGTTCGCCGACGAGGAGCACGTCGAGGTCGAGGCGACCTGGGGCATCTACCAACGCATGATCGCCGCCTACCGCCACCCAGACCGGCGCGAAGGCCGGGCACTGATGACCGCCGTGATCGACTCGGTGACTCGTGGCGTTCCCACCGCCCTGAGCGAGCTCGTCACGCTCGGGCGGACGCTGACCAAGCGGGCCGAAGACGTACTCGCATTCTTCGACCTGCCGGGCACGAGCAACGGCCCGACCGAGGCGATCAACGGCCGCCTCGAGCACCTCCGAGGGTCCGCCCTCGGCTTCCGCAACCTGACCCACTACGTCGCCCGATCCCTCCTCGAAGCCGGCGGCTTCAGACCACGACTACACCCTCAGATCGGATGAGCCGCGAAACACGCGAACGATAGAAACGCAACACAGATGAAACCCGCAAGCAAACACGATGGGCTGGCCCCAGGAGGGAGAGCATCATGACCGCCATGACCGACACCCAGACCAACAACCTCATCCAGCGCCTGCGGATGGACGCCCTGGACCTCCGACGCCGCGACCCGCAGGCCGCCGCCGACCAGCTCCGCGAGATCGCCCGCACCCTCACCGAGGACACCACCACCCCCCGCGACGGCTTCGACGCCGCCACCCCCTACGAGCTGTGCCAGCGCTACGCCGCCGGACTCATCACCCGCGAGGCCCTCATCGACCAGCTCACCCGCTGGGACTACGCCCCCAGGGCCCAGGCAGAGGTGTGGAACGAGATCCTCCCCAACGTGCCCGGCAGCTTCAACGAAGTGGTCCGGGCCGCCGACCGGGGACTGATCGACGACACCATCTACGACGAGGTGCTGGCCGGCCGCGCCCAGCGCGCCACCGTATGAGCGACGACGCCCAGCACATCGAGAACCTGCGCCACTTCTCCCAGCGCGGAGGCGTGCTTGACACCCGAGCCGCCACAGCCACCACCAACAATCCGCAGTGGGGGCGCCCCCTCGCACCGGGGCGCCCGACCGGGTGGGCCGGGTGCCCCGGCGCGTCCGTGTAGGTGAGGCACAGCGACGGTGAACCGTCGCCCGTCGCCCCGTAGCGTGCGCACCCATGAAGATCTCCCCCGAGCTCGTGACCGCCTTTGAGAAGCAGATCACCCTGGAGCTCCGCGCCGCCGTGATCTACCGCCAGCTCGCCATCGAGATGGCCGCCCAGAGCCTGCCGGGCACCTCGGCCTGGTTCACCCGCCAGGCGAACGAGGAGGTCGTCCACGCCCAGCGCTTCATCGACCACGTCCTGGACCGCGGCGGTCGCCCGGCGATCGGGGACATCCCCGCCCCGACCCCACTGGAGGACCCCTCGCCGCTGGAGGCCTTCCGGGCCGCGCTGGCGCACGAGGAGAAGGTCTCCGAGGCCATCCGCGAGCTCTACGCGACCACCGAGCGCGCCGGAGACCTCGACTCGCGCCCGCTGCTCAACGAGTTCGTCGCCGAGCAGGTGGAGGAGGAGGCCACGGTCGGGGAGATCGTGACCTCGCTCGAGCGCGTCGGTGACGACGGCCCCGGCCTGCTCCGCATCGACGACGATCTCGCCGTCCGGGGTGCCCCGCAGGCCTGACCCGACCACCGGGCCGTAGCGTGGGCCCATGACCGAGACCGACGTGCCCCAGCCCGCCGCCACGACCGTGCCCCGCCCGGAGGACGAGGTCGTCGAGCTCTGCCGCGAGCTCCTGCGCATCGACTCGAGCAACTACGGCGACGGCACCGGCCCCGGCGAGCGCGAGGCCGCCGACCACGTCGTGGCGAGGCTGCGCGAGGTGGGGCTGGAGCCGGAGGTCTTCGAGTCCGACCCCGGCCGCACCAGCGTGGTGCTCCGGCTGGAGGGGAAGGACCGCAGCCGCCCCGGCCTGGTGCTCCACGGTCACCTGGACGTCGTGCCGGCCGAGGCCGCCGACTGGTCGGTGGACCCGTTCGCCGGCGAGGTCCACGACGGCATGGTCTGGGGCCGCGGCGCCGTGGACATGAAGGACATGGACGCCATGATCCTGGCCGTCGTCCGGTACATGGCGCGCACCGGCCAGCAGCCCGACCGTGACGTCGTCGTCGCCTTCTTCGCCGACGAGGAGGCCGGAGGCGTGAAGGGGGCCGGGCACCTGGTGGAGCACCACCCCGAGCTCTTCGCCGGCTGCACCGAGGCCGTCAGCGAGGTCGGTGGCTACTCCATCACCGTGCCCGGTCAGCAGGTGGTCGACGGGGGAGAGGGCCGCCGCACCTACCTCGTGCAGACCGCCGAGAAGGGCATCATGTGGCTCACGCTGACCGCCCGCGGTCGGGCGGGGCACGGCTCGGTGCCCACCAGCGACAACGCGGTGGTGCACATGTCCCGTGCACTGCAGGCCATCGGCGAGCACGAGTGGCCGGCCGAGCTCATCGAGTCCGTCGACGTGCTGCTCTCGACGGTGGGGGAGACCGCCGGCATCGACTGGGAGACCGGCGACTCGGCCTCCTTGGCGGAGGTGGTCTCGGCCACCGGCGGTGCCTCGGACTTCGTGGCCGGCACCCTGCGCAACACGAGCAACCCGACGATGGTCTCCGGCGGCTACAAGCACAACGTCGTGCCGCAGAGCGTCACCGCCGGGCTGGACTGCCGCTTCCTGCCGGGTCAGCAGGAGCACCTGCTGCAGACCATCCGCGACCTGGCCGGGGAGCACGTCGAGGTCACCGTCCACCACCTGGGCCCCGCCCTGGAGGCCCCCTTCGAGTCCCCGCTGGTGGACACGATGCGCTCGGTGCTGGAGGCCGAGGACCCGGGCTGCGAGGTGCTGCCCTACTGCCTCTCGGGCGGGACGGACAACAAGCACCTGAGCGACCTGGGCATCACCGGCTACGGGTTCGTGCCGCTCAAGCTGCCGGCGGACCTGGACTTCGCGCCGCTGTTCCACGGCGTGGACGAGCGGGTGCCCGTGGAGGCGCTGGAGTTCGGCGCCCGGGTGCTGCACCGCTTCGTCACGGAGTGCTGAGGCCGACCACCTGCGGACGCCGCTGACGGATCACCTTGCGCCGCAGGGAGACGCGGCGCTTTCCGGACTGGTGGTGGCGCACCGTGTGCAGGTGCCAGCCCTCGTACTCGGCGAGCTCGGTGAGAAGCTGGCACAGCTCTGAGCGGGACATGTCGCGGTGCGCCTCCACGGTGCGGTACTCCCACACGGCCGCGGCGCGCGCCTTCGCGTGGGCGGACGGCAGCGAACGGATCGGCATCGCCACATTGTGCCCCGGGAGAAGCCCTCCCGTCGTGGGCGCCCCCGCGCTACCGTGAACCCATGGCCACCGATCCGCGCAGTGCCCTGACCACTCTCGTCACCGCCCTCGAGCGGCACCTCGAGGCGTGCGCCTCGCGCACGGGGGAGGAGGACCCACGCGTCATCTCCGCCTACAACGACCTCGCAGACGCGTTCGAGGACTACGACGACGCGCTGCTGGACACCCACGGCGAGGTGACCCCCTTCGAGGTCTACTCCGACGAGGACGACGCGGACTTCGACGACGAAGAGGACGACGAGGACGCGGACGACCGCTACGACGACGAGTACGACGGCGACCAGGACTCGTACTCCTACGACGACGACTCCGAGGTGGAGCCCGACCGCGACTGAGTCGCGCTCAGAGCCAGCCGACCCGTCGGAAGCGCAGGTAGAGCAGCACCACGACCACCACGGTGAACACCATCACCGCGGGATAGCCCCAGATCCAGTGCAGCTCGGGCATGGTGTCGAAGTTCATGCCGTAGACCGCGCCCACGATGGTCGGGACGGCCGCCAGGGCCGCCCAGGCCGAGATCTTGCGGGTGTCCTCGCCCTGCTGGACGGCCACCATCGACAGGTGTGCCTGCAGGATGTCGGTCAGCGTGCGGTCGTAGCCGTTCACGTGCCCCTCGGTGCGCAGCAGGTGGTCCTGCACGTCGCGGAAGTACAACTTCATCTCCTCCGCGAGCAGATCCCGGGCGTCGATGAGGTGGCGCAGCGGGTCCACCAGCGGCTGCACCGCCGCACGGGCCTCCATGATCTCCCGCTTCAGCCGGTAGATCTCCAGCACGTCCACCGACGACTGGGCGTCGAAGGTCGCGCGCTCGATGCGCAGCAGGTCGTCGTTGAGCTCCTGGTCCACGCGCGTGTAGGTGTCGACGATGTGGTCGATCACCACGAACAGCCCGGCGGTGGGCCCGTGCGCCATGAGCTCGGGGGAGCGCTCCAGCCGGGCGCGCACGCCGGTGAGCCGGGTGTGCTTCCCGTGGCGCACCGTGAGCACCCAGTGCGGCCCCCAGGCGAGCAGGACCTCACCGGTCTCGACGTCGCTGTTCTCCTCGAAGTAGGCGAGGGTGCTGAACACCATGAGGGCGGACCCTTCGATGACGTCGAGCTTGGGCGGCTGCCGGCCGGTGATGATGTCCTCGACCATCAGCGGGTGCATGTCGAGGATCTCGGCGAACTCGTGCACCTGCTCGGCGCTGGGCTCGAAGAGCCCCACCCAGATGAAGGAGTCGTCGTCGCGCCCGCGCACCTCGGCCATCGCGGTCGCCACGTCAGGGCACTCCTGTCGGCGGCCGTCGACGTACACCGCCTTGTCCACGATCATGCGGGCAATTCTGGCACCCGGTGCCCTCGCCTACCCTGTGCGACGTGGATTCTTGGACCTCACCGACCGTGCCCGCCCTGCCGCTGACCGCCCCGGCGCCCCGAGTGCATGACACGGCGGCCGGGCAGGAGGTCGTGCTGCAGCCCGCCGGTCCGGCGGGGCTGTACGTCTGCGGCATCACCCCCTACGACGCCACGCACATGGGCCACGCGGCCACCTACCTGACCTTCGACACCCTCAACCGGGTGCTGCGGGCCGCCGGGAACGAGGTGCGGTTCGTGCAGAACGTCACGGACGTGGACGAGCCGCTGCTGGAGCGCGCCGAGCGCGACGGCGTGCACTGGGAGGAGCTCGCCGAGCGCGAGATCCAGCTCTTCCGCGAGGACATGGTGGCGCTGCGGATGATCGCGCCGGACGCCTACGTGGGCGCGGTCGAGGGCATCCCCTCCGACATCGCCGCCGTCGAGGCGATGCTGGAGTCCGGCCGCGCCTACGCGGTGCCCGCCACGGACGCGGCCCCGGACGCCGAGCCGGGCGCGGACGCCCCGCTGGGCACGTCCGAGGCGTCCGACGTCTACCTCGACCTGGCGCAGGTGCCCACCTTCGGCGAGGTCTCCGGCTGGACCCGGGAGCAGATGATGGAGGTCTTCGCCGACCGCGGGGGCGACCCGGACCGGGCCGGCAAGCGCGACCAGCTCGACCCGCTGCTGTGGCGTGCCCATCGCGAGGGCGAGCCGCACTGGGACGGCGGCTGTCTGGGTGCCGGGCGGCCCGGCTGGCACATCGAGTGCACCACCATCGCACGCGACCACCTGGGCACGCCCTTCCTCGTGCAGGGCGGCGGTGACGACCTGGTCTTCCCGCACCACGAGATGAGCGCCGCCCAGACCCGGGCGCTCACCGACGACGCGTTCGCCGAGCACTACGTCCACCAGGCGATGGTGGGCTACGAGGGCGAGAAGATGAGCAAGTCCAAGGGCAACCTGGTGCTCGTCTCGACTCTGCGGAAGGCGGGGGAGGACCCGGCCGCCATCCGGCTGGCGCTGCTCAGCCAGCACTACCGCACCGCCTGGGAGTGGACCGACGAGCACCTGCCCGTCGCGAAGGACCGGCTGGCCCGGTGGCGGGAAGCCGCCGCCACCGTGGCCCCCTACGCGACCGCCTCGGCTGCGCCCGTCCCGGCATCGCTCACCTCCCGGCTCCACGGCACGCTGGCCGCGGACCTCGACACCCCCGGTGCCCTGGCCGCCGTGGACGACTGGGCCGCCGAGGTGTCCGCCGGTGAGCGCTCCACCACCGCCGACGACCTGGCCGCGATCGACGCGCTGCTCGGCATCGACCTGCGCTGAGGCGGCCCCCGTCAGATCGGCGGGGTGCTGCCCCCATCGCTCTCGCGCCGCTTGAGGTACTGCTCGAACTCCTTGGCCAGCGCGTCGCCGGAGGCCTGCGGGGAGGTCATGTCGTCCACCGCCTCCTCCAGCGCCTCGACGTACTCGGCGACGTGCTCGTCCTCGCTGGTGAGCTCCTGCACTCCGCGCGTCCACGCCTGGGCGAGCTCCTCCAGGTCGGCGGTGTCGATGACGGTGTCCAGCACCTCCTCAAGCGCCGTGAGCAGCCCCCAGGTGGCCCGCGGCGAGGGGACGCTCCCGGCGTAGTGGGGCACGGACACCCACACGCTGACGGCGTCCAGGCCCGCCTCCTCGGCCTCCAGGTTGAGCACGCCGACGATCCCGGTGGGTCCCTCGTAGTCGCCGGCCGAGACGTCCAGGCGGCGCTGCACCGCCAGCGAGCTCGCCGTGGTGCTCACCGGCAGCGGGCGGGTGTGCGGCACGTCGGCCAGCAGGGCGCCCAGGGTCACGAACTCGGTCGTGCCGGCCTCGGTCACCCAGTCCAGCAGCTCGCGGGTGAAGGCCCGCCAGCGCATGGAGGGCTCCAGACCCTGCACGAGCAGCACGTCGCGGTCCAGGCCCGGGGGACGAGCCACATGGAAGGTGGTGGTGGGCCACTCGATCCGGCGTCGCCTCTCGCGGCGCACCATGCGGGGGCGGTGCACCTGGTAGTCGTAGTAGTCCTCGGGGTCGAAGCCGGCCACCTGCTCGGCGCCCCAGACCTCGATGAGGTGGGCGACCGCTGCCGTCGCGGCCTCACCGGCGTCGTTCCACCCCGCGAACGCGGCGACCACGACGGGATCGCGCAGCGGGGCCGGGTCCTCGTTCACCATCCCCACAGCGTAGGTGGTGGGCTGGGAGACTGGGCGCGTGACTGCCGTGAACCGCCCCGACCTGCCCGCCGCCGTCCTGTTCGACATGGACGGCACCCTCATCGACTCCGAACCGCTGTGGATGTCAGCCGAGACCCGGCTGGTCGAGGAGCACGGCGGCGTCTGGACCCACGAGGACGCGCTGGCGATGGTGGGGAACCCGCTGGAGGTGTCCGCCCAGATCATCCTGGACCGCACCCCGGTGGACCTGCCCCGCGAGCAGATCATCGAGCGGATGCTCACCGAGGTGGCCGAGCAGGTGGCCCGCGAGCTGCCGTGGCGTCCCGGGGCGCGGGAGCTGCTGGAGGAGTGCCGCGAGCTGGAGATCCCCACGGCGCTGGTGACGATGTCGTGGACGCTCCTGGCCGACGCGTTCACCGAAGCCCTGCCCGAGGGCACGTTCACCACCGTCGTGACCGGTGACGTCGTCGAGCACGGCAAGCCGCACCCGGAGCCCTACCTGACCGCCGCGCGGCGACTGGGCGTCGACCCGACCGACTGCCTCGCGCTGGAGGACTCACCCTCCGGAGTCGGCTCGGCGTCCGCGGCCGGGACGCACCTGGTGGCCATCCCGCTCATGGTCGACCTGCCGGAGACCCCGAACACGGTCACCGTGCCCACCCTGCAGGGTGAGAGCGTCGCCTCCCTCTGGGAGCAGTTCAGCCACTGACGGGAGCCTCCGGCAGCGGCGGGGGAGTGCCGCCCCAGGCCGGGCAGATGTCCTGGAAGCTGCACCAGTCGCACAGCCGGCTGCGGCGTGGCCGCCAGTCACCGGCCTCGGCCGCCCGCTCGATCGCGTCGTAGAGCGCCAGCACCTTGCGCTCGGTGGCGAGCAGCTCGGACTCCGTGGGCGCGTGGCGCAGGACGGTGCCGTCCTTCAGGTAGACCAGCTGCAGCAGCGCCGGCACCCGACCCCGCAGCCGCCAGATGGCCAGGGCGTAGAACTTCATCTGGAAGAGCGCCTTGGCCTGGAACATCTCCGAGGGCGCTCTGCCGGTCTTGTAGTCCACCACCCGCAGCGCCCCGTCGGCAGGGGCCTCGTCCAGGCGGTCGACGTACCCGCGCAGCGTCAGCTCCCCGCGCTCCCCGCCGCGGGAGACGGGCACCTCCACCCGGAGCTCCCGCTCGGCCGGCTCCAGGACGCTCGGGTCCTCCACGGTGAACCAGCGGCGCACCAGGGCCTCGGCCTCGGCCATCCACTCGGCCAAGTCCTCCTGCGTCGGTGCCCGTCGGGCACCGGTGTCCTCACCGGCTGCGCCCCCCGCGCCATCCTCGGCACCAGCTGGCTCCTCGTCGTTGTCACGACGCACCACGTCCAGCACCTCGGGGCGCTCCTGCACCAGGGCCTCCCAGGCGTCGTCCATGAGGGCGACGGCGTCGTCCGGGCGTCGGCGGTGGGCCGGCAGGTCGAAGACGTTCTCCAGCACCGAGTGCACGAAGGTACCCCGCACCGCCGCGGCCGACGGCGGCTCGGGCAGCCGGTCGACCACCCGGAAGCGGTAGAGCAGCGGGCACTGCATGAAGTCGCTGGCACGGCTGGGGGACAGGGCTGCGGAGGCCATGTCCGAAGGGTAGGTCCCACCACCGACAGGCCACCGTAGGCTGTGCACTCGTCGACCTCGAGGAGAACGTGATGGACCAGGCCTCCGGATGGCGCATCGGCAGCGTCCGCGGCGTCCCGGTGTACCTCGGCCGCACCTGGCCCCTGCTGGTCGTCCTCGTGGTCTTCCTCAACGGCAGCCAGCTCTCCGACCGCCTCGGCCCCGCCACCGCCTACGGCCTCGGGGTCGCCTACGCGGTGATGCTGGTGTTCTCCGTCTTCGTGCACGAGCTCGGCCACGTCCTGGCCGCGCAGTCCCGCGGGTACGAGGTCACCAAGGTGCAGCTCGACCTCATCGGCGGGCACACCGCCCACCAGAGCGACAACACCAGCCCCGGCAGCAACGCCCTGGTGGCCGTCGCGGGCCCGCTGGCCAACCTGGCGCTCGCCGGCCTCGCCGCGGCCGCCCTGCTCGTGGTGCCGGAGGGGCTGCTGCACATGGTGGTCGCCAGCGCGGTGTGGGTGAACGGCCTGGTGGGCCTGTTCAACCTGCTGCCGGGCATGCCGCTGGACGGTGGCCACGTCGTCGACTCCCTGGTCTGGAAGGCGACCGGCGACCGGCCCGCCGGTCTCGTCGTCGCCGGGTGGACCGGTCGCGTCATCGCGGTGGTCGTCATCGCCCTGGTGGCCTTCCAGGCGACCCGGGGCGGGTCCCTGACCATGGTGCTGTGGGGCGGCCTCATCGCGTTCGTCCTCTGGGCCGGGGCGAGCCGATCCATCCAGGCCGGCAGCGCCCGCCGGGAGCTCGGGCGCCACTCGACCGGCTCGGTGATGCGCCCGGCCGTCGGGCTGCCTCAGGACGAGCCGGTCTCCGCCCTGCTCGGGGTCCGCGGCTTCCCGGTGCCCGTCAGCGTGGTGACCACCGACCACGAGGCCCGCGCGGTGGGTCTGGTGGACCCCTCGGCCCTGGCGCAGGTGCCCGGTGAGCGGCGCGAGTCCACCCCGCTCTCCGCGGTCGCCCGCACGGTGCCGGGGGACTGGACGGTCGACGCCGCCCCGCAGGAGGACATCACGCGCCTGGTGGAGGCGGTCTCCACTCGCGGGCTGAAGCTGGCCGCCATCCGCCAGCACGGGGCCGTGGGGCCCGACGGGCGTGCGCTGCCACCGCAGATCGTCGGCCTGGCGGACCACGAGTCCCTGGACCAGGGCATGCGCGCCAACATCCGGCAGCGGCAGCAGCCCTCGGCCTGACGCAGTCGAACGGGACGCGGGCCCCGCGGGACTCGTAGACTCACCCGCCATGACCACGACCCCCTCGCCCGAGCAGCCCGAGTCCACCACCGACACCGGCTGGACGGGCGAGCAGGGACGCCGCGGACCCTTCCGGGTGGGGGAGCGCGTGCAGCTGACCGACCCGAAGGGCCGCATGCACACGATCGTGCTGGAGCCCGGCAAGCGCTTCCACAACACGCGCGGCCACATCTTCCACGACGACCTCATCGGCGCCTCGGACGGCAGCGTGGTGATCCACTCGACCGGGGCGCAGTGGCAGGCCCTGCGGCCGCTGCTCTCGGACCACGTCATGTCGATGCCGCGTGGCGCAGCAGTGGTCTACCCCAAGGACTCTGCGCAGATCGTCGGCATGGCCGACATCTTCCCCGGTGCCGTCGTCGTCGAGGCCGGCGTCGGCTCGGGCGCGCTGAGCATGTCCCTGCTGCGGGCCGTGGGAGAGAGCGGCCGGCTGCACAGCTTCGAGCTGCGCGAGGAGTTCGCCGAGATCGCCCGGGCCAACGCGCGGGCCTTCCTCGGGGGCGACCACCCGGCCTGGAGCATCCACCTGGGCGACCTGGCCGACGAGCTACCCCGCGCCCTGGCACCCGGCAGCGTGGACCGCGTCGTCCTGGACATGCTGGCCCCCTGGGACTGCCTCGAGGCCGTCGGTGACGCCCTGACCCCCGGCGGGGTGCTCATCTGCTACGTCGCCACCGCCACCCAGCTCTCCCGCGTGGCAGAGGCCGCCCGCGACCACGGGGGCTTCACCGAGCCGCGCGCCTGGGAGTCGATGGTGCGCGGCTGGCACCTGGAGGGGCTCGCCGTGCGCCCGGAGCACCGCATGCACGGGCACACCGGCTTCCTCATCTCGATGCGCCGCCTCGCACCGGGGACCGACGCCCCCGAGCTGGCGCGTCGCCCCGCGAAGGCCGGTGACGACGCGGACGTCTCGGCCGGCGGGTGGACCGGGCGCCACGCCGAGGAGGAGTGGACCGGAGAGAACCTGGGGGAGCGGTGGATCTCCCCGAAGAAGCTCCGTCGGGTGCGCCGGGACCAGCAGCGGCAGGAGGAGCTCGGTTCCACCCGCCTCGAGGAGTCCTGAGCCCCGCCGGTCAGCGCCGGGTCAGCAGACCCGCGACGGCGCGCCAGCCCAGCAGCAGGACCCCCAGGACGATGGTGGTCACCATCACGAAGGACCAGGCAGTCCCCTGACCGGTGAGCTGCCGCAGGGCCATGCCCAGCAGCACGGTCGCCACCAGCACCACCAGACCGTTGCCGAGCCCCGAGGGGACCCGGCGCCGCACCGCGGCGCTGGCCACCCACCCCAGGACGCCACCCACCCAGAAGGGCCAGGCGGTCTCGGGCACGCCGGTCAGGACGCTGCCGGTGTCGTGGCTGCGGCGCCCCAGCCCGGCGAACAGGGCGATCGACCCGGCATCCAGCAGGGCAGCGACCCAGACGGGCACGCGGCTGTGGAAAGTGGTGCGGGAGGGGGCATCCGGGCGGGCAGATCGAGTCATGGACACACCGTACGTCGGCCTGCAGGTCTCCCCTTGAGCAGATCATGGGCCGATTCCCAGCCGATGCACAGACTCGCGCGTCTACGATGCCCGGGACCTCCGTGTCACACAGACCCACAGTCAACCGGTGAGGAATCTTTCCGTGAAGCGCACGCCCGTCCGTCTCATCGCCCTCGTGTCGACTGCTGCCCTGGCGCTCAGCGCGTGCGGCGGGGAAGACTCCGGCGACGACAAGTCCCAGTCCGAGGCCCCGGCCTCCTCGTCCGCCGAGGGCGGTTCGTCGGAGGAGTCGGGCGGCGAGTCCAGCGAGGACGCCTCGGGCGACTCCGGCGAGGAGTCCTCCGCTCCCGAGGACGGTGCGTCCGAGTCGTCCTCCGACTCCTCGGCCGGTTCCAGCGGCCCCGCCTCGGACCCCTCGGCCTCGGGTGACAAGGAGCAGAAGGACTCCGACGGCAAGAAGCCGGACCCCAAGGCCGCCGGCAAGCTCGAGGACCTGGACATCAAGGGCGGCGACAAGCCCAAGATCGACTTCGGCGACAAGCCGTTCACCGTGTCGAAGGTGCAGGAGAAGGTCGTCGAGGAGGGTGACGGCGACGAGCTCACCAAGGACCACACCGCGATGGTCGTGTACGCCCTGTACAACGGCACCTCCGGCAAGGAGCTGCAGAACGCCTTCGGGCAGCAGGCCGTGCCGCTGAAGCTGGACGACGAGCAGACCATCAAGGCCCTGCAGAAGGCGATGGAGGGCAAGAAGGTCGGCAGCACCACCGCCATCGCGCTGCCCGCCAAGGAGGCCTTCGGCGAGCAGGGTGCCCCGCAGCTGGGCCTGGACGCCGGCGACTCGGTGGTCTACCTCATGAAGGTGACCGACGCGTCCAAGCCGCTCAAGGAGGCCACCGGCAAGGAGAAGGAGGCCCCCAAGGACTTCCCCAAGGCCGAGGTCTCCAAGGACAAGCCCGCCAAGATCACCATCCCCGACGCGGCCGCCCCGAAGAAGCTCAAGGAGGCCACACTCATCGAGGGCGAGGGCGAGGAGATCAAGAAGGGCGACCAGATCACCGTGCACTACACCGGTGTGAAGTGGGCCAAGGGCAAGGAGGGCAAGAAGTTCGACTCCTCGCACGACCGCGGCACCCCCGCCTCCTTCCCGATCGGCGTCGGCCAGGTCATCCCCGCCTGGGACGAGGTGTTCGTCGGCAAGAAGGTCGGCTCGCGCGTCGAGCTGGTCGTCCCGCCGAAGGAGGGCTACGGCGAGCAGGGCATGCCGCAGGCCGGCATCAAGGGCGACGACACCCTGGTGTTCGTCGTCGACATCCTGGACCGCCAGGAGGGTCAGCAGCAGGGCGGCCAGCAGGGTGGTGGCCAGGGCGGACAGCAGCAGGGCGGCCAGGGCTCCGGCGAGGGCTCCTCGAAGTGACCCGCGACTGAACCCTCGGGCTGCCTGACCCGGAACCCATCAGGCACACTGGGCCCTCACCGACGCGTGAGGGCCTTCGTGTGCCCTCGGAGAGGCTGGCCATGACCGACGTGCAGCGCAGCAAGCCCGAGATCGACTTCCCCGAGGGGGAGGCCCCCGCCGAGCTCGTGGTGGAGGAGATCGTCGAGGGCGACGGCGCCGAGGCCACCGCTGGCGACGTGATCGCCGCCCACTACGTGGGCGTGGCCTTCTCCACCGGCGAGCAGTTCGACGCGTCCTGGGACCGCGGCACGCCGCTGCAGTTCCAGCTGGGCGTCGGCCAGGTCATCGCCGGCTGGGACCAGGGCATGCAGGGCATGCGCGTCGGCGGGCGCCGCAAGCTCACCATCCCGGCCCACCTCGCCTACGGCGACCAGGGCGCCGGTGGCGTCATCGCGCCGGGGGAGACCCTGATCTTCGTCGTGGACCTGCTGGCCGTCGCCGGCCGCTGACCAGGGACCGCGGAACCGGACGAGCGAGAGGGCGAGGTGCGCATGGCTGCAGCCGGGAGGGGGCACGACCCCAACCTGAAGACCGAGCGGCTGCTGAACCTCCTACTCGCCCTGCTGAACACCCGCCGACCGCTCACGAAGGCGGAGATCCGGCGGCTGATGCCCGAGTACCAGGAGGGCACGGCTGAGGCCTTCGACCGCACCTTCGAGCGCGACAAGAACGACCTGCGGGCCCTCGGGGTGCCGATCACGACCGGTCCGGTCGACCCCGGCTTCGACGACGAGGAGGGCTACCGCGTCGACCCCGACGAGTACGCCCTGCCGGAGCTCGTCTTCACGTCCGAGGAGCTGACCATGCTGGGCGTCGCCGCCGGCGTGTGGGGGCAGGCCTCGCTCTCGTCCGCCGGGGAGCGGGCACTGCGCAAGATCAGCACGCTCGGCCCCGAGGGGGTTCCGGAGGACACCGGCGAGGCAGCGGACGACGCACCGGCCGCCCTCGGCGTGCAGCCCGTGATCCGCACCCCCGAGGCCGCCTTCAGCGGGCTGCGCGACGCGATCGCCGCACGCCGGGCGGTGACCTTCGACTACCGCCGCAGCGGGGCGCCGGTGAGCCGACGCCGCGTGCACCCGTGGTCGCTGCTGCTGCGACGGGGACGCTGGTACGTCACCGGGTTCGACCTGGACCGCGACGCACCCCGGGTCTTCCGCCTCTCGCGCGTCGTGGGTGCGGTGCGCGCCACCGGCCGCGCGGGTGTCGTCCAGGTGCCTGCCGACCACGACCCCTCGGCCATGATCGTTTCGGCCACGCAGGGGCGCCCCGACGCCGTCGAGGCCCGGGTGACCGTCCGCAGCGGCCGTGGCTGGGCGCTGCGCCGCTGGGCCACCTCGGTCACCCCCGTGGAGGACGGCGACCTGCTGCACCTGCCCGAGGCCGACCGCTCCCGCATCGTCGGCCAGCTCGCCGAGCTGGGGCCCGACCTGCTCGCCGTGGAGCCCGACGACCTGCGGGCGCAGGTCGTCGACCGGCTGCAGCAGGTGCTCACCGCCGACCAGCCGCCAGAGGAGGACTGATGGCCGCCGAGTCCGCGACCGCCCGGCTGGAGCGCCTGCTCGCGATGGTGCCGTGGCTGCTGCAGCGCCAGGGGGTGGGCCTGGAGGAGGCCGCTCGCACCTTCGGCGTCTCCACCGCGTCCCTGGAGCGCGACCTGCAGCTGGTGTTCATGTGCGGTCTGCCCGGGCGCATGCCGGACGACCTCATCGACGCGCAGTGGGACCACGGGCACGTCTACCTCCGCAACGCCGACACGATCGCCCGCCCCCTGCGGCTGGGCCCCGACGAGGCCATCGCCCTGGTGGCCGGCCTGCACGCCCTGGCCGGTGCCCCGGGGCTGGACCGGGAGGACCGCGAGCGGGCCGAGGAGCTCGCCGAGCGCATCGCCGCCGCGGCGGGCCCGCTCCGCCCGCTCGTCGAGGGCACGGTCGTGCACGAGGCCTCCGTGCCGACCGACGAGCACCTGGCCCACCGACTGCGGCGCGCCGTCCAGGACCACCGGCTGGTGCGGATCGTCCACGTGGCCCACGGACGGGACCGGGCGACCTCGCGCGAGATCTCCCCGATGCGGGTGGTGACCGCCGACGGGCAGACGTACCTCGAGGGCTGGTGCCACGAGGCACGTGACGTCCGTCTCTTCCGGCTGGACCGGATCGCCTCGGCCGAGGTGCTGGAGGCCGACGGGACACCGCCCGCGGAGGCCCGCCCGCGCGACCTGGGGGCCGGAGCCTACACCGGCGGCCCGGACGACACCGAGGTGGTGCTGGACCTCAGCCCCGAGGCCGACTGGGTGGCGGAGTACTACGGCGCCACGGACGCCGCGGAGGCCGGCACCGCAGGACGCCGCCGGGTGGTCGTGCGCGCTGCCGACCCGGCGTGGGTGACCCGCCTGGTCTGGAGCACCGGGGGAGCCGTGCGGGTGGTGTCCCCGGAGGGCCTCGTCGGGGCCGTCGAGGAGGGCGCGCGGGAGGCCGTTGCACGGTTGTCCGGCGCGGACGCGCGTACCGTACAGTGACAGCGCCCCGTCCACGGGCTCAGATCCGAACTAGGAGTCGCCATGGCACGCCTCTTTGACAACCCGCTCATCCTGCTCATCCTCGTCGTCGTCATCGTGCTGGTGTTCGCCTCGGCGAAGCTCCCGGACATGGCCCGCAGCCTGGGTCGCTCGGCCCGCGTGCTGAAGTCCGAGGTGGGCGAGATGAAGAAGGACGGCAAGGACGACACCGTCGACGGCGAGGCCACCGAGGTCCGTGCCGAGGCCCGCCCGTCCTCCGCCCGCACCGCCGACACCCCGGTGCGCGACGACTCCTGGAACCCCGACGACCACGCCCAGCAGTACGACGAGCGCCACGCCGGTTCGCGTCTTTCCGACCCCACCCGTGCGACCGACGAGCGCACTGACGGCACCCGCCTGAACTGACCCGCGTGTCGCCCCGTACTCCCTTCTCCAAGAAGGCTCCGAACCCGGAGGGCCGCATGGCCCTGGTGGAGCACTTCAAGGAGCTCCGCAACCGCGCGGTCATCGCTGCCGTCGCGGTGGTCGTCGGGCTCTGCGTGGGGTGGTACTACTACGAGGCCATCGCCAGCTTCCTCATGGAGCCGGTGAACGAGGTCGCCCGGGCGAAGGGCAAGACCGTCACCGGTCCCAACTTCGGTGCCGGCGGTGTGACCCAGCCGTTCACCATCAAGGCGAAGATCGCCGCCGTGGTGGGCGTCATCTTGGCCAGCCCCATCTGGCTCTGGCAGTTCTGGGCGTTCATCCTGCCCGGCCTGTACCGCCGCGAGAAGATGATCGCCCTCGGCTACTTCCTGGCCGCGGTGCCCATGTTCCTGGCCGGCTGCCTGCTGGCCCTGTGGGCCCTGCCCGCCGCGGTGAAGGCGCTGCTGCAGACCTTCACCCCCGACGGCGGGGAGAACCTCATCGCCGCCGAGCCCTACTTCGCGTTCGTCGGCAACTTCATCCTGTGGTTCGGGCTGGCCTTCCTGCTGCCGGTCATCATGGTGGCGGTCAACCACACCGGGCTGGTCAGCGGCAGGGCCATGCTCAAGGGCTGGCGCTGGGCCACCGTGTTCGTGCTGGTCTTCGCGGCCCTCGCAGCCCCCGAGCCGATCTCGATGATCACACTCACCATCCCGATGATGCTCATGTACTTCATCGCCTGTGGCATCGCGATCATGCGCGACAAGGCGCGCAAGCGCAGCCGTCCGGAGTGGATGGACGCCGACGTGGACAGCGCCTCGGCGCTCTGAGCGCACTCCGTCGCGAGGGACTGGTCGTCCACACCTAGGGTGAGGGCATGTCCAGTCCCTCCGATCGTTTCGCCGCCGCCAAGCGTCGCGCGAGCCACCCGCGGCTGCAGGACTTCCTCCTCCGTCAGCCCTTCGAGCTGGACGCCTTCCAGGTGACCGCCTGCGAGGCCGTCGAGGACGGGCACGGGGCCCTGGTGGCCGCGCCGACCGGCGCCGGCAAGACGGTGGTGGGGGAGTTCGCCGTCGACCTCGCCCTGGCCACCGGGCGAAAGTGCTTCTACACCACGCCCATCAAGGCCCTGAGCAACCAGAAGTACCACGACCTCGCCGAGGAGTACGGCGAGGCGAACGTCGGCCTGCTCACCGGCGACTCCTCGGTCAACGGCAACGCCTCCGTGGTGGTCATGACCACCGAGGTGCTGCGGAACATGCTCTACGCCGACTCACCCACCCTGGCCGGGCTCGGCTTCGTGGTAATGGACGAGGTGCACTACCTGGCCGACCGCATGCGGGGCGTGGTGTGGGAGGAGGTCATCCTCCACCTGCCCGACGACGTGCAGGTGATCAGCCTCTCGGCCACGGTGAGCAACGCCGAGGAGTTCGGCGCCTGGCTGCGGCAGGTGCGAGGCGACACCGAGGTCGTCGTCTCCGAGGTGCGCCCGGTGCCGCTGTGGCAGCACATGATGGTGGGCAACGACCTCTACGACCTGTTCCCCGAGGGCGGCGTCGCGGCCCACCGAGGGAGCGCCCGGCAGGTGAACCCGGAGCTGCTGGCCCGCCTGCGCACCGCCTCGCACGAGCAGCACGGCTCCTGGCACCGCGAGGACGCCGGGGCCCCCAGCGGACGGCGGGGCAGGGGCCGGCGCGGCGGGCGCGGTCCGCGGCACGGAGGCGGCGCCCCGCGCGCCCGGGGCGTGGGGACGCCCTCGCGGGCCCAGGTCGTGCGGGCGCTGGAGGACGACGGGCTGCTGCCGGCGATCGTCTTCATCTTCAGCCGTGCCGGCTGCGAGGGGGCGGTGGGACAGCTGCTCGCCTCGGACACGCGCCTCATCAGCGACGCCGAGGGCGAGGCGATCCACGACGAGGTGGAGGCCCGGGTGCTCTCGGTGGCCCCGGAGGACCTCGGGGTGCTCGGCTACCACGACTTCGTCGAGGGGCTGACCCGTGGCTTCGCCGCGCACCACGCGGGCATGCTGCCGCTCTTCCGCGAGATCGTCGAGGAGCTGTTCGCCGCCGGCCGGATCCAGTGCGTGTTCGCCACCGAGACCCTCGCGCTGGGGGTCAACATGCCGGCGCGCACCACGGTCATCGAGAAGCTCGTGAAGTTCAACGGCGAGACCCACGCCGACCTCACCCCGGCCGAGTACACCCAGCTGACCGGGCGTGCGGGGCGGCGCGGCATCGACGTCGAGGGACACGCAGTCGTGCTCTCGGGGCCGCGGGTCGACCCGGTGCACGTCGCCGGGCTGGCCTCCACCCGCACCTTCCCGCTGAAGTCCTCCTTCCGACCGTCGCCGAACATGGCGGTCAACCTGGTGGACCGGCTGGGCCGTCCCGCCGCGCGAACCCTGCTGGAGGAGTCCTTCGCCCAGTTCCAGGCCGACCGCGCGATGGCGGGCCACTCCCGGTCGGTGGAGCGCAACACCGAGGCGATGGAGGGTTACGCCGAGGCCATGGAGTGCCACCTCGGTGACTTCTCCGAGTACGCCGAGCTGCGCCGGCAGCTCACGCAGGCCGAGAAGGACGCGGCCAAGCGACGAGGTGCCGCACAGCGTGCGCAGGTGGCCGCCGTGCTGGGCGAGCTCGTGCCCGGCGACGTCATCCGCATCGGCACCGGCCGGCGGGCCGGGCGTGCGGTGGTGATCACCGGCACGCACGGGGTGCGCAAGAAGCACGACGACGTCGCGCTGGTGACCGACGCGGGTCGGCTGCGCACCGTGGTGGCGGCCGACCTCGACGCCCCGCCCGTGGTGCAGGGCCGGGTGAAGGTGCCGCAGCGCTTCAACCCCCGCAAGCCGAAGGACCGCAAGGACCTCGCGGCCACGATGCGGGCCAAGGTGCCGGACGTCGATCCGGCGCCGACGCAGGAGGAGGACGGCGCGACCGAGGCGGTGGCCCCGGCGGCCGACCCGCGCACGGGCGTCGACCGCATCGACGAGCTGCGGGCGGCCCTGCGACGCCACCCCTGTCACGCCTGTCCCGACCGCGAGGAGCACGCCCGCTGGGCGACGCGCCTGCAGACGCTCGAGAAGGAGACCGCCGGGCTGCGGCGCAAGGTCGCGCGGCGGACGCACACCGTGAGCCGGACCTTCGACCGCATCTGCGCGCTGCTGGTGGAGTGGGGCTATCTCAGCGAGGACGGGCAGGAGGTCACCGAGGCCGGGCGGATCCTGCAGCGCACCTACACCGAGAAGGACCTGCTGGTGGCCGAGTGCCTGCAGCGGGGCATCTGGCAGGGGTTGGACGCCTCCGAGCTCGCCGCCGTCGCGTCGATCATCATCCACGAGCCCCGGCGCGGTGAGGTGACGGTGAACCCCTCCATGCCCTCGGACCGGGTGCAGCTCGCGTACGACCGCATGATCGGGCTCTGGTCGCGCATCGAGGACGCGGAGATCGAGCACCAGCTGCCGCCCACCGACCAGCCGGACGCCGGCATGGCCTGGATGATGCACCGCTGGGCCTCCGGGGCACGGCTGGAGGTGGTGCTGCGCGACTCCGAGCTCTCGGCCGGGGACTTCGTGCGCCGTGCCAAGCAGGTGGTCGACCTGCTCGGGCAGGTCGAGTTCGCCGCGCCGCACCAGTCGGTGCGGGGGACGGCCCGCAAGGCGATGGGGCGGGTGCTCCGCGGAGTGGTGGCCGCCGACCGCCTCTGACCCGCCCCCTCCCTTCCTCCCCCCGGCCCCTTCCCCGCATCCCCGGCCCCTTCCCCGATTTGGTCCCCTGATGCGCGCATCTCGTCGCGACACGCCGGGAATCGCGGCGACTCGTGGAGATCAGGTGGCCAAATTGCTGGAAGGAGGGGCGTCGTCGGGGCCTGGGGAGTCGAGGCCGAGGGCGTCGAGCAGGCGCCCGACCGGCCCGCCGAGGTCGTAGCGCTCCACGAGCGCAGCCAGGGCGGCCGGATCGGCCACGGCCGTCGGCAGCTCGAGCGCCTCGTCGTCGATCCTCAACGGCACGTCCCGCGCGACCTCCACCACCCGGGGAGCCGCACGCAGGTACTCGCGCCCCTCCTCCAGGCGGGTCCGTTGGGCACCCTTGAGCCGCTCGTCCCCGCCGTCCAGGGCCTCCAGCACCCCTGCCAGCGAGCCGAACGTGTCCAGCAGCTGCACGGCCGTCTTCTCGCCGATGCCCTGCACGCCCGGCAGCCCGTCCGAGGGGTCACCGCGGAGCACGGCCATCTCCGCGTAGGCGCGCCCGGAGGTCAGCCCGTAGCGCTGCACCAGCCAGGACTCGTCCACCTCGTCGGCGTCCCGCACCCCACCCCGCGCCGTGTAGAGCACGCGGACGCTCGCGGCGTCGTCCACCAGCTGGAACAGGTCCCGGTCGCCGGTCACCACCTCGACCGGACGGCGTCCCGCAGTGCGCTCGGTGAGGGTGCCGATGACGTCGTCGGCCTCGAACCCGGGGGCGCCCACCCGGGCGATCCCCACGGCGGCCAGCAGGTCGACGATGACGGGCACCTGCGGCACCAGTTCGGCCGGCGTGTCCTCGGTCGTCCCGGTCGTGTCACCGGCCGCCAGGCGGTGGGCCTTGTAGCTCGGGATCGCCTCCACCCTGAACGCGGGGCGCCAGTCGTCGTCCCAGCACATCACCAGGGCGCCGGGGGAGCGGTGGCTGATGAGGGAGGCGGTCATGTCCACCAGGCCGCGCACCGCGTTGTTCGGTGGGGCCTGCGGGTCGCGGCGCCGGTCGGGCACCCCGTGGAAGGCGCGGTAGTACAGGCTGGCTGCGTCGACGAGCATCAGGCTGGGAGCGGTCACCCGCCCAGCCTAGGTCGAGCGGCGCCTAGGGTGGTGCGGTGAACCATCGGGAGCTCGACGCCATCGACCACCACATCATCAGCCAGCTCACGCACGACGGGCGGCTGAGCTTCACCGACCTCGCCCAGCGGGTGAACCTCTCCACCTCGGCGGCCCACCAGCGGGTGCGCCGGCTGGAGGAGGAGGGCGTCATCCAGCACTACACGGCGGTGGTCGACCCCGAGGCGGCGGGCCTGCCGATCACGGCCCTGCTCTCGCTGACGCCCTTCGACCCGGGTGACCCGGACGACGTCCCCGACCGACTGCGCCACCTGTCCTCCATCGAGGCATGCTGGTCGGTGGCCGGCACCGCGAGCTACGTGCTGCTGGTGCGCGTCAGCCGCCCCCGGGCGCTGGAGGACCTCATCGCGACCATCCGGGCGACGGCCCGCTGCGCGACCACCTCGACGATGGTGCTGACCACCCCGTGGGAGAACCGGCCGGCGTTCGGCGGGGCTCAGGACTGACGCACGTCAGCAAGCCGCCCGCCGGTGGCCAGCAGGAACGCCGCGGGCGCGATCTCGACGTCGAAGCCGCGCCGCCCACCGCTGACGAAGACGGTCTCGTGCTCCTCGAGCCGGCGGTCCACCACCATCGGCAGCCGGGTCCTCTGCCCGAACGGTGAGATGCCGCCCACCACGTAGCCGGTCGCGCGCTCGGCGGCGGCGACGTCGGCCATGGAGCAGCGCTTGACTCCCAGCTCGCGGGCGACGGCCTTGGTGTCCAGCCGGTCGGCGACGGCCACCACGGCCACCGCGAGCTCGTGCCTCCCCTTGCCACCGCTGTCGACGACGAGCGTCTTGAAGATGCGCTCGGGTTCGATGCCCAGGGCCTCGGCGGCCTCCTCCCCGTAGCCCTCCACCTCGTCGGCGTGCCCGAAGGCGTGGCCGGTCCAGTCCACCCCGGCGGCGTCGAGGGCGAGCGTGGCGGGCGTCGTGGGGATCCTCATGCCCCGAGTGTCGCAAGGAGGGTCCACACTGGGGTGATGCAGCCCCTCGTCCTGCGACACGTGACCCTGTGGAACCCCGACTCCGCACCCGAGCCCGACCGCACCGTCGTGCTGGACGCCGGGCGCGTCGCCTGGTGCGGCCCGGCCGAGCGGGCCCCGGACACCTCCGACCTGGAGCACGCCCGCGTGGTCGAGGGGGAGGGGCGGCTGGTCACGCCCGCGTTCGTGGACGCCCACGCCCACGTCTCGGCCACCGGTGAGGTGCTGGGCGGTGCCGACCTGTCGGAGACCCGCGACGTCGCCGAGGCGCTGGACGTCATCGCGCAGGTGGCCGCGCGGCAGCCCGGGACGCCGATCTTCGCCCACTCCTGGGACGAGACGCGCTGGGCCGAGAACCGGGCGCTCACCTCCGCCGAGCTCGACCGGGCCTCCGGTGGCGGGGTGGTCTACGCCCCGCGCGTGGACATGCACGCGGCCACCGTCTCCTCCTCCCTCGCGGCCGTGGCCGGCGTGGTCACCAAGGACGGCTGGGACGGCGTCGGCACCGCCACCCGGGCGGCGCAGGACGCCGTCGTCCAGGCGTGGGCGGCCAGCGTCGGGCCCGGCGCACGCCGCCGCAACATCGACCTCGCGCTGGGCTCGGCGGCCCGCGCGGGGGTCGGTACCGTCCACGAGATGGGCGGCACCAGCCTGACCAGCCCGGATGACGTGCGGGACGTCGCCCGCGCCGGGGGCAGGGGACTGCCGCGCACCGCCGCCTACTGGGGCGAGCTCGTGCACGACCCCGTGCGCGCCGCGCACCTGCGCGACGCCCTCGGCGTGGTGGGGCTGGGTGGTGACATCTACCTCGACGGCAGCTTCGGCGCCCACAACGCGGGGATGCTGGAGCCCTACAGCGACGCCCCGGACACCCACGGCGACCTCTACCTGACGGTGGAGCAGGTCGCCGACCACCTGGTGGCGTGCACCCGCGCCGGGGTGCAGGGCGGCTTCCACGCCATCGGCGACGCCGCGATCCAGCTGGCCGCCGACGGCCTGGAGCGCGCCGCGTCGGTCCTCGGCGACAACGCCGTCCGGGGAGCCCGGCACCGCATCGAGCACGCCGAGCTGCCCCCCGAGGAGGCGGTGGCCACCTTCGCCCGCCTCGGCGTCACCTGCTCCATGCAACCGATGTTCGAGGGGCTGTGGGGCGGGCCCGAGGAGCTCTACGGGCTCCGGCTGGGGGACCGGTGGCAGCGCACCAACCCCTGGCGCACGCTCGACGACCTGGGCGTCCCGGTCTGCTTCGGCTCGGACTCGCCGGTCACCCCCTTCGACCCCTGGGGCGCGATCCGCTCGTGCCTGGCGCCGCGGAACGACGGCGGTCGCCTGACCGCCGCGCGGGCCCTCTCGCTGCACACGACGGGCGGGTGGGCGGCCCTCGGACGGGTGGGCGGCACCATCCGCCGTGGCGGGGAGGCCGACGTCACCCTGTGGGACGTGCGACCGGGCCCCGCCGAGCTCTCCGAGCTCGAGCCCTGGCTGCTGGGCTGCGACCCGGCGGCCGAGCTCACCGTGGTCGACGGCCACGTGGCGCACGACTCGGGAATTCCCACGGTGTAGTTCGTGCGCGGCCCACCTGCCCCTGACCTGCGATGACATGCGTTTGCGCAGGTCACGGGCGAATTGACTGGCGTCGTGGAGCAGGTAGTTTCTGCCCAATCACCGAGGCGGTCGCAACGACGAGCGCCCGGTGCCCGGGAGGACCACGCTCAGTAGAAAACGTGGACGTGTCGGCAACCAGCCGGCCCGACCACGGCCCCAACGGCGTGGTCCTCCCGGGTGCCGACACGGTCCCCACGGCGACGGACCGGGAGTCGCCGCCCGGCGCAGCCAGCGTCGAGGCCTAGACTCCCGGCGTGGTCGCCCTCCTGCCTCGAGCCCTGGCCGCTCTCGTGGGCGGCACGCTCCTGTGGCTCTCCTTCCCCGACGCCGACCTCTGGTGGGCCGCCGCCCCGGGCACCGCCCTGGTCACCCTCGCCGTGCGCGGCGCCCGCCTGCTGACCGGCGCCCTCCTGGGACTCCTGGCCGGGCTCTGCCTGATGGTGCCGCTGCTGCCCTGGTCCGGGGTCTTCCTGGGCGTCGAGGCGTGGCTGGCCCTGGCGGCCTTCGAGAGCGTGTACTTCCTGCCGACGGGCCTGGCCCTGACCGCCGTGCAGCGCTGGACCGCCCGCCGGACCCCGGTCCTGGAGGCGCTCACCCTGCCGGTCCTGGTGGCCGCCGTGTGGGTCTCCCAGGAGTGGCTGCGCAGCTCCTGCCCGTGGGGTGGCTTCCCGTGGGCACGGCTGGCCTTCTCGCAGTCGCACGCCCCGACCCTGCCCGTGGCGCAGTACCTCACGGCCACCGGGCTCTCCGCCTGGGTGGCCGGGACCGGCGGGCTGCTCGCCGTGGCCGTCCTGGCCGCCCGCCGCCGGCGCTGGGGGAGCACGGCCGGTGCCGCACTCGCGACCGCCGCCCTCACGGTCTCTCCGCTCCTGCTGCCCCTGCAGCAGCCCGACGGGGGAGAGGTGGACGTGCTGGCGGTGCAGGGAGATGCCCCGCAGGCCGGCTTCCAGTTCGACCGCCGCGCCCGGGTACTCACCAACCACACCTCCCTGGTGCAGCAGGCCGCCCGTGAGGTCGAGGCCGGCACCCGCCCGGACCCCGACGTCGTGCTGCTGCCGGAGAACGCCGCCGACACCGACCCCCTGAGTGACGTCGCGGCCTCCCAGCAGGTGGCCGAGGCCAGCCTGGCGATCGACCGTCCGCTGCTCATCGGGGCCATCCCGCACGGCCCCGGCGGCCACCCGAGCAACTCGGTGCTGCAGTACCTGCCCGGCCGGGGAGCGGTGGACCGCTACGACAAGCAGCACCTGGTGCCCTTCGGGGAGTGGATCCCGCTGCGGGGGCTCATCTCCCGCGTCACCGACAAGACCGACCTCGTGCCCCGCGACTTTGCCGAGGGGACGGGCGCGGGCACGATGGACGTCCCGGTGGACGCCGCCGTCGACCCCGCCGAGGAGCTGCGCCTGGGCTTGGGAATCTGCTTCGAGGTGGCCTACGACGACCTCATGCGCGACCCGGTGCGCGCGGGCGCCTCGATGCTTTTCGTCCCCACCAACAGCGCGAGCTTCGGCCACGGCGCGCAGTCCACCCAGCAGCTGGCCATGAGCCGGGTGCGGGCCGTGGAGCACGCACGCTCGGTGGTGCAGGTGAGCACGATGGGGGTCAGTGCCGTCATCGGGCCGGACGGGCGCACCGTCCCCACCCACGACGGGCAGACGGAGACCGGACTGTTCGAGCCCGCCCTGCTCTCGGCCACCACCCCGCTCAACGACGGCCTCACCCCGGCCGCCCGACTGGGCAACTGGCCCACCTGGGTGCTGGCCGCCCTGGCGTGCCTGGCCGGCCTCGCGGGGGTGCGGACGCCTCCCACCCCCGACGGACAGCGGGAACCCACCGGGCATGATGGGATGATCCGCACGGCCTCCGGCGCGGAGGACCGGTGATCGTCCGTGCACACGCCCGAGGGAGAACGAAGCCCGTGACCCAGCCCACCACGACCGCCCGCCTGGCGCGCGTCGCCGTCCTGATCCCCACCTACAACGAGGCCGAGAACATCGAGTGGATCGTCGGCCGCGTGCGCGCCGCGACCCCGCAGGTCGACGTGGTGGTGCTCGACGACAACTCGCCCGACGGCACCGGTGAGATCGCCGACCGTCTGGCCGCCGCAGACCCCCAGGTGCACGTGCTGCACCGCAAGGGCAAGGAGGGCCTCGGCCGCGCCTACCTGGCGGGCTTCGAGTGGGCGCTGGCGCAGGGCTACGAGGCCGCGGTGGAGATGGACGCCGACGGCTCGCACCAGCCCGAGCAGCTGCACCGCCTGCTGGACGCCGCCGAGCGCGGTGCGGACGTCGTGCTCGGGTCGCGCTGGGTGCCCGGCGGCAGCGTCGTCAACTGGCCGCTCGACCGCAAGCTCATCTCCATGCTGGGCAACCTGTACATCAAGATCGCCCTAGGCATGCCGCTGGGTGACGCCACCGGTGGCTACCGTGTCTACCGCGCAGAGGCCCTGCGCAGCATGGACCTCACCACCGTCGACTCGGTCGGCTACTGCTTCCAGGTGGACATGGCCTGGCGCGCCATCCGCCACGGCCTGCGCGTCGTCGAGGTGCCGATCGAGTTCATCGAGCGGGAGCGCGGCGACTCCAAGATGGACTCGGCCATCGTCAAGGAGTCCCTGGTCCGCGTGACCCGCTGGGCGGTGGAGCACCGGTTCGCCCAGGTGCATCGGGCCCTCGGCCGTCGTCGGGCCCTGGACACCCCGTGACCCCCTGGAGCCGCCGCATCGGGACCCACCAGCGCCGCCGTCGCCGCAGGGGCAAGCCCACCTGGCTGGTGGTCCTCAGCCTCCTGCTCCTCCTCATGCCGATGCTGGAGGTGGCGGTCATCCTGGCCGTCGGGCGACAGATCGGCGCCTGGTGGACGATCGGCCTGTTGATCTTCTGGTCGACTCTCGGCGCCTGGCTGGTCACGCGGGAGGGCTCCCGCACCTGGAAGCTGCTCAAGCGGTCGCTGGCCACGGGGAACGAGCTCTCGCGACAGCTCACGGACGCCGCCCTGGTCCTCGTGGGCGGCACGCTGCTCCTGGCTCCGGGCTTCGTCACCGACGCCATGGGGCTGTTCCTCGTCGTCCCGTTCACGCGCCCGATCACCCGGCGGGTGCTGCAGCGCGTGGTGGAGAAGAAGCTCCTGGGCGGACTGCTCATCGGCGGGGACCCCTTCGGCGAGCAGGCGATGGGCTTCGGGAGCCCCGGCTTCGGGGCGCGTGACCACGGCTCCGCTCCCGCGGGCCACGCACGTGGAACGACCACCGGCGCCGCCCCCTCCGGCACCACGTCGACCACCGACAACGGCGACGACGCCGTCCTCGAGGGCGAGGTCATCGACCCCCGCGGCGGCCCCTGGAGGTAACCCGCCCCACACCCTCGTGAACTGGCGGTGAACCTCGGACCTCTGGCACACTGACGGATTGCCGCGCTGAACGCGGTACCTCTTCCACTGCAGTGACCGCCCCGGGGGGAATGTCCCCGGTTCATCATGCGTTCACCTGTCCGTGGCACGGGACGAGTCGAGCCCCCACCCGGCGTCGACCTCCCACCGACGAACCACCAGTCACCAGCGTCCGCCCCTTCGCCGGGGCACCAGGAGTTCAAGCATGGCCGAGCGTTCCCTGCGTGGCACCAACCTGTCCGCCCTGTCGATGGAGAGCGACGAGAACGTCACCTTCAGCGAGCGGCAGACCGTGCGCTTCAACTGCCCCAAGGGGCACATCATCGAGCTGCCCTTCTCCGTCGAGGCCGACCTCCCCGCCATCTGGGAGTGCCGTTGCGGCAGCGAGGCCAAGCTCGAGAACGGCCCCGAGCCGGAGCGCAAGCCGACCAAGCCGGTGCGCACCCACTGGGACATGCTGCTCGAGCGCCGCTCCGTCCCGGAGCTGGAGGAGCTGCTCGAGGAGCGGCTCCAGCACCTGCGCGAGCGCCGCGGCACGGCCAAGAAGAAGGCCAGCTGACGAACGACGCCATCACGAGAGAGCCCCACGCACCGACCGGGTGCGAGGGGCTCTCTCGTGTGGTCAGCCCGTCTTTGGGGCCGGGGGAGGGGGCGACCCACCCCGGGGCGGGTCGGCCGGCGGTCACGCCGGGTGCGCGCCGCCCGTCTCGTCCGGCTCGGCGCGTTCCACGGGCTGCTGCGTGCGACCTCGTTCCTCGGGCTTCTCCCAGCGGTTGAAGCCGGAGTCGGTCGCGCCCTCGTCATGATCACGACGACGGGCGCGGGTCTCCGGGTCGGCACTGGAGCGGACGTCCACCTGCTCGTTCAGGTAGCGCAGCACCACCACGACGCTGGCGGCCACGGGCACCGCGAGGAAGGCACCGGCGATGCCGAACATGGAGCCGCCGACGGCCACCGAGAGCAGCACCAGGCCCTCGTGGAGCTCCATCGCCTTGCCCTGCACGATCGGCTGGAGGATGTTGCCCTCGACGTTCTGCACGAACAGCACGATGGCCAGCAGGATGAGCGCCTTGGTGAACCCGACGGTCACCAGCGCCACGAGGATCGACAGGGCGCCGACGGTGACGGCACCGACGATCGGCACGAAGCCGCCCAGGAAGGTCAGGATGATCAGGGCGCCCCACATCGGCACGCCCAGGATGACCAGGCCCAGGCCGATGAGCGACGCGTCGACCGCGGAGATGATCGCCTGCCCGCGGACGTAACCGCTGAGCGTCTTCCACAGGCGGTTGCCCAGGGAGGTGATGTGCGGGGCGGCCGAGCGACCCGACAGACGGCTCAGCCAGGGCAGAAACTTCTCACCATCCCGGACGAAGAAGAAGGTGAGCACCAGCGTCATCAGACCGGTGACGAAGGCCGAGCCGACCGCGGCCACCCCGGTGAACACGCCCCCGGCGATCTGGCCGCTGCCCTCCTGGATCTTGGTGGTCAGCTTGGTGATCGCCTTGTCGATCTGCCCGTCGTTGACGTTCAGCGGCGGACCGGAGGCCCACTTCTGCACCTCCTCGATGCCCGTGACGGTGCGGTCGGCCAGCTGGCCGCTCTGCGACACCATGGACGGGACGATCGCGGAGAACACGGCGATGAGCAGCAGGAAGCCACCGATGACCGCCGTGGCGGCCGCCAGGCCGTTCGGCATGAACGAACGCAGCCGCTGCGAAACCGGGAGCAGCACCGTGGTCAGGATGAGTGCCAGCAGCAGGGGCAGCACACCGACCCAGAACTTGCCGACCAGCCACAGCACGGCGCCGAGGGCCGCGAGGATGAGCAGCAGGCGCAGGGCGAAGTCCGCCAGCGTGCGGAAGCCGTCGGCGATCACCTCACTGCGATCACCCCGGACGTCGGGGTCGGCGGGCAAGGCGGCGGGCACCTGGTCGTCGACGCCCGTGTCCTGCTTCTCCTGGTGTTCCTGCCAGGCCTTGCGGAGGGAGCTCAGTGGATTCACCCGGCCATGCTGCCACGGTCCTCGGGGCCTCACCCGGCGGAGGAGCGGCCGCGTCCGGCGGGGAGTCGGACCTCACACGACGTGCACCGCGCGCCTGACGGTGCGCCAAGCGGATGCGACAGCCCGACGACAGGACCCTGTGGCTAGGCTCGCCCGGTGCACCCTCACAAGCGTCTGATCGCCCTGTCCGTGTCCGCCCTGCTCGCCGGAACGGTCGCCGGCTGCGGCTCCGACGGCGGAGGCGGTGAGGAGTCCGGGTCCACCGGGACCGCCACCGGGTCCGAGTCCGTCACGAGCGCCCCGGAGTCGGGGGGCGAGGAGTCGCCGGGGACCACCGACGCGTCGGGCTCCGCCGAGCCGTCCGACGCACCCACCAGCGCGAGCGGCTCCGAGTCGCCGTCGCCGAGCAGCTCGGCCGGCGACACCCCGTCGGACGGGAAGGGGGGCAGCCCCAGCTCGTCCTCCGACGAGTCCGCCGCCCCAGGGACCGGTGGGGGCAAGCCGGCCGCCCGCCCGGACGACCCCGACGCCGGACCGGTGCGTCTGGCCGTGGTCGGTGACCTGAAGCTCGCGCACCGTGCGGCCGAGGACATCAACGCCGGCCAGGGCCAGAAGGTGTTCGCCGGCGTCGCCGACGAGCTCGCCGGGGCCGACCTGACGCTGGGCAACCTGGAGACCACGATCGGCACCGCCGCGGACCAGGGCGACAAGCAGCCCAAGCGCTACACCTTCATGTCGCCGCCCGCGTCGGTGGAGCTGCTGCGCCGGACGGGCTTCGACCACGTCTCGCTGGCCAACAACCACACCTATGACTTCGGCGAGCCCGGCATCCTGTCCACCGTCGAGCACCTTCAGAAGGGGTCGATGCCCTTCGGCGGCGCCGGCAAGGACTCCTCGGCGGCCCGGGAGCCCGCGGTGCTCGAGTCCAACGGACGCCGCATCGCGGTGCTCAGCTACGTGGACGTCCCGCCGGACGACGTCGTCCCCTTCCGGAACGAGCAGTGGGAGGCCCAGAAGGACCGCGCGGGCGTCGCCTGGGGCCGCCCGCAGCAGATCGCCGACGACGTCAGCGCCGTGCGCGACCAGGTGGACGACGTGCTGGTGATCCTCCACGCGGGCACGGAGAACGAGACCGTGCTGAACGACGCCCAGCGGCAGATGGCGAAGGCCGCCCTGGACGCCGGGGCCACCGCGGCCCTGACCCACCACGCGCACGTCCTGCAGGGATACCGGGTGGACGAGGAGGACGGCACGATGGTCGCCTGGGGCCTGGGCAACTTCGTCTTCGACGGCTACCCGCAGGGTGCGGAGCAGACCGAGTCGGCGATCCTCAACCTCACCCTCGACGACCAGGGCGTCACCGACGTGTCCTTCACCCCGGTGACGCTGCAGGACGGCTACCCGGTGGCCCTGTCCCCGGACTCGGGGCAGGGCAGGGCCATCCTGGACCGCCTGGAGAAGCTGCCCAACCGCTGACGCTCAGCGGTCACCCTCCAGCGAGGGGACGCCCGCCTCGACGGCCTGCTCCACCCTCCGCACGGCCTCCGGTGCGATGAGGCCGAGCTCCCCGGCGATGCGGGCCGCCTCGGCGTAGTCCTCCACCGGGTGCACGCCCGCGCGCCGCCACCTCTCCCGGGTGGCGGCGTCCACCTCGGTGACGCAGTGGATGAAGCAGGCGGCCACGTTGTCGGGCCAGCGGCGGCGCACCTCGAGGGCCACCTTCGCGTCCGCCTGCCCCGAGTCGCCGACGAACACCTGCCGGCACTCCGGGAACAGCTGGGCGTCCCGGCGGATGTTGCGCACCTTGTCCGCCCGCATGCGCCCGCGGTCGAGCAGCCCCCGCAGGCTGCCGGTGAAGATCGTGTGCGGGGGAAGACCCAGGTGGTCGAATCCCTCGCGCGTGTACTTCTCCAGCAGGTCGCGAGGGCCACCCGGACGGGCTGTGACGAAGGTCAGGTCGCCCGGCAGGCTGTCGTCGCCGGCGGAGTCCGCCCGGTCCAGGGCATGCAGGAACTCGACCACGCCGGGGTAGAAGGTGCCGCGGGGGAAGCGGTCGTCGTGCAGGCTGCTCTTCAGCGTGTCGTCGACGTCGCTCAGCACCCGCAGCTCGTCGTGGGGCACCGCCTGCTCGGCGATGTGGCGCAGCACCCGACGCCGCTGGCCCGTGCCGAGCACGTCGAAGACGAGGTGCTCCAGGTCGTGGCCGTCGCCACCGGCGTTGAGCAGGTACTTCACCCGCTGCAGGTCCTCGCCCTCCAGGCTGAGCAGCGCGCGGGTGACCTCCTCCTTCTCCGGGCCCGTGATGCCGCCCTCGCGCAGCGAGCGCACCACGGCCGCGATGCCGGCCGCGGTGGAGGTCTCGAGCACCCTCTCGTCGAGGGTCGGGGCGCCGGAGGCCGGACGCGGCCGGGCGACGAGCAGGGCCCCGGCCTCGACCGAGGCCGTGAGCTCCCACACCTCGCCGACGGGGTCGCCGTCCAAGTGGGCGGGGGTGGGGGAGTCGGGCACGACCGTCGTGGTCGCCACCTCCTCGCGGACGATGCCCGGCAGGCGGGTCGCACGCGGCAGCACGCCGGCAACGGCGACGGTCAGCCACTCCGGCAGCGGGTCGGGGTCCACCGAGACGACCTGCAGGGACCCGTCGTCGAGCCGCGCGTCGGAGACCCACAGGCCAGGGGGAACGTTGCCGCAGTTCATGACCAACAGGCTCCAGGGGCTCTGCTCCAGGCCGTCGACCTGCATCGGCCACCCGGCGTCGGTGGCCCGTCCCAGGGCCGGGCGCACGTACGCACGCCACCCGAGGCGCTGCTTCGTGGCCGCGTCGACACCGCTGATGATCGCGGCGTCGTGGCCCAGCCCGGCCGTCACGAGGAAGGAACCGCGCTGCAGGCCCTCGCTGGTCCGCCAGGTCGCCCGCCCCAGGTCGATGCGGTGGGCCCCCGTGGTCAGGGCGGCGGTGACCGCGTGGTCCATGCCCTTGCCGGTCAGCCGGGCCAGGCCGAGGTTGCGGGCCGCGAGGTTCGCGGTGCCGGTGGGGACGATGCCCAGCACGCAGTCGGTGCCGGCCAGCACGTCGGCCACCTGGCGCACGGTGCCGTCACCACCGATGACGACGACCCGCTCGGCACCCGCCGCGAGCGCGGCCCGGGCCTGCTCGGTGCCCGGGGAGTCGATCGTCGTCGTCCACTCGCACGGCGCGGGCCAGCCGAGCTCGGCGACGATCCGGCGCAGCGAGCGCAGCGCGTCGTCGGCCTGCGGGTGGACGGGGTTGACCACCGCCGCGACGACGGGGAGCCGCTCGGGGTCCGTGGTCGAGGGCTGGTCGGTGGGTGCCTGACGCGGAGTGCGGGGGAGGGAGCTCACGCCGGCAGGCTAGTGCGCTCCGGTGTCCCTTTCCTGGTGCATGAGGCAGGATGGGGTTTCCCGACACCGAGAAGCGAAGGGGAGAGCAGATGGCCTCCAAGGAGATCGAGTTCATCAAGAACGTCGACCGTCTGCACGCGTTCTACACCGAGAACGTGCGCATGCTCGCCGCCGCGTACGACCTCACCGACGAGGACGCCGCGCGCGTGCTGGCCCGCTTCGAGTTCAACAACGTCTCCCGGGCGATCCTCCACCCGCCGCGGGTCGAGACCCCGGTCGAGTCCCTCGCACGCTCGCTGGAGGAGAACGAACACGACTGAGGCGGGCCTCAGGGCCTGCCGAGCGCGAGGAGCCGCTCGACGGGGAACCACGGCAGGTACATCACCCCTGAGAGGTTGTGCCGGAAGGTGATGTTCATGACCCAGCAGATGCCGACGTGCATGGCCCAGGCGCACACGGCCCACACTCGCCCGGCCCGGTCGTGCAGGAACACCAGCGGTGCGCCGATCTCGAGCAGCAGCGAGCCGGTGGCCAGGATGGTCCACAGCCGGGTGCACGGGTAGATCCGCAGACCCAGCCCGCCGGCGCGTGAGCCGAGGAGCTCCTTGCGCAGAGCGTCGGCGGCCACCTGGCGCCGCATGCCCTCACCGCGGGCCCAGGACCAGCCCTGGGTGCTGGCGACCTTGGCCACCCCCGCCAGCCAGTAGGCCACCAGGGTCCCGGCCTGCATGCCCCGGTGGGTGGCCGCGTAGCACCAGTGCCCCCGCTCGGCCCCGAGCCGACGGGCAGCGGCTCCGGGTGCCAGGGCGTCCGCGCTGCGGGTCAAGCCGAGCACGGCGGTGTGCAGCACCAGGTTGTTGTCGTTGTGGAAGACCATCGACCACGAATTCCGGTAGGACAGGGTCCACAGGAGCAGCCCGGCGTGCAGCGGCCCGACCACCCGGTGGCAGAGACCGGCGGTGAAGGCGAGGTCCGTCACCACGGTCGCGCGGACCAGCGCGTCGGCAACCCTCGGGGGCAGGGGACGCTTCAGCACCCGGCACGGGCCGACGGGCTCGAAGTGCACGGGGTCGGTGCGGTGGATGCGCGCGAACATGCGCACCCGGGGGCGCAGGTAGGCAGCGGTGTAGGCACCGGTCGCGATGCGGAGCAGGGCAGGCCGGCTGGCCGGTGTGGTGGGGAGGACGCGTGCGTCCAGCCAGCACAGTACCCTCCCGACCGCCGACGAGGCGCCGGGCGTGGAACGGGACCGGAGCAGCGACGTCAGGGGGATCCTCATGGCATGTCCACCTCGGTGGTGGGGCGGATGCTTCCCGGCCGGGTGACCTCGGCCTCGGCACGGACCCGGCGCCTGACCGGGGTCCGGTCACCGGCGAAGAAGTCGTCGTAGACGTGCTTGCTGGAGACGACCCGCACCCGGACGACCTCCCGCTCGGGCAGCTCGGCGCTGCGGGCGACCGACCGCGCCACGCGGTCCGCGAGCTCCTGGGCGTCACCGGAGCGCACTCGCCGCGTGATCTGGCGTCGCACCTGGTTGAGACCGCCGATGCCGGCGTGCCGGTGGTGCAGCACGTGCTCGGTGCCGTCCGCGGTGATCCCCAGCAGGTGGTGCACGGTGCCGGTGGCCTTCCGGCGGGCGGTGAACATCGGGTAGTGCGAGAGCGGGAAGCCGTCCCGGCGTTCGGCCGGTGGGCGGAGGTTCTGCACCACGGGCGAGGCGACGAGGGTCACCAGCGCCGCTCCGGCCAGGTAGGTCAACGGCTTGGACGGGGGAGTCGTCACGGGGTCCTCCTGTGGGGACGTCGGGGGTCGGGCCCGGCGAGCGACCGCAGGGCCGCGGCCGCTGCGTGGGCGCCGGCCATGCCGTGGGCGCCGCCACCCGGGGGAGCGGAGGCGGAACAGAGGTAGAGGCCGTCGGCCAGGCGGTAGGGGTCCAGCGTGGGGCGCGGCCGCAGCACCAGCTGCGTCCCCTGCATCGAGCCGCCGACGACGTCCCCGCCCACCAGGTTGCGGTTGCCCGCCTCGAGGCCCTCCGGCCCGGTCTCCACCCGGTGCAGGACGCGGTCGCGGAAGCCCGGTGCGAAGCGCTCGATCTGGGCATCGACGAGCTCACCGGCCGGGCACCTGGAGCCGGGGGAGACGTGGGCGTAGGCGTACAGCACCACCCGTCCCTCCGGGGCACGTCCCGGGTCCGCCGCCCCCTGCTGGGCGACCAGCACGAACGGGCGCTCGGGGTCCCTGCCGCGGTGGACGGCGGCCTCGGCGACGGCCAGCTCGCCCGCGCCACCCCCGAGGTGGACGGTGCCGGCCGTGGCAACGCGCGGATCGGTCCAGGGCACCGGCCCGTCCAGCAGGTAGTCGACCTTGAACAGTCCGGGGCCGTGGCGCCAGGCGGTGAGTCCCCGCCGCACCACGGGCGCCAGGCGGTCACCGGCCAGCGCCCCGGCCGCCGCCGGGGTGGTGTCCAGCATCGTGACGTCGGGGGCGTCGGCACCGTCGCCGAGCTGCCGCAGGTCGCTGACCGGTGAGCCCGTCCGGACCGTGCCGCCGTGGGCCTCGAGCTCCGCCACGAGAGCCGCGGTCAGTGCGCCGGAGCCGCCGCGGACCACGGGCCACCCGACCGCATGGCCCGCCGCGCCGAAGAGCACGCCGAACACGCTGGTCATCGGGTGGTGGAGGGGCATCACCGAGTGGGCGGCGAGTCCCGCGAACAGGGCCCGGGCGGGCTCGTCGCGGAAGACCGCCCGACCGAGCACGGTGGAGGGAAGCACACCGCGCACCCCGAAGCGGGCCAGGGTCACGGGATGGCGCGGCACCCTCAGCAGGGGCCCCATCGCGGCCTGCACCACGCGCTCGAAGTCGTCGACCACGGGACCGACCAGTCGGCGCCAGGCCCGCCCGTCGCGACCGAGTTCCTCGACCGTCCTCGTCAGGGAGCGGTGCAGGACGGCCGCCGGCCGCCCCTCCAGGGGGTGGGCCAGCGGGAGCTCGGGGTGCAGCCACTCCAGCCCGTGCCGCTCCAGCCCGAGGGAGGAGAAGAAGGGGCTGGCGACGCCGAAGGGGTGCACACCGGCCCCCAGGTCGACGACCGTCCCCTCGCCGAGGAGCGGCGCCGAGCGCAACGCACCTCCGGGGGCGTCCGCGGCCTCGTGGACGGTCACCCGCAGGCCGGCGCGTGCCAGTGCGACGGCCGCGGCCAGCCCGTTGGGACCGGAGCCGACGACGGCTGCGGTGCGCCCCACCCAGTGTGGGTCGTGGGCGTCGTCCGTGGCCCACTGTGGGTGGGGCACGGGTCGGGGCAGGTCCGGGAACACGTCACTCCTGAGGGCACCGAGGCGGGTCCCCGGTGGTCCCCGGAGGCTAGGGGCGGCTCATGAGGGGCGGATGAGCCCCACGTGAGCGACGGCTCACGTGGTCTTGCCGGGCGGGGTGCCGACCGCGGCCGGGCGGGTCACCATCGCCTGGCGCAGGGCCGACATCTGCCGGTCCAGCTCCCAGGCCGTCGAGGCGGATCCCTGCAGGGTCTCCTCCACCTCCGCGGGCACCGCGTCCTGGAACTTGTACCGGATCTCGTGCTCCACGCTCGCCCAGAAGTCCATGGCGATGGTGCGGATCTGGATCTCGACCGGCACGTCCAGCGTCTGCTCGGCGAGGAACACCGGGACGCTCACGATGAGGTGCAGCGACCGGTAGCCGTTCGGCTTGGGATGGGAGATGTAGTCCTTGGTGGCCAGCACCTCGAGGTCCGGCTGGCCCATGAGCATCTCGGCCAGGCGGAAGGTGTCCTCGATGTACAGACAGGTCACCCGGACGCCCGCGATGTCGCGGATCTCCTCGGCCACCACGTCGAGATCCGGCCCGCAGCCCAACCGGTTCATCTTGTGCAGGATGGAGTCGAAGGACTTCACCCGGTGCTTCACGTGCTCGATGGGGCCGCGCTGCCCCTTGGCCTCGGCCTCCTCGCGGAGGATGTCGATCTTGGTGAGCACCTCGTCCAGCGCGAACTTGTAGCGCAGCCGGAAGGCCGAGAGCCGGGCGCCGATGCTCCGCGCGACCTCGTCGGGGTCCCGCTCCTCGACGTCGTCCCCGGCCAGGGCCATCACGAGGTCGATCGAGGTCATCGGGACGTCATTGGGCATGCGGTCAACCGTATGCCTGCCGGCTGGGAGATCGGTGGGAGACGCGCTCGTCCCCGACCGGTTCCCCCTCGGTGCCCAGGGCCCCGGTGACGGGGTGGTGCGGCCAGTCCAGCGTGTGCGGCGCGGTGAGCGTCACGTAGTTGGGGATCTCGCGGGCGTGCACCTCCTCCTGGTCCGGCTCGCGCGGGGAGGGCGGGTCGGCGGTCCAGGCGGCTGTCAGCAGGCACCAGCGCACGGCCAGGTTGATCCACACGATGAGCGTGACCAGACCCGCGAACGAGGCGACCAGCGGGTTGTCCCAGGCGGCGATCAGGCTCGTGCCGGCCACCCGCAGCACGCCCCAGCCCACGGCCCCCAGCAGGGCACCGCGCCAGCGCTGGGACCACGGGACGCGCACCTTGGCGGCCACCCGCACCAGCAGGCCGATGGTGAGTGCGTCCACGAGCAGGGCGGCCAGCAGCGCCACGACGCGCAGGGCGATGCCGCGGTCGTCGTGGACGTGGGCGAGCTCGAGCACGAAGCGGGTGGCCGAGGTGGCTGCGCTGGAGAGCGCGGCCGTGAGCAGCACCGAGCCACCCAGCAGCACGATGCCGACCAGGTCCCACAGCTTGGCCAGCACCGGGTGCAGCGGGGCGGCGGCCAGGCCGAACATCGCCCGCAGCGACAGGCGCAGGTAGGTCATGGCGCTCGTGGAGGTCCAAAGCAGCACCGGCACGGAGACGACCGTCGCGATCGTGAGGCCGCCGTCGACCACGAGGTCGGAGGCCGCGAGCACGCCCTCCTGCCCGTCGACGGCCAGCAGCCCCGGGAAGGTGGCGTTGACCGCGTCGGCCACCCGTGCGAACAGGTCCGGCCGACGTCCCAGCAGCACCCGGAAGGCCGTCACGCCGAGGGTGGCGGCGGCCACCAGGGAGATCAGGGCCGAGAGCGTCACCCCGCCGGCGTACACGTTGCCGTGGGCCGCCAGATAGCGCTGGACCGCGCGCACGGGGCGGCTGCGGACGACCTGTCGCAGACCCCGCCGCCCGGGTCGTCCCTCCCGTGGGGTGCGGGGGTCCGACGACCTCGCGGCGTCGTCGGTCACGGGGTGGGAGGGGCTCACGGGGTCAAGTCAAGCAGCCCACCGCTCCAGCGCCGCCGCAGCCACCGGTCGTGGCGAGGCCCCCGTTCCGGGCAACGGGTTTTCCGCGCCAGCGCCCTATGGTGCGCCCATGCCCCGGAACCCCAGTCGCCCCGCACCCGGGGTCGGGTCTCGTCCGGCTCGTCCCGTGGGTCCGCTCCTGACCCTGGTGGCCGTCGCCACCGTGGCCCTCATGCTGCGTCCGGCGGCCACCTCCGTGGGGCCGCTGCTGCCGGAGCTCTCCGGGGACCTCGGTGGCGGGGGAGTGGGAGCCGGTGTGCTCACGGCACTCCCGCCGCTCATCTTCGGTGTGCTGGGTCTCGCGGCCGTGCCCGTCGCGCGACGGCTCGGCCTCGGCGGGGCACTGGTGGCGTCCCTGGCCGTCTCGCTGGTGGGTCTGGCCCTGCGCCCGCTGGTCGGCTCCATGGGGATCTTCCTCGCCCTGAGCGTCCTCGCCCTCATGGGCGGTGCGCTCGGCAACGTCCTGGTCCCGGCCTGGGTGAAGCACCACAGCTCCGGCACTCTCCTGCGTCGCCTCATGGCGGTCCACGTCGCCGTCCTGTCGCTCGGGGGCTCGGCCGGGGCGCTGCTGGCCGTGCCGCTCACGGGACTGCCGCACGTCGTCGGTCCCTGGCTGGGGCAGGGGAGTGAGGGGCCCTCCGGAGGGGTCTGGCGGACCTCCTTGCTGGCCTGGGCGGTCATCACCCTCCTGCCCCTGGTCCTGTGGGTCGTCGTCGCGCGGCGCACCGGTCACGACTTCCCGCGGGAGACCGCCGTGCTCGACACACCGCCGGTGAGCATCTGGCGCTCGCCGACGGCCGTCGCGCTGACCGTCATGTTCGCCCTGCAGTCGACCAACGCCTACACGCAGTTCGGGTGGCTGCCGCGCATCTACACCGACGCCGGCGTCTCCCCGGGCATGGCGGGCCTGTACAGCGCCGTCGTGGCCGCCTGCGGCATCCTCGGCGGCTGGATCATGCCCTCCCTCATCGAACGGGCCCCCTCGTTGCCGACCCTGGCAGCGCTCTGCGGGGTCATCACCACGGTGGGCTACCTCGGCCTGCTGGTGGCCCCGCAGTCCCTGGCGCTGCTCTGGGCGCTCGTCCTGGGGGTGGGCGGCTTCGCCTTCCCGATGGTGATCGCCCTGCTCCCGGCGCGGACCGCGGACCCCGCGATCACCGCACGGCTCTCGGGGGTGGTGCAGCCGGTGGGGTACATCGGTGCGGCCGTCGGCCCCCTGCTCGTCGGAGGTGTCGTGGCGCTCACCGGCAGCACCTCGGTGGTGCTGTGGATCCTGGTCGGCATCGGGGTGCTGCTGGGGATCGCCTCGTGGCGGGCCGCCCGCGAGACCCTGGTGGACGAGGAGCTCGCGGCCGCCCGGTGGGTCAGCCCCGGCGGCGGGCGACGGTGACCGCGAACTCCGCCTCCTCGTGCCAGGGCTGCAGGTCCCAGGTCGCGAAGCGCTGCTGCACCACCAGCCCGGCACCGGGCAGGAGCTCGTCCAGGGCGGACGTGGGGAACCCTGTCGTCGTACGGCAGCCGATCACCAGGAAGCCGGCGTCCACCAGGTGGGCGGCCACGCTCGCCAGCACCGCGCCGCGGGCTCCCGGGGCGACGAAGTCGAGCACGTTGCCGGCCAGCAGCGCGCCGTCGAAGGGCTCGGGCTGACCGTGCGCGGCGAGGTCCAGGGTGGCGAGATCGGCCACCACCCAGGTGCCGTCGGGGTGGTCCTGGCGGGCCGCCTCGATGAGGGTGGGGTCGACGTCCACGCCCACGGCATCGAAGCCGAGGCGCGCCAGGTGCCCGGCGTGCCGACCCGGGCCGCACCCGGCATCGAGCAGCCGACCACCGCGCGGGGCGAGGACGTCCACGAGCCGCGACTCACCCTGCACGTCCTGCCCCTGCGCGGCGAACGAGCGCATGTGCTCGATGTACCAGCGCGAGTGGTCGGGGTCGGTCAGCCCCGGCCAGGTCGTCGTCGGCTCGGGGGAGGCGGGGTCCGTCGCGGAAGACATGGCAGCAGTCTGCAGCACGCCCCGTGGTCAGTGGCCGGGGTGGTAGCGCTGGTGGCTCAGCGGGCCTGGCCAGCCCCCGGCGCCGGTGGGGTGCCGCGGTCAGGACCGACCGGTAGCGCGCGGACCCGTCCGCCAGGCCCGGACGGCCACCGAATTCCACCCAAAGGGTCAAGATCATCCCCGGACTCCGACCTGAACCCGTCAAGTGGCTTGTTCGACCCGGAGCGGCGGGGACAACCTCAGGGCACCGCACGGCAACCGCCGTCACCTCCAGCCACGGCCGGAAGTTCCTCTCCGGCCCTCACCTCCAGGAGAGAGCATGTCTCGCAGCATCCGTGGCGCCGCCTTCGGCCTGACCACCGCCGTCGCCGCCGTCACCGCCACCTTCGCCCCCGCCGCCCAGGCCGCACCGGCCGACCTCGACGCCTCGCAGACCGCCAGCGTCGCCCAGCAGCTGGAGCTGTCCGCCGACGAGGAGCTCGAGGCCACCACCACGGTGACCGACGAGGACGGCACCCAGCACGTGCGCTTCGACCGCACCTACAAGGGCCTGCCCGTCATCGGCGGCGACATGGTCGTGGAGATGAAGGGCGACCAGGTCAAGGAGACCCGCAAGGCCGCCGAGAAGATCGCCGTCAAGAGCACCACCCCGAAGCTGTCGGAGTCGGCCGCCCTCGCGAAGGGTGAGAAGGCTTCCACCGCCGCCACCGAGCACGGCAGCAAGGGCGAGCTGGTGGTCTTCGCCGCCGAGGGCGAGCCGCGCCTGGCCTACGAGGTGACCACCACCGGTGTGCGCGCCGACCAGACCCCCTCGCGCGTGAAGTCCTACGTCGACGCCGAGACCGGTGAGGTCCTGGCCTCCTGGGACGAGATCATGAACGTCGAGACCCAGGCCGAGGGCACCGGCAAGGGCATCTACATCGGTGACGTGAAGTTCGAGACCTCCGGCTCCGACGGCGCCTTCACCCTCGAGGACTCGAAGGGCCACAAGACCATCGACATGGGTAACTCCGAGTCCGGTGGCGAGGTGCTCACCGACGAGGACAACGCCTGGGGCGACGGCACGATGGAGGACCGCGCCTCCGCCGGTGTGGATGCCCACTACGGCGCCACGAAGACCTACGAGTACTTCGAGACCGAGCACGAGCGCTCGGGCATCTGGGACGACGGCAAGGGTGCGACCAGCCGCGTGCACTACGGCGACAACTACGTGAACGCCTTCTGGGACGGTTCGCAGATGACCTACGGCGACGGCGAGGGCAACCAGAACCCGCTGGTGGCCCTGGACGTGGCGGCCCACGAGATGGCCCACGGTGTCACCGAGAACTCCGCCGGCCTCGTCTACCAGGGCGACCCGGGCGGCCTGAACGAGGCCACCTCGGACATCTTCGGCACCGCCGTGGAGTACTACGCCGGCACCGAGAAGGACGGCGGCGACTACCTGATCGGCGAGCAGATCGACATCAACGGCGACGGCACCCCGCTGCGCTACATGGACGAGCCGAGCAAGGACGGCGCCTCGCCCGACTGCTACTCCGGCGACATCGCCAACATGGACCCGCACCAGGCTTCCGGTCCGCTGAACCACTGGTTCTACCTGGCCTCCGAGGGTTCGGGCGCCAAGGAGATCGACGGTGTGAAGTACGACTCGCCCACCTGTGACGGCTCCGAGGTCGAGGGCGGCGGTCGCGAGGTCATGGAGAAGATCTGGTACCGCACGCTGGCGACGAAGCTGACCTCCACCTCGGACTACCCGGCGGCACGTGAGGGCGTCATCGAGTCCGCCATCGAGCTCTACGGTGAGGGCTCGGCCGAGTGCAAGGCCGCCGAGGCCGCGATGACCGCCATCGACGTGCCCGCCGGCTCGGCCAAGTGCTCCGCTGGCGCGACGAACTCGCGCCAGAAGGGCTGACGAGCAGCACAGCAGTTCCCCCTCCTCGGCGAGGCCCCGCCCCCCACGGTGCGGGGCCTCGCCTCGTGTTGCGTCGCGGGGGGGGAGAGCGTCGGGGCACGAGCGAACCCACGCCCGACCACTTCGCCGGCGCCCCCGCAGCGCGGGAGATCCTCGCGGAAGTCCTCGGGGAGCTGGGGAGGAGGCCGTCATCAAGCCCCCGCTGCACGTGCACTACGGCGAGAACATCCGCATCGGGGCGCGGACCTTCGTGAACTTCAACCTCGTCGCCCTGGACGTCGCGGACATCACCATCGGCCTGGACTGCCAGGTCGGGCCGAACGTCCAGCTGCTCACACCGACGCACCCCGTGGACCCGCAGCCCCGACGCGACAAGCTGGAGGCCGCCCAGCCCATCACGCTCGGGGACAACGTGTGGCTCGGCGGTGCGTCATCGTCTGCCCCGGTGTGACCATCGGGGAGAACACTGTGGTGGGGGCGGGTGCCGTCGTGACCAAGGACCTGCCGGCGAACGTCGTGGCGGTGGGCAACCCCGCACGCGTGATCCGGGAGGGGATCGACACCCAGCCCTGATGACGGGGGCGTGCAGGGCGGGCCCCGCGGGTGGAAAGCCCGGGGCACACGTGGAGGCCGGCCATCCACCCATCCACAGACGACCTGCGCGTCGACAGGGGTTGTCGGTGGTCGATCGTACTGTTGTTCCATCACCGAGAGAGGTGACCGGTGGGCGTCGGGCCGAGGGGGCTCGACGGACGACCTGATCCACAGGGGGAGACGTGGAGACGATCGACGAGCTCGCCCGGCACGTGTGCGTGCTGGCCGAGCAGTGGGGAGACGGTGATCCACCGCCGGAACGGATGGTGGACGCGATCTCGGCGCTCGAGCGGTTGGTGAACACCGCTGTCGCGGCGCAGCTCGAGGCCGTGGCCGTGTTGACGGCCCGGATGCGCCGTGACGACGCGGACGCCGACGTCCCGCGCGAGACGACCGACAAGGCCGTGGCCTCGATGGTGGGACTGGCCCGGCAGCAGTCGGCGCACCAGGGGGTCCGGGACCGCGAGCTGGCCGCCGTGCTGCGCAGTGAGCTGCCCGCCACCCGGGAGGCCATGCTCGCGGGCCGCGGCAGCCGGAAACAGGCCGAGGTCCTGGCCCGGGGGACGGTCTTCCTGTCTCGCGAGAAGCGGGCCGTCGTCGATGCCGAGCTCGGACCGCAGCTTGCGGAGCTCTCCGTGGGGCGACTGCGCCACCGCGTGTCCCAACGTGCCTATGCGCTGGACCCGGGGGGGGCACGTGGCGCACGCGGCGCTGCAGCACGAGCAGCGCTCGGTGTCGATGCGGCCGAAGCCGGACACCATGGCCGTGCTCTCGGCCCATCTGCCGGCGACGCAGGCCGTGGCCGTGTGGGGTGCGCTGGACCGGGCGGCACGGAGCCTGCGGGCCGAGGGCGACGGTCGCTCCCTGGCGCAGCTGCGTGCGGACGTGCTCACCGAGCGCGTGACCGGGCAGGCGCTCGCCGACGGTCCGCCGGTGGAGGTGCAGGTGGTCGTGCCGGCGGGCGGGCTGTTCGGAGGCCGGGCCGTGCGCGAGGCGCTCACCGACACCGACACCCCGGCCACGCTCAAGGGCTACGGACCGCTGCCCGCGCCGATTGCACGGGATCTGGTGCGTGGCGCGGGCAGGTGCTCGCTGCGTCGGCTGCTGGTGCACCCGGAGTCCGGCACCGTGGTCGAGCGGGACGCCCGGCGGCGGTTGTTCTCGAAGGCCGACCGGGAGCTGCTGGTCGCCCGGGACGAGACCTGCCGGACCCCGTGGTGCGATGCCCCGATCCGGGAGGCCGACCACGTCGAGTCCTGGTCCGAGGGCGGGCCCACCACACCCGAGAACGGTCAGGGCCTGTGCCAGCACTGCAACCAGGTGAAGAACCACCCGCGGTGGCGGAGCATCGCCCGGCTCGACGAGCACGGCGACCAGGAGGAGGTCGTGACGCTCACGCCGACCGGGCACCGGTACGCGAGCTCGGCGAGTAGGTGGGCGGGCTGACCCCGGTCAGGAGGTGATGCCCAGCGGTGAACGGCCGTCCTCGAGGTAGACGACGCCCGGCCCCGCCAGGGCCCGCTCCACGCGCCGACGCACCCGCTTGCGCAGCAGGCCCGTCGCCTCCTCGAGCGGCGCGAAACGATGCTCGCAGATCTCGCTCTCCTGCAGCACGATCCCCGCGGCCTGCTCGGCGGTGACGGTTCCGCAGTGGAAGAGGAACCGGATGCCGAGCTGCTCGTCACGCTTCGCCCCACGCGTGTCCACGGCCACGAGGCGCCCGTCGGTCACCCGCAGGCCGGTCTCCTCGAACACCTCGCGCTGGCAGCACTCCCACGGGGTCTCGCCGTCGGCCTCCATGACCCCGCCCGGGATCGTCCAGCCGCTCTTGTAGGTGGGCTTGAGGATGAGTAGGCGGCCGGCCTCGTCGAGGATGACGGCGCCGGCGGAGACGGGGATGGTCGGAAGCGTCCAGTCGGTCATGGGGTCAAGGCTGCCGCACCGCCGGGAGCCGTCTCCACGCACCCGTCCACCAGGCGCACCGAGTGGTCTCCGACGGTGCCCCACACGCCAGCAAGGCGGGCCATCTCCTGCACGACACCATCCTCCTCGACCGAGGGAGCAACGTGCCCCCCCAGCCGCCAGGACGCTCTCGTGGGCGTTGGCCACCGCGTAGGAAGTGCCTGCCCAGTCCAACATCGGCAGATCGTTGGGCATGTCCCCGAACGCCACCACGTCGGCCGCATCCACCCCCCTGCGCCCACAGAGCTGCTTCAGCGCACTCGCCTTGGTGACGCCGGGGGCGCTGATCTCGACCAGACCCTCCACCGACCAGGTGGCCTGCGCACTGTCGCCGACGGCCTACACGATGCGCTCGCGGATGGCCGGATCCCCGGCGTCGTGGCGCACGAGGAGCTTCAACGCGGGCTCGTCCCACAGGTCGGCGAGTTTCCCGAACGGGGCACCGCCCTGCATCCCGCCTTCTCGCGGGTAATCCACGTCGCAGCGGATGCCGTCCAGGCACTCGATGGCGAAGCGCGCCTCCGGGACGGTGCTGCGCAGGTGGTCCACGAGCGCCAGCCCCGTCGCGGGAGCGAGGCCGTGCACCTCCAGCGGCTGCCCCTCGTGGACGTCCCAGGTGACCGCGCCGTTGGAGACCACCGCAGCACCGTGCCGGCCCACGTGGGGCCAGAGCTCCGTCATCCAGCGCAACGGGCGGGCGGTCACGAAGACGACGGGGACACCCGATGCGTCGACGCGTTCCAGGACGTCGGCAGCCGTGGGGGAGAGGACCGGGTCTCCCGGGGAGACCAGGGTGCCGTCGAGATCCGTCGCGAAGAGCATGCGTTCGAGCCTCGCATGCTCACTGGCCCTGCATCCTGCAGTGGCTCGTGAGCCTGAGTGCCGGCTCATCACTAGGGTCGGGGCATGACCTCCCTGCACGACGACGCCCACCTCGCCGGTTCCCTCGTGTCGGAGGCGGGACAACTCGCCCGGCGCATGCGGGTCGGCGGGGTGGAGACCCACCAGAAGACCTCTGCCAGCGACGTGGTGACGGCGGCCGACATGGCTGCGGAGGAGTTCGTGGTGGAGCGCCTGACCGCGGAACGCCCCGACGACGGCATCGTGGGGGAGGAGGGGGCAGCCCGCGAGGGGACGACGGGGCGACGCTGGGTGATCGACCCGGTGGACGGCACGTTCAACTTCGTGCAGGGCCTGGACTGGTGGTGTTCGGCGCTCGCCCTCGACGACAGAGGAGAGCTGGCACTCGGCGCCGTGCACCATGCCGGCTCGGAGACGACCTGGGTGGGTGGCCGCGACTGGCCCACCACACGCAGCGGTGAGGCCGTCGCGCGCCTCGCCGACCGTCCCCTGGCCGACTGCGCCCTGGCCACGTACCTGCACACGCGCTACTACGAGCAGGCCCACGTGGCCGGGCCATTCACGGCCGTGGCCTCGGCGGCCAAGGCGATCCGGATGAACGGGTCCGGGTCCATGGACCTGGCCGCCGTGGCCGACGGGCGGATGGACCTGTGGCTGCACCACAGCGTGCCCGAGTGGGACTGGATGCCCGGGTGCGCCCTAGTGGAGGGCGCACCCGGGGGAGTGACGGCCCAGGTCGAGGTGCACGGCGTCGTGTGGTCCCTGGCCGGGCCACCGACGGCCGTCGACGAGGCCGTGGCGCTGCTGCGGGGTTGAGGGCAGTTCAATCGACAATCGACCACACCTGATCGGAGCACCCATGCAGGCCCAGCCCTTCCTGACCTTCCAGCCCAGCCGCGGCCAGCGCGCCGGCGAGGCCATGCGCTTCTACCGCGGCCTCTTCCCTGATGGCGAGATCCTCTCCGAGACGCTCTGGGACGCGAACGGCCCCGGGGGAGCCGATGCCGAGGGCACCGTGATGACCGCGGAGTTCCGCGTGGCGGGCCAGCGCATCCGCTGCAGCGACAGCCCGGTCGGGCACGCGTGGGACTTCACCCCGGCGATGTCGCTGTGGGTGGAAGTCGAGGATGCCGACGAGCTGCAGCGGCTCTTCGACGCGCTTTCCGAGGACGGCACGGTGTTCATGCCCGTCGGCGACTACGGCTTTGGACAGTTCGGCTGGGTGGGTGACCGGTTCGGCATCACGTGGCAGCTGTGCGTGGGGGAGTGAGGCCCCATGCACCGGGCCCCGAGCGGCGCACCGACCGGCTCGACCTCTTCCGGCCCGCCCCGGCGGACGTCCCCGCCCTCTCGGCACCGTCGAGGTGATCGGTCAAGGACAGGGCCTGAGGGACCGGATGCACGTTATGTCAGAAGACTGTGGCGTGATTCGGCATTGTGAAGCGGGAGAGGCGTCACGCCATCGGCGTGCCCTGGTGGTAGATCGTCCGCCACCTGTCGTCGGATCGTCGCCAGAGCGAGGTCCGTCGCGCTCGACGCCCGCCACGCCTCGAGATCCAGAAGACCTGCACGAGGTCATCGGCGAGAGCGCGCGCCTCGAGGTCCTGCATCTCGATGGGATCGGCGTCGGCGACCATGACGGAACGGTAGCCAGCGCAGGACCGCCGCACGGGTCCATCCATGCGACGTCGGGGCCACTCCTGCGCAGCCTCGCCCCCAGCACCCTGGACGCCGATAATCGACATTATGTCATTACGAGGACAACAGGTGCTCCCTCACCCCGCTGGCGACGTCCAGACATCCGCCCCCCTACAGTTCGCCGGTGCCTGACGCCGAACGACGGCATGGGCCACGCTCGGCTTCTACGTGACCGCGATCGGCCTCCCCGTCGCCGCCATCGCCGCCGGCACCCTCTCGGGCAGCCGCAACGTGCTGGAGCTGCTGCGCCCTGCCGGTGCTGCGTCCGCGACGGCCTTCACGGTCCTGCTCTACCTCGCGATCGGTCCACTGCTGGCCTTCTTCGCGCTGACCCTGCTGGCGGCACTGCGCCCCGAGCATCTCATCACCTGGGTGGGCGAGCACCTCACGCCGCTGTTCCACGCGCTGCTCTCGGTGCTGCTGGTGGTCTCGGTCGTCCACCCCCTGGACACCACGCCCCGGACCGCGCCATCCGGCGTCTCGCCCCGGTCAGGCCACCTATCCTGCGGCGGTGACCTCCCCCGAGCAGGGCCTCTCCCCCACCCTCGATGCCGTCAGCCGCCTCCTGCTGGCCGACGGACAGCGCCTGGTGCCGGAGGCCACGCGCGTGGCCGTCGTCGAGGGCTCCGTGGACCTCTCCCGCGAGGCCGAGGCCGTCTGGCCCGAGGTGCGCTCCCACCACGACCGGGTGGACGCCGGCCCGTCCACCGACACCCTCACCGGGGCCGTGCAGGGCGCCGAGCTCGTGCTGCTGCACCTGCCGGCCTCCCTCCCCGCGCTCAAGGAGCAGGCCCGCACCATCGCGGCGCACGCGGCCCCTGACGTGCTGGTCGTGACCGCGGGTCGGAGCAAACACATGACACCCCGGCAGAACGACGTGCTCGCCAGCGCCTTCGAGGAGGTGCAGGCCCAGCGCGGGGTCGGCAAGTGCCGCGCGGTGCACGCCAGAAAACCGCGGGCGGTCGCCGCGCCTTCGCCCCGCACCGCCACCGAGCCGCACACCGGGCTCACCCTCGTGGCCCACGGTCCGGTCTTCGCCGGGGCTCGGCTGGACCGCGGCACCCGTCTGCTGCTCGGCACCGAGCCCGACTGGCCACGGGGCGAGGCGATCGACCTCGGCTGCGGCAACGGCGTCCTCACCACCGTGCTGGCCCGCCGCGGCAACACGACCACCGGCATCGACGTCTCCCGGGCTGCCGTGGCCTCCACCCGGGCGACACTCGCGGCCAACGAGCTGACCGGCACCGCCGTGCTCGCCGACGGTCTCACCGAGCAGCCCACGGCGAGCGCCGACCTGGTCGTGACGAACCCGCCCTTCCACGTCGGCACCGCCAAGGACTCCTCCCCCACCCTCGCGATGCTGCGCGACGCCGCCCGCGTGCTGCGCCCCGGTGGCGAGCTGTGGTGCGTGTACAACTCCCACCTGCCCTACCGGCAGATCGCCCGCGAAGTGTTCGCCCGGGTCGACGAGGTGGCACGCGACCGGGAGTTCACCGTCATCCGTGCCACCGGGCCCCGCTGAGGTCGCACGACCTGCCATGCTGCCGCGGTGACCACCACCGTCCCCGCGGCCGACCCCGCCGTCGAGCGCACCCGATCCCACCAGCGCGCCTGGGGCTGGTACGACTGGGCCAACTCGGCCTACGTGACCACCACCGGCACCGTGCTCATCGGCCCCTACCTCACCCAGCTGGCCAGCGCGGACGCGTGCCCGGACCTGCCGGCCGACCAGGCGTGCACCGCACCGGTCCACCTGCTCGGACTCCCGATCGCGGCCGGGTCGCTCGCCTCGTACACGATCACGCTGGCGACCATCATCTCCGTGGCCGTCGTCCTGGTGGTCGGTGCGATCGCCGACCGCCACCCGCGTCCGACGCGGCTGCTGGGCACCCTGGCCTGGATCGGCTCCGCGGCCGCGATGGCGATGGTGCTGCTGAGCGGCACGAACTGGCAGCTCGGCGTGCTGCTGGTGATCGTCGGCAACGTGGCGCTCGGCGCCTCCACGGTGGTCTACGACGCGCTGCTGGTGCGCATCGCCGCCCCCGACGAGCGCGACCGCGTCTCCTCGCGCGCTTGGGCCATGGGCTACGCCGGAGGCGGCCTGCTGCTCGCGGCGAACCTGGTGCTCATCCAGATGCACGAGTCCCTGGGGCTGTCGATGGAGGACGCCGTCCGCGTCTCGCTGTTCTCGGCCGGCCTGTGGTGGGCCGTGTTCACGCTGGTCCCCGTCATCGGCCTGCGGCACGTGCAGGGCACCACCGCCATCCCGGTGGACCGGACGGCCGGTCCGGTGGCCGGGTCGCTGAAGCAGCTCGGCGCCACCTTCCACGAGCTGCGGCACTACCCGCAGACGCTCACCTTCCTGGTGGCCTACCTGCTGTTCAACGACGGCATCCAGACCGTCATCTCCTCTGCCAGCATCTACGGCTCCATGGCGCTGGGGTTCGAGACCGGTCAGCTGATGACCACCATCCTGCTGGTGCAGTTCGTGGCCGTCGGCGGGGCCCTGCTGTTCGGGGTCATCGCGACCTGCTGGGGCGCGAAGAGGACCGTCCTGCTGGGTGTGGGCCTGTGGGTGGTCGTCGTGGGCCTGGCCTACTTCGTCCCCCGTGGTGCCTTCCTCACCTGGCTGGGGTGCGCAGTGCTCATCGGGCTCGTGCTCGGTGGCACCCAGGCGCTGGCGCGCTCCCTCTACAGCCAGCTCGTGCCGCCGGGTCGCGAGTCGGAGTTCTTCGCCTTCTACCAGGCCGGCGAGCGGGGTACCTCGTGGTTCGGCACGCTCACCTTCGGCCTGGTCTTCCAGCTCACCGGCTCCTACCGGCCCGCCATCCTGGCGCTGCTCGTGTTCTTCGTCGCCGGTGGACTGCTGCTCGCGCGGCTGGACGTGCGCCGCGGCATCGCCGAGGCGGGCAACCCGCAGCCGGCCGTCGTCTGAGCCCGGACCGTCCACGGCCCCGGCCGGCCGCGTCAGGCACGATGCGGGGCATGGACGTCCTGCGCTCGGTGCCCCTGTTCGTGCTGGCCGCCCTGCTGGAGATCGGCGGCGCCTGGCTGGTCTGGCAGGGAATCCGCGAACACCGTGGTCTGCTCTGGGTGGGCGGGGGCGTGGTCGCCCTCGGGCTCTACGGGCTCGTGGCCACCCTGCAGCCGGACGCGAACTTCGGGCGCGTCCTGGCCGCCTACGGGGGCGTCTTCGTGGCCGGGTCACTGGCCTGGGCGATGGTGCTCGACGGCTTCCGCCCGGACCGCTGGGACCTCGCCGGCGCCGCCCTGTGCCTGGCCGGCGTGGCCGTCATCATGTACGCGCCACGAGGGGCGTGACCGGGGCCTCACTACGCTGTGCGCACGACCACGCCCCGAGGAGGCCCGATGCCCCAGCACGCCCTGCACCCGCGCCTGGCCGAGGTGCGCGAGACCATCCAGCGCCGGAACCCCGGGGAGGACGAGTTCCACCAGGCCACCGACGAGGTGCTGGCCAGCCTCACCCACGTGCTCGAGCGCCGCCCCGAGCTGGCCGACTCCAGCATCATCGAGCGCCTGTGCGAGCCCGAGCGACAGCTGATCTTCCGCGTGCCGTGGGTGGACGACGCCGGCCACGTGCAGGTCAACCGCGGCTTCCGCGTCGAGTTCAACTCCGCCCTGGGCCCCTACAAGGGCGGCCTGCGCTTCCACCCCACCGTGCTGCTGGGCACGGTCAAGTTCCTCGGCTTCGAGCAGATCTTCAAGAACTCGCTGACCGGCCTGCCCATCGGGGCCGGCAAGGGTGGCTCGGACTTCGACCCGAAGGGCCGATCCCACCTGGAGGTCATGCGCTTCTGCCAGTCCTTCATGATCGAGCTGCACCGCCACCTGGGCGAGTACACCGACGTGCCGGCAGGCGACATCGGCGTGGGCGGCCGGGAGATCGGCTTCCTGTTCGGCCAGTACAAGCGCATCACCAACCGCTACGAGGCGGGTGTCTTCACCGGCAAGGGGCTCGAGTGGGGCGGCGCCCGCGCCCGCACCGAGGCCACCGGCTACGGCACCGTCTACTTCACCGAGCGGGTCCTCGCGGAGTCCGGCCGCTCGTTCGACGGTCTGCGCACCGTCGTCTCCGGCTCGGGCAACGTCGCGCTCCACGCCGCCCAGAAGGTCGTCGAGCTCGGCGGCACGGTCGTGGCCATGAGCGACTCCTCCGGCTACGTCGTCGACGAGCGCGGCCTGGACATCCGGCACCTCATCGAGCTCAAGGAGCAGCGCCGCGAGCGCATCTCCGTCTACGCCGACGAGAAGGGCGGGCAGTACGTCACCGGCGGCTGCATCTGGGACGTCCCCTGCGACGTCGCGCTCCCCTGCGCCACCCAGAACGAGCTCGACGGCGACGCCGCGGCCACGCTGGTGCGCAACGGCTGCCTCGTGGTCGCCGAGGGCGCCAACATGCCGGCCACCCCCGAGGCCGTCGAAACCTTCCGCGGCAGCGACGTCGTCTTCGCCCCCGGCAAGGCCTCCAACGCCGGCGGTGTGGCCGTCAGCGCCCTGGAGATGCAGCAGAACGCCACCCGCGACTCGTGGTCGTTCGGCTACACCGACGAGCGGCTGCGCGAGATCATGGGCAACATCCACCGCACCTGCACCGAGACCGCCGAGGAGTACGGCGTGCCGGGCGACCTCGTGACCGGCGCCAACATCGGCGGCTTCGTGCGCGTCAGCGAGGCGATGCTCGCCCAGGGCGTCATCTGACCGACGGCCGGTGGTGCCGGGGGCAGGCGTAGCATCTACGACACACGATCGTCGATGATCAGGCGCCCTCCCCCGGCGCCGCGAGAGGTATCCATGTGCACTTACTGCGGGTGTGAGTCCATCCGGGTCATCGGCCGCTTCATGGCCGAGCACGACTCCCTGATCAACCTCACGGGGCCCCTGCACCGGGCCGCCGAGGCCGGCGACACCGAGGCAGCCCGCGAAGCAGCCGACGACGTGGCCGAGCTGCTGGACCCGCACACGCACGCCGAGGAGGTCGGCCTCTTCACCCTCCTGCGGCGCGAGGAGCACATCGTCGACCACGTCGACGACCTCTGCGCCGAGCACGACTCCCTGGACGAACAGCTCGCCCGCATCCGCGAGGGTGACCTCTCGGGCGTGGACGCCTTCATCAAGCAGCTGCGCAACCACATGGACCGCGAGAACAACGGGCTCTTCCCCGCCGCCGCGATCGCCCTGGGCGGTCCGGACTGGGAAGAGGTCGACGACCTCACGCCACCCGCGCCCACCGCCGCCAGCTGATGGCGGGCTCCCCCGCCGGCGGACGACCCGCCCGGGGCCGCCGCTGGCTGCTCCGCGACCGTCCGGGCGTCGTCTGGCTGGCACTGGCCGTGGCCACGACCCTGGTGCACCCCTTCGTGCCGTCCTCGCGATGGCTCATGGTCCACCTGGTGCTCCTGGGTGCGCTCACGCACTCGATCATGGTGTGGAGCACGCACTTCTCCGGCACCCTGCTCAAGAACGGGCCGGGCATCGACGACCGACCCCAGCAGTCCCGCCGCCTGTGGACGCTGCTCGCCGGCACGACCCTGGTGATCGTCGGCGTGCCGACCACCTGGTGGCCGGTCACGGTCGCCGGCGCGGTGCTCGTCTCGGTGGCCGTCCTCGACCACGCCCACCAGCTGTGGCGACGCCTGCGCGGGGCGCTGCCCGGACGCTTCGGCATCACGGTCCGCTACCACGTCTGCTCCGCCCTGTGCCTGCCGGTCGGCGCCGCCCTCGGCGCCACGCTCGCGCTGGGGCTCGACGACACCTGGCACGGCCGGCTCCTGCTGGCCCACACGATGGTGAACCTGCTCGGCTGGGTGGGCCTCACCGTCACCGGCACCCTGCTCACGCTCTGGCCGACCATGCTGCGCACCCGCATCGGGTCGCGCGCGGAGCGGCACACACGGCACGCCCTTCCGGTCCTCGTGACGGCGCTGGTGGTCCTGGTCACCGGGGCCCTGGGCGGCTGGCAGCCGGTCTCCCTGGCCGGCCTCGGCCTGTACGCACTGGGCCTGGCCTGGTGGGGCGTCGGGGTGCTCTCCCCGGTCCGCACGGCCCCGCCGCGGGAGTTCGCGTCCGCCTCGGTCGGCGCCGCCCTGCTCTGGTGGTTCGTCGGCATCGGCATGGTGCTGGTCCGCCTGGCCACCACCGACTCCTGGCAGGAGTTCGCCGACGGCTTCGGCTGGACCACCGCGGTCGTCGTCGCCGGGTTCGCCGCCCAGCTGCTCACCGGAGCACTGTCCTACCTCATGCCCGTGGCGATCGGCGGCGGCAAGACCGTCGTCCGCGCCGCCGCCTCGCGCTTCGACCGCTGGGCTGCCGTCCGCCTGACGGTCACCAACCTCGGCCTCCTGCTGTGCCTCCTGCCGGTGCCCAGCGTGGTCCGCGTCATCGTCTCCACCCTCGTCCTGCTCTCCCTGGCCTCGTTCATCCCGCTGATGTTCGCCGCCGTGAAGGCCGCCGTCCGTGCGCGGCGGGAGCAGATGGCGGCCCGCGCGGCAGGCGAGGTACCGACCACGACCGCCCCGCGCACCTCCGGGCCGGACCGGCTCCCGTCCATCTGGTCCGCCGGACAGGTGGCCGCGGCCCTGTCCGCCCTGGCGCTCGCGGTCTCCCTCGGCTCGGCCGCCGGCCCCGTGCTCGGGGGCTCCCCCACCGGTGGGTCCCCCTCGGCCGCGGCCGATGTGACCCCCACCGGGGAGACCACGCACGTCCGCGTCGAGGCGGTCCACATGCGCTTCGACCCCGGTTCGGTCACCGTCCCCCGCGGGGAGCGCGTCGTGCTGGAGGTCGTGAACTCCGACGACCAGGCGCACGACTTGGCCATCGCCGGGCAGCAGACGCCTCGACTGAAGGCGGGTGAGAGCGCCACCCTGGACCTCGGCGTCGTCGGCGAGGACACCGAGGGCTGGTGCACGATCGTCGGCCACCGTCAGCAGGGCATGACCTTCGAGGTGCGCGTCGAGGGCGGCGGTGCCGGGCAGGACGACCGGGGCGGCGCCGCGCCGGGTACCGGACCCGACGGCACGGAGGGCGGCGAGAACGCCCCTGAACCGTTGCGGGCCGACCCGGGGGCCGAGGTCACCGACCCCGTGGACGCCGAGCTTCCCGAGCTGCCCGCGGGCACCGAGCACCACGTGACCCTGCGCACCTCCGAGCTGGACCTGGAGGTCGCCCCCGGCGTCACCCAGCAGCGGTGGACCTTCAACGGCCGCGCCCCCGGCCCCGTGCTGCGCGGCAAGGTCGGCGACACCTTCGTGGTGAAGCTCGTGAACGACGGGTCGATGGGGCACTCCATCGACTTCCACGCCGGCGCCCTGGCCCCCGACCGACCGATGCGGACGATCGAGCCCGGGGAGTCGCTCACCTACCGCTTCACCGCCGAGCGCGCGGGCATCTGGATGTACCACTGCTCCACCGCGCCGATGAGCACCCACATCGCCTCGGGCATGCACGGGGCCGTGGTCATCGAGCCCGAGGAGGGGCTGCCGCCGGTCGACCACGAGTACGTGATGGTGCAGTCCGAGGTGTACCAGTCCGAGAACGGCGCACCGACCGACGCCGAGGCGCTTGCCCGGGAGGAGCCGGCCTTCGTGGCCTTCAACGGCATCGCCAACCAGTACGACCAGCACCCGCTGACGGCGAAGGTCGGTGACCGCGTGCGCTTCTGGGTGCTGGACGCCGGCCCGAACCGGCCGATGTCCTTCCACGTCATCGGTGGGCAGTTCGACACGCTGTGGGCCGAGGGCGACTACCGCCTGGGCCCCCGGGCGGAGGGCACCGGTGCGCAGGCGCTCGGGCTCCAGCCGGCCGAGGGCGGCTTCGTCGAGCTGACCTTCCCCGAGGCCGGGCACTACCCCTTCGTCTCGCACGTCATGATCGACGCCGAGCGGGGCGCCCACGGTGTGGTGGAGGTGACCGACCCTGAGCAGTCGTGACCACCGACCTCCCGTGGCTGCGTAGTCTCTCCTCCCATGTGCGGACGCTACGCAGCCAGCGCCTCCCCGGACGCCCTCGTCGAGGAGTTCGAGGTGGAGGTCGACGGCACCGCCACCCCGGGCGCGCCCGTCATGAAGGGTGAGCAGCAGCCCGCCCCCGGCCGGCCGGACTGGAACGTCGCGCCGAGCAAGCAGGTGCCCGTCGTGCTCACCCGCAGCCCGAAGTGGCAGGAGGACGCCGCACCGCAGCGACAGCTGCGGCTGCTCTCCTGGGGGCTCGTGCCGCCGTGGGCGAAGGACCCGTCGATGGGCAACCGCATGATCAACGCGCGCAGCGAGACGCTCTTCGACAAGCGCACCTTCGCCGCGCCGGCCCGCAAGCGGCGGTGCCTGGTCCCTGCCGACGGGTGGTACGAGTGGCAGGCCTCCCCCGTCGCCACGAACAGCTCCGGGAAGCCGCGCAAGCAGCCCTTCTTCATGTCACGCACCGACGACGCACCGCTGGCGTTCGCGGGGCTGTACGAGTTCCACCGGCTGGGCCCGTCCCAGCCGGACGCCGCGGCCGGCTCGTCGTGGGTGGTGAGCTTCACGATCCTGACGCAGGCCGCCGAGCCGGGGCTCGACCGCATCCACGACCGGCAGCCGGTCGTGCTGGACCCCGCCGACTGGGACGACTGGCTGGACCCGACCGCCACGCAGGACGCGCACGTCGAGGCGTTGCTGGGCGCACAGCCCGAGGGACGCTTCCAGGCCTGGCCGGTCGGCACCGGGGTGAGCCGGGTGGCCACGAACGGTCCCGAGCTGGTGCGCCCGGTCCCGGTCGAGCAGCTCGTCGGCGTCGTGGACCCGCAGACCGGCGAGGTGCTCGGTGGTTGAGACACGCACTCCGTCGGTCGACCGTTTCGTCCGCCTGCGCAACACGGTCTGGTCCGTCATCCCCGGGCCGCTGCGACGTCGCATCCCGCCGACCGCGGTCGGCTTCGCGATGCTCAACCTGTGCACCTTCGCGCTGGACCTGGTGCTGCTGTGGGTGCTCCACCACCCGGTGGGGCTGCCCTACCCCGTGGCCACCACGGTCGCCTATCTCATCGCCCTGGGGACGGCGTTCGTGGTGAACCGGCACTTCAACTTCGAGAGCCACGGCCACGCCGGCCGGCAGTCCCTGCGGTACGTCGTGGTGGTGGCGATCAACTACCTGGCCTTCATCCTCGGCGTGAACACCGGCCTGAAGGCCGCCGGCGCACCACTGCCCGCGGCCCGTCTGGTCGCCGGCATGTGCGAGGCGGTCTACATGTACCTGGCCATGCGCTTCGTCGTGTTCGGCCACGGCAATCCCGGCAGCCGTCGGCCGATCGCCCACCGCTGAGATGATGGGAGCCCCCTCGGCTCCCCCCTGCCCCTGGAGGAACGGATGCAGCTCACCGCCCGCTCGATCGTCGCCGGTACCGCCCTGGCGGTTCTCTGGCCCGCACTGCCCGCGGCCGCCGGCGAGTCGAGCGGCGATGGGCGCCAACCCGAGGAGTTCCGCGCCAGTGGCACCGCGGTGGACGGGGGTGACTCGCTGTTCAGCGCGCCCGGGCTGGGTGCTGGTACCTACACCGACGAGACGGAGGCGGGCGGGGAGTCCTCCTTCTACCGGGTGCGGCGCACGGCGAACGACTCGATCCTCCGGGTGGGGGCCACGTCGATCACCGGGGAGTGGCTCCGGGTCGAGGTGCTCGACGGCCGCGGCACCGAGTGCGGGGAGGTCTCCGAAGAGACCGTCGGTCTGGTCGTCGGCCACGCCCAGGACGTGCACGATGACGACTGCGGCAACACCGACGAGGTGGTCGTCAAGGTCAGCGCCCAGGACGACACGGCGGGGCGCCTGCCGTTCGAGCTGCACGTCGCCGAGGAGGCGGCGGTGACCACCAGGGGTGGACTGCCCACGCCCTCCGAGGACGTCGAGTGGGAGGAGATGAAGCCCTCCGACGACGCCGAGCAGAAGCAGGGTGCCCTCAGCTTCGCCGACGCCCCCGAGCTCGAGGCCGGCCGCAGCTACACCGGCACGCTGGTCGCCGGCGAGCGTCGCGTCTACAAGGTGCCCGCGGACTGGGGTCAGCGCGTGCAGGCGCAGGTCGACGTGGCCCCCCAGGAGGAGGCCCTCGCCCCGGGCGGCATCTCCGTCGCCCTGGTGGGTGCCGACCGGCGCCCCCTGAACGTGGACCTGGGCGGTTCCCACGAGGACTCCGGCTCCGTCCAGGACGACGCGGAGACGGTGCTGCAGGCGTCCTCGCGGCCCATCGCCTGGCTGAACCGGGAGGACGCCGGCCCGACGCTGCCCGGCGGCCAGTACGTGGTGGTGGCGGCCGACGAGTACGGGGCGACGAACCAGGAGGTGCCGTTCACGTTGACCGTCGACGTGCTCGGCGACCCGGAGGGGGAGCCGGAGCACGACCCGGAGAGCCAGCCGTCGGAGGAGCGTGACCAGGTCGTGCGGCACGACTCCGGCGACGGTGGTGAGGCCGCCGCCGCCCGCGGCGGTGGCCAGGGCGGCCTCGTCCCGGGCGACCCGCTGCTGTGGGCCGGCGGCGCGGTGGGAGTCCTGCTGCTCGGGGCGGGCGCGCTGGCCCTGCTGCTCAACCGCCGCACGGGCCGCAGCTGACCGGCCCCTCCCCCCCCTCAGAGCACCGCGAGCACCAGGACGAGCAGCAGCACGAGGATCCCGCTGACCACCAGCCCCCAGGCCAGCCAGGTGGGTACCAGTGGTGCGGCCGCGCGGTCCGGTCCGGTCGTGCGCTCCGAGGGGCCCGTGATGAGGCGCGTCCCGCCGGACGACCCGTCCTGTCGGCTCACGGCGCGACGCGCACCAGAGTCCCCGGACGGCCGGGCGGCCGGTGCCGCCTGCGTCGGGGCCGCGGGTCCCTGCAGGTCCGCCTGGTCGCTGCGCACCGGGACGTCGTACATCGTCGTGGTCGCCGCACCGGAGGGGGGAAGGCTCCGGTCGTGCCGGGGCGGCCCCGCGGGCAGGCGGTCGTCCCCGACCGTCGGCCCCTCCGGCCCCCACCCGCCGGGGAGCTCCGGCAGGTGGTCGTGGACGCTCACCCCCTCCTCCAGCTGCTCCTCGGCGGCGGCGACCCACCCGGTGGCGCGCAGGGCCTCGAGGGCCTCCTGCGCGCTGGCAGGCCGGTCGTCGGGGTCGTGCTCCACGAGGTCCAGCACCACGGCCGCGAGCTCGCTCGGCACCCGGGCCCGGATCAGCTCGCCGGCGACCGCGGCCTGGTCCGCCCCCTCGGGGCGCCGACCGGTGAGCATCTCCCGGGCGGTCATGCCGGCCCCGAACAGGTCGGCGGCCGGGCTGGGGTCCCAGCCGTGGGTCAGTGACTCCGGCGCCATGTAGCCCCGCGTCCCCTGCACGAAGGGCCCGGTCGTCAGGCGCGGGTCCCCCATGGCCATCGCGAGCCCGAAGTCCGCCAGTCGGGCCCGCGGCATCCCGCGCCCGGTCGCGTCGAGCAGCAGGTTCGCCGGCTTCACGTCGCGGTGCACCATGCCCTCGTCGTGCAGCCTGCCGAGCCCCTGCAGCAGCTGGTCCAGCAGCGTGGCGCCCCAGACCGGCGGCAGCGCACCGTGCTCGCGCAGCAGGGTGGAGGCCGATCCCCCGTCGACCACGGGCATCACGAGCATCACCCGCTCGTCGTCCCCGGCCCAGCCCCACGGCACCAGCAGGTGCGGGTGCTGCACCCGGACCCCCTGCTCACGCACGAAGCGCACCATCGAGGCCGCGTCGACCTGCCGGAGCACCTTGGCCGCGGAGTACCGGTGCTGCCGGTGGTCCCAGACGCGCCAGACGACCCCCGTCCCACCCTCGCCGAGGGGGTCGACCAGCTCGTAGCGTCCTGCGAAAACGTCTCCCACGCCGCGACTGTACCCGGGCATCAGGTGGTGGACGTCACGAGAAAGCCGGTTCACGCCCTGCGAAGGCCCCCATAGTCTTGGCCTTCTCCCCCACCGTCCCGTGCCACCGGAGGCCACGCATGCCCACCACCTCGGCCCCCGAGACCGTCGACCACCCGGACGACCTCCGCGAGGACCACGCCCCGATCCTCCGGGTGCTCACCGTCGCCACCTTCGTCGTCATCCTCAACGAGACGATCATGGTGAACGCCATCCCGCAGCTCATGGAGTCGCTGCACGTGTCCGCACAGGCGGCCCAGTGGCTGTCGACCGCCTTCATGCTGACGATGGCCGTCGTCATCCCCACCACGGGCTGGTTCCTGCACCGGCTCGACCGGCGCTCGGCCTACGCCACCGCCATGGGGGCCTTCACCCTCGGCACGCTGCTGTGCGCCCTCGCCCCGGGATTCGGGGTGCTCCTGCTGGGGCGCGTCGTGCAGGCCGTCGGCACCGCCATCATGATGCCGCTGCTCATGACCACGGCCATGGCGCTCGTGCCCGTCGAGGAGCGCGGCCGCACGATGGGGAACGTCTCGCTGGCGATCTCCGTGGCCCCGGCCCTCGGGCCGACCACGTCGGGCCTCGTGCTGCAGGTCGCCTCCTGGCGCTGGCTCTTCCTGCTGGTGCTGCCGCTGGCCGCGGTCATGCTGGTCGTCGGCCACCGCCTGCTGCCGCCGAACACCGCCGGTGCCGCCGGCCGGCTGGACGCGCTGAGCCTCCCCCTGGCGGCCCTCGGCTTCGGCGGGCTCATCTACGGCATGAGCTCCCTCGGCGGCCACACCGGTGCCGGCGCCGCCGAGCCGGTCGTCGACCCCGCGGTCTCGCTGGTGGTCGGCCTCGTGTGCGTGGTGGCCCTCGTCTGGCGGCAGCTGTCCCTGGTGCGCGGCGGCGGCTCCCCGCTGCTGGACCTGCGAGCCCTCGCGCACCGCAACTTCGCCGTCGCCATGGCCGTCATGTGCGCGGCCATGATCGCGATGATGGGCACCATGATCCTGCTGCCGCTGTGGCTGCAGCACGCGCGCGGCCTCAGCGTCCTGCAGGCCGGCCTCGTGATGATGCCCGGCGGGCTCATGATGGGGCTGCTCGCCCCGCTGATCGGCCGCTGGTACGACCGGCTCGGCCCCCGGCCGCTCGTGGTCCCCGGCGCCGTGACGGTGCTGGTCTCCCTGGGGGCCGGCGCGCTCGCCGCCACCTCGGGCCCGTGGTGGACCTTCGTCATCATCCACCCGCTCGTCAGCTTCGGGCTGGCGCTGATGTTCACGCCCCTGTTCACCGCCGGTCTGGGCACCTTGCCGCTGGACCTGCACTCACACGGCTCGGCGATCCTCGGCACCTTCCAGCAGGTGGCCGCGGCGGCGGGCACGGCCCTGGCCATCACGGTCATGTCCGCGCGCTCCGCCCAGCTGACGACGGGCGGCCTGGGTCCGTCCGACTCCCTGGCCGGGGGCGTCTCGCTCGCCATGGGTGTCGGCGCCGGCATCTTCGTCGTCGCCCTCGCCCTGACCTTCCTGGTCCGCCGTCCGGAGGGCGAGCCCGTCACCCTCTGAGCCGAGCCCACCGACGAGCTTGCCGTGTGCGAGGAGACCACCGGCACGGCGCTGCGCTTCACGGTCGAGGGCGAGCCGGTCCGGGTGGAGGACGTGGAGATCCAGGGCTGCCTCGACGGGTGGAAGCCGACCATGACCGTCGGCTCCTGGGGCAAGTGAGCCGCTGACCGGACCCGGACCCGCACCCCGGGACGCCCTCGGGCCCCGCTGCAGCACCTGTGCGACAGTGCCTGCATGGGGGCGGTTCTCTTGACGGTCATGTGCGCGCTCGTCGGCGTCATCGCACTCGTCGTGCACCTGCGGACGACACCGGCTGACGGGCCGGCCACGCGACCGCCCCACGTGGACCACCCCCAGACCGTGGTCGACGCCCCTATGCCCGGCGTCACCGCACTGGAGGCGGCACTCCTGGTGCAGGGCGGCTCGCGCGGGGTCCTCGGTGAGGTCGTCGCCCTCGCCCGCGCCGGCCTGGTGGAGATCACCGGCACCTCCCGCAGTGGGTTCGTCCTCGTCGCCCGCGACCCGGGACAGCCGGTGCCCGCCGTGTCACGACGGGTCGTGCAGGCGCTCTTCGGCGCACCTCCACAGCCGACGGCAGTGCCCTCCCAGGACCCCGAGATCCTGGACCGCCTCCGAGGAGTGGCGCGGGAGTCCCAGCGAGAACTGAGGGCCCGGGGCCTCACGAGGCGCTCGTGGGAATTTCTCGCCCCTGCCCTGACGGTCCTGATCGGCGCTCTCGCCCTGCTGCCCGTCGTGCGCCTGCTCGACGCGGAGCCGTTCATCGGGCCACAGGTCCTCCTGGGTGTCGGCCTCCTCATGACCCTCCTGGCCCTCGGCGGCAGGAGCCGACTCACGGAGGCCGGTCGGCAGGAGGCTCGTCACCTGCGCCTCCTGCAGGCGGTCCTGCAGGAACAGGTGCACCACCCCGGGCTGCCCGAGATGACCTACGAGGAGCAGCGCAGGTGGCCCCACGGTCGCCCCATGGCCCACCTCTCCCCGGACACGGCGATGGCCCTCCTGCCGTACGCGGTCGTCCTCGAGGCCCATGACGGCGTCCTCGAGGCGATCCGTGCCGGGCAGGACCGCCCGTCCGGTGGAGCCGGTGCATCGGCCACACCCCAGCCCCCGGAGGTCGCCGTCCTCGTCCAGCGGATCCGCACCATCAGCCGGGCCGAGCTCGGCCCGTGGGCCGATGCCGGGGGTCTGCACGCGTCCAGCACCGACTTCCGGGCCAGGGAGGAGGGCTGGATGGGGGCCTGAGGCCGGAACCAGTCGGTCGCGCGGACCTGTGAGACTCCCACCGTGGCACCCCTCGTCTTCGTCCTCACCGCCGTCGTCGGCCTCGTCCTGTTCGTGGCGACCATGTCGCACGACCGTCGCCGCACCCGCCCCGATCCGACCATCCATCCGGCGACCGTCCTCTCGGCTCCCCCGCCGTCGGTCACCCCGCTGGAGGCCGCGCTCCTCGTCCAAGGTGGCTCCCGCGGCGTGATGGGCGAGATCGTCGCCCTGGCCCGCGACGGGCTGGTCGACATCCGACGGCACGCGGACGGTGACCACGGCGTCGTGGCACGCGACCTCGGCCGCCCCGTACCCCGCACGACGGGTGCCGTCCTGCGCGCCCTGTTCGGCGACCCGCCGAGGTCCGTGGTCGTCCCCGCGGCCGAGCCGAGTCTGCGACAGCGCGTGCGCGGGGTGGCCAGGCAGGCCCAGCAGGACCTGCGGGCGCGCGGCCTGATCCGGCGCACCTGGTGGCCGCTGGCGGCACCGATCGTCCTGCTGGTCGGCGGCCTCGTGGGGGTGGTGCTCGACGGCTTCCGGGAGCAGACCTTCGGCTGGATCCCCATCATCGCCGGGCTCGGCCTGCTCCTGACCCGGCGGGAGAAGCTCACGCGCCTGACCGAGGCGGGGCGCCGTGAGGCCCGCCACCTGCGACAGCTGGACCTGGTCCTCGACCGGCCGGCCCCGCTGCCGTGGGAGCACCCGCGCCCCTGGGCCCCGGGTGATCTCACGGCGGCGACCGCGATGACCTTCCTGCCCTATGCGGTCGTCTTCGGCCACCACGAGCTCGCGCTGTTCGCCCTGCGGCACCAGCTGGACCCCCACGCACCGCACGGCGGGGGCGACGCCGGGCCCACCTGGAGCTCCTCGTCCCCGGAAGGTTCCGGCGGCGGCACGTGGGACCCGGCGGGCTGGCCCGGAGGCCTCCCGGGTGAGCTGGAGTCGTTCGCCACGGATGTCGGCTCGTTCGCGGACTCCGTCGTCGACAGCTGGGGCGACTCCGGCGGGGTCGGTGACAGCGGGGGCGACTCCGGCGGGGACGGGGGCGGTGACGGCGGGGACTGACGCCCCTCCCCCGGGCGCGGGTGTCCTCGTGACGCATCCCACGCTCTTCTGCACATCTGCACTCTTTGCACTCGTGCAACACTTGCATCCATGCAGAACAGTGCTTCCGGTGAGCCCTCGGACACCTGCTGCGGCATCCCCTCGCTGCGCGAACGACGCCGCCAGCAGACCTGGGAGGCGCTGCACGACGCAGCGGCCGAGGCGGCCCTGGCGGGAGACGCCGAGCGCTCGTCGGTGGAGGCCATCGCCGCTGCCGCCGGGGTCTCCCCCCGCACCTTCTTCAACTACTTCGGCTCGAAGGACGAGGCGGTCTTCGGCTATCGACCACCGCACGTCCCCGAGAAGTCCCTGGCGTCGCTGGACCCGTCCGGGGAGCCGCTCGTCGAGGCCACCCGCCTGCTGCTCGCGACCATGCGGTCGGCGCACCCGGCCGGGACCCCCGCCCGCCGCCAGCAGCTGATCGAGCAGAACCCCGCCCTGGGCCGCTTCCGGGTGCTCGCCCTGGGCCGGGCCGAGGAGCTCGTCGTCTCGGCCCTCGAGGAGCACTTCTCCGACGACCCCCGCGTGGCCGGCGCCCCCGGCGGGCCGGCCGAGGCGCTGCGCATGCTCGCCGCCCTGGCCGGGGCGATCCTGCGTCACGCGACCACGCACCCGGAGCACACCCCCGGTGCACCCCTCACCGACGACACGCTGCAGCGCAGCATCGACATCTTCCACCACCTGCACAGGAGGCCCGAGTGACCGCGACCCGCATGACCGTGCCCTCCCGCACGACGGCGGACGACGATGGCCGCCACCTGGTGGCCATCTTCGTCGCCCTGGTGCTGGCGATGCTGCTGGCGGCCCTGAACCAGACCGTGCTGTCCACGGCGCTGCCGACCATCGTCGGCGAGCTGCACGGCGTCAACCAGATGCAGTGGGTCATCACCGCCTACATCCTGGCCAGCACGGTGATGATGCCGATCTACGGCAAGCTGGGCGACCTCATCGGCCGCAAGCCGCTCCTCGTCGCCGCGATCCTGGTCTTCGTCGTCGGCTCGGTCATCGGCGGCCTGGCGCAGAACATGACCTGGCTCATCGTCTCCCGCGTCGTGCAGGGCATCGGCGGTGGCGGGCTCATGATCCTCTCGCAGGCGATCATCGCCGACGTCGTCCCGGCCCGGCAGCGCGGCAAGTACATGGGTGTCATGGGCGGTGTCTTCGCCCTGGCGTCGGTCGCCGGACCGCTGCTGGGCGGCTGGTTCACCGAGGGCCCCGGCTGGCGCTGGGCCTTCTGGATGGGACTCCCGCTCGGCGCCGTCGCCCTGTTCGGCGCACTGCGCTTCCTGCACCTTCCCCACCAGCGCGGCCGCATCTCGGTCGACTGGGCCGGCATGGTCGTGGCGGCCCTGGCCACCACCGGCCTGGTCCTGGCGGTCACCTGGGGCGGGCACACCTACGCCTGGGGCTCCTGGCAGATCATCACGCTGCTGGCGGCCACCGTCGTGGCGTGGGCGGTCCTCGTGCTCGTCGAGGGGCGGGCCACCGAGCCGATCCTGCCGCTGCACCTCTTCCGGCAGCGCAACTTCGTCGTGGCCACCACGGCGGGGCTGTTCATCGGCATCGCGATGTTCGGCGCACTGGGCTACATGCCCACCTACCTGCAGATGGCCTACGGCAAGTCCGCGACGGTGGCCGGCCTGCTCATGATCCCGATGATGGCCTCGATGCTCGTCACCTCGGTGATCGCCGGCGCGCAGGTCACGAGGTCGGGCCGCTACAAGCGCCTGCCGATCGTCGGGTCGGCCATCATCGCCCTCGGACTGTTCCTGCTCTCCACCCTCTCCCCCGAGCACGCGCTGTGGCACGTGTGCGGTGCCCTTGCGGTGCTCGGCGTCGGGCTGGGCCTGTCGATGCAGATCCTCGTGCTGGTGGTGCAGAACGCCTTCCCGCTGCGCGAGGTGGGCACGGCGACGGCGGCCAACAACTTCTTCCGCCAGATCGGCGCGACCCTCGGCTCGGCCGTCGTGGGCTCGCTGTTCACCTCGCGCCTGCACGACCTGGTGGCCGAGCGCCTGCCGCAGCAGCCCGGCCAGGGTGCCCCCGGCAGCGGCGGTGCGGAGTCCTCCCTCACCCCGGAGGCGGTGACCGCCCTGCCCGAGCCGGCGCACGGAGTCATCGTCGGGGCCTACTCCGACGCCCTCACCCCGATCTACCTGTGGCTGGTGCCCTGCGGGCTCATCGCGACGCTGCTGCTGCTCCTGGTCCGGGAGGACGAGCTGCGCACGACGCTGGACTGAGCCCGGTGCCCCGGGGTCGAGCGACCCCGGGGCACCGCGTCACTCGTCCTCGCCGCCGGTGAGGGACTCCAGCAGGAAGTTCCGCAGGGTCTGGTGGAAGACCTCGGGCTGCTCGGAGTGCACCCAGTGCCCCGAGTCCTTCACGGTCACCAGTCGGGTGCGGGGGAAGAGCTCCTCCATGGCGGGGCGGTACTCCTCCTGCACGTAGTCGGAGTCGCCCCCGGCGATCCACAGCACCGGCCCGTCGAAGGAGTGCTTCCGCAGCTCCTCGGGGAAGCCCATCACCGCGCCGAGGTTCTCCAGCAGCATGTCCAGATTCGCCTTCCACCCCCAGCCGTCCTCGGTCTGCGTGAGGTTCTGCAGCAGGAAGGCGCGCGTGGTGAAGTTCGGGATTCTGGGCTCCAGCGCCTCGTCCACGTCCGACCGGCGCTCGACGGCGTCCAGGTCGAGCTCGGTCATGGAGCCGAGCAGGTGGGTGAACTCGCTGGAGTTCTCCGTGCTCACCGGGGAGATGTCCACCACCGCCAGGCGGTCCACCAGGTCCGGGTGCAGCAGCGCCACGGCCATGGCGACCTTCCCGCCCATCGAGTGGCCGACGACGTTGACCGTGCCCTCCGGCCAGGTCTCCCGGACCGACGCGGCCACGGCCTCGGCCATCTGCACGTAGTCGAACTCCTCGGTGTGCGGGGAGGAGCCGTGGTTCGGCAGGTCGACCAGCAGGCTCGTCGCGTAGTCCGCGAGGTCCTTGCTCACCGTGCGGAAGTTCCGCCCCTGCCCCATGAGGCCGTGGAGGAAGACGATCCGCTCGTCCCCTCCCTCGACGAGCTGGGTGTTCAGGGACAGGGTCATGGGCGACTCCTCGTGCGTCATCGGTCTGGGGGCGGGCGGCCGGGGCCGGGACGGACACGCGGTCCGCCCGGTGGTCGGAGCGGAGCCATTGTGCCGCAGACTGTGCGCATGCTCCCGTTCCTGCTGCTGTCCACCCGTGCGGACGACCGGCTGGCGGACGAGGAGCACCGGGCCGTCGCACGGCACATGGGGGTCCCCCTCGAGCGTGTCGTGCAGCACCGCCTGGAGGCCTTGCCGTTGCCGCCGGAGGCCCACGAGCTGGGGAGCTGGGCGGGCGTCGTCATCGGGGGCAGCCCGTTCACGGCCTCGGACGACCCGGCCGGCAAGAGCCAGGTCCAGCTCCGGGCCGAGGACGAGCTCACCGGGCTGACCGAGCTGCTGGTCCGCGAGGACTTCCCGACCCTGGGCCTCTGCTACGGCGTCGGCGTGCTGGGGCTGCAGCGCGGCGCCGTCGTGGACGGCACGCACGGCGAGCCGCTCGGTGCCCCGACCATCCGCCTGACCGATGCCGCGGCGCACGACGCGCTGCTGGCTGACCTGCCCTGGGAGTTCACCGCCTTCGTCGGCCACAAGGAGGCGATCACGCGGCCCTCGCCCGAGATGGTGGTGCTGGCGAGCTCGGCGGACTGCCCCGTGCAGATGTTCCGCATCGGCCGGCACGTGCGCGCCACCCAGTTCCACCCCGAGCTCGACGCCCGGGGACTGGCCACGCGGGTCGCCGCCTACGCGCACCTGGGCTACTTCGAGCCCTCGCAGTCGCAGGCGCTGGTGGAGATGGCCCGCACCACCGACGTGTCCACGGCCCACCGGGTGCTGAGCGCCTTCGCCCGGGTGTACGGGTGAGCCGATGACGCACCACCTGCCGCTCCTCGAGCCACCGGTCCGCTGCGGGTACCACGCCGCCGGCCGGTGCGCCTCGTGCACCCTCATGGGCACCCCCTACCCCGCCCAGCTGGCCGCGAAGGACCGCACGGTGCGGGAGCTGCTCGCCGAGGTCGTGCCGGGCGCCGCCTGGGAGGCCCCGGTCGCGAGCCCGCCGGAGGGCTTCCGCGCCCGGGCCAAGCTCGTTGTCGGCGGGACCGCCGGTGCGCCGACCCTCGGCATCCTCGACGCGGACGACCAGGGCGTGGACCTGCGCGGGTGCGGCCTGTACCCCGAGGACCTGCGCCCGGTGCTCGACCGGCTCGCGCGCTTCGTCACCCGGGCGGCGCTGCCGCCCTACCGGGTGGACCGCCGCCGGGGCGAGCTGAAGCACCTGGTCGTCACCCGCTCCCCCACCGGTGAGCTCATGCTGCGCATCGTGCTGCGCTCCGAGGGGCCACTGGGCCGCGTGCGCGAGCACCTGCCGGCGCTGCTGGACGACCTGCCGGCGCTGCAGGTGGTGAGCGTCAACCTCCACCCCACCCACGAGGCGACCCTCGCCGGGGACCGCGAGATCCCGCTCACCGAGCAGACCCGGCTGCCGATGCCGATGGGTCCGGTGACGCTGCTGCTGGGCCCGGACGCCTTCTTCCAGACGAACCCCGAGGTCGCCCGCCGGCTCTACGCCCGGGTCACCGAGCTGCTGGTGGCCGCCGGTGCGCGGTCGGTGGCCGACCTCTACTGCGGCGTCGGCGGGTTCGCCCTGCACGCCGCCCACGCGGGACTCGAGGCGGTGGGGGTCGAGATCTCGGCCGACGGCGTCGACTCGGCCTCCCGGGCCGCCCTGGACCAGGGGCTCCCGGCGTGCTTCGTCCGGGCCGACGCGGCCGACCCGGATGCCGTGGTCCGCGCCGCCGGCATCGGCACGCCGGACGGCCCCCGCACCGTGGTGGTCAACCCGCCCCGCCGCGGACTGGGCGACCGGCTGCCCGCCCTGCTCGACCGTGCCGGCGCCGAGGGCGGCCTGGACACCCTCGTCTACTCCTCGTGCAACCCGCGGACCCTCGCACGGGACCTCTTCGCCATGCCGCACTGGCGACCGGAGACCGCCGGGTTGTTCGACATGTTCCCCAACACCGAGCACGCCGAGGTCCTGGTCTCGCTGCGCCCGCACTAGAGTGCTCGCGAACCACGGGAGCCCTGAGGCCGGGCTGAGAGGGCGGAGCACCGCCGACCGTCGAACCTGATCCGGCTCGCACCGGCGGAGGGAGGTCCTGTGTCCGCAGAAGCCCCGGCACCCCGGGTGGAGCCCGACCGCGTCGTCGTCATCGGCGGCGGGCCGATCGGCGCCGCGACGGCCCGGAGGCTGGCCGACGGCACCCGGCAGGTGGTCCTCGTCGACGTGGGCCCCCGGGAGCGAGCCGGTCACCGCGCGGCAGGGATGCTGGCCCCCACCAGCGAGTTCCGCAGCACTGAGCCGGAGGTGCACACCGCCTGCGCCCGTGCCCTGCAGGCCTGGCCGCAGGAGGCCGCGGCGCTGGAGGCCGAGAGCGGCATCGACCTGGACCTGCGGACCGCCGGCACCCTCCACGTGGCCCTGGGCGCCGACGACCTGGCCCGCACCGAGCACCTCGCGCAGGCCGCCCGGCGGGCGGGGCTGGCACCCGAGCCGCTGGACCGTCGCGGGCTGCGCCGCCGGGAGCCGGGTCTGAGCCGCCGGGTGACCGGGGGCCTGGCCGTGCCGGACGACCGCCAGGTGGACCCCCGCCGTCTGGTGGCCGCGCTGCACGCCGCCTGCCGCCGCCGCGGCGTGGAGGTCCTCAGCGACCGTGCACGGGTGGCCCCGGACGGTGTGGTCGAGCTCGGCTCCGGTGAGCGGATCGCGGCCGGCACCGTGGTGGTGTGCGCCGGCGCCCGCACCGACGGGGTGCTCCCACCCACCGTCCCCACCACCGGGACGCGGCCGGTCGCCGGCACCGTGCTGCGCCTGTACGGCAGCGCGACGGCCCCCGTGCCACGACACGTGCTGCGGGGCCGGGTGCAGGACCGGGAGGTGTACCTCGTGCCCCGCACCGACGGCGAACTGGTCATCGGCGCCACCACGGTCGAGCGCGGCTTCGACGAGCGCGTCCCGGCCGGCGAGGTGCTCGACCTGCTCGCCGACGCCGCCGAGCTCTACCCCGCAGTCCGCGAGATGCACCTGGCGGAGTCGCTCGCCGGCTGGCGCCCCACCGGCCACCACGCCCTGCCCGCCGTGGCCGACCACCGCCTGGCCTCCGGCACCCGGCTGCTCCTCGTCACCGGCCACGGGCGCCACGGCATCGTCCTGTGCCACCAGGCCGCCGCCGACGTCGCCGAGCGGCTGCGACAGGAACCCACCCCCACGTCCACCGTCCCCGAGAACGACCAGGAGGCACCATGACCACCCACCAGGACCCGCCGACGGGCGACACCACCATCCGCTTCAACGGTGACGAGCGACACCTGGCACCGGGCACCACCCTCGAGCAGCTCGTCTCCGAGGCGGTCGGGCCGGGTCACGCCGGCGTCGCGGTGGCCGTGGACGAGGAGGTCGTCCCCGCCCCCCGCTGGGCCGGGCGCGTGCTGCAGCAGGGCGAGCGCGTGGAGCTGCTGACCCCGGTGGCCGGCGGATGAACGGGCCGCTCGAGGACCCCGGCTGGGAGGTCGCCGGGACGCGTCTCTCCTCGCGCCTGGTCGCCGGCACCGGCGGCGCGGCGAACCACGCCGTGCTCGCCGACGCGCTGCGGGCCAGCGGCACCGAGCTGACCACCGTCGCCCTGCGCCGGGCCGATCTCGCGGCCGGACCCTCGCTGCTGCAGGTGGTCCGCGACCTCGGACTGCGTGTGCTGCCCAACACCGCCGGCTGCCAGACGGCGCACGAGGCCGTCCTCACCGCCCGGCTGGGGCGTGAGGCGCTCGGCACCGACTGGGTGAAGCTCGAGGTGGTCACCGATCCCGAGACGCTGCTGCCCGACCCGCTGGAGCTCGCCGACGCCGCCGAGCAGCTGGTGGCCGACGGCTTCACCGTCTGGGCCTACACCTCGGACGACCCCGCGCTCGCCCGGCACCTGGAGGACCTCGGCTGCGCGGCGGTGATGCCCGGCGGCTCCCCCATCGGGTCGGGGCTCGGCGTGCTCAACCCGCACAACATCGCCCTCATCTGCTCGCGGGCGAAGGTGCCGGTCGTCCTGGACGCCGGCATCGGCACCGCGAGCGACGCGGCCCTGGCGATGGAGCTCGGTTGCGACGCCGTGCTGCTGGCCACCGCGGTGCACCGGGCCCACGACCCGGTCACCATGGCCGCGGCACTGCGCGAGGGCGTGCGGGCCGGCTGGTGGGCGCGCCGCGCCGGGCGCATCCCGCGCCGCGAGCGGGCCCTGGCCTCCAGCACCCCCGAGGGCCTGGCCGAGTTCGGGCAGGGCACATGAGCACCGTGCCCTCCCCCGGGCTCGACGCCGCGGCCAGCCGGCGCCACGTCCGCCAGCTGGCCCTGCCGGAGGTCGGCGCGAGCGGTCAGGCGCGCCTGGCCGCCGGCCGGGTGCTGGTCCTCGGCGCCGGCGGCCTGGGCTCGCCCGCCCTGCTCTACCTCGCGGCCGCCGGCGTGGGCCACCTGACCGTCGTGGACGACGACACCGTGGAGCTCTCCAACCTCCACCGGCAGGTGCTGCACGGACAGGGCGACGTCGGCCGGCCGAAGGTCGAAAGCGCCGCCGACGCCCTGGCGCGACTGGACCCCGGCGTCCGGGTGAGCACCGTCGCCGCCCGCCTGACCGAGCAGAACGGCCCGGACCTGGTGGCCGGGCACGACCTGGTGCTCGACGGCTCGGACTCCTTCGCCACGCGCGACGCCGTGGATGCCGCCTGCGCCCGGGTCGGCATCCCCCACGTGTGGGGTGCCGTCAGCGGGACCAGCGGCCAGGCGAGCACCTTCGACGCCCGGGCCGGCTGGCGCTACCGGGACCTCTACCCACCGGCGGACACCGTCCGCGGGGCACCGTCGTGCTCCCGGGGAGGCGTCCTCGGACCGGTCTGCGCGCTCACGGCCTCGGTGATGGCCACCGAGGCCGTCAAGCTGCTCGTGGGCGGCGGGGAGCCGCTGCTCGGCCGGCTGCTGGTGGTCGACGCCTGGAGCATGAGGTTCACCACCTACCGGCTCCCGCGGGAGGATCCACGCGAGCCGACCCCCGAGGCCGGTGGACCGACCGGGGCGCACGGGTCCACCGACGAGGACGAGCGGGCCGCCGCACCCGGACCGGCACGAGGCTGCTCCCCGGCGGCCCTGCAGGAGGCGCTGGCCGCCGGCACGGCACCGACCCTGGTGGACCTGCGCGAGCCGCAGGAGCGCACGACCGGCACCCTGCCGGGTGCCCTGTGCCTGCCCTGGGAGGAGGTGCTGCGCGGCGACCACGACGAGCTGGTCCAGGACGCGGTCCTCTACTGCGCCAGCGGTGCACGGTCCGGCCTGGCCCGTGACGCCGTGAGCACCCGTGGTGGCCGGGTCGACCACCTGGCCGGCGGCTGGCGGGCCTGGTCCGCGGAGGTGCCCGACGCCTCCGGCTGAGGCAGACTGGGCGCGCCCGTGCGACCGCAGAGCAGGAGAACCATGACCCGACTCCCTCCGCCCGATGCCCCCCACGTGCTCGCCGTCGTCCAGGCCGGCGGCCGCGGTTCCCGTATGGACGTGCTGACCCGCGAGCGGGCCAAGCCGGCCCTCCCCTACGCCGGCTCGCACCGACTGGTGGACCTCGCCATCTCACTGGCCGCGAGCGCCGGCATCTCCGACGTCTGGGTGACCGTGCAGTACATGGCCTCGACCCTCGACGACCACCTGCAGCACGGCCGCCCGTGGGACCTCGACCGGGTCCGCGGCGGATACCGCCGCATGGTGCCCGAGAGCGGCCGTGGTGACGTCCCCGCCTTCTCGGACTCCAACACTGAGGACCTGTTGGCCATCCGCGACTCCATCGAGGAGCTCTCCCCCGACGTGGTCGTGACGATGAGCGCCGACCAGGTGCTGGCCTGCGACCTTGCCGGCGCGGTCACCGAGCACGTCGCCTCCGGGGCCGAGTGCACCGTGCTCACGCTGCCCGCCTCGGCCGAGGTCGCCCGCACCAAGGCCGTGGTGACCGCGGAGGGCGACACGGTCGTGGGCATCGAGGAGAAGCCCGAGGAGCCCGACGAGGAGTCCCTGGTCTCGGCCGAGGTCATCATCCACTCCTGGCCCGCGCTGCGCGACGTGCTGGACGCCGCGCGGGCCGACCGTGCCTCCTCCCCGGGCGACGGCGCGACCGACGAGCCGCTCGGTGACCTGCCCGAGGAGCTGCTCCCCCGCCTCATCGACCGGGGACGCACCCGGCAGCGGCAGGTGGAGGGCTACTGGCGCGACATGGGACGCCCGTCGGCCTACCTGCAGGGGCACCGCGACCTCACCCGGCGCCCCGAGGTGGTGTTCGAGGCCGAGCACCTGGTCATCCGCAGCAGCCACCCGGACCTGCCCCCGGCGCTGGTGACCTCCACGGCCTCGGTGGCCGACTCACTGCTGACCGCGGGCTGCCGCGTCTCCGGCGACGTGCACGGCAGCGTGCTCGGGCCCGGCGTGGTCGTGGAGGAGGGCGCAGTGGTGCTGGACAGCGTGCTGTTCGAGGGCGTGCACGTGGCCGCCGGCGCGCGGGTCAGCTCCGCGGTGCTCGACGAGGACGTGCGGGTCGGGCCGGGCGCCACGGTCGGTGCCCCCGCCCCCTCGGACCTCACCGACGAGGACGTCGCCCCCGTCGGTCGGCACAGCGTCATCGGCGAGGGGGTCGGCCTCGACGCCGGCGCCCGGTTGGAGCCCGGCACGACCGTCTGACCGGTGCCGCTCCACCCGGCTCGCGACCCGCGGGCCGCGCGGAGCGGGGCGGCGTGCAGAATTCCCGCCATGGAGAGCGCGGGAGCACGCAGGGAACGGGACTGGGTCGTCGACGTGGTCCGACTGAGCGCCATGCTCGTCGTGGTGACCATGCACTGGTGCTACCTGCACCTCTGGATGGAGGACGGGCTGCAGCTGGAGCTCGCACTGTCCGGCCGCGTGGTCTGGGCCCTGACCTGGCTGCTGCAGGTGATGCCGGCCTTCTTCGTGGCCGGTGGGTTCACCAACACCCTGCTGGTCGACCGCTGGCGCGCCTCCGGGGACCCGCTCGGGGCGTACCTGGGGCTGCGCGCCCGGCGGCTGGCCTCCCCGGTGGTCCCGCTGCTGGTCGTCGCCCTGCTGGCGGTCCTGCTCGGCGGGGCCCTGGTCCCGGGCGTCACCGCGACGATCGGCGACCAGATCGCCAACCCGCTGTGGTTCCTGGCCGTCTACCTGGTGTGCACCGCCCTGGCGCCCCTGACGGTGCTGGCGTTCGACCGCCTCGGCTGGTGGTCGGCCGCGTTCTGGCTGGCCGGTGCGCTGGTGGTGGACGTGCTGCGCTTCTGGGGTGACACGGACCTGACCCGGTGGAACCTGCTGTTCGTGTGGGCCTTCTGCCACCAGCTCGGCATCGCCTACGCCCGCCGTCGGGGCTGGGGAGCCCCCACCTGGCAGCTGGTCGCCGTGGTGCTGGTCTGCGCGGCGCTGCTCGTGGCCATGGTGGTCCCCGGGCCGTGGTTCCCCACCAACCTCGGCGTCCGGGACGCCCCGGTGTCCAACCTGGCGCCGGCGACGGCCGCGCTTGCGGTGCTCGGTGTCGCGCAGTGGGCAGTGCTCACCGCCGTCGGGCGCCGCCTGCTCGGCCACGCCCCGAGCCCGGCCTGGCAGCGTCGCATCAGCACCGGCAACGCGCTGGCCATGCTCATCTACCTGTGGCACGTCCCGGCCATGACCCTGATGATCGGCATCGGCATGCTGGCCCCGGACCTGCTCCTGCCCCGCAGCATGGAGGGCTGGTGGATGGTTCGCCCGGTCTGGTTCGTGCTCTCCGGGGCCATGCTGGCGGTCCTGGTGCTCGGCGCGATGCGCTGGGAGGTCTGGTTCAGCCGCTTCGAGCCCACTCGCACCACCTGGCGCGGGGTCCTCGGGGCGGCCCTCGCGGCGGTGGCCGTCCACCAGCTCTGGGCGTCCGGCTTCGGCCTGGCCCCGCTCCAGCTGCTCTGGGCGGCGGCGCTGCTGGTGGCCGTCGGGCTACTGACCGCGCGCGCTCGAGTGGAGGCCTGAGACCCCGTCGACCACCTCGGCGTGGGAGGAGGCGAGGTCCACCTCGGTGTCCAGCGGGCAGCGCAGCTCGTCACCGCGCAGGTCGGCCAGCAGGTAGCAGAGCAGCCCGACCAGGGGGATGCCGACCGACGGCAGCATGAAGATCACCCAGGTGGGCAGCACCTGCGCCACCGGGCCGGCCAGGGCCATGGAGACCGGCATCATCGCCAGCGAGACGAAGAAGTCCAGCGAGCTCACGCGCCCCAGCAGGGAGCGCGGCACGCGACGCTGCAGCAGCGTGCCCCAGATGACCATCGAGATGCCGTCACCGATGCCGAAGAGGAACAGGACCACGCCCATCAGCCAGAAATGGTCGGTGAGGGACAGCAGGACGAAGGGCACGGCCGGGACGGACCAGGCCACGAGCATCACCGTGAGGTAGCGCCGTGGCAGCGGCCGGGAGCTCACCGCGATGGCCCCCAGGGCCGCGCCGGCCCCCAGGCAGGCCAGTAGCAGGCCGAAGGTGTCGGGTCCCCCACCCCGCTCGGTGACGATGAAGGGCAGCAGCACCTCCATCGGGCCGACGAACAGGAAGACCGCCACGGTCGACCAGACGAGGGTGGCGGCCAGCCACGGCGTCCGCCAGGTGTAACCGGCGCCCTCGACGAAGTCCCGCCAGACCGACTGCGGCTCCCGCGCGTCCTCCACGGGCAGGGCACGGCGGGTCAGGCCGCCGGTGCGCATGGCCAGCACGCACGCCAGGGCAACCAGCTGGGAGACGGTCACCACCGCGATCGCCACGTGGGGTGCGGCCGCGCCGACCACGAAGCCGGCGGCCGCCGGCCCCACCGCCTGCTGCAGCACGGGACGGCTCGCGGCCTCAAGGCCGTTGGCCGCCAGCAGCTGGTCGTCGTGGAGCACCCGCGGCAGCAGCGCGGAGTAGGCGGGGTTGAAGATGCCGGCGGCGGACATCGCCACGAACGCGGCCACCATGAGGTGCCACATCTCCAGCATGCCCGCCCGACCGAGCAGGCTGACCGCGAGCGCGGCAGCGGCCAGGACGCCCGAGCAGGCCGCCAGCAGGCCCCGCAGCGGCAGTCGGTCGGCCGCCACTCCCCCGGCCAGGGCGCAGAGGATCAGCCCGATGGCGCCGACCGCGGTGACCGTGGAGAGGTCGAGCTCGGTACCGCCCTCCCCCTTCACCGCGTAGACCAGCGCCACCGTCCAGACGCCGGCGGAGAAGGACATGGCCAGCAGGGCACCGGCCAGCAGGCGGTAGTCACGGATGGCGAAGGGCGCCAGGAAACGGGGCAGGTCGGGTGCCTGCTCCGTGCGGTCCGACGTCATGGCGCTCCTCAGGTCACGTGGGCGGTGGGACGGGCAGCACGTTCCCACACGGAGGACGCGCCGGAGGCACCCGCGGGTGCGGGTGCCTCCGGCGCGTCGTGGGAGCGGGTGGTCAGTAGGCGCTCGCCGAGGAGGGCAGGGAGCCGGAGCCCCCCGCGCCGGCGGCGCCACCGTCCAGGAGCTCCTGCGGCACCTCGGTGAACTGGTCCGGCTTGGCCGGGGCCTCACCGTCGGTGTAGTCGACCGTCAGGGAGAGCGGGCCGTCGCTGACCTGCTCCTTGAAGTCCTCGAACTCCTGCTTCTTCGAGGCGTCCATCTCCTCGACGTCGACCCAGTCGGTGACCTGGGTGAAGTCCAGGTTCATGCCCTTGAGCTCCTCGCCGTCGACCTCGAGGTCGATGTAGCCCTTGGCGTCGTCCTTGATCGCCTTCTTGGCGTCCGCGTCCAGCTTCGGCATCTCCTCGGAGCCGTCGGCCTGGTACTTGTTCACGATCGTCGCGAAGTCGTCCCAGCTCTCCTCGATGGGCAGCGCGACCCGAACGTGGTCGCCCGCCTCGGTGAACTCGCCGTGCTCGTCCATGAACCCCTTGAGGTCCTTCTGCAGCTCGGCCTGCTTCTCGGCGGAGAGGTCGGTGCCGGTGGACTGCGTCATGAGGGAGTCGAGGTCGACGCCCTGCTCCTTGGCGAACTCCTCCATCTTCTCGGGGGAGACACCCACCCACTCACCCTCGAGGGCCTTCTCCAGGAACTCCATGGACGGGTCGTCGGAGGAAGCACCGGAGCCGCTCAGGCCCGAACGGAGCTGGTCGGCAGTGAACAGGCCGGTCTCCTGACCGATCTTGTCGACGTCGGCACGGAAGTAGAGGCCGCCCTCAACCTGGCGGACCTCGACCGTGCCCTCACCGATCTGGAAGCTCACCGTGGAGTCGAGGTCCTTGGCGTCCTTCTCCTCACCCAGCGCCTTGTCGCGGGAGTGCTGCGTGACGGTGACCTTCGACTTCGGCAGCAGCTCGACGGCCTTCTCCTGCGACTGCGTGTCCTGGGCGGCGCCGGAACCGCTCGAGGAGTCCGAGGCCTCCATGAGGCCGTTCAGCGTCTCGGCGTCGGTGTCCAGCGACATCGTCGTGGTCATGTCCTTGGCCTCGGCGGACGCGTCGAGGGCCTGCATGACGGAGGCCTTCGGGTCCGACGCACCCTGCTCCTCGCCACCGCCGCTCTTCTCGTCGTCACCGCACCCGGCGAGCACCGCCGTGGTGCCCATCGCCGCGATCAGCATCATGGACGTGCGCTTCATCGTGCCCCCTTGGGTCAGCGGTACCGCCTGTCGGCACCTGGCGGCCATTCTCTCCCACCACCGGAAGCCTCCCGCACAGGGCCACGGCATGAGATCTCCCCCGCCCGCCTCATACCTGACGGGGAGTGCGGCCTAGGATCCTCGGACGGGGGCTCGATGTGGTGGAAGGGCCAGCTCCACCGGACGTCGGGCTATGTGGCACGAAGGAGTGCAGCATGACGGAGAACTCGGACGACCAGACCGTGCAGGGCGGGACGCGCGCCGTGGGCGTCGCGGTGATCGGCTACGGCACCGTGGGCCAGGGCGTGGTCGAGCTGCTGGGCCGGCACCGGGAGCGGTGGCTGTCCCAGCTGGGCGTGGACGTGACCGTGCGCCACGTCGTGGTCCGCGACACGCACCGCCACCGCGACGTCCCCCCGCCGGAGGGGACCCTGACGACCGACGCCCACGGGGCCGTGACCGACCCGGCGGTGGACCTTGTGATCGAGGTCGCCGGCCCGGTCGAGGAGGGCCTGGAACTCGTCTCCGAGGCCCTGCGGGGCGGCAAGCACGTGGTGACCGCGAACAAGGCCCTGCTCAGCGCCCACGGCGAGGAGCTGACCGCCCTGGCGGAGCAGCACGGGGTGAACCTGCTCTTCGAGGCCGCCGTGGCCGGGGGCGTCCCCTGCGTGCGGGCGCTGCGCGACCTCATCCGCGTCGACCGGGTGCGGGCGGTGAGCGGCATCCTCAACGGCTCCTGCAACTACATCCTGACGGCGATGGACACCGGCAAGGACTACGCCGTGGTGACCGCGGAGGCCCAGGCGCTCGGCTACCTGGAGGCCGACCCGACGGCGGACGTCAGTGGCGCGGACTCGCTGCGCAAGCTGCGGCTGCTCGCCTCGATGGCCTTCGGCGGACCCGTCACCGAGCCGCACATCCTGTGCGCCGGCATCGACCGCGTGACCGCCGCCGACCTGCAGACCGTGCGGCTGGCGCCGGGTGGTCCGCGGACGGTGCGCCTCATCGGGCGGGCGCGGTCGGTGGACGGCCCGCAGGGCCCCGAGGTGACCGCCGTCGTCGAGCCGGTGGCCGTCGCCCCGGACCACTGGGCCGCCGGCATCCTGGGCTCCACCAACGCCGTGACCTTCGAGGCCGACCACGTCGGCGCGCTGACCTTCGCCGGCCCCGGTGCAGGCCGCTACGAGACCGCCTCGGCGGTGCTCACCGACGTGGTGGACGTCCTCATGGGCGCGGTGCCGACGGCCAGCCCGCTGTCCGACCGGCCGCTGCAGGACGCGAACGCGACGGTGACCGGCCGCTGGTACCTGCGCAGCAGCACCGGCCTAGCCGACCGCGCCGAGGAGCTGCTGCAGGACCGACTGGGCACCGAGCCCCTGGCGGGCATCACCGGCCCGCTGCGCCGCTCGGTGCTGACGCCCTGGCTGGAGGACCCGGGCAGCTGCGTCATCCGCTGGGAGGGCTCGGAGCAGGAGGGCACGGCATGAGGTTCACCAGCACCCGCGGGGGCGTCGAGCCCACCGCGGCGGCCCGTGCCCTGCTGACCGGCCTGGCGCCCGACGGGGGGCTCTACGTGCCCGAGCGGATCGTGCCGATCTACGTGGAGTCCCTGCTGGACGCGCCGTGGGCCGAGGTGGCCACGTCCGTCATCGGCCCGTACCTCACCGGCGAGGGCGGCCTGGACGAGGCCGACCTGCGGCAGGCCGTCGAGACCGCCGCCGCCCGCTTCGAGGGCGACGACGTGGTGCCGGTGCGGCTGCTCGGGGAGGGCTCCGACACCACCGGCCTGCTGGAGCTCTTCCACGGTCCGACGCACGCGTTCAAGGACGTCGCCCTGACCCTGCTGCCCCACCTGGTGACCCTCGCCCGGGAGGCCCGGGGTGCCACCGACGACGCCGGCACCATGCTGATCCTGACCGCGACCAGCGGCGACACCGGCAAGGCGGCCCTCGAGGGCTTCAAGGACGTGCCCGGCACCGAGGTGGTCGTCCTCTACCCCACCGAGGGCGTCAGCTACATGCAGAAGCAGCAGATGCGGACGCAGGCCGGCGACAACGTCCACGTGCTCGGCATCCACGGGGACTTCGACGACGCCCAGCGCGCGGTGAAGGCCCTCTTCGCCGACGCCGGGGCGCGCGAGCGCCTGCAGGAGCGCGGCTACTCGATCAGCTCGGCGAACTCCATCAACCTGGGACGCCTGCTGCCGCAGATGGTCTACTACGTCACCGGCTACGCGGCCCTGCGCCGGGCCGGCGTCGTGCAGGCCGGCGAGCCGGTGGACGTGGTGGTGCCGACGGGCAACTTCGGCAACCTGCTGGCCGCCACGTGGGCCCGAGCCGCCGGTGTGCCGCTGGGCGCGACGCTGTGCGCCACGAACGACAACAAGGTGCTGGCCGACTTCTTCGCCACCGGCACATACGACGCGCGGCGCGAGCTCGTCCGCACCGACTCCCCCTCCATGGACATCCTCGTCTCCAGCAACCTGGAGCGGTACCTGCACGACCTCAGCGGCCGGGACACCGAGCGCGTGCGCACGGCCATGGAGGCGCTCGCGCAGGACCGGCACTTCGACTGGGGCGAGCTGCCCACCGCCGGTGACGCCCCGGTGGTGGCGGGCACCGCGACGACCGAGCGGGCCGCGACGACCCTGCGCGAGGTGCACTCCGCCCACGGCGCCCTGGTGGACCCCCACACCGCGGTGGCACTGTCGGTGCTGCAGCAGTACCGGGACGGGGAGCTGACCGGGGGCGACCGGCCCGAGCGGCGCCCGGCGCTCGTGGCCGCCACGGCCAGCCCCTACAAGTTCGCCCCGGCGGTGCTCGCGGCGCTCGGGCACGAGGCGGACCCGGACGAGTTCGAGAGCCTGGTGCACCTGGCTGCCCGGGCCGCCGACGAGCGCGGCGCACCGGCCGGGCTGGCCGGGCTCCGTGACGCCTCGGTGCTGCACGAGCGCGTCGTCGAGGTGCCCGACGTCCCCGCCGTCATCGAGGAGGTCCTGCACCGATGACCGGAGCGCGCGGGTCCGTCACGGTCAGCGTGCCGGCGACCTCGGCCAACCTGGGCACCGGGTTCGACGCCCTGGGCGTGGCGCTGGAGCTCCGCAACCGGGTGAAGCTGACCGTGGTGGACGAGGACGCCCCGGAGCGCTCCCGGGCGGAGGACCACCTCGTCGCGGCCGCCTACGAGCGGGCCTGCGCCGAGCACGGCATCACGCCGCTGTCGGTGGCCTGCACCGTCGAGGGCGAGGTGCCCGAGTCGCGCGGGCTCGGCTCGTCGGCCACCTGCATCGTGGGGGCCGTGGTGGCCGCCGGGGTGCTGCACGACCGGGACTGGGACGCCACCGAGCACGTGCGGCTGGCCACCCTGGTGGAGGGCCACCCGGACAACGTGGCCCCCGCGGTGCTCGGCGGCGTCGTCGTCTCGGCGATGACCGGGCGTGGCGTCGACAGCCTGCCGGTGCCCGTGCCCGAGGGCTCGATGCCGGACCTGCTCCTGCTGGTGCCCGACCACCCGGTCTCGACGGCCGCGGCCCGCGGGGCTCTGCCCGACCGGGTCCCCCACGGCGACGCGGTGCACAACGCCGCCCGCAGCGCCCTGCTGGTGGCGGCCCTGGCCACGGGGCGGGTGGAACTGCTCGGTGAGGCGATGGACGACCGGCTGCACCAGCCCTACCGGGAGGCCCTCGTCCCCGGGGTGGCCGACATCCACCGGGTCGCTCGCGAGAGCGGCGCCGCGGCCAGCTGCGTGAGCGGCGCCGGGCCGACCCTGCTGGTCGTCGCCCCCGCGGCCGGCACCGCCGTGGCCCTGCAGGCGCACCTCACCGACCATCCTTGGGGCTGGGAGCTGCACGCCCTCCCCGTGGACCGCGTGGGGGCCCGGGTGCTCGTGTCGTCCGCCGGCTGACGCCGCCTAGGCTGGGGGTATGACGACGCCCGACGAGAACCCCCCGCAGCAGTCGGCCCGTGACGCCCACCGGCTGGCCCGGGAGACCTGGCAGACCGGCCGACTGCGCGAGCTGGACGCCCGCCGCGAGCAGCTGCAGGCCCTGCGCCGGCTGGTGCAGGAGGGCGAGCCCGAGCTCCTCGCGGCGCTGCAGGCCGACCTCGGCAAGTCCGCGGTGGAGGCCCGCACCACCGAGCTCTCGGTGGTGGTCGCCGAGATCGACCACGTGCTCGACCGCCTGGAGCGCTGGCTGGCGCCCCGTCGGGCCAGCGTGCCGCTGGCCTTCCGCCCCGCCCGCGCACGGGTGCGCCGGGAGCCGCTGGGGACGGTGCTGGTCATCGGGCCGTGGAACTACCCGGTCAACCTCGTGCTCATGCCGCTGGTCGGGGCGCTCGCCGGTGGCAACACGGTGGTGCTCAAGCCGAGCGAGCTGGCCCCGGCGACGGCCGAGGCGCTGGTCCGGCTGGTGCCGCGCTACCTGGACCCGGAGGTGGTGCAGGTGGTGACCGGCGGCGTGCCGGAGACCACCGCCCTGCTGGAGCAGCCGTGGGACCACGTCTTCTACACCGGCGGCGAGCGGGTCGGCCGCATCGTGATGCGCGCGGCGGCCGAGCACCTCACCCCGGTGACCCTGGAGCTCGGCGGCAAGTCCCCCACCTGGGTGGGTGAGGACACCGACCTGCGTGCCGCGGCCCGCCGCATCGTGTGGGGCAAGTTCACGAACGCCGGCCAGACCTGCGTGGCCCCTGACCACGTCCTGTGCACGCCCGAGGTGCAGGCGGCGCTGGTGCCCGAGCTGCAGCGGGCGATCACCGAGATGTTCGGAGCCGACCCTCGCACCAGCGGCGACTACGGCCGCATCGTCAACGACGACCACGCGCGACGGCTGGCCCCGATGGTGGAGGGTGCCGCCGTCGGTGGCGAGGTGGACCTCGCCGAGCGCTATCTCTCCCCCACCGTGCTCACCGACGTGGCCCCGGACCACCCGGCCATGGCCGAGGAGATCTTCGGCCCCGTGCTGCCGATCGTCCCGGTGACCGACGTGCACGCCGCCATCGAGCTGGTGAACGCCGGCCCGTCACCGCTGGCGCTGTACCTGTTCACCGACGACCGGACCGAGCAGGACCTCTGGCTGGCCAGCACCCGCTCCGGCGGCGTCGGCATCAACCTGCCGGTGGCCCACGTGGCCGTGCCGGACCTCCCCTTCGGCGGGGTCGGCGCCAGCGGCATGGGCAACTACCACGGCGAGGCGTCCATCCGGACCTTCACCCACGAGCGGTCGGTGCTGGACAAGCCGCTGGCACCGGACACGATGCGGGTGGCCTACCCGCCCCACGGCCGGCTGAAGGAGCGCCTGCTGCGCGTCATCCAGTGACGGGGCCCAGCACGCGGTCGGTGTACTCGTTGGCGAACAGGCCGTCCGGGTCGAGCTCGCGGCGCAGCGTGCGGAAGTCCTCCATCCGCGGGTAGAGGCCGGCCAGCTCGGCGGCCTCGAGGCGGTGCATCTTCCCCCAGTGCGGGCGCCCGCCGGCGGCCACCAGGATGCGCTCGAGCTCGGCGAACCAGGCCCGCGCCCGGCCGTCGGCGTGCACCGTGTGGACCGCGACGTACGCGCGCGGGCCGCCGTGGCAGGTGGACAGCCACAGGTCGTCCCCGGCGCTGGAGCGGATCTCCAGCGGGAAGCCGACCGGCCAGCGACGGCGCCGGACCACGGCCTCGACCTCGGCCATGACGGCGGGCAGGTCGGCCAGCGGCACGGCGTACTCCATCTCGCGGAAGCGTACCGTCCGGCTGCTCACGAAGACCCGGTGGGACGGCCCGCAGACGCGGTAGGGGCTGAGCCCCCCGAAGGTGCGGTTGAGGCGACGGGCGGCGTTCGGGAAGAGGTCGGTCGCGCGGGCGAGGGCGGCCAGGCCGACGTTCGACACGACCCGGTCGACGACCTTCTCGCCCCACCACCCGCGGTCGACCGTCTCGGTGTCGGCGGGACGGCGTGCGGTCGCCTTGGTGATCGCGCGCGGGTGGTGCGGGAACCAGAAGGCCTCGAAGTGGTCGTGCGCCGCGGAGTGCTCACCCCACCGACCGAAGACGTCGTCGATCGGCTGGCGGTCGACCTGCAGGTCGAGGCAGTAGGCGGGCACCAGCTGCAGGGTCAGGTCGACCACCACGCCGAGGGCACCCAGACCGACGACCGCCCCGGCCAGGCGCGGGTCGTCCTCCTCCAGGCGGTGCAGCTCACCACGACCGTCGACGAGGGTCAGGCCGCGCACCTGCGTGGCCAGACCGCCGAACGCCAGCCCCGTGCCGTGCGTGCCGGTGGAGACGGCACCGGCCAGGGTCTGCCGGTCGATGTCCCCCATGTTCTCCAGGGCGAGGCCGTAGGGCGCCAGGACCCCCGGCAGGGCGTGCAGGGGGGTGCCAGCGGCCAGGGTGAGCAGTCCCTCGTCGGCGCGGGAGTCGTCGACGACCCCCTGCAGGCCGGTCAGGGCCAGCGTGCGGCCGGCCGGGGCGGTGCCACCGCGTCGCGGTGCCGCGACGCCGGTGAACGAGTGACCGCTGCCGGCCGGATGGATGGGACGGCCCTCGCGCACGGAAGAGCGGACGGACTCGACGACCTCCTCCACCCCGTCGGCAGTGGCACGGGGTGCTTCGGGCACCTCCACGCTGCCGGACCAGGTGCGGAAGCCGGTGGGCTGGGTCGTCGTCACAGGAAGGCCTTTCCCTCGCCACGGTAGGTGGGCACGGTCTCGGTGGTGCCGTCGTCCTGCACCAGCACGTACTCGTCCAGTCGCTCGGCGGGCTCGCCCGACTTCGCGTGGCGCATCCACACGCGGTCGCCGACGGCCAGCGGGTGCCCGGCCGCCCGCGCGGCCCGGGCCCCGGTGAGCGGGGTCTGCACCTCGCCGGCGGCCTCGGTGGCGGTGAGCGCCAGGCCGGGCGGGTGCACCGGGAGCGGCAGCCGGTCGGGGCGCTGCTCCCCCGTGGCCACCCAGCCGCTGCCCAGGACGGTCACGACGTCGGGACCGGGGGTGCGGACGAGGTCCAGCCCGATGCCGAGGGCCGGTTCGAGATCGATCGACCGGTAGCGGTCGAAGAGGTGGCCCACCAGGATGCCGGAGCCGACCGTGACCTCGGTGAGCACGGGATCCGTGGCCGACCAGCCCACCGAGCCGGTCCCCCCGCCGTTGACCAGCTCCGGGGCGTGGCCGAGCACGTCGGCGAGCGCCTCGACGACGTGGCGACGCTGCCCGGGTAGCCGGCGCCGGGCGACCTGCTGCATGCGCGTGACCACCCACCGGTAGGCCGCGTCGCCGCGGTCGCCCGGGATGGGCAGGTCCTGCACGCCGGCGACGTGGCCCTCGTAGGTCAGCAGCCCGACCAGCTCGACACCGGGCTCGGCCACCACCTGCTCGGCGGCGCGACGGATCGCCTCCGGCCCGTGGAGCGGGGAGCGCTGCGGGCCGATGGAGACCGGTCCACCGCGCAGGGACACGTCGGCCTCGAGCACGACCCGGACCGTGGCCGTGCCCCCGGTGCGGGCCCGGGCCGCGGCGATGACGGCCAGGTGCGCCGGGGCGTCGACGGTGAGGGTGATGGCGCGGGCGAGCTCCTCGTCGCAGACCAGGGCGTCGAGTCCGGCCACGTCGGCCGTGGGGTAGGCGACGAGCAGGTCGTCGCTGGTGCCGGTGCGGGCGAGCCAGATCGCCTCGGGCAGCGTGAAGGCCATGACGCCCCGCACACCGGGGTGGCGCAGGGCGTGCTCCAGGACGGCACGGCAGCGGATGCTCTTGCTGGCCACGCGCACCGGCAACCCGTCGGCGGCCTCGACCAAGCGGGTCAGGTTGCGCTCCACCGCGGACCAGCGGACCGCCCCCACCGGTGCGGGGAGGCCCTGCGTCGCGGCGTCAAGTAGCTGCCAGGTGGGGCTGGCGTCCGTGGCGTGGCTCATGGGGCAAACCTAGTGTGCCCGTGCGGGGCGGTGCTGGCAGGGCACACCGACCCGGTCAGCGGGCAAGGACCGGCCCGGCGCCGGCGGCGAGGGTCGGCCCGCCGGCACCGGCGGCGTCTAGGGTCAGGGCATGGAGAACCTGAGCGCCCACGCCACGCACACGCTCGAGGACGGCACCCGGCTGCCGCTCGTCGGGCTCGGCACCTACCAGCTCACCGGTGAGGAGGGTGTCTCGGCCGTGCGCCACGCCCTCGACGCCGGGTACCGGCTGCTCGACACAGCAGTGAGCTACGGCAACGAGGAGGAGGTCGGGCGCGCGGTGACCGGTTCCGGCATCGACCGCGACGAGATCCGGTTGGTCACCAAGGTTCCCGGCCGGGACCACCGCCGCGCGGCGCAGAGCCTCGAGGAGTCCCTGCGCCGACTGGGCACCGACCACGTCGACCTGGTTCTCATCCACTGGCCGAACCCGTCGCAGGGCGAGTTCGAGTACGCGTGGGAGGGGCTGGTGACGGCCCGCGAGCGCGGCCTGACCCGCAGCGTCGGCGTCTCCAACTTCCACGCCCACCACCTGGACCGGATCATCCGGTCGGTCGGGGTCACCCCGGCGGTCAACCAGATCGAGCTGCACCCCTCCTTCCCGCAGGAGGAGATGCTCGCCGCGAACGCCGAGCGCGGCATCCTCACCGAGGCCTGGAGCCCGCTGGGCAAGCGCCGCGCCCGCTACGACGCACCCGAGGTGGCCGGCCCGGCCGAGCGGTACGGGGTCACGCCGGCCCAGGTGATCCTGCGCTGGCACCTGCAGCGGGGTGTGCTGCCGATCCCGAAGTCGGCGACCCCGGAGCGTCAGCGGTCGAACCTGGACCTGTTCGGCTTCGCCCTGACCGAGGACGAGGTGCGGGCGATCACCGCGCTCGCCCGACCGGACGGTCGGCTGTTCGACGGGGATCCGGACCACCACGAGGAGGCCTGACCCGGGAGGAGCCCGCGGCCGGGGCGCTGCGCACGGCACCACCCGCGGAGCCGCCCCGGCGCGGGACGTCGCGCCGGACGAACCACAGGACCAGGCCGACCGCGACGAGCACCAGTCCACCGATGATGCTGGCGGTCGGGAGGCTGAACACCAGGGCGAGGCAGCCGACCAGCCCGACGACCGGGACGACCCAGCCCGCGGACCACTCGCGGCGCAGCGTGAAGGCCGAGGCGTTGGCGACGGCGTAGTAGAGCAGCACCCCGAAGCTGGAGAACCCGATGGCGCCGCGCAGGTCCGTCACGAGCACCAGCAGCACGACGGCCGCGGCCACCACGAGCTCGGCGACGCGGGGCACCTTCTCACCGGTGGCGGCGGTGGCGGTCACCCCGAGGGCGGCGGGCAGGTCGCGCTCCTCCCCCATCGCCATGAGGGTGCGCCCCACGCCGAGCAGCAGCGCCCACAGCGAGCCGACCGCGGCGAGCCCGGCCAGCACGCCGATCACCACGGCCCACCAGGTCGAGACGCCGCCGGCGAGGTCGCGCAGCGGGGCCTCGCTGGCGACCGTGCCGGCGGTGCCCAGACGGCCCAGCAGGGTCACCGCCACCAGCGTGTAGAGCACCAGCGTGATAGTCAGCCCCCAGCTGATGGCGCGCGGGATGGTGCGGCGGGGGTCGACGACGGAGTCCCCGAGCGTCGCGATGCGCGCGTAGCCGGCGAAGGCGAAGAAGATGAGCCCGGCCGCCTGCAGGACGCCCCCGACCGTCGGGCTCCCCGGGGGCTCGGGCACGTCCACCCCGGCCGTCCACAGCGTGGGGTCGGGCGTGAACACCCAGGAGAGCGCGAGCGTCACGAGGATGCCGACGACCACCAGGGCGACCACGACCCGGGCCACCAGGGCGGACTTCACAACGCCGCCGAAGGTGACCGCGGTGAGCGCCAGGACGACCAGCACCCCCACCAGTCGCTCGTGGCCGGGCCAGAGGTGGGCACCGGCCACCATCGCCATGGCGGCGCAGGAGGCCGTCTTGCCGATGCTGAAGCACCAGCCGGCGAGGTAGCCCCAGAAGGGCCCCAGCCGCTCACGGCCGTAGAGGTAGGTGCCGCCGGCGCCGGGGTACCGGGCCGCCAGCTGGGCGCTGGAGCTCGCGTTGCACCAGGCCACGACGGCGGCCACCACCAGCGCGGCGAGCAGCCAGGGGCCGGCGGCGCGGGCTGCGGGTCCCCACACCCCGAACACCCCGGCGCCCACCATGGCCGCCAGGCCGATGGTGAGCGCGTCGGCGAGACGGAGCCGGCGACTCACTCCACCGCCCGCCCGTCGGTGAGCGTGAACTCCACCGGGGTGGGCAGCGCGACCGTGCGGCTGACGGTGCAGAGCCGGTCGCGGGAGGTCGCCACGGCGTGGGCCAGCACCTCGTCCGCCCGCCGGCCGTCGTCGTCCTGCGGGAAGGCGACGTCGAAGTCGGCGGACACGTCGGTCAGGTGGTTGCCGTGCTCGTCGCGCACCTTGGTGCCGCGCGCCTCCACCGCGAAGTGCTCCGGCTCCGAGCGCTTGGCGGTGATGAAGTCGACGTCGATCGCCGAGCACCCGGCGACGGCGGCGAGCAGCAGCTCGACCGGCGTGAAGTCCGCGTCGCGCCCGTCCCCGATGGTGATCGAGGCACCGCGCTCGTTGGTCACGGTGAAGGTGGCGAAGTCGGTGCGCTCGAGGCGCACCGACCGGGGACTGGCCTGACCGGAGGACTGCGTGCTCATGGGGCATAGCCTGCCGTACATGGATGACGCACCGGACACCGCCTCGCCCACCGAGCAGCCCGTGACCGACGCCACGCCAGAGCCGTTCGCCCCTCCGCTCGGCACGGTCGACGGGGCACCGGGCGACGCGTCCCGGACCGCTGCGGAGCTGGGCCGCTTCGTGCGCGACGAGCCGGTCGAGATGCGCCCCACCGAGCCCGGGCGGGGGCGCCTGCTGCTGGTCCGCCACGGGGAGACCGAGTGGTCCCGCACCGGGCGGCACACCGGGCTGACCGACCTGCCGCTGACGGACGTCGGCCGGGAGCGCGCCGGCGGACTGCCCACCCTGCTCGCCGAGTACGACCTGGTCCACGTGCGCTGCTCCCCGCTGCAGCGGGCGGCCGAGACGGCCCGGTTGGCCGGCGTCGTCCCCGACGCGCTGGACGCCGACCTCGCCGAGTGGGACTACGGGGCCGAGGAGGGCCGCACCACCTCACAGGCCAGGGAGGAGGGCCGCCCCGGGTGGACCGTCTTCGACGGCGTCCCGCCCGGCGACACCCCCGGTGAGACCGTGGAGATGGTGGCCGCGCGCGCCAGCCGCGTGCTGGGCCACGTCTGGCCGCACCTGGCCACCGGGGACGTGCTGCTGGTCGGTCACGGCCACCACCTGCGCGTCCTGACGGCGGTCTACCTGCGGCAGACGCCGTACCTGGCCGATGCACTGGAGTTCGAGGCCGGCAGCCTCTGCGTGCTGGGCCACCACCGCGACACCCCGACCATCCAGCACTGGAACCAGGTGCCCTGAGCCGGCGCCCGGTCCCGCTCCGCCCTCAGGGCACCGGCCAGGTGTCCACGGGCTGGTGGGTGGCGTTGTGCTGCCAGTACAGCCGGCTCATCTCCTGCAGCGCCTCGTCCCGATCGGCGCCCGCGGCCTCCAGCGCCTCCACCGTCCGCACCTGCCAGGTGGCGCCGTTGGTGCGCTTCTCGCAGCGGCGTCGGATGGTGCCCAGGTAGGTGTCCGCGTCCTCCTCGGTGGTGCCGCCGGCCAGCAGACCGGCTCGGGCCAGCGGCAGCAGGTGCTCGCTGACCAGCTCGGTGACCGGGATCTTCCCCGAGACGCCGGGCCACGCGAGCTCGGCCTCGATGCCGTGCTCGGCCGCGGCGTAGAAGTTCCGCTCGGCCTCGGCGTGCGCGAACCCGACCCAGGGCGACGGGGAGGTGTCCACCAGTGTGCGCACCAGGCCGTAGTACAGCGCGCAGTTGGCCAGCGTGTCCGCGGCGGTCGGCCCGGCCGGGAGCACGCGGTTCTCCACGCGCAGGTGGGGCACGCCGTCGACCACGTCGTAGATGCCCCGGTTCCACCGCCAGACGGTGCCGTTGTGCAGCATCAGGCGCGGCAGCTCGGGGGCACGCCCCTTGGCGTCGCCGGGGCTCTCGCTGGTCGGTCCGCCCTCGGTGGGCGGCAGCTCGAACAGCTCGGGCAGCAGCGCCGGGTAGGAGCCGATGTTCTCCCGGAACAGGTCCACCGGCGAGGAGATCCAGTCCCGGCCGAAGACGGCCCGGGAGGCGACGCCCTGGTTGCGCAGCTCGGGGGTGCGCGTGTCGATCGTCTGCTCGAACAGCGGGACGCGCGTCTCGGCCCACAGCCGGCGCCCGAACAGGAAGGGCGAGTTGGCACCGATCGCCACCTGGACGGCCGCCACCAGTTGCGCCGCGTTCCAGAAGGGCGCGAACTTCTCCGGCGACACCTGCCGGTGCAGTTGCAGCGAGGTGCACGCGGCGGCCGGGGCGAGGTCGCTGACCTGCTGGCGCAGACGTTCCCCGGTGGGTCCCTCGATATCGAGCACCCCGTCCTCGCCCCGCTCGCGCAGGACGGCCTTCTCCAGCGCCGTGTACCGGGCCCCGCCGGAGATCCACTCCCCCTGCAGGTGCTCCTCGCGGAGGGTGGGCAGGATGCCGACGGCCATCATGTGGCAGCCGGCGCGCTCGGCGGCGTCCTGGGCCTCCTGCAGGTGCCCGCGCACCACGTGCTCCAGCGTCGGGGAGGCACCGGTGGCCATCGGCCGCGGGGCGACGTTCACCTCGATGTTGAAGCGCGCGAGCTCGGACTGAAAGTGCTCACCCAACTCGTCGAGCACGGCGTCGTTGCTCAGCGCGGGCTGCATGTCGTCGTCGACCAGGTTGAGCTCCAGCTCCAGACCGATCTTGGGGAAGGTCGCGTCGAACGAGGCGTGGGCGAGCAGCCACGCGAAGGTCTCCAGCTCGTTGCCCACCTCCTCGCGGAAGCGCATGCGATCCTCCGCCGAGTACTCCGTCTTCTCGACCTCAGCACCCATGGCCGTGCCCCTTTCGCGGTGTGGTGGACCATGAAAACACGCCGGAGCCGGCGACCGCACGGTCACCGGCCCCGGCGTGGGTCACACCGACGGGCGCCGGGCTCAGTCCTCGAAGGCCTCCGCCGGCGGGCAGGAACACATGAGGTTGCGGTCGCCGTACACCCCGTCGATGCGGCGCACCGGCGGGAAGTACTTGGTGGCCGGGTTCACGCCGGCCGGGTACACGGCCTCGGCGCGGGTGAAGGAGTAGGGCCACTCCCCCGCCATCGACCGGGCCGTGTAGGGCGCGTGGCGCAGGACCGAGTCGTCCGCGTCCTGCTGCTGCCCGACCTGGTCGATCTCCGCCTTGATCGCCACCATCGCGTCGACGAAGCGGTCGAGCTCGGCCAGCGACTCGGACTCGGTGGGCTCGACCATGAGCGTCCCGGCCACCGGGAAGGACATGGTCGGTGCGTGGAAGCCGTAGTCGATGAGGCGCTTGGCCACGTCGTCGACGGTCACACCGGTGTCCTTGGTGATCTGGCGCAGGTCGAGGATGCACTCGTGGGCCACCAGGCCATCCTGACCGGTGTAGAGCACCGGGTAGTGCTCGTCCAGGCGCTTGGCCAGGTAGTTGGCCGACAGGACGGCCACGCGGGTGGCGCGACGCAGACCGGCCGAGCCCATCATGCGGATGTACGCCCACGGGATCGGCATGATGCTCGCCGAGCCCCACGGCGCGGCCGCGATGGGTCCGACACCGGTGGCGGGACCGGCCTGCTCCACGAGCGGGTGGTTGGGCAGGAAGGGCGCCAGGTGCTCCCGGACGCCGATCGGACCGACGCCCGGGCCGCCGCCACCGTGCGGGATGGTGAAGGTCTTGTGCAGGTTCAGGTGGCTGACGTCGGAGCCGAACCGGCCCGGGCGGGCCACGCCGATGAGGGCGTTGAGGTTGGCACCGTCGACGTAGACCTGACCGCCGGCGTCGTGCACCATCGCGCACAGGTCGCTGATGGTTTCCTCGAACACGCCGTGCGTGGAGGGGTAGGTGACCATGATCGCGGCCAGCTTCTGGCCGTGCTCGTCGATCTTGGCCCGCAGGTCCTCCATGTCGATGTCGCCACCGGGGGCGGTCTTCACGACGACGACCTTCATGCCCGCCATGACGGCCGAGGCCGCGTTGGTGCCGTGGGCCGAGGCCGGGATCAGGCAGACGTCGCGGTGCTCCTGGCCCTTCGAGGCGTGGTAGGCGCGGATGGCCATGAGGCCGGCCAGCTCGCCCTGCGCGCCGGAGTTCGGCTGCAGCGAGACCGCGGCGTAGCCGGTGATGTCGCACAGCCACTGGGCGAGCTCGTCCATGAGGGCGCGGATGCCCTCGGAGTGCTCGGCCGGGGCGAACGGGTGGAGCTCGGCGAACTCCGGCCAGGTGATCGGCTCCATCGCCGTGGTGGCGTTGAGCTTCATGGTGCAGGAGCCCAGCGGGATCATGCCGCGGTCCAGCGCGTAGTCGCGCTCGGAGAGCTCGCGCAGGTAGCGCAGCATCTGGGTCTCCGAGCGGTACAGGTGGAAGACCTCGGGGGTCAGGAAGTCGCTGGTGCGCTGCAGGTTCTCCGGCCAGGTGAGATCCAGCGCCGGGCCCAGGCGGTCGGCCAGAGAGACGCCGAAGGCCTCGGCCACCACCTGCAGGTCGGTGTCCAGCGTCGTCTCGTCGACGCTGACCAGCACAGTGTCCTCGTCCTGCTTCCAGAGCAGCACGCCCTCGCGGCGGGCGGCGGCCACGATGCTGCCGGCCTTGCCCGGCACGCGGACGGCGAGGGTGTCGAAGAAGTCCCGGTGCAGGACCTCGAGCCCCGCGCCGGTCAACGAGCCGGCCAGGCGACGGGTCTTGCCGTGGACGTCGCGCGCGATGGAGCGCAGGCCCTGCGGGCCGTGCCAGACCGCGTACATCGAGGCGATGACCGCCAGCAGCACCTGCGCGGTGCAGATGTTGGAGGTCGCCTTCTCGCGGCGGATGTGCTGCTCGCGCGTCTGCAGGGCCAGGCGGTAGGCCACCTGGCCCTCCGCGTCCTTGGAGACCCCGACGAGTCGGCCGGGCAGGGTGCGCTCCAGGCCCTCACGGACGGCCATGTACCCGGCGTGCGGGCCACCGAAGCCCATCGGCACACCGAAGCGCTGCGTGGTGCCCACGGCCACGTCGGCACCCCACTCCCCGGGCGGGGTGAGCAGGGTGAGGGCCAGCAGGTCGGCCGCGGCGGTCACCAGCGCGCCGGCCTCGTGCGCGACCTCGGTCAGGGTAGCCCAGTCGCGCACGGCACCGTCGACCGCGGGGTACTGGACGATCACGCCGAAGACGTCACGGTCGCCGGCGGCGGCGCGCAGGGCGTCCACCGAGTCCACCCCGGTGAGGTCGGCGACGACCACCGGGATGCCCAGCGGCTTGGCGCGGGTCTGGGTCAGGGCGATGGACTGCGGCATGAGGCCGGAGTCGAGCAGCAGCACGGCGCTGTTGTCCTTGGCACCCACCTTGGCCGTGCGGCGCATGACCGTCATCGCCTCGGCGACGGCGGTGCCCTCGTCGAGCAGGGAGGCGCCGGCGGTGGTGAGGCCGGTGAGCTCGGCGCACATCGTCTGGAAGTTCAGCAGCGCCTCGAGGCGGCCCTGGGAGATCTCCGGCTGGTACGGCGTGTAGGCCGTGTACCAGGCCGGGTTCTCCAGGATCTTGCGCAGGATGACCGGCGGGGTGTGGGTGCCGTAGTAGCCCAGGCCGATCATCGAGCGGGCGACGGTGTTGCGCTCGGCGTAGGCGCGCATCTCGGCGGTGGCGGCCTGCTCGGTGGGGGCCGCGGTCATGGTGAGCTGCTCGTCACCCTGGATCCCTCCGGGCACGGCCGCGGAGATCATCGCGTCCATCGACGGCTGGCCGACCACCCCCAGCATGTGCTCGACGTCCTCGGCGCGGGGGCCGATGTGGCGGCGGACGAAGTCCGGCTCGTGGTGCGGGGCCAGTTCGTCGCTGGCATCGAAGACCGGTGCCTCCGTGGCCTCGTGGGCGGGGGTCGGGGTGGTGCCGTCGGGAACCATGGTTCCTCCTCGCGTCGCTGCGTGGGTCTGGTCAGCTCCCCCTCTGTGGGCGCAGGGGCCGGCCAGAGTTGCCTCGCCCACGGGGTCCGTGCGCCTGAGAGATTCCGGGGAGGTTGCTCCTTCGGCGTCCCGCTGCGGGACTCTCCCCCACGGGGTCGACGGCACGGGGAGTCTATTACGTCACGTGCCGGCTGCCGAGTGCGTCAGGCGCCGCGACGGGCCCGTCGGGCGGCGAGCTCGTCGACGACCTGCTCGCGGGCGTTCGCCCCGGGCAGCTCCTCGAGGCTCCCCTCGACCTCGCGCCACACGCTGGAGATCGCGATGCCGAAGACGCCCTGTCCACCGCGCACCAGGTCGATCACCTCGTCGTCGCTGGTGCACTCGTAGACCGAGGCGCCGTCGGACATGAGGGTCAGCGAGGCGAGGTCGTCGGCGCCCCGGTCGGCCACGGCCTCGACCGCGACCCGGATCTGCTGCAGGGAGACGCCGGTGTCGAGCAGGCGCTTGATGATCTTCAGCACGACGATGTCGCGGAAGGAGTAGAGCCGCTGCGAGCCGGAGCCGGTCGCGCCGCGCACGCTGGGGCGCAGCAGGCCGGTGCGGGCCCAGTAGTCGAGCTGGCGGTAGGTGACGCCGGCAGCGGCACAGGCCTGCGGCCCGCGGTAGCCGAGCGCGTCCCGCGCGGCAGCCGACGGGTCCTTGAACAGCGGGTCCTGCTCCCCCGGGAAGCCCTGTGCGGGCGGCTTGGTCGTCACACCGGGGACCGTACTGCGCCGCCCCGGGGGCGGCAACGTCGCCACGCCGAGACGGCCCACGGGGACCTCGCCACCTCACCCTGACGTCGAGGGTGAGGACATTCCAGGACGTCAGCCCAGCTCGGCGCGCACCAGGGCGACGTGCAGTGAGAGGCAGGCGGCGGCCAGCTGGCCACGCCGCCTCTCCCGCTCCTCGGGGGCCGGGCGGAAGGCGGTGAGCGTCTGCTGCACCAGGGCGGCCTCGCGGTCGGCGGTGAGGCGGAACATGCGCAGGTGACGCGGCTCCAGGCCGAACTCGGCGAAGGTGCCCACGGCCCGGGCGATCTCCACGTCGTAGGAGGTGTACCAGCCGTCCCGGTCGGCGTGGACGAGGCCGAAGGAGGACATGTCGTCCAGCAGGGACGGCTCCACCCCGGCGCTGCGGCAGAGCTCGGACCGGCTCACGCGCACCGACTCGTCCGAGGAGGCGAAGTCGGCGGCCTGCACCGCCGGGGCGGAGGCCGACGGCAGGGCGCCCTGCGGCGGCGGCGCGGGGCGGCCGGGGGCCGGGGCGTCGAGGTCGACGGCCAGCCCGCGGTCCATCTGGTCCAGAGCGTCGGCGATCACCCGCAGCGGCCAGAAGCGGTCGCGCTGGGAGGTCAGGATGAAGCGCAGGCGGTCCACCTGGGTGTCGGAGAACATGCGGTAGCCCGAGGGGGTCCGCTCCGGGTTGATGAGCCCCTTGCCCTCCAGGAAGCGGATCTTGGAGATCGTCAGGTCGGGGAACTCCTCCGAGAGGGCCCGGACCACCTGTCCGATCGTGTGCTGACCCGCGCCCGTCATGCGGCAGGGGCGCTCGCGGGGTGGAAGGTCAGCCGGAACTTGCCGATCTGCACGACGTCGCCCTCGGCGAGCTCGGCCGCCTCGACCGGCTCACCGTTCAGGTAGGTGCCGTTCGTGGAGCGGGAGTCCACCACCTGGAAGCCTCCGCCGACCGCGACGAAGCGCGCGTGGTGCCGGGAGACCGTCACGTCGTCCAGCAGGATGTCCTGCTCCGCGGCGCGACCGACGGTGGTGTTCTCCTGGTCCAGCAGGTACCGGGCGCCGGCCGACGGGCCGCTGGGAACCAGCAGCAGCGCCGTGCCCGGGCGCAGCGCCTCGATCAGCCGCAGCTCCTCGTCGGTGAGCGCACTCGTGGTGCGCGACTGGGCGACGGGCACGGCACCGTCCGACACGTCGATGCGCGCCGTCTCCGGTCCCGGGACGCGCGGACTGTCCTCCGGGGTGGTGCTCATGCGCCTGATCCTTTCACGTGGTGGACGACGGGCGCCCGGCGCACCGGGCACCCGTCGTGAGGGGGTGGACGCTCAGTCGAGCGTCGCGGAGTAGGCCTCGGCGTCGAGGAGCTCCTCCACCTCGGAGGCCTCGGAGACCTTCATCTCGAACATCCAGCCCTCACCGTAGGGGTCGGAGTTGATCGACTCGGGAGCGGAGTCCAGGGCATCGTTGACGGCGGTGACCTCGCCGCTCAGCGGGGCGTAGACGTCGCTGACGGACTTGGTCGACTCGACCTCACCGGCCGCGTCGTCGCGCGCGAAGGTGTCACCGACCGCGGGCAGGGTCACGAAGACCACGTCGCCGAGGGCGTCCTGGGCGTAGGCGGTGATGCCGACGCGGTAGACACCGTCGCCGGACTCACGGAGCCACTCGTGCTTGTCCGTGTACAGCAGGTCCTTGGGGTATTCCATGTCGCTCATCGCGCTCCTTCGGGTGATGGTGGGGCAATCCTAGTGTCTGCGGTCACGCAGGCGACCGCGCTCGGTCACTCCGGCAGCGGCACCGTCGACTCGACGCGCACCTCGTCCAGCGTCACGACGGTCACCGAGGCGCCGTCCTGCTTGGCCGACTCGACGATCCCGCCGGGGATCCGCATGGCCGTGGCCATCGTGTCCCCCGGCCCGATCGCCTTCAACCGGTAGGGCGGGGCCAATCGCTCGCCGTCCATGACCACCCGCCCCTCGGCGTCCTCGACGAACGAGCTGCTGGCGACCACGCGGTGCCCGTTGACCTCCATCGCCTCGGCGCCGGCGTCCCGGAGCTCCTGCACCGCGTCCAGCAGCACCGGGGCGCCGATGCCCTCGCCCCCCGGGATCGTCAGCTGGATGCCCGGCCCGGCGGCAGGGAGCACCCCGGCGAGGATCCCGAGCTCCTGGCTGCGCTCGCGGGCCTGCCGCTCGGCGGCCGAGCTGTCCCGGCCGGCGGCCAGCTCGGCCTTCTGCTCCTCCAGCGCGCGGCGCTGGGCGTCGAGCTCGGAGTCGTGCTGCTCCACGTCGTGCAGCAGCTCGACCATCTCCGCCTCGGTGAGCTCCCGGACCGCGCCGCGCTGCGGGTCCAGCGAGCTGGTGGACAGTGCGAAGCCCAGGAGGCCCAGCAGCAGGGCGGCGGTCAGGCTCCCCCGGCCGCGGAACACGCGCCATCCCCGCCGGTGCGCGTCCTGCTGCGCGGCACCGTCGGGCCTCACGTCCTGCAGCCGCTCGTCGGCCACCTGCGAGGCGGGGTGCGTCCGCTCGGGCTGCTCAGGCATGGAAGAGGTGCCTCCGGATGCCGGCGAGGTTGCTGAAGATGCGCAGCCCCAGGACGACCACCACGCCCGTGGTCAGCTGCGAGCCCACGCCCAGCTGGTCGCCGATCCACACGATGAACGCGGCGACCAGCACGTTGGACAGGAACGAGACCACGAAGACCTTCTCGGAGAAGATCCCGTCCAGCGCGGCCCGGGCACCGCCGAAGACCGCGTCCAGGGCGGCGATGACCGCGATGGGCAGGTAGGGCTCGAGCCACCAGGGCACGTCGGGCTGGAGCCAGATGCCCAGCACGATGCCGAGCAGCAGTCCGAGGGCAGGGATCATGGCGACTCCACGGTGACGGGGCGGGCGTGGTGCAGGGTCAGGGTCGGGTCGGCGGGCAGCGTGAGGCCGTTCGCGCGCTCCCAGGAGGTGCGCAGGCCGAGCTCGTCGCGCAGGGCCGCCAGACGGTCCGGCCCACCGAGCTCGTCGAAGCGCTCGGGCAGGTCGGCGGGCCCGACCGCCTCGATGACGTAGGGGCGCTCGAGGGCGCGGAAGTCCACCACGAGGGCCTTGCCGGCGAAGCGGATGCCGGCGGTGGAGCTGAGCCGGTGGTCGTTGATGCTGACGGCCCGGGCGTCCGCGGCCCACAGCAGGTTCACCGTGCGCTGCAGGTCGGCGGCCACCACGCGCTCCTGCGGGTCCGCCCCGGGGGCGTCGTCGAGCTCGATGCGCACGCCGTCCCCCTCGACCTCCGTGGCTCCCGCGGCGACGCCGTGCGCCTCCAGCGTCCGGGCGGCGTCCTCGTCCCCGCCGCTGCGCAGCACCGACTGCTGCTCGGCCTCGACGGCGCGCTGCTCGCGGTCCAGGGCGGCGGCCTGCTCTTGGTAGAGGTCCTGCCGCTCCTGCAGCCTGGCGGCGAGCTCCGCCCGAGGTGAGGAGGCGACCTCGTCCGGCCGCAGGCCCACGTAGCCGACCGCCACCAGCAGACCGATGACGAGCAGGGTGAGGGTCAGGGCCACTCTCCCGGTCCCACGGCGCGGGGACCCCGCGTGCCCAGCCCGCCGACGGCGCGCGTGCTCCTCGGCGTAGGCGGGCTCCACGGGGTTGGCCAGGAGCTCCTCGATGAGATTGGTCGGTCGGTGCCGAGGGGTCTGCTGCGCCATCCCACTCCTCCCGAACCCGACCGGGGCTGCCTCGCTGGTGAGCCCGGATCCTACTACCGGGGCCCGACGACCCCCTCGCCACCGAGGTCGTCCAGCACGCGATCGGCCCGCGCGTAGACGTTCAGCGACTCACCGCGCACGAAGCCGATGAGGGTGAGCCCACGATCCTCCGCGAGCTCGGCGGCCAGCGAGGACGGGGCGGACACCGCGCTCAGCACCGGGATGCCGGCCATGACCGCCTTCTGGACGAGCTCGAAACTGGCCCGCCCGGAGACCTGCAGCACCGTCCCGGTGGCCGGCAGGAGGTCGTGCTGGGCGGCCCAGCCCACGACCTTGTCGACCGCGTTGTGGCGGCCGACGTCCTCGCGCACGACGAGCGCCTCCCCGCTGGCGGCGTCGAAGAGACCGGCGGCGTGGAGCCCGCCGGTGCTCTCGAAGACCTTCTGCTGCGCACGCAGGGCCACCGGCAGCGAGGTGACCAGCTGCGGCGTCAGGCGCACGGGGTCGGCGGCGACGTCGTGGACCGAGACCGTGTGCACCGCCTCGATGCTGGCCTTCCCGCAGACGCCGCAGCTGCTCGTGGTGTAGAAGTTCCGCTCGGCCGACGGGTCGGGCGGGGCGATGCCGGGGGCGAGCGCGAGATCGAGCACGTTGTAGGTGTTGCCCTCGGTGCCGCCGGTGCCCGGTCCGCCGCAGTGGATCGCCGCACGCAGGTGGGACCCCGTCCGCAGCACCCCCTCGGAGACCAGGAAGCCCGTCGCCAGCTCGACGTCGTGCCCCGGAGTGCGCATGGTCACCGCCAGCGGCCGCCCGTCCACGCGGATCTCCAGCGGCTCCTCGACGGCCAGCGTGTCCACGACGCGGCGCGGCTCCTGCTCGCCCCGGACGCGGTGGAGCGGTCGGCGGACGGTGATGCGGCCCATCGGGGGATCCTCCCACGCCGCTCCGGGCCGACCTGCCCCACGGGGCGCGGGGACCTACGCTGACCCCGCCGCACGCCCCAGGAGAGGAGGCCCCGTGGCCGAGGACCCCGTCGACCTGGACGGCTGGATCCACGACCTGTCCGACGCACTGGGCGTGGACGCGCCCGTCCCGAGCCGGCAGCTCCTGGACGTCACGCGCGAGGCCGCGCACGGTGTCACCAAGGTGGCCGGCCCGTTGACGACCTACCTGATCGGTCACGCCGTGGCCGGTGGGGCGAGCGTGGACGAGGCGGTGGCCGCGGTGGAGCGCCTGGTCGAGCAGCGCCGGCACTGAGCCCCTGCAGGGCGGTCTACGGTTCGGTCATGCCCGAGGTCCATCTGGCGCGCACCACCGGGGACGCCGAGGAAGCCCTGCTGGCGCTGGCCACCGCCGTGACGGGTGTCGAGGGCCTGACCCTGACGCGTGCCTGCCCCCGGTGCGGCTCGGACCAGCACGGCCGCCCGGTCCTCCTCGGCACCGCCGAGACCTTCGTGTCCCTCTCGCGCCCCCGCACGCCCGGCCCGGCGGTCGTCGCGGTCTGCGTCGGCTCCGCCGTGGGCGTGGACGTCGAGAACGCGGGCGCGGCCGCCTTCGAGGGCTTCGACGACCTCGCCCTCCACCCCCGGGAACGGTGTGCGGACGACGACGCCCGCACCCGCCTGTGGGTCCGCAAGGAGGCCCTGCTCAAGGCGCACGGCACGGGGCTGTCCACCGACCCCCGCGCGGTGTGGCTCGGGAAGGACGGCACCGTCCGGCAGGGACCCGACGGCACGGTGGTCGACCTCGAGCACGACGGGCAGGTGGTCGCGGTGGCGGTCACCCCGCCGGCCGCGGTCCGCCTCGTCCGGTCCTGAGCGTCAGCCGAGCTCGGGAAGGTCGGGCAGCTCGGGCTCGTGCAGCCAGGCGTGCAGCGTCTCGGCCACCCGGACGCCGAGGTCACCTGCCGCCTCGACGCAGTGCGCCTCGAACTGCGCGGTGGACCCGGTGGCGCCCTCGTGCACCTGGACCCAGCTGCGCACCAGGTGGAAGAAGAGCTCGTCACCGACCACGGCCCGCAGCGCGTGCAGGGTCAGCGCACCGCGCTTGTACACCCAGTCGTCGAACATGAGCTCCATGCCGGGCTCGGCGAGGGTCACGCCCTCGTCGAGGTCCTCGAGCTTCGCGTGGTAGAAGGCGGCCTGCTCCTGGACCGTGGGCGTGTCGTCCGACTCGGAGCGGTGGTCGGACCACAGCCACTCGGCGTAGCAGGCGAAGCCCTCGTTCAGCCAGATGTCCTGCAGCAGCGCACCGGTGACCGCGTTGCCGAACCACTGGTGCGCGAGCTCGTGGGCGACCAGGCGCTCGTTCTCCCAGACCGGCTCGACGAAGTTGCGCCCGAAGGTACTCAGGCCCTGGGCCTCCAGCGGGATCTCGAGCTCGTCGTCGACGACGACCGCCCGGTACTGCGCGAACGGGTAGCGGCCGAAGAGCTCGGTGAAGTGGTCCACCATGCGCCCCTGGTGCTCGAACGCGGTCCCCTCCCCGACCTGCACCCCCGACGGGTGCACGATCGTCACGGGAACCTCCGCCGCGCACGCCGTCTCGACGTAGTGGCCGACCTGCAGCGTGGCCAGGTAGGGCGACATCGGCCGCTCCATCTCGTACACCCACCGGGTGCGCCGCCCCTCGCGCGTGCACTCGGTGCGGGTGCCGTTGGCCACCACGTGGAAGTCGGGGTCGGTGAGCACCTCGATGCGGTAGGTGGCCTTGTCCGCGGCGTCGTTGTTGCACGGGAACCAGGACGGCGCCCCCTGCGGCTGGGAGCCCACCATCGAGCCGTCGGTGAGCTCCTCCCACCCGGCCTCGCCGTGGGCGCCGGGCACCGGTCGGGGCTTGCCCGAGACCTTGAGCTCCAGGACGAAGCGCTCGCCGACGGTGCGGTCGCCGACGTTGATCGCCCAGCCACCGTCCCGACGGCGGTACCTGACCGGCGAGCCGTCGACGCTGGCGGAGCCGAGCTGCAGCCCCCGCAGGTCGACGTGCAGGCGGTTGGTCGGCTCGGCGATCTCGACGTGCAGGCGCGCCCGCTCCTCGAGGCGGTTGCTCGCCACCGCGTAGGTGAGGGCGAGGTCGTAGTGGGAGACGCGGTAGCGGGTGTCGCCGTGTGCGCGCAGATACGGGTCGGGGTGGGTCATGGACGCCTGTTCGTCGAGGGGGTTGCCGCAGAGGGGTTCGCGGGAGCGGTCAAGACTAGTCCTCCACCCACGGCCCGATGGGGTTGCCGACCCACCGGGTCTTCTCGGGCGCGGACTCCCCGCGCATCACGAGCGAGCCGGGGCCGACGGTCGCGTCGCGGCCGAGGGTCGAGGCGGGCAGGATCACGGAGTTCGGCCCGATCGTCGCGCCCTCGGCGAGCTGCACCCGGTCCATCGCCAGGATGCGGTCGTGGAAGAGGTGGGTCTGCACGACGCAGCCCCGGTTGACCGTCGCGCCGGCACCGAGCTCGATGAGGTCGTGCTCCGGCAGCCAGTAGGTCTCGCACCACACGCCGCGCCCGACCCGGGCGCCCATGGCCCGGAAGTAGAGGTTCAGCAGGGGCGTGCCCGGGACCGCACGGAGCAGCCACGGCACCGCGACGGACTCGACGAAGGCGTCGGCCAGCTCGCCGCGCCAGACCATGCCGGACCACAGCGGGTGCTCGGACGGCTTCCACCGCCCCACCAGCAGCCACTTGGCCACCAGCGCGGTCCCGACCGCCAGCAGGCCGCAGGCCAGCAGCACCAGCCCGGAGAAGGCCCCGGCGACGGCCCACCCCCAGCGGGCCGCGACCCAGCAGAGCGCGGCGGCGCCGAGCACGTGCAGCACGAGGTGCGCGAGCAGCGCGAGCACGCGGCAGCTCTCCACCAGGGCGCGCAGGAGGCGCAGCCGGAAGGGCGGCGCGTAGGTGCGGGAGGTGTCCACCTCGGAGGGGGCGCGGCGCAGCTTCTCCGGCGGCGAGCCCACCCAGGAGGCACCTGCCTTCGCCTTCTTGCGTCGCGGTGCGGCCGAGAGCACCGCGACGAGGGACTCCTTGGGCACCTTGCGACCCGGCGCCGTCATGCCCGAGTTGCCGACGAACGCGCCGCGGCCGATCTTCACCCGCTCGACGCGCAGCCAGCCGCCCCCGAGCTCGTACCCGCCGATGAAGGTGTCGTCGGCCAGGAAGGCCCCGGCTCCCACCCGCGTCAGGCGGGGGATCATCAGCACGGTCGAGGCCTCGGCGTCCTTGCCGATGCGGGCGCCCAGGGCCCGCAGCCACCAGGACGTGATGGCCCCGGCGTACATCGGGAACAGCCAGGTGCGGGCCTCGTCCATGAGGCGCAGGGTCGCCCAGGCCTGCAGCGCCCGACGGCTTTGCGTCGGGTAGCACCCGCCCTCGAGCCCGACGCCGGCCAGCCGCACCAGCACGAGCACGAGCAGCGCCAGGGTCAGGTAGCCCACCAGCCCCGCAAGCGGGAGCCACAGGAGCGCGGCGCCCAGGGCCTCGCCGAGCGAGTCGGCCCCGGCGAGCGGCAGCCACAGCACGAGCCCGGCCACCGCGACCGCCAGCAGCGGCAGCAGGGAGATCAGCACGCCGGTCAGGGCGTAGAGGGCGATGAAGACCGGCCGGGAGCGGGGCGGCTCGGCCCAGGGGCCCCGGGCCTTCCCCGTGCGGATGGCCGGCGACCCGGACCACCGCTGGCCGGCCGGGACCTCGCCGAACACGGTCGACCCGGGCGCGATCTCGCTGCCCGCCCCGATGCGGGTGCCCCCGACGAGGGTGGACCGGGCACCGATGCGCGCCCGGTCCCCGATCTCGACGGCCCCGACGTGGAGCGTCTCGCCGTCGACCCAGTGGCCCTGCAGGTCCACCTCCGGCTCGACGGCGCAGCCGTCCCCCAGGGTGAGCAGGCCCGTGACGGGCGGCATGGCGTGCAGGTCGGTGCCCCGGCCGACGCGGCAGCCGAGCAGGCGGGCGTACCAGCGCACCAGACCCGCGCCGGAGACCAGGCCCGCCCCGGCCTCGTCGGCGAAGCGCTCGGCGAGCCAGAGCCGGAAGTGCACCCCGCCTCCCCGCGGGTGGCTGCCCGGGCGCACCCCGCGCAGGAGCACCCGGGCGACCAGTGCCGAGAGGGCGAGCCGACCGGCCGGCAGAACGAGCACGAGCCACACGAGGCCCAGCAGCCACCACGGAGCCGGCGGCACGAGCGCCGCTGCCTCCCAGCCGAGGGCGTCGGCGACACGGACACCGAGGGCCAGCCAGAAGACCCAGCGCAGGCCGCTGACGGTCCGGAGACCCAGCAGGGCCAGGAGCTGCCCGAACCGGACGCCCCTCCCCACCGGTGCCACCTGCTCGTTGAGCCGCCCGGTCGAGCTGTCGAGCGTCTGCAGCCACCCCGCGAAGGACCCGAGCGTGTGGTGCTCGTAGACGTCGGCGACGGTGGCGTTGACGTAGCGCTCCCGCACCCTCGCGACGATCTGGGCGGCGGTGAGCGAACCGCCGCCGAGCTCGAAGAAGTCCTCGTCGCCGCTGGTGGGCCGGGCGCCCAGGACGGTGTTCCAGATGTCGGCGAGCCACTGCTCGATCTCACCCAGGTCGCTCGCACCGGCCTCGTCGTCCGGGAGCGGCCACGGCAGGGCGTCCCGGTCGATCTTGCCGCTGGTGCGCGTCGGCAGGTCTGGCACGACGGCCAGGCGGGGCACCAGGGCCGCGGGCATGTCGGCGCGCAGGCGGGCCACCGAGGCGGACCGGTCGAAGGTCTCGTCCACCGTCAGGTAGCCGACGATGAGGGAGTTGCCGGACTCCGTCTTGCGGATCGCGGCCGCCGCCCCGCCGACCCCGGGCAGCTGCAGCAGGGCGGAGTCGATCTCCCCCAGCTCGATGCGGCGCCCGCCCACCTTCACCTGGTCGTCCGCCCGGCCGCGGAAGAGCAGGCCCTCGGGGTCGTTCACCACGACGTCGCCGGACCGGTAGGCGCGCTCCCAGCCGAGCGTCGGCATCGGCGCGTACTTCTCCGCGTCCTTCTCGGGGTCGAGGTACCGGGCCAGCCCGACGCCGCCGATGATCAGCTCGCCCTCCTCTCCTGGCGCGACCGGCTGTCCCTGCTCGTCGACGACGGCGAGGTCCCAGCCGTCCAGCGGCAGACCGATGCGCACCGGCGGCTCGGCCGTGACCTGCGCGGCACAGGCGACGACGGTCGCCTCGGTGGGGCCGTAGGTGTTCCACACCTCGCGGGTGTCCGTCGCGAAGCGTGCCCCGAGCTCCGGCGGGCACGCCTCACCGCCCACGATGAGCAGGCGCACGCGGTCCATCGCCTCGGCCGGCCACATCGAGACCAGGGTCGGCACGGTGGAGACGACGGTGATGTCGTTGGCGACCAGCCACGGGCCCAGATCCACCCCGGAGCGCACCAGGGAGCGCGGGGCCGGCACCAGGCAGGCGCCGTGGGCCCAGGCGAGCCACATCTCCTCACAGCTGGCGTCGAACGCGACCGACAGCCCGGCCATGACGCGGTCGCCGGGGCCGATCGGTGCGCGCTGCAGGAAGAGGCGCGACTCGGCGTCGACGAACGCGGCCGCCGAGCGGTGGGCGACGGCCACGCCCTTGGGCTTGCCCGTGGAGCCGGAGGTGAAGATCACCCAGCAGTCGTCCTCGAGGTCCGGGAGCTCCGGCTCGACGGACTCGCGCGCCTCGGACAGGCGGGAGGAGACGACCAGGTCCGCACTCACGACCGCCGCGGCATGCGACTCCTCAAAGACGGTGCGGGCGCGCTCGTCGGGGTCGTCGGCGTCGACGGGCACGTAGGCCGCCCCGGCGAGCAGGACGCCCATGATCGCGACGTACAGGTCGGCGGTGCCGGAGGGGACACGCACGCCCACCTTGTCGCCGCGGCCGATGCCGAGCTCCGCCAGCCGCCCGGCGAGCTCGGCGGCAGCTTCGTGGAACCCGTCGTAGGTGAGCACGCTGCCACCGGCCTGGATGGCCGGTGCCGCACCTGAGTTCGCCACGGTGTGCAGGAAGAGGTCGACCAGGGTGCGGGGCGAGGGCGAGCGGCGACCGGCGCGCAGCGGGTCGCGCCCGGTGGTCGCGAGAGAAGCAGGCATCCGTGAAGTATCTCAGAAAACTGAACGTACGGTGAACGCCTGCTGAACGACACAGGCCCTGGACACACGCGAGGAGCCCCACCTTCGGGTGGGGCTCCTCGCGTGGTCGGGCTGACAGGATTTGAACCTGCGACCCCCTGACCCCCAGTCAGGTGCGCTACCAAACTGCGCCACAGCCCGATGCTCCGGTTGCGGAGCGGAGAGAACCATAACCCATCGGTCGGGCTCTCCCCCAACCGGCCACTCAGCGGCGGCGGCGATCCCGGACCCGCACCGAGATCTCGACCGGGCTGCCCTCGAAGCCGAAGCGATCGCGGAGCTTGCGCTCCAGGAAGCGCCGGTAGGAGTGCTCCAAGAAGCCCGAGGCGAAGACCACGAACTTGGGCGGCCGGCTGGAGGCCTGGGTGGCGAACAGGATGCGCGGCTGCTTGCCCGAGCGCACCGGGTGCGGGTGCTCGGCCACGACCTCCCCGAGGTAGGAGTTGAGCCGCCCGGTCGGGATGCGGGCGTCCCAGCTCTCCAGCGCCGTCTCCAGCGCCGGGACGAGGCGGTCCACGTGACGCCCGGAGGTCGCCGAGATGTTCACCCGCGGGGCCCACTGCACCTGCACGAGCTCGCGCTCGATCTCGCGCTCCAGGTACCGGCGCCGCTCGTCGTCGGTGGTGTCCCACTTGTTGTAGGCGATCACCAGCGCCCGACCGGAGTCGATCACCTGCTGCACGACGCGGATGTCCTGCTCGGCGATCTCCACCCCGGCGTCGATGAGGACGACGGCCACCTCGGCCTTCTCCAGCGCGCTCTGGGTGCGCAGCGAGGCGTAGAAGTCCACCCCCCGCGTCTGGTGGACGCGCCGGCGGATGCCAGCGGTGTCCACGAACATCCAGGTGCGCCCATCGAGCTCGATGTACTCGTCCACCGGGTCACGGGTGGTGCCGGCGACGTTGTCCACGACCACGCGGTCGGAGCCTGCCAGCCGGTTGAGCAGCGAGGACTTGCCGACGTTCGGCCGCCCCAGCAGCGCCACCCGTCGGGGCCCGCCGACGACACGGCCGGCCTCGGAGCTCGGCTCGTCGGGAAAGCTGTCCAGGACCTCGTCGAGCAGGTCGCCCGAGCCCTTGCCGTGCAGCGCCGAGACCGGCCACGGCTGGCCGAGCCCCATGCTCCACAGGGCCGCGGCCTCGCCTTCCCGGTTCACGTCGTCGACCTTGTTGGCCACGAGCAGCACCGGCTTCCTCGAGCGCCGCAGCAGCTTGACGACGTCCTCGTCGGCATCGGTGGCCCCGACGGTGGCGTCCACGACGAAGACGATGACGTCCGCCAGCTCCACGGCCACCTCGGCCTGCTGGGCGACGTGGCGCTGGATGCCGCGGGCGTCGAGCTCCCAGCCCCCGGTGTCCATGACCATGAACGGCACGCCGTTCCACTCGGCCCGGTAGGTCACGCGGTCGCGGGTGACGCCCGGCTCGTCCTGCACCACGGCCTCGCGGCGGCCCAGGAAGCGGTTGACCAGCGTCGACTTGCCGACGTTGGGACGCCCGACGATCGCCACGACCGGCAGCGAGGTGCCCCGGTTGCCGTGCGCGTCGAGGTCGACCTCGCCCTCGAGCAGGGCGGCGTCCTCCTCCTCGAGCGCGAACTCGTCCAGGCCGGCCCGCAGCGCGGTGGCGTAGGCGGTCTCCACCTCGGTGTCCGGCGCGTCGAGGTCCTCGGGCACCCCCTGCTCGTCGGGGGTGGGGTACACGACCTCCACCTCGACCTCGTCGTCCTGGTGGCGCTCCTGGTCGCTCATGCTGCTCCCTCGGGGGTCCGGCCGGCGCGGTCGAGCACCACCTGCACGACGGCCTCGACGGACCCGTTCAGGTCCAGGTGCGAGGTGTCGATGGTGGTGACGCCGTCGGCGGCGGTGGTGAAGTTGGAGACGGTCGAGTCGTCGCGGTCGCGGCGCAGCACCTCGTCGCGGGTGGCCTCGGAGACCGAGCGCCCGCCGGTCTGCCGCTGCCGGCGGCGCAGGCGGGCCTCCTCGTCGGCCGTCAGCAGGATGCGCACCCGTGCGTCGGGGGCGATGACCGTCGTGATGTCGCGGCCCTCGGCCACGATGCCGCGCCCACGGGTGCGGGACTGCGCGATGATCTCCCGCTGCCGCCGCGCGAGCTCACCGCGGACGTCCAGGTTGGTCGCCACCGCAGAGACCTGCGAGGAGATGCGGCTGTCGCGGATGGCGCGGCTGACGTCCTGCTCCCCCACCCACACACCGGGTGCGGTCGGGTCGGTGGACTGGTGCAGCGGGGCCGTGCGCGCCAGGTGGGCGACCGCCTCGACGTCACGGAGGTCCACCTGGTCCTCCAGCGCCGCCCAGGTGAGCGCCCGGAACATGGCCCCGGTGTCCAGGTAGGCGAGGTCGAAGGCCATGGCCACGGTGCGCGAGACGGTGGACTTGCCCGATCCGGAGGGCCCGTCGACGGCGACGGTCACCGGGACGTCGAGCTCCTCCAGCCGCGGGTGACGGCGCGAGGCCGAGTAGGGAAGCCGCATCACAGACCGACCGCCTTCATGGTGCGGGCGAGCTCGTCCGGCGTCACGGCCCGCACGTTGCCCGGTCGCAGGTCACCCATCCGGATCTCGCCCACCTGGGTGCGCACGAGCTCGTGCACCGGGTGCCCCACGGCCTCCAGCAGGCGACGCACGACGTGCTTGCGCCCCTCGTGGATGACCACCTGCACCAGGGCCCAGCCGGGCTGGGAGTCGACGACCGAGAAGTCGTCGACCTTCACCACGCCGTCCTCGAGCTCGACGCCCTCGCGCAGGGTGTTGCCCAGCCCCTTGCGGACCGGGCCGGGCACCTTGGCCACGTAGGTCTTGGCCACCGAGTAGCTCGGGTGCTGCATGCGGTGGGCGAACTCGCCGTCGTTGGTGAGCAGCAGCAGACCGGAGGTGTCCTGGTCCAGCCGCCCCACGTGGAACAGCCGCTGCTTGCGCGTGAAGGTGTAGTCGCCCACCGTCGGACGGCCCTCCTCGTCCTCCATGGTGGAGATGACGCCGACCGGCTTGTTGAACACGAGGTACACCTTCGACTCGTCCAGCTGCACCGGCAGCCCGTCGACCGCCACCCGCTGCCGGGAGGGGTCGACGCGCACACCGAGCTCGAGCACCGGCTGGCCGTCGACCTCCACGCGCCCGTCGGTGATCATCTCCTCGCACGCCCGGCGCGAGCCGAGGCCGGCCGCGGCGAGCACCTTCTGCAGGCGCTCGCCGTCGGCGGTGTGCACGTCGTGCTCGGTCTGGGCGCCCGTCGGTCGGGAGCGGCGCTTGCGGACCGGGCCGAAGCCCCCGGTCCCCCGCTTGCCCTGGCCGTTGGGGCGGCCGGTGCCGTTGTCGCGGCGTGTCATCACTGCTCACCTTCCTGGCTGTGCTGCTCTGTCGTGTCGGCGGCTGCGGCGCCACCCGGAGCACCGGGTTCCTCGGGCGCACCGTCCTGCTGCTGCTCGTCGGTCCGGCCGGGTCGTGCGGGCACCGGCAGCCCGGCGGCGATGTCGTCCACGTCCCCTGCATCGGGCAGGTAGGGCGCCAGGTCCGGCAGGTCGTCGAGCCCGTCCAGTCCCATCCGCTCCAGGAACTGGTGCGTGGTGCCGTAGAGCACCGCTCCGCTGGGCTCGCTGCCCGTCTCGGCGATGAGGCCCCGGGCGACCAGGGTGCGGACCACGCCGTCGACGTTGACGCCGCGCACCGCGGCGACCCGGCCCCGGCTGATCGGCTGACGGTACGCGATGACCGCAAGGGTCTCCAGCGCCGCCTGCGTCAGACGTGCCTGACGACCGCCGACGAGGAAACGCTCCACGGCCTCGGCGTGTTCCGGGCGCGAGTACACGCGCCAGGCGCCGGCGACAGAGCGCAGGTCGAAGCCCCTGCCCTGGGCGGTGTACTCGGCCGCGAGCTCCTGCAGGCAGCGCTCGACGCGCCCTGCCTCGACGCCCAGGCCCTCCGCCAGCTCGGCCGCGGTGACGGGCTCGTCGACGACCATGAGCACGGCCTCCAGGGCGGCCGACAGGTCGTCGACGCCGAGGGGCCCCTGCGGGTCCTCGTCGTCTCGGGTCTCCGGGGCGCGTTCAGTCACGGGGACCAGTGTGCCCGGTCCCCGGAGCGGACCAGACGACCTCCATCGGTCCCAGTGGTGCCGACTGCGTCACGTCGACCGTGCCCGAGCGCAGCATCTCCAGCACCCCGAGGAAGCGTCCGACGACCTCCAGCCGGGTGGACGCGTCGCCGATGAGCTCGGCGAAGGACAGCCGCCCGGCGCTGCGCAGGCGTGCCGACATCAGGGAGACCTGCTCGGTGACGCTGACCGTGGGTGCGTGCAGGTGGCCCACACCGACGACCGGCTCGGGCCGCGGACTGAGCGCACCGGCGGCGACCATCGCGAGCTGTTCCGGGGAGACGTCCATGACGAGGTCGGGCAACACGCTGGCGAAGCGCTCCTCCAGCCCGGCCATGCGGGGGACGGCACCGGAGACCTGCCCGGAGCGGTCGGCCAGCCAGGCGGCGACCTGCTTGTAGGCGCGGTACTGCAGCAGCCGCGCGAACAGCACGTCGCGGGCCTCGATGAACTCGAGGTCCTCGACCTCCGAGCGGGTCTCGGCCGGCAGCAGGCGGTTGGCCTTGAGCTCCAGCAGGGTCGAGGCCACGACGAGGAACTCGGAGAGCTCGTTGAGCAGCCAGGCCGCTGCCGCCCGGTCTCCCTCGGCCTCGGCCCGGGCCGCGGCCCGCTGCGCCTCGCGCAGGTGGGCGATGAACTCGTCGGTCACCTGCGCGAGGGCGATCTCGGTGATGTCCAGGCGGTGCTTCGAGATGAGGCCCAGCAGCAGGTCGAAGGGCCCCTCGAAGGCGGCCTGGTGGACCCGGAAGGGCACCGGGCGCCGGTGCGTCAGCACCCCGCCGGGGACGGCGTCGTCCGGGGGCGCCTCCGGGTGGTCCGGGTCCGGACTCACGCCACCCCGCCGCGCGCGATGAGCTCGCGCGCCAGGCGCCGGTAGGCGTCCGCACCCGGGTGCCCGGGGGCGTACGTGGTGATGGGCTCGGAGGCCAGCGTGGCGTCCGGGAACTTCACGGTCCGGCGGATCGGGGTGGTGAACACCAGGTCGCCGAAGTGCTCGGTCACGCTCGCGACGACCTCACGGCTGTGGAGGGTGCGCCCGTCCACCATCGTGGGCAGGATCCCGTCGATGCGCAGCACCGGGTTGAGGCGGTCGGTGATCTTCTCGATCGTCTCGACGAGCAGGGCCACACCGCGCAGGGCGAAGTACTCGGTCTCCAGCGGGATGATCACGCCGTGCGAGGCCGTGAGGGCGTTCACGGTGAGCAGGCCCAGCGAGGGCTGGCAGTCGATGAGGACCACGTCGTACTCGTCCAGCACCGGGCGCAGCACGCGCTCGAGCGCCTGCTCGCGGGCCACCTCGTTGACCAGCTGCACCTCGGCGGCGGAGAGGTCGATGTCCGCCGGGAGCACGTCGAGCCCCTCGGTCTCGGTCGGCCGGATCACCTGGTGCACGTCGGCCTCCCGCGAGGGCGCCATGAGCAGGTCGTAGACGGTCTGCCCCGACTCCTCGGCCCGCACGCCCAGGCCCACCGAGAGCGCGCCCTGCGGGTCGAAGTCGACCAGCAGCACCCGGCGCCCGGCCTCGGCCAGGGCGGCACCCAGGTTGATCGTGGTGGTCGTCTTGCCGACGCCGCCCTTCTGGTTGCACAGGGCGATCACGCGCGCCGGGCCGTGGGACTGCAGGGGCTGGGGCTCGGGGAAGTCGTCGAGGCGGAGCACCGGAGCAGATCCGGGCGTCGGACGTGCCCGGGACCCGGAGTCCTCCCGGGTGGCCACGGGGGCCTCGAGGCCGTCCAGCGACGGCTGGGTCGCCCCGATGTGGTCACGGGTGTCCGAGCGTTCAGTCACGGTGGAAAGTCCTCTCCTGTCGACGGGGTCACCCTACAGGCGACCGCGCCCGACGGTCAGACCCTCACCCTCGACCCCGGATATGCGTCTACCTCCAGTTGAGGGTTATGTGTCAAAAAGCGAGATCCACAGTGCCGGAGGAACTATCGCGCACGGGGGTGCGTCTGCTGGAACACCTCCCGCAGGTGGTCCGGCGTGACCCGCGTGTAGATCTGCGTGGTGGTCACCGACGCGTGACCGAGCAGCTCCTGCACCACCCGCACGTCCGCGCCACCGGCCATCAGGTGCGTGGCGTAGCTGTGGCGCAGGGTGTGCGGACTGAGCGGCTCGTCGAGCCCTGCCCGCTCCCCCGCCTCGACCACCGCCGCCCACGCACTCTGCCGACCGAGCCGGCGACCGCGCTGGTTGAGCAGGAGCGCCGGGCCGGGCGAGCTCGTGCCGCTGCGGGCGGCCAGCACCGGGCGCCCCGCCGTGAGCCAGTCCGAGACCGCGGTGGAGGCCGCCCCACCCAAGGGGACGTGGCGCTCCTTGCCGCCCTTCCCGACGAGGCGGACCACGGCGGCGACGAGGTCCACGTCGTCGACGTCCAGCCCGGTGACCTCCGAGACGCGGGCACCGGTGCCGTAGAGCAGCTCCAGCAGCACCCGGTCCCGCCGGGCGACCGCCGTCGCCAGCGCGTCGTCGGCGCCCTCCACCGGGCCGGTGGCCTCGATGAGCCGCTGCACCTGGTCCAGCGGCAGGGCCTTCGGCAGTCGCTGGGCAGCCGCCGGGGGCGGGACCTCCGCCGCGACGTCGGCCCCCACCCAGCCCTCGAGCAGCGCGAAGGCGTGGAAGCGCCGCACGGCCACGAGCCGTCGGGTCACCGAGCTGCGCGCCAGTCCCGAGGCGGTGAGCGCCTGCAGGTGGTCGCGGACGTCCTGCGTCGTGACCCGGCCCCACTCCCGCTGCCCCCGACCGTCCAGGTGCTCCACCCAGGCGAGGAGGTCGCGACGGTAGGCGGCCGTGGTGTTGCGGCTCAGACCGCGCTCGACCGCGAGGTGCGCCAGCCACTCCTCCACCGCCGGCCACAGGGGGCTCTCGGACGGGGGCTGCGCGGTGGGGCGACGACTCATCCCCCCAGTGTGGGGCAGGCTTGGGCCCCATGGCCTGGTACTCCTCCGCCCCCACCCGTCGCTCGCTGCAGGTGCTCACGGACCTCGCCGTCGCCGCCTGGGCGGTCCTGTGGGTGCTCATCGGACGCGCCGTGCACCACCAGACCCTGGAGCGATTCCGCCCCGCCGAGCGCCTCGTGGAGACCGGGGACGAGCTCAACGACGGCATCGCCGACGCCGACGAGCGCCTCGGTGACCTCCCGCTGGTCGGTGACGCGATGTCCGGTGCGCTCGACGGCCTGCTGGGCGTCGGCGACCCCATCAGCGAGACGGGGCGGGAGCTGCTGGCCAACGGGGAGTCGCTGGCCGACCTGCTGTGGCTGACCGTGAGCGGCGGGCCGATCCTCACCGCGGTGCTCGTGTGGCTGCCCTTCCGCCTGCACTTCGCGGTGCGCTCGGCGACCACCGCGGCGAACCTTCGCCGCGTGGACGACCCCGAGTCCCTGCTCGCCCTGCGGGCCCTCTCCCACCTGTCGGTCGGTCAGCTCGCCTCCCTGGACCGCGACCCGGTCGGAGCCTGGCGCCGAGGTGACGAGCGGGTGGTCCGGGATCTCGCGGAGGCCGAGGCGCGGGAGCTGGGCGTCCACCTGCCAGCACCACGCGACTGATCCGCACGGACCGGTGGGGCTGCCCTCCCCGGCCGCGCGGGAGGCCCTCCGGGGCTCAGAGGTCCTGCAGGAAGGGGTTCGCGGCCCGCTCGTGGGCCATCGTGCTCGCGCGGCCGTGACCGGGCAGCACCATCGTGTCGTCGGGCGTCGACAGCACGACGTCGCGCAGCGACCGCTGCATCGCCGCCGGGTCACCGCCGGGCAGGTCCGTCCGCCCGATGGACCCGGCGAACAGGACGTCACCGGTGAACGTGCTCGCGGTCAGGTCGGTGCCCGCGCTGCTGACGACCTCCGGCACCCGGTCGACGTCGAAGAGAACGCTGCCCTCGGTGTGGCCCGGTGCGTGACGCACCCCGAAGCTCATCCCCGCGAGCTCCAGCCGGGCGGAGCCGGTGATCTCGTGCACCTCGTCGGGCTCCTTCCACCCGACGGCGCCCCCGAACTCCTGCTGCAGCATCGCCCACATGTGCTCGGAGAGACCCTGCCGCGGGTCGGTCAGCCGGTAGCGGTCGTCGGAGTGGATGTAGGCACCGACCGTCCCTCCGCAGACGGGCGCCACGCTCATCGTGTGGTCCAGGTGGCCGTGCGTGAGCAGCACCGCGGCCGGGCGCAGGCGGTGCTCCGCCAGCGCGTCACGCAGTCGCTCGACCACCCCGAAGCCGGGGTCGATGACCACGCACTCCTCCCCCGCCGCGGGGGCCACGATGTAGCAGTTGGTGCCGAAGGCGGTGGCAGGGATCGCGAGCGTGAGCATGTGCGCCAGCCTAGGCGCGGCGCGCCTAGGCGGTTACCTAGACTGGCCCGAGCGAACCGTCCGCCGAGAGAGGCAACCATGAACGCGGCTGATCAGACCACGTCCACCCCCGAGGACGCCGGGCGTCCCGAGACCACCGGGACCCCCGACGAGACGGGGGTGACCGCCCCCAAGCCCTCCCCGGCACCGAAGCCCGGCGGCGTCCCCTCCCCCGGGGCCCTGGCCCGCAAGCGTCCGGCCCCGCCGGTGACGCCCGTCGGCGGCGCCCCTGCCGGCGGCAAGGGCACGCCCACCGGCGGTGGCGGTGGCGGCCGGCAGCGTCCCGCCGCGCAGCGCGCCACCTTCACGCCCACCCCGGTGCCCGGCCCGCTGGTCGACACCTCGGGCATCACCGAGGGGGACATGTCCCGCTTCGGCTCGGTGGCCGAGGACGGCGAGGTCGTCCGCACCGATGCCGACGGCACGACCACCGTGGTCGGCAGCTACCCCGGTGCCGACGCCGACGAGGCGGTCGCCTACTTCGTGCGCAAGTTCGAGGAGATCGCGGCCTCCGCGGTGCTGCTGGCCCAGCGCATCCACGCCGGCACCGTGACCGCCGCCGAGGGCCGTCAGTCGCTGGAGGCCCTGCGCACCCACGTGGACGAGACCCCGATGGTGGGTGACTACGCCGCCCTGGCCACCGTCCTCGACGAGCTGACCGAGGCCCTGCGCGACAAGGAGCGCAGCGACCAGGCCCAGCGTGCCGAGGCGCGTGCCGAGGCCGCCGCCGAGCGGGAGCGCCTCGTGGTGGAGGCCGAGACCATCGCGGCGACCGACCCCTCGCAGATGCAGTGGAAGGCCGCCAGCGACCGCATGCGCCACATGGTGGACGACTGGAAGGCGATGCAGCGCGCCCAGATCCGGCTGGACAAGCCGACCGAGAACGAGCTCTGGCAGCGGCTGGCCGCCGCGCGCAACAGCTTCGACAAGGTGCGCAAGGCCCACTTCGCCCAGCTCGACGCCGAGCGCGAGGAGGCCCGCCGCACCAAGGAGGAGCTCGTCAAGCAGGCCGAGCGCCTGTCCACCCACACGGACGACCCGTCGACCGCGGGTGCCTTCAAGCGCCTGATGCAGGACTGGAAGCGCGCGGGGCGCGCCCAGCGCTCGGTGGACGACGCCCTGTGGGAGCAGTTCCGCAGCGCGCAGGACCGGTTCTTCGACGCCAAGGACGCCGAGGCGGCGGCCCGGGACGAGGAGTACGCGGCCAACGTGCCGGCCAAGGAGGCGCTGCTGGCCGAGGCCGAGGCGCTCCTGCCGGTCAAGGACCTGAACACGACCAAGCGGCAGCTCCGCGGCATCCAGGAGCGCTTCGAGGCCGCGGGCATGGTGCCGCGTGCGGACGTCAAGCGCATCGAGGGCCGCATGCGCGCCGTGGAGCAGGCCCTCCGCGAGGCGGAGGACCTGCAGTGGAAGAAGACCTCCCCCGAGCACGCCCAGCGCGCCTCGCTCTTCGCCACGCAGCTCGAGAGCGCCGTGCAGGACCTGGAGGTGAAGCTCGCCAAGGCCGAGGCCGCCGGCGACGAGAAGCGTGCCGCGAAGGTCCGCAAGGAGCTGGAGACCAAGCAGGCGTGGCTGGACCAGGCCCGCGAGGGCGTCGCCGAGTTCGGGGGTGACCGGTGAGCGCCCGCATCAGCCGGTTCGACACCGACGAGGTCGCGGCAGGGCTGATCGCCTACCTCGACGACTCCCCCACCCCCTTCCACGCCGTCGGCGCGGCCGCCGAGCTGCTGGAGGAGGCCGGTTTCGTCGAGGTGCCGGAGACCGACGCCCTGCCCTCGGCGCCCGGTCGCCACTACCTCGTGCGCGGCGGTTCGCTGGTGGCCTGGAGCACCGAGGCCCTGCCCGAGGGTGCCGACGCCGCCACCGGGTTCCGCGTGGTCGGGGCCCACACCGACTCCCCCAACCTGCGCATCAAGCCGCGCCCGGACGTCTCCTCGGTCGGCTTCGCGCAGCTTGCGGTGGAGCCCTACGGCGGCCTCATCACGAACTCCTGGCTGGACCGCGACCTCGGACTGGCCGGGCGGGTGACGCTCCGCGACGCGGCCGTCCCCAGCGGCGTGCGCACCGTGCTGCTGGACGTGGACGAGCCGCTCCTGCGGGTCTCGCGCCTGGCCATCCACCTCGACCGGGCGGTCAAGGAGGGCGAGTCCTTCAACGCCCAGCGCCACCTGGTGCCGCACTGGTCGGTCTCCCCCGACGCCCCGCCGTTCACCACCTGGCTCGCCGAGCGGCTGGAGGTGACCGCCGAGGACGTCCTGGGCTGGGACCTCATGACCTACGACCTCACCGGGGCGGCCCGCATCGGGATCGACGGGGGCCTCATCGCGTCGGCCCGGCTGGACAACCTCGCGACCTCCTACGCGGCGGTCCGCGCGATCGTCGACGCGGTCGAGCAGCCGCAGGGCGACCTGGCCGCGATCCCGGTCATCGCGCTGTTCGACCACGAGGAGGTCGGCTCGATGTCCGAGCGCGGCGCCTTCTCGCAGCTGCTCCCGGCGGTGCTGGAGCGCATCGTGCTGGCCCGCGGCGGCACGCGCGAGGACCATCTGCGGGCGCTGGCCGCCACGGTCATCGCCTCCGGCGACATGGCCCACGCCACCCACCCGAACTACGCCGACCGGCACGAGTCCGGGCACACCATCGACGTCAACGGCGGTCCGGTGCTCAAGGTGAACACCAACCTGCGCTACGCCACCGACGGGGTCGGCACGGCGGCCTTCCGCCTGGCCTGCCAGCAGGCCGGGGTGCCGATGCAGGAGTTCGTCACCCGGTCCGACCTGCCCTGCGGCAGCACCGTCGGCCCGATGACGGCAGCCCTCACCGGGGCGACGACGGTCGACTTCGGCGCGCCGACGCTCTCGATGCACAGCGTCCGCGAGGCCTGCGGCACCGCCGACCAGGCGATGTACGTCGCCTGCCTGGCGTCCTTCCTCGACCCGGCCTGAGCCGCCGCGTCGGGCCACCGGGCCTTGGCGCCGCCCCGTCACCAGGTGCGGTGCCGGGGCTCAGGACGACCGGGTGACGGAGTAGACGCCGCGCACCTGTCGCAGCACGCTGACCACGTGCTCCAGGTACTCGACCTCGCCGAGCTCGAACTCCAGGCGCCCGTAGGCGGTCCGGCCGTCGGACGAGGTGAACGCCATGTCCGACAGGACCAGACCGAGCTCGCCGGTGGCACGCAGCACGTCGGCCACCAGGCCGTTGCGGTCCAGCGCCTCCAGCCCGAGCCGCACCGTGAACGTGCCGCGGGAGCGGGCGTCCCAGGCCACCTGCACCACGCGCTCGGGGCTCTCCAGCAGCTTCTCGACGTTCGGGCAGTCGCTGCGGTGCACCGAGACCCCGCGACCGGTGGTCACGTAGCCGACGATGTCGTCCCCGGGCACCGGCGCGCAGCAGACCGCCAGGTGGCTCCACACGTCGTCCGAGCCCACGATGTGCACGGGCGCCTCGTCCGGGCGGCGTCGTGGGGCCGTGACCGGCTCGGCCGGGGCCAGCGGCTCGGGCTCCTCGGGCGCGTGGGCCTGCCGCAGCAGCTCGATGACGTGACCGACCGAGGTGCGCCGCTCCCCGATCGCCTGGAACACCCCGTCGCGGTCGTGGAGGCTGAGCTTCTCGACCACCGGGGCGAGGGCCTCCTCGCGGGTCCACTGCTTGACCGGCAGGTCGGCCTTGCGCAGCGCCCGCACCAGCCGGTCGTGGCCGGCGGCCGTCATCTCGGCCTTGCGCTCGCGGCTGAACCACTGCTTGATCTTCGAGCGCGCCCGCGGGGTGGCCACGAAGGTGAACCAGTCCCGCGACGGGCCGGCGTTCTCCCCCTTCGCGGTGAGGATCTCGACCGAGTCGCCGTTCTCCAGCTGCGTGTCCAGCGGCACCATCCGGCCGTTCACCTTGGCGCCCACGGCCTTGTGGCCCACGTCGGTGTGGATGGCGTAGGCCATGTCCACCGGGGTGGAGCCCTGCGCCAGCGAGATGAGCTTGCCCTTGGGCGTGAACACGAAGACCTCCGGCGAGGAGATCTGGAAGCGCAGCGTATCCATGAAGTCCTCGCTGCTGGCGTCCATGGCCAGGTCCATGGTCTCCCGCAGCCAGGAGAGGTCCTGCCCGGACCGGTCCCGCCCGTCGCGCTGCTTGTAGCGCCAGTGCGCTGCCACGCCGTACTCGGCCAGCCGGTGCATCTCGTGGGTGCGGATCTGGATCTCCACCGGCTTGCCCCCGGTGCCCATCACCGTGGTGTGCAGGGACTGGTAGCCGTTGCCCTTCGGCGTGGCGATGTAGTCCTTGATGCGGTTGGGCAGCGGCGTGAACAGCGAGTGGACGAGCCCCAGCGCGTGGTAGCAGCTGGCGACGTCCTGCACCATGATCCGCAGCGCGATGAGGTCGTGGATGTCCTCGAAGGCCCGGCCCCGTGCGGTCATCTTCTGGTAGATCGACCAGTAGTGCTTCTCGCGCCCGGTGATGACACCCGGCAGACGGGCGTCGGCCATCGCCTTCTCGAGCTGCTGGCGGATCTCGCCGAGGTACTCCTCGCGCTGCGGCGCCGCGGCGGCCACCTGCCGCACGACCTCCTGGTACACCGCCGGTCGCGAGAAGCGGAAGGAGAGGTCCTCCAGCTCCCACTTGATGGCGTTCATGCCCAGCCGGTGGGCCAGCGGCGTGTAGATGTCCAGCGTCTCGACGGCCTTGCGCCAGGCGCTCTCGGGCGAGACGTAGCGCCAGGTGCGCGCGTTGTGCAGGCGGTCGGCGAGCTTGATGACCAGCACCCGGATGTCCTTGGACATCGCCACGACCATCTTGCGCACGGTCTCGGCCTGCGCGCTGTCGCCGTAGTGCACCTTGTCCAGCTTGGTGACGCCGTCGACCAGCAGTGCGATCTCCGGCCCGAAGTCCGCCTCCAGCTGCTCCTGGCTGTACTCGGTGTCCTCGACGGTGTCGTGCAGCAGCGCCGCCGCGACGGTGGGGGCGTCCATGCCCAGGTCCGCCAGCAGGCCGGCCACGGCCACCGGGTGCGTGATGTAAGGGTCCCCGCTCTTGCGGAACTGGCCCTCGTGCGCCCGGGCGGCCACCCGGTAGGCGCGCTCGACGACGCTCAGGTCGGCCTTGTCACCCCGCTGCCGCAGCCGCTTCATGAGCGGCGCGAGCTCCGGGGTCTCCGTCCGCGAGGTGCCCAGGCGGGCCAGGCGTTCGCGCACGGTCCAGCCCGTCGCGGGACGGGTCGGTTGGCTCATGTCGGGATGATACGCGGCGTTCCCGCCAATTCCGGCGTGACGTGAGCAGCCCCACACCGCCGGCGGGCGGTGCGGGGCCGTGGGAGCCGGGGGCGCTCAGTCCTGGACGAGCAGGCTCACGACGTCGATCCCCTCCAGCTGCGCCCGACCACCGAGGAAGCCGAGCTCGAGCACGACCTCGAGGCCCGTGACGGTCGCGCCGGCCTCCCGGACCAGCCGCACGCAAGCCGCGGCGGTGCCGCCGGTGGCGAGCACGTCGTCGACGATCAGCACCCGGTCGCCGGGGCGGACCGCGTCCTTGTGCATCTCGATGGTGGCGGTGCCGTACTCCAGGGTGTAGCTGGCCGAGTGCGTCTCACCGGGCAGCTTGCCCGCCTTGCGCACCGGCACGAAGCCGACCCCCAGCGCGTGCGCCATCGCCGATCCCAGGATGAACCCGCGGGCCTCGATGCCGACCACCACGTCGACCTGCCCACCGCGGCGACGCACGACGTCGTCCACCACCGCGCGGCTGGCGTGGGGGTCGCGCAGCAGCGGGGTGAAGTCCTTGAAGACGACGCCGGGCTTCGGGAAGTCCGGGATGTCCTCCAGCCGGGAGGCGACGAGCTCGGAGAGCTCCTCACCCTGCGGGGTCTCGGGCTGCGACGGGCGTGCGTCCATGGGACTCCTCCGGTGTCAGACGGTGCGCGGGAGCGCGCGGGTGGGCGGGGTGACCGTCACTGGCTCCCCCAGGCGGCGGGGTGACGGGGACGTCCGCCACCGGCGATGGTCCGACCCGAGCCCGCGCCCACCGCAGAGGGTGCCACGGCCTCGCCCTCGGGCGCTGCCCCGTCCGCCGGGGCGTCCGCGGGTGCCGGCGTGGCACCGGACGCGTCCTCGGCGGCATCGGTGCGTTGCTCCTTGCGGCGGGCGATGATCGCGGCCGCCCGAGCCCGCTGGCGGGTGCGCACCTCGGCGTCGTGCTCGCGGATCCCCTGCTCGCCCTCACGCAACTGCACCAGCAGCGGGGTCGCGATGAAGATCGAGGAGAAGGTACCGATCGCGATGCCGATGAACAGCGCCAGCGAGAGGTCCAGCAGCGTGCCCGGGCCGAGCTTCGCGAAGCCGACCAGGAGGATCGCCCCGACCGGCAGCAGCGCCACGACCGAGGTGTTGATGGAGCGCACCAGGGTCTGGTTGACGGCCGTGTTCGCGGCCTGTGCGAAGGTCTTGCTCTTGTGCTTGAGCGCGTCGTCCGTGTTCTCCCGCAGCTTGTCGAACACGACCACGGTGTCGTAGAGCGAGTAGCCGAGGATGGTCAGGAAGCCGATCACGGTCGCCGGGGAGACCTCGAAGCCCAGGAGCGCGAACGCGCCCACGGTGAAGACGAGGTCGTGCAGCAGCGCGACCAGTGCGGCCACGGCCATCTTCCAGGTGCGGAAGTACAGCGCGAGCACCAGGGACACCAGCACGAGGAAGGTACCCAGGGCCACGAGTGCCTTCTGGCTGACCTCCTTGCCCCAGGAGGGCCCGACCAGCGAGCCGGCGACGTCCTTGGGTGGCACCGAGAACTCCTCCGCGAGTGCGGCGCGGGCCCGGTCGACCCCCTGCGAGCCGCCCTCGACCTCGGCGGTCTGCACACGCACGGTGTCCCCACCGATGACGCTGGAGCGGACGGCCTCGTCACCTGAGGCGACCGAGGAGAGCGCCTCGGTCGCCCGCTCCTCGTAGTTGCTCGTGTCGCTGACCCCCGCGATGCGGAAGTCCGAGCCACCGGTGAACTCCAGACCGAGGTTGAGACCCCGGCCGAAGATGCCGATGAGGGTCAAGCCCAGCAGGACGGCCGAGACGGCGTACCAGATCTTGCGGCGGCCGACGAAGTCGAACTGCCGACGGCCCGTGTGGAGGTCGTTTCCGAACTGTGCGAAACCCATCAGAGAGCGACCTCCGTGCTGGTGCCGTTCGCCGGCTTCGGGTCGGGCAGCGAGCGCACCCGTCCGCGGCCGACGTAGGTGGTCGGCCGGGCACCCAGGCTCTCGGGGTTCATGCCCGAGAGCCGGTGGCCCCGCCCGAAGAAGCGGGTCTGCGCCAGTAGGGTGACCACGGGGTGCGTGAACAGCATGACGACGATCAGGTCGATGATCGTGGTCAGACCCAGCATGAACGCGAACGCCTTCACGTTCGCCTCGCTGAGCAGATACAGGATCGCCGCGGCCAGCAGGTTCACCGCGTCTGAGACAAGGATCGTCCGGCGGGCACGGGCCCACCCGGTGTCCACGGCGTTCCGCAGCGGTCTTCCGTCGCGCACCTCGTCGCGGATGCGCTCGAAGTAGACGATGAACGAGTCCGCCGTGATGCCGATGGCGACGATGAGTCCGGTGATGCCGGCCATGGTCAGGCGCAGGTTGTACTGCCAGCCCAGCAGCACCACGGCGCCGTAGGCAAGGAGGGCGGCCAGGGCCAGGGAGGCGAGCGTCACCAGGCCCAGCGCGCGGTACTGGAAGAGCGAGTACACGGCGACCAGGGCGAGGCCGATCACGCCGGCCCAAATGCCCCAGCGCAGCTGCTCCTCACCCAGGGTGGGGCTGATCTGCTCGGAGGACTGCAGGTCGAAGCTGAACGGCAGGGCGCCGAACTTCAGCTGGTCGGCCAGGGCCTCGCCCTGCTCGGCGGTGAAGTCACCGGTGATCGAGGCCTCGCCGTTGGTGATCGTCTGCCGCATGCCGGGAGCGCTGATGACCTCACCGTCCAGCAGCATCGCGAACCGGTTGTAGGGCGAGCCCTGCTCCTGCCCGGCCATGACGGCCGAGAGGTCGGCGAAGGTGTCGGCACCCTTCTCGTCGAGCTCCATGTTCACGGCGATCTCACCGGTCGGCTGGCCCTGCTGGTTCGTGGCGGGGCCGGACGACGCGTCGGCGATGCTGGAGCCCTGGATGCGGGTGGGGCTCAGGAGGAACTTCTCCTGGCCGTTCGGGTCGCAAGCGATGACGAACTCGTCGTCACCGGCGTTCTGCGCCTTCTTGCGAGCCTTCTCGTCGCTGCAGTCGAACTCCTCGAAGCGCTTCTGCACGTCCTTCGGGATCGCGATCTCGGCACCGTGCCCCTCCTCGGGCGACTTGCTGCCCGTCTGCTGCTGGCCGCCGGGGGCGCTGGGCTGGCTGCCCGGGGCCCCCGGGGCCGGTGCACTGGCGTCACCAGAGCTCTTCGGCTCCGAGGAGCCCTTGTCGCTCGAGCCCTCGTCCGCGGAGCCCGACGGCTTCGGGGAGGCGTCGGCCGGCCACACGCCCTCGGCCGAGGTCGGCGAGGAACCGGACTCCTTCTCCTTCGAGGAGCCGGAGGCCTTGTCCGAGGAGCCCGACTTCTCGTCGCCGGACTTCCCACCCGACTTCTCACCACCGGACTTCTTGTCACCGGAGGAGCCCCCGTACCCCGGCAGCGTGTCCGGGTTCTCCGGCTCCGGCGCGCCACCCTCGGCGGCGAGCACCTCGCGGAAGGTCATGCTGCTGGAGGCCTGCAGCGACTCGATGGTCGCCGGGTCCGGGGTACCGGGCATCGCGACGGAGATGTTGCGACCGCCCAGGGTCGTCACCTCGGCCTCGGCCACACCGGAGCCGTCGACGCGCTGGCGGATGATGTTGACCGCCTGGTCCACCTGACCGCTGTCCACCTCGCCACCGTCGACGGCGGGCTCCAGGATGATCTGCTGGCCCCCCTCGAGGTCGAGGCCGAGCTGGGGCGTCAGGGACGCCTGCGGCTTGGCGAACAGGTGGGCGGCACCCAACCCGCCGAAGAGCAGCATCAGCAACAGCAACAGGGTGAGCAGGGTGTTGACGGCCTTGGCCCGCTGGGCACGCAGGTTCATCGGCGCACCCCCCGGCGGGCCCGCTCGCGCAGCATCGGCATGGACTTACCTCGGTTCGTGGATGGTTGCCGCCCCCTCGGGCGCGGCGGGACGTGAGTCTAGGCGAGCGGTGGTTGGTGACCGAACCGACCCGCGGTGGTCCCCGGAGGATCCGCCCCCAGGTGCTCCCATGCGGCCGCCGTGGCGGCCCGGCCGCGTGGGGTGCGGACCATGAAGCCCTCCCGCACCAGGTAGGGCTCGGCGACGGTCTCGACGGTGTCCGCCTCCTCCCCGACGGCCACCGCCAGCGTGGTGAGCCCCACCGGCCCCCCGTCGAAGCGGTGGCACAGGGCCTCCAGGACGGCTCGGTCCAGCCGGTCCAGTCCCAGCAGGTCGACGTCGAAGAGCGCCAGCGCCTCGCGGGAGGCGTCCGCCGTGACGACCCGGTGACCGTGCACCTGCGCCCAGTCGCGCACCCGGCGCAGCAGGCGGTTGGCGATGCGGGGCGTCCCCCGCGAGCGGCGCGCGATCTCCGCGATGCCGTCCGGCTCGCTGGCGATGCCCAGCTTGACCGCGTTCACCTCGAGGATCCTCGCGAGGTCCTCGGCGGCGTAGTAGTCGAGGTGGCCGGTGAAGCCGAAGCGGTCGCGCAGCGGGGCGGGCAGCAGCCCGGAGCGCGTCGTCGCACCGACCACGGTGAAGGGCGGCAGCTCCAGCGGGATGGCGGTCGCGCCAGGGCCCTTGCCCACGACGACGTCGACCCGGAAGTCCTCCATCGCCAGGTAGAGCATCTCCTCGGCGGCCCGGGACATCCGGTGGATCTCGTCGAGGAAGAGCACCTCCCCCTCGGCCAGCGACGACAGGATCGCCGCCAGGTCACCGGCGTGCTGGATCGCCGGCCCCGAGGTGATGCGGATGGGGGCGGACATCTCGGCGGCCACGATCATCGCCAGCGTCGTCTTGCCCAGCCCGGGCGGCCCCGACAGCAGGACGTGGTCGGCCGGCGTGCCGCGGCGACGGGCCGCCTCCAGGACGAGGTGGAGCTGGTCGCGCACCCGGTCCTGCCCGGCCAGGTCCGCCAGGTGCCGGGGACGCAGGGCCGCGTCGTGTCCGGCGTCCTCCTCGCCCGCGGCGGGGTCCACGATCCGCCCGTCGGCGTCGGTTCCGCTGCGGTCCCAGGGGTCGCTCATGCCGAGGCCTCCCGCAGCGCCTCACGCAGCAGCTCCGGCAGGGCGGGCGCGGGCGCCTCCTCGGCGTGGCGGGCGACGACGGCATCGGTCGCCCGGGCGGCCTGCGTGGCGTTCCACCCGAGTCCCTCGAGGGCCTCGCGCACCTGCCCGGCCCACGCCGGCCCCTCCCCCTCGGCCGGCGTCTGCGGGGTGTCGGCGGGTGCGGCCTCCTCGGGCGCGGCGGGCAGCTTGCTGGCCAGCTCGAGCACCAGCCGCTGGGCCCCCTTGCGACCGATGCCGGGGACGCTCGTCAGGGCGCCCAGGTCCTCGGCCGCCACGGCGCGCGCGAACTCGGCCGGGGTGAGCACCGCGACCAGCGCCAGCGCCAGCCGCGGCCCGACGCCCGAGACGGACTGCACCGTCTCGAAGACCTCGCGGGTGTCGGCGTCGAGGAAGCCGTAGAGGGTCAGGGAGTCCTCGCGCACCACCAGCGTGGTCTCCAGCCGCACCGACTGCCCCACGCGGAGCTCCGCCGGGACCTGCGGGGGAACCCGGACACCCATGCCGACGCCGCCGACCTCGACCACCACCTGGTCCAGGCCCACGTGCGCCACGGTGCCCTCGAGCGAGCTGATCACCTGGTCCTCCTGCTCCGTCGTGCTTCGTCCTGTGCGGCGCGCCACCTGGCCGCGGCCCGCTCCCGGGCCGCGGACTGCGCGTGCACCGCCTGCTCCCAGCGCGCCCTGCCGTCGCCCAGGCCGGCCGCCGCGGCCAGCTGCCGCTGTCCCCCGCCGCGCCAGATCTGCGCGACGGCCAGAGCCAGCGCGTCGGCGGCGTCCGCCGGTCGCGGCGCCTCGGACAGCCGCAGGATGCGCGTGACCATGGAGGTCACCTGCTCCTTGCCGGCCCGTCCGTTGCCGCACACCGCGGCCTTGACCTCGCTGGGCGTGTGCTGCGCCACCTCGACGCCGGCCCGCGCCGCGGCCACCAGCGCCACTCCGCTGGCCTGCACCGTGCCCATGATCGTGCTGACGTCCGAGCGGGCGAAGATGCGCTCGACCGCCACCGCGTCCGGCTCGTGCCGCTCGATCCACTCCTCGACGCGCCGGCTGACCGCCAGCAGTCGCTGCTCGGTGGGCGCGTCGGCGTTCGTGCGGGCGACGTCGACCGCCACCATCCGCAGCGCGCCACCCCGTCGGCCCTCGACCACGCCCAGCCCGCACCGCGTGAGGCCGGGATCGACGCCGAGGACCCGCACCTCAGTCCTCGTCCAGCTCGGCCAGCACGGCGTCGGGGACGTCGGCGGCGGCGTAGACCTCCTGCACGTCGTCGCAGTCCTCGAGCGCGTCGATGAGCTTGAACAGCTTGCGCGCCCCGTCGGCGTCGAGCTCGATCGGCGTGATCGGCAGCATCTTCACGTCGGCGGAGTCGTAGTCGACCTCCGCCTCCTGGAGCGCCGTGCGCACGTCGACCATGTCCGACGGCTCGGTGGTGATCTCGAAGCCGCCCTCGCCCAGGTCGGTGAGCTCCTCGGCACCGGCCTCCAGGACGATCTCCATGAGCTCGTCCTCGGAGCGCCCGGCCTCGGAGACGACGATGACGCCCTTGCGCTGGAAGTTGAAGGTCACCGAGCCGGAGTCGGCCATCTGCCCGCCGTTGCGGGTCAGGGCGGTGCGGACCTCCATGACGGCACGGTTCTTGTTGTCGCTCAGGCACTCGATGATGAGGCCCACGCCGCCGGGGGCGTAGCCCTCGTAGGTGAGGCTCTGGTAGTCGGCGGCACCGGCCTCGGCACCGGAGCCGCGCTTGACGGCGCGGTCGATGTTGTCGTTGGGCACCGAGCTCTTCTTGGCCTTCTGGATGGCGTCGAAGAGGGTCGGGTTGCCGGCCGGGTCACCGCCGCCCATCCGTGCCGCCACCTCGATGTTCTTGATGAGCTTCGCGAACAGCTTGGCGCGCTTGGCGTCGATCGCCGCCTTCTTGTGCTTGGTGGTTGCCCACTTGGAGTGACCGGCCACGGTGCTCCCTCTGGTCGTCTCGGAAGGTTCAGGTGCAGCGGGTCATCCTATCGACCCCGACGAGGCCGCCTCAGGCGTCGGCCACGCGCACCAGGTCCACGAACAGCTGGTGGATGCGTCGGTCCCCGGTCACCTCGGGGTGGAAGGAGGTCGCCAGCAGGTTGCCCTGGCGCACGGCCACGATCCGGTCGGCGGCCTCCTCCTTGTCCGGGTCGCCCTCCACCGCGCGGTGCGGCACGCGGGCCAGCACCTCGACGTCCGCCCCGACGCGCTCCACCCACGGGGCGCGGATGAAGACGGCCGTCACCGGGTCCGCCCCCTCCCCCAGGGTCGGCACCTCCAGGTCCACCTCGAAGGAGTCGACCTGCCGGCCGAAGGCGTTGCGGCGCACCGTCATGTCGATGCCGCCGAGCGTCTGCTGGTCACGGTGCCCGTCCAGCACGCGGTCGGCGAGCATGATCATGCCGGCGCACGAGCCGTAGACCGGCATCCCGGCGCCGATGCGCTCACGCAGCGGCTCGGCGAGGCCGAAGAGCCGGCAGAGCTTGTCCATGACCGTCGACTCCCCGCCGGGGATCACCAGACCGTCGACACGGTCGAGCTCCTCGCGGCGACGCACCGGCACCGTCCGGGCGCCGCTCGCCTCGAGCGCGTGCAGGTGCTCGCGCACGTCGCCCTGGACCGCCAGGACGCCGACCGGGGGCGCCGTGTCCACGGCGCCCCCGGTCGGGTGGTCGGTGCTGGTCACCAGCCGCGCTCGGCCAGACGGTGGGGCTCGGCGATGCCCTCGACGTTCAGGCCCACCATGGCCTCGCCGAGGCCGCGGGAGACCTCGGCGATCTTGGCCGGGTCGTCGTGGAAGGTGGTCGCCTGGACGATGGCCTTGGCGCGCTCGGCCGGGTTGCCGGACTTGAAGATGCCCGAGCCCACGAAGACGCCCTCGGCGCCCAGCTGCATCATCATCGCGGCGTCGGCCGGGGTGGCGATGCCGCCGGCGGTGAAGAGCACGACCGGCAGCTTGCCGTTCTGCGCCACCTCCTTGACCAGCTCGTACGGGGCCTGCAGCTCCTTGGCGGCCACGTAGAGCTCGTCCTCGGCCATCGACTGCAGCCGGTTGATCTCCGCGCGGATGGTGCGCATGTGGGTGGTCGCGTTGGACACGTCACCCGTGCCGGCCTCGCCCTTGGAGCGGATCATGGCCGCGCCCTCGGTGATGCGGCGCAGCGCCTCACCCAGGTTCGTGGCGCCGCAGACGAAGGGGACGTCGAAGGCGAACTTGTCGATGTGGTTGGCGTAGTCGGCCGGGGTGAGGACCTCGGACTCGTCGATGTAGTCGACACCGAGGGACTGCAACACCTGCGCCTCGACGAAGTGGCCGATGCGGGCCTTGGCCATGACCGGGATCGAGACGGCCTCGATGATGCCGTCGATGAGGTCCGGGTCGCTCATGCGGGCCACGCCGCCCTCGGTGCGGATGTCGGCCGGGACGCGCTCCAGGGCCATGACCGCCACGGCCCCGGCATCCTCGGCGATGCGGGCCTGCTCCGGGGTGACCACGTCCATGATCACGCCGCCCTTGAGCATCTCGGCCATGCCGCGCTTCACACGGGCGGTGCCGGTGGTGGGGTTCTGGTCAGTCACGTCGGGGATGCCTTTCGCTGTGGGGTGGCGCACCGGGGCTCCGGAGGGCTGGGGCAGCAGTCTACGTCGCGGGCTCATCAGTGGCCCTCAGGTGGGGGATGTCGTCCTCCACCTCCAGCGGCTCGGGGTGCTCGCCGCGTCGGTCGACGCCGAGCAGACGGGCGGCCGGCCCGGCGATGAGGTGCCGGGTGGACTGCACCTCGTCGTTGTGGCGCACCCGCAGGGCGTGCACCCGCTCGGAGGCCCGCGCCAGCGCCTGCTTGGCCGCGACGGTCTGGGGGCCGAGCTCACCGCCGCTGGCCCCACCGCTGCCGTGGCGCTGGTGGAAGGCGCGGCGCAGGGCCTCGGTCAGGTGCTCCTCGGCCTCGAGCCGGTCGGGCCCCATGAGGTCGGCCGGGGTGGCGCTGGCGTCGCAGGCGTCCAGCACGTCACCGACCGTCCGCAGGACGATCACGGCACTCGCGGGGTCGAGACAGCCCATGGAGGCGAACTCGCGGGCGGCCAGGGCCCGTCGCATGAGTGCGGCATCCAGGGCCGAGCGCGACGCCTCGATGCGGGCACGGGCCTCCCGCGCCCGGCCTGCTGCCCGTGAGCGCCACAGCAGGGCGCCCCCCACCGCGAGGACCACGAGGGCCCCCAGGGTGCCGACGCCGAGCGCCTGCCCCCACGCCATCGGGTCGAGTGAACGCGTGCTCACCGGCCCACCACCTCCTCGTAGACGTCCATGACCTCGCGGCCCACCACCTTCCAGTCGAAGCGGGCCGCTCGCGCGAGACCGGCCTGGCGCATGCGCGCCCGCACGCCGGGGTCGAGGATCACGTCCTCCAGCACCGCGGCCAGGTCCTCGGGGTCGCCGGCCCGGAAGTGACGCCCGGCGCCGCGCAGGACCGACACGTAGGCCGGCAGGTCGCTGGCGACCACCGGGGCTCCGGCCGCCATGGCCTCGACCAGTGTGATGCCGAAGTTCTCCCCCTGCACCTGTGGGGCCACCATGACCGACACGCTCCGCATGAGTGAAGCCTTGTCGGCTTCGCTGAGCTCCCCCAGCCACACGACCGAGGTGCGCAGGTGCGGGAACTCCTGATTGACCACCCGCCGGGCCGCCTCCTGGCCGGGGCCGGCGACGAAGACCCGCATGCCCGGGGTCCGCTGGGCGATCCCCGGCAGGGCCTCGAGCAGCAGCCGCAGCCCCTTGCGGCTCTCGCTGGAGCGCCCGACGAAGGCGATCGTCGGGCGCCCCGGGCCCTCCGCCCACGGGGCGCGCGGCGGCGGGTCGGTGAACTGCTGCACCTGCACACCCGTGGGGATGACCCGGGGGTCGACGCCGAAGCACTCGCGCACCGAGCGACGGGTGGGTCGCGAGACCGCGATCGAGGCACGGACGGGTCGCAGCACCTGCTGCACGAGCGGGAGGATCTGTCGCATGGAGTGCCCGGGCTTGAACGAGCTGTGGAAGGTCGCCACCAGCGGGACCCGCTCGCACACCACGTCGGCCGTCGTCAGCCCCAGACTGGGCGCCATCGGCTCGTGCACGTGGACGAGGTCCGGTTCCACCGCCCGCACCCAGGCGTCCACCGCACGGCGGGCGGCCCGACCGGTGATCACCTGGGAGGCGGACCAGGCGTAGGGCACCTCGATGGCACCGGGCACGACGGTCAGCCCCACCGAGTCCGGCAACCCCCAGGCGGCCGCGGCCAACGGCTCCAGCGGGGTGTCCTCCCCCACCCGTGCGGCCCGGCGCAGCGCGGCCCCCGTCCCGGAGACCGGTGCCAGCACGCTCACCTCGCGGCCGGCCGAGTGCAGGTTGCGGGCGAGGTCACGCACGTGTGACTGCACGCCGCCGGGCATGTCCACCGGATAGGGGCAGACCAGGCCGATGCGGCAGCTCATGCGAACTCCCGGTGCACGGCGGCCATCCGCTGGCCGACCGTCAGCACGCCGGCCAACGCCAGCACCCCCATGGCCACGGTCAGGAGCACCGGGGGGACACCGAGGCCCACCAGCCCCGTGCTCACGAGCACCAGGACCAGCCGGTCGGCGCGCTCGGCCAGGCCGACGTCCGCACGGACACCCAGACCCTCGGCACGGGCACGGGCGTAGCTCACGAGGAACCCGGCGACCAGGGCCGTGAGGGTGAGGACCGCCAGCAGGGTGGCGTGACCGCCGCCCAGCACCCCCGCAGGACCGGCGCCGCGCAGCGCCCACCACGCGATGCCCAGCAGCACCGCCGCGTCGCCGACCCGGTCGCAGGTCGAGTCCAGGAAGGCGCCCCAGGGGTTGGAGCGTCGCTGCATCCGGGCCATGGTCCCGTCGAGCAGGTCGGACAGGACGAACACGGTCACCACGAGGGTCCCGACCAGGAAGTCACCCCGGGGGAAGAACCAGAGGGAGCCCGCCACGACGCCCACGAGGCCACCGACGGTGACGGCGTCCGGCCCGAGCCCCACCCTCAGCAGGGTGCCGGCGACGGGCTCGACGACGCGCGCGAGGAGGGGGCGGGCATGGCGGCTCAACATGGCGGACAAAGCCTAGTCCTCGTGCGGTACTGCGCGGCCCACACCGGGGACTGTGAGACTTTGCACGTTCCTCTCGACAGGATATGTGTGCGCTCTCTGCCTAGCCTTGACGCAAGCGCCCTCGACCGGCCCCACACAGGCCGGTATCCCCTTCACGAGGGCACTGACGAAAGGAGTCCGACCATGTGGACCATCATCGCCTGGATCATCGTCGGCGGAATCGCCGGCTGGATCGCCAGCAAGATCATGGGTACCGATGCCGCCATGGGCATCCCCGCCAACGTCATCGTCGGCATCATCGGTGCCGCGCTCTTCGGCTTCCTGGTGAGCCTCTTCACCGGAGGCGACATCATGGGTGAGGCCTTCAACCTCTGGAGCTTCATCTCCGCCATCATCGGCGCCTGCCTGCTGCTCTTCATCGTGGGCAAGGTGACCGGCCGCCGCTGACCCCGGTCACGGCTCGGAAGGGGCCCCGTCGGACGCGCGTCCGACGGGGCCCCTTCGTCGTGTCCGCCGTGTTCGTCGTGCCCCGGTGACCGCGGACACCGCCGGCTCAGCGGTCCTCGGCGTGGTCCGGCCAGGCCTCGGCCAGCTTCCGCCGGGTGTCCTCCAGGAGCTCCGGCAGGGCCTTGGTGCGGGCGACGATCGGGAAGAAGTTCGCGTCCCCGGCCCAACGGGGGACGACGTGCTGGTGCAGGTGCTCGGCCACGCCCGCTCCGGCCACGCTCCCCTGGTTCATGCCCAGGTTGAAGCCGTGGCAGCCGGAGACGGCCTTCAGGGTCCGCATGGCCTGCCGGGTGAGGGCACTGAACTCGGCCAGCGCCTCCCCCTCGATGTCCAGGTAGCCGGGCACGTGCTCGTAGGGACACACCAGCACGTGCCCGGCGTTGTAGGGGTAGAGGTTCATCGTGACGAAGCAGTGCGCGCCCCGTGCCACCAGCAGACCCTCGCCGTCGGCCAGGTGCGGACCGACGCAGAAGGGGCACTCCGTCCGCTCCCCTCCGCGCGAGGGGCTCGCGTCCAGGTACGCCATGCGGTGCGGCACCCACAGCCGCTGGAAGCCGTCCGGGACCCCCGGCAGGTCGGCACTGGACTCGACAGGCTCATTCGTCATTCCTCGAGCGTAACGAGGGCGACACCCCCTCCCCTGGGTGGAGACCCGGGCCCCGGCCCACCGGGACCGACATACGACAATCTGTCGAATCACACTGCCGGTCAGGATCTTCCAATCCTCTCCACCCAGGGTTTGACCCTCCCCGGGGGGGATGCCTTACCTTGGGGCCGCCCCCGATCCCTTGCGGGGGTGGCGGTGTCCCGCTGAGTCCCACCATGACACCGCTGATGTCCGACGAAAGTCGATGGTGGGAACGGGGTACCCATCTCCGACGACCCTGCGTCGTCTTGGGGTGAAGCCAGGAGTCCCCTTGGCCGGTTTCACAGGAGCCGAACCCGACAGGCAACACTCCGTAAGCGATCCTGAGATCCCTCATGTCTGCAACGACCTTCGAGACCCCTGCCGTCGTCAACCGCCGTTCCCTCCTGGTCGGCTCGGCCGCCGCTGCCGGCGCCGGTGCCCTGACCGTCGGGTCGGCGACCGGCGCGAGCGCCATGACGCAGTCGCGTCGTCGCTCCATCTACCGCAAGGCCCGTACCCAGGAGGGCAAGCCCTACGTGTACGGCGCCGACGGCCCGTCCAGCTACGACTGCTCCGGCCTGGTGCAGTGGGCCCACAAGGCCTACGGCGTCTCCCTGCCGCGCTCGGCCGCCTCCCAGTACCGCGCTGCGCGCAAGATCTCGCGCCGCTACGCGACCCTGGGCGACATGCTGTTCGTCGGTGACTGGAACTACGCCTCGCACGTGGGTTTCTACGTGCCGTGGAACGGCCGTCACTACATCTACCACGCCCCGCGTCCGGGTCGTCGCCTGTCCTGCGACCGCATCTGGACCTGGCGCTACACCACCCGTCGCTTCGGCTGAGCCGAACGGGTGCCCGGCACGGTCCGGGAGCACGACGAGGAAGGGCCACTGCCTCCGGGCAGGGGCCCTTTTCTCGTCCCCCCCTGCCTCGGGTGGGCACCCTGATCGGGCCACCACGACGAGCGGGCCCGCACCCCGGTCGTGGGGTGCGGGCCCGCTCCTCGTGCAGTGGCGCCTCAGACCTGGGCGCGGGTGTCGATCGCCTCGCGGATGCGCGCGATCGCGTCGGCGACCGGGACGCCGTTCTCCTGCGACCCGTCGCGGAAGCGGAAGGAGACCGCCCCGGCGTCGCGGTCCTCACCACCGGCGATGACGGTGAAGGGCACCTTGGACTTGCTGGCGTTGCGGATCTTCTTCGGGAAGCGGTCGTCCCCGGCGTCCAGCTCCACCCGGATGCCCTCGGCGGCCATCTGGTCCAGCACGTCCTGGAGGTACTCGGTGAACTCCCCCGCCACCGGCACGCCGAGCACCTGGACGGGCGCCAGCCACACCGGGAAGGCGCCGGCGTAGTGCTCGATGAGCACGCCGATGAAGCGCTCGATGGAGCCGAACTTGGCCGAGTGGATCATGACCGGGCGCTCGCGACCGCCGTCGGCCGCCGAGTACTCCAGCCCGAAGCGCTCGGGCTGGTTGAAGTCGTACTGGATGGTCGACATCTGCCAGGTGCGGCCGATGGCGTCGCGCGCCTGCACGGAGATCTTCGGACCGTAGTAGGCCGCGCCGCCCGGGTCCGGGACGAGCTCCAGGCCGGTCTCCTTGGCCACCTCGCGCAGCACCGAGGTGGCCTGCTCCCACTGCTCGTCGGAGCCGATGAACTTGTCCTTCTTGTCCCCGTCCTCGTCCCGGGTGGAGAGCTCCAAGTAGTAGTCGTCGAGCCCGAAGTCGCGCAGCAGGGAGAGCACGAAGTCCAGCAGGTGGCGGATCTCGCCGGGCGCCTGCTCGGCGGTGACGTAGGAGTGCGAGTCGTCCTGCGTGATCATGCGCACGCGGGTCAGCCCCTGGAGCACGCCCGACTTCTCGTTGCGGTAGACGGTGCCGAACTCGAAGAAGCGCAGCGGCAGGTCACGGTAGGAGCGCTGCTGGCTGCGGTAGATGAGGTTGTGGATCGGGCAGTTCATCGCCTTGACGCGGTAGGCCTGCCCGTCGTCGTCGAGCTCCGGCATCATGCCCTCGGCGTAGTAGGGCAGGTGGCCGGAGGTGTGGAACAGCTGCTCCTTGGCCAAGTGGGGCGTCGTGACGTACTGGAAGCCCTCCTCGACGTGGCGCTTGTAGACGTAGTCCTCCATCGCCTTGCGCAGGGCGGCGCCCTTGGGGTGGAACACCGGCAGCCCCGGCCCCACCTCCTCGGGGAAGCTGAACAGGTCCATCTGCGCACCGAGCTTGCGGTGGTCGCGGCGCTCGGCCTCGGCCAGGCGCTCCTGGTAGGCCTTGAGCTCCTCCTTGCTGGGCCAGGCGGTGCCGTACACGCGCTGCAGCTGCGGGTTCTTCTCCGAGCCGCGCCAGTAGGCCGCAGCCGAGCGGGTCAGGGCGAACCCGTTGCCGATGAGCTTGGTGGTGGGCAGGTGCGGGCCCCGGCACAGGTCACCCCATGCGACCGAGCCGTCCTTGCGCACGTTGTCGTAGATGGTCAGCTGGGAGCCACCCACCTCGGCCGACGCCCCCTCGGCGGCGTCCTCGGCCGCACCGCCCTTGAGGCCGACGAGCTCGACCTTGTACGGCTCGCCGGCGAGCTCGGTGAGGGCGTCCTCGTCGGAGATCTCGCGGCGCACGAAGGTCTGCCCCTCGTTGATGATGCGCTGCATGGTCTTGGAGAGCTTCTTGAGGTCCTCCGGCGTGAACGGTTCCGCGACGTCGAAGTCGTAGTAGAAGCCGTCCCGGACGGGCGGGCCGATGCCGAGCTTGGCCTCGGGGAACTCCTGCTGCACGGCCTGCGCGAGGACGTGGGCCGCCGAGTGGCGCAGGATGTCCAGGCCGTCCTGCTCGTCGATGAGCACGGCCTCCACGACGTCGCCGTCGGCAACCTCGCGGTACAGGTCGCGCAGCTCGCCGTTGACGCGGGCGGCAACGACCTTGCGGTCCTCCCCGAACAGGTCGGTGCCGGTGGTCCCGGTCTCGGCCGTACGGGATGCGCCGTTCACGGTCAGACTGATGGGAGCCAAGGCATTCTCCTGTTCGTGCAGCACCTGCTGCGTGGTGGAAGCGACGGGTCGACGCCCACAGGGCGTGCCGGGGCAGTCTACGCGGCACCTCCACTCCCCCGGCGGGCCGGGAACGACGAGAGCCCCGCGGTCCAGGCGGACCGCGGGGCTCTCTCTCCGGTGGGCGCAAAGGGACTCGAACCCCTGACCTCTCGCGTGTGAAGCGAACGCTCTAACCAACTGAGCTATGCGCCCGGAAGCCTGCACCAACTCGTTGGTGCGACGGCAGACTGTACCCCATCGCGATGCGCAGCGCGAATCGCTGCATGCTCCCCGTCCGGAGCGAACGGGTCACCGGGACCAGACCGGCTCGGGTGGCAGCCCCGCCCACCGGGTCAGCAGGTCGCCGACCACCGCGGGCAGGGCGGGCGGGTGCCCGAACACGAAGGCGATGCACCACACGATGACGGTGGCGGTGAGGAAGGTGACGACACCCAGCGCCACCCGCGCCGGCCACCCCCGGCGGGCCACCCAGTGCCCGAAGTCCACCACCTTGCCGCGCCCCCAGGACAGGAGCCGGGAGGCCGGAGGGAACTCCGTGGCCCACACCAGCACCCCGAGGAAGACGATCGCCCAGCCGGGCCCGGGGAAGGGCACGAGGATCAGCCCGAGCACCACGATCAGCAGGCCCACCAGCCCCACGAGGAGCTTGTAGAAGTGCCCCACCCCCGGCAGGGCGCGGAGTCGGTTGCGCCAGGCCCAGTCCCGCTCGTGCAGCGGGACCGGGTCCGGAGGCGGCGGCGCCCCGCTCCCCCGCCAGCGGTGCGCCGTCACGGGTCCGGGGTCGCGGCCGCGTTCCCCCGGAAGAGCGCCTGCACCTGCTGGGTGACCGGCCCCGTGGGCAGGTCGCGATCGAAGGACACCCCGTGCTGCACCGAGGGGGCCTCGGGCTGCGCGAGGCCGGGCGCGGGCGGGAGCGGCGAGGAGGTGATCTCCACGAGGCGCTCGACCGCCTGGACGGTGCGGATGGAGCTGGTGATGAACAGCTCGTCCGCGGAGGCGAGGTCCGCCATCGGGATGCGCTCCTCGCGCACCTCCAGGCCGGCCTCGCGGGCCCACTCGATGACGAGCCCGCGCGTGACCCCGGCCAGCGGACCCCGGTCCAGGCCGGGGGTGCGCAGCACCCCGTCGGTGACCAGGAAGGCGTTGGACCCGGTGCCCTCGCACAGGTCGCCGTCGCTGGTCGCGAACAGGGTCTCGGTGGCGCCCAGCCGGCTGGCGGCCAGCAGCATGACGGCGTTCTCCGCGTAGGAGGTGGTCTTCAGTCCGGTCACCGTGGAGTGCAGGTTGCGTCGCCACGGGCCCACGGCCACGGTCGTCGCGGGGCCGGCGCCCGGGTCCGGGGCCAGGGCGACGATGTAGGTGGGCTCGACCTCGTACCGGCCCGAGCCCAGCGGGCCACGGCCACCGGTGACCGTGTAGCGCAGCCGACCCAGCGCCGGCGCCGCGCCGTGCTCCTCGCGCGAGGCGGTCAGGACCTCCTCGATCCCCTCGTCCAGCCGGGCCCGGTCCAGCGGCGGCAGGCCGATGCCCGCCAGCGAACGGTCCATGCGGTCGTGGTGGCGCGTCCGGGCGAACACCCGCCCGTCGCGCACCTCGGCGGTCTCGAAGACCCCGTCCCCGACGGTGATGCCGTGGTCGACGGCCAGGACGGCCGCCTGGTCGGCGGGAACGATCTCTCCGTTGACCCAGACGATGGGCTGCATGTCATCCATGGGCACATGCTAGGTCGCGGGATCACGGGCGCCCTTACGCTGGCCGCATGAACGCCCTCCCCGAACCCGACCAGATCGTCGACTCCCTGCCGACGGACGTCCCCTGCTACTTCCAGCCCCTGGGCGACGGCCGCTACCAGCCGACGATCCACGTCCAGGGCGCCTGGCGCCCGTGGGAGCACCACCTGGCCCCCGTCGTCGGGCTCCTCACCCACGAGTTCGCGCGGCACGAGCCCCGCGAGGACATGCAGCTCTCCCGGGTGACCCTGGAGGTCTACGGGGTGATGCCCGCCCTGCCGTCGACGATCTCCGTGCGGACGGTACGGCCGGGGCGCAGCATCGAGCTGCTGGAGGCGACCATGACGATCGGCGACCGCGTCGTCGTGCAGGCGCACGCCTGGCGCATCCAGGTGGTCGACACCGCGGAGGTCGCCGGTCAGGAGATCGAGCGCCTGCCCGACCCCGAGTCCCTGCCCGAGTGGGACGGCATGCACGTGTGGAGCGGTGGCTTCATCGACTCGCTCGACTTCCGTGAGGTCCCGGGGCACGCGCCGGGACGCGGACGGGCCTGGCTGCGGACCGACAAGGAACTCGTGGAGGGCGAGGAGGTGTCGCCGCTGGCGCAGGCGCTGGCGCTGTCGGACACCGCCAACGGCATCGGCCCCCGGCAGAGCCCGGCCGAGTGGATGTTCCCGAACGTGGAGATCAGCGTGCACGTGTGGCGACAGCCGACCCCGGGCTGGATGGGGCTGGACGGTCAGGTGGCCTTCGGGCCGACCGGCGCGGGCCTCACGTCGACCTGGATGCACGACGTCGACGGCGCCTTCGCCCGCATCGAGCAGTCGCTCACCGTGCGGCCCATGCCGGAGCAGCTCTGAGGCGGCACCGGGCCGGATCCGGGGCCGACTTGGCACGAGCGTCGAAGTTGGTTATTGTTTCCCAGCGCCGCACGGGCGGGGTCGAGAAATCGGCACCAGAACGAGCGGCAGGCGGACATAGCTCAGTTGGTAGAGCGCAACCTTGCCAAGGTTGAGGTCGCCGGTTCGAGCCCGGTTGTCCGCTCTGAGGTCATCCAGTCGACCTCACGGTGGAGTGGCCGAGAGGCGAGGCAGCGGCCTGCAAAGCCGTATACACGGGTTCGAATCCCGTCTCCACCTCGAGGCGGCGGGATGTCCGCCGTCACTTCGGAGCAATCCGAAACGGGCGATTGGCGCAGCGGTAGCGCGCTTCCTTGACACGGAAGAGGTCACTGGTTCAAACCCAGTATCGCCCACCAGCACGACAGGCCCCGGTCCTCGGACCGGGGCCCACGTGCCCCGCGGACATAGCTCAGTTGGTAGAGCGCAACCTTGCCAAGGTTGAGGTCGCCGGTTCGAGCCCGGTTGTCCGCTCCGGTGAACGGCCCACATCCCTTCGGGGTGTGGGCCGTTTCGCGTGCGCGGAGCCGGGAGCCGGGAGCCGGGAGCCGGTGGCCCGGTCGTCCGACGTTCAGCCCTCGGCCCGCACGCTCACGACGTGGTCGTCCGCCAGCGGCTGCCCGGCGGAGTCCTGCGCCTGCACACGCAGCGTGGCCTCTCCGGACGAGGCCGGGGACAGTGTCACCTCGTCCTCGTCCACGACGTACCGACCGTCCGGAAGCGTCCACACCCAGGACTCGACTCCTTCGCGGTCCACGGTGAAGTCGACGGGGTCCCCTACCGAGATCGTCTCCGGCCCCCGGATGGACACGCTGCCGTCCACGGAGTTCGGCCCCGGGGCGCCATCGCCGCGAACGGACCAGCCGAACACACCGCCCACTCCCAGGGCGACCACGGCCCCGGCGCCTGCCAGAAGGAGGGGCCGGCCGCCCCTCGCCCGCGGCTCCGACGTCCCGGGACCGTGCGGAAGAGCCCCTGCCGCGGTGGCGGGTGCGGACGTCGGGGTTCCTCCGGAACCGGCTGACTCCGCGAGAGCCTCCTCGACCCCGCGCAGCCACGCCGCGCCGTCCTCCGGGCGGGCCTGCGGGTCAGCGGCCATCCCCTGATCGAGCACTCGATCCAACGCCGACGGGAAATCGCCCCCGTCCGCCACCCACCGGACGAGGGCGGAGAGGGCCCACAGGTCGGCACGCTGGTCGACGACCGCCGGCCCGCCCTCCATCTCCGGCGGGCGGAACCCCGACGTTCCTGCCGTGACGGTGAGCCCACTGTTCAGGGCGAGGTCCTTGCACAGGCCCAGGTCCGCGAGCACCAGCCGCTCGTCCGCAGCCAGCAGCGATCCCCTGGGCGTGCCGCCGGCCGCCCCGCCCTCCGAGCCGACGGAGGTGATGAGGACGTTGGCGGGGCTCAGGTCCCGGTGCACCAGACGTGCCTCGTGCAGGGCCCCCAGGGCCGCGGCCAGCTGGCGACACAGATCGAGAAGGTCACCCCGACCCAGCACGCGCCCGTTCCGGCGGTGCTCGGCCACCCTCTCGCCGAGCGTTCCCCGGTCAGCGTGCTCCAGCACCAGGTAGGGCTGCTGCCGCGTGGTCTCCCCCAGGTCGTGCACCGTCACCACGTGAGGGCTGCGCACCCGGCGCAGACAACGTCCCTCCGCGATGAAACGCTCCCTCACCTCGGGGTTCAGGCTGTGGTTCTCCGCCAGCACCTTGATCACGACGTCCCCCTCCAGGAGGGGGTCGTGGGCGCGGTGCACGGTCGCGAAGGAACCCACACCGATCACGTCGCCGAGCTCGTAGCGCCCCACCGTGCTCATGCCGGTCCCCCGGTGCCCGACCACCCTCCGTCCTCGAGGCGTGCGGCCACCATCGCCCTCCCTCGGGAGATCTGCGCCTTGACCGTTCCCTGCGGCCGCCCCAACCGGTCCGCGATCTCGGCGTACGCCAGCCCCTGGACGTCGCGCAGCACCACCGGGTCGCGGTACAGCTCCGGGAGGTGCGCCAGGGCCTCCCGGACGGTCTCCCGGGTGGTGATGAGGGAGCTCATCCGGTGCGAGGGCAGCTCTTCCTCCTCCGGCAGCTCCTGCACCTCGCGCCGTCGCCGCAGATGGTCGGCCACCCGCCGCCGGACGATGCTGTGCACCCAGGTGGAGACGCGCGAGCCTCCTCGGAAGGAGCCCATGGAACCGGCCACCGAGATCAGGCTCTCCTGCGTCACGTCATCGACCGCGCCGCGGTCGAGCAGAGCGGCCGAGACCATGCGGCGCACCATGCCGGAGGCATCGAGGTGCTCCACGAAGAGGCTGGTCGCCAGGTGGGGGCTCCTGGCCTGCTGCGCCGTCCGCGCCAACAGGGACAGGGCACGATCGCTGTCGTCACCTGAGGTTCCGTCCAGGAGGCGGCGCGCCGCCACCGCGTCCTCGGCCTCCAGGGCCCTCTCCAGAGCGTCCAGGGGATCGGCGGCCGACGCGGTCATGCCGGGAGGCTACACCCCCCGGAATGGCGCTGATTCGGGGCGTTACCGTTCACACCGTCCCCCCCGGATCCGCAGGACACCGAGATGACCGTGCAACTTTTCGGATCCTGCGTGCGACGTACCCAGTGATGCGTCGTTCGAGCCCCTGTGGCCGGCACCAGGCCCCTCGCACACGCACATCACACACGACACAAGGAGCCCTCATGAGCCGCACGCCCCGCCGCCTGACCGCCCTGACCCTCACTCTGGGCCTCGGACTGGGCATGACCGCCTGCAGCAACGACGAGGAGCAGGCCGAGTTCGACGCCGCGAAGTCCGGCATGGAGGAGCTCGAGAGCGCCATGGAGGCCGGGCAGGTCTGGACCACCAAGCAGCTGGACGCCGAGCTGGAGCCCGTCAAGGAGTCCCCCGAGACCCACCTGCTCGCCCCCGGCCTGGACCTGCGCATCACCGAGACCGGCCAGCTCACCGAGCTGTCGGCCCAGGACGCCGAGGCGGCCGGCATGTCCGTCCCCGCAGACGCCGACAAGGTCGTCCCGGCCGACGGTGAGGCCTTCTACGTCATGAACTACAGCAGCACCGACCCCCAGATCCCCGGCCCGAAGGGGGACGAGGTCCCCGAGTCCACCGCCACGGTCACCATCGAGGGCAGCGAGGCCGGCACCGACAGCCTGTTCACCACGGCCGGTGACAGGCAGCAGGGCAGCGTGATCGTCTCCGCCCCCGAGGACATCGCCCCCGAGGACCTCCTGCTGGAGGTCACCACCGGCCAGGAGGAGTCGCTCGAGCAGTCCCTCAGCATCGTCGACGGCACCCGCACCTCCGACTCCGCTCCCCAGCTCTACGCCGTCGAGGACTTCACCGCCGAGGTCACCGACGCCGAGGCGATGTCCTTCGACTACGTCGACCTGACGAAGGAGACGCAGACCATCCGCGGTGAGGTCGAGAAGGCCCACCTGACCCCGTACCACGAGCAGTTCGGCTTCAGCCGCTCCGGAGAGCTGTACCTCGTCGTGACGGTCGACGAGCCGGAGAACCACGACAACAGGAGCACCATCCAGGTCGAGATGCCCGACGGCACCACCATCGAGCCCGAGGACGAGAACCGCAGCCTCGTCAAGGCCTTCGACGGGCCCATGACCTTCTCCGTCCCCGCCGACGCCGGAGAGGCGATCGTCCGCCTGACCCCGCGTGCCAAGCCTGCCACCGAGGTGACGGAGGGTGAGCCCGCCGAGGCCACCGTCACCTGGAACACGGCCGGCGAGGGCGGCTCCTCCTCGGACGAGAAGTCCGGTGACGACGAGTCCGACGACAAGAAGTCCGAGGACAAGGCGTCCGAGTCCGGTGACGACGCGTCAGAGAAGGAGTCCGGCTCCAGCGACGAGAAGTCGTCCGACGACGAGGCCTCGAGCGAGGAGTCCGCTTCCGCCTCCGAGTGACCCACCACGAGACCGCGGCCGCCGAGGGGGTCTCTCGGCGGCCGCGGTCTCGTCCATCGGGCCCCGGCGTCGCCTCAGGTGCCGCAGTAGGTGACGTGGCGAGGCACCCCGGCCGGCGCGGGAACCTCGAGGTCCTCCAGCCCCTCCCGTCGCGTGAACGGGTCACGCAGCGCCCCGACCAGGCGCTCGAGGGGCGCGAGGTCGTCCTGCTCCGCCGCGGCGAGCACCTCCTCGACCACGTGGTTGCGGGGCACGTACACCGGGTTCGCCACGCGGAGCGCCTCGGCGGCCCCTTCTCCCCCGCCGGTGGCCGCCCGCCACCGGTCGGCCCACGCATCGAAGGTGGTCGGGTCGGTGAAGAGCTCCCGGGACCGCCCGTCGGCCAGCCCGGCGAAGAAGAGCGTGTGGTCCACCGCGTGCTCGGCGAGGAGTCCCAGCGTCGCCGCGACGAGCTCCTCGTCCGGCCCCCGGAGCGCCAGCTTTCGGGAGAAGAGATCCGTGCGCTCGACCTGGTAGGTGTCGGCGAAGTCGACCACCACCTGCGTCGCCCGCTCGACAGCGCGGTCGGCGTCCTCGTCGACGAGTGGCAGCAGGGCCTCGGCCAAGCGGGCGAGGTTCCACTGCGCGACCCCCGGCTGGTTGCCGTAGGCGTAGCGGCCCGCATGGTCGATGGAGCTGAAGACCGCCTGCGGGTCGTGGGCGTCCAGCATCGCGACCGGGCCGTAGTCGATCGTCTCGCCCGAGAGCGTCACGTTGTCGGTGTTCATGACGCCGTGCACGAGCCCGAGGCCCATCCACTGCGCCACCGTGCAGGCCTGCACCTGCCCGACGGCGCGCAGCAGGGCCAGCGCCTCGGGCTCCCCCGCCTCGGCCGCGCTGGCGGCGGCCTGCGGGTGGTGGCGGTGCAGCGCGTGGTGCACCAGCCGCTGCAGGACGTCCCGGTCGTGGGAGGCGGCGGCGTGCTGCACGGTGCCGACCCGCAGGTGGCTCGCGGCGGTACGCACCAGCAGCGCACCGGGCAGGGGGCGCTCCCGCAGCACCTGCTCCCCCGTGGCCACCACCGCCAGGGAGCGCGTCGTCGGCAGCCCCACGGCGTGGGCGAACACGCTGAACAGGTGCTCGCGCAACATCGGGCCGACGGCGGCCAGACCGTCGCCGCCGCGGGCGAAGGGGGTGCGCCCCGAGCCCTTCAGGTGGACGTCGTGCCGGCTGCCGTCGGGCGCGACGTGCTCACCGAGCAGCAGGGCGCGCCCGTCCCCCAGCAGCGGGGAGAACCCGCCGAACTGGTGACCGGCGTAGGCCTGCGCGACCGCGGGCGGGGAGCCCTCGGCAGTGCGCGCGCCGGTCAGGAAGGTCAGCCCCTCCGGCGACCGGAGCCAGGCGGGGTCCCAGCCCAGCTCCCGGGCGTGCCCCTCGTCGAGGGCCAACAGACGCGGGGCGGGGACGGCCGCGGCCGTCCAGGGCTGCGAGAGCTCCGGGACGGCCGCGGCGAAGGACTGCTCCAGGGTGGGGATCACTCGCCCGCCTCAGTCCAGCATCGTGAAGTTGCCCTCGTCCGGGTGCGGGAACAGCCGCTCCTCGGTGTCCAGGGCGCTGAGCTCCCCCATCTGGGCCTCGCTCAGCTCGAAGCCGAACAGGTCGATGTTGGTGCGGATCCGCTCCGGGGTCACGGACTTGGGGATGACCACGTTGCCGGACTGCAGGTGCCAGCGCAGCACCACCTGGCCCGGGGTGACACCGAGCTCCTCGGCGATCTTCGTGACCGGCGGGAGCTCGAGGTCCTTCGCCTGGCCGATGGGCGCGTAGGCCTCCACGGCCAGCCCCTTCTCGCGGCTGACCTGCTGGCTCTCGGGCTGCTGGAAGCTCGGGTGCAGCTCGATCTGGTTGACCGCCGGGACCACCTCGGCCCCCTCGAGGAGGGAGCGCAGGTGGTGCGGTAGGAAGTTCGAGACGCCGATGGCCCGGGCACCCCCGTCGCGGTAGATGCCCTCGAGCTCGGTCCACGCCTCGTGGTAGGTCTCCAGGGCCGGGGCGGGCCAGTGGATCAGGTACAGGTCCACCGCGTCGAGGCCGAGCTTGCGCAGCGACTCCTCGAAGGCCGGACGCACCAGGTCCTTGCGTTGCTCGCCGTTGCGGAGCTTGGTGGTGATCCACAGCTCCTCGCGCGGGATGCCGGAGGCCTTGAGGGCCGCACCGACGCCGGCCTCGTTGCCGTAGACCGCCGCGGTGTCGATGTGGCGGTAGCCCGCCTCCAGCGCCGTCTCGACGGCCCGCTGGGCCTCGGAGTCGTCCACCTGGAAGGTGCCGAAGCCCACCTGGGGCATCTCCAGCCCGTTGTTGAGCGTGACGGTGGGCACCTCGGGCAGCGTCGCCATGATCAGGATTCCTTCTTCTTTCTCTTCTTCTTGTCCTTGGACTTCTTCTTGCCCTTGTCGTCCGCGTCGTCGTGCTTCTTCTTCGCGGACTTCTTGTCGGCCTTCTTGTCGTGCTTGGACTTCTTCTTGCTCTTGTCCTTCGCGGACTTCCCGTCCTCGTCGTGCTTCTTCTTGTGCTTCTTGCTCTTCTTCCCGGACTTCTTCGTGTCCTTGGACTTCTTCTTGCCCGAGTCGTCCGCAGCACCTTCCACAGTCTCATCCGTGGTCCGTCCCAGCAGGACCTCGGGGGCCTCCGAGAAGGCCGGTTCGTCCTCGGCGCCTTCCGGCGCGGCGATGATCTGCTCGCGCAGCCGCTCCAGGTTGGCCTCCACGTCGAAGTCGGCCTCGGGCCAGGTCAGGTCCATCGCCCGAAGGTGCTCGAGCACCAGCTGCTGCACGGCCAGGCGCGCGTACCACTTGCGGTCCGCCGGCACCACGTACCACGGCGCCCCCTTGGTGGAAGTGCGGGAGAGCACCACCTGGTAGGCCTCCTGGTAGTCCTCCCAGAACTCGCGCTCGTCGAGGTCGCCGGGGTTGAACTTCCAGTGCTTCTCCGGGCGCTCCAGTCGCTCCAGCAGGCGCGCGGACTGCTCCTGCCGGGAGACGTGCAGCATCACCTTGACGACCGTGGTGCCGCGGGCGGCCATCTGCCGCTCGAAGGCGTTGATCGCCGCGTAGCGCTTTTTCCACTGCTCCGGGGCGACGAGGTCGTGCACCCGCACGACGAGCACGTCCTCGTAGTGCGACCGGTCGAAGACACCGATGTGCCCGGCGTCGGGCAGCTGCTGGCGGATGCGCCACAGGAAGTCGTGCTTGCGCTCCTCGGCCGTCGGGGCCTTGAACGCGGCGATCTGCACGCCCTGCGGGTCCATGGTGCCGAACACGTGGCGCATGACCCCGCCCTTGCCGGCGGTGTCCATGCCCTGGACGATCACGAGCAGCCGCCGGCGGTCGCCGCGGGTACCCATCGCGTACAGGCGCTCCTGCAGCTCGTCCAGCTCGGGCTCGGCCGCGACCATCGCCAGCTGCCCGTCCGCCTTGTCGCCGTCGAACGCGGGGGTCGAGGAGGCGTCGGCATCCTCCAGCCGGAATCCCCGCTCGACGCGCAGGGCGTCGCTGAACGGCGTCCCGCCCGGCGCGATGCGCTCCAGCGCCTCCTGCAGGTCCTGCTCGGTCGGTCCGGGGAACTCGTGGTTCGTCTCTGCCATGGCCGTACTCTGCCACTCCTGGCTGTGCGGCGGCCCGTCGAGGACCTCGTCGGGGTGCCTCAGGAGCCGGTGGAGACCCTGGTCCGGGCGAGGTAGCGGGCCACCACCTGCTCCCAGCGGGCGGGGTCGGTGTTCCACTCCCGGCAGTGCATGCCGACCGGCCACTCCTGCAGCGTCACGAGGTCCGGCCGCATCGCCGCGAGCTCGCGGGAGGAGTGCACCGGCACCACCTCGTCGACCACCGAGTGGATTACCAGCATCTGGTGGGTCAGCTCGGCCGCCCGGTCCAGCCAGTTCATGAGGGCGAGGTCACGCGGCTCGCTGATGGCGAAGAGGAACTTCGCCTCCTCCCGACCCATGAGGTGGCGAGCCAGCTGCTCCACCCCGGCCGGCACCTTGGCGCGGCTCGCGGCGTGCGAGAGCACCTGTCCCCAGTCGACCACCGGGGCGTCCAGCACGACGCACGAGACGAGGTGGGCCAGCTCGGACTGCACCAGCGTCTGCAGGACGATGGCGCCCCCCATCGAGTAGCCGACGAGAACGACCTCGCGCGCGCCGTGCTCGACCGCGTACTCGATGGCCGCCTCGATGTCGCGCCACTCGGTGAGGCCGAGGGTGTAGCGACCGTCCGCGCTGCGCGGTGCCTCGCTGTCGTTCCGGTAGGCCGGCACCAGGCAGGCGTAGCCGGACTCGCGGAACGGGCGCACCGCCCGGAAGCCCTCCTCGCGACGGGCCGCCCGGCCGTGGACGGTGATCATCCACCTGTCGTGGGTGAGGTCGGGGCCCTCCGCGACGCCCTCGGGGAGGATCTGCCAGCAGGGGAACTCGCCGATGTCGGAGGCGAGCCGCAGGTCGCGCGCCGGCATCCCGAGCGCCAGCCGGGGGTCCCGGGGGTAGTAGTAGGGGTTGAGCCGTGCGGGACCGGGCACCGGGAAGGGGCCGTCGACGGCGTCCAGGCGACGGACCACCCGCCCGGCCTCCTGCTGGTGCTCCAGCACCTCGCCGAAGCGCAGGTGGCGGTCCCCTCCCTTGAGCCAGAGCCCGTAGCGACCCGGCTGGAGGGTCAGTCCGTTGGCCGCCAGGGTGACCGTGCGGTGCACGGAGTCGATGGCGAGCAGCTCGCAGTCGTCGGGGTGGACGGCATCGGGGGTGAGCACCCGGCGGCCGAAGTAGACCGCCGTCCCCACCGCGGCGGCGCCGGTCAGCGCGGCGGTGCTGCCGACCACCCAGCCGGCCACCGCCCCGATGCGTCGCCACACGGCACTCGTCAGAGCCATGACCCGATCCTAGAGGGCGCCGGTCGGCCCCCCTCCCGGTGGGATCGCACCGGGAGGGGTGCGCGCCTCACTCGTCCTCCACCCAGTCCAGGGTGCGGGAGACCGCCTTGGCCCACCGGCGCACCTCCCGCTCCCGCACCTCGGGATCCATGCACGGCTCCCAGCGGCGCCCCTCGTGCCAGTGGGCGGCGATCTCGTCGGTGTCCTCCCAGAAGCCGACCGCCAGGCCCGCGGCGTAGGCCGCCCCCAGGGCCGTCGTCTCGGACACCTCGGGGACCACCACGGGCACGCCCAGGACATCGCTCTGGAACTGCATCAACGTCCGGTTGACGGTCATGCCCCCGTCGACGCGCAGCTCGCTCACCTCGAGGTCGAGGTCCGCGGCGTCGGCGAGCATCGCGTCGACGACCTCCCGGGTCTGGAAGCCCGTCGCCTCGAGCACCGCTCGGGCGATGTGGCCCTTGTTGACGTAGCGCGTGAGCCCCACCAGTGCGCCTCGCGCGTCCGAGCGCCAGTGCGGGGCGAAGAGGCCGGAGAAGGCGGGGACGAAGTAGGCGCCGCCGTTGTCCTCGACGGTCGTGGCGAGCTCCTCCACCTCGCTCGCGCTGTGGATGAGGCCGAGGTTGTCCCGCAGCCACTGCACGAGCGCCCCGGTGACGGCGATGGAGCCCTCGAGCGCGTACACGGGCTCCTGGTCGCCGAGCTTCCAGCAGAGCGTGGTGAGCAGCCCGTGCTGCGAGCGCACGACCTCCTGGCCGGTGTTCATCAGCAGGAAGTTGCCGGTGCCGTAGGTGTTCTTGGCGGCGCCGGGCTCCAGGCAGGCCTGGCCGAGGGTGGCGGCGTGCTGGTCGCCCAGGGCTCCCGCGATGGGCACCCCGGTGAGGATGCTGTCACCGTCGGCCACGCCGTACACCTCGGAGGAGGACCGGATCTCCGGGAGCATCGACATCGGCACCCCCATGGCCGCGCAGGTGGCCTCGTCCCACTGCAGGGTGTACAGGTCCATGAGCATGGTGCGCGAGGCGTTCGTGACGTCCGTGACGTGGACGCCACCGTCCGGGCCGCCGGTGAGCTTCCAGATGACCCACGTCTCGGTGGTGCCGAAGAGCAGGTCGCCGGCCTCGGCGCGCTCCCGGACGCCCTCGACGTGCTGGAGGATCCAGCGCAGCTTGGGGCCGGCGAAGTAGGTGGTCAGCGGCAGGCCGCAGGTGTCGCGGAAGCGGTCCTCCCCCAGCGGCTCGCCGTCGGGACCGGGCTCGGAGGCGAGCTCCTCGACCGTCGAGCGGGTGCGGGTGTCCTGCCACACGATGGCGTGGTGCACCGGCTCGCCCGTGTGGAGATCCCAGACGACGGTGGTCTCGCGCTGGTTGGTGATGCCGACGGCCGCCAGGTGGCCGGCGTTGGTGTCCGCCGCGCTCAGGGCCCCTGCGATCACCGAGCGGGTGGTGCGCCAGATCTCCTGTGGGTCGTGCTCGACCCACCCGGGCCGGGGCAGGATCTGCTGGTGCTCCACCTGGTCGGACGCGACGGGCCGGCCGTCGTGGTCGAACACGATGGCGCGGGTGCTGGTGGTGCCCTGGTCGATGGCGAGCATGTACCGGGGGCTGGTCATGAGGGGCACCCTGTCACGACATCGGCGCCGGGGCGGGGGTGGTGCGGCCGGGTGTGCGGCGACGGGGTGCCGCGTCCGAACGCCTGGGTGGACGCCGCCGGGTGGCGCAGACTGGGGCCATGACTGCTGACTCCCCCTCGGTGCCCGGCGTGATGCTCGCGAAGGCCGCGGCCTCTGTCCCGGCGCCCGACGCACTGCCCGGTGGGTGCGCCTACGAGCCGAAGTGGGACGGCTTCCGCGTCCTGGTGGTCCGTGGCGAGGCCGCACCGACGGCGACGGCGGTCGGCGAGGGCGACGAGGCGACCGACCTCGTCGGACGCAGCGGCAAGTCACTGGCCCGGTACTTCCCGGAGGTGGTCGAGCGGGTGCGGGTGATCCCGGCCCCGGCGGTCGTCGACGGGGAGCTCGTGGTGCGCTCGGGCACCCCGGGGGCCGAGCGGCTGGACTGGGACGCGCTCTCCCAGCGCATCCACCCGGCCCGGTCGCGGGTCGAGCGGCTGGCCGCGGAGACGCCCGGCGAGGTCGTGTGCTTCGACCTGCTGGCAGACGGCGACGGGTCGCTCCTCGAACAGCCCTTCCGCGAGCGGCGCCGGCGGTTGGAGGCCCTGGTGGGTGGGTCGTCGGCCCCGCACGGGGTGCACGTCACCCGGATGACGACCGATGTGGACGAGGCGACCGACTGGTTCACCCGCTTCGAGGGGGCGGGGCTCGACGGCATCGTGGCCAAGGGGCTGGACACGCCCTACGTGCCGGGCGGCCGGAGCATGGTGAAGGTCAAGCACAAGCGCTCGGCGGACGCCGTGGTGGTGGGCTATCGGGAGCACAGGAGCGGCAGCGGGGTGGGGTCCCTGCTGCTCGGCCTGTACTCCGGGGGCGAGCTGGTGCCGGTGGGTGGTGCGTCGTCCTTCACCGCGGCGCGGCGGGTCGAGCTCGAGGAGGAGCTGCAGCCGCTGGTGGTCCGGGGCTCCGACGGGCGGGCCGCGACCGCGCAGCGGGAACGCAACCGGTTCAGCTCCCGGAGGGACACCGGGTACGTGCCGCTGCGGCCCGAGCGGGTGGTCGAGGTGGCCTTCGACCAGCTCGAGGGGCGGCGGTTCCGGCACACGGTGCGCTTCGTCCGCTGGCGCCCGGACAAGGACCCCCGCGAGTGCACCCTCGATCAGGTTGACGTGGCCTCCGGCTACGATCTGGGCGCCGTTCTGGGCGCGGATTCCTGAGGGATCGGGAACCGCTTCGACCAAGGGAGACCCCATGCCTGCACTGCTGCTGGAGACCACCGCCGAGTCGCGTTCGTGGGCGCCGGGGGCGGTCTGCGCCGGCGTCCTGGCCGTCACGGGACTACTGATGCTCCTGCGCTCGGGCAGCCTGCCCGTGCCGGTCAAGGGCGTGGTGCGCTCGATGGCGCTCGTCGCACTGCTGGTGGCCGTGGGGCTCTTCGTGCTCGGATGGCTGGGCATGGCCTGGATGGCGCTGGGGCTCGTGACGGTCGTGCTCCTGCTGCTGGTCCTCGGGGGCACCGGCGTGCTGGCGACCCGCGCCGAGCGGCTGGCGCGGGAGGGCCGTGGGCGCGGGGAGAGCGTCGTGCAGGAGCGCCGCGAGGGCTGAGCCGGTGCGTCGTGGCTGGGCCGGCTGGCGTGGCTGACCTCGGTGAACTAGGTCACATCATCGATACGGACTAGTACACAGGTTCGTTTTTGTGCTATCCTGTCGATGCACGGACGGAACAGGGGTTCCGTCCGCAGGTGACTGCCGAGGGGGTGGGTCATGGCCGTCGTCGAGGAGCAGCAGGCCGTGGTGCCCGTCCAGGGGGTGCGAGACGCCCTGGACGTGGTGCACCGCGGGCTGGACGAGCTGATCGTCTCGGTGGCTTCCCTGAACGATGCGCCTCGACCCGTGACCGGCGCGGACCTGCGCGAGTTCATCGCGGAGCTCGACCGGGCCGTGAACCGGCTGGAGTCCGCACGGCTTCGGGTCGGGACGGTGGCCCGCGGCGAGCGCTTGGCCGGCCGGTCGCCCCACCTGGACGAGGGGCAGTTCTTCCGTCGTGGTGGCAGGGCCGACGGGCGTCAGGCAGCCGTCGACGGCTCACTGTCCGAGGCGCTGGGCAACGCGTCGCCCAAGGGGGCCCTCGACCCTCCAGGATCCTGCAGTGCCTCCGGCGAGGACACGGCACCACGAGCCCGTGAGGGGCAGAGCCCCGCATCGCGGACGCGGACTGGCCGGGCGCTGGACAAGGGGGTCATCAGCAAGGCCCACGTGGCGGTGATCGTCCGCGAGCTGGCCCGACTCCCGGAACGACTGGGAGCCGCCGAGCGTGCGGAGGTCGAGCGCCGTCTCGTGGCGTCGGCCTCCCGCCGCTCCCCCGCCTCCTTCCGGCGGGATGCGCCCCGCTGCCTGGCAGCGGTGGTGGACGACCTCGACGAGGTCGATACGCATGAGGAGACTGCCGTCGCCGCCGAGGAGGAGCGTGCCTGGGCCTCCGCCCGGTTCTGGGTGAGGCACGACGAGGACGGCACCAGCACCGGGCAGTTCGTCGTCCCGACGGTGCAGGCCCGCATGCTCGAGAAGGTCATCGGGGCGATGGTCTCCCCGACCCGCCGGAGCCGCCCCCGGGCGGGTGGTGCGGCAACAAGTCGTGAACCCGTCTCGGGGACGGGCCGCACGTCCGGCCCCGAGACGTGGGAGGAGCTGGACTGGCAGGCCGAGCGGGGGCGTGCCTTCGCGGAGCTGCTGGAGCGGATGCCCCACGAGCACCTCGGGTCGAAGGTCGCGGCCACCATCGTGGTCCACACCGACCTGGAGACACTGCGCGGTGAGGTCCGCCGGGTGGCTCGCACGGACGTCGGGACGACGCTCTCGGCCGGTCAGGTGCGCCGGCTGGCGTCGGAGGCCGGCATCATCCCGAGCGTCCTGGGTGGCGCGTCGCTGCCGCTGGACCTCGGGACGCAGAAGCGGTTCTTCAGCACCACCCAGCGCCTGGCGTTGAGCGCCGTCTACACCGAGTGCGCGGCAGCCGGCTGCGATCGCCCGTTCAGCTGGTGCCAGATCCACCACGAGCAGCCGTGGTCACCGCGTCACGCCTCCCGGGACTCCGGACTGGCTGGTGGGGCCGTTGGGGGCGGCGGGGTCGGCCCACCGGGCAGGGCGATGCCAGGTGGTGACGACGACACGCCGGACGAAACGAGCGACAGGGGTGTGAGGCACGGGGAGCAGGTTCTCCGCGGACCGACGAACCTGGCGAACGCGATCCCGCTGTGCGGTGCCCACCACCGGGCCCTGGACAAACCAGGGGTGCACCACACCGTGAAGCGTGACGCCCACGGACGGGCGACCGTGCACTTCGAGGGCACGGCATGAGGGACCCCGGCAGGGAGAGAACCGCCGTGTCGAGAGCACCGGGACTGCGCCGGCGAGGGGACGCAGTGCCGAGAGCGCAGGAGGTAACGCCCACGAGCGCTGGATCAGGACCCGCTGCGCGCCCGACTCGGCTGCACGCGGGGTGGCTCGCCGGGCATTTTCGGGTGGTCCGGCGGGAAGGGCTCCTCCCCCAGGCCGCGCTCGAGGTCCGCCTCCCAGAGCTGCATGACCCGGGAGAAGTCGCCGCGGTGGTCGAGCATGTCGGCCCACGGGTCGGGCTCCTGCAGGCGTTCGGCCGCGGTGGGGACCACCACCTCCCCGGGCGTCAGGTCGTCGAGCTCGTCCCACGTCACGGGCAGGGAGACCGGGGCGCCGGGAAGGGCACGAGGGCTCCAGGCCCCGGCGAGCGTCCGGTCACGGCAGTGCTGGTTGAAGTCGATGAAGCACTTGTCACCCCGTTCCTCCTTCCACCAGCGGGTGGTCACGAGCTCGGGCAGCCGTCGCTCGAGCTCCCGGGCCAGGGCGATGACCCCGTGCCGCACGTCGAGGAACTCCCGGTCGGGCTCGATCGGAGCGAACACGTGCAGGCCACGGTGGCCGGAGGTCTTCACGTACCCGGTGAGGCTGCACTCCCCCAGCAGCTCGCGAGCTGTGCGCGCGACGGTGACGACGTCGGTGAACGGACGGCCCGGCATGGGGTCGAGGTCCAGACGCACCTGGTCCGGGCAGTCGTTGAGCAGATCGCCGGAGTGGTCGGTCGTGCGCACCGGCCAGGGGTGGAAGGTGAGTGTGGACATCTGCACCGCCCACACGGCAGCGGCCACCTCGTCGAGGACGACCTGATCGTGTGAACGCCCGCTCGGGTAGGTGCAGGTGGTGGTGCACAGGTAGTCCGGGGCACCCTTCGGCGGGTTCTTGGAGTAGAACTCCTCCCCGTCGATGCCGGTCGGGAAGCGCTGCAGGGTGACGGGGCGGTCCGCGTTCGCCTGCAGGAACCGGCTCCCCGCTGCCAGGAGGTACTCGGCCAGGTTCCGCTTGGTGACGTCCACCGAGCCGGGCTGCTCCCCCGCCGGGCACATGACCCGGCCCGGGCTGGACAGGCGCACCGTGCGCACCGAGTCGTCCGGTCCGGGGACCTCCAGGACGACGGCCTTGCTGCTCATGTGGGGCTCCTGCCGGGAGGGACGCCGGTGCGGGGCGCACGGGCGTTCGTCGAGGGTGTCCCCAGAAGACTACGGCGCTCCGCGAGGAGGGCACCGTCCGTCGTCGGACCCGGGCCCGGGGTGCGGTGCGGGGACGTGCCGTTCACCCACCGGACACGTCCTTGGCACCTGGAGAACACCATGGCCTGTCATGTTGTCCTGTCCGACGATCCCTCCCGTGGAGACCCCCTCATGCGACACACCGCTCGCACTTCCCTGACCGTCACGCTGGCCCTCCTCGTGCCGGCCGCGGCCCTGGCCGCTCCCACCGCCCAGCCGTCCGCGCACGCGGCCTCGCAGGACGTGGTCATCGCCGAGGCGTACGGCGGTGGCGGCAACTCCGGCGCCCCGTTCCGCAACGACTTCGTCGAGCTGTTCAACCGCTCCGGCGAGCCCGTCGACCTGACCGGCTGGACCCTGGAGTACCGCTCCAAGAGCGGCACCACCCCGCAGGTGACCAAGCTCTCCGGCACCGTGGAGCCCGGTGGGCGCCACCTGGTCCAGCAGGCAGCCGGCGCCAACACCGAGGCCGCGCCCCTGCCGACCCCGGACTCCACCGGCACCACGCCCATGTCCTCCTCCGGCGCCAAGCTGCAGCTCGTCGGCCCCGACGGCACCGTCGTGGACCTGCTCGGATGGGGCGGGGCGGACACCGCCGAGGGCGCTCCCGCCGGCTCGACCTCGAACACCACCTCGATCGCCCGCACCGAGCCGTGCCACGACACCGACAGCAACGCCGCCGACTTCCGGGCCGGTTCGCCGGAGCCGCAGAACTCCGCCACCGCCCCGCGCGACTGCTCGGCCGTGCCGGATCCCGACGACCCGAAGCCGGGTGACGCGACCATCGCCGACATCCAGGGCGCCACCCACCGCTCCCCGTACGAGGGGCAGCAGGTCTCGGCGGTTCCCGGTGTCGTGACCGCCACGGACCGCAACGGCTTCTGGATGCAGTCGACGACCCCGGACGACGACCCCGCCACCAGCGAGGGCCTCTACGTGTACACCCGTGGCTCCGTGGAGGTCGCCCCCGGCGACGAGGTGGCCACCAGCGGCCTGGTCACCGAGTACCGCCCCGGCGGCTCCGGCGGTCACGACAACCTGACCACCACCCAGATCACCTCCCCCACCGTCGAGGTCACCGGCAACGGTGAGGTCCCGGCACCGGTCGTGCTCGGCGAGGACGTCGAGATCCCCGCACAGGCGATCGAAGCGGGCGACCCCGGGTCGGTCGAGTACGACGACGCACCGTTCCGGCCGCAGGAGCACGCCATCGACGGCTACGAGGCGCTGGAGGGCATGCGCGTGGGTGTCCGCGACGCGACCGCGGTCGGCCCGACCGCCTCGTTCGGGGAGATCCCCGTCGTGCCGTCCGACGCCGGTGCGCAGCGCAGCGTCTTCGGCGGCGTCGTGTACGGCGGCTACGACCAGCCGAACGCCCGCCGCGTGCACCTGGACGACGGCATCCTGGGCAAGGATGCCCTGCCCGAGGTGAACACCGGCGCCCGGCTGGAGGGGCTGACCGCCGGCGTCCTGGACTACTCGTTCGCCAACTACAAGCTGCAGGTGACCGACCTCGGCGAGGTGCAGGCCAGCCCGTTCGCCCGGGACGTGGCCGCGGAGAACCGCGACGACGCCCTGGAGGTGGCCACCTTCAACGTGGAGAACCTCGACCCGACCGACGACTCGGAGAAGTACGCCGGCCTGGCCGAGCAGCTGGTGACCAACCTGCAGTCGCCCGACATCGTGGCGCTGGAGGAGATCCAGGACGACAACGGGGCACAGAACGACGGCACGGTCGACTCCACCACGACCGTCACCAAGCTGATCGAGGCCATCGAGGCCGCCGGCGGCCCCCGCTACGAGGCCACCTGGGTGAACCCCGAGGACGGCCAGGACGGCGGCCAGCCCGGCGGCAACATCCGCAACGTGATGCTGCACCGCACGGACGTCGACGGGCTGGAGCTCGTGGAGCGCCCCGGTGGTGACGCCACGACCCCGACCACGGTCGAGTCCCGCGGCCGGTGGGCGGCCCTGTCCGTGAGCCCCGGTCGCATCAACCCGATGAGCACCGCGTGGGAGAACTCCCGCAAGCCCCTCGTGGTGGAGTACAAGTACGAGGGCCGACCGGTTTTCGTCGTCGGCGTGCACTTCGGGTCCAAGGGCGGGGACGACCCGCTGTTCGGTCGCTGGCAGCAGCCGGAGCGCTCCTCGGAGGTGCAGCGCCAGGCCCAGGCCCGTGAGGTCCGCGGCTTCGTGGACTCGCTGCTCGCCAAGGACGCCCAGGCCAACGTGATCGTGGCCGGTGACGTGAACGACTTCGAGTTCTCGCCGGTGGCCGACACGCTGGTGGGCTCCGGTGCCACGGCGATGCGCGACCTGCCCCGTGAGCTCGACCCGGCCGACCGGTACACGTACAACTACCAGGGCAACAGCCAGGTGCTGGACCACGTGCTGCTCTCGCCGGGCCTGACCACGGCACGGCAGGGCAAGAAGCCGGTGACCCCCTACCGGCACGACGTCGTGCACACGAACGCCGACTTCCACGACCAGCTGAGCGACCACGACCCGCAGGTGGTGAGCATCGACCGGCGCGCCCTGCGCTGACCGGACCACGCACTGCGCTGATCCACCCCGCTCCGCCGCGGCCGGTGCCCCACGGGGGGTGCCGGCCGCGTGTGCTCGGCCGCGGGACGCCTCGGATTGCTCCGGGCCCCTGACAGCCCTCCCGGTGGAGCCGTCGGACGGAACGAGGTGGGACGATGGGTCCATGGACATCCCGCTGCTGAACTCCGCCAGCTACGCCAAGGGCCGCGACGACGCCGCGTGGCGCGAGGAGCTCTCCCCCGAGGAGTACGCCGTGCTGCGGCAGGCCGGAACCGAGATGCCGCACACCGGCAAGTTCGACTCCTTCGAGGGCGAGGGGGTCTACTCCTGCCGCGGCTGCGGCACCGAGCTGTTCCGCTCCTCCACCAAGTTCGACGCCCACTGCGGCTGGCCGGCCTTCTACGCCCCACTCGCCGACGACCGCGTCGAGTACCTGAAGGACGAGTCGCTGCCGGGGCGTCCGCGCATCGAGGCCCGCTGCTCCGCCTGCGGCTCCCACCTGGGCCACGTGTTCACCGGCGAGGGCTTCGACACGCCCACCGACACGCGCTACTGCATCAACTCCGTGTGCATGACCTTCACCCCGGCCGACGGCGGGGAGACGGTCAACGGCGGTCGCGACTGAGGACGCCCCGGCCGGGCCCCGTCACGACCCCCCCGCACGCCGGCCGGTGACCTGCGCGCGTGACGCCCGGTACGACGCAGGAGCCCCACCCGTCCTTGAACTGCTCCCCGGGAGTTGGACTGAGAAATCAGTTCCGACTCCCGGGGAGTTCGTGATGGAGGCCAAGAGTTCGTTGTCATCGCAGGAGCGGTTGACGGCCGTAGAGTTCTTCGAGTCTGGTTGGGGCTCTCGCGCCGTGGCCACGCGGCTGGGCAAGAGCCGCTGGGCGGTGCGAAGTCTCTACCGACGCTGGAAACTGTCAGGCCGAGGAGCGTTGGTGGAGCCACCGAAGAAGTCCTACCCGTTCGAGGTCAAGCTTGAGGCCGCCCAGCGCTACCTGGCCGGTGAATCCAAGGTGGCACTGGCCGGCGAGTTCGGGGTGCCCTCACCGCCCCTGATCGCGACCTGGGCCAGAGTCCTGAAAGCCGAGGGGCCTGACGGGCTGCGCCCCAGACCCAGGGGCCGCCCGGCCAGGCCTTCGGAGCCGGTCTCGGAGCTCGAGGCGTTGCGCCGGGAGAACCAGCGCTTGCGGGCGCAGAACGCCTACCTGGGAAAATTGCAGGCCTTGATGGAGCAGCAACGTCGGCCAAGGTGAAGGCCGTCGTTTCCCTCAAGGCGCAGCACCGTCTGGGTGACCTGCTGGCCGCGGCCGGTCTGGCGCGCTCGACGTTCTTCTACCACCAGGCACGCCTCTTGGAGCCGGACCCGCAGGCCGAGCTGAAGACCGCGATCACCGAGGTGTTCACGGCCAGTCGCAAGCGTTTCGGGCACCGCCGGGTCTGGGCGCAACTACGCGCCGACGGGTGGGTCGTTTCCCGCAAGACGGTGTGGAAGCTGATGCGCGAGCTCGATCTGCGCTGCCCGATCCGCAGGCGCCGGTTCCGGTCCTACCGGGGTACCACCAGTCGCACCGCGCCCAACGTGCTGGACCGTGACTTCACCGTCACCGGGCCGAACCAGAAGTGGATCACCGACGTCACCGAGTTCCACATCGGCCCGGACAAGGTGTTCCTCTCAGCGGTGATGGACCTGTTCGACCGACAGGTCATCGGCGCCACCATCGGCCCTTCCCCGACCCTGACGCTGACGAACTCCTCCCTGCAGCAGGCCCTGACCACCTTGGAACCGGGCCAGCACCCGATCGTGCACTCCGACCAGGGATTCCAGTACCAGCACGCCACCTGACAGGAATTACTCGCACGGGTCGGTGCGACCGCGTCGATGTCCCGCAAGGGCAACTGCCTGGACAACGCCGTCATCGAGAGCTTCTTCGGTCACCTCAAGGACGAGTTGTACTGCGACACGTCCTTCACCACACCCACCCAGCTCACGACGGCCCTGCGGGACTACCTGGCCTGGTTCAACCACGACCGCCCCCACAGCAGCAACGAGGGCCTGGCCCCGGTGCAGTACCGGAACCAGACCCTCGCTGCCGCGTGAGACCCCGTACGCTCAAACCAGTCCAACTTCAGGGGGACAGTTCAACGCGTCGGGTGGGGCTCCTGCGCACCGGAATCGTCCAGACGGCCCTGCGGGCAGCCCTCAGACGGCCGGGTGGTGCGGCAGCTCGCGGACGATCTGCCCGATGGGCGTGCGCTTGCCCGTGTGGAACGGGGTCTCCTCGGTGACGTACCGACGGGCCTCGGTCTCCCGCATCGCACGCATCATGTCCACGATCACCGCGAGGTCGTCGGACTCGAAGGCCAGCGCCCACTCGTAGTCGCCCAGACCGAAGGCCGGGATCGTGTTCGCGCGCACCTCCTTGAAGTCACGGGCGACGACGCCGTGGTCCACGAGCATGCGACGACGCTCGTCGGGGTCCATGAGGTACCACTCCGGCGTTCGCACGAAGGGGTACAGGCACAGGTAGTCGCGCACGCGGCCACCGGCGAGGAAGGCCGGGACGTGGCTCTTGTTGAACTCGGCCGGACGGTGGAGCGCGTCGATCGACCAGGAGCAGCGCGAACGAGCACCGAGCTCGGTGCGACGGAAGGCCTTGAAGGCGGCCTGCAGCTGGTCGTTGCTCTCCGCGTGCCACCAGATGAGGTAGTCCGCGCCCGAGCGCATGCCGGCCAGGTCGTAGACACCGCGGACCTCGACGCCCTGCTCGGCCAGGCCCTCGATGAAGGCCTCGGCCTCGGTCGCCATCTCCTCGATGCGGTCGGCCGGCAGGGCCTGCGGCACCTCGAAGACCGCCCACATCGTGTAGCGGATGGACTCGTTGATCTCCCGGACCTTGCTCGGACTGACTCGATCGCGATCGCTCATGCGTCGATTGTCCCACCGGCCACCAGCCGCGAGGCAGCCGCCCGGGCCGTGCCGATGCAGGCCGGGATGCCCACCCCGTCGTAGGTGGACCCGGCGAGCTCCAGCCCGTCGACACGCTCCACCGCGGCGGCCACGGCGGCCACGCGGTCGAGGTGCCCCACGTCGTACTGCGGCAGGGCGTCGTCCCAGCGCTGCACGAGGTGGCCGAGCGGCTCGGGCAGCTGCCGACCGGTCGCCTCGGCGACGGCGGTGCGCAGGTCGGCCAGCGCCAGGCGGGCGAGGGAGTCGTCGTCCTGCTGCAGCACCGCGTCGTCCCCGGCACGGCCCAGGGAGGTGCGCACCAGGGTCACCTCCTCGTCGCCCACGTGCGGCCACTTGGCCGAGCTGAAGGTCGCGGCCTTGATCGCACGGCTGTCGACCGGGGGCACCAGGAAGCCGGACCACTCGAGCCCGGGCACCTCCTGCCGCGGGAAGGCGAAGGCCACCACGGCCATCGAGGCCGTGCGCACACCGTCGAGCTCGTCGGCCGCGGCGGGCACGACGTCGTGCAGCAGCCGGGTGGCCGCGGGGGCCGGGAGGGCCAGCAGCACGGTGTCGGTCGCGAGGATCCCACCGTCCTCGAGCGTGAGCTGCCACGGTGAGGAGGGCTCGGCGTCGTGTCGTGCCAGCCCTGTGACCCGGGCCCCTGTGCGGATCTTCACGCCGCGCTCCGCGAGTCGCTCGGCCAGCTTCTCGACCAGGCGGGCGAGTCCGCCCTCGAGGGTCGCGAAGGGCGGCGCGGGGCGGGCCTGGGTGCCGGTACCGGCCGGGACGCGCTCCCGCACCGCCTCGGTGAGCGAGCGCCCCTGCGCCGCGGCCTCGGCGAGCGCCGGGATGCACGCCGCGGCCGACAGCCGCCGGGCGTCCCCCGCGTAGACGCCACCCAGCAGCGGCTCGACGATGCGGTCGACCACGGCCGGGCCGAGACGTTCGGCGACCAGGTCGCCCACGGACAGGTCCTCGGTGACCGGGACGTGCTCGGCCTCCCGGTCGTCGGCCAGCCCGACCTCCTGCTCCGTGAGCAGACCGGCAGCCGCCCCGGCGTCACCGGGCACACCCATGAGCGTGCCGCGCGGCACACGGTGGAAGCCGCCGCGCGACCAGACCGAGGCGGGCACCCCGCTGGGATGTCGCACGTCGCCCTGCAGGCCGAGCTCCTCCACGAGCTCCACCGCCTCGGGACGGGTCGTCAGCACGGACTCCGCCCCGACGTCCATGACCTGCCCGGCGACCGCCCGGCGGCGCAGGACACCGCCGCAGCGGTCCCCGGCCTCCAGGACGGTCACCGACTCCGCCGGTACCCCTTGGTGGGCGACGAGCTGCCAGGCGGCGACGAGCCCGCTGAGACCGCCGCCGACGACGACGGCCCTCTGCCGGTCGGCCGGACGGCCGCTCACCGTGCGGAGACCTCGTGGACGCGGGCGGTGACGCGGGTGATCACGTCGGGGTCGGTGGACGGCAGCACCCCGTGGCCGAGGTTGAACAGGTGCCCGGGAGCCCTGCGGCCCGCCTCGACGATCTCGTCGACACGCGCCATGAGCGGCTCGTCGGGGGCGAACAGCAGCGCGGGGTCCAGGTTCCCCTGGAGGGCGTACCGGCCGCCGGTCCGCTGCAGGGCGTCGGCGAGGTCCACGCGGTAGTCCACGCCGACGACCTCGGCACCGGCCTCGCCCATGAGGTCCAGCAGCTCGCCCGTGCCCACGCCGAAGTGGATGCGCGGCACCCGGCCCTCGACGGACGCCAGCGCCGCCGCGGAGTGCGGCGCGACGAAGCGGGAGTAGTCGGCCCGGTTCAGGTAGCCGACCCAGGAGTCGAAGAGCTGCACGGCATCGGCCCCGGCGTCCACCTGCACCTGCAGGAAGGCCCCGGCGATGGCGGCGAGGCGCTCACAGAGGGCGTTCCACAGCTCGGGGTCGCCGTGCATGAGGGCCTTGGTGTTCTCGTGGTTCTTGCTCGGTCCGCCCTCGACGAGGTAGCTCGCGAGCGTGAACGGCGCCCCGGCGAAGCCGATGAGGGCCTGTTCCGGTCGCAGGGCGCGACGCACCTCGCCGACGGAGGCGGTGATGTCGGTGACCATGTCGGGCGTCAGCTCGGGCAGGCGGTCCAGGTCCGCGCGGGTGCGGAAGGGCTGCTCGACGACCGGCCCGGTGCCCGGGACGATGTCCAGGTCCACGCCCACGGCCTGCAGCGGGACGACGATGTCGCTGAAGAAGATGGCGGCGTCCACGTCGTGCCGCCTCACCGGCTGGAGCGTGATCTCGCTGCACAGCGCGGTGTCACGGCACGCCTCGAGCATCGCCTTGCCCTCCCGGAGCCTCCGGTACTCCGGCAGCGAGCGACCGGCCTGTCGCATGAACCACACGGGGGTGTGCGGGACCGGCTGGCCCTGGGCGGCGGCGACCAGGGTCGGGACGGGCGCGGAAGCGTCAGCGGCGTTGGTCATGGCCGCATGATCCCACGCGCGACCGGCCGTCGCGGCGCGCCTGCGGCAGGTTGTCGGTGCCCCCCCATATCGTCCGAGACGTGACCCCACGACTGCTGACCGGGCGCCTGACGGCGGATCCGCAGGCTGCCCTGGACGTGCTCCGATCCGCGACGCCCCGGCCCGGCATGCACACCGAGGAGGTCCCCTCCCCCTCGCGCCTGGCCCCTCTCTCCCTGGCCTTCACAGCCGAGGTGCTGCCGGAGGAGGCGGAGGAGCCCGAGGACGGGGCCCTGGCCACCGGGCGACTGGTCGTGCTGCACGACCCGTCCGCCCCGCAGGAGTGGGGCGGGGAGTGGCGCATGGTCAGCTTCGCCAGCAGCGCCGTCGAGCCGGAGCTCGCCCATGACCCCCTCTTCGGCGACGTGGGGCGCCAGTGGCTGCAGGACTGCCTGGCCCACCAGGGCTGCCGCGTCGAGGCGCTCAGCGGCACGGCGACGCGCGTGACCTCCGAGTCCTTCGGCGACCGGGAGCACCTGGGGCAGGACGTCACCCTGGAGATCCGCGCCTCCTGGACACCGCTGGACCTCGACCTCCTGCGCCACCTCGAGGCGTGGCGGGACCTGCTCCTCACCCTGGCCGGCGTGCCGCCGCTGCCGCAGGGCGTCGTCCCGCTGCACGGGGGGCGCTGATGCCCACCCCCCTGAACGAGCCCACCGAGCCGCTGCCCGAGGTCGTCGCCGACGACGCGGGTCTGGCCCGGGCCGCTGCCCGGCTGGCCGAGGGGACGGGACCGGTCGCGGTCGACGCCGAGCGCGCGTCGGGCCACCGCTACGGCAACGCGGCCTACCTGGTGCAGCTGCGGCGAGCCGGTTCCGGCACGGTGCTGCTCGACCCGGTCGACATCACCGACTTCACTCCCCTGGTGCGGGCGCTCGACGGACCCGAGTGGGTGCTGCACGCCGCCACGCAGGACCTGCCCTGCCTGGCCGAGCTCGGGCTGCACCCGGCGCGCCTGTTCGACACCGAGCTCGGGGCCCGCCTGGCCGGGCTGCCCCGCGTCGGGCTGGCCGCGGTGGTCGAGCACTACCTGGACCTCACGCTGGCCAAGGAGCACTCGGCCGTGGACTGGTCCGTCCGCCCCCTGCCCACGGACTGGCTCGTGTACGCCGCGCTGGACGTCGAGGTGCTCGTCGAGGTCCGCGACGCGATGGCCGCCGATCTCGAGCGCCTCGGGCGCGCCGAGTGGGCCCGGCAGGAGTTCGAGGCACTGACGCACTTCCGCGGCAAGGACCACGGGGCGGAGCCCTGGCGGCGCACGTCCGGTGCGCACCGGGTCCGCCGCCCCCGACAGGCCGCGGCACTGCGCGAGCTCTGGACCGTCCGTGACGAGATGGCCCGTGAGCGCGACGTGCCGCCGTCGAAGGTGATGCGCGACGAGGCCCTGGTGGCCCTGGCCACCGCCCCCATGGTCGACCCGCAGGACATGGCACCGGTCGTGAAGTTCGCGCTGGCCGGACGCGGCTCGAAGGGACGGAACGGACGGCCGTCGCGCTCCGCCGGCTCCACCGAACGGCGTGTGCGGCGTGCCCTGGCCACCCTCCAGGGGCACCAGGAGCTGTGGTGGCAGGCCGTCCGGCGGGCCGCCGACCTGCCCGAGGCCGACCTGCCCGCAGCCCGCCTGCCCGCCGAGGGACCTCCTCCGGCGAAGGCCTGGGCGGACAAGGACCCGCGGGCCGCCGAGCGCCTGTCCTCGGCGCGCTCCGAGCTCACCGAACACGCCGAGGAGCTCGGCGTGCCGGTGGAGAACCTGCTCACCCCCTCGCTCCTGCGCCGGGTCATCTGGGACAGCGCGGGGCAGGACTCCGTCGACCCGCAGGCGGTCGACCACGCCCTGACCGAGGGCGGGGCGCGGCCGTGGCAGCGGGAGCTGGCGGTCCCCGTGGTGGAACGCGCGGTGGCGAGCACCGCACCGGGACACGCCTGAGAGGCACCGCTGGACGGGCCCGGGCCACCGGCCCGGACGCCCACCGGTGAGACGTCCCACAACACGCCTCGACCCCGTGGCTCCCCTTGCAGTATCTCTTCTCTGAGATAGCGTCATCTCCATGACTGATGAGTACTTGGCACGGATCGGCGATCTCATCCGCGACGCGCGACTGCACCGAGGCATGACGCAGGCGCAGGTGGCGGAGATCCTGAACACCAGCCAGAGCGCGGTGGCACGCATGGAGCAGGGAAAGCAGAACCTGTCCCTGGAGACCATCGCCCGCGTCAGCGAGGCCCTGGACCACGACATCGTCGTGCCCGCCTCGATGCCGCAGCACCTGCGCATCGAGGGTGGCAGGAAGCTTTCCGGCTCGATCGAGGTGCGCACGTCCAAGAACGCGGCCGTGGCCCTCCTGTGCGCCTCCCTGCTGAACCGCGGCACGACCACCCTGCGCAATCTCGCGCGCATCGAGGAGGTCAACCGCATCATCGAGGTGCTGAACTCCATCGGCATCGAGACCAAGTGGCTGGGCGACAGCAACGACCTGCGCATCACCCCGCCGGAGCGCCTGCGCCTGGAGGACATCGACGAGGCCGCCGCCCGCCGCACCCGCTCGATCATCATGTTCATGGGCCCGCTGCTGCACCGCTACCCGGAATTCCAGCTGCCCTACGCCGGTGGCTGCGACCTGGGCACCCGCACCGTGGGCCCGCACCTGAACTCCCTCAAGCCCTTCGGCCTGGAGATCCTGGCCACCGAGGGCCAGTACAACGCCACGGTCAACAAGAAGGCCCCCGGCCGCCCGATCGTGCTCACCGAGCGCGGCGACACGGTCACCGAGAACGCGATCATGGCCGCGGCGATGGAGCCCTCCACCACCGTCATCCGCAACGCGTCCTCGAACTACATGGTCCAGGACCTGTGCTTCTTCCTGGAGAAGCTGGGCGTCGAGATCAAGGGGATCGGCACCACCACGCTGGAGATCACCGGTGTGGAGGACATCAACACGGACGTCGAGTACCACCCCAGCGAGGACCCGATCGAGGCGATGAGCCTGCTCGCGGCGGGGATCGTCACCCAGTCCGAGATCACCATCAAGCGCGCCCCGATCGAGTTCCTCGAGATCGAGCTCGCGACGCTCGAGCACATGGGCATGAAGTACGAGACCAGCGAGGAGTACTGCTCGGCCAACGGGCGCACCCGCCTGGCGGACATCACGTACAAGCCCGGTCCGCTGGTGGCGCCGCAGGACAAGGTGCACTCGATGCCCTACCCGGGCCTCAACATCGACAACCTGCCCTTCTTCGTGATCATCGGCGCGATGGCCGAGGGCAAGACGCTGGTGCACGACTGGGTGTACGAGAACCGCGCCATCCACCTGACCGAGCTGTCCACCCTGGGCGCCCGCGTGCAGCTCATGGACCCCCACCGCATCCAGGTGGAGGGCCCGACCCGCTGGCGCGCGGCCGAGGTCATGTGCCCGCCGGCACTGCGCCCCGGCGTGGTCATCCTGCTGGGCATGCTCGCCGCGCCGGGCACCTCGGTGCTGCGCAACGTCTACGTGATCAACCGCGGTTACGAGGCCCTGGCCGACCGGCTCAACGAGCTCGGCGCCAGCATCACGGTCTTCCGCGACATCTGATCGACGACACCGTCACGGCAGGTGGCCGGGCCCCCCGGGGGGACCGGCCACCTGCCGTTCATCACGGTGCGTGACAGTGGGCACATGGCCGCCACAGGACACGAGACCCCCGCTCCCTCGCACCGCACCGCCTACCTGACCGAGGACCGCCCGGTCGCCCTGGCCCACCGCGGCTTCGCCCCCGACGGCGGGGAGAACTCCCTGGCCGCCTTCGACGCCGCAGTCGCGCTGGGGTGCGAGTACGTCGAGACCGACGTGCACGCCACGAGCGACGGCGTGGTGGTCGCCTTCCACGACGAGACCCTGGACCGCGTGACCGATGCCGTCGGCGCGGTCGCCGACCTCCCGTGGGAGGTGGTGCGACGGGCCCGCATCACCGGTGGGCACCCGATCCCGACCCTCGAGGAGCTGCTGCTGCGGCACCCGGGGCTGCGGGTGAACATCGACCTGAAGTCGGACGCCGCCGTGGAGCCCACCGTGCGGCTCGTGGAGCGCCTGGGTGTGCACGACCGGGTGCTGCTCACCTCCTTCGACGACACCCGCCGGGAGCGGGCACTGGGCCTGCTGAGCGCACCGGTGGCCACCTCGGCGGGGCAGACGCGCACCGCCCTGCTCTGGGCGGCCAGCCGCCTGCTGGTGGTCTCGGCGGCCATCGGGGTCACCTCCGCCGAGGCCTGGGGAGGTCGGGCCTCCGTCCCGGGCCTGCGCGTCGCGACCGGGGCCGAGGGCACGGCCCACCGGTTGGCGCGTTGGGTGGCGCGCGGCATCGACGCCTACCAGGTGCCGGAGCGCTTCCGCGGGCTGCGGGTGGTGGACGACGCCTTCCTGGACGCGGCGCACGCGGCCGGTGCGCACGTGCACGTGTGGACGGTCAACGAGGTCGAGGACATGGAGCGCCTGCTCGACCTCGGTGTCGACGGTCTGGTGACCGACCGGGCCGACCGGCTGGTGGCCGTCCTGCGGGAGCGCGGTCATCTGCCCGACCACCCCTGACGGAGGGGTTGTGCGGTGACTGTGCCCCGACTGTGAAGGTGCTGTGCGCCACATCGGCTGCGCGGTGGGTCACAGTGTGGACGTCCGGTCGAGGGGGCCGAACGGTCAGCACGGGCCACGTGAACGACCGCACGGTCCCCGGGGAGTCGCACTGGTACGGCGCAGCGCACATCGACGGCGTGCGGGGCAAGGAGCTCGTCCTGCACACCTCCGCCGGTGCGCACACCGTCCAGGACCGCGTCATCACCTACCGCGACGGCCGGCTGACCTCGCTGCGCGACCCGCACGGCAGCATCCGCTGGACCACCGACCAGTCGGCCACGAGCATCGTGGGCTACGAGCGCCAGGGGCTGTCCAACGGCCGGGTGAAGCTGACCCACTACACGGGTCATGCCCCGCGACAGGGAGGGGACTTCCGCGAGACCGTGACCACCTCGGTCTGGTCGGAGGGCGCCTGGAAGCAGGTGGACCAGACCACCCGGGCCGTCGTGCCGAACAAGGCCTTCGCCGACTCGGGGTGGAACGTGCGCGGACTGCCCGAGCACGGCTGAGCGACGTCACGAGGAAGGGGGCCGGCGCAAGGAGGGGCCGGCCCCCTTCCCGTGGTGTCGGGCCGGGGCCTCAGTCCAGCAGGGCGGCGGTGATGGTGTCGCTGTTCAGACCGAGCTCGCCGAGCAGCTGCCCGCGCGAGGCGTGGTCCAGGAAGCGCTGCGGGACGCCGAAGCAGCGCACGGTCCGCTCGGGAAACTCCGCGGCCACCCGGGAGCCGAGTCCGCCGACGACCAGGCCGTCCTCGACGACGCTGACCCGTCCCCCGGCCCGCTCGACCTCGCGGCGCAGCCCGTCGCGGATCGGCAGCACCCACAGCGGGTCGACCACACGCACCGTGCGGCCCTCGCCGCGGAGCCGCGCCGCGACCTCGAGGGCGACCGGCACCATGGACCCGATCGCCACGAGGAGCTCGTCCACCGCGCCGTCACCGTCCTCGGTCAGCACGTCGACGCCGTCGCGCCGCACCTCGGCCTCGACCGGCTCCGGGACGCTGCCCTTGGGGAAGCGCAGCACGCTGGGGGCGTCGTCCATCTCCACCGACGCCCGCAGCGCCTCGCGCACCCGCACCCCGTCGCGCGGTGCCGCCAGGTGCAGCCCGGGGACGATGGCCAGCAGCGCGAGGTCCCACATGCCGTTGTGCGAGGCGCCGTCGGACCCGGTGATCCCGGCCCGGTCGAGCACCAGGGTCACGCCCTGCCGGTGCAGCGCGCAGTCCATGAGCAGCTGGTCGAAGGCCCGGTTGAGGAAGGTCGAGTAGATCGCCACCACCGGGTGCATCCCCGCGTGTGAGAGTCCCGCGGCCATCGTCACCGCGTGCTGCTCGGCGATGCCGACGTCGAACACCCGGTCCGGGTGGGCCTTCTGCATCGCCTCCAGCCCCACGGGGATGAGCATCGCGGCCGTCAGCGCCACGACGTCGGACCGCTCCCCCGCGATCTCGACGAGCTCCTCGGAGAACTCCTCGGTCCAGGCACGACCGGCGATCTCCAGCGGCAGCCCGGTCTCGGGGTTGATCTTGCCGACGGCGTGGAAGCGGTCGGCCTCGTCGCTGGTGGCCGGGTCGTACCCGCGCCCCTTCTGGGTGATGACGTGCACGATCACCGGCCCGCCGTAGCGCTTGGCGAGCCCGAGCGCGTTCTCCACGTCGGGCAGGTCGTGACCGTCCACCGGGCCGATGTACTTGATGCCCAGGTCCTCGAACAGGCCCTGCGGGGCCAGGACGTCCTTGACCCCCTTCTTGAGGCCGTGCAGCGCCTCGAACACCGGACGCCCGACCACCGGGGCGCTCTGGACGCTCCGCTTGGTCCAGCTGAGCGCCTGCTCGTAGCGACGCTGGGTGCGCAGGTGCGCCAGGTGCTCGGCCATGCCACCGAGGGTGGGGGCGTAGGAGCGCTCGTTGTCGTTCACCACGACCACCAGCGGCAGGGTCTTGTCGGCGGCGATGTTGTTCAGGGCCTCCCAGGCCATGCCGCCGGTGAGGGCCCCGTCACCGATGACGGCGACGGTGGGGCGCAGGTCCCCCTGCAGGCGCCGCGCCACGGCGATGCCGTGCGCCCAGCTCAGGGAGGTGGAGGCGTGGGAGTTCTCCACCACGTCGTGGTCGGACTCCGCCCGGCTCGGGTAGCCGCTCAGGCCACCGGACTGGCGCAGCGTGCTGAGATCGGTGCGGCCGGTGAGCATCTTGTGCACGTAGCTCTGGTGCCCGGTGTCGAACACGATCGGCTCGGCCGGCGAGTCGAACACCCGGTGCAGCCCGATGGTCAGCTCGACCACGCCGAGATTCGGCCCCAGGTGGCCACCTGTGCGCGAGACGCTCTCGATGAGGCGGGTCCGGATCTCCGCCGCCAGACCGGGCAGCTGCTCCGCCGCCAGGGCCTTGAGGTCGTCCGGGCTGCCGATCCCGTCCAGGGTGCTGGGGTCCAACGTGCTCACACAAAGTCCGTTCCGTCGTGGGAAGGCACCATTCTAGAGGCGGGGCACCCAGCGTCCGCCCTGCAACGCCTCGCTGATCAGCTCCGCGCCGCGACGGGCCTCGGCCAGCCGTCTCCCCTCGGCCGCCAGGTGCTCCAGCAGCGAGGGAAGCGCCTCCGGCGGCACGTGCACACCGACCTGCAGCCGCACGTCCCGCCAGGCCTGCCGCAGCACCTCCACCTGACCCGCGACGTGGCGCTCCGCGATCCACGCCAGCATCACCGGATGGCGCCGCCACCCCCGGTAGGCACGGAAGTCGGCGGGACACAGGTCCAGCAGCCAGGCGACGGCGTCCTCCTGCCAGCCCGGCGCGTCCACCGGACGCACCGCGGCCGGCCAGCCGGGCGGAAGCGAGCTCATGGACGGCAGTATATGGAACTTGTGTACGACAGTCCAGCGATCGACTGTCGTACACCAGTCACTCCGCCTGCGCGGCGAACGCCTCCTTCACCAGCGAGGCGTAGGCGTTGCCGCCCTCGACACCCGGGTGCACCCCATCGCTCTGCAGCAGCTCCGGGCGCTCCTTGGCCAGCGAGTGCCAGTCGGCCACCACGACGTTGGAGTAGTCCTCGGCCACGGCCTCCAGGTTGTCGTTGGACTCCTCGATCCAGGACGACTTGCCGTAGAGGTTCACCAGCACCACCTGACGGTCCGGCCCGAGCAGGTCCAGCGCCTCGCGCACCACCTGCGGGTCGCGCACACCGGCATTCGTGCCGAAGGAGATGACCACCGAGTCCCGCACGTCCCCATCGTCCAGGTGCGCCTTGATGATGCCCTTGCCCTCGGTCCACTGGCGGTTCGACTTCGCGTCGATCGCCACCCCGGGGAACTGGTCCTTGAAGCCGTAGAGGCTCGTGACCACCAGGGAGTCACCGAAGACCGACAGCTGGTCCCCCGCCGGCACGTACCAGCCCTCGGCGGACTTCCCCGAGTCGTCGGTAGGCTCGGCCGACGACGACTCGTCCGGGGAGGCGGGCACCGACCCGTCGTCGCCCGGGTCCGGGGAGGCGTCGGCACCGGAGGACGGGGCACCTGCGCCCGGCGAGGACGACTGCTGGTCGGTCGGTGCCGGGTCGGAGGCCATCTCCTCCAGCGCCTTCTCGTTCTCCTCGATGGCCTGCTGGGTCTCGGTCCGCTCCGGGGCCGTCGCGACGGCCATCCCCGACATGAGCAGCGCGAGGCCCGCCCCGCCGGCCGCCACGCGCGCCGGCAGCGCCGCACGGCGCCGGTCCGGGCCACCGGCGGCCGCACCGTCCGAGAGGTCGTCCGCCGCCTCCGACCGTCCGTCGCCCCGACCGCGCACGGCGTCCACCGCCCCGAGCACCCAGGCCCGGATGCCCTGTCGCCGGATCGGGGTCTCCACCCAGCGGTAGCTGGCCTCGGTCATGGCGACCGCCACCGCCAGCGCCACCAGACGCAGCAGCCAGGAGCCGGCCGACCCCTCGGACTGGGGCGGCAGCGCCGCCGAGAACAGCAGCAGCACCGGCCAGTGCCACAGGTACAGCCCGTAGGAGCGCTCCCCCACCCACTCCAGCGGGCGGAGCTCCAGCAGGGTGTGCAGGGCCGTGCGCCCGGGCAGCAGGGAGGCGATCACGACGGCCGTCAGCAGCGAGGCCAGGAAGAGGCCACCGACGTAGGTGACCGCCCGGTCCTCGGGCATCACGAACGACAGCGCCACCACGCCCACCAGCGCCGCCACGCCGATCGGTCCGCGCAGACGCAGCCACTGCTCCCCCCGCAACCAGCTGGTCCGGGACATCCACACGAAGGCCACGAGCACCCCGGCCATGAGGCCGAAGAGGTGGGAGTCGGTGCCGTAGTAGGGCCGGGTGACGTCGTCGGCGACGAAGTACAGCACCGCCATCCACAGCGCCGAGCCGACCGCGAGGCCGGCCACGGTGAGCATGCGCCCGCGCCAGCGCGTGAACACGGCCAGCAGCAGGGCGAGCACCGGCGGCCAGAAGAGGTAGAACTGCTCCTCCACCGAGAGCGACCACAGCGGCTTGTAGAGCACCGGCTGGTTCTGGTCGAAGTACGAGGTGCCGTGGACGATCTCCACCCAGTTGGTGGTGAAGGTCAGGCCTCCGAGGATCTGCCGGGCCAGGCCCACGCGCAGGTCGCCGCCCCGCGTCAGGTCGACCACCAGCACGGCGGCGGTGCAGACCAGCAGCAGCACCACCAGGGCCGGCACCAGCCGGCGGATGCGCCGCATCCAGAAGGTGGGCATGTTCATGTACCCGTTGCGGCGGACCTCGCGCAGCAGCAGCGTGGTGATCAGGAACCCGGAGATGACGAAGAAGACGTCGACCCCGAGGAAGCCCCCGGGCAGGTGGTCAGGCAGCAGGTGGAAGAGGACGACCAGGCCCACGGCGATGGCACGCAGGCCGTCGAGCCCCTGGATGCGGCCGGAGTCGGCGGGACCGGAGCCGAACCCGGCGACCGGACCGCGCGACGCGGCGGTGCGGAGCCGACCCTGCTCACCACGCTGCGGACCCACACCTGACCTTCCGTCGTCCTGCGCCCGGACCGCAGACCCCCACCGGGCCCCGGGCTGCCCCACCCCGTGCGGGTGTGACCGCGTCACGATATCGCCCGGAACCGACGACCTCGCCGAACGACGCACGCACGACGCCCGCCCACCGGGTGCGGTGGACGGGCGTCGACGTGACGGCGGCACCGGGCGGGACGGACCCACCCGGTGCCGGCCGGTCAGGCTGCCAGCGAGCGCAGCACGTACTGCAGGATGCCGTCGTTGCGGAAGTACTGCATCTCACCGGGGGTGTCGATGCGGACCACGGCGTCGAAGGTGGTCTCCTCGCCGCCGTCCTTGCGGGCGGTGACCTTCAGGGTCTTCGGGGTCTCGCCGTCGTTGAACGCGGTGATGCCCTCCACCTCGAAGGTCTCGGTGCCGTCCAGCCCCAGCGACCCGGCGGACTCGCCCTCCGGGAACTGCAGCGGCAGCACGCCCATGCCGATGAGGTTGGAGCGGTGGATGCGCTCGAAGCTCTCGGCGATGACGGCCTTGACGCCCAGCATGCGGGTGCCCTTGGCGGCCCAGTCGCGCGAGGAACCGGTGCCGTACTCCTTGCCGGCCAGGATCACCAGCGGCACACCGGCCTCGGCGTAGGCCTCGGAGGCCTCGAAGATGGTGGTCTGCTCGCCACCGGCCAGGAAGTTCCGGGTGAAGCCGCCGGAGACGTCGTCCAGCAGCAGGTTCTTCAGGCGGATGTTGCCGAAGGTGCCGCGGACCATGACCTCGTGGTTGCCGCGACGCGAGCCGTAGGAGTTGAAGTCCTTGCGGTCGACGCCGTGCTCCTGCAGGTACTTCCCGGCCGGGCTGTCGGCCTTGATCGCACCGGCGGGGCTGATGTGGTCGGTCGTGACCGAGTCGCCCAGGAGCGCCAGCACGCGGGCACCGGAGATGTCGGCCACCGGCTCCGGGTCCTTCTCCATGCCGTCGAAGAAGGTGGGCTTGCGGACGTAGGTCGACTCGTCGTCCCACTCGAAGGTGTCGCCCTCGGGGGTCTCCAGCGACTTCCAGCGCTCGTCGCCCTCGAAGACGTCCGAGTAGTCCTGGGTGAACATCTCGGTGGTGATCGCCTCGGAGATGACCTTCTCCACCTCGTCGGCGTCCGGCCAGATGTCCTTCAGGAAGACGTCGTTGCCGTCCTGGTCCTGGCCCAGCGCCTCGTTCTCGAAGTCGAAGTCCATGGTGCCGGCCAGCGCGTAGGCGACCACCAGCGGCGGGGAGGCCAGGTAGTTCATCTTCACGTCGGGGTTGATGCGGCCCTCGAAGTTGCGGTTGCCCGAGAGGACCGAGACGACGCTCAGGTCGTTGTCGTTGACCGCCTGGCTGACCTCCTCCGGCAGCGGACCGGAGTTGCCGATGCAGGTGGTGCAGCCGTAGCCGACCAGGTAGAAGCCCAGGGCCTCCAGGTGCGGCCACATGCCGGTCTTGTCGTAGTAGCCGGTGACGACCTGCGAGCCCGGCGCCATCGAGGTCTTGACCCACGGCTTGCGCTGCAGGCCCTTCTCGTGGGCGTTCTTGGCCAGCATGGCGGCGGCCATCATCACCGAAGGGTTCGAGGTGTTGGTGCAGGAGGTGATCGAGGCGATCGCCACGTGACCGTGGTCCAGCTCGGTGGTCGTGCCGTCGGCCAGGGTGACCTCGACCTTCTTGGACGGACGGCCCGCGGCCGGGTCGGCGTCCTTGCCCGGGGCGGCAGGGCGCTCGGCCTCGGCGTCCTGGTCGGACTGGCCGTCGATGGCCGGGGCATCACTGGCCGGGAAGGACAGCGCGGAGGCGACGTCCGCCTCGCTGGCCATCTGGTCGGCCGGGGTGACCTCGTCGGAGGCGACGTAGTTCGGCAGCTCCTCGCGGAAGGCGGCCTTCGCGTCGGACAGCGCGATGCGGTCCTGCGGGCGCTTCGGGCCGGCGATCGAGGGCACCACGGTGGACAGGTCCAGCTCCAGGTACTCGGAGTAGCGGGCCTCGTTGGCCGGGTCGTGCCACATGCCCTGCTCCTTGGCGTAGGCCTCGACGAGGGCCACCTGGTCCTCGGAGCGACCGGTCAGGCGCAGGTAGTCCAGGGTGACCTCGTCGATCGGGAACATCGCCGCGGTGGAGCCGAACTCCGGCGACATGTTGCCGATCGTGGCGCGGTTGGCCAGCGGCACGGCACCGACGCCCTCGCCGTAGAACTCAACGAACTTGCCGACCACGCCGTGCTCGCGGAGCATCTCGGTGATCGTGAGCACCACGTCGGTGGCGGTGGCGCCGGTCGGGATCTGGCCGGAGAGCTTGAAGCCGACGACGCGCGGGATGAGCATGGAGACCGGCTGGCCGAGCATCGCGGCCTCGGCCTCGATGCCGCCGACGCCCCAGCCGAGCACGCCCAGGCCGTTGACCATGGTGGTGTGCGAGTCGGTGCCCACGCAGGTGTCCGGGTAGGCGACCTGCTGGCCGTCGATCTCACGGGTCATGACGGTGCGGGCCAGGTGCTCGATGTTCACCTGATGGACGATGCCGGTGCCCGGGGGAACGACCTTGAAGTCCTCGAAGGCGGTCTGGCCCCAGCGCAGGAACTGGTAGCGCTCCTCGTTGCGCTGGTACTCGATCTCGACGTTCTTCTCGAACGCCTGGGCGTTGCCGAAGACGTCGATCACGACGGAGTGGTCGATGACCAGCTCGGCCGGTGCGAGCGGGTTGATCCGGGTGGCGTCACCGCCCAGGTCGGCCATCGCCTCGCGCATGGTGGCCAGGTCCACGATGCAGGGCACACCGGTGAAGTCCTGCATGATCACGCGGGCCGGCGTGTACTGGATCTCGACGCTCGGGTCGGCGTTCTCGTCCCAGTCGGCGACGGCCTTGATGTGCTCGGCGGTGATGTTCTCGCCGTCCTCGGTGCGCACGAGGTTCTCGAGCAGCACCTTGAGGCTGTAGGGCAGGTTCGAGGCACCCTCGAGGCCCTCGACGTCCTTGATGCGGTGGATCTGGTACTCGTTGCTGCCGACCTTCAGGGTCGACTTGGCTCCGAAGCTGTCGCTCACAACCAATCCCTTCGTCGTGCCGCCCGCAGCCCGCACAGGTGGTGTGCGACCCGGCGACGGTGGTGGTCCAGCACCCCCGTCACGCAGGGAGGAGGCACTGCCTTCGCCATCCATTCTGTGACGGGGACCCGCAGCGGGTCCACCGAGGCCGCCCTTGGGGGGACGGCGGGCGTGGATGACTTCGAAGTTTTATCTTGACGTCAAGAGACTATCAGACCGCGGCCCCGTCACCGGGGGCTCCCGGGCGGCGCAGCGTCGCGATGGCCTCGACGTGGTGGGTGTTCGGGAAGGCGTCGAAGCCGACGACCCGCACCACATCCCAGCCGATCTCCACGGCAGTCCCCAGGTCGCGTGCCAGAGCGGCCGGGTCGCAGGCCACGTAGGCGACCCGGGAGGCGCCGCTGTCGTGCACGGCCTGCATCACCGCCCGGCCGGCACCGGCCCGGGGCGGGTCGAGCACCACCAGGTCCGGCACCCCGCCGTCCCACTGCGCCAGCGACTCCGCGACGTCGCCGACCAGCAGGTCGGCCGGCGTCCCGGGGGCGTGCTCCTCCAGCGCCGCCGCGCAGGCGTCGACGGCGGGCTCGTGCCCCTCGACGGCGAGGACCTCGCCGGTGGGGCCGACGGCCAGCGCCAGCGGGACGGTGAACGCGCCGGAGCCGCTGAACAGGTCCCACACACGCTCCCCCGGCCGTGGGGCCGTCTCGGCCAGCACGTGCTGCACGTAGGTGGGCACCGCGGCCGGGTGCACCTGCCAGAAGCCTCGCGCCCCGAGCCGCACGGGCAGCGGGTCCCCCTCCGGGGAGGCGGTGCGCTCCTCCACGGTGGGCTCCTGACCGAGGACCCGGCCCCGCTCCCCCAGCTCCACGGCGACCGCGGGCGACCCGGCGGGATCGACCACGTCGACACCCCGCACCCCGTGCTCCCGCGGGGTGCCCGGGGCCACGGCCTCCACCACGGCCTCGGTGGCGATGAGGCAGTCCTGCACCGGCACGACCTCGTGGCTGCGGTGGCGCCGCAGGCCGGGCACCCCGGAGCGGTCCGTGGTGAACTCCACCCGGGTGCGCCAGCGCAGACCGGCCGGCCCGTCCCCGTCGGGCAGCGCGCGCATCTCGACCGGCGGCTCGAGGTGCGCCAGCCGGCGCAGCTGACCCACCAGCACGTCGCGCTTGAGCTCGAGCTGCGCCTCGGGGGTCGCGTGCTGCAGGTCGCACCCACCGCACCCGCCCGGGCCGGCGTACCGGCAGGGGGCCCGCCGGCGGTCCGGGGAGGCCCGGTGCACCTCGACGGCGTCGGCGCGGAGGAAGCGACTGGTGGAGCCCCCCTCGGTGACGACCGCCTCGACCTGCTCCCCCGGCAGTGCGTGCCGGACGAAGACGACCTGCCCCTGCTCGGTGCGGGCGACGCAGTGTCCGCCGTGGGCGATCTCCCCCACGTCCAGCACGACGCGCGTGCCGACCAGGTCCTGCTGCTCGGGCGACGGACGGTTCCCTCGGCGCGACATGGCCGGGAGTCTAGGGGCGCGCGGCCCCCGGGCGGTCCGCCGCGGGGTCGGCGGGAGCAGCCCCCACCGCCCCGTCGACGGCGGTGCGCCCGGCCACCAGCAGCAGCACCATGACGGCCACCGCCACGAGGTAGAGCGGCCAGCCCATGACGATCTTGGCCACTCCGAGGGCCGCGACGTTCTCCGCCAGGTAGAGCGGCAGCATGACGACCACCCGCACCGCGTAGAGCGCCACCAGCACCCACGTGAGGCGGGAGCAGACGCGCACCATCGCCCGGGAACGACGCCAGCCGGCGGGGTCCGCCTCGAACCCGGGGTCGCCCAGTGCGACGAGGAACCCGATGACGGGCCAACGCAGGAGGATCGACAGCAGCGTCACCAGACCCCAGCCGGCCGACATGAGGATGCCGGGCAGGAAGGCGTCCTGGGCTTCGCCCGAGCGCAGCGCGAAGAAGGCGGCCAGCGCGGTGGCGAAGACCGAGGCGCCCAGGTAGCGCATCGAGCCGCCGGCGACGAGCCGGGCGACGGCGAGGACAGCGAGCACGACGACCGAGGCGATCACGGCACCCCGGAGGTCCTCCCGGACCAGCCACCAGACGACGAAGGCGACCGTCGGCAGCGCGCTCTCCAGCGAGCCGCGCCAGCCGCCCAGGGCGTCGGCCAGCCGGTGGCGGATGACCGCCTCGACGGTGTCCTCCACCGCCTCCGGGGTATGCGTCGTCATCCGGCGGACGCGGACCCACCGCGCGGCTGGCTGCGGGCGCCCATCGACCCGTCCTCGGGGGACTCCGAGGGCAGGTGCAGGGGAAGCAGCGAGCGGGGCTCGCGCGGGACGTCGTCGCGGTGGACGACCGTGGCCTTGATGAGTGCGTACATGAGCCCGGCCTTCTCGCGGTCCACGGCGGCGGGGCCCGAGATGACGGCGCGCAGGAACCAGCGCGGCCCGTCCACCCCCACGAAGCGAACCGGTGCGGTCCTGGCCTTGCCCTGTCCGTCGCCGAGCTGGCCGGTGCGCGGCATGCGGGCGTGGATCTCCGAGCCCAGCGGGCCCTCGACGACCGCGCCATGGCTGCCGGACTTCTCCAGCCCCTCCACCAGCCCGGTGCGGATCTCGTCCCACAGGCCACCGCTGATCGGGGCGGCGTAGGCCTGCAGCTGCAGGTTGGAGTCGCCCAGCAGCACGTTCACGGCCGTCACGGCCCCGGTGGCGCGGTCGGTCTCCAGACGCATCTGCATACCGGCGATGCCCGGGACCCAGATGGAGCCCATCTCCACGCGGTTGCGCGGCGAGGGGACCTCGGTGGAGTCGTACGGCCCCGTCGAGCGCAGCCCCGTCGGACGCGGCAGCCCCAGCGCGGCGGCCTCCTCGGACTCCGCCCGGAGCATGTCCCGCTGGGCGGGCTCCATCTGCTCGGCCTCCCGCGGCAGCTCCTCGGCCACGGCGGGCTGCTCCTCCGGGGTGTCCAGGAGCGCCTCCAGACCGCCCATGCGGTCGACCTCGTCGGCGGAGAGACCGAGCTCGTGGAGCTCGTCGTCGGAGAGGTCCGCGCCCCGCACCCCGGGGGTCGAGGACGCGGGCGCCTCGTCGCGCTCGTTGCGGGACCGCTTGAACAGTGCCATGACCTCGGTGTCTCCTCGTCGGTGCTGCAGGTGGCCGGGCTCAGCGCCCGGTGGAGCCGTGGCCGCCGGTGCCCCTGTCGGTGGCGCCCAGCCGGTTCACGTCCCCGACCTCTTCGATGGGGGGCAGCTCCACCTGCTGCACGAGCAGCTGGGCGACGCGGTCCCCGACCCTCACCGTAAACGCTGCGGCCGGGTCGGTGTTGAGCAGGCACACCCGGACCTCACCGCGGTACCCCGCATCCACGGTGCCGGGGGCGTTCAGGACGGTGATTCCGTGGCGCGCGGCGAGCCCGGAGCGCGGGTGCACAAGGCCGACCGTCCCGGTCGGCAGGGCGACCGCGATCCCGGTGCCCACCAGCGCCCGCTCCCCCGGGCCCAGCACCAGCTCCTCGGCCGCGTACAGGTCGACCCCGGCGTCGTCCGCGTGCGCCCGGGTGGGCAGCGTCGCCGCCGGGGTCAGGCGGGCGACGCGCAGGGGTGCGGAGGACGCCGGGGTCGTCGTCATCGGGTCAGACGCACTCGGTGCAGATCAGCTGGCCGTTCTTCTCCTCGGCCAGCTGGCTGCGGTGGTGCACCAGGAAGCAGGAGCCGCAGGTGAACTCGTCGGTCTGCGTGGGCAGCACGCGGACCGACAACTCCTCGCTGGAGAGGTCCGCACCCGGGAGCTCGAAGCCCTCGGCCTGCTCGGTCTCGTCGACGTCGACGTTGCCGGAGGTCGTGTCACCGCGACGATTCTTCAACTCCTCGATCGAGTCTGCCTCGATGTCGTCATCGTTCTTGCGCGGAGCGTCGTAATCGGTCGCCACAGCGATCTCCTCGGGTCACGGGACGCCGCACCGGGCCGGCGCGGCACGCGGACTGTGCACCATCCGCGGACAATTTGCAACACCGCACCAGCCAGCGGAATTCCCCGTGTCCCTCAGGCCTCCAGCCGCAGCAGCTCGCCGTGCAGCCAGCCGGCCGTCGTCGGCCCGCCGGCGACCACCATCGGATCACCCGGCGCGGTCTCGCCGAGACCGCTGACGCTCCCGCCGGCCTCGGTGACCACGAGCAGCCCGGCCGCGTGGTCCCACACCTGGGTACCGGCTTCGTAGTAGGCGTCCAGGCGCCCGGCCGCCACGCAGCACAGGTCGATGGCCGCCGATCCCATGCGCCGCAGGTCGCGGACCTGCGGCAGGAGCGCCGCGGCCACCCTGCCCTGCTCCCAACGGCGCTCCTGCGCGTAGCCGAAGCCGGTGCCCACCAGGGCCTGCCCCGGATCCGGGCAGGTGCTGACCGCCAGGTCCGCGGTCGTGCCGTCGGCCAGCTCGGCCACGGCGCCCCGTCCGAGCCCGGCGTGGAAGAGCTCACCCCAGACCGGGGCACTGACGGCACCCGCGACGGGACGCCAGGCGCCCGGCCGATCCGGGTCGCCCACGACGCAGGCGACCGAGACGCCCCAGGCCGGCAGGTCGTAGAGATAGTTGACCGTGCCGTCGATCGGGTCGAGCACCCAGGTCAGGCCGGTCGGGGCAGGAGCCGCGTCACCGACCCCGGTGGCGTCCGGGGCGTCGCCGTATTCCTCCCCCAGCACCGCGTCCCCCGGCCGCAGTCGGGCGAGCTCCTGCCGCAGCCACTGCTCGCTCTCCCGGTCGGCCGCGGTGACCACGTCCGTGGCGGTGGACTTGGTGGCCTCCACGCGCACCCGCTCGGGGCGTGAGCGCAGCAGCCGGCTCCCGGCCTCCCGGGCCAGTCGCGCCGCGATCCCGCGGAGCGCGTCGACCTCGTCGGGGCCGGGCAGCTCGGGCCCCTGCCGGCTCGTGTCCGTGTCCATGTACTGCACCGTCCTCTCCTCGTGCACCTCAGGAGGCGTCGGCCTGCTCCCGGTACCAGTCCGGCTGCTCGGCGGGGTCGCCGCACAGGGCCGGCAGGGCCCGACGCAGGTTGGGACAGCAGCCGGGGGCGCACCGCGAGGGCATGGCCGGCGACGGCGGCCACTGCCGGTGCTGCACGGCCTCGCCGCGCTCCTCGGCGGCCCGCTCCTCCAGCAGGTCGACGAGACCGCTGACGAACTGCCGGTCCACCCCGACGGTGGGCACCCGCACCATGGCCAGCCCGAGCTCGCTGGCCGTCTGCGTCGCCTCCACGTCCAGGTCGTAGACCACCTCCATGTGGTCGCTCACGAAGCCGACGGGGGCCACCGCGATGGCCCGGAAGCCCTCGGCCGCCAGCGTGCGCAGGTGGTCGTTGACGTCCGGCTCCAGCCAGGGGTGGTGGGGCGCTCCCGAGCGCGAGCAATAGGTCAGGTCGGTGCGCAGCGACACCCCGAAGGTGGCCTCCAGCTCGTCCTCGATCGCCCCGGTCAGCTGCTCGTGCTGGCGCTGGTAGACCTCGCCGTCGCTGTCCCCGGGGCCGGAGGTCTCGTCCATCGACACGGGGATGGAATGGGTCACCATCACCACCGCGACCTCCCCGGCGTCGTGGTCCGCGAGCAGTCCCCGCACGGCCTCGGTCACCAGGTGGGAGTTCGTCGCCGAGAAGCCCGGCGCGTGGGCGTAGGGACGAACCTTGTCCACGAGCACCGGCTCCCCGCCGGCCTCGTGGTTCTCGATGACCGCCTGCGCGAGGTTCTCCCGGTACTGCCGACAGCTCGAGTAGCTGGCGTAGGCGCTCGTGGTCAGGGCCAGCAGCCGACGCCGACCGGCTCCGGCAGCCTCCGCGACCGTGTCCGCCAGGAAGGGCGGGCTGTTGCGGTTCCCCCAGAGCACCGGCAGGTCCAGCCCGCGGCGCGCCAGCTCGGCCTCGAGCTCGGCCCGCAGCGCACGGTTCTGGTCGTTGATCGGGCTGCGCCCGCCGAAGTGGTGGTAGTGGGCGCCCACCTCCTCGAGCCGCTCATCGGGGATGTCACGACCGGCCGTCACACGCCGCAGGAAGGGCAGCACCTCCTCGGGCGCCTCGGGTCCGCCGAACGAGGTCAGCAGGATCGCGTCGTAGGGGGCCAGGGACGATTGCGTCATCGAGGATCTCCTGTCGAGAGGGCTCGGGGTGCGTGCCAGTCGAACCGGATGGCCGCCATCCGGATTCCGAACACCAGGGCCACGACGGCCCAGACCACCAGCGGCGTGGTCAGGTGGGACTCGTGGGCCAGGACGGTCAGGACCGACCCCAGCAGGGCCGGCAGGGCGTACAGCTCGCGACGCAGGAGCTCGGGGACCTGCCCGGCCACGACGTCGCGCATCACACCCCCGCCGACGGCGGTGAGCGTGCCCACGAAGACCGCCGTGACCGCGGAGACCTCGAAGCTGGTGGCCTTGAGGGTGCCGGACACGCAGAAGAAGGCCAGCCCCACCGCGTCCAGCACGCGGATCGGGCGCTGGACGCGGTCCATCGCCCCGTGCAGCACGAAGATGAGCAGCCCCGCGGTCAGGGCGGTGGAGACCATGCGCCAGTCGGAGACCCCCACCGGCGGGACGGAGCCGATGAGCACGTCGCGGATGGTGCCGCCGCCCAAGCCCGTCAGCCACGCCAGGACGAGGATCCCCACCAGGTCCAGCCCCCGCCGCACGCCGACGAGCGCCCCGGACACGGCGAACGCGAAGGTACCGAGCAGGTCCATCAGCAGCGCCGTCGTCGGTTCGAAGGGGTACACCGCCACATGGTAGGTCGCACGACGGCCCGGGAGGGTCACCGGCGGCGTGGTACCCGGTGCGAGGGCGCCGGGCGTGGCATGGTGCGATGGAACCTGCCCTGCGCCGCCGCTGTGACCCCGTGTCCCCGGTGAAGGACGCGCAGGCGCACAAGGCACACCTCGGCCGCGTCGCGGTGACGGGGCCGAAGGCGAGGAGTGGAGATGGACGAGCTCACCTTCCTCGGGGTCGACGACTCCGGGGCCAACCTGCTGCTGCGGTCCGAGGACGGCACCCAGTACCGGGTGGCCGTGACCTCCGCGCTGACCGCGGCGCTGCACCGGCGCCCCGAGCGCACGACCACCGAGGCGCCCACCGCGGTGACGCCGCGCGAGGTGCAGGCGATGATCCGGGCCGGAGCGAGCGCCGAGCAGGTGGCCGACATGTCCGGCTGGGACCTGGACAAGGTCGCCCGCTACGAGGTGCCGATCCTGGCCGAGCGCGAGCACGTCGCCGCACTGGCCCGGGGCGCCTACCTGCCGGCCTTCGGGCGCGGTCCCTCCCCCACGCTGGAGAAGCGGGCGAAGGAGCGCCTGGTGATGCGGGGCCTGCGCCCCGACGACGCCTGGTGGGACGCGTGGCGCCCGGACGGCGGCCCGTGGACGGTGAGCCTCTCCTTCGAGGCCGGCGGTCGCACCCGACAGGCGGTCTGGCACTTCGACGCGCTCACCTCCGCCCTGACCCCGCAGGACGACGAGGCCCGGTGGCTGAGCACCGAGGAGGACGACGCCTTCGACGACGGCTCCCGGGGCTCCTCCGCGCCGAACGGCCCGTCGGCGGGATCGCCCGCCGGTGGCCACGAGCCGGTGAGCCACGCGACGCGCACCGGCGCCGGTCACGACCGACCCCTGCGCGCCGGCGACCACCTGGCCGAGGACAGCCCCGAGGACGGTGGACCGGCCGAGGGGACCACTGGCGAGCAGCCCGTGGCCGACAGCGGATCCCGGGACTCCTCCGAGGGCGCGCCCGACGGGGCCGCCGAGCCGCAGGGCGCCGACGAGGCCCCGGCCGAGCCCGCGCCGGAGCCGCCGATCGCACCGCGGCAGCGCAGCAGCCGCGGGCGCAAGGGACGTCCCTCGGTGCCCAGCTGGGACGACATCATGTTCGGGGGCTCGAAGGGCTGACGGCCCGGCCCGCTGCGCTCCCCCGCGCGGCGGGCCACTGGGCCCCGCTCACGTCTCAGCGTCGCGGTGGCACGGCGCAGACGTCGAGGTCGAAGGGCAGCAGCTCCCCCTCGGGCGAGGCGACCTTCGCGACGTGCGAGGTCATGCGCCGCATGAAGTGACGTCGGCACAGGACCTCGTACTCGACCACCGGTACCGGGGCCTCCCCGCCGGCGACGTCGCCCACGGCCACCTGATCCCCCTCGACCACCATGTGGCCGTCCACCACGCGCGCGTTGTGCGTGGCCCGCCGACCGCACCAGCACAGCGCCTCCACCTGCAGCAGGTGCGTGCGGTCGGCGAGCTCGAGCAGTCGCTTGCTGCCAGGGAAGAGCTGCGCCCGGAAGTCCGCGGTGATCCCGAAGGCGAAGACGTCGATGTCCAACTCGTCGACGAGGCGGGCCAACTGCTCCACCTGCTCGGCGGTGTAGAACTGCGCCTCGTCGCAGATCAGGTAGTGGACGGCCCGCCCCTTGCTGGCCTCGGCCACCACCATCGCGAAGAAGTCGAGCTCCGGGTGCACCTCCAGCGCCTCGCGTTGCAGCCCCAGCCGGGAGCTGACGGTGGCCTCGCCAGCACGATCGTGCGAGGTGAACACCAGCCCATGACGACCGCGCGCCCGGTGGTTGTGGTCCATCTGCAGGGCGAGCGTGGACTTGCCGCAGTCCATCGTGCCCGTGAAGAACGCGAGCTCGGCCATGCTCAGCGCGCCGGGACGAGGACGTCGGGCACCAGCAGCTCCTCGCGGTGCAGCCCGCCGTGCCAGCCCTTGAGGGACATCTGCCCCGTGCTGTCCGGGCCGGGCACGAAGGCCAGGAACTCGGCGTCCAGCGCCACCACGAGCATGTCCCCGATGCGGGAGAGGTTCTCCGTGCTGATCCCCTCGCCGAACCAGCCGGACTCCACGGCCTCGGTGCGCGAGACGACCGCGGCGGCCGGCCCCGCGGCCTCGCGCCAGGCGGCCAACAGCTCGTCGAGCTGTCCGGCGTCCGGCTCACCCTGCCTGCCCTCGGGCGACTCGTCGGCCCGCGGCAGGTACAGGAAGCGGCACCGCGGGTCACCGGCCACGGCGGCCACGCCCTGCACCAGGTGGGCGTGCTCCGGCTCGTCGGTGCGCAGCGCACCGGCGGGGTCGATGCCGAGCATCCCGTGGTCGGCGGTCAGCGAGAAGTGGACCCCGGACGGCAGGCCCTCGACGAGCTCGCGCAGCGCGGCGTCCACCTGCTCCAGGGCACTGGTCCAGTCCACCGCCCCGGGGCCCTGCGCGTGCCCGATCTGGTCGAGCACGGGCCAGTAGAGGTAGGCCGCCGTCGGCTCGGAGCGGCTGGCCCGCCGGGCGAGGTCCAACCCCGCGGCGGTCCAGTTCTGCAGCCCGTCGGCCGGCTGGTAGGTGCCACCGCGCTGGGCTGCCCGGGTGAGCGCCGAGGTCGCGAACTTCTTCTGCCCCACCCGGACCACCCGGACGCCGGCGTCGGCTAGGCGCCCGAACAGGGTCGGCTGCTGCTGCCAGGTGAGCGGGTCCGGCCCCTCCTTCCAGCTCAGGTGGTTGAACACGGTCGAGGTCCGCGGGTCGCGCACCGCGTAGCCGACGTGCCCGTGCACCGCCGGCGGCAGGCCGGTGGCGTGCGTCGCCAGCGAGACCGCCGTCGTGCTCGGGAACCCGCAGACGGCCGGGGCGCTGCGCTCCGGGTCGTGCAGCAGCGAGCGCAGGAAGGGCGCGTGCCCGGCGTAGCGCTCCAGCCCGGTCCAGCCCAGGCCGTCGAGCAGCACGCTCACCACCCCGTGGACCGGTGGGAGCTCGCGTACCGGGACACCGGGCAGGTCCACCCCCAGCGAGGCGCCGAGGCTGGCGAAGAGCGAGGCCAGGCCGGACGGGCCGTAGCCCAGGGCCGGGTCGGGGCGGTCGGTGGTCAGCAGCGGGTGTGTCACGGGTACCTGCCTCAGCGCCCGAGGCCGGCCTGGACGGCCCGTGCGAACTCGAGCGCCCGCTCCACCGCGTGCGCCCCGGAGACCTCACCGCTGACGCGCAGCGAGATGTCGTCGCTGGCCACGGTCCCCTCGTACCCGTGGTCGCCCTCGCACTGCGGGTCCGCGCACTGGGCCGGCACGAGGTCCAGGCGGCTGATCGCACCCCACCCGAGCGTCAGGGTGACCTCGCGGCCGAGGCTACCGGGGCGGTACTCCTCCGGGTTCGCCATGACGTGCGAGAGCACGACCCCGCGCAGGCGCGAGAGCGGCACCGTCTCCGTGGTGGCCATGGCCAGCGGTGCGGACTCCACGTGCTCGGCCTCGCGGTCGTCGGCGTGCGCGATGACCAGCCGGCCGGGGGTGAGCACCAGCACGGTGAGGTGACGGCGGACCGTCTCGGTGTCGAAGGTCGCCTCCTGGTGCACCAGGTGCGCCTGCACCTCCTGACCCGCCACCGCCGTGGCCACCACGTCGGCGACCAGCTCCGGGTAGTACCCGGCGGACTCGATGTCGTCGGTCAGGTCCCGCGGCAGCGTCGCCGCGGGGACGTGCGCGTCGTGGTGGCGTCCAAGCATGGGCTCATCCTGCCACCCACCACCGACGCCTCCGCGGCGTGCGGTACCGCTCAGCGCGTGATGCTGCGCCGCCCGGCGTCCTGCCGGGCCTCAGGACGGCGCACCACCGCCCGGGCCCCGTGCACGACCAGGCCGCTCTGGCGCACCTCCACCGGGCTCAGCCGCAGCTCGGCGAGCTCCGGCACCGCGTCGGCGAGCACCGAGACGCGGGTGACGAGGTCCTCCAGCGCACCCCGGTCCACCGCGCGGGTGGTGAACAGGCGGCTGCCCTGAAGGGACTCCACCAGGTCGCTGACGTCGGCGTCGGTGAGCGGCGGCACCCGGTAGGACGGCGTGCCCAGCAGGTCGGCCGTGCGGCCGTGGAAGCGCAGCGAGACGACCGGGCCGAAGAGCGGGTCCTCCACCGCCGAGACCACCACCGGCGCGATGTCCTGCGGCCACCCCGTCTCCGGCTCGCCCCGGGTGTCACCGGTGTACTCGATGCCTACCTGCTCGAGCAGGTCCGTGAGCTCCTCGGGACGCAGCTCGCGCCCCGCGGGGGCCGAGAGCAGCGCGTCGGTCGCGATCTCCTTGGCGGCGTCGATCGTCTGCCAGGTGATCCCCTCGGGCGTCACCAGCTCGCCGCGGGAGCTGCGGCGCCAGGCCGCGTAGCGCTCGACGGCGTTCAGGGCGCGCACCGCGTCCTCCGGCGTCATGTAGGAGGGCACCACCTCGGTGACCGGCCCGTCCGGGGTGTCCTTGCTGGCCGAGAGGGTCTCGTCCAGGCCGTCCATCCCGGTCATCGTGGTGAGGCAGGGCTTCTCGTGCTCCAGCGCCACCCGGCCGACGGTGCGGGCCAGGTCGCTGCCGTCCCCCACCAGCGGCGGGATGAACACCGCGAGCACCGAGTGCACCGCGGGGTCCTCGAAGGCCACCGTGAGTGCCTCGGCGATCTCCTCCATCGACGCGTCGTGCGCCAGCGAGGCGGGCTCACGGGCCATCTCCAGCCCCCAGCCCACGCACGCGTCCGCAGCCAGGGCGGCCAGCGAGCTCGAGTTGCCGACGATGGCGACCCCTCGCCCGGCCGGCAGCGGCTGGTGCAACACCAGCTGGGCGATGTTGAACATCTGGTGCAGGTTGGAGACGCGGATGATGCCGCTCTGGCGCAGCATCGCGTCCAGCGCCTCGGGGCGCGTCCGGCTGCGGCGGATCAGGTGGCCCGGCGGCACGCCGTAGCCGGAGGTGCCCGACTTGATGGCGATGATCGGCTTCTTGGCCGACAGGCTCTGGGCGATGCGGAAGAACTTGCGCGCGTTGCCGAGGGTCTCCAGGTAGAGGCCGACGGCGGTGGTCTCCTCGTCGTCGGTCCAGTACTGCATGACGTCGTTGCCGGACACGTCGGCGCGGTTGCCCGCCGAGACGAAGGTGGACAGCCCGACACCGCGCTGCCGCGCCATCTGCGTCACCGAGGCACCCAGCGCCCCGGACTGGGCGAACAGGCCGAAGTGGCCGCGCACCGAGGGGGCGCCGATCGTGGCGTTGAGGGACACCTCCGGCGAGGAGTTGCTCAGGCCGTAGGAGTTCGGGCCCACGAGCCGCATGCCGTGGAAGTGCACCAGGCGCAGCAGCTCGCGCTGGCGCCTCACCCCCTCCGGGCCGGACTCGGCGAAGCCCGCGGAGACGACCAGCACCGAGCGCACGCCGATCGCGGCGCAGTCGGCCACCACCTCGTGCACCTTCTCCGCCGGCAGGGCGATGATCGCCAGGTCCACCGGCCCCTCGACCTCGCGCACGTCGGGCGTGGTGGCGATGCCCAGCAGCTCCGGCACCTCCGGGTGCACCACCTCGAGCCGCCCCCGGAAGTCACCGGCGACGATCTCCTCCAGCACCCGGTGGCCGATCGTCTCCGGGCGGCGGGAGACACCGATCATCACGACCGACTCCGGCCGGAGCACGCGGCTCATCGACCGCGCCTCGGCACGCTGCTCGCGAGCCTCGCGCACCTGCCGGGAGGTCTCGTTGGGCTCGATGTCGAAGGAGACCGCGATGACGCCGTCCTCGAAGCGGTGCCCGACCTCGTAGCCGGCCTCGGTGAAGACGTTCATCATCTGCCGGTTCTCCGGCAGCACGTCGGCCGTGAAGCGCCCCAGGCCGAGCTCGTCACCGATGGCCGCGAGGTGCTCCAGCATCACCGACCCCAGGCCCCGCCCCTGGTGGGCGTCGGCGACGTTGAAGGCGACCTCGGCGGTGGTGGGGTCGATCCGATCGAAGCGGGCGATCGCGATGATCTCGCCACCGATCTCCGCCACCAGGGCCACCCGCTGGTCCTGGTCCACCTGCGTGAACCGGTCCAGGTCCCGCGAGGAGAGCTCGGGGATGGTGGCGAAGAAGCGCAGGTACCGGGAGCGCTCGGACTGGGCCCGGTGGAAGGCCGCGAGCTTCTCCCGGTCGTCCGGGGTGATGGGGCGCACGTGGGCCACGGCGCCGTCCCGGAGGACGACATCGGCCTCCCAGGTCGCAGCCCGCTCGGCCCTGATCTGGTCGCGGGTGGGGGCGGTGTCTTCCATGCCTCCACTATGGCAGTGCAGGGCGCCCGCCAGCGGGCCAGGCGGCGCACGACCGACCCGCCGTGTGACGCCGGTCACCCACCCGCTAGGTTGTCTTCATGGAGACACCCACCGCCCAGTTCCAGGCCGCCCGTGACGCCGTGCTGGCACTCCACGACGCGGACGACGCCACAGTCGACGCCTTCGTGATGCCCCGCCCGACCGAGTTCAACTGGGGCCTGCACCACATCGACGCCGTCGGGGCCGGTCCCCGTGCCGACGAGCCGGCCCTGCGCATCATCGACGTCCTCAAGGACGGCACCCGCACCCACCAGCTCACCTGGGCGGAGATCTCCCGCACCTCCTCGCAGATGGCCAACTGGCTGCGCGAGCAGGGCGTGGCGCGGGGCGACCGCGTGCTGGTGATGCTCGGCAACCAGACCGAGCTGTGGCAGGTGATGGTCGGCGCCATCAAGCTCGGCGCGCAGGTCATCCCGGCCACCACGCTGCTGACGCCGGAGGACCTGACCGACCGCGTCGCCCGCGGCAGGGTCAAGCACGTCATCACCAACGCGGTGGAGGACAAGACCTTCGCCCGCGTCGAGGGCGACTACACGAGGATCGCCGTCTGCGGCGAGGGCGAGACCCCCGAGGGCTGGCTGCGGCTGGAGGACTTCGCCTCCGCGAGCGCCGACTTCACCCCCGAGGCACCGACCCGGGCCGACGAGACGATGCTGCTCTACTTCACCTCCGGCACCACCTCGGCGCCGAAGCTCGTGGAGCACACCCACACCAGCTACACCTACGGCGCGCTGTCGACGATGTTCTGGGTGGGCCTGCGCCCGGGCGACGTGCACGTCAACATCTCCTCCCCCGGCTGGGCCAAGCACGCCTGGAGCTCGCTGTTCACGCCGTGGTCCGCGGATGCCACGATCCTGGTGGTCAACCAGCCGCGCTTCGACGCCGCGACCCTGCTGCAGGTGCTGGCCGACGAGGGCGCGACCACCTTCTGCGCGCCGCCGACCGTCTACCGCATGCTCATCCAGCAGGACCTCGCCGCCTGGCGCGAGAAGCTCAGCATCCGCGAGATGGTGGGCGCCGGTGAGCCGCTGAACCCGGAGGTGATCCGCGCGGTCGAGAAGGGGCTGGGCGTCACCATCCGCGACGGCTTCGGCCAGACCGAGACGACCGCCCAGATCGGCAACGCGCCGGGACGCCCGCTCAAGCCGGGCTCGATGGGGCGCCCGCTGCCGGGCTACGACGTGGTGCTGCTCGACCAGGCCACGGGCGCGGAGCTCACCGAGCCCGGCGAGGAGGGCGAGCTGTGTCTGCGCCTGGAGGGGCCGAAGGGGCGCCCCATCGGGCTGATGGTCGGCTACCACGGCGACGAGGAGAAGACCGCCACCGCGATGCGCGACGGCGCCTACCGCACCGGTGACGTGGCCGTGCGCGACGAGGACGGCTACATCACCTACGTGGGCCGTGCGGACGACGTGTTCAAGGCGAGCGACTACCGCATCAGCCCGTTCGAGGTGGAGTCGGTGCTCATCGAGCACGAGCTGGTGGCCGAAGCGGCCGTCGTGCCCTCGCCGGACCCGACCCGTCTGTCGGTGCCGAAGGCGTACGTCGTGCTGGTGGAGGGCACCGAGCCGAGCAAGGAGATCGCCGAGTCGATCCTGGCCTACTGCCGCGCCAACCTGGCCCCCTACAAGCGGGTGCGGCGCCTGGAGTTCGGCGAGCTGCCCAAGACGGTCTCGGGCAAGATCCGCCGCGTGGACCTCAAGGCCCGCGAGAACGAGTTCCACCCGGTCGGCGACGACCCGACCGAGCGCGCGAGCGAGTGGGAGTTCTGGGAGAGCGACTTCCCGAACCTCAAGGGCTGAGGCGCCCGGCGCGCGCCCGGTCTCCCGGCGCCCCGTCTGCTGCGGCAGGCGGGGCGCCGTCGTGTGCGGGTGGTGTGTCGCGGCCACGCGGGCGCGCCTCGGTCGTGTGCGTGGTGCACCGGTGAGCCCTTCGCGTGCGACCGGCGGGGTGCCGCTCACCCGGGGTTGAGCACCTTGTCCCGGGTTTGCGCCCTCTGGCCCGGGTGCACTCACCACGCTTCAGGACCACACCCCGGCCAACCGGACCACACCCGGGCCAACTGGATCAGCCCTCGCCCAGCTCGACCGCCTCCCCACACACGAGCCCCTCATCTGACACGCCACGAGGCCCCGAACCACGAACGCCGCACCTGCCGCACCGCGTCGGGTCGCGCGGCTGCCCCGGGCCGATCACGTGCCTGGGCGTCGGGCCGCACCTCACCCCGGGGCGTCTGGTCGCACGACCCCACCGCGTGCGCGTGCGTGCCGGTCCGCCGCCGCCCCGGGCCGATGACGCATCATGTGGCTCGTGCCCAAGAAGTCCGAGAAGCCCGCAGAGCCCACGCAGGTGGCCGACACGGTCATCGACATCGACGTCGCCGAGGAGATGAGCTCGGCGTTCCTGGAGTACGCCTACTCGGTGATCTACTCCCGGGCCCTCCCGGACGCCCGCGACGGCCTCAAGCCGGTGCAGCGCCGCATCCTGTACGGGATGGACGAGCTGGGGCTGCGCCCGGACAAGGGGTACGTGAAGTCCTCGCGCGTGGTCGGCGAGGTCATGGGCAAGTACCACCCGCACGGCGACTCGGCCATCTACGACGCCCTGGTGCGCCTGGCCCAGCCGTTCACGATGCGGGTGCCGGTGGTGGACGGGCACGGCAACTTCGGCTCCCTGGACGACGGGCCGGCCGCCAGCCGCTACACCGAGGCGCGCATGGCTCCCGCGGCGCTGCTCATGACGCAGACGCTCGACGAGGACACCGTCGACATGGTGCCCAACTACGACGACCAGCTGCTGCAGCCCGACGTGCTGCCGGCGGCCTACCCGAACCTGCTGGTCAACGGCGCCTCGGGCATCGCGGTGGGCATGGCCACGAACATCGCCCCGCACAACCTCGGCGAGGTCGTCGCCGCCGCCCGGCACCTCCTCGAGCACCCGGACGCAGGCGTCGAGGACCTCATGCGCTTCGTCCCCGGACCCGACCTGCCCGGTGGCGGTCGCATCGTCGGCCTGGACGGCATCCGCGACGCCTACCGCACCGGCCGCGGCTCGTTCAGGACGCGGGCAAAGGTCTCCATCGAGAACGTCACCCCGCGGCGCAAGGGCATCGTCGTCACCGAGCTGCCCTACCTGGTGGGCCCGGAGAAGGTCATCGCCAAGCTCAAGACGCAGGTGCAGGCCAAGAAGCTGCAGGGCATCAGCGACGTCAAGGACCTCACCGACCGGCACAAGGGCCTGCAGCTGGTCATCGAGATCAAGAACGGCTTCAACCCCGAGGCCGTGCTCGCCCAGCTGTACAAGCAGACGCCGATGGAGGAGTCCTTCGGCATCAACACCGTGGCGCTGGTGGACGGGCAGCCGCGCACGCTGGGGCTCAAGGAGGCCCTCCAGGTCTACGTCGACTTCCGCTGCGACGTGGTGCGCCGCCGCACCGAGCACCGCCTGGGCAAGCGGCGCGACCGGCTGCACCTGGTCGAGGGGCTGCTCATCGCGATCCTCGACATCGACGAGGTCATCCAGCTCATCCGCTCCTCGGACGACAGCGCCGAGGCCCGCGAGAAGCTGCAGCAGGTCTTCGACCTCTCCGAGGCGCAGGCCAACTACATCCTGGAGCTGCAGCTGCGGCGACTGACGAAGTTCTCCCGCATCGAGCTGGAGACCGAGCGCGACGACCTGCAGGCCGCGATCGCCGAGCTGGAGGCGATCCTGGCCGACGAGGCGAAGCTGCGCCGCGTGGTGGGCGACGAGCTCGCGGCCGTGGCCAAGGAGCACGGCACCCCGCGCCGCACCGTGCTGCTGGAGAGCGAGGCCGCGGCCGCCATGACGCCGGCCGCCCCGCTGGAGGTGGCCGACGACCCGGTGACCGTGGTGCTCTCGTCCACCGGGCTCGTGGCCCGGATGCCGCGGACCACCGAGAGCGCCGAGACCCCCGTCCTCTCCCCCACCGACCTGCGCCCGAGCGGCGGCTCGCGGGCGCAGCACGACGCCGTCGCGTCCGTGGTGGCCACGACGGCCCGGGGCACGGTGGGCCTGGTGACCTCGGCCGGGCGACTGGTGCGGCTGTCGGTGGTGGACCTGCCCGGGCTGCCGGCCAGCGACTCCCTCGGGCTCTCCGGGGGCGCTCCCCTGGCGGCGTTCACCGACCTGGCCACCGGCGAGCGCCCGCTGGCCCTGGTGCGCGTGGACGATGTCGAGGGCTCGGCCGGCCTCGCTCTGGGCACGGCCGGCGGCGTGGTCAAGCGGGTGAAGCCGGACTATCCCTCCGGCAAGGACGAGATGGAGGCCATCAGCCTGGCCGACGGGGACGAGCTGGTGGGCGCCTGCGAGCTGGCCACCGGCGAGGAGGACCTCGTGTTCGTCACCGATGCCGGGTCGCTGCTGCGCTACTCGGCCTCCCTGGTGCGCCCGCAGGGCCGCAGCGGCGGTGGCGTGGCCGGTGTGAAGCTGCCCGAGGGCACGCGCGCGCTCGCGTTCGCCGCGGTGCCGGCCGTGGGCGAGGACGACGGTGACGCCGGCGCGCTGGACGACGCCCCCGCGCCCGTGGTCGTCACGGTCGCCGGGTCCGCCGGCGCTCTGCCGGGCTCGGGCGGCTCGGTGAAGGTGACCCCGCTGGCGGCCTACCCGACCAAGGGGCGCGCCACCGGCGGCGTGCGCTGCCACCGCTTCCTGCGCGGCGAGGACGCCCTCGTGCTCGCCTGGGTGGGCGTGGACCCGCGGGCCGTCGACGGCACCGGCGCGGCGGTGGAGCTGCCCGAGCCGACCGAGCGTCGCGACGGGTCCGGAACCGCCACGGCCTCGGCGGTGGCCGCCGTCGGCTGACCGGGGGCGGCCCAGGGCCCGGGCCTCCTCGGGCCCTGAACCTCCTCACCGCCGGCCGCACCCACCCGCGCCGGGTCACGACTCGGTCACGCCCCCGCCACGCCCCACTGGCATGTGAGCCACACCACTCATACTGTCCGGGTCCGTGATCCCGACCCCGCCCGGAGGCTCCGTGTCCAGCCCTGCCGCCACCCCACAGACTTCCGCACCGCGCCGCTCCCCCGGTGGCCGGCTCATGGGCCCGGTGAACCACCTCGTCGAGCGCTTCATCCCCTCGTCGCTGGTGTTCGCGATCGTCCTCACATTCGTGGTGATGCTCGCCGCCCTGCTGCTCACCGACTCCGGCCCGGCGAAGGTCGTCACCGCCTGGGGTGACGGGCTGGCCGATCTGCTGGCCTTCATCACCCAGATGGCACTGGTGCTCATGCTGGGCCACGTCCTGGCCCACACCGGGCCGGTGCAGGCGGGCCTGCGGGCCCTGGCGCGCATCCCCCGCGGCCGGGTGATGCCGTACGTCTTCGTGGCCCTGATCACCTGTCTGGCCACCCTCCTGACCTGGGGGCTGGGCCTGGTCGTCGGTGCCCTGCTCGGCAAGGAGGTCGCGGCCCAGGCGCGCCTGCGCGGTGACCGGCTGCACTACCCGCTGCTGGTGGCCACCGGGTACACCGGCATGTCCATCTGGCACATGGGCTACTCCGGCTCGGCACCCCTGACCGCCGCCACGGACGACTCGTTCGTGGCGAAGCAGCTGGGCCACACCATCCCGATCACCGAGACGACCTTCAGCTGGTGGAACATGACCGCCGCCGCGGTCGCCCTGCTGGCCATCCTGGTCACGGTGGCCCTCATGGCCCCCAAGGGCGGTGAGCACGTGATCGAGATGCCCGAGCAGAAGGCCGAGGAGGCCCGCACCACCTGGGAGGTCGAGACGCCCGCCGACGCGGTGGACGCCTCCCGCGTCACCACCCTGGTGCTCGGCCTGGTCCTCGTGGCCTACCTGGTGCTCCACTTCGGCCACGGCGGCACGCTCACCCTGGACGTCGTGAACTGGAGCTTCCTCGCCCTCATCCTGCTGCTGGTGCGCAACCCGTTCGAGCTCGTGGAGCTGGTGCAGGAGGCCGCCTCCAACGTGGGCGAGATCCTGCTGCAGTTCCCGCTCTACGCCGGGATCATGGGCATCATGGCCGGCACCGGGCTCATCACCGTGCTGTCGGACACCGTGGTGAACACCTCCACCCCGCAGACCTTCGGGGTGCTGGCCTTCCTCTCCGCGGGCCTCGTGAACTTCTTCGTCCCCTCCGGTGGCGGCCAGATCGCCGTGCAGGGCCCGATCCTGCTGGACGCCGCCGAGCGCATGGGCGTGGACCCCTCGGTCGCGATCATGGCGGTCTCCTACGGAGACCAGTGGACCAACATGATCCAGCCCTTCTGGGCGCTGCCGCTGCTGGCCATCGCCGGGCTGAGGATCCGCGACATCCTCGGCTACACGACGATGATCCTGCTGGCCACCGGCGTGGTCTTCATCGCCACGATGCTGTTGGTGGGCACCGGCGTCTGACCGCCCCGCCCCGCCCCGCGCACGCCGCGGCCCCGCACCCCTCGGGTGCGGGGCCGCGGCGCTGCTCAGAAGGCGTCGGGGTAGAGCTCGGCGGCGATGTGCTCCACCGCCCCCACGTTGCCCAGGGCCCCCGGGTAGAGGTCGCTCTGCGGCACCGCGACGAGCCGGTCCTCCTTGACGGCCGGGACCTGCGGGAAGGTCTTCTGCAGGTAGCTGCGCACCCGCTTCTCGTCCTTCGCGTCGGCGACGCCGAACACGATGGCGTCGGGCCGGCGGTCCACGATCTCCTCGGGGCTGACCTCGGAGGCGAAGAAGTCCTTGAACTCCGGCGCGTCGGGGTCGAACACGTTCTCCCCACCGGCGCGGGCGATGATGTCGGCCTCGACCCCCGCACCGATGACGCCCAGGGTGCTGCCCTCCACGTAGACCTGTGCCACCGAGAGCCGCTCCCGGTCGCCGAGGGCCTTCTCCACGTCCTCGAGCCGGCTGGTCACGTCACCGGAGAGCTCCTCGGCGCGTTGCTGCTCGCCCACCAGCGCACCGAGGTTCTCGATGTCGGTGACCAGGTCGGTCACCTCGGCGCTGTTGCGCCGGTCGGCGCACCCACCGGTCGCGACGTAGGAGGCGGCCCCCTGCTCGTCCAGCTGCTTCCGGCTGGCGTACCCCTGCTCGGCGGTGAACTCGTACTCGGTGGGCGAGACCACCAGGTCCGGCTCGGTGGCCAGCAGGTCCTCCCGGCCGGGCGGGGAGTCCGTGCTCACCACCGGGACGTCCTCGGCCTCGGCGGCCAGCTCCTCCGGCAGCGCGGAGGTCTTCGTCTGGGCCTGCCCCACGAGGCGGTCACCGGCCCCCAGCCGCAGCAGCAGCTCGGTCTGGGAGGGCATCAGCCCCACCAGCCGCTCGGGCGGGCGCTCCACGGTCACCTCCCGGCCGCAGTTCTCGATCGTCACCGCCTCGTCCTTCCCGCCGTCGGAGGACTCCCCGGCGGAGACGCCGGATCCGCAGGCGGTCAGGCAGACCGAGGCCATGGCGAGGGCTCCTGCGGCGACGTGCAGGCGGTGGGTGGGGCGAGGCGTCATCGTGTGTCCTTCCGACGGGTGGTGGGGCGGTTCGTGGGCCGCTCGACGCGCTCGTCGAACAGCAGGTGGGTACGGCCGGTGCGGGGGTGGGCCACGGGCGTCGACTCGACGCCGAACCCGGTGCGCACCAGGTCGGGGCGCAGCACGTCGTCCGGTGGGCCGTGGGCGACGAGGACCCCGTCGACGAGCACGCCCACCGCGTCGCAGCTGCGGGCCGCCAGGTTGAGGTCGTGCAGGGCCACCAGCACCGTCCGCCCCGCGGCGCGCACGAGGTCCAGCAGCTCCAGCTGGTGGGCGACATCGAGGTGGTTGGTCGGCTCGTCCAGCACGAGCACCGGTGTCTCCTGCGTGAGTGCACGGGCGAAGAGCACCCGCTGCCGCTCCCCGCCGGAGAGCCGGGAGAACATGCGGTCGGCGAGGTGGGAGGCCCCCACCTGCTCCAGACAACTGCCCGCGAGCTCCAGGTCCGCCGCAGAGTCCCGCCCGAAGCCCCTGCCGTGCGGGATGCGCCCGAGCAGCACCATCTCCAGCACCGGGAGGTCGAACTCCTCGCTGTGCTCCTGGGCCATCACGGCCACCCGGCGGGCCAGCTCGCGGCGCCCCAGCGCGGTCACCGGGGTGTCGTCGAGCAGGACCTGCCCTGCGTGCACCGCCTGGATGCCGGTGACGGCCCGCAGCAGGGTGGACTTGCCGCTGCCGTTGGGGCCCAGCAGCCCGGTCACCGTGCCGGAGGGGACCTGCAGGCCCACGCCGCGGACGACGGCACGCTCGCCCCGCCGCACCTCGAGTCCTCGCAGCTCGACCCTCATCGCGCCCCCACCGCCACCTCGGCGACGTCACGTCGCAGGAGCCAGAGGAAGAAGGGCGCCCCGACCAGGGCGGTGAGCACACCGAGGGGGATCTCCTCCGGCGCGGCCAGCGTGCGAGCCAACAGGTCGCAGCCGGCCAGGAGGACCGCACCGGCGAGCACGGCCACCGGCAGCATGCGCCGGTGGTCCGCCCCCACCACGATGCGGGCGACGTGCGGGACCACCAGCCCGACGAAGCCGATGCCCCCGGCCACCGACACCACTGAACCGGTCAGCAGGGCGGCAGCCACCAGGACCTGGGTGCGCAGGCGGTGCACGTCGATGCCGAGCGAGCCGGCGGCGTCGTCGCCCACCAGCAGGGCGTTCAGGGCCCGGGCCCGCAGCATCGCGAAACCGAGGACCAGCATCAGGGCCACCGCCGGGAGCGCGAGCTGCGGCAGGGTGGCCGCCGAGACCGAGCCCAGCAGGAAGAACATGATGCTGTACACGTTCTGGGCGTCGGTGGAGATCGTGAGGTAGCTGGTGACGGCGCTGAACAGCGACCCCAGCGCGACACCGGCCAGGATGAGCCGCTGCGGGGCGACGTGCCCGTCGGAGCGCGCCATCAGGTAGACCGCGGCCGTGGCCACCATGGCTCCGAGGAAGGCCGAGGCCCCCATGCCCAGGGTGCTGATGCCGATGCCGAGCACGATGTAGCCCACCGCGCCCATGCCCGCCCCGGCCGAGACGCCGAGCAGGTACGGCTCGGCCAGCGCGTTGTGCACGACGGCCTGGAGCAGCGCACCGGCGAGCGCGAGACCGGCCCCCGCGAGCGCCGCGAGCACCACCCGGGGCACCCGGAACTGCCACACGGCGCTGTCCTGCGCAGGGCTCAGCGACCCGTCGGACATCCAGGGCATGCCCGGCAGCAGGTGGCCGAGGATGATCCTGCCGGCGTCCACCGGGCCCACCTCGATGGCGCCGACCGCGCTGGAGACGGTGACCAGGAGCAGGAGCAGCACCGACAGCCCGGGCACCAGCAGTCGTGCGGCCAGCACGCCCGGCCGGCGGCCCCGCGACACCGTGGCCGCCGGCCCACCGGCGCGTGGACGGGCAGGGATCATGAGGGGTCCTCTCGGCAGGTGCGACGGGGTGGCGACCGGGAACACGCGGTCGGCCGATGGGCGGAGCGCCCGAGGCGGCCTGAGGTTAGGGTACGCGCGAACGATTCTCAAACAGCCGCCACGCCGGGCCCGCACCGGCCCGTCGCCCCGGGGAGGACCACGTGATGATCGTCCGCGCCCTGTGGCGCGAGGCCCTCGCCGAACCCGCGGCGCTCGCCGCGTCGGTGGGGCTGCTGGTGCTGGTGGGCCTGACGCACCTCGCGCAGGCCGTCGCTGTGGCGGTGTGCTTCGCCGCCGTGCTGCAGGAGCACGCGGGCACCGTCACGCACTCGCTGCTCGCGCTCGTGGGCATCGCGCTGGTGCGGCTGGCGCTCTCGGTGGCCCAGACCGCGGCGGCCTCGCGACTCGGGGGCAGCATCCGGCGCCGCGTGCGTGAGCGTGCGATGCGGGCCGCCCTGACGGCCGACCGGCTGCACGACCCCGGGGCACGGGACGGCTCACTCGCGGCCACGCTGGTCGACGGCGTGGACGGCATCGACGCCTACGTGGTCCGCTACGTCCCGGCGGCCGCCCAGGTGTTCCTCGTGAGCCCGCTGGTCGTCCTGGCCCTGGTGGTCCTCCATCCCCCGGCCGGGCTCTGCGTGGGGCTGGCCGTGCTGGCGGCCCTGCTCGGCCCCCTGGCCTGGAAGCGGGTCTCGGCCCGCCGGGGGCTGGAGCACTGGGACTCCTACGAGGCGCTGGCGGACGACCTGCTGGAGTCCCTGCGCGGCATGGCGACCCTGCGTCTGCTCGGTGACGTGGCGGCCACCCGGCGCCGCCTCGGGGAGCGCTCCGAGGGACTGCGGGTGGCCACCGAGCGGTTCATGCGCGTCTCCCTGGCCGAGACCGGTGTGCTCGACCTCGCGGTGCAGGCCGGGGTGGTCGCGGCCACCATGACCGCCGTGCTCCACGCGGCCACCGACCGGCCACCGGCGCTCGAGCTCTACCTCGTGCTGCTGCTGGCCTCGGAGGCCTTTCGTCCGCTGCGGGACCTCTCCCGCCACTGGCACGCCGGCTTCCTGGGGCTCACGGCCGTCCCGGGGCTGACCGCCCTGCGCGCGTTCACGGTCGAGGAGGGCGCGGACGCCCCCGACGGCGTCGCCCCGACCGCCTCCCGCGCGGGGGCTGAGACCCCGTACCGGGCCGCCCCCGAGCGCGGGGCGCACCCCGGCCACCGGCTCGAGGTCGCCGGCCTCTCGTTCGCCTACCCCGGGGCACCGGCCCCCGTGCTCACCGACCTGCACCTGACCGCCTCGTCCGGCGGCCTCACCGCGGTCGTCGGCGCCTCGGGGGCTGGCAAGTCCACCCTCTTCGACCTCCTGCTGGGCCTGCTGCCGCCCGCGGCAGGCACCCTGCGCCTGGACGGCACCCCGCTGCGGCCCGAGGACGTCGCCGTCGTCTCCCAGCACCCCGTGCTGTTCACCGCCACCTGGCGCGAGAACCTGCTCGCCGGCGCCCGGCGAGACGACGAGGAGGTCGTGGCGGCGTGCCGGGACGCGGGCATCCTGGCCGAGCTACGGGCCCTCCCCGCGGGCCTGGACACCCCCGTCACCGAGGCCGGATCCAGCCTGTCCGGCGGCCAGGCCCAGCGGCTCGCCCTGGCCCGTGCCCTGCTCGCCCGGCGGCCGGTGCTGCTCGTCGACGAACCGACCAGTGCCCTGGACGCCGTGTCCGCGGCATCGGTGCTGGACACCCTGCACAGGGTGGCGCGCGACCACGTGGTGCTCATGGCCAGCCACCGGCCCGAGTCGCTGGCCGGCGTGCCGCAGGTGCTGCGACTGCAGGACGGCCGCCTGCACCGGGAGGTGGCATGAGCACCGACCCGCGAGGCTCCTTCCGCGCCCTCCTGCCGGTGCTGCGCCCCCAGTGGCACCGCATGGGGCTGGGCGTGCTCGTCGGCACCGCCAGCGCCCTGGCGCTCGGTGCCCTGCAGGTGCTCACCGCCTGGGCCGTCGGCCGGGCCGTCGTCGAGCACGCCCCGCCGCCTGCCGCCTGGTGGGTGGGCACGTCGCTCCTGGTGCTGCTGCGCGCCGCCCTCACCTGGCAGGAGATGGACCTCTCGCACGGGCTGGCCTTCCGGGTGCTCACCCGGCTCCGAGGCGCCCTGTTCGACGGCTTCGCCCGCAGCATCCCGGCGCGGCGGCGCGAGCACTCCGGGCAGGTGGCCGCCGTGGCGATGGACGACACCGAGCGGCTCGAGTTCTTCTACGCCCACACCGTGGGCCAGCTGGTCACCGCCGTCGTCGTGGCCGGGACCTGCCTGGTGGCGGCCTGCATGCTGCTGCCGCCGGCCGCCTGGGCGATGGTCGTCGGCATCCTGCTGATCGCCCTGACCGGAGGGGTGGGGCGACGGGCCGTCCGCCGCCTCGGGGTGCAGGAGCAGCAGCTGCACGACGACCTGTCGGTGCGGGTGGTGGACGCGCTGGGCTCCCTGCGCGAGGTGCTCGCCTACGGCCTGGTGCCCCGGGTGGTCGAGGACTCCACGGAGCTGACCGACCGGGCCACCGCCGTCGCCCGCCGGCGCGAGCTGGCCGAGCAGTTCGTCACGGGGCTGCGCGAGCTGACGGTCGCGGGGGCCGTCATCGCGGTGCTGGCGGCGAGCGCCCCGGCCGCCACCCTGCCGGCCGGCTCACCGGGAGCCCTCTCCCCCGCCCTGCTGCCCGTGGTGCTGGCCGTGGCCCTCGTGGGCCTCTCCGCGGCCACGGACGCCTCGAACACCCTGGCCCGGCTCCACCCCCTGGCCGCCTCGGCGGCCCGCGTGGTCGCCGACACCGAGCGGCCGGCCGTCGTCGCGCCGCCGAGCAGGACGAGGCGGCTGCCGGACGGACCGCTGGGCCTGCGCCTCGAGGGGGTGTCCTTCGCCTACGACGACGGCGACCGGCCCCCTCGACGACTGGTCGGTGGAGGTCCGGCCCGGTGAGCACGTCGCACTCGTGGGGCCCTCGGGCGCGGGGAAGAGCACCGTCGTCGCCCTGGTGGACCAGCGGGCCACCCTCTTCCGCGGCACGGTGCGGGAGAACCTGCTGCGCGGGACGGAGGCGGTCCCCGACCCCGAGCTACGGGAGGTGCTGGACCGCGTCGGCGCCGCCGACTGGGCGGACCTCGACGAGGAGGTCGGCCAGGGCGGACTGCGCCTGTCCGGCGGTCAGCGGGCCCGGCTGTGCCTGGCCCGCGCGCTCGTGCGTCGCCCCCGGCTGCTGCTGGCCGACGAGCCGACCGCGAGCCTGGACCCGACCACCGAGGAGGTAGTCTCCCGCATCCTCGCGGAGTACCCGGGCACGGTGGTGGTGGCCACCCACCGGGCCGAGACGGTGGCCCGGATGGAACGGGGCATCACGCTCTGAACCCCCGGGTGACGCCGCCGGACGTCACACACGCTGCGTCCGGCGGGTCACCTCCTCAGTACAGGTCCTCCGGGTGGCGCACGCGCGTCGGCTTGGCGTAGAGCGCACGGTTCAGGAACCAGGTGAGGGCCCACATGACCAGCGCCACCAGCATCAGCCAACCGGCGATGACGTACTGCTCGGCGTCACGCCCGGTCCACGGACCCACCATGTAGGCGCAGGCCAGGGCACCGACCCAAGGGATCCAGCCGGGGGCCTTGAAGTAGTCGTGCCCGATCTCGTGGTCCCGGCGACGCAGCACGATGCAGGCCACGTTCACCAGGGCGAACACCGCCAGCAACAGCAGCGCGGTCGTGCCGCCCAGGTCCGCGATCTTGCCGACGAAGGTGATCAGGCCGATGGCCAGCAGCGAGGTGACGATGATGGCCACCCACGGCGACTGGCGGCCCTTGTGCACCAGCGCCAGTGGGCGCGGCAGGACGTCCTGCTTGGCCATGCCGTAGAGCAGGCGCGAGGCCATGAGCATGTTGATCACGGCCGTGTTGGCCACGGCGAACATCGCGATGAACGGGTAGATCGTGTCGATGGGCAGGTTCGGCGCACCGGCCTGGACCACCTGCAGCAGCGGGGTGTCGCCCTCCTGCAGCTGGCCGACCGGCACCAGGGCGACGGCGGTGATGGACACCAGCACGTAGATCGCGGCGGTGATGAACAGGCCGCTGAGCATGATCTTGGGGAAGGTCTTGATCGGGTCCTTGGTCTCCTCGGCCATGTTCACCGAGTCCTCGAAGCCGACCATCGCAAAGAAGGCCAGCGAGGTGCCGGCCGTCGCGGCCAGGAAGACGCTCTTGTCGCCCTCGGTCTCGAACATCATGGCCCGGGAGAAGTCGACCGGGGCGTCGGAGAAGCCGGTTACCGCCCACAGACCGACGAAGATCACCAGCAGCAGACCGGTGAGCTCGATGCAGGTGAGCACCACGTTGAGCATGACCGACTCGGCCACACCGCGGAAGTTGACTAGGGCCACGACGACCATGAAGGCCACGGCCAGCAGCATCACCGGCAGGCTCTCGGCCCCCCAGTCGGTGCCGACGCCGGCGGCGAGGTTGGAGGCGAAGGCCTTGGCCGAGGTGGAGGCCGAGGTGATGCCGGAGGCCATCACCGTGAAGGTCACCAGGAAGGTGAGGAAGTTGATGCCGAAGGCCTGGTGGATGAAGTTGGCCGCACCACCGGCGTGCGGGTACTTGGTGATGAGCTCCAGGTACGCGAAGGCGGTGATGATGGCGATGGCGAAGGCGATGAGGAAGGGCACCCAGACGGCGCCGCCGACCTCCCCGGCCACCTTGCCGGTGATGGCGTAGATCCCGGTGCCCAGGATGTCGCCGATGATGAACAGCAGCAGGAGCTTGGGCCCCATCACCCGCTTCAGCTCGGTCTCCTCCCCGGAGGGAGCCACCGATCCGTCCGGGTTCGGAGCCGTGTGTGACGTGGCAGTACTCATGGGGCACAGAGTGCGCCATGTCACCGCGGAATCGCCAGATGGACACGCACTTCGTTGCCGGAGCGAGACCCCGCGGCCGGAACCGGGCCGCTCCGACCCCTGGAGGGCGTCCCCTCCCGGCCGTCAGGCGTCGATGCGCTCGCTGTCCAGCGCGGCGGCGTTGTTGATGATGAAGTCCTTGCGGGGCGCGACCTCGGAGCCCATGAGCAGGGTGAACACCCGCTCGCCGGCCTCGACGTCGGCCATGGTGACCCGCCGCAGGGTGCGCTGGGCCGGGTCCATCGTCGTCTCGGCCAGCTGGTCGGCGTCCATCTCGCCCAGACCCTTGTAGCGCTGCAGCGGGTCCTTGAGCGTCCGGCCGTTCTTCCGCAGCCGGGCCAGCTCGGAGTGCAGTTGTGCCTCGGAGTAGGTGTAGACGTAGTCGTTCGCCTTGCCGCGGTTCACCACCTCGATGCGGTGCAGCGGCGGCACCGCGGCGTACACCCGCCCGGCGTCGACCAGCGGCCGCATGTAGCGGAAGAACAGCGTCAGCAGCAGGGTGCGGATGTGGGCGCCGTCGACGTCCGCGTCGGTCATGATGATGATCTTGCCGTAGCGCGAGGCCTCCGGGTCGAAGCTGCGCCCCGACCCGGCCCCGATGCTCTGGATGATCGCCGCGCACTCCTCGTTGTTCAGCATGTCGGCCACCGAGGCCTTCTGCGTGTTGAGGATCTTGCCGCGGATGGGCAGCAGCGCCTGGAAGTCGCTCTGGCGCGCCAGCTTGGCCGTGCCCAGGGCCGAGTCGCCCTCCACGATGAAGAGCTCGGACCCCTCGGTCTCGGTGGAGCGGCAGTCCACCAGCTTGGTGGGCAGCGAGGAGGTCTCCAACGCGTTCTTGCGGCGCTGCGTCTCCTTGTGCATGCGCGCCGAGACGCGGGACTTCATCTCCGCGACGATCTTCTCCAGCACCGCCGCCGACTGCTGCTTCTGGCCCCGGGCGGTGCTCGTGAGCAGGGCGGTCAACTCGGTCTCGACCACCTTGGAGACGATGCTGCGGACCGCCGAGGTGCCCAGCACCTCCTTGGTCTGCCCCTCGAACTGCGGCTCGGCCAGCCGGACGGTCACCACCGCGGCCAGCCCGGCCAGGGCGTCGTCCTTCTCGACGCGGTCCTTGCCCGGCTTGAGCTTGCGGGAGTTCGCGTCCACCTGCTTGCGGACCACCTTGAGCAGCGCCTGCTCGAAGCCCGCGACGTGGGTGCCGCCCTTGGGGGTGGCGATGATGTTGACGAACGAGCGCTGCGTCGTGTCGTAGCCCGTGCCCCAGCGCAGGGCCACGTCGACCTCGCAGTCGCGCTCGACCTCCGCGGGCACCATCTGGCCGCTGTCGTCGAGGACCGGGACGGTCTCGGTGAAGGTCCCGCTCCCCTGCAGGCGCCACACGTCGGTGACCGCCTCGTCGGGGGCCAGGTAGTCGACGAACTCGGTGATGCCGCCCTCGTGGAGGAAGGTCTCGGTGTGGGTGCCGTGCTCCCCCGGCGTGCCGGGCAGGCGGCGCTTGTCGGTGATCGTCAGGCGCAGGCCGGGCACCAGGAAGGACGTCTGGCGGGCCCGGTCAGTGAGCTGGGTATAGGAGAACTCGGCGTCGGCCAGGAAGATCTGCGGGTCGGCCCAGTAGCGCACCCGGGTGCCGGTGACCCCTCGCTTGACCTTGCCCACCTTCTGCAGCTCGCTGCCGGTGGTGAACGGCTCGAAGGTGCTGGAGGGGGACGGTCCGTCGGCGTCGTCGGCGAAGACGCCGGGCTCCCCGCGGCGGAAGCTCATGCCCCAGGTGGTGCCGGCGCGGTCGACCTGCACGTCGAGGCGGGCCGAGAGCGCGTTGACCACCGAGGCGCCGACGCCGTGCAGACCACCGGATGCGGTGTACGAGCCACCGCCGAACTTCCCGCCCGCGTGCAGCTTGGTGTAGACGAGCTCCACGCCGGTCAGGCCGCTGCGGGGCTCGATGTCCACCGGAACACCGCGGCCGTCGTCGGCCACCTCGACCGAGCCGTCGGCGTGCAGGGTGATGTCGACGCCGCTGGCGTAGCCACCGAGGGCCTCGTCGACGGAGTTGTCGATGATCTCCCACAGGCAGTGCATGAGGCCCCGGGAGTCGGTGGAGCCGATGTACATGCCCGGGCGCTTGCGGACCGCCTCGAGGCCCTCGAGCACCTGGAGGTGACGGGCGTCGTAGTCGGAGGAGGTCGTGGTGGAGGCCGGGGCACTGCGGGGATTCACGAGCCCAAACCTAGGCGACGCCACCGACGGCCTCCGGTCGGGCACGCCGGGCGGCCGCTGTCGCTCGGGGTGTGGACGACCGGGTGCGTTCCCTCGATGCCCGTGCGGCCCCCTCAGAGCAGGGCGGTGAGCACGAGGCTGCCGACCCAGGTGCCGACGATGAGCATGCCGGCGAGCAGTTCGATGAGGATGTTGGTGCCGACGGCCTTGAGCGCCATGACGGTGGCCTGCCAGGGGGTCAGGGAGCCGGCGGGCCCCTGCAGCGTCTGGGCGAGGAAGATGCCGGCCACGAAGCCGACGAAGAGCCCCACGACGGGGATGACGAAGAAGCCGACGATGCCGGCGGCCACGCCGGCCAGCAGGGTGGTGGTGCTGATCCCGGCGGCCTTCATGCGGCGGCCCGGGATCAGCCACTGCACCACTGCGGCGGTACCGGCCAGCAGGGTGGCGATGCCGAAGACCCACCAGCCGGCAGCGGACTGGACCGCGAGGGCCCACACGAGGGTGGAACCCCACACGAGGACGAGCCCGGGCAGCACCAGCAGGGCGCTGCCGACCAGGCCGGTGACCATGAGGGCCGCGACGAGCAGCCCGACTAGGACGGTCCAGTCCACCGGCGTCAGCCCTGCAGCAGGTGGGTCTCGTCGAGCACCTCGACGTCTCCGCGCTCACGCAGGGCGGGCAGGTGCTCCTGGCCGTGGTGGGCGCAGAAGTGCAGCGCGGAGCCGGCCACGAGGGCGCGCACGTAGGCGCGGGCACCGCAGCGGTCGCAACGGTCGGCGGCGGTGAGGACGGGGGCGACAGCAGTCTCCACGGGGGACCTCCTGGTCTGTGCTGGGTACGTCGTCACGGACCCCGGCACCGGGGTCCGTGACCATCTCAACAGCAGGGGCGGGCGGCGCGTTCCACGTTTCGCCGTGGGCGCAATCACTGCCCCCGCTGGTTGCGGCGGATCTCCCACCGACCCTCGAGGCGCTCCATGAAGGAGCTGCGGGAGCCACCGGAGGCGGCCGGCCCACCTCGCCCGGGCCGGGTGGTGCCGCGGCCACCGGCCTTCCGGCCACCGCCCGGGGCGTCACGGCGTCCCATTGGACCGGAGCCGACCCTGCCGCGTCCTGTGCCGCCGGGGGCGGCCGGACCGCCGCGGAGCGAACCGGCGGCACCGGACCGGCTGTGGCCGGAGGAGGGACGCAGCCAGGCCCCGACGGCCAGGAGGAGCAGGACGAACCCACCGGCCCCCACCCAGGGCTGCTGAGCCCAGAGCGCGACGGCGTACAGGCCGATGCCGAGCAGCACCAACAGCAGGGTGAGGCCGATGCGCCTCGGGGTGACACGCTGAGCGGCCCCGGCAGGGCGACGGCTCCCCGGTCCGTCGGCGCCACCGACGGGGTGGGCCCCGGCGGTCTGGTCCGACCCGCTCTTCGCACGCCCCCCGACGAAGACCGCCAGGAACTCCGGGCCGTCCGAGTCGTCGGTGCGCGCGACGCGCTCGACCTCGGGCATGTGCGAGTGGTCGTCGGAGCCCGTGGACAGCAGGGAACGCTCGAGGGCGTCCAGCCGGCTCTGCTCCTCCTCCGACAGGGCCATGGTCACCTCCAGGTGCACACCGATCTGCGGCGGCGGTGGTCGCACGCCCGGTTCCGGCCAGTCTACGCCCGGAGGTGTTCCTCCTCACGGCCCACGACCCTCGGGGAGCAGGCTGGCCGGGCGCACGATGCCGGCGCCGAACCGGGCACTGGCCCGGTCGATCGCCGCATCGGCCTCCCGCCACCCGACCTCCGGCTCGTCGAGCATCGCCTGTCGCGGGGTGCGCTCGGTGGGGGTGAGTCCCGAGAGGGTGATCCGCACCATCCGGACCCGGGCACGCTGCAGACCGAGCGAGGCGAACACCGACCGGGCGGTCTCGTGGATCTCCCGGCTCACGTCGCTGGGGCGGCGCATGGTCCGGGACCGCTGCACGGTGGTGAAGTCCGCGAAGCGCACGGTCACCTGGACGGTGCGCCCCATCACCGAGGCCGCACGGGCCCGGGCCGCCACCCGCTCGGCGAGGAGCAGCAGCCGGGTCTCCACCTGCCGGGGGTCGTCGACGTCGTGGTCGAAGGTCTGGCCGTTGCCGATCGTCCTCTCCGCGACCACCGGCTGCACCCGCTGGGGGTCACGCCCCCAGGCCCGTTCGGCCAGGACGGCCCCGGCGTGGACGCCGACGATCCGCTGCAGCGTGGCCACGGGCGTGTGGGCCACCTGGGCCACCGTGGTCAGCCCGAAGCGGGCCAGCTGCTCCTCGGTCCGCTCCCCCACCCCCCGGAGCGCGCCCACGCCCAGCGGGTGCAGGAAGGAGACGACCTCGGCCGGGGCGACCTCCAGGACGCCGTCCGGTTTGGCCCGGCCCGAGGCCACCTTGGCCACGAAGGGGTTGGGACCGATCCCCACCGAGCAGGTGATCTGCTGCTCGGCGGCCACGGTGCGCCGGATCCACCGGGCCACCTGGAGCGGGGTGCCCCACCTGCGGGCCGTCCCGGCCAGGTCGAGACAGGCCTCGTCCACGGAGATCGGCTGCACCGCGTGGGTCACCTGCCGGAAGACCTCCATGACCGCCGCCGACACCGCCGCGTACCGGTCGTGGTCCGGACGGATGACGGTGGCCTGCGGGCACAGCCGGCGGGCGCGGGCCATGGGCATGGCCGAGTGCACCCCGAGGGCCCGGGCCTCGTAGGTGGCCGAGAGGACCACCGACCGGTGGCCGCCCCCGACGATGACCGGGGTCCCCCGCAGCTCGGGGCGGTCGACCAGGGCCACCGAGGCGTAGAAGGCGTCCATGTCCACGTGGAGGACGGTCGACTGCGGGGCGGCCGGGGCCGTGACCGGGTCCACCGGCGTCCCCACGGTCACCATCCCGAGCTCCCGGGCGAGCTGTGCCAGAGCTTGCGGGAGGGGCCGGCGACGCCGATGTCCGCGTACGGCGACTGGCGGTAGCCGGAGGCGTGCACGAGCACCCGACGCCCCACCGGTCCGGCGGCCCGCGCGGCCTCCTGGCCGGCCCGGTGGCGTTCGTGCTGCAGGCGGTCACGCTCCTCCCAGGCCGCGAACAGCCCGTCCGTCCCACCGGCCCGGTGGGCCTCGGTGAGCCCGGAGAGCTCCCACGCCCCGGTCGCCCGCAGCGAGACCCCGCGCGGGCCGGTCCTGCGCACGACGCCCCGGACCAGCAGGAACCACGACTGGAAGAGCACCGTGGCGTACGGGCCCTGGACGTCCTCGAAGAAGGTCGCATCACTGGCCCCGGTGGGGTCGTTCAGGGTCACGAAGACCACGCGGCGCCCCGACCTCACCGGCGGCGTCTGCGTGGCCACCCTCACCCCGGCCACCAGCACCTCGGCACCTGACCTCTGCCCCAGCAGGTCCCGTGCGGGAGTGGCCCCCAGGGCCCGCAGGGTCGGCAGGTGGGGTTCGAGCACGTGGGCGGTGACGTCCATGCCCAGCACGTCGAGCTCGTGAGCCACCTGCTCCTCCGGCTCCATCGGGGGCAGTCCCGTATCCCGTCCCGCCCCCGGGGCCGGCAGGTCCAGGGTCAGCTGGGCCCCCTGCTCGGCCTGCCGGCGCCGGTCCTGCTCGGCCCGCTCCGTGACCAGACGGGCCCGACGGGTCCGGGGGCGCGGGGTGCGCCACCGCTCGAGGTCCACCAGCTCCACGAGCAGGTCGCGCCGCCGACCGGGCGAGGTGAAGCCGTCGAAGGCCCCGGCCAGGACCATGCGCTCCACCAGCGGGCGGTCCACCCGGGCGCGCTGCCAGAAGTCCGCCAACGAGGTGTACGGCTGCCCCTCCACGATGCGGCGGGCGTCGTCCCGGCCCATCCCCTTCACCTCCGACAGGGCGATGCGCAGCCCCCAGCGGCGGGCCCGCTGCCGGACCCGCTCCAGCGCGAGGTCCGGATCGACCTCGGTGAGGGGGACGTCCAGGTCCTCCGGGCCGCTCGGCTCTCCGTCACCATCCGTCCCCCGACCGACGGCGCCGGCCAGCGGCTCCACCCGGTAGCCCTCCCCGGAGGCGTTCACATCGAGCCCCAGCACGGCGACCCCCAGCTCCCGGGCGTCGTCCAGGATCAGCCGCTTGGGGTACATGCCCGGGTCGTGCGTGAGCACCCCGGCCAGGAAGTGGGCCGGGTAGTGCGTCTTCAGCCAGGCGGACTGGTAGGTGGGCAGCGCGAAGGCCGCCGCGTGCGCCTTGCAGAAGCCGAAGGAGGCGAAGGCGGCGAGCACCTCCCAGATGCGGTCGGCCACCTCCCCGGTGAACCCGCGGGCCGCGGCCGCCGGCCGCCACCACCGCTCCACGGCCTCCCGGCCCTCGGTCGTCCCCATGACCCGTCGGGCCTCGTCGGAGTGCGCCAGGCTCACCCCGGTGGTGGCGGTGAGGATCTGCAGCACCTGCTCGTGGAAGACCACCACCCCCTCGGTGCTGGCCAGGTGCTCGGCGAGGGCCGGGTGCATGAGCAGCGGCTCGGCCCACCCCTGCCGGGCGGCCAGGAAGGGGGTGATCATGTCCGACTTCACGGGACCGGGCCGGAACAGCGAGATGTCGATGATGACGTCCTCGAAGGTGCGCGGCCCGAACCTGCCGACCAGCTCCCGCTGCCCCGGCGACTCGATCTGGAAGCACCCCAGGGTGCGGGTGGAGCCGATGAGCCCGTAGGTCTCGGCGTCGTCGTGGGGCACCTGCTCCTCGTCGTCGAGGTCGATGCGCACCCCGACGGTGGACTCCACGAGGTCCACCGCATGCGCCATGGCCGACTGCATGCGGATGCCCAGCACGTCCAGCTTGAGCAGTCCCATGTCCTCCACGTCGCCCTTGTCGAACTGGCTCATGGGGAACCCGAGCCAGCTGGCCTCCACCGGGGTGCGGTCCCGCAGACCAGCGTGGGAGAGCACCACCCCGCAGGGGTGCAGCGCGATGTGGCGGGGCAGGCCGTCGAGCCGCTCGACCAGGTCGAACATCCGCTGCAGCCGTGGGGCGTCCAGCCCGGCGGCCCGCAGCTCGGGCAGGTCGCGGATGGCCGATCGCGCGTCCCGGGCCCGGACGTGCGGGAACGCCTTCGCGATCGCGTCCACCTCCACCGGGGGCATGCCGAGCACCGCGCCGACGTCCCGCACCGCGTGGCGCACCCGATAGGTCTCCATCATCGACACGCAGGTCACCCGGTCGGCGCCGAAGTGCTCCAGGACGCGCTCGTAGACCTCGGTGCGCCGGTCGGACTCCACGTCGATGTCGATGTCGGGCAGCTCCGCCCGCAGCGGGGAGCAGAAGCGCTCCATGAGCAGGTCGTGCCGCAGCGGGTCCACCCCGCTGATGCCCAGCAGACGGTTCACCAGCGAGCCTGCCCCGGACCCCCGGGCCGCCACGCGTCCCCCCATCCCCCGCACCAGGCCACACACCTGCGCGACGGTCAGGAAGTAGGTGGCGTACCCCAGCTGCTCGATGGTGGCCAGCTCCGCACCAAGGCGGTCGACCGCCCGCCGCCGCTCACCGGCCCGCCGGTACAGCCCGTCCACCGCGCTCCGACAGCGCTCGGTCAGCCCCCGCAGGGCGTCTGTGGCGTCGGCGTACCCGAGCACCTCCGGCTCCGGCAGGTGCACCGACCCGATCCCCAGGTCGTCCCGGGCCGAGAGGCCGCACTCGGTCGCCACCTGCCCGGTGGTGGCCAGCAGCCGGTCGGCGGCCGCGTCCGGCCCACCGGCCCGGTCGGCCAGCCACCGCGCCACCCGCTCCATGGCGGCCGAGGAGGCCAGGTGCGCCGCCGAGGTCCGCTGCTCCAGGTGCCGTGGGTCCAGCAGGACGTGCCTGCGGGCTGCGTCGAGCACGTCGGCCACCACCACGTCGGCGGGGTCCGCGTGCCGCACCGCAGCGGTGAGCACCGTCCGCACGCCGGCCTCCTCGGCCAGCCGCCACATGCCCACCGCCTGGTCGGTACAGCCCGGCTGCCCGGCCGGGGCACCGGAGCACACCAACTCCACCACCACGACCCGTCGCGCCTCACGAAGATCCCCGACCTGCCCGGCCACCCGGTCCACCCACCGCTCCAGGGCCCGCCGTGCCTCCTGGCGACGACGCCCCAGCACCGCCCGGCCGACGTCGGAGTCGGGCCCCAGGAGCACCCGGACCGCCGGGGCAGCACCGGCCACCAGCTCCCCGGTGGTGCGCGGCTCGCCCCGCTCCCCCGCCGCGTGGGTCGCCGAGACCAGGCGGCACAGGGCCGCCCAACCGACACCGTGGCCGGAGCCGGCCTCCCGGCCCGCGGCCAGCACCCGCACGCGGTCGTGGCTCTCGTCGACCCAGGTCCCGCCCCGCACCGGTGACCGGCGCGCCGGGACCTCCTCCCGACGGGCCCCGTCCCCGTGGGCCACGGCGAGGTCCACCCCCAGCACCGGGACGAGCCCGGCCTCGGTGCAGGCCCGGGCGAAGCGCACCGCTCCATACAACCCGTCCCGGTCGGTGAGCGCCAGGTGGGACTGCCCCCAGGCCGCCGCCCGGTCCACCAGGTCCTGCGGGGTGGAGGTGCCGTACTGCAGCGAGAAGCTCGAGGCGACGTGCAGGTGCGCGAACCCCGCGGACATCACCGGCCCTCGACCGGCCAGCCGGCCACCAGCAGTGCCGTGGCAGAGGGGAGCACGGGCAGCCCCAGCACACCCCGGATCCGCTGCTCGAACTCGTCCACCTGCCGCACCAGGTCGTCCGCCTCCCGCTGGGAGCACTGCCGTCCCCGGGCGAGAGCGGCCCGGCGCCGGGCCGAGCCGTCGAAGAAGACCGCCCACTCCCGGAGCTCCGGGGCCACCCCACCGAGGAGCTCCCAGACGCTGCGGGGCCGCGAGGCCCGTCCCGGCACCGACCGGGCCGCCACCACGGCGGCCGCAGCCCGCAGAGCGGCCAGGTGCGCTGCCTCGTACCGCTCCTCGGGCACCGGACTCGCACAGGCCTCCGCCAGACTCGTCCGCGCCCGCTCCATCAGGTCCAGCACCGTCCCGGCCGGTGCGCCCACCCCGATCGTCGCCGTCGGGGCACCCGTCATCGTCGTCATGTCCGTCCTCCCTGTTTCCCCGCTGCCTGCGTTCCCCTGCTGCCGTGCGTGCCCGACCGGGTCAGTCCAGGACCCGGTCCAGCCGCCACCCCGCGGCCACACCCACCGGCGGGGCCACGAGGTCGAACACCCCGGCCGGACGGTGCCGCCCGGCCCGGGCCTCCACCCGCCACACCTCCTGGTCGGTGCCGGCCTCCAGGGCCAGCCCCTCGGCCTCGGTCACGTGGCGCCACCACGGGTGGCGCCGTCGCCAGCGGTCCAGCACCTCGCACACCACGTAGAGCCGTCCCCGCCAGACGAAGGCATCCGGCTGCCCGCCGGGCTCCCATCCGTCCTGCAGGGTCCGCACCTCCACCGACTCGGCGCACCGCCTCATCTCGTCCCTCCTCCCGTCGGTCCGGGCCACCCCACGGGCCGTCCGGATGCCGTATCGTCGACCCCGCACGCATCGTATGCGTGTACGAGATCTTCGGTCAAAGGTCATTCATCCATACGACACCGACAACCTCCCCCGGGCCCGCCCCAGCAGCCCCCGTCCACCGCCCGACGCCTACGATGTGCCCGTGACCCCACACCCCCTCGACGAGGCCTTCCAGGCCGCGATCACCGCGAGCATCACCGACCAGATCGCGACCCACCGCGCCCACCTGACCCCCCTCGACCCCGCCGCCGACGAGCTCGCCGAGGCCATCGAGCTGCTGATGCGGCGCGGCAAGCGCCTGCGTGCCGGGTTCCTCCACTGGGGACACCTCGCCGCTGGCGGCTCCGCGGACGACGCCTCCCTCCGTGCCGCCACCGCGATGGAGTTCTTCCAGGCCGCGGCCCTGCTGCACGACGACGTCATGGACGACAGCGACACCCGACGCGGCGTCCCGACCGCCCACCGCACCTGGGCCCGGCGCCACCGCGAGCACGGCTGGGAGGGCTCACCCCGCGAGCACGGCGTGGCCGGCGCGATCCTCGCCGGGGACCTCTGCCTGGTCTGGGCCGACGCGGCCTTCACCGGCTGCGGCTGGTCGGCCGACCGGATGCAGCGCGCCCTGCCCACCTGGAACCTGATGCGCACCCAGCTGATGGGCGGCCAGTTCCTGGACATCCTCAACGCGGCCCGCCCCTGGGACAGCGACGACACCGCGGCGCGCACCGACCGGGTCCGCCGCGTCATGACCTACAAGAGCGCCAAGTACTCCATCGAGCACCCGTTGCTCATCGGCGCCGACTCCGCCGGGGTGGACCCCGCCACCCGCGAGCACCTGAGCACCTACGGGCTGCACCTGGGCCTCGCCTTCCAGCTGCGCGACGACGAGCTCGGCGTGTTCGGCGACCCCTCGCTCACCGGGAAGCCCACCGGGGACGACCTGCGGGAGGGCAAGCGCACCGCCCTGGTCGTCGGCGTGCTCGACGCCGCAGCCCCCTCCGACGCCGCGCGCTTCGAGGAGCTCCTCGGGTCCCCCGACCTCTCCCCGGCCGACACCGACTGGATGCGGGAGCTCATCGTCTCCACCGGCGCCGCACGAGCCGTCGAGCAGCAGATCACCGCCGACCGCGACGACGCGCTGGCCGCCCTCGACGCGGCACGTCCCGCCATCGACCCCACCGCGGCCGACGCCCTGGCCGAGCTCGCGCACCTCACCACGCAGCGCTCCGCCTGACCCGGGTCAGGCGGGTCAGGCGGGCCGGGTCACCAGGCCGCCTCGGCCGCCCGCCGCCGGATCTCGGTCTTGTGCCCGGCGTGGAGATCGGCGATCGCCGAGCCCTCCCGCAGGGTCTCGTCCGGCTCGAACAGCCAGCGGATGATCTCCTCGTCGGTCATCCCGCCGTCGCCCAGCACCGTGATCGTCCCCGGCAGCGGACCGAGCACCCGGTCGCCGCTGAGGAACAGGGCCGGCACCTGCAGGACGTTGCCCTCGCCGCGCCGGAGCCCCAGCAGCTCCCGGTCCTTGACCAGCTGCCGGACCGAGCTGACCCCCAGACCGAGCCGCTCGACCAGGTCCGGGACCGTCAGCCACTCGATCGTGTCGAGCAGGTCGGGTCGGTCCGTCATCTCAGGCACCTCCGAGGGTCGGGTCGTCGCCGATCATCTGCGCCACCAGCAGCGCGAGCTCCAGGCTCTGGTTGCGGTTCAGCCGCGGGTCGCAGGGGCTCTCGTAGCGGGCACCGAGGTCCTCCTCGAGCACCGGGACGACGCCGCCGATGCACTCGGTCACGTCGCTGCCGGAGAGCTCCACGTGCAGCCCGCCGGGGACCGTCCCCAGCTGCCCGTGCACCTCGAAGAAGCCCCGGACCTCGTCCACCACGTCGTCGAACCGCCGGGTCTTGTACCCCGTCGACCCGGTGAACGTGTTGCCGTGCATGGGGTCGGTGAGCCACAGGGGCTGGGCGCCCAGCCCTCGGACGGCCTCCACCAGCGGCGGCAGCGACTCCCGGATCCGACCTGCCCCCATGCGGGAGATGAAGGTCAGGCGCCCCGGGGTGCGCTGCGGGTCCAGCCGGTCGACCAGGCGCTTGACGTCCTCGACCGACGTCGTCGGACCGAGCTTGACGCCCACCGGGTTGGAGACCGACGCCAGGAAGTCGATGTGGGCGCCGCCCGGGTCGCGGGTGCGCTCACCGCACCAGAGCAGGTGGCCGGAGGTCGCGTACGGCTTGCCGGTCCGCGAGTCGATGCGGGTCAGCGGCTTCTCGTAGTCCATCACCAGGGCCTCGTGGCTGGCGAAGAACTCCGTGGCGTGGAAGGCCGGGGAGTCCGCGCCGACGGCCTTGGTGAAGCGCAGCGCCCGCTCGATGCCGCGGCTCACCTCGTCGAACTCGCGCGTGGCCTCGGTGTCGGCGGCCGCACCCCAGGTGGACAGGTTGCCCAGGTCGGCGTAGCCACCGGTGGTCCAGGCACGCACCAGGTTGAGCGTCGCCGCGCTGGCGCTGTAGGCCGCCAGCATGCGCTGCGGGTCGTGCTCACGGGAGGCCGCGTCGAAGGCGAAGCCGTTGACCATGTCACCGCGGTAGCTCGGCAGCTCCACCCCGTCCCGGGTCTCGGTATCGCTCGAACGGGGCTTGCCGAACTGGCCGGCGATGCGGCCGACCTTCACCACCGGCACCCCGGCCCCGTAGGTCATGACGGCCGCCATCTGCAGCAGCACGCCCAGCCGGTCCCGGATGCTGTTGGCCGTCACCTGGTCGAAGGTCTCGGCGCACTCACCGGCCTGCAGGACGAAGCGCTCCCCCAGCGCGGCGGAACCCAGCTGCTCGGCGAGGGTGTCGCACTCCTCGGCGAAGACCAGCGGCGGGTAGCGGCGCAGGGTGTGCTTCACCCGCCCGGCCCCCTCCGGGTCGGCCCAGGTGGGCTGCTGGGCGGCCGGCAGGTCGGCCCAGTCGACCGCGTCGGGCAGCGGCTGGTGGTGGGACTCACCGAACGAGGGGTTCATGCGCCCTCCGCCGCTCGCCGGGACTTCACGACACTCGAGTACTCGTCCACGTATTCCTGTCCTGTGATCGCCTGAATTCGTCGCATGATCTCATCGGTCGCGCTGCGTAGGTCGTCGCGCCCCGGCCGCTGGACCGCCCGTGCGCGCTCCTCCTCGGAGGCGTCCGCGTGGAGTGACTGCACGTGGGCCGTGACGTCGAACGGCTCCCCGAAGGTGGCCGTGAAGGTCCGGATCTTCGGCATCGACGCCTCGATCGGCTGGATCTCGTCGACCCCCACGAGCCCCACCGGCACCACCGGCGAGCCCGTGGACAGCGCGAGGCGGACCGCACCGCTGCGACCGCGGTAGAGGCGCCCGTCCGGCGACCGGGTGCCCTCGGGGTAGATGCCCAGCAGGTTGCCGTCCTTGAGCACCTGTTCGGCCTCGCCCAGGGCGGCCAGGCTGGCCCGGCCACCCGACCGGTCGGTCGGGATCTGCCCGACCCCGCGGAAGAACGCCGCCATCGCGCGGCCCTTGATGCCCGGCTGGTTGAAGTACTCGGCCTTGGCCGGGTACCGGAGCTGGCGGGGCACCACCATCGGCAGCGCGATCGAGTCGAAGAAGCTGCTGTGGTTGGCCGCGATGATGGCCGGGCCGTTGCGCGGCACGTGGTGCAGGCCGTGGACCGTCGGGCGGTAGAGCGCCTTCAGCGCCGGGCCCAGGGTCACGTTCTTCAACGTCCAGTAGAGCACCTGTTCTCCTGCGTCTCGACTCGCTCGCCGGCTCGGTCGCGGCCGGCGAGGTCCTGCGGCGCGGTCTGGTCTCCACCGCACCACGGCATCTTTTCACGGGTTGCGGCGTGGAAGGATGCCGGCATGCGAACCGCGCCGGCGCCCCTGCCCTCCACCCGCACGGTGCTCGAGGGCGCCGAGGGCCGCCACCTCGACGGATCGCCCGACCGCGCGGGGGTGCTCCTCCTGCACGGCTTCACCGGAACACCCCAGGGGCTGGGCTCCTGGCCGGACGCGCTGGCCGCCGCCGGCCACACCGTGGACGCCCCGCGGCTGACCGGCCACGGCCGCACCTGGCAGGCCGCCAACCGCACGGGGTGGCAGGACTGGTACCGCGCCGCCGAGCGCTCCCTGCTGCGGGCCAGCCACGAGCGGCCCGCAGTGGTCGGGGGCCTGTCGATGGGCGGTGCGCTGGCGCTCGCCCTCGCGATCGCCCACCCCGCCCGCGTCGCGGGGCTGGCGCTCGTCAACCCGGCCGTGGCCGCGGTGAACCCGTTGGTCCGACTCACTCCCCTGGTGCGTCAGGTGGTCCCCGACGTGGCGGGAATCGCCGGGGACGTCGCCGACCCCGAGGCGCCCGCCGAGCTGGCCTACGACCGGGTGCCCCTGCACGCCCTGCACTCCCAGCGTGCTCTCTGGCGGGGTGTCCGGCGCCGTGCGGCCGAGGTGACCTGCCCGGTGCTGCTGCTCCGCTCGGCCGTCGACCACGTGGTGCCCGCCCGCAGCAGCGCCGCGATCCTGCGCCGGGTCTCCGCGACGGACGTCACCGAGGTCGTGCTCCCCGACAGCTTCCACGTGGCGACCCTGGACCACGACGCCGAGCGCATCCACGCCGAGTCCGTCGCGTTCGCCCGTCGCGTCACCGCCTGAGGCGGCCACCGGACCGCCCTGCGGAGGACGAGGTGCCCGGGGCGCCAGTCACTCCGCCGCGGCCTCGCTCATGATCGAGGCAGCACCGATCACCCCGGCGTCGTTGCCCAGGGAGGCCAGCAGCACGTCGGGCCACGGTCGGTGGCCCCGGCCGGTCAGGGACTTGCCGAACGCCCGCCGCGCCGGCTCCAGCAGCAGGTCACCGGCCGCGCTCACCCCTCCGCCGATGACGATCGTGCCCGGGTCCAGCACCGCGGCGAGGCTCGCCGCCCCCTCCCCGATCCACGTACCGAGGTCGTCGAGCAGCTCCACCGAGGCCGGGTCCCCCTCCTCGGCGAGGCGGGTCACGTCCGCCCCCTCGAGCCGGTCCACGTCGCCCCCGCACGCCTCCGCCAGGCGTGCCGCGTGGGGCGTGCCGGAGCGCACGAGGTCCCGGGCCTCACGGACCAGCGCGGAGCCCGAGCCGTACTGCTCCCAGCACCCGCGGTTCCCGCAACCGCACCGGTGCCCGTCCGGCACCGCGCGCATGTGGCCGATCTCCGCGCCCATCCCGGAGGCCCCCCGCAGCAGGACCCCCTGGTTGACGATCCCACCGCCGATGCCGGTGCCGATCGTGACCAGCACCATGTCGTCGTGCTCGCTGGCCGCACCGTGGCGGAACTCCCCCCAGGCAGCCGCGTTCGCGTCGTTCTCGAGCCGGACCGGCAGGTCGACCTGCTCGCTCACGGTGGCCTTCAGCGGCTCCTCGCGCCACGCGAGGTTCGGCGAGAACATGATCCGCTCACCGGCCGCGTCCACGAAGCCGGCACAGGCGATGCCCGCCCCGACCACCTCCCGGTCACCGGCCTCCCCGCGCAGGTCCTCGATCACGGTGACGACCGCCCGGGCGATCTCGACGACGTCCTGGGCAGGCGTCTCGGCCCTGGCACGGTGGAGGATGCACCCGTCCTCGACCAGGGCACCGGCGATCTTGGTGCCCCCGATGTCGACACCGATGGCGAGTGGCATGGGACCTCCTGGGAGCGGGGCGGACTGCCCCGAGACTACGCAAGACAGGGGCCTCACCGCGCCTCGTCGGTGACCGCCGCGACCACCTGCCGGCGTGTCCGCGCACCGACCCCTCGGTCCGCCAGGAAGTCCCCCAGGCGCGATGCGTCCGGCAACCCCGTGGAACCCCACGCCTCGTCCACCGCGTGCACGACCTCCTCGTCGGCGACCGCGAGCGCACGCACGGCGCGACCGGCACGGGCGTACCGACCCGCTCGGGCCCCCTCCGCGCCGCCGGCCCCCGGGACGGCCCCGACCCCCGAAGGGGCCGCGCCCGATGCCGAACCTCTCGACGCCTCACCTCCCGGCGTCCCACCGACCACCGCGTGGGCCAACCACTCCGCGACTCCCTCTCGCCACCAGAGCGGCTCACCGCGCACGATCGTCTGGTCGAACCGGGCGTGGACGAGCTCGTGGCGGAGCACCAGGTCCGCCTGGTCGCCTCGGAGCCGGGCCACCTGCGGGTGCAGGAGAACCTCGACCACCGCGGCGCCCGCCCCCGCGGGGTCACCCTCACCTCCTGCACCTCCGGGGTCCACCACCTGCAGACCCTGCGTGAGCCCCGGCGCCGCATCCGTCCCGCCGCGGCGGAGGTACTCCGACCGGTCCTCCACCAGGCGCACCCGCACCGGTCGCCCTCCGGGAGTCGATCCCCAGCGTTCCCGTACGGCCCGGTCCGCGGCGACCACCCGCGACGGCCAGGGCGTTCGCGAGGCATCCAGCCCGGGCACCGCCTCGCCCTCCGGGCCGGGTGCGCCGTCGGATGAACCGCCACAGGCGGACACCCCTCCCACCACGACTCCCCCGAACCCGAGGAGCAGCACCCGGCGGGAGGTCGACGGCCAGCTCATCACCCCATTGTCGCCAGCCTCCTGCCACGCGGTGACGCGGCCGGCACCTGGGCCCGCAGCCCCAGCGCCGTGTCCAGACCGACCAGGCCCGAGCGCACGAGCGCCGCCACCGCCTGCTGCTCCCCCTGGTCGAGCTCCGCGACCACCGGCTGCACCCCGTCTCCGCCGGTGACCGCACCGCACCCGCCGCAGACCTCCCCGCGGCCGGTCCGGTCACCCCGCTCGTGCCGGAACTCGCTCATGATCCACTCCCGTCCGTCTCGTCCTGCGTCCTCTTCCTGCCGGGCCCCGAGGCCCCGACGGCCGCCGTCCGCGACCGATGACCCCACGCTAGAACACCTGACCGACAACCTCCGCCCACTCGTCGGACACGGGTGTGGATGAACACCTGCACCGACGAGGTTGTCGGTGGCCGGTCCTACCGTGCGCCCATGCCCAGCCCGCGCGTCCCCGCCGACGGGGTACAGGGAACCTTCGGCGACCTGGGGACCCCCTTGTCCGAGGTGACCTTCCTCGTGTTCGACCTCGAGACCACCGGCACCAGCCCGGCCGACTGCGAGATCACCGAGTTCGGTGCCGTCAAGGTGCGCGGCGGCGAGGTGCTCGGGGAGTTCCAGACCCTGGTCCGCCCCGCCCACGGCATCCCCCCGCACATCCAGGTGCTCACCGGGATCACCTCCTCGATGGTCGCGCGCGCCCCGGCCATCGAGGAGGTGCTTCCCAGCTTCCTGGAGTTCACCGGCGACGCCGTCCTGGTGGCGCACAACGCTCGATTCGACACCGGGTTCGTCCGGGCGGCCTGCACCCGGACCGGTCACGCCGCCCCGACCAACCCGGTCCTCGACACGGTCCACCTCGCCCGGCAGGTGCTCCCCCGGGGTGAGGTCCCGAACCACAAGCTCGCGACGCTCGCCCGGCACTTCCGCACGCACACCACCCCGACCCACCGCGCCCTCGACGACGCCCGCGCGACCGTCGACGTCCTGCACGGCCTCGTCGAACGGGTCGGCACGCTCGGCGTCGACTCGCTCGAGGAGCTGCTCGCGCACACCCGGCACGTGCCCGAGGCCCGGCGCCGCAAGCGCACCCTCGCCGACGGGCTCCCGGAGGCACCGGGGGTGTACCGCTTCCTGGACGTCTCGGGTGAGGTGCTCTACGTCGGCACCGCCGTGAACATCCGCCGGCGGGTCTCGCAGTACTTCACGGCCTCGGAGACCCGGCGGCGCATGGACGAGATGGTGCGCCTGGCCGAGCGCGTGGTCCCGATCGTGTGCCCCACGGCACTCGAGGCCTCGGTCCGGGAGGCCCGCCTCATCGCCGAGCACCAGCCCCGGTACAACCGTGCCGGCCGCCGGGGGGCCCGACTGCCCTACGTCCGGCTCACCGACGAACCCTTCCCGCGGTTGTCCGTCGTCCGGACCGTGTCGGACGACGCAGCCACGCACATCGGCCCGTTCCCGTCGACCTCCGCGGCCAAGGAGGCCGTCGCGGCGCTCCACACCGCACTGCCCCTGCGCCAGTGCACCCAGCGCGTCACCGAGGCGTCCGCGGCCCGGAACACCACGGCCTGCACCCTGGCCGACCTCGGACGGTGCGGGGCCCCCTGCACCGGGGCCGTCTCCCGCACCGACTACCGGGCGGTGGTCGAGGAGGCACGACAGGCGCTCGCCGGCGACCACCGCGCCGCCTGGCGCGCACTGGGCAGCCGCATGGAGCAGCTCGCACGGGCCGAGCGCTTCGAGGAGGCCCGCGTCCTGCGCGACGGGGCCCGGGCGTACCTCCGCGCCGCAGCGCGCCGCCAACGGCACGAGGCACTGGCCTCGATCTCGGAGCTCGTCGCCGCCGCCCCCATGGCGGCCGGCGGCTGGGAGCTGGTCTGCATCCGCCACGGGCGACTCGCCGGCACCGCCCTGGCCCCGCGCGGTGTCGACCCGATGCCGGTCGTCGACTCGCTGGTGGCCACCGCGGAGGTCGTCACGGCCCGGCCCGACGGGTCCCCTGCCGCCCTCCCGTCCGAGGCGGACCTGGTCCTGCGCTGGCTGGACGGCGACGGCGTCCGGCTCGTGACGAGCTCCGGCGACTGGGCCTCACCGATCCACTCGGCCGCGGCTGCCGCGGGACCGCTCGAGGAGGCGGTCTCCGCCGACGTCCCCGCTCCCGGCCGCAGAACGCGTCGCTAGGCTGGGCACATGATCTCCGCCATCGTCCTCATCCACGCCGAGTCCGCCAAGATCCCCCAGGTGGCCCAGGAGGTCGTGAACATCCCCGGCGTCGAGAAGGTCTACTCCACCGCCGGGACGGTCGACCTCATCGCGACGGTCAAGGTGGAGCGCCACGAGGACTTCGCCGACGTGATCGCCGACCGGCTCAACAAGGTGGACGGCATCAGCGACACCGAGACCCACATCGCGTTCCGCACCTACTCCGCGCAGGACGAGGCGCAGGCCTTCGCCATCGGGCTCGACGGCTGACGCTCAGCCCCGACCGGCCCCCGCGGCACCACTGGCCCGCACCCACGCCTCGAGCGCGTCCCGGGCAGCACCGGAGGCGATCGCCTGCCGCGCCGCGGTCACGTGCGTGGACACGAGTTCATCGAACCCGGACTGGTCCAGCGGCCCGGGGACCCGGGCCGCCGTGGCAAGCGCCAGGCCGGCGTTGAGGACCGCCGCCTCGCCGGCAGGCAGGTCCACGCCGGTCAGCACGTCCCGCGCCACCTGCGCGTTGTGCCGCGCGTCGCCACCCCGCAGCTCCTCGATGGCGTGCCGGCGCACCCCCACGGCCTCGGGCTCCAGCACGAACTCCTGCACCTGCCCGTCACGCACCCAGCGCACGTCGGTGGGCTCGGCCGGGCTCGCCTCGTCCAGGCCCTCACGTCCCCGCATGACCGTCGCGGCCGTCCCGCGCTCGGCGAAGACCCCGGCGAGCGTCTCCATCACGTGCGCCTGCGCGCACCCCACGACGGAGACCTCCGGACGAACCGGGTTGGTGATGGGCCCCAGGATGTTGAAGGCGGTGGGGATCCCCAGGCCGCGCCGGGCCGTGGCCGCGTGGCGCATGGACGGGTGGAAGGTCTGCGCGAAGGCGAACGAGATGCCGGCCTCCTCGGCCACCCGGGCCACCGCCCCCGGCTGCAGGGTCAGGTCCACGCCCAGGGCCTCCAGCACGTCGGCCGCCCCCGACTTCGACGACGCCGCGCGGTTGCCGTGCTTCACCACGGTCACCCCGGCGGCGGCGGAGATGATGCACGCCATGGTCGAGATGTTCACGGTGTCGTAGCCGTCACCACCGGTCCCGACGATGTCCACCACCGTCCTGTCACCGCTGTCGACCGGCAGGGCGACCGCGTGCTCGACCATCACGTCGGCCAGGGCCCGCACCTCCTGGACGGTCTCGCCCTTGGCGCGCAGACCGACCAGGAAGCCGGCCACCTCGACGTCGCTCGCCCGGGCGGACATGATCTCGTCCATCGCCCAGGCCGCCGACTCCCGGCTCAGATCCCGCCCGGCCAGCAGGTCGGTGAGGACGGATCGCCAGGTCAGTTCGCCGGTCTCGATCGCCATGCGCGCAGCCTAGTCACCGACATCCCGTGCCCGGACCGCCCGCCCGCCTGCCCGTCACAGGCAGTTCGGACAGGGGGCGTGTCGCAGGTGACGAGCCGGGACGAGGCGAAAACTGCGATGCACCGTCGTAGCCGGTGCGCCCCTGACCGTTTCCGTCTGCGGCATGGTCCATAATGCTCGCGTGGCGACTGTGAACTACTCCCCCGTGCAAGCCGAGATCCGCTCCAACGCGCTCGGCCCCGTGACCCGTCCGAACATGGCGGCCGTCGGAACGATCGTGTGGCTCGGCTCCGAGCTCATGTTCTTCGCCGGCCTGTTCGCGATCTACTTCACGCTGCGCTCCGTCGCTCCCCAGCTGTGGGAGCTGCACACCCCGGAGCTCAACGTCCCCTTCGCCCTCGGCAACACGATGATCCTGGTCATCAGCTCCGTGTGGTGCCAGCTCGGCGTCATGAAGGCCGAGCACGGACAGTCCTCCCGCACCGGCGGCCTGTTCGAGATCGGCAAGTGGGGCATGCGCGAGTGGTACGTCCTCACCTACATCTTCGGCTCCGTCTTCATCGCCGGGCAGGTGCTGGAGTACGCCGAGCTCGTGCACGAGGGCTTCACCCTGCAGACCGACTCGTACACGTCGATCTTCTACCTGGCCACCGGGTTCCACGGCATCCACGTGCTGGGCGGCCTCATGGCCTTCCTGCTGATCATCGGCCGCACCTTCACCACCCGCCACTACTCGCACTCGCAGGCCACGGGCGCCATCGTCACCAGCTACTACTGGCACTTCGTCGACGTGGTGTGGATCGTCCTGTTCGCCTCGATCTACCTCCTGCGATGACGGTCGCACCAGCGCGTCCCCCCCGAACCGTCCCCGAGCCCTCCGACGATTGGTCCACCCGATGAACTCCCTCCTCGAACTCCGGCGACACCCGGCTGCCATCGTGGTGCTGCTGGTGGCAGCCCTGGCCGTGATGGGCGGCCTGTACACGGCCCTCAAGCCGTCCGAGGTCCAGGCCGAGAGCAGCAAGAGCGCCTCCGCCGACGACGTGAAGGAGGGCGACAAGCTCTTCCAGTCCAACTGCGCGACTTGCCACGGGTCGAACGGTGAGGGCATCGAGGACGCCGGTCCGTCGCTGGTCGGCGTCGGCGCCGCTGCGGTCGACTTCCAGGTCGCCACCGGTCGCATGCCGCTGTCCGGCCCGCAGGTGCAGGCCCAGCGCAAGGAGCCGCAGTTCAACCAGGAGCAGATCGACCAGATGGCCGCGTTCGTCGCGTCCCTGGGCAAGGGTCCCGCGGTCCCGGAGGACGAGTACACCGACCTCAAGGACGCCGACCCCGCCCACGGTGGTGAGCTCTACCGCGTCAACTGCGCCATGTGCCACAACTTCAACGGCTCCGGCGGCGCCCTGACCCGCGGCAAGTACGCCCCCTCGCTGGAGGGCGTGGAGCCCAAGCACGTCTACGAGGCGATGGAGACCGGCCCGCAGAACATGCCGGTGTTCAACGACCAGAACCTCACGCCGCAGGACAAGGAGGACATCTCCGCCTACCTGGACGAGATGCACAACTCCCCCAACCAGGGCGGTAACGACCTCGGCAACCTCGGCCCGGTGGCCGACGGCGTGTTCATCTGGACCCTCGGCATCGGCCTGTTCCTCGGCGCCGCCTACTGGCTGACCCGGAAGTCCAGCTGATGGCCCCTGCTCACATCCCTGCTCACGGAGAGGACGCCATGTCGCACGGCTCCACCCACCCCGTACCCCACGGCGGTGACTCCCACCACGACGTGGTGCCCGATCACTTCGAGAACCCCGGCCACCCGCCGCACGTGATGCGCTGGGCCGACGTCGACCCGGCGGCAGCCCGTCGGGCCGAGCGTCAGGTCGCAGGCTTCTTCCTGCTGTCCATCCTCGGGACGCTGGCCTTCATCGTGGCCTACTTCTGGATGGACCAGGACGCGGTCGGCACGATCCCCGGCATCGGCGCGCAGAACCTGTACCACGTGGTCCTCGGCGTGACCATGGCGCTGTCCCTGCTCGGCATCGGCCTGGGCGTCGTCCACTGGTCCAAGACCCTGATGGACGACCGCGAGGTCACCGAGGAGCGTCACGTCCTGGCCGCCGACGAGGAGACCCGTCGTGGCTTCGCCGACGCCATGGCCGAGGGCCTGGAGTCCTCGCAGATCATGCGTCGCCCGCTGATCAAGTACACCCTCGGCGGCGCGCTGGGCCTGTTCGTCCTGCCGCTGGGCATCCAGCTCGTCGGCTCCATGGGCCCGCTGCCCGGCAACGACCTGGCGGAGACCTACTGGAAGAAGGGCATTCGCCTGGTCACCGACCCGGACGGCATCCCCGTGAAGGCGGCCGACGTCAGCCTGGGCTCGGTCTTCCACATCCTCCCCGAGGGCGTGAACGAGGCGGAGCACCCGCTGGACGAGAAGGCCAAGGCCTCCGTCCTGCTGATGCGCCTGAACCCGGACGACATCAAGTCCGACAAGCAGCGGGAGTGGGGCTACGAGGGCATCGTCGCCTACTCCAAGATCTGCACCCACGTGGGCTGCCCCGTCGCTCTCTATGAGCAGCAGACCCACCACCTCCTCTGCCCCTGCCACCAGTCCACCTTCGACGTGACGGAGGACTGCAAGGTCATCTTCGGCCCGGCCAAGCGCCCGCTGCCGCAGCTGAAGATCTCCGTGGACGAGGAGGGTTACTTGACGGCCGACCAGGGGTTCGCCGAGCCCGTTGGTCCGAGTTACTGGGAGCGTGAGCTGTGAGCACCGCTGCAGAGTCCCGCATGGCGCGCACCACGCGCCCGGCACCCGCCGCCCCTGCGCAGCGTGGTCCGATCGAGAACGTCGCCACCTGGGTGGACGCCCGCACCGGTGGTGCCGGCTTCTCGAAGTACCTGATGCGCAAGGTCTTCCCCGACCACTGGTCGTTCATGATCGGTGAGATCGCCATGTACTCCATGGTGATCTGCCTGATCACGGGCGTCTTCCTGACGATGTGGTTCGTCCCCTCGATGGCGCACACCGTCTACGACGGCGACTACGAGCCGCTGCGTGGCATCGGCCTCTCTGAGGCGTACGACTCCACGCTGGCCATCAGCTTCGACATCAAGGGTGGTCTGCTCATGCGGCAGATCCACCACTGGGCCGCGCTGATCTTCATCGTCGCGATCATGCTGCACGCCCTGCGCGTGTTCTTCACCGGCGCGTTCCGCAAGCCGCGTGAGATCAACTGGGTGATCGGCTGCGCGCTGTCGATGATCGCCATCTTCGAGGGCTTCATGGGCTACTCGCTGCCGGACGACCTGCTGTCGGGTACCGGTGTGCGCGCCATGCAGGGCTTCCTGATGTCGGCGCCGATCATCGGCACCTACCTGTCCTACTGGCTCTTCGGTGGCGGGTTCCCCGGCGAGCTGATCATCCCCCGCTTCTACGCCTTCCACGTGCTGATCATCCCGGCCATCCTGGTCGGCCTGTTCGCGGTCCACATCATCCTGGTGGCCGTGCACAAGCACACCCAGTACCCCGGACCGGGTCGCACCAACGACAACGTCGTCGGCTTCCGTGTCATGCCGGTGTACGCCGCGAAGGCCGGTGGGTTCTTCTTCATCGTGTTCGGTCTGACCGTGCTGATCTCGGCCCTGGTCACGATCAACCCGGTGTGGGCCTACGGCCCGTACGAGCCCACCCAGGTGACCGCGGGCTCGCAGCCCGACTGGTACATGGGCTTCGCGGACGGTGCGCTGCGACTGCTCCCGGGCACGTTCGAGTTCGTGCTGTTCGACCGCACGTTCAACATGAACATCTTCCCCGGCTCGCTGTTCCTCATCCCGTTCATGTACGGGCTGGCGATGATCTACCCCTTCCTCGAGTCGTGGGTCACCGGTGACGACCGCGAGCACCACCTGCTCCAGTACCCGTACAACGCCCCGGTCCGTGCCGGTCTGGGTGCCGCGTTCTTCACGGTGTACTGCGTGCTGTGGGCCGCTGCCGGCAACGACCTCATGGCCATCAAGCTGGGGCTGTCGATCAACGACATCACCAACGTGCTGCGAGTTCTGTTCTTCGTCGGCCCGGTGATCGTGTTCTGGGTCGTCAAGCGGATCTGCCTGTCGATGCAGCGTCGCGACCGCGACAAGGTGCTGCACGGCCGCGAGTCGGGTCGCATCGTCCGCACCCCGGAGGGCCGCTTCTTCGAGGCCCACGAGGAGCTGTCGCCCTACGAGCGCTGGAACCTGGTGCAGCACCCGGACTATCGGGCCCTCACCGCCGAGGAGATCGCCGGCACCGACGAGCACGGTGGCCAGCGCCCCCCGTCCTTCAAGGACAAGGCCCGCGCCCGGATGACCTCCTTCTTCTTCGAGGACCGCATCCCGGTCGTGACCCCGGCCGAGCTGGCCGAGGCCCGCGCCGACGAGCACCACGCGCACGACCACGCCCTGGACACCCAGGCGCGCACCGAGGTCGCTGCCGTGGAGGAGTCGCTGCAGGGCACCAAGCGTCACTGACGACGCGACGCCACGCAGGAGGGCCGCTCATCCCCCAGGGGGTGGGCGGCCCTCCTGCGTGTGCTCCTCCCCTGCCGTCGCTTGAGATGATGGACCCCATGGATCCCCGTGGCTACGCCCTCGCCCGCGACCAGTTCGAGGAGGCGGTGGGCGACGGTCTCGACCGGCTGCCCCCGCAACTGGTCGACCGGATGGACAATGTCGTCATCCTCGTCGAGGAGGAGCCGACTCCCGACCAGCTGGACAACCTCGACGCCCCGGGGGCCCACGGGCAGGGTCAGACGCTCTTCGGCCTCTACGAGGGCGTGCCGCTCCCCCAACGCGGCGGTTTCCACCTGCCCCCGATGCCGGATCGCATCTTCATCTTCCGTGGCCCGCTCTCCCGGGCCTACCGCACTCCCCACGTGCTGCGCGAGCAGGTGGCCATCACGGTCCTCCACGAGGTCGGTCACCACTTCGGCATCAGCGACGAGCGCCTCCACGAGCTCGGCTGGGGCTGAGTCCCAGCCGGTCGACGCGCGCGACGAGCCTGCGTCGGTTCGTCACGGTCCACGCACTGGGAGCATGGAGCCTATGCCCCGGTCACGCGCCTTCGCCCAGGTCGACGACGGCACCCGGAGCCGACTACCGCGTACGCATCTTCACCCCCGGTGGTGAGCCTCCCTTCGCCGGTCACCCCACCCTGGGCTCCGCCCACGAGTGGCTGGAGGCAGGCGCCGCCCCGCACGACCCCCGGTACATCGTGCAGGAGTGGCCCACCGGCCTGGTCACTGTCCGCCGGGAGGACGAACGACTCGCCTGCGCGGCACCTCCCACGGTCCGCCATGGTGACCTCGCCCCCGCCTACCTAGCGCGCGTGGTCACGGGTCTTGGCATCGAGCCCGACCAGGCGTTCGGGCACCAGCGGGTCGACAACGGGCCGGGCTGGGCCCTCGTCCGTCTGGCGACGGCGGACGAGGTGCTGGCCCTGAGGCCCGACTTCTCCGACCTCCCAGACGCGGTGGTCGGTGTGATCGGCGCGTACCCGAGGGTGGACTCTGGGTGGGCGGCACGACGAGGACCCTGTGCCGAGACGCCGCCACCCCGTAAGCACGAGGCAACGCGACGTGGCTGGTGGAGACACGGAAGAGCCCGCCCCCTCCGAGGAGGGGGCGGGCTCACGCGTGTTCGGTACGTCGACTCAGACGTGGTGCGGACCGGAGAAGTACTCGTAGGTCCAGCCGATGACGGCGAACACCAGGAACACGGCGCCGATCACGGCCATCCACCAGCCCATGGCGACACCGGCGAACACCACGGCGCCGGCCAGGGCCAGCCACAGCGGCCACCAGGAGTACGGCGCGAAGTTGCCGTAGTGACCGGCGACCTGGTCGATGTGGCCGTAGCGGTCGTCCTCCGGGCGAGTGGCCGGCAGGGTCTTGGCGGTGACGCCGATGTACCAGCCGATCATCGCGACCATGCCACCCGAGAGCAGCAGGCACACGGTGCCGACCCACTCGTTCCACCCCGTCCAGAAGCCGTAGAGCAGGAAGAACGCGATGAACGGCGGGAGGAGGTACCAGAAGAGCTTGCCTTCAACCTTCATGCTGGTCCTCACTTCTCCGTCGTGCGACCCGCGGCGCGGGTGCTGTCGTAGTGGTCGTTGCTGTGCGCCGACCCGTCACCGTGCACACCGGCCATGTCCGGCTCGTCCACCAGGGCGCCGACGACCTGGGAGTCCGGGGTCGGGGCGTTGATGGCCGCGACCTCGGGGTGGTTCAGGTCGAACACCGGACGCTCGGAACGGATGCGCGGGATGGCGTTGAAGTTGTGGCGCGGCGGCGGGCAGCTGGTCGCCCACTCCAGGGAGGAGCCCCAGCCCCACGGGTCATCCACGTCGACCTTCTCGCCGTTCTTGGCGGTGATGTACATGTTCCAGAAGAACGGCAGCATCGAGACGCCGAGGATGAAGGCGCCGACGGTCGAGATCTGGTTCAGGAAGGTGAACCCGTCCTCGGCCATGTAGTCGGCGTAACGACGGGGCATGCCCTCGACACCCAGCACGTGCTGCACCAGGAAGGTCGTGTGGAAGCCGACGAACAGCAGCCAGAAGTGCACCTTGCCCCAGAACTCGTTGAGCATCTTGCCGGTGAACTTGGGCCACCAGAAGTAGAAGCCGGCGAACATCGCGAACACCACGGTCCCGAAGATCACGTAGTGGAAGTGCGCCACCACGAAGTAGGAGTCAGTCAGGTGCAGGTCGACCGCGGGAGCCGACAGCACGACACCGGTCAGACCACCGAAGAGGAAGGTCACCAGGAAGCCGAGCGACCACAGCATCGGGGTCTCGAAGCTCAGCGAGCCGCCCCACATGGTGCCGATCCAGTTGAAGAACTTCACACCCGTCGGCACGGCGATCAGCATCGTCATGACCGAGAAGAAGGGCAGCAGCACCTGGCCGGTACCGAACATGTGGTGGGCCCACACCGAGATGGAGAGGGCAGCGATGGCGATGGTCGCCATGATCAGGGTCTTGTAGCCGAAGATCGGCTTGCGGCTGAACACCGGGACGATCTCGCTGATGATGCCGAAGAACGGCAGCGCGATGATGTAGACCTCGGGGTGGCCGAAGAACCAGAACAGGTGCTGCCAGAGCATGGCGCCGCCGTTGGACACGTCGTAGATGTGCGTGCCGACGATGCGGTCGGCGGCCATGCCGAACATGGCGGCGGTCAGCACCGGGAACACCAGCAGCACCAGGATCGAGGTCACCAGGACGGTCCAGGTGAAGATCGGCATCCGGAACATGGTCATGCCAGGCGCACGCATGCAGACGATCGTGGTGATGAAGTTGACCGCACCCAGGATGGTGCCGAAACCACCGAGGCCGAGGCCCATGACCCAGAGGTCACCGCCCAGCCCGGGGCTGTAGGTCGGGCCGGCCAGGGGCTGGTAGGCGAACCAGCCGAACGAGGCCGCACCCTCCGGGGAGAGGAAGCCCGCGCCGGCGATGAGGCCGCCGAACAGGTACAGCCAGTAGGCGAACATGTTCAGGCGCGGGAACGCGACGTCCGGCGCACCGATCTGCAGCGGCATGAGCGCGTTGGCGAAGCCCGCGAACAGCGGCGTCGCGAACAGCAGCAGCATGATCGTGCCGTGCATGGTGAACAGCGCGTTGAACTGCTCCTTGGACTGCAGCACCTGCATGCCCGGGTCGAACAGCTCGGCGCGGATGAGCAGCGCCATCAGACCGGCGAGGCAGAACCACGCGACGGTCGTGATGAAGTACAGGTTGCCGATCACCTTGTGATCGGTCGTGGTCAGGTACTTGACCGCGATGGAGCCCGCACGCGTCTGCGGACGGGCGACGGTGCGCGCCTCGTCGGCGACGCGGTGCGCAGCCCCCGGGTGAGAGATGGTGGCCATCAGTTGTCGTCCTTCCCGCCCTTGATGATCCAGTCGTTGTGGCCGGGGTCGCGGTCCTGGACGTCCCGCTCACCCTCGACGAGCTCCTTGCGGTCGTAACCGGTGTCGAGGAACCCGTCCTTGCCCTCGTCCTTGAGCTTCTGCATCTGCTTGTCGTACTCGTCCTGCTCGACGACCTTCACCTGGAAGAGCATCTCGGAGTGGTACGCGCCGCAGAGCTCGGCGCACTTGCCCTGGTAGGTGCCGACCTCGGTGGGGGTCACCTGGAAGCGGTTGACCACACCGGGGATCATGTCCAGCTTCTGGAGGAACTGCGGGACCCAGAAGGAGTGGATGACGTCACGGGAGGTGAGCACGAACTCGGTGCGCTCGTTGACGGGCAGGTACAGCGTGGGGAGGGTCTCCTCCACGCCCTTCTCACCCGTGAGGACGGCCTGCTGACCGGAGTCGTGGACGTCGTCGTCCAGGTAGTTGAAGTCCCAGCTCCACTGCTTGCCGGCGACGTGGACGACGTTGTCGGGCTCCTTCAGACCCATGAGGTCACCCTCGGTCTTGGTGTTCTGGAGGAACAGACCGGCGACCATCACGATCGGCACGACCGTGTACAGGATCTCGATCGGCACGTTGTACCGGATCTGCTTGGGGATTTCGTTCTCGTTCTTGCGCCGGTAGGCGAGGATGCACCACGCCGTCAGGCCCCAGACGAGGATGCCGACCGCCAGCGCGGCGATCCACATGCCGACCCAGAAGTCGGTGACGTTCTGGGCGTTCTCGGTGACGCCCTCCGCCAGGTAACCGCGCTTGATCTGGTCAGCGCTGCCGCAGGCACTCAGGGCCAGCGCGCCGATGGTGGCCGCTCCGGCCAGGACCGCAGGGCGCTTCCAGCGCCGTGTGTGCTCGGGGTGCCTGTGCACTCGATGCCACCTTCCGTGAAGCAGTTTCGTCAGTGCACTGCCCTGACGGGGTGCACTGCAGTTGCCTCATCATCCTACCCAACGTCGGAGTTCACAACGGGGGCGGCTCGCCGCCAAGGGTCCGGCAGGTTCGTGGCGCGCCCGAGCCGCGCCAGGTAGTCGTCGCGACCGACGCGGACGACGCCCATCGAGGCGAGGTGCGGCGTCTGCCACTGGACGTCCACGAGCGCCTCGGCCCCGGCGCTCTCGACCACCGCGGCCATCCCCACCATCGCGGCCTTGGAGGCGTCGGTGGCCCGGTGGAACATCGACTCCCCCGCGAAGAAGCCGCCGACACCGACGCCGTACAGGCCGCCGACGAGCTCCTGCCCCTGCCAGACCTCGACGCTGTGGGCGTACCCGAGGTCGTGCAGCCGACCGTAGGCGGCGCGGATGGCCGGCGAGATCCAGGCGCCGACGCGGGTCGGGTCGGCACACCCGAGGACCACCTCGTCGAAGGCCCGGTCGACCGTCGTGCGGAACGAGCGCAGCGAGCGTCGCAGCGACCGGCTCACGTGCAGCCCCCCGGGCAGCAGCACGCCGCGCTCCTCGGGGAACCACCACCCCAGCTCCCCCGAGCCCCCCGGACCCAGCCCCATCGGGAAGACCCCGTGGGTGTAGGCAGACAGAAGGGTGTCGGGGGCGAGGTCGCCCCCGACACCCACCAGGTCGTCACCCGGGACGGCGGACTCCACGGCGGACGCGAAGTCCAGCCGACAGCCGAAGCGCACCGTCCGCCCGACGACTCAGCTGAACGAGTCGCCGCAGGCGCAGGAGCTGCCCGCGTTCGGGTTGTCGATCGTGAAGCCCTGCTTCTCGATCGTGTCCGCGAAGTCGATGGACGCCCCGTCGAGATACGGAGCGCTCATGCGGTCGACCACGACCTCCACGCCGCCGAAGTCGCGGGTGAGGTCACCGTCGAGCGAGCGCTCGTCGAAGTAGAGCTGGTAGATGAGACCGGAGCAGCCGCCGGGCTGCACCCCGATGCGGAGGCGCAGGTCGTCACGCCCCTCCTGCGAGAGAAGGCTCTTGACCTTCTCGGCCGCGACCGGCGTCAGCGTGACACCGTGCGTGGCCTCGGAAGTGGTCTGGTCCTGGACGGTCATGTCTATGTCCTCACTGACGATGCTGCTGGTGTTCGCACCAGCGTACGCCCCGCCGGTGACCACCCGGCCACCTCGGGGGGGGCGGTGGACGACGACACAGGGTGTCGCCCACCGGGCGTCCACTCAGCGGGCCAGACCCGCCAGCAACAGCGCCTCGGCCACGCAGACCTTCTCGAACTCCCCCAGGTGGAGGCTCTCGTTGGCGCCGTGGGCACGCGTGTCGGGGTCCTCCACCCCGGTCACGAGAATCGATGCCTCGGGGAAGCGCTCGGCGAACATGGCGATGAAGGGGATGGAGCCACCCAGCCCCACGTCGACGGCGTCGGTCCCCCAGGCGGCCCCGAAGGCGCTGCGGGCGGCGTCGTAGGCCGGGCCCGTCGCGTCGGCGGAGAAGCCGCTGCCGGCGTCCTGCAGCTCGGTCTCGACGGTGGCACCCCAGGGCGCGTTCTCCTGCAGGTGCTCCCGGATGGCGTCGTAGGCGGCCTCCGGGTCCTGCGAGGGAGCGAGCCGGAAGGAGAGCAGGCCCGTGGTGGTGGGCAGCAGCGTGTTCGACGCCGAGTCCACGCGCGGGGCGTCGATGCCGATGACGCTCGCCGTCGGCCGGCCCCAGAGACGCTCGGTGAGACTGCCGGTGCCGACCAGACGGCTGTCGGGGAGCATGCCCGACTCGGCCCGGAAGTCGGCCTCGTCCATCTCAAGGTCGTTCACCGGGTCGACCGCCAGGCCGGCCACGGCCACGTCGCCCTGCTCGTCGTGGAGGGTCGCCGCCAGGCGGGAGAAGGCCGTGAGCGAGTCCATCGCCGGGCCGCCGTACATGCCCGAGTGCACGGCGTGCTGGAGGGTCGAGACCGTCACCTGCACCCGCAGCATGCCGCGCAGCGAGGTGGTGAGCGCCGGGACGCCGACCTTCCAGTTGGCCGAGTCGGCCAGCACGATCGCGTCGCAGGCGAGCTTGTCGCCGTGCTTCTCGAGGATGACCGGCAGGCTCTCGGAGCCGTACTCCTCCTCCCCCTCGACGAAGACGGTCACGCCCACCGGGGGCCGGCCGCCGTGGGCCCGCAGGGCGGCGACGTGCGCCATGATGCCGGCCTTGTCGTCCGCGCACCCGCGACCGAAGAGCCGCTCCCCGCGGCGGGTCGGCTCGAAGGCCGGGCTGTCCCAGTCCGCCTCGTCACCGGGGGGCTGCACGTCGTGGTGGGCGTAGAGCAGGACGGTCGGGGCGCCCTCGGGCGCCGCCAGCCGACCGATGACCGCCGGGGCCCCGCCCTCGCGGACGATCTCGACCTCGAGGCCGGCCTCCTCCAGCAGGTGGGCGGTCGCCTCGGCGGAGGCGTCCACGTGCCGCTGGTCGAAGGAGGGCATCGAGACGCTGGGGATGCGGGCAAGCTCGATGAGCTCGTCGACGACCCGGGGCATGCCGTCCAGGACGGCCTGCCGCAGCGCGGCGTCGTCGGTGGGCGTGGGGGAAGCAGCGGAGTTCTCGGTCATGCCCCGACCCTATGTCGGGTTACACGGCCCCGTGGCGCGGGTGAGCGCCCTCGCGCGAGGGGGGGGCTCAGCGCAGGGCGCGGGGCTTCTCGCCGCGGGCGACGGCGGGACGCGGGGTGCGAGCGCCACGCATCTGGAAGCTGCGCATGATCACGTAGGTGATGAGGCCGCGCGTCTCGTCCGCGCGCCGCGGGAAGACCCGGGCCACCTCGCCCTTGAGGCGGCGTCCGAGCACCCACCCGTCGACCAGGCCGCCGACGAGCATGCCGTAGACCGCGACGAAGACCGCGATGCGCACCCAGCCGGCCTGCTCCGGCAGCGCCATGAGCAGGATCGTGGCCGCCAGCACGGCGACCAGGATCGGCAGCATGACCTGACCCACGGTGAAGCGGCCGTCCACCCGGTCCCGGGCGTAGGCACGCACCGGCCCGCGGTCACGCGCCGGGAGGTAGCGGTCGTCGCCGTCGAGCATCCCCTGCCGCACCCGGGCGCGCTCCTCCGCGCGCTCCCGCCGGTCGGCCTCCTTGGCGGCCTTGCGGTCGGTCACCACCAGCGGCTTGCGCCGCGCCGCCTCGGCCTCACGCCGCTTCGGAGTCGGCCGCCCCTTCTTCCGCTGACCCGCCGGCCGGGTGTCCTCCTCCTGCACTGCGGGGGGCTCCTCGGTCTGCACGGTGTCACGGTGGGCCATGACCCAAGGATACGTGCGGTGACATACTGCGCCGCGCAGGTCACGCGGACGCGTTGGGACACACGGGGAGGACAACCATGCACCGCACACGCATCGGCCGGGAGGCAGCACGGGCGACCGTCGCCGCCCTCGCGCTCACCGCTCCCCTCCTGACCGCGACCTCCGCCACCGCCGATCCCGGCACCCGCTACTGGTCCACCTGGTCGTCCACCGGGACGGAGTGGGAGGTGCCCGAGGAGGGTGCCCGGACGAACGTCCCCGCCGACGGCAGCACCGTCGGCCTGCGCTACGCGATGGTCCCCCGCAATGCCGAGGAGGGACGTTCCCCGCGGGCGACGCCCGACTTCGCGACCGCCTGCGCCCAGACCCCGGCGGAGTGGGGTCGCAAGCGGGTGGCCGTCGTGGTGGACCACGGACGCCCCGAGGAGTCCGCGACGCCGCGCGAGGAGGGCCTGCCGGAAGTGGAGTTCACCTGCGCCTCCGTGGCGAGCGACGCCACCCTGGAGCGGACGATCCGGGAGTCCGTGGAGGTCGAAGGGTCCTCCGGTGCCGTCTGCGCCGTCGACGGCCACCCGTCCGACGGCTGCTCGCGGAACCGCGTGGCCGACGCGGACCCGGCCGTGCTGGAGGCCACCGACGAGCCCGTCGAGGCCAGCCCGCGTCCTGAGGACACCACCGGCGGGGGCGAGACGGACGGGGGGACGGACGAAGAGGAAGAGGACGCCACCGACGACCCGACGGCCTCGGAGCCCTCGGACGACGCGACGGACGACGAGGCGAAGGTCGGTGACGAGGCCGCAGGGGGCGATGAGGACAAGGCGCTCCCCGGGACCGCGCAGGACCCCGACGCCCGCCCCTCGACCGGTGCCCTGGTGCCCTGGTACGGGACCGCGGCCCTGCTGGGCCTGATCGGGATCGGGCTGTGGCTGCTGCTGCGCCCGCTGCCCACCCGTCCCGACGGGACCACCTCCGGGATCCGCACCGTGCTGGCTCGGCGGAGCCGTTCGAGCCGCGCAGAGGCCCCGTCGCGCCCCGACCCCACCGCGGGCGGCTCGACCTCCGTCCGGGACGGCTCCCCCGACGACCGCACCCGCTGACTCCCTCCCCGAGCACGACGACGCCCCTCCCACCAACGGGAGGGGCGTCGCCACACGGTCGTCGAGGCGGTCAGCCCCGGACGCCGGCCTCCACGAACGGGGGCTTGACCAGCTCACCGGCGACCTCGCGCCCGCGGACGTCGATGACGACCTCGTCGCCGAAGGTGTTGCCACGGTCCACCAGGGCGATGGCGATGCCGTGGCCCAGGGTCGGCGAGAAGGTGCCGGAGGTGACGACGCCGATGACCTCGCCCTCGGAGTTCTTCACCTCGTTGCCCTCGCGCGGGATGCCCCGACCGGTGACCTTGATGCCCCGGTTCAGGCGGCCGGACTTCTCCGCCCGCTGGGTGGCCAGGGCCTCCTTGCCCCAGAAGGACTCCTTGTCCCAGCCCACGGCCCACGCGTTGCGGGCCATCACCGGGGAGATCTCCGGGGACAGCTCGTGGCCGTGCAGCGGGTAGCCCATCTCGGTGCGCAGGGTGTCGCGGGCACCGAGTCCGGCGGGCAGGCCCCCTACCTCCTCGGCCGCCGCCACCAGGGCGTCCCACAGGGCGGGGGTGGCGTCCCACGGGCAGATGACCTCATAGCCCTTCTCACCGGTGTAGCCGGAGCGGCACACGACGACCTCGTGCCCCTGCCAGGAGGAGTCGAGGAAGGACATGAAGTCGGGGTGGTCGGTGGGCAGGCCGACGGCTGCCATGACCTCGTCGGCCTTCGGGCCCTGCACGGCGACGATGCCGTGCTCGGTCTGCTCGTCGGTCACGCGCACCTCGGGGGCGCGCTCCGCCGCGGCCTCGGTGAGCAGGCGGGCGACCTCGGTGGCGTTGGCCGCGTTGGGCACCAGCAGCACGTCGTCCTGGGAGCGGAGGTACTGGATCAGGTCGTCGACCACGCCGCCGTCCTCGGCACAGCACATCGTGTACTGGGCCTTGCCCGGCTCGATGCGCTCGAGGTCGTTGGTGAAGCAGGAGTTGACGAAGGCGGCCGCGCCGGGACCGGAGACCCGGACCTTGCCCATGTGGGAGACGTCGAACAGGCCGACGGCCTCACGCGTCGCGTTGTGCTCGGCCTTCACGCCACCGCCGGGGTACTCGATGGGCATATCCCAGCCACCGAAGTCGGCCATCTTGGCGCCGCGGGCGACGTGCGCCTCGTGCAAGGGGGACTGTCGCAGGGAGGAGTCGCTCATGGGTGCACGGTACCTGCCCGCGAGTGACGCAGGTCGCACCATGCGTACCATCGGGACCACTGAAGAGGCGTCTATCCCGGCGCACCGGGGCGCCGACACGCACCCGCACGAACCCGAGACGAGGAGACCTGATGACGAGCCTGCCCTTCGAGCTGTCCCCCTTCGACCTGCAGCTCTCAGCAGCCACCGGCACCCCCGCGGAGACCGGGGCGGACGCCCTGGTGCTGGGAGCCTGGGCGGTCGACGGGCGGGCGGAGCTCGCCGCCGACGGCCTGCCCACCGAGGCCGTGGAGGCGATCACCTCGGCCCTCACCACGCTCAAGGCGACGGGCGCCGTCGACAGCACCACCGTCCTGGCGGGCGCCGCCGGCGTCTCCGCCGGCCTGGTGGTCGTGGCCGGTCTCGGTGCGCGCGAGGACGCCGGTGACGACCGCCTGCGCCGCGCGGCCGGCGCGGCGGTCCGTGCCACCGGCGGTGCCGCGCACGTCCTGTTCGCCCTGCCGGCCACCGACGCGGCCGGCGCCACCGCCGTCGCCGAGGGGGCCGTGCTCGGCGCCTACGCCGACACCCGCTTCAAGAGCGACGTCGAGGCCACCGACGCGGTCGAGGCCGAGGCCCCGGAGGTCCGCCGCATCGAGGTCGCCGCTGCCGGTGACGCCGGTGAGCTGGAGACCGGTCTGCGTCGTGCGGCGGTCCTGGGCCGGCAGATGAGCTACGCCCGCGACCTGGTGAACACCCCGGCCAACTTCCTCTACCCCGAGTCCTTCGCGGAGTCGGCCCGGCAGCACGCGCCGGAGGGCGTCGAGGTCGAGGTGATCGACGCCGAGCAGCTCGAGGCGATGGGCGCCGGCGCCATCCACGGCGTGGGCAAGGGGTCGGCGCGCGGCCCCCGCGTCGCCTTCCTGCGCTACCGCCCGGCCGGCGCCGACAAGCACGTGGCCATGGTCGGCAAGGGCATCACCTTCGACACCGGCGGAATCTCCTTGAAGCCGCCGGCCGGCATGACCACCATGAAGTGCGACATGGGCGGCGCCGCCGCCGTGGCCGGTGCCGTGTTCGCCGCCGCCGAGCTCGAGGTCGACACCGCCGTGACCGGCATCCTGTGCCTGGCCGAGAACATGCCGTCGTCGAACGCGCAGCGCCCCGGTGACGTGGTGACCGCCCTGAACGGCCTGACCGTCGAGGTGCTGAACACCGACGCCGAGGGCCGCCTGGCCATGTGCGACGGCCTGGTGCTCGCCACCCGCGAGAAGCCGGACCTCGTCATGGACATCGCCACCCTCACCGGTGCCGCGGTCATGGCGCTGGGTGACCGCACCGCCGGCGTCGTGGCAAACGACGACGACCTGCGCGAGCGCGTCGTGGGCCTCGCCGACCGCACCGGTGAGCCGCTGGTGGGTCTGCCGATCCCCGAGGAGGTGCACGAGGGCCTCGTCTCCCCCGTCGCCGACCTGCGCAACATCATCGGCTACGGCAAGCCGGCCGGCATGCAGACCGCCGCGGCCTACCTGCAGCGCTTCGTCGGCTCCACCGACGGCGCGGACCACGTGACCGGCGACGCCCGCCAGATCCCGTGGGTGCACATCGACATCGCGGGCCCGGCCTTCCACGAGGGCAGCCCCTGGGGCTACACCCCCGCCGGCGGCACCGGCTCCGGCGTGCGCACGCTGCTCGCGGCCGTCGAGGACGTCCCTCTGGCCTGAGCCCACACAACGGGCGGTCGCGACCGCCCGGCCAGCACACGGAGCCCCCGCCCGATGCGTTGAACTGCTCCCCGGGAGTTGGACTGAGAAATCAGTTCCGACTCCCGGGGAGTTCGTGATGGAGGCCAAGAGTTCGTTGTCATCGCAGGAGCGGTTGACGGCCGTAGAGTTCTTCGAGTCTGGTTGGGGCTCTCGCGCCGTGGCCACGCGGCTGGGCAAGAGCCGCTGGGCGGTGCGAAGTCTCTACCGACGCTGGAAACTGTCAGGCCGAGGAGCGTTGGTGGAGCCACCGAAGAAGTCCTACCCGTTCGAGGTCAAGCTTGAGGCCGCCCAGCGCTACCTGGCCGGTGAATCCAAGGTGGCACTGGCCGGCGAGTTCGGGGTGCCCTCACCGCCCCTGATCGCGACCTGGGCCAGAGTCCTGAAAGCCGAGGGGCCTGACGGGCTGCGCCCCAGACCCAGGGGCCGCCCGGCCAGGCCTTCGGAGCCGGTCTCGGAGCTCGAGGCGTTGCGCCGGGAGAACCAGCGCTTGCGGGCGCAGAACGCCTACCTGGGAAAATTGCAGGCCTTGATGGAGCAGCAACGTCGGCCAAGGTGAAGGCCGTCGTTTCCCTCAAGGCGCAGCACCGTCTGGGTGACCTGCTGGCCGCGGCCGGTCTGGCGCGCTCGACGTTCTTCTACCACCAGGCACGCCTCTTGGAGCCGGACCCGCAGGCCGAGCTGAAGACCGCGATCACCGAGGTGTTCACGGCCAGTCGCAAGCGTTTCGGGCACCGCCGGGTCTGGGCGCAACTACGCGCCGACGGGTGGGTCGTTTCCCGCAAGACGGTGTGGAAGCTGATGCGCGAGCTCGATCTGCGCTGCCCGATCCGCAGGCGCCGGTTCCGGTCCTACCGGGGTACCACCAGTCGCACCGCGCCCAACGTGCTGGACCGTGACTTCACCGTCACCGGGCCGAACCAGAAGTGGGTCACCGACGTCACCGAGTTCCACATCGGCCCGGACAAGGTGTTCCTCTCAGCGGTGATGGACCTGTTCGACCGACAGGTCATCGGCGCCACCATCGGCCCTTCCCCGACCCTGACGCTGACGAACTCCTCCCTGCAGCAGGCCCTGACCACCTTGGAACCGGGCCAGCACCCGATCGTGCACTCCGACCAGGGATTCCAGTACCAGCACGCCACCTGGCAGGAATTACTCGCACGGGTCGGTGCGACCGCGTCGATGTCCCGCAAGGGCAACTGCCTGGACAACGCCGTCATCGAGAGCTTCTTCGGTCACCTCAAGGACGAGTTGTACTGCGACACGTCCTTCACCACACCCACCCAGCTCACGACGGCCCTGCGGGACTACCTGGCCTGGTTCAACCACGACCGCCCCCACAGCAGCAACGAGGGCCTGGCCCCGGTGCAGTACCGGAACCAGACCCTCGCTGCCGCGTGAGACCCCGTACGCTCAAACCAGTCCAACTTCAGGGGGACAGTTCAGCGTCGGGTGGGGGCTCCGTGCACGGCGGCGGACCGCGCCGAAGCGCGCCTCCCGCACCGCCTCGCACCACCTCCGGGGGCACACCACGCGCCACCCGCCGGAGCTCCTCCGGCGCGTGGCACGATGGGGACCATCCTCTGCCGGGCGACGACCGCCCACGACATCCCCCGACACCAGGAGTACCCATGCCGAGCAGCCAGCCCACCCACGACCTCGTGATCCTCGGCGGCGGCAGCGGCGGCTACGCAGCTGCCCTGCGCGCCGCCGAGTTGGGCCTGACCGTGGCCCTGGTGGAGAAGGGCAAGCTGGGCGGCACCTGCCTGCACCAGGGCTGCGTGCCGACCAAGGCGCTCCTGCACGCCGCCGAGGTGGCCGACTCCACCCGCGAGAGCTCGAAGTTCGGCGTCACCGCCAGCTTCGAGGGCATCGACATGCCCGCCGTGAACTCCTACAAGGACGGCGTCATCGGCCGGCTCCACAAGGGCCTGCAGGGGCTGGTCAAGGCCCGCAAGGTCGACTACGTCGAGGGCGAGGGCCGCCTGACCGCGCCGAACACCGTCACCGTCGGCGACAAGGAGCTCGTCGGCAAGGACGTCGTGCTGGCCACCGGCTCGCGCCCGAAGCTCATCCCGGGTATCGAGGTCGGCGGCCGCGTCGTCACCTCCGAGCAGGCGCTGCAGCTGGACTTCGTCCCCGAGTCCGTCGTGGTGCTGGGCGGCGGCGTCATCGGCGTCGAGTTCGCGAGCGTGTACACGAGCTTCGGGGCGAAGGTCACCGTCGTCGAGGGGCTGGACCGCATCGTGCCGGCGGAGGACGAGGCCGTCAGCAAGACGCTGCTGCGCTCCTTCAAGAAGCGCAAGATCGACGTGAAGACCGGCGTGAAGTTCCAGTCCGTGGACAACCGTGAGGACGGCGTGACCGTCCACCTGGAGGACGGCAGCGCCATCGAGGCCGACCTGCTGCTGGTGGCCATCGGCCGTGGCCCGGTCACCGAGGGCATGGGCTTCGAGGAGGCCGGCGTCACCCTGGACCGCGGCTTCGTCATCACCGACGAGAACCTGCGCACCGGCGTGGACCACCTGTGGGCCGTCGGCGACATCGTGCCGGGCCTGCAGCTCGCGCACCGCGGCTTCGCGCAGGGCATCTTCGTCGCCGAGAAGATCGCCGGCCTGGAGCCCGCCCCCATCGACGAGACCGGCATCCCGCGCGTGACCTACTGCGACCCGGAGATCGCCTCGGTGGGTCTGACCGAGGCGAAGGCCAAGGAGACCTACGGCGAGGACGCGGTCGAGGCGCTCGAGTACAACCTGGGCGGCAACGGCAAGAGCCAGATCCTGGTCACCCAGGGCTTCGTCAAGCTGGTGCGCCGCAAGGACGGCCCCGTCGTCGGCATCCACATGGTGGGCGCCCGCATGGGCGAGCAGGTCGGCGAGGCCCAGCTCATCTACAACTGGGAGGCACTCCCCGAGGAGGTCGCCGCCCTCATCCACGCCCACCCCACCCAGAACGAGGCTCTCGGCGAGGCGCACCTGGCGCTCGCGGGCAAGCCGCTGCACGCCCACGCGTGACCGACGGGGGCGCGCCCCGGGTGGTGCGCCCCGCCGTCGCGTGTGGAGAATGGGCCCCAGCAAGGGCAGTTGTGAACGCTGAACGAACTACCGAGGAGACAGGGAATGTCTGAAAAGGTGACGATGCCGGAGCTCGGCGAGTCCGTGACCGAGGGCACGGTGACCCGCTGGCTGAAGGCCGTGGGCGACGAGGTCGCGGTCGACGAGCCGCTGCTCGAGGTCTCCACCGACAAGGTGGACACCGAGATCCCCTCCCCGGTGGCCGGTGTGCTGCAGGAGATCCTGGCCGAGGAGGACGACACCGTCGAGGTCGGCGGCGAGCTGGCCGTCGTCGGTGACGGCGAGGCCGGTGGCTCCTCCGACGACTCGTCCGACGAGGCCGACGAGCCGAAGAAGGGGGAGAAGGCCGAGGAGCCCCAGGAGGAGCCGAAGAAGGCCGAGGAGAAGCCGGCCAAGAAGTCCTCCGGTGGCGGCGGGGGCCAGACCGTGACGATGCCGGAGCTCGGCGAGTCCGTCACCGAGGGCACCGTCACCCGCTGGCTGAAGGCCGAGGGCGACGAGGTCGCCGTCGACGAGCCGCTGCTCGAGGTCTCCACCGACAAGGTGGACACCGAGATCCCCTCCCCCTTCGAGGGCGTGCTGTCCAAGATCATCGCCGGTGAGGACGAGACCATCGAGGTCGGTGGCGAGCTCGGTGTGATCGGCGGCGAGGCCGGCGGCTCCGACGACTCCTCCGACGAGGACGAGAAGGCCGACGACAAGGCCTCGGAGAAGAAGTCCTCCGAGGACGAGGGCTCCCAGGACGAGGAGCCGATGGACGCCGGTTCCGCCGAGGAGGTCGCGGCCGAGGGCAAGTCCGAGGACCCGCAGGCGGCGGCGAAGGCCGACGCGAAGAAGGTCGAGAAGAAGAAGGACCAGCAGCCGCAGGGCGGGTCCTCCGACACCGAGACCTACGTGACCCCGCTGGTGCGCAAGCTCGCCAAGCAGCACGGTGTGGACCTCTCCACGCTCGAGGGCTCCGGCGTGGGTGGTCGCATCCGCAAGCAGGACGTCCTGGCCGCGGCCGAGGGCAAGGGCTCCGGTCAGGAGGCCGCTTCCGAGCAGCCGAAGGCCGCCGAGAAGCCTGCTGCGCAGGAGAAGCCCGCCCAGCAGGAGAAGGCCACCCCGGCGCGCCAGTCCTCCGCCAAGCCGTCGGGTGCCCTGGGTGACCTGCAGGCCAAGCGCGGGACCACCGAGAAGATGTCGCGCCTGCGCAAGGTCATCGCCCAGCGCATGATGGAGTCGCTGCAGGTCTCCGCGCAGCTGACCACCGTCGTCGAGGTGGACGTCACCAAGATCGCCCGCCTGCGCGACCGCGAGAAGAAGGCCTTCCAGGCCCGCGAGGGCGTCAAGCTCTCCTTCCTGCCGTTCTTCGCGCAGGCCGCCATCGAGGCGCTCAAGGAGCACCCGACGGTGAACGCGAGCCTCGAGGACGACCAGATCGTCTACCACGCCCAGGAGAACCTGGGCATGGCCGTGGACACCGACAAGGGCCTGCTGGTCCCCGTGATCAAGGACGCCGGGTCGCTGAACATCGCCGGCATCGCCCGCAAGATCGACGACCTGGCCAGCCGCACCCGCGACGGCAAGATCGGTCCGGACGAGCTGAGCGGCGGCACCTTCACGCTGACCAACACCGGTTCGCGCGGCGCCCTGTTCGACACCCCGATCATCAACCAGCCGAACGTGGCGATCCTCGGCACCGGTGCCGTGGTGAAGCGCCCGGTCGTGGTGAGCGACGAGGACGGCCTGGAGACCATCGCCATCCGCTCGATGGTGTACCTGGCCCTGTCCTACGACCACCAGATCGTGGACGGCGCCGACGCCGCCCGCTTCCTGAACACCATGAAGGAGCGCCTGGAGGAGGGCCACTTCGAGGTCTGATCGTCCGCCTGCGTCGCCTCCGGCGACACGGCCCTTGCACGCCGGGCCCCCTGCACCTGCTGGTGCGGGGGGCCCGGTCGTGTCATCCGGGCAGCTCCCAGTCGGCCAGGCGCCACTGGTTCCCGTGCGGCTGCAGCACCAGCTGCACCGTGCGGGCGTCCCGGTCGCCGACCGCCACCGAGGCCGTCACGGCCCGCCGGTCGCCGCGCGCCGAGGATCGCTCCCGGGCGGGCCGCAGGTCCTCCACGCGATAGCGCGCCTCCCCCAGCTCCTCCGGTGGCAGCTCACCGGTGTCCCGTTCCCACGCGGGACTGTCGGGCACCACCACCGTCGCCAGGGCCTCCCGGTCGCCCTCGGCCCAGGCGGTCGCCCGGCGCCCGAGCAGCTCCTCCAGCTCGGTCTCCGACGGTAGTGCGGCCTCACGGGCGTCCGATGTGGTCGCGATCCCCTGGGACGGGTCAGGGTCCTCCGAGGCCGCGGCACCCGGTGCACGACCACCGGACCGGACCGTCGTGGCGGAGTCCTGCGGCGTCGGGTCGGTGCTCCCGGAGTCGGTGGACGACGTCGGGACCGTCGGCTCGCCGGTCCCCTCCGTAGCGCCCCCGGCCGACGTCGGCGTGGCGCCGGAGTCATCGGCCACCGCGGTGGGAACCCCCTCCGCCGTCGGGGCCTCACCCGCCCCCAGCAGCGACCAGGCGCCCACCACGACAACCAACCCCGCGGCGCCCGCCAGGAGGGCTCGCCGGCCCCCGGGCACGCCGGAGCGCAGGCCGGAACGCGGCGGGTCCTGGGCCGCCGCACGCAGCGAGGCCCGCAGCTCCTCCAGGCGCTCCTGCTCAGTCCGGTGGAGACCGGTGGGCCCCGGCTCCCCGTCGTCCGGGTGCAGGTGGTCGGCCTCCGGTTCCTCGCCCGGCGCCGGTTCGGCGGGCACCCGCTCACCGGTTGGGAGATCGCCCGGGTCGCCCGCCACCGTCTCGTCCCCGGCCGCCTGCGAGGCGTCGTCCACCTCGTCCAGCTCCTCGGTGCTGCAGACGACGAAGGCGGTGACCGACGGCCGCGCGGCCGGGTCCTCCCGCAGGGCCCGCTGCACAGCCACCACGAGGCCCTCCGGGACCGGCCACTCCACCTCCTCCACCAGCCGGCGGGTCAGCACCGCGAGCTCGTAGGCGTCACTGGCCGGGGTGGGCGCGTCCCCGTCGACGACCTCCGGGGGCTCGACGAGCCACGGGTCGTCCCCCGCGGCCTCCCCCGGCCTCAACCGGAAGCCCCCGCCGGCCTGCCTCTCCACCGAGGCGGCGCTCACCCCGCCGTGGACCGCCCCACCCTCGTGCAGCCGCGTCAGGTCGGCCCCGACGTCCCGCACCAGACGTCGCAGCTCCGCCGGGCCCGGCCGCCACCCGTCCTCCACCAGCTCGTGCACTCTCACCATGCGTGCACTGTGGCCCAGCCGGACCGGACGACGTCGCGCTCCGTCCACAGGCGTACTCTCGGCGCATGCACTTCGAGCACGTGGGACTGGCACCGGACACCGTCGACTACCTGGAGGCCTGGGACCTGCAGCGGAAGGTGCACGCCGAGGTCTGCGAGGGCGGTGAGGACACCGTGCTGCTGCTCGAGCACACGGAGGTCTACACCGCGGGCAAGCGCACCGCGGCCCACGAGCGCCCGCTGGACGGCACGCCGGTGGTCGACGTGGACCGGGGCGGCAAGATCACCTGGCACGGCCCCGGCCAGCTCACCGGGTACCCGATCGTCCGCCTGCCCGACCCGGTCGACGTGGTGGCCCACGTCCGCCGCCTCGAGGAGGTGCTCATCCGCACCGTGGCCGAGTACGGCATCGAGGCCACCCGTGTGGAGGGCCGCAGCGGGGCCTGGGTGCTCGGCGAGCCCGAGGCCACCGACCCCGCCGCTCGGCAGGACCGCAAGATCGGCGCCATCGGCATCCGCGTCAGCCGCGACGTGACCATGCACGGCTTCGCCCTGAACGTCGACTGCCAGACCTCCTGGGCCGACACGATCGTGCCCTGCGGCATCACGGATGCGGGGGTCGCGACCATCATCGGCGAGCTCCAGCGCGCGGGGCGCGCCGACGAGGCCCCCACCGTCGCCGAGGTCGTGCCCGTGGTCGAGCGCCACCTGCGCGACGTGCTCGGCGCCGTCGAGGTGCCCCGGCCCGCACCTGCCGCGGCCACTGCCTGAGCCCACCGCTCCGGCACGTATCCTTGATGCCCACCGTGGAGCCTGCTCCACGGTCCTCCGGGATGCCCGGAGCACCACCGTCTACCGCAGGGAGTCATGACGTGACCATCGCCCCCGAGGGTCGTCGCCTGCTGCGCGTCGAGGCGCGCAACGCCGAGACGCCGATCGAGCGCAAGCCCGAGTGGATCCGCACCACCGCGAAGATGGGCCCGGAGTACCGCGAGGTCAACTCGATGGTGAAGGGCCAGGGTCTGCACACGGTCTGCCAGGAGGCGGGCTGTCCCAACATCTTCGAGTGCTGGGAGGACCGCGAGGCCACCTTCCTGATCGGCGGCGACACCTGCACCCGCCGCTGCGACTTCTGCGACATCGCCACCGGCAAGCCGATGCCCCTGGACCCGGCCGAGCCCATGAAGGTCGCGAACTCCGTGGCGCAGATGAACCTGCGCTACGCGACCGTGACCGGTGTGGCCCGCGACGACATGCCCGACGGCGCCGCCAACCTCTACGCGGACACCATCCGCGCCATCCACGAGCGCAACCCGAACACCGGCGTGGAGATCCTGCCCCCGGACTTCGGCGCCAAGCCCGAGTTGGTGCAGCAGGTCTTCGACGCCCGACCCGAGGTGTTCGCGCACAACCTGGAGACGGTGCCGCGCATCTTCCGCCAGATCCGCCCCGCGTTCACCTACGAGAAGTCGCTCAAGGTCATCTCGATGGCCAAGGAGGACGGGCTGCTCACGAAGTCCAACCTCATTCTCGGCATGGGCGAGGACGACGAGGAGATCCGCCAGGCGATGCGCGACCTGTGCGACGCGGGCTGCGACATCCTGACGCTCACCCAGTACCTGCGCCCCTCGAAGCTGCACCACCCGATCGACCGGTGGGTGAAGCCGGAGGAGTTCCTGGCCCTCAGCGAGTACGGCGAGGAGCTCGGCATGAGCATCATGGCCGGGCCGCTGGTGCGCTCGTCCTACCGCGCCGGGCGCCTGTGGGCCACGACCATGCGCAAGCTCGGTCGTGAGATCCCCGAGCACCTCGCGCACCTGGGCGAGGCCGCGGAGGACGGTGCCCGTCAGGAGGCCCGTACTCTGGTGGAGAAGCAGCTCGCGTCGAACGGCGACACCACCGACTGAGCCGGACCGGTCCGGCAGCACCCCGTTCTCCCGTGGTCGTCCCCCCCGGGACGCCGCCCCGTCACACACCGAGGAACCCCATCCCCATGGCCAAGAAGGACACGTCCAGCGGATCCCACCGCTCCGGCTCCGGCAAGCCCTCGCTGGGCACGCGGATGAAGAACTACGGCTCGCAGGTGGCGCAGGTCTACCGGATGACCAAGCGAGCCGACCCGAACACGCCGTGGATCCTGCTGGCCGTGTTCCTCGGCGTCATGGTGCTCTTCGGCATCCTGGGCCTGCTGCTGAACATGTTCGTCTACTTCGTGCTGTTGGGGCTGCCCATCGCGATCCTGGCGACCACCTTCACCCTCGGCCGCAAGGCCCAGAAGGCCGCCTACGCCCAGGTGGAGGGCCAGCCCGGCCAGGGTGGCGCCGTGCTGCAGGCGCTGGGCCGCAGCTGGTGGTACGACCAGGAGCCGGTGGCCGCCGAGATGCCCCGCCGCGCGCGGTCGATGCAGGACATGAGCGCCGCCGCGATGGTCTTCCGCGGCGTCTCCCGCCGGGGCGTGCTGCTGCTCGGCGAGGGCCCGAAGGGCGCTGCGCAGCGGATGCTCAAGGCGCAGGAGAAGAACGTGCACCGCATCGCCGGGCCCGAGGTGCCGGTGACCACCTACCTGCTCGGCTCCGGTGACGACCGCACGCCCATGACCGAGGTGATCCGGGAGGCCAAGAAGCTGCCCAAGACGATCACCGACGCCGAGGCCGAGGCCGTGCACAAGCGGCTGGCCGCGATGGGTGGACTGCGCAACCAGAGCGGCATGCCCAAGGGTGTGGACCCCCAGCGCATGCGCGCGGCCAAGCGCTCGACCATGCGCTGAGTCCCTCGTGGTGCGCTCCCGTCGTCGGTTCGTGCTGGGCGTGGCCCTCGCGGGACTGGTCCCCGTGGCCGGCTGCGGGCGGTCCGGGACGCTGGTCGTGGTCACGCCGCACCCCGACGACGAGACCCTCCGGCTGTCGAGCTACGTCCTGCACGCCCGCGACCGGGGCGATCGGCTGGTCCTCGTGGCCGCCACCCGCGGCACCGCCAGCAGTGCAGCCCCCGCGTCCTGGAACCCCGAGCACCTCGCCGAGGTGCGTTCCGGGGAGCTGGAGGGCGCCTGGGCGGCGTTGACGGGCGGCGAGGGCACCATCACCCACCTGGAGCTGCCCGACGGCGGGCTGACGGAGTCGTCCGTCGAGGAGGCCCTCTCCCCCGTGCTCGACCAGCACCCCGGGGCCGTCGTCGCCGCCGCGTGCGCCGTGGACGACGACCACCCCGACCACCGCGTCGTGGCGCGGGTGGTGCGGCGGCTGGCCGGTGAGCGCGGCCGCACCGCTCTGCCGCCGGGAGCCACCGGGGGCAGACGGTGGGACTGCCCGGACCTGCCGGCCGCCCGCCGGGCCGACGCCGCGTACGAGCCGTTCGGGCACCGATCGGTCTCCGGGCTCTTCGCGGACCTGCGCGCCGCCCGGCACCGTTCGGCGGTGCTCGGGTGAGCACTCCGCCCCCGGCGGTGCGACGACCTCGGCTGGTCTCGCTCGACTGGTCGCGGGGCACGGCGGTGGTCTTCAACCTCCTGATGATCGCGGTGCTGCCGCCCCTGCCGGCGGCCCTCAAGCACGCCCGGTGGGAGGGCGTCCACCTGGTGGACCTGGTCTTCCCGTCGTTCGTGGTGCTCTCCGGCGCGGGCATGGCCTTCGCCTACGCACGCACCCCGTCCTGGTGGGTGGTCCTGCGGCGCTCGTCGGTGCTGTGGGCGGCGGGGCTCGTCTACAACGGGGTGGTGCTGGACTGGCCGCCGCTGGCCGAGTTCCGCCTCATGGGGCCGCTGCAGGTGTACGCCGTCCTGGTGCCCCTGGTGGCCGTGGCCAGCACCCGGCTGCGCACCACCCGGGCCTGGGCGGCGGGGGTCGTGGCACTGCTGGTGGTGCTCGGTGCGACGCACCTGGCCTGGGGCACGCACTGCGGCGGGGTGTCCCCGGAGTGCAACCCCTCCCGCGTGCTGGACCTGCCGTGGATGGGGGCCCACGCCTACCGCGGCGGTGCGCTGGGCCACGACCCCGAGGGACTGGTGACCCTCGCCGGTGCCCTGGTGACCGCCGGGGTCGGCCTGGTGGCGGGTTCCACCCTGCGCACCCTGCACGGTGCGCCCGGCATCCGGCGCCGGATCGTCGCCCGGCTGCTCGTGCTCGTCGGCGCCTGCGTGGCGGGCGGGCTGGTGCTGCAGCTGTTGGGCGTGCCGCTGGTGAAGCGGCTCTGGACGCCCTCCTTCGCCCTGCTGTCGGCCGTCCCCGGGCTGCTCGTGCTGCTGGGTGGGTACCTGCTCCTCGACGCCGAGGGAGCTCCTCTCGCGGGCAGTGGGCACAGGTGGGTCGCGGCCGGCGTGCGCTCGGTGCCCGAGGCGCTGGGCCGCAATGCCCTGCTGGGCTACTTCGGGTCGCACCTGGTGCTGCACTGGCTGACGCTCGGCGACCCGTCGGTGGCCGACCGGGTGGCGGGGGTGCTCGGGGGTGACGCCGGACGCTGGCTCTTCGGCAGCGTCTTCCTGGGCTTCTGGGTGGTGCTGGCCGTCGTCCTCGCGCGGCACCGGGTCTACGTCCGGCCCTGAGTGCCCCCGGGGGCCCTCGTGGCCGACAGGGTGGCCGATGGGGCGCCGACCCGACCGACTCAGCGTCCGCGGACGATGGCGGTGCGCCGCACCCAGTCGTGGGCGCTCCGGTGGTCCTGGTCCCAGATGATCGCCGGGACGACCAAGCAGAGGAGCACCCCGCGGACCAGCGCGTCCACGAGGGTCACCGGACGGTCGTCCAGGCGGATCACCTGCAGGCCCAGGATCTTGTGCCCGAGCGTGGAGCCCAGGGTCGCGACCAGCAGCACGTTCTCCAGCAGGAAGATGCCGAGGGTCACCAGCTGACCGGTCCCGCCGGCCTGCAGGTCACCCCAGGTGGCCGCGGTGATGGCCAGACAGGCGAACCAGTCGATGAAGAGGGCCACGAGCCGACTCAGGAAGGGCGCGATGGAGCCCGGGCCGTCCGACGGCAGCCCCAACCGCTGTCCGGGGTGGTCCTGCCGGGGCGGCTGCTGGTCGTCCGGCAGCGCGGCCCGGGGCCCGCTGAGCCAGGAGCCGATCTCTCGTCTGTCCACGCGCACAGGGTACGGAGCCCGTTGCGCGACACGTAACCGCCCCGTGACGCGGGAGTGACTCCCGGGCAAAGACCCACTCGATAGGCTGGGCCCGTTCCGCCGCACCGCCGCCCCGGTCGGTCCGGCCATGTCTCGCTCCCAGGAGGGCACCGCAGTGTTCAGCAGCCCGCAAGAGGTCATCGACTACATCCGCGACGAGGAGGTGGAGTTCCTCGACATCCGGTTCTGTGACCTTCCCGGGGTCATGCAGCACTTCAACGTGCCGGCGTCCACGGTCGACGCCGAGGCGCTGGCCGAGGGCCAGATGTTCGACGGCTCGTCGATCCGCGGCTTCCAGGCCATCCACGAGTCCGACATGAAGCTGCTCCCGGACCTCGCCACGGCCTTCATCGACCCCTACCGGGACGCCAAGACGCTGGTGATGAACTACTCCATCGTCGACCCGTTCACCGACGAGCCCTACGGCCGTGACCCGCGCACCATCGCGCGCCGCTCGGAGGAGTACCTGAAGAGCACCGGCATCGCCGACACCGTGTTCATCGGTGCCGAGGCCGAGTTCCACGTCTTCGACGACGTCCGCTACGAGACGAAGCCCGGCCGCGCCTTCTACAGCGTGGACGCCGAGGCCGCTGCCTGGAACACCTCCCGCGAGGAGATCGGCGGCAACCAGGGCTACAAGGTGGACACCAAGGGCGGGTACTTCCCGGTCTTCCCCACCGACCACTACACCGATCTGCGCGACCAGATCTGCCGCGACATGGAGAAGGTGGGCCTGGAGGTCGAGCGCAGCCACCACGAGGTGGGCTCGGCGGGTCAGCAGGAGATCAACTACAAGTTCAACACCCTGCTGCACGCCGGCGACGACATGATGAAGTTCAAGTACGTCGTCAAGGGCACCTCCTGGCAGGACGGCCGGACGGCGACCTTCATGCCCAAGCCGGTCATGGGCGACAACGGGTCGGGCATGCACACCCACCAGAGCCTGTGGAAGGACGGCGAGCCGCTGTTCCACGACGAGAACGGCTACGCCCAGCTCTCGGACACGGCCCGCTGGTACATCGGTGGCCTGCTCAAGCACGCCCCCGCGCTGCTGGCGTTCACCAACCCGACGATCAACTCCTTCCGCCGGCTGGTGCCCGGGTACGAGGCGCCGGTGAACCTGGTCTACTCGGCCCGCAACCGCTCGGCGTGCATCCGCATCCCGATCACCGGGAACTCCCCCAAGGCCAAGCGCGTGGAGTTCCGCGTGCCGGACCCGTCGAGCAACCCGTACCTGTGCTTCGCCGCGCAGCTGATGGCCGGCATCGACGGCATCCGCAACCGCATCGAGCCGCCGGAGCCGGTGGACAAGGACCTCTACGAGCTGCCGCCGGAGGAGCAGGACTCCATCGAGCAGCTGCCGTTCTCGCTCGACGACGCACTGGACGCCCTGGAGGCCGACCACGACTTCCTCACCGAGGGCGACGTGTTCACCGAGGACCTCATCGCCGCCTGGGTGGACTACAAGCGCACGCACGAGATCGCGCCGATGCGACTGCGTCCGAACCCCTACGAGTACGAGCTGTACTACCACATCTGAGCGAGATCCCCACGGGGGCAAGGGACCCGGTCCCTTGCCCCCGTTCTGGTGCGTGGAGGATGCACAGAAAGTGCCCAGCCGGTGGTGGGTGCTGACAGCCTCGGGGGAGGTCGTTCGATCCGCAGCGGGGCCGCATCAGCCCGCCCGGGCGTCCTCCACCCGCCGGTGCGCCGACAACGCCCGCAGCGCGCTGAGGATGGCCACGAGGTCGACCACCTCCTGGAGCAGGGCCCCGGCCACGGCCGGGAGGTGCCCCAGCGCCGCCACGACCATGAGGCCCACGGAGATGGCGATGCCCAGCCAGATGCTCTGCAGGGCGATGCGCACGGTGCGGCGGGAGATGTCGACGACGTCCGCCAGCCGGCTGAGGTCGTTCGAGGTGATGACCGCCGAGGCCGACTCGCTGGCTGCCGTGGCGCCGCGTGCCCCCATCGCCACCCCGACGTCCGCCGCCGCCAGCACCGGGGCGTCGTTGATGCCGTCACCCACCATCAGCACCGGGCGCTGCTCGGCGCGGCGCATGATCTGGACCTTCTCCTGGGGGGTGACGCCTGCGTGCACGGTGTCGATGCCGACCTGGTCGGCCACCCACTGCGCCGTGGACCGCACGTCACCGGTGGCCATGAGCACGTCGGTGACGCCCTGGGCGCGAAGGCGTCGCAGCGTCTCTGCGGCCTCGGGGCGCACCGGGTCCGAGAGCAGCAACACACCGGCCAGCCGGTCGTCCACCGAGACGTGGACCCCGGACTCCCCGGAATGCAGCTCGGGCACCTCGTACTCCCCGATGCGTTCCCGGACGAAGCCGGGCTTGCCCACCCGCACCTCGGTGCCGTCCTCGAGGACCGCCTGCACGCCGTGGGTGGCGACCTCGCGGGCGAATGCGACCAGCGGCAGCTCCAGACCGCGCTCCCTGGCCGCCGCGGCGATGGGGTCGGCGAAGGCGTGCACGGAGTACTGCTCGGCAGCCGCCGCGAGGCGAAGCACCTCGTCGGCCGACACCGCACCGGCGTGGGCACCGGTGACCGTGGGACGCCCCTGGGTGAGGGTGCCGGTCTTGTCCAGGGCGGCGGTGCGCACCCTGGCCAGGGTCTCCAGGGCGCCCCCGTCCTTGACCACCACGTTCACCCGCGCGGCCGAGCTCATGCCGCCCATGAAGGCCACCGGGGCGGCGATCAGCAACGGGCAGGGGGTGGCCACCACGAGCACCTCGGCGAACCGGACCGGATCGCCCGAGACGTACCAGGCCACCCCCGCGATGAGCAGGGCCACCGCGGTGAAGGGCACCGCGTACCTGTCGGCCAGGCGCACCATCGGGGCCCGGGAGGACACCGCCTCGGTGACCAGCTGCACGATCGAGGCGTAGTGCGAGCCCCGGGCGGTGGCCATGGCGCGCAGGGTGAAGGACTCGGTGCCGTTGACCGCGCCCGAGAGCACCTGCTCCCCCTGCCGGCGGGTCACCGGGACCGGCTCGCCGGTCACCGACGACTCGTCCAACACGGCGCGTTCACTGAGCACCACCCCGTCGACGGGCAGCACCTCGGAGGAACGGACCAGCAGGACGTCGCCCACCTGCACGTCGTCGGCGTCGACGTGCGTGATGACCGCCCCGTCGTCGGTGACCCGGTGCGCCACGGCCGGGGCCCGGTTGATGAGGGCGTCGAGCTCGCGACTGGCCCGTTGTTCGGCCATGGCCTCCAGCGCCTCCCCACCGGTCACCATGAGCACGATGACGAGGCCGGCAAGGTACTCCCCCACCAGCACGGTCGAGACCATGGCCACGACGGCCAGCACGTCCAGACCCCACCGGCCTCGCAGGAGGTCGCGGACCATGTCCACGGAGGTCATCACCACCGTCAGGCCGATGACGACGACGGCCACCGCCGCAGCCGCCTGCTGCTGGCCCAGGGCCATGAGCGTCAACGTGACGACGAGGGCTCCGACGGCGAGGAGAACCGGCGGTCGCAGGAGCGGGTGCGATCGCAGCCGCCGGGCGCGTGCGGGCGGGGCCGGGTGCCCTGCCGTGGTGGTGACGGGCATGCCCGGAGCCTAACCGCGCCCGCCCAGCCGGCCGGGTCGGCCGGCTGGGTCGGACGGGTCAGGCTCCGCGGACCAGCCCCTCCCGGGCCAGGGCGGCGACCGCGTCCTTGGCCAACCGATCGGCGTGAGGGTGCTCCCCGAACTCTGCGACGAGCCCGGACGTCAGCTCGCCCAGGGTGCGCGGCGACTCCCCCACCTGCCGCCAGACCGACGCCCCGAGCACACCCAGCTGCGTCACGGACGACCCGGTCATGACCACCACGTCCCCCTGCTCGCAACCGACGGCCCACGAGAAGTCCGCCCGGGCCCACCGTGTGCCGGGGTGCGGATCCTGCACCTCGAGCGCGCGGTCCGGCACGGCGTCCCACGGGGCACTGCCCTGCAGGACCTCCATGTGTTCGTCCCCGGGGTGCACCCCGTGGACGGCCCTCTCGGCGAGCAGGTCGGTCACCTCGGAGATCTCCGCGTAGACCAGGCGCTGCACCCCCAGGTCGCTCGCGGCGCGGGCCAGCGCCGACAGTCCACCCGGCGTCCGGCTCAGCGCAGAGGTCTGCTGGGCCAGCAGCGGCAGTGCCTCGGCCACCGGCACCCGCTCCAGCCGCGGCACCGGCTGGTCGTCCTGCGACCGCTCCTCGGGTGTACGCAGTCGGTGCAGCAGTACCAGGCCGGTCAGTCGCGCACCCTCGGGCGGGTGGGCCATGCCCAGCTGGTCGGGCCCGAGCTGGTGCTTCTCGTGGGGGCTGCCGTCCGGATCCGTCACCACCGACAGCGGTTTGGGCAGCGGGGTCACGTGGTAGGTCTCGTCCACCACCACGCACTCGTCGGTGAGGTAGCCCCAGCCGGCCTGGCCGAGCACACGGCTGGCGGTCGTCTTGCCGGTGCCCGAGGCCGCCACGAGGCACAGCGCCCGGTCGGTGCCCGGTGCCGTCAGAGCAGCGGCGTGCACCATGAGCGCCTGCCCGATGTGCCGCGCGATGGAGGCCGAGACCAGCCGTGAGGCCAAGGCGTACCCGCCCTGTTCCCCGGTGCCCACGACCACCTCCCCCCGAGGGTGAGCGTCCCCGGGCGACACCATGTGCATGGGCCGGTCGGCATCCTCGTCCGTGGCGCACCGCGACCACAGGGCCGGGACGTCGTCGTGGATGCCCGAGTCGTGGTCACGCACCGACCAGACGGTGTCCAGGATGCGCAACCGCGCGACCTCCCGGCCGGTCCAGTCCACCTCGGGCTCCGGCTGTCGCTGTGGCGTGGTGCTCATGCGTCCACCCCCACGGCGTGCAGGAGGAAGGCCAGTTCCAGGGCGCGGTCAGCCCACAGGTCGTATCGACCGGACCGCCCACCGTGTCCGGCCACCATCTCCGTCCGCAGCAGCACGGGCCGCTCGACCGGGTCGTTGGTCGCCCGGTCGCGCACCGCCTGCACCCACTTGGCCGGTTCACCGCACCCGACGCGGGTGTCGTTGAGGCTGGTGGTGGCCAGGATCGTCGGGTACTGGGCGGGCTGGACGTTCTCGACCGGGCTGTACCCGGCCATCCGCTCGTAGGCGACCGGGTCGTGCAGGGGGTCACCCCATTCGGTCCACTCGCCGACCGTGAGCGGCAGCGAGGGGTCCAGCATCGTGGTCAGCGCGTCCACGAAGGGCACCGCCAGGTGTGCAGCGCGGTAGAGACCGGGCTCCAGGTTGAGCGCGGCCCCGAGCAGCAAACCACCGGCCGAGCCACCCTCGACCGCCAACCGCTCCGGGTGCACCCATCCGCTGTCGACGAGGTGGTGGGCCACCGTGTTGAGGTCGGTGAACGAGTTCTCCTTGTGCTCCAGACGGCCGGCCTCGTACCAGTGACGGCCCATCTCACCGCCTCCTCGGACGTGGGCGATGGCGAGCACGACGCCCCGGTCAAGCAGGGACAGGCGGCTGGTGCGGAAGTCCGGGTCCGAGGAGGCCTCGTAGGCGCCGTAACCGGTGAGCAGGGCCGGGGCGGTGCCGTCGGCCCGCACGTCGGCCCGGTGCACCAGCGACACCGGGATGCGGGTGCCATCGGCCGCAGTGGCCCACAGCCGCTCCTGGACGAACCCGGTGGGGTCGTAGCCCCCGAGCACCGGCTGGCGTCGCAGCACCTCCGGGGCCGGCAGGGAGCCACCGGCGAGCACCGGGGCGAGGTCGTACTCGAGCACTCCGGGCGGGGTCACCAGGGACTCGGTCACGACGCGCAGGCGCGTGGTGTCGAACTCGGGGTTCACTCCCGCCGCGATCGTCCACAGCGCCTCGTCGGGCACCACGTCGACCGGCTCACCCAGACCCAGCGGCACGTCCTGCTCTGCCGTGCGGGGGAGCACCCGCAGCGCGGTGAGCCCGTCGCGGCGCAGCGTCACCACCGCGAAGTGGGCGAACAGGTCCACGCCCAGGAGACGCTCCCCGTCCGCCGGGGGCGCGACCGGGCGCCAGTGCTCACGCCCGGGCGCCTGGACGGTGGCCGTGGCGAGCTCCCCCTCGGGGGTGTTCGCGGTGTGCACCAGGAGCAGCTCGTCACCGGCCACGTCCAGGTCGTACTCGAGGCCGTGCACCCGCGGCTGCACCACCCGGGGACGGGCGTCCGGATCGGTGGTGTCGAGCAGCCACCACTCACTGGAGTCGCTCGCGGCCGTCTCGATGAGCAGCCACCGGTCGTCCCCCGAGGTGTCGATGCCCATCCACCACGCCTCGTCCTCCTCGGTGTGCACGAGGACGTCGGTGGACGGGTCGGCACCGATGGTGTGCCGCCACACCTGGTGCGGGCGCCAGGCGTCGTTCACCCGCACGTAGAACAGGTGCCGGGCGTCGTGGTCGAAGCACAGCCCGTACCCGACACCCTCCAGGGAGGTGTCGAGTCGCTCACCGGTCTCGAGGTCGATCACGGTCACGTCGAAGCGCTCGTCCCCGGCGGTGTCGGTGGCGAAGGCCAGGCGCCGGTCGTCACGGCTGACGGTGAACCCGCCGACGGAGAGGAAGGTGGCCTGGCCCGCCTCGGCGTTGCCGTCCAGGAGCACCTGCTCCCCGGGCGGCACGGTGCCCGGCTCCAGTCGGGGCCGGTCGGCGTCGTCATCACCGGTGGCGGCCACCCGGGCGTGCACGGGGTACTGCTGGCCCTCGACGGTGCGGGTGTAGTACCACCACCGACCGTGCCGGGCCGCCACCGAGACGTCGGTCTGCTGGGTCCGGGACACGATCTCTTCGAAGATCCGGTCGCGCAGTGTCCTCTGACCGGCGAGTCGCTCGTCGGTCCAGGCGTTCTCGGCCTCCAGGTGCGCCACGACCTCCGGGGCCTCCGGGTCGCGCAGCCACTGCCACGGGTCCTCCACCACCTGCCCGTGGTGCTCCCGGCGGTACGGACGTGCGGCAGCGACGGGCGGGCTGTGCAGGGACATGGGATCACCTTACGGGGCGGCAGTCCGCAGGGAGGGGCGGCTCGGACCGCGTGGAAAGGGGACGTCTCACCGTTCCCAGCGGGATCCCAGCGAACTCCCCGGCCGCTTCCCCGCGATTCCCCGGAAAGGTCCAACTGCACCCGGTTGTGTGGTCGTCGTCAACCACCCCACCCAGGAGGCCACGATGACCCACCAGCCGAACACCGACCCCGCCGACCTCGCCGCCCAGACCGCGGCCGAGAACGCCGCCTACGTGCGCCGCAACCACGACCGCGGCCTGGCCTTCGACCTGGCCACGATGAACCGCCGCCAGGTGCTGGGACTCACCGGTGGTGCCGCCCTGGTGGCCGCCGGCGGACTCATCACGGGCGCCAACGCGGACACCGACACCGTGATCCCCTCGGAGACCGCCGGCCCCTACCCCGCCGACGGTTCCAACGGCGTCGACGTGCGCGTCGAGGACGGCATCGTGCGCTCGGACATCACCTCCAGCTTCGGTGACTACTCCGGCACGGCCGAGGGCATCCCCGTCACCATCGAGCTCGACCTGTGGGACCTCGATGCGGACGCCGCCCTGGCCGACGCCGCGGTCTACCTGTGGCACTGCACCGCCGACGGGGAGTACTCGCTGTACTCCCAGAGCGTCCTGGAAGAGAACTTCCTGCGCGGCATCCAGGAGTCCGACGAGAACGGCCACGTCGCCTTCACCAGCATCTTCCCCGGCTGCTACGCCGGGCGGTGGCCGCACATCCACTTCGAGGTGTACGCCTCGGTGGACGACGCCACCAGCGGCAGCGGGACCCCGATGAAGACCTCGCAGATCGCCATCCCCCAGGAGGCCGGCGAGGCCGTGTACTCCGAGAGCGGCTACGGCAGCTCCACGAGCAACCTCGAGGGCATCTCCTTGAGCACCGACAACGTCTTCGGGGACGACGAGGGCGAGTCCCAGCTGGCCACGGCGACCGGTTCGGTCTCCGAGGGCTACACCCTCACCCTGGAGGTCGGGATCAGCCCCTCCACCGAGGAGGAGACCAGCGACATGGGCTCGGCCGGGCCCGGCGGCATGGGACAGCCCCCGGCCGGCGCCCCCGGTTCGCAGTCGTCCGGGACGTCGACCAGCCAGTCGAGCGGCTCCTCCGGGTCCAGCAGCTCCAGCTCCACCGAGAGCACGTTGGGCACCGGCGCCCCGTCCACGGGCGGAGGCTCCTCCTCGGGACGGGACTCGACGGACACCGCCCTGGTGGGCACCGGTGGGGCCCTGGCCGCGCTGGCCGGGTGGCTGGGCATCCGCCACACCCGTTCCCGCCGGCCTGCCGGTGCCACCTTCGGCGCCCCGCACACCCCCGGCGGGCAGGACGACACGCCGGAGCGGCGCCGGGTGCGCTCCACCCAGGATCCCGACGACCTGCGCTGATGGTCGCCGCACGCCGCCCGGCGGCACTGGTCTGCGCCGGCGCACTCCTGCTCACGGGGTGCGCCGGCGCAGGCGGGTCCTCCCCCACCGGGACCGTCGGGGAGGACACCGCGCAGGGTCGGAGCGCACCGGCGAGCGCGTCCTCCTGCACCACGGGCGCGGCCACGAGCTTCGTGTGGGAGGACCTGTCGGTCGACGCGGAGGTCGAGGAGGTGGGCGTGGACGCCACGGCGTCCCCGGACGCCACCGGTGGCCGCCCCCTGGGAGACCCCACCGACATCGATGTGATCGGCTGGTACGCGGACGGCCCCGACCCCGGGGCGGGGCAGGGCAGCGTGCTCCTCGACGGCCACACCTACACGGACGGCTCGGCGGTGTTCACCTCCGCCTTCGACGACCAGGTGTCGGTGGGTTCGGAGTTCACCGTGGGTACCTCGACCGGTGGCGAGTGCACCTACCGGGTCCGGGAGGTGCACCGGGACGTCGCCAAGGACGGCGAGTACTCCCAGCTCGTCACCGACGAGGACCTGTACCGCACCGACGGGCCGGAGCAGGCCGTGGTCATCACATGCAGCGGGGAGTTCGACGAGGCCACAGGGCACCACCAGGGCGTCAGCGTGGTGATCGCCGAACGCCTGTGACGGGCGCGGCACGCGTCACCGACGAGGTGCCGAGCCCACCCTCCGCGCCTCTCAGAAGTCGCCACCGAAGTCGCCCCCACCGAAGTCGCCGCCGAAGTCGAAGCCTCCCGGGTCGCCGCCGAGGTCACCGCCCCCGTACTCACCCGAGTCGAACCCACCTGCGTCGGCACCGAGGTCGCCCCCGTCGGCACCCGGGTCGCCCTCCATCCCCGCCGCCTCGGGCGAGCTCTCGAAGCCCCCGTGGTCGAACATCGCGTCGGCGACCGCCGAGCCGACGACCACACCGGCGATGGTGCCCATCATCGGACCCATGATGGTGCCGCCCATGCCGACACCACCCGCTCCCCGGCCGCCGAAGGTGCGCTGCATGTACCCGGGCTGGGACATCTCCGCCCGCGTGGCCGCCCGGGCCATGGCACGAGGGTCGTCGGTCCGAGGGGCCTCACCGACCGGGAGGCTCTGGGCCATCTGACCCAGCACCTGGCGACGCTGGTCCGGGGTCAGCCGGGCGAAGGCCTCGGCGTGCGCCTCCTCGATGCGCTCCGGCGGCGCGGTGCGCAGCAGGTACTGGTAGCGGGCGATGGCCTGATCGTCCTGCGACGCCGCCCTTCCCGCCTGTGGGGCGGCGCGGGGCTGCCCGTGCTGGCCCGGGTACTGCTGCTGGGGGTGCTGCCCGCCCTGCTGCCGACGCTGGCCACCGAGGATCCGGTCGAGGAAGCCCATCTCAGTCTCCGTTCACGAGGGGTGTGTCCCCTCGAGCCTCGCACCATCGGGGCCAGCCCGCATCAGCGCTGGTGCCGCCGCCCCGGGTCGACGGCACCCTGGGCGGGGATGCGGCGCGCAGGCTCCTCGGGCTGCCACCGGGTTCGCCCCCGTCGGTTCGCCGGTGCGTCAGCCCAGCGGCAGGCAGCTCGGCCCCAGCAGCGCCTTGAGGTCACCGAACAGCGCGTTGCTGGCGGTCACCCGCAGGTCGTCCTCCACCCGCATCACCACGCGCCGCCCCGGCTGGGTGAGGTGGATCTGCACCTCCGTCGGCCCGGGGTGCTCGGTGAGCACCGTCCGCAGCCGCCCCACCACCGCGTCGGTCGTCTGGTTCATGGCCATGTGGATCATCACCGGCCCGCGCGGCCCGTCGTCCAGGTCCGGCAGCTTGAGGTCGCTGGCGAAGATGGACACCCCGTCCTCGTTGCGCTTCACCCGACCGGTGACCACACAGACCACGTCCTGCGTGAGCATCGTGGAGACGGTCATGTAGGTGCGGGCGAAGAACAGGCACTCCACGGAGCCCTCGAGGTCCTCCACCGTCGCGATCGCCCAGAGCTCACCGCGCTTGTTGCGCTTGGTGACCACCTGCGTGATCAGCCCGGCGATCGTCACCTCGGCACCGTCGGGGCGCCCGTCCTCGGAGTTCAGCACGGCGATGCTGCAGTCGCTCGCCCGGCTCAGCGCGTGCTCGATGCCGAACAGCGGGTGGTCGGAGACGTACAGCCCGAGCATGTCCCGCTCGAAGGCCAGCAGCGTCTGCTTGTCCCACTCGATGTCCGGGATGGCCGGCATGCCGCCGATGTTCGCCTCGCCGTCCTCGGCGTCGCCCATCAGCGCGGCGAAGAGCGAGTCCTGCCCGCGCTCCTGCTCCTTCTTCTCCCCCACCAGGGCGTCGACGTAGGCCTCGTGCACGCTGGCCAGCGCCTGACGCTGGTGGCCGAGGTCGTCGAACGCCCCGGCCTTGATGAGGGAGTCGATGGTGCGCTTGTTGCACACCACGGCCGGGCACTTGCGCAGGAAGTCCTCGAAGGAGGTGAAGCGCCCCTTCTCCTCGCGGGTGGCGATGATGGCCTTCACCACGTTGCCGCCGACGTTGCGGATGGCCTCCAGGCCGAAGCGGATGTCCTGGCCCACGGCGGCGAACTGCCCGATGGACTCGTTGACGTCCGGCGGCAGCACCTGGATGCCCATGCGGCGGCACTCCCCCAGGTACAGCGCGGACTTGTCCTTGTCGTCGCGCACGCTGGTGAGCAGCGCGGCCATGTACTCGGCGCGGTAGTTGGCCTTGAGGTAGGCGGTCCAGTACGAGACCACGCCGTAGGCGGCCGTGTGCGCCTTGTTGAAGGCGTAGTCGGAGAAGGGCAGGAGGATGCCCCAGAGCGTCTCCACGGCCTCCTTGGAGTAGCCGTTGTCGAGCATGCCCTTCTCGAAGTTGACGTACTCGGCGTCCAGCACCTCCTTCTTCTTCTTGCCCATCGCGCGCCGCAGCAGGTCTGCGTTGCCGAGCGTGTAGCCCGCCAGCTTCTGCGCGATCTCCATGACCTGCTCCTGGTAGATGATCAGGCCGTAGGTCATCTTGAGGATCGGCTCGAGCGCCTCGGTGAGCTCGTGGTGGATGTAGTCCACCGGCTGCTTGCCGTTCTTGCGCAGCGCGAAGTTCGTGTGGGCGTTGGCGCCCATCGGGCCGGGTCGGTAGAGCGCGAGGGCGGCGGAGATGTCCTCGAAGTTGTCCGGCTGCATGAGTCGCAGCAGCGAGCGCATGCCGCCACCGTCGAGCTGGAAGACGCCGAGCGTGTCACCGCGCGCCAGCAGCTTGTAGGCCGCCGGGTCGGTCATGTCCTTGCTCAGGGCGTCGAGGTCGATGTCCTCGCCCCGGTTGGACTCGATGTTCTTGATCGCGTCGTCGAGGATCGTGAGGTTGCGCAGCCCCAGGAAGTCCATCTTGACCAGGCCGAGCGTCTCGCAGGACGGGTAGTCGAACTGCGTGATGATCTGCCCGTCGGCCTCCCGCTTCATGATCGGGATGAGGTCGATGAGCGGCTCGCTGGCCATGATGACGCCGGCGGCGTGCACGCCCCACTGGCGCTTCAGCCCCTCCAGCCCGACGGCGGTGTCGAACACCTCGCGGGCCTCCGGGTCGTTCTGGTGCAGCTCGCGGAAGTCGATCGCCTCGGCGTAGCGGGGGTGGTTCTCGTCGAAGATCCCCGAGAGCGGGATGTCCTTGCCCATCACCGCCGGCGGCATCGCCTTGGTGAGCTTCTCCCCGGTCGCGAACGGGAAGCCCATCACGCGACTGGCGTCCTTGAGGGCCTGCTTGGCCTTGATGGTGCCGTAGGTGACGATCATGGCCACGCGGTCCGAGCCGTACTTCTCGGTGACGTACCTGATGACCTCGGGGCGCCGGCGCTCGTCGAAGTCGACGTCGAAGTCCGGCATCGACTGGCGCTCGGGGTTGAGGAAGCGCTCGAAGATCAGACCGTGCGGCACCGGGTCGAGGTCGGTGATCCCCATCGCGTAGGCACACATGGATCCCGCACCCGAGCCACGCCCCGGCCCCACGCGGATGCCGTTGTCCTTGGCCCAGTTGATGAAGTCGGCCACCACCAGGAAGTACCCGGGGTACCCCTTGCCGATGATGACCTCCTGCTCGTACTCCGCCTGCTTCAGGGCGTAGTCCGGCACGGTGTCACCGAAGCGGCGCTTCAACCCGGTCTGCACCTCGTGGATGAACCAGGAGGTCTCGTCGTGCCCCTCCGGGCAGGGGAAGCGCGGCATGAACCGCCCCTCGCCCTCGGTGAAGTCGACGTTGCAGCGCTCGGCGATGAGCAGCGTGTTGTCGCAGGCCTCCGGCAGCTCGCGCCACAGGTGACGCATCTCCGCGGCCGACTTCAGGTAGAACTCGTCGCTGTCGAACTTGAACCGGTTGGGGTCCATGAGGGTGGCACCCGACTGCACGCACAGCAGGGCGCCGTGGGCCTTGGCGTCCTCCTGGTTGGTGTAGTGCAGGTCGTTGGTGGCGACCAGGGGCAGGTCGAGCTCCTTGGCGAGCTTGAGCAGGTCCGCCCGGACGTTGCGCTCGATGTCGAGCCCGTGGTCCATGAGCTCGCAGAAGTAGTTCTCCCGCCCGAAGATCTCGCGGAGCTCGCCGGCGGCCTGCCGGGCCTTGTCGTACTGCCCCAACCGCAGGCGGGTCTGGATCTCCCCCGACGGGCACCCGGTGGTGCCGATGAGCCCCTTGCCGTAGCGCTCCAGCAGCTCGCGGTCCATGCGCGGCTTGAAGTAGAAGCCCTCGATGGAGGCCAGCGACGAGGCCCGGAACAGGTTGTGCATGCCCTCGGTGGTCTCGGCCCAGAGGGTCATGTGCGTGTAGGCACCCGAGCCCGAGACGTCGTTGCGCCCGCCGTCGCCGTACTTCACCCGGGTCTTGTCCGTGCGGTGAGTCCCGGGAGTGACATACGCCTCGACGCCGATGATCGGCTTGGCCTCGTGCTTGCGGGACTTGGACCAGAACTCGTAGGCCCCGAAGATCGAGCCGTGGTCGGTCGTCGCGACGGCCGGCATGCCCATCTCGTCGGCCTTGGCGAACAGGTCGTCGATGCGGGCCGCGCCGTCGAGCATCGAGTACTCGGTGTGGTTGTGCAGGTGCACGAACGAGTCACTCGAGGAGGTCTTCGACGGGAGGTTCGGCGCGCTCATCGCGGGTCATCCTACGACCGGGCACCGACGACCTCGGCCGCCGGCGGGCACCGGCTGTGGGGCCTCCAGAACGCCCCTCCCCAGGCCCCGCGGATCAGCCGCGCAGCTGGTCGACCGCCGCCTGCAGGTCCTCGGGGTACTCGCTGGTGAAGGTGACGTACTCGCCCGACCCGGGGTGCGTGAAGCCGAGCTCGACGGCGTGCAGCCACTGCCGCTCCAGCCCCAGTCGCCTGGCCAGCGTCGGGTCGGCCCCGTAGGTGAGGTCGCCGGCGCAGGGGTGCCCCATCGCGGAGAAGTGCACACGGATCTGGTGGGTGCGCCCGGTCTCCAGGTGCACCCGGAGCAGCGAAGCCGCGCGATGGGCCTCGAGCAGCTCGTAGTGCGTGATCGAGGGGCGCCCGGTGGACATGACGGCGAACCGGTAGTCGTGACCGGGGTGGCGACCGATGGGCGCATCGACGGTGCCCGTCAGCGGATCCGGAAGCCCCTGCACCACCGTGTGGTACGTCTTGTCGACTACCCGGTCGCGGAAGGCCTGCTTGAGCACCGAGTAGGCCCGCTCGGACTTGGCCACCACCATGAGCCCGGAGGTCCCCACGTCGAGGCGCTGGACGATCCCCTGCCGCTCGGCGGCCCCCGAGGTCGAGATGCGGTAGCCCTCGGCGGCCAGTCCGCCGACCACGTCGGGCCCCTTCCACCCGACGCTCGGGTGCGCGGCCACCCCGGCCGGCTTGTCCACCACGATGATCTCGGTGTCCTCGTGGACGACCTTGAGCCCGGGGATCGGCTCGGTGCTCGGCAGCACCGGCTCGGTCCGGTTCTCGGCCGGCAGGGTGACGGTCACCAGCTCGCCACCGACCAGCCGATCCCCCTTGCCCAGCGCCTTGCCACCGAGGAGCACCCCGCCCTCGGCGGCGACGTCCGCGACCCGGTTGCGGGAGAGCCCGAGAAGACGGGACAGGCCCGTGTCGACGCGCTCCCCCTCCAGGCCGTCGGGGATCATCACGGTGCGGGTGTCGGTCATGCGGACTCCTCCTCGGTGTGTCGGGTCGTCCCGACCGCGTCGCGTGCGGTGGCCGTCTCCTCCACCTCGGTGGGCTCCACCCCGCGCAGCGCCTGCAGGACCACCAGCGCGGCACCGCAGGTGACGCCGATGTCGGCCACGTTGAAGATCGGCCAGTTGGGCAGCATCAGGAAGTCGACGACGTGGCCCCGGCCGACGCCGGGAGCGCGCACGAGCCGGTCCACGAGGTTGCCGACCGCCCCGCCGGCGATGAGGCCCAGGGCCACGCCCCAGACCGGGCTGATGACCTGCCGGCTGAACCAGAGGATCGCGCAGGTGACCACCACCGCCAGCAGCGTGAACACCCAGGTGAACCCCGTGCCCAGGCTGAACGCGGCACCGGGGTTGAAGACCAGCCGCAGCTGCAGCAGCTCACCCAGTAGCGGGACGGAGCGCCCCCGCTCCAGCGAGGCCAGGGCCCACTCCTTGGTGGCCTGGTCGACCACCACCCAGAGCGTGGCGAGCCCCGCCACCAGCGGCAGGTGGCCGCGTCGGGGGCGGGGTCGGGTGGGGTCTGTGGTGTGGGACGCGCTCAGCGTCGCTCCTGGTGCTGCTTGCATGGCATGCACAGGGTCGCACGCGGGAAGGCCTGCAGCCGCATCTTGCCGATCGCGTCGTCGCAGCTCTCGCACCGACCGTAGGTGCCGTCGGCGATGCGTCCGAGGGCGTTCGTGGTCTGCAGCAGCAGGGCGCGGGAGTTCTCCGCCAGCGACATCTCGTGCTGGCGCTCGCTGCTGAACGAGCCGGCATCGGCCTCGTCGCCCTGCGAGCCCATGGAGTCGCTCACAAGCTCGAAGAGCTCGGTCTCGGCCAGCTCGAGGTCACGGGTGAGGCGCGTCAGCTCGGACTCGAGCTCGGTGCGCACCTCCGTGAGCTCGCTCTTCGACCACGGCTCCTCGGTCTGCCCGACGACGAGCGTCTTGGCCTTCGCCGCCTTGCGGCCCGCGAGGCGCTCCCCGACCGTGGCGGTCTTCGTCGAGGCCTTCGCCCCCGCGATCTTCTTGCCGCCCTTGGCACCGGACTTGGCGGACTTGGCGCCCTTGCCGTCCGTGGCCTTCGCGGCGGACTTCTTGGTCGTCTTCTTGGTGGACGTCGTCTTCTCGTCCGCGGCGGCCGCCTTCTTGGTCGACGACTTCTTGCCGCTCTTGGCGCCCCCCGCCTTCTTGCTCCCCGCGGCCTTCTTGCCCGCCGAGTCGGCCTTCGTCTTCTTGGCCGTCGACGCCTTCGCCGCGGCCTTCTTGCTGGCGGTCATCGTGGCCACCGCATCTCCTCGGTTCGGCGGGCCCGGCCCCTTCGCGGACCCCCTGAGGAGGACCCGACCTGGACCCGTTCGCCCGTGCTCGGCGCTCCCTTCCGGAACGATTGCGGGAACCATAGGACGCACACCGACCCCGACCAAGCCGAGAAAGCTTTCGTGTCCGAATCGTCATCCACCGTTTTCCGGCCATTCACCCGGGCGGAATCCACTGGGGTGGACCGGCCCCCGCACGGCACCCGAGCGAGCCCCGCCCGACGGGACGCGACGCTCAGGACCAGAGCGAGCTCGCCCCGGCGATCGGGCGGGTGATCCGTCCGGTGGCCGGCCCGGGCGCGGAGGCGACCCGCGCCTGACCGGAGGCACCCGGCTCGGCCAGGTGACGCCGCTGCTCGGCGGCCCAGTCCCCGAACTCCTCGGCCCGCGCACGGAGCATGGTCTCGGCCTCCAGCAGTCGCTGACGCGCGTCGGCGATCCGCGCCTCGAGGCCCTCCAGCCGGCTCTGGACGTGGGCCTCCCGCGAACGGGCCGTCTCCTCGGCCGCCCAGACGTGCTCGTCGTGCAGCCGTTGGGCCGCGGCCAGCAGCTCGCCCGCCTCGGCCCCCTCCTCACCGGCCCGCTCCACCCGGTCGGTGGCCGCGGTCAGCCCGGCGACGCGCTGCTTGACGCGCTCCAGCGCGGCCTCGGCCTCCGCCTGCTCACGGCGCACCGCCTCCATCCGCTGGTGGGCGTCGTACTCGGCGCTCTCGGCCGCGTGCATGGCCGCCATGATCCGCTGGTCGGACTCCTGCCGCACCTGGTCCACCGCGTCCGCCCCGCCGATGCCCGCACCGGCCGGGACGAACCCGTCGTCCGCGGGCTCCGGCTCCGAAGGGGAACCGCCGACGAGGGTCCCCGAGGGGGTGACAGGCTCGACCGGGCCCTCCCAGCCGCCGGCGAAGGCGGGGGCGCCCCCGTGCTCGTACAGCCGGTCCCGCAGCGACTCGTTCTCCGAGATGAGGCGGCGCAGCTCCACCTGCACCCCGTCGAGGAACTCGTTCACCTGGGCCTTGTCGTAACCCGGGCGCAGCCGCGTCTCCTCGAACTCTCGCTCGAACAGGTCGTCGGGGTTCAGGGGCATGCTCGTCCTCTCGCGGGTCGACTCCCCCAGGAGTCTGCCACGCACACCACGCCCCGCCGGCTCCCGGCGAGTCGTGGTGTGGACGCGCACCCGCGTCAGGCCAGCGGATTCACCAGTCCCAGGAGCAGGAAGACCGCGATCGCGATCACCAGGAAGGCGATGTCCAGCTGGATGCCCCCGAGGTTCAGCGGCGGGATGAGGCGACGCAGCGTCCGCAGCGGCGGGTCGGTGACCGTGTAGGCACCCTCGGCCAGGACCAGCACCGGGCCCGACGGGCGCCAGTGCGGCGCGAACGACTGCACCCAGTCCAGCACCATCCGGACCAGCAGGGCCCAGAGGAAGAGGGACAGCAGCAGGTGGACCACTGCCAGGACGACCGCCACGGCTGTCAGGAGGTCTGGCCGGTCGGGTCCCCCTGGCCGCCCTCGGAGGAGACACCCTCCGGCGAGAGCAGGAACACCTTGTTCGTGATCCGGTCGATCGAGCCGTACAGGCCGAAGACCAGGCCGGCGGCGAAGTCCACCAGGCGCTTGGCGTCCCCGTCCGAGAGGTCGGTGAGGTTCATGATCACCGGCACCCCCTCGCGGAAGCTCTCGCCGATGAGCTTGGCCTCGTTGAAGGTGGCCGGGTGGATGGTCGTGATGCGGTGGATGCCACCCATGGGGACTCCTGTGGATCGGCGGGACTCGGGACGGGGGGCGGGCACCGGGCGCTCGCGACGCTCCCGGCGCTCCGGCACGGCCGCGACCGGGCGGGACTCGACGCGCTCCCGCTCCTCGGGCTCGTCACCCAGCGCGTGGGAACCGGCCTGCGGACGACCCGTGTCGCGCTCGTCCTCGAGCAGCTCGACCTCGTCGTCGTCGAACCGGTCGTACTCGTCGTACCGGTCGCGGTCGTCGTAGCGGTCCCGCTCGTCGATCTCGGCGAAACCCAGCAGTTCCATCGTCTTGTTGAAGACACCGGCCATGTCTCGCTCCTAGCTCCCGGCTGGTCGTGACGGGCATCGAGGGATTTTCCTGGCGCCTGGCCCGGCACCTGCTGCCACCGGACGGCCATGTCGGCACGGACGCTCTCGACGACGGGGCGCATCGGGCGGGCGGTGCCCTCGACGCGATGGGGCACAGGCTAGCCCAGCGGTGGACGGGCCCCCATGATTGCCGAACCCACGCGCACGTGTGTCGCACCGGCGGCGACGGCCTGCTCGAGGTCACCGCTCATGCCGGCCGAGAGCATCGTGGCCGCCGGGTGGCTCCCCAGCACCTCGCGGTGCACCGTGCCGAGGGCCGCGAAGGCCTCCGCGGGGTCGGCGGCGGGCGGGGCCACGGTCATGAGCCCCCGCAGCTCCAGCGAGCCCGCCTCGGCCACGGCGTCACACAGGGCGAGGACCTCCCCCGGGTGGGCCCCTCCACGACCGGCGGCCTCCGGCGGACCCTCGAGCAGCGGGTCGAGGTCCACCTGCACGCACACCCCCAGGGTCCGGTCGTGCCGCTCGGCCGCCCGGTCGAGCACCCCCACCAACTTGGGACGGTCCAGCGAGTGCACCAGGTGCGCGTAGCCCGCCACCGACCCGGCCTTCTTGCTCTGCAGCTGCCCGATGAAGTGCATCCGCACCCGCTCGGCGAGGTGGCGCTCGTCGGCCGGCAGGAGCTCCGGCCAGGCCGCAGCCTTCGCCGACGCCTCCTGGTCGCGGTTCTCCCCCACGTCACGCACCCCGAGGCGGGCGAGGCGCGCCACGTCCTCGGCCCCGAAGAACTTGGTGACCACCACCAGGGTCACCTCCTCGGGCGAGCGACCTGCCTGCTCGCAGGCCCGCGCGATGCGCTCGTGGGCCCGCTCCAGGCCGGTCGCGAGCGCACGGGTGCGCTCGTCGGCCCCGTCCGGCAGCACCACCTGCGGGGCGCTCACGCCGCCGCCTCCGCGCCCGGGGCCACGAGGCGGACGGCACCGGCCAGTCGGCCCGTCCGCCCGTCGCGGCGGTAGCTGAACAGGTCCGGGTCCTCCACGGTGCAGCCGCCCACCCACTCGCGCAGCAGCACGTCGGCACGGGCCAGCTGCTCGACCACGCCGACCGCGACGTCGATGCTGGGGGTCCCCCACGAGGTGCGTCCCGCGACCACCGGCTCGGCGGCCAGGGCCTCCTCGCGCATCAGGGCGGGCACCTCGTAGCAGCGCCCGCAGACCGAGGGGCCGACGACGGCCTCCAGCCGCTGCGCCCCACGGGAACGCATCGCCTCGACGGTGCGGCCCACCACGCCGGCCTGCATGCCCGGGCGCCCGGCGTGGGCCACCGCGCACAGGCCCCGCACCCGGTCCACCAGGAGCACGGGGGTGCAGTCGGCGACGACCACGAGCGCCGCCCCCGGCTCGGTGCCCGCGGCGTACCGCTCGGCGGAGTCGATGACCAGCCCGTCCCCCTCGGGCAGCATGTGCGAGCCGGCCGGCGTGTACCCCGAGGACTCGACGTCGACCACCCGCACGTCCGCACCGTGCACCTGGTTCATCCAGTGCAGGTCGTCGAGCCCCACCCCCAGCCCGCGCGCGACCGCCCGCCGGTGGGCGGTCACCCGGCCCGCGTCGTCACCGACGTGGTCCCCCAGGTTGAAGCCGGCCATCGCGCCCTGTCCCGGGAAGTGGTCGACCGCACGACGGGTGAAGAGCCACTCGACCCCCCACAGGTCGTCGGCCGGCGGCAGGGACTCCTGCCACCAGACGGGTGCGACGGCGTCGTTCGTCTGGGGGTGGAACGGGGACACGGCGACACCTTCCATCGCGACGGCACGGGACACCCCATTGTGCAGGCCCCGGGCGGGACGGCCGGTCGGATGCACAGACGCCGCTGGCCCCGGGGTGCTCCCCCGGGGCCAGCGGCGTCGGTCATCAGCGGTCCTGCCGCGACGTCACTTCAGGAAGTCGGGCACGTCCAGGTCGCTGTTGCGCTGACCCTGCTGCGGCTTCTGCTGCTGCGGCTGCTGCTGGGCCGGGCGCTGCTGGCGCTTCGGGGCGCCCTGCTGGGCGGGGGCGGCAGGAGCCTTCTGCTGCTGCGGCTGCTGCTGGGCCGGGCGCTGCGGGGCCGGACGGGACTGGCTGCCGAAGCCGGCACCCAGGTGACCACCGGCGCCCTGGGCGTTCTGGACGACCCGACCGGCGGTGCCGTTGCCGGCGTCCTCGCGGGGGGTGGGCTCCCCACCGTCGAACCCGGCGGCGATGACGGTGACACGGACCTCGTCGCCGAGGGAGTCGTCGATGACGGTTCCGAAGATGACGTTGGCCTCGGGGTGCGCGGCCTCCTGCACCAGGCGGGCGGCCTCGTTGATCTCGAACAGGCCGAGGTCGGAGCCACCCTGCACCGAGAGCAGGACGCCGTAGGCACCGTCGATGCTGGCCTCGAGCAGCGGGCTGGAGATGGCCAGCTCGGCGGCCTCCACCGCACGGTCGTCGCCACGGGCCGAGCCGATGCCCATGAGGGCCGAGCCGGCTCCCTGCATGACCGACTTCACGTCGGCGAAGTCGAGGTTGATCAGGCCCGGCGTGGTGATGAGGTCCGTGATGCCCTGCACACCCGAGAGGAGCACCTGGTCGGCACTGCGGAAGGCGTCGAGCATGGTGACGCCCTTGTCGCTGATCGACAGCAGGCGGTCGTTCGGGATGACGATGAGGGTGTCGACCTCCTCGCGCAGCGCCCCGATGCCCGACTCCGCCTGGTTGGCCCGACGGCGGCCCTCGAAGGTGAACGGGCGGGTGACCACACCGATGGTCAGGGCACCCAGGGAGCGGGCGATGCGGGCCACCACCGGCGCACCACCGGTGCCCGTGCCGCCGCCCTCACCGGCGGTCACGAAGACCATGTCGGCCCCCTTGAGGACCTCCTCGATCTCGTCGGCGTGGTCCTCGGCTGCCTGACGGCCCACCTCCGGGTCCGCACCAGCGCCGAGGCCACGGGTGAGCTCACGGCCCACGTCGAGCTTCACGTCGGCGTCGCTCATGAGGAGCGCCTGCGCGTCGGTGTTGACGGCGATGAACTCGACGCCCTTGAGGCCCACCTCGATCATGCGGTTGATGGCGTTCACACCGCCGCCGCCGATACCGACGACCTTGATCACGGCGAGGTAGTTCTGCGGGTTTGCCATGGAGGGGTGGCCTTTCCTGTGTCGGGCGCCGGACTGGCTACCGGGTCTGGGGCGACCCCGTCGAGGGATCAACCGTCTACTTCACGGTGAGAGTGCTGCACCGCGCGGGGACGCGGTATCTCGAGCGCGACTCACCGTTCGGTGCACTGTACGCCGTCGACCCCGGGTCCCGGGTGATGGCTGAACACTATGTCGCGGTTCGTGTCGTCGCCACTCTCATCGTCCACTTGAGGGTCACTCACCGGCGAGCAACCCGGGAGGTCACTCCCGGACCACCACCGCCCCCTTCTGCCGAGCGTCCAGGGTGGCCCCGGCGGACGGCGGCTGCTCCGCGAGGATCGCCTCCACCGCGGACTCGCGCTCGCGCATGTCACCGGCCTCGGTGACGTGCCCCCAGCGCACCACCCGGCTGTCGGGCAGCTCGGTCTCCAGCCCCGCGGAGGTGGCCCGGTATGTGCGCACCTCCTCCTGCACGCCGTCCGAGAGCAGCGCCAGCGTGGGCACGGCCCGGGCGAGCGCACGGTCGGCCTTCCCACCCTTCAGCCCGCCGGCGAGCTCGATCTCCGGCAGCCGGTCCACCCCCTTGCCGGAGGCATCGGCGGGCAGCGAGGTGATCGGCTCCCCCGAGGCGCCCAGCACCTCCTGGCCCGAGCCGGTGTCGTACCGCGCGACCGCCTCCTCGAGCTCCACGCGGAGGTCGACGGAACCGGTCAGTCCGCGCCCGACCTCGGCCGAGGCCACCCCCGGCAGCGCCTCCACACCCTCCCGGGCCTCCTCGGGGCGGAGGGTGGCCACGCGGTCCCCCACCCGGATGCCCGAGGCGCGCTGGACGGCGGCCGGGTCCGCCACCTCGTCGGCCCACGGCTCGGTCGCACCCGGGGATTCCACCTGCACGTCCACCGAGCGAACGACCCACCAGCCGGAGCCGTAGGCCACCCAGGCCCCGGCCAGGCCGAGGAGCACGGCCAGCAGAGGGGCCACCCACCACAGCGGCGACCTCTGCCGGGTGCCGGGCTCGGGGCGGACCACCCGCCGCTGCCGGGAGCCGTCGCGCGGGCCGGGCCGGGCGCTCCCCGTCACCGGGCCGCGTCCAGGGCGGACAGCACCGGCTCCCCCGCGGTGGTGATGTCACCGGCACCGACCAGCAGCACCAGGTCACCCGGGGCGGCAGCCTCCGCCACCGCCCCGGGCAGCTGGTCCAGACCGTCCAGCAGGCGGCAGGGGGTCGTCAGCAGGTCGCCGACCAACGAGCTGTCGACGCCCGGGATCGGCTCCTCGCGGGCCCCGAAGACCGGCAGCAGGAGCACCTCGTCGGCGGCGTCGAGACCGGATGCGAAGCCTGCTGCGAAGTCCCGGGTCCGGGAGTAGAGGTGCGGCTGGAAAGCGACGACCACGCGGTGCCCGGACTCGTGCGCCAGTGCGGCACCGGTGCGCACCAGGGCAGTCACCTTGTCCGCGTTGTGGGCGTAGTCGTCCACGACGAGCACCCCACCGGCCCGACCACGCACCTGGAAGCGGCGGCTCGCCCCGGCGAAGTCCGCGAGGCCCGCCAGAGCCTCACCCTCCACCTCAGATGAACCCTTGTCACCGTGGATCGTCGCGTGCACCGCGACGGCGTAGGCCGCGGCGGCATTGAGCAGGTTGTGGACCCCCGGAACCTTCACCCTCAGGTCGACGGTCCGAACCGAGAGGGCGTCGGTCAGGCTGCTCTGCCAGTCCATGCCTTGGTGGGAGGCCTCCCCCAGTTGCAGGTCGGGCCGGGGTGCCTCCGGCACCCCGAAGCCATAGGTGATCACCCGCAGGCGCCCCCGCTGACGGTCGGCCGCGGTACGGGCGCCCGGGTCGTCCGAGCAGGCGATGAGCACACCGCCGTCAGGGATCGTGTCGAGGAACTCGTCGTAGGCCCGCTGCACGGTCTCGAAGGTGCCGTAGAGGTCGAGGTGGTCCGGTCGCACGTTTGTCAGCACCGCCACCTCCGGGCGGTAGCAGAGGAAGGAGCCGTCGGACTCGTCCCCCTCGATGACGAACTCCGGGGCACTCCCCGCCTCGGCGTTGCTGCCCCGGCCGACGAGCTCGGCCCCCACGGCGAAGCCGCAGTCGCGTCCCGTGGCCTGCAGCGTCCAGGCCACCATCGCGGAGGTGGAGGTCTTGCCGTTCGCCCCCGCCACGACGACGCGACGCCGTCCCTGGGTCGCGAGCGCGAGGGCCTGGGCCTGGTGCAGCACGGGCAGCCCGAGGCAGCGCGCGGCCGCGAGCTCCGGGACCTCCTCCTTGGTCGCGCTGGAGACCACGACGGCGTCGGCCCCCTCGACCCGGGCCGGGTCCCAGCCCACGCGGGCGTCCACGCCGGCAGTGCGCAGCGAGTCCATCACCGGCAGGTCCGCGGGGTCCGACCCGCTGACCGCGATGCCGCGGGCGGCCAGCAGCCGGGCCACGCGGGAGACGCCGGAGCCGGCGACGTTGAGCAGGTGGATGCGCTGCCACTCCGCCAGCGCCGGGAGCTCGGCCCGGAAGTCGAAGCGGGTGGGGACGCCGGCGATCGTCCCGCCGGCCTGCTGGGGCTGCTCCGTCATCGGACGGCCTCCTCGATCATGTGCACCAGGTCCAGGGCCGCCCGACCGGAGCCCAGCGAGGACGCCGCGCGCGACATCGCCTCCAGCCGAGGGGCGTCGGTCGCCAGCGTGACGAGCTCACCGGTGACCCACTCCGGGGTGACGGAGTCGTTGTCCACGACGACACCACCCCCGGCGTTCACCACGTCGGTCGCGTTGAGCCGCTGCTCCCCGTTCCCGATGGGCAGCGGCACGAAGACCGCGGGCAGGCCGACGGTCGAGAGCTCGGTGACCGTGTTCGCGCCCGCACGGCAGACGACCAGGTCCGCCGCGGCATAGGCCAGGTCCATCCGGTCGCAGTACTCCCGGACCACGTAGCGCGGCCCCTCGCCCACGTCGTGCCGCTCCAGCAGCGAGGCCGGCACCTTGCCCGACCCGGTCAGGTGCAGCACCTGCACGCCCGCGGCCAGCAGGGCGTCGGCCGAGGCGGCAAAGGACTCGTTGAGCCGGGCGGCCCCCAGCGATCCACCGGTGACCAGCACCGTGGGCCGGTGGTCGGTCAGGCCGAAGAAGGCCAGCGCCTCCGCCCGCAGGGCGTCCCGGTCGATCTCGGTGATCTCGGTGCGCAGGGGCATGCCGACCAGGCGCGAGCCGCGCAGCCGGGTCTGGCTGAAGGTGGTGGCCACGTGCGGCGTCATCCGGGCCCCGAGGCGGTTGGCCAGGCCGGCCACCGAGTTCTGCTCGTGGATGACCACCGGGATCCGCCGCCGACGGGCCGACAGGTAGGCCGGTGTGGAGACGTAGCCGCCGAAGCCGACGACCACCTGCGCGCCGGTGTCGTCGAGCACGCGGCCGGCCGCGTCAACGGCCTGCTTCAGCGCACGGGGCAGGCGCAGCATCGCTCCCCCGGGGCGGCGCGGGAAGGGGACCTTCGGGATGGTCCGCAGGGGGTAGCCACGCTCCGGGACCAGCCGGGCCTCCAGGCCCTCCGCCGTGCCGATGGCGGTGATCCGCACGTCGGGGTGCTCGCGGCGCAGCGCGTCGGCGGTGGCGATGAGGGGCGAGACGTGGCCCGCCGTCCCACCTCCGGCCAGGACGACCGAGTTCAACGAGGTCATGGATGCCTCCTGTGCATCTGTCGACAGCCGGACACCCGGCCCGGTGGAACGATCAACAGTCTCTCAGGCACGGCGCCGCACGCGCCGGACGGACCGCGTCCTCGCCGGCCGGGAGCCACCCCGACCGCGCGGGCGACCACCTGCCGGACGCCGGCCCGACCGCGAGGAGGGTGCCCGGCGGCCGGACCGGGCCCGGCGGGGGGCCACCACCTGCTCACGGGCGAACGAGACGAGCACCCCGCAGGCCGCCAGTGCCGCGACGAGCGCCGACCCCCCGGAGGAGACCAGCGGCAGCGGCACGCCGATGATCGGCAGCAGGCCGATGACCGAGCCGATGTTGATCATGGCCTGCCCCAGCAGCCACGCCATGATCCCGGCGGTCGCGATGCGGACGAAGGTGTCCCGCGTGCCCGCGATGACGCGGTAGCAGACGAAGCCGATCACCGCGAAGAGCAGCAGCACGCCGCAGGCACCGAGCATCCCGAGCTCCTCGCCGATCACGGCGAAGATGAAGTCGTTGTGCGGCTCCGGGAGGTAGAACCACTTCTCGCGGCTGGCCCCGAGACCGACGCCCCACCAGCCGCCGTCCGCCAGGGCGTACTCGCCGTGGACCTTCTGGTAGCAGTTGGCCTCCTGGGCGTCCGAGCAGTCGTTCAGCCAGACGGCGATGCGCCCCATGCGGTTGCTGCTCGTGACCGCCAGCACGCCGGCCATGACCACGGCCGCGGCCATGCCGCCACCGAGCCACACCATCGGGGCACCGGCCACCCAGAGCATGGCGACCCCGATGGCCAGCAGCACCAGACCGGACCCGAGGTCCTTGCCGCCCAGGACGAGGCCCAGGCAGATGGCGAGCACCGGCACGACGAAGGGGACGAGCAGGTGCAGCAGCTCTCGCAGCCGCGGCACCTTGTGCGCCAGCAGGAAGGCCCCGCCGAGCACCAGACCGAGCTTGAGGATCTCCGAGGGCTGCAGCGTCTGCCCGGCGATGAGCACCCAGTTGCGGTTGCCCTTGGCCGCGACGCCCAGCGGCGTGAACACCAGCATCTGCAGCACGAGCGCGAACAGCAGCCCCGGCACGGCCAGCCGCCGGATCCAGTCGACCGGTAGCAGGGCCAGCACCGTCGCCACGGCCAGGCCCAGCGCCGCGAAGACGCCCTGCTTGGTGAACTCGGCGTAGCTCGAGTTGTGCTCGGAGTAGGAGGCCACGGACGAGGCCGACAGCACCATCACCAGTCCCAGCACGAGCAGCGCCAGCGGGGCGCCCGCAGCCAGCCGGGCCACCGTGACGGGCCGTTCCAGCCAGCTGACGAACGCCTCCCGGCGCGAGGGGACGGACGGGGTGGAGCGATCAGGCATCGGGTGCGTCGGGACCGGTCCGGGGGTCCTGGTCGGACGCCGCTCCACCGATGGTGTCCTCGCCGTGCAGGCGGCGGACCTCCTGCGCGAAGAGGTCGCCGCGCTCGCCGTAGTCCCTGAACATGTCGATGGACGCGGCCGCCGGGGACAGCAGCACGAGGTCACCGGAGCGGGCGCGGGCCCGGGCCGCCCCGACGGCGTCGGTCATGGCCTGCGCCGGGTCGGTGTGCTCGATGCGGTCGACCGGCACCTCGGGTGCGTGGCGGGCCACCGCCTCGGCGATCACCCCGGCGTCCCGGCCCAGCAGCACCACGGCGGCCAGCCGGTCGGCGACGTCCGCGACGAGCTCGTCGACCTCCGCACCCTTGAGGTCTCCCCCGGCCACCCAGACGATCCGGTCGGAGGCCGTCAGCGCGGCGGCCGCGGCGTGCGGGTTGGTGGCCTTGGAGTCGTCGACCCAGGTGACGCCCTCGGCGACCAGGACCGCCTCCATCCGGTGCGGGTCGGCACGGAAGGAGCGCAGCCCGGCACGGACGGCGGCCGGCGACACCCCGTGGGCTCGGGCCAGCGCGGCTGCGGCCAGCGCGTTGGCCACCAGGTGCGGGGCCGGCGGCACGCCGCCGCGGGTGAGGTCGGCCACGGTCGCGACCTCGGCGGCCGCGTTCTGCCGGTCGGCGACGAAGGCGCGGTCGGCCAGCACGTCCTCGACCAGCCCCAGCTCCGACGGGGCGGGCGTGCCCAGGCCGAAGCCCACTGCCCGGCACCCCTCGACGACGTCGGCCTGCTCCACCAGGGTGCGGGTCACCTCGTCGGCCAGGTTGTAGACCGCCGCGACCTGCGCGTTGTGGTGGATCCGGCCCTTGTCTCCCGCGTACTCCTCGATGCTGCCGTGCCAGTCGACGTGGTCGGCGGCGATGTTGAGGACCGCCGAGGCCTGCGGCGAGACGGTCCACGTGTGGTGCAGCTGGAAGCTGGACAGCTCGACCGCGATCGCCCCGAAGGGGGTCGGGTCGAGCATCGCCTCCATGATCGGCTTGCCCACGTTCCCCGCGGCCACGGCGCGCTCGCCGTTGGCCTCGAGCATCGCGGTCAGCATGCGCACGACGGTGGTCTTGCCGTTGGTGCCGGTGACGCACAGCCACGGCGCCGCACCCTCGGCGGGGCGCATGCGCCAGGCGAGCTCGACCTCGCTCCAGACCGGCAGATCGGCCCGGCGGGCGGCCTCGAGCAGCGGCGTGGAGGGGCGCAGCCCCGGCGAGGTGACGACCACCTCGGTGCCCGCGGCGGCCAGCCGCTCGCCACAGGCCTCCACGGCCCCCTCGTCGGTAGCGAACCAGTCGCTGGCCTCCGGCCCGGTGACCAGCTCGGCCCCGAGGATGTCGAGCAGGCGCGCCCGCTCCCCCAGGTCCGTCTCCGGCTCCGGCGTGCGGCCCTCGACGACGGTGACGACCGCCCGCTGCTCCAGCAGCGCGTCGGCGGCGGCGAAGCCGCTGAGCCCCAGCCCCACCACGAGCACACGCAGACCGGACCAGTCGGCCTCGCGGCTGGTCAGGGAGCCGTCGCGCGGCTCGGGACTGGTGAAGTCCGTCTCGGTCGGAACCAGCCGGGCCATCAGCGCACCAGCCAGTCGGTGTAGAAGAGCGCCAGACCGGCACCGACGAACAGCCCGCCGAGGATCCAGAAGCGGATCACGACATTCACCTCGGGCCAGCCCACCATCTCGAAGTGGTGGTGCACCGGCGCCATCCGGAAGACGCGCTTGCCGGTGGCCTTGAAGGAGGCCACCTGCAGCATCACCGACAGGGTCTCCAGGACGAACACGCCCGCCAACACCACCACGAGCAGCTCGGTGCGGCTGACGATCGCGATGCCGGCCAGCGCGCCGCCCAGGGCCAGGGAGCCGGTGTCCCCCATGAAGATCTTGGCCGGGGAGGCGTTCCACCACAGGAAGCCGATGCAGGCCCCGGCGATGGAGGCGCAGATGGCGGCCAGGTCGAGCGGGTCCCTCACCTGGTAGCAGGCGCTGGAGTCGACCATCGCGCAGTTCTGCGAGTACTGGAAGAAGGTGATGAGCATGTAGGCCGCGAACACGATGCCCGCGATGCCGGTGAGGAGCCCGTCCAGCCCGTCGGTCAGGTTGGTGCCGTTGGACATGCCGGCGATGATCAGGTTCGCCCACACGACGAAGAGCAGCAGTCCGCCGATCGTGCCGACGGCCGCGAGGTCGAAGGGGGTGTCCCGCGCCCAGGAGACCGCGGTGCTCGCCGGGGTGATGCCCTCGCCGTTCGGGTTCCGCAGCGCCAGCACCGCGAACACGGTGCCGACGGTGAACTGGCCGACGAGCTTCTGCCCGGAGGTCAGGCCGAGGTTGTGCTTCTTGGCGATCTTCAGGTAGTCGTCCAGGAAGCCGATGAAGCCCATGCCCACCATGAGGAACATGACGAGCAGGCCGGACCACGAGGGCGCGTCCCAGCGGGCCAGCATCGCGGCCGCGTAGCCCAGGACGGCGGCGACGACCATGACGAAGCCACCCATGGTCGGGGTGCCGAGCTTCACCTGGTGGGAGGTCGGCCCGTCGTCGCGGATGTACTGGCCGTAGCGCTTCGCCTGCAGGTAGCGGATGAAGGTCGGCATGCCGAACAGCACCACCAGAAGCGACACCGCCGCACCGACGACGACCCCGATCACGCGACCACCCCTGCGACCTGGTCCCCGAGCACGCGCATGCCGGAGTCACGGGAGGACTTGAACAGCACGACGTCGTCAGGGCGCAGGCGTTCCTGCAGCATGGTGCGTGCCTCCTCGGCATCGGCGGCGGTGATGACCTCGGGCCCATCCTGCCCGGCGGCCGGGGTGAAGTCGTGGACGCCCTCGGCGACGGGGCGCGCCGTGTCGCCGACGGCGACGACCACGTCGATGCCGCACCCGACGGCGTGGCGGCCCACGCTGCGGTGGTGCTCGGCGGAGTCCGGGCCGAGCTCGAGCATGCCGCCGAGCACCGCCCAGGTGCGGCGGCCGTGGGCCATGTCCCGCAGGGCGGTCAGGGCGGCGGTCATCGACTCCGGGTTCGCGTTGTAGCCGTCGTTGATGACGGTCACGCCGTCCTCGCGCTCGGTGACCTCCATGCGCCACCGGCTCTGGGCCTCGGCCCGGCCGAGCGACGCGACGGCATCGGCGACCGGCACCCCCACGTGGCGGACGGCCAGCAGGACGGCCAGGGCGTTGGCGGCCATGTGGGCGCCCCGCACGCGCAGGTGCACCGGGTGGCGCTCCACCCCGTCCTCGCCGCGGAGGCCCACCGTGAACAGCGGCCGACCGGCCTCGTCGAGCTCCAGCCCCTCGGCCCAGGCGGTGACCGCCGGGTCCCGCTCGGCGCGCTCGGGGTCCAGGGAGAAGTACTGCACGGTGCCGGAGGTCACCCGCTCGGACATCGCGGCCACCAGCGGGTCGTCGGCGTTGAGGACGGCGAGCCCGTCGGCGGGGAGGTCCTCCACGATCGCGGCCTTGGTGTCGGCGATGCCCTGCTGGCTGCCGAAGCCGCCCAGGTGGGCCGAGCCGACGTTCAGCACGATGCCGACGGTGGGCGGCGCGATCGCGGTGAGGTAGGCGATGTGGCCGGGGCCGGAGGCACCCATCTCGGCCACGAGGTAGCGGGTGTCGGGCTCCAGTCGGCAGACGGTGAGCGGCACGCCGACCTCGGAGTTGTAGGACTCGATCGGCGCGATCGTCGGCGCGGCGTCACCAAGGACCTGGCCCAGCAGGTCCTTGGTGGAGGTCTTGCCGGAGGAGCCGGTCACCGCGACCACCTGCAGATCGGGCGGCCCGTCGACCATCCAGCGGGCCAGCCGCGCGAAGGCGGTCTGGGTGTCCTCCACCAGGACGTGGGTGCCGGGGACCTCGCGCTCGGCGAGCGTGGCGACCGCGCCGTTCTCGCGGGCGGCAGCCGTGTACTCGTGACCGTCGGCGGTCTCCCCGCGCCGGGCCACGTAGAGCGACCCGGTCCGGGCCAGCCTCGAGTCGGTGACGACGGGGCCGTCGACGACGACGTCGTCCCCCACGAGGGTGCCGTCCACGACCTCGGCGAGCTGGCTGGAGGTCAACGAAATCACGGGGTGGACTCCTGGTGGCTGGGGTCGGTGGTCGGTGCATTGTCTCCCGAGGGGGACGATGGCGCACCACCGCCCTTCCCGGACTTCCTGCCCCCCTTGCCGTCTGCGTCGTCGAGCAGCTCCCGCGGGTCGTAGCCCAGCGGGGGGTGCTCGGTCTTCCCCGCGGTCGGCGCGACGCCCTCGTGACGCAGGGCGAAGCCCATCAGGTCGGAGAAGACCGGGCCGGCCACGACACCACCCCACGGGGAGACCTCGGGCTTCTGCACGACGACCGAGACGATCAGCTCGGGGTCGTCCGCCGGCGCGTACCCGACGAAGGACGCGGTCACGCCGTCGTACCCGCCCTTCTCGGTGTCGTAGCGCTGGGCGGTGGAGGTCTTGCCGGCCACCGCGTACCCGGGCACGGCCGCCTCGGGGGCGGTCCCCTCCTCGGTGGGCACGGCGGTGAGGACGCGGGTGAGCTCCTCGGCGGTGCGCTCGCTGACGACGCGGCGTCCCCGGTCCTGCTCGGTCTCCTCCCAGGTGCCGCCGTCCTCACGGGTGGCGGAGACCAGCCGCGGCTTCACCCGCACGCCGCCGTTGGCGAGGGTCTGGAAGACCGAGTTCTGCTGGATGGCGGTGCCGGAGACGCCCTGGCCGAACATCATCGTGTAGTACTGCGTGTCACTCCACTTCTCCGGGTCCGCGAGCAGGCCGGCGGACTCGCCCGGGAAGCCGAGGCCGGAGGCCTCCCCCATGCCGAAGGCGCCCAGGTAGTCGTGCAGGCGGTCCCGACCGAGCTCCTCGCCGGCCATGATCGTGCCGATGTTCGAGGAGGTCGCCAGCGCCCCGGCGAAGGTCAGGTACAGCTGCTCGTGGTCGTGGGAGTCCTTGAACTCCTTGTCCGCGCGCGGCAGGCGGTTGGGGATGACGAGCTTGGTCTCGGGGGCCACCAGCCCCTCCTCCATCGCGGCGGCGGCCGTGATGACCTTGCCGGTGGAGCCCGGCTCGAAGACCTCGGTGAAGATCGGGTTCTGCCGCTCGGTGGGGTCCTCCACCTTGCTCTTCGGGTCGAAGCCGGGATAAGACGCAGCGGCCACCACGTCGCCGTTGGTGCGCTGCACGATCGCCGAGCCGGAGACGCCGCCCATGTCCTTCACCCGCTGGGCGATGAGCTGCTCGGCCTTGAACTGGACGTCGCTGTCGATGGTCAGCTGCACGTCGCGGCCCGGCTCGGCCTCGCTGATGTCGGTGGCCGTCGTCGCGATGCGCCCGCCGGCGGCCGAGCGCTGGTAGGCGATGGTGCCGGGGGTGCCGGCCAGCGTCTCCTCGGCCATCGACTCGATGCCTCCGGAGCCCACCTGCTGGGAGTTGACCCAGCCGATGAGCGGCGCCGAGGTGGAGCCGAGCGGGTAGGTGCGGACGCTGGAGGGCTCGGAGCGCACACCGGGCAGGTCGAGCTCGTCGACGGTGCGCCAGTCCGCCGGGGTGACGTCCTTGGCGACGTAGACGAAGCGGCCGTCCGCGGCGTCGATGCGGCGGCGCAGCTTCTCGGGGTCCTCGTCGAGCACCTCGGCCATCGCCTCGGCGGCCCCCTTCACACCGGGGGCGATGCCGGCCTCCTCGTCCCCCTCGTAGTCCTGCAGCAGCTCGGGGTCCGCGGTCACGTGCCGGGTGGACACGCTGCGGGCCAGGACGGTGCCGGAGTCGTCGGTGACGTCACCGCGCAGCGCCGGGACGCGCTCGGTGACCATGCGCGAGGCCGTGGCGGTCTGCGCGAGCGCCGGGCCGTCCAGTGCCTGCAGACGGAAGAGCTGCGCGACGAAGAGGCTCAGCACGAAGGTGGCGGCCACCAGCATCCAGCGCGCACGGCGCACGGGATGCCCCGGCGCCGCGCTGCTCGTGCTGCGCCGACCGGCTGGCCGGCGGCGGGTGGTGGCCATGCTGTTCTCCCGAGGTGCTCAGTCGCGGGCGGGCGAGTCCTCGGCGTCCTTCTTCGAGGCCTTGTCCTTGCTGCCCTTGTCGTCGTCCTTCGCGGCACCCTTCTCCTTCGCCGGGCGCTCGTCGTCGGCCTTCTCCTTCCCGGAGGAGCCGGACCCCTTCTTCTCCGAGGCGGCGGGCGCCTCCTCGGCCTCGCCGATCACGGCGTCGGCGCGGGGGTCCACGTAGCCCATGGTGCCGGCCGGGACCATACCGAGGTCCTCGGCGCGGGAGGACACCTGCTCCGGCGAGCTCATCTCGTCCACCTGGGCCTCCAGCGAGAGGCGCGTCTCGGCGGCCTGGCGCTGCGAGGTCTCGGCCTCTGCCAGGCGGAAGGCGCCCTCACCGCGGGCGGTGTTGAAGAACAGCGAGGCGACCATGGCCGCCAGCACCACCAGGGCGCACAGCACCGCGAAGGCCGTGCGCGAACAGGTGGTGACGTACCCGCGCGCCGTGCGCACACCGGCCCCGGCAGCGGTCCCGACGGTCCGTCCCCACTCGCGCGGCTGCAGCGCCGGGGTGGTCGGCAGCGAACGGTCACGGAGCCCACGCAGGGCGCGGGGGCCACTCCACGGTGCGGTGGTCATCGGGTCTCCCTCCGGGACGGACGGTCGGTGGTGCGGGTGCGCTCGGCCACGCGGAGGCGGGCGGAGCTCGAGCGGCGGTTGGCGGCGCGCTCGGACTCGTCGGGCTGCTCGGCCCCACGGGTCACCAGGCGCAGCCAGGGGGCGTGCTCCGGCAGCTCGACCGGCAGCCCGGGCGGGGCGCTCGAGCTGGCGCCCCCGGCGAGCGCCTGCTTGGTGAGCCGGTCCTCCAGCGAGTGGTAGGACAGGACCGCCAGGCGGCCACCGACGGCCAGGTGGCCCAGCGCCCGGTGCACGGTCGTGGCCCAGATGGACAGCTCGCTGTTCACCTCGATGCGCAGGGCCTGGAAGGTCCGCTTGGCGGGGTGTCCCCCGGTGCGCTGCGAGGCGGCGGGGACGGTGCGCTCCAGCAGCTCGACCAGCCGGGCGGAGTCGGTGAACGGCTCGCGCTCGCGCTCGCGGAGCACCGCGCTGGCGATCCTGCCGGCGAAGCGCTCCTCGCCGTACTCCTTGAGCACCCGGGCGAGCTCCCCGTGGCCGTAGGTGTTGAGGACGTCGGCTGCCGTCTGCCCCACGGAGGCGTTCATGCGCATGTCCAGCGGCGCGTTGCGCGCGTAGGAGAAGCCGCGCTCCACCTCGTCCAGCTGCAGGGAGGAGACGCCCAGGTCGTAGAGCATCGAGTCGGCCTCCTCGACCCCGTGCAGGGAGAGGGCCTCGGCGACCTCGTCGTAGGTGCCGTGGTGGGCCACGAAGCGGTCCCCGAAGCGCGCGAGGCGGGCCGAGGCGAGCTGGATCGCCTGCGGGTCGCGGTCGATGCCGACCACCCGCACGTGATCGAAGCGCTCGAGCACGGCCTCGGCGTGACCGCCCATCCCGAGCGTGCCGTCCAGGTGGACGGGGCCGCCCTCCCGGTCGGAGGACTCCAGCGCGTCGGAGAGGAGATCGAGGATGCGCGGCAGCATCACGGGCACGTGGCGCTCGTGGGTGGGGCGGGCGGGTGCGTCGTCGGTCACGGGTCCTCCTCTCGGTGCTCGGTCGGTGCGTGCGGTGCGGGGCTGGTCGGTCGGGTCGTCGGGTGGTCAGGCGGCCGGTGGTCGCCTGGTGGGCCGGTCCCCACCGCGCGGCTCCCGGCACCGGGGAAGGTGTGCCGGGGGCGGCGCGGCGGAGGCCGGGCCACCAGGTGGTCACAGCAGGCCGGGGACCACCTCCTCGGACTGCTCCGAGAAGGACTGCTCGGTGCTGTCGAGGTACTCGTCCCAGGCCGTCGAGTCCCAGATCTCGGCCCGGTTGCCCGTGCCGATGACCGTGCACTCACGACTGAGCCCGGCGTACTCGCGCAGCGCCGGGGGGATGACGATGCGCCCCTGCTTGTCGGGCACCTCGTCGGAGGCACCGGAGAGGAAGACGCGCTGGAAGTCACGCACCGCCTTGCTGCTCACCGGCGTCGACTGCATGGCACCGGCGATCCGCTCGAACTCCGCCATCGGGAAGACGTAGAGACAGCGCTCCTGACCACGGGTGATCACCAGCCCGTGGGCGAGCTTGTCCCGGTACTTCGCGGGAAGGATCAGCCGACCCTTCTCGTCGAGGCGAGGCGTGTACGTCCCGAGGAACATGGGGCGGCTCACCTCGTCTCCTGGTCGCGGTGGGCCCGAGGGCCGCAGGTGCCGATGCTGGTGCTGGTGTCGCCACCCTACTCCACTTCGCTCCACCACCACCCCCATTCAACCCTCGCTTCCCCACTGTCTCTGAAGATTACTGCAGCACTGTGCTTTTCAGGGTCCGCCGAGGCGTGGCGCGCTGCCCCACGCCGTTTCGAGAACGCCCGAGGAGCACGAGAAACCGCCACCCCTCGTCAGCGGGTGGCAGGTGGTGGAGCGAAGTGGGGGAACCGGGGGACGCCGCGGCCGGAGGCGGTGAGGCACCATGTGCGCATGTCGACTCCCTTCACGTCCCGCTCGGTCTCGGACGTCCGGACCGGCGCCGACGCGCTGCGTCGTGCCGTCTCCTCGGTGGTCCACCTCGACGAGGAGGTGCTCGACACGGTCCTGGTGACCCTGCTGTCGGGCGGTCACCTGCTGCTGCACGACGTCCCGGGCGTCGGCAAGACGACGCTCGCCCGGGCCCTGGCCACCGCGACCGGCGGCACCGTCGGCCGCATCCAGTTCACGCCCGACCTGCTGCCCGGTGACGTCACCGGCGTGAGCGTGTGGCGGGCCGACGCGAGCGAGTTCGAGTTCCACCCCGGCCCGGTGTTCGCCAACGTCGTGGTCGCCGACGAGATCAACCGCGCCTCGCCCAAGACCCAGTCGGCGCTGCTGGAGGCGATGGCCGAGCAGACCGTGACGGTGGACGGCACGACCCGCCGCCTGCCCGAGCCCTTCCTGGTGATGGCGACGCAGAACCCCATCGAGATGGAGGGCACCTACGCCCTGCCCGAGGCGCAGCGCGACCGCTTCGCCTGCGAGACCTCGCTGGGCTACCCGAGCCGCGAGGCCGAGATCGCGATGCTGGACGAGCAGGCGGGCGACGACCCCCTGACCCGCCTGCAGCCGGTGATGTCCGTGGACGACCTGCACGACCTGGTCCACGCCGCCCGCCGCGTGCACGCCTCCCCCGCCCTGCGCGGCTACGTGGTGGACCTGGTGCACGCCACCCGCACCTCCCGCGACGTGGTGCTGGGCGCCTCCCCCCGCTCCTCGCTGCACCTGCTGCGGACCGCCTCGGCGCACGCCGCGCTGCAGGGGCGCGACGCCGTCACCCCCGACGACGTGCAGCGGGTGGCGCCGTGGTGCCTCACCCACCGCCTGATCGTGGAGCACGACGTGGCCGCCCGGGACGTCGTGCGCGGGATCCTGTCGGCGGTCCCGGTGCACCGCGCCGGCGCCTGAGGCCGGTCCACCACCGATGCGCTCGTCCGCCGCCGCCTCCCGCACCCTGCCCGGCCTCACCATGCGCGGGTGGGTCCTGCTCTTCGCCGGACTCGTCCTGGTCGGGGTCGGGCAGTACTTCGGGCTCACCGACCTCAGCCGGCTGGGCGTGCTGCTGGTCGTGCTGACGGCGCTGACCTGGCTGCTGGGTCTGGGCTCGGTGCGCACCACCCGGACCGAGCTGACGGCCACCCCCGAGGTGGCGTCGGTCGACGAACCGGTGCGGCTGCGGGTGAGGACGCGCTCCACCTCGCCGCTGCCGGGGGCCCCGGTGGTCGGGCACCTGCCGGTCCACCGGACCTGGGGGCGGACGGCGGAGCTCGGCATCCTGCCGCTGCAGGGCGAGGGCGCCGTCCGCGAGCTCACGCTGACGCCCACGGCCCGCGGTCGCTACGAGATCGGACCGGTCCTGCTCGACCGCACGGACCCCTTCGGCCTCACGCGGCAGGCGCTCACCCGCTCCGGTGATCCCCTGCCGGTGGCGGTGCGGCCCCGGGTGGTCGACTACCCCGGTGCCCGGGTGCGGCGCCTGGTGCAGGACGCGACCCGCCGGACGGCGACCGTGCGGCACACCTCCGACACGGTCGACGCGACCTCCGTGCGCGAGTACGGGCGCGGGGACGACGTCCGCCGCATCCACTGGCGCAGCACGGCCCGCACCGGCGACCTGATGGTGCGCCACGACGACACCGAGGCCCAGCCGTGGCTGCTCGTCGCGCTGGACGAGGCCGCGGCCTGGGGCGATCCCCCGGCGGACGCGAACGGCCCCTACCCCGGACCTCCGGCGTTCGAGGCCGCGGTGCGGGTGGCCGCGGGTCTGGTGCGCGCCGCCTCCCGCGCCGGCCTCGAGGTGCGGCTGCTCACCGCGGACGGCCTGGAGCAGGGTCTGCACCAGCGGACCCTGAGCACCCGCGAGGCGCTGGACCACCTGGCGGGCGTGGCCCCGCGGGAGACGCGCCCGACCGGCTTCGCCGACCAGGTGCTGGCAGCGGGGCGCGCCGGCGGGCTGGGCTTCCTGCTGACGGCCGGTGACCGCCTGGCCGACGTCGGGAGCCTGGCCGAGCGCCGCCCCCGGCACGCCGGCACCGCCCTGGTGGTGACGCGGGACGAGGAGCCCGCCGCCGGCCGCCGGGACTCCGCCGTCTTCGGGCTGCAGCGCGGTGGGTGGACCGTGCAGCCCTGGGACCCGTCCGCCGCCGCGGAGGCCGCGGGCGAGGAGCCGGCCGCCGACGACCGGGTCCGCCGGGCCCTGGATCTCCTGACGCGCACGAGCACCCGAGGTGAGACCGCATGAGCGCCCCGCTGACCCCCGACGACGGCACCGCGGCCCGACCGGGCGGGCCGGCGCGCCTGTGGGCGCGCACCGAGCCGGTGTCCGCGCTGCTCGTGGCCGGCCTCTGCCTGACGACCGTCTGGCCGGGCCGCCAGCTCTTCGAGGACGGCGGGTGGTGGTCCTCCGCGGTGTGGCTGGTCCTGCTGCTGGTGGGCGTCGCGGCCCTGGTGCGGCTGGTGACCGGCTCCGCGCTGCTGGGCGGCGTGGTGCAGGTGGTCACGGCTGCCGTGTACCTGCTGCGCGCCCAGCTCGGGGACACCCTGGCCGCCGGCGTCGTCCCCACCCCCGCCACCGCCCGGCAGGCGGCGGACCTGCTGCGTTCCGCGGGTGAGCTGCTCTCGCAGAGCGCGGCCCCGGTACCCGCCGCCCCGGGAGTCACCTTCGCGCTGCTGACCGCCCTCGCCCTGGTGACGGTGCTGACCGACTCCGCGGTGCACGTGGTGCGCTCGGTGGTCCTGGCCGCGGTGGCGCCCCTGCTGGTGTTCGTGGTGCTGGCGGCCAACCGCACCACCTCGGAGCCGTGGTGGTGGTTCCTGCTGCTGGCTGCGTTCTGGGTCGGGCTGCTGGCCTTGCACCACACCGACGAGGCCGCGTCGGCCACCGGTGCGCGCGGTCGCGGTCTGCTCGGAGCACCCGGCCGGGGTGCGCTGCTGGGCACCGCCGCGGTGCTCACCGCCGGCGGCGTGGCCACCGCCCTCGTGGTGCCGCAGGTGCTGCCGGCACGCGACCAGCAGCTGTCCGGCCGGGGGCTGGCGGGCCAGACGGAGATGGCCACCGTCGACTTCACCGACACCCTCGATCTCGAGTCCGACCTGAGCAGTGACGACGAGCGCCCGGTCGTGCTGTGGCACAGCTCGTCGGACGACCCCGGCCCGCTGCGCATCACGGCCACCGACCGGTTCCGGGACGACCGGTGGACGCCCGAGGAGGGGCGCGAGGCGCAGGACGTCCTGCAGGACCCGGACGCCGTCGACGGCGCCGTGGCCGACCGCCTGCCGCACGTCGACTGGGCGGACGTGCTCCCGGCCCAGGAGCAGGACTTCGCGGTGACGGCCAACGGCATCACCGCCCCGTTCCTGGCGACCCCCTCCTTCCCGGTGGACCTGCGCTCCCCCGTCGCCGTCACCGGCGACGCGCAGACGGACTCGGTCTGGGTGGACGAGACCGCCCGCCACTACGAGGGAGCCGCGCTAGACCCGAAGGTGCCGGAGACGATGCCCCGGGGCCAGCAGGCCCAGGAGCCGTCCGAGAGCGCCCTGGAGGTGCCCGAGGAGCTCGCCGGCACCATCGAGCAGGTGAACGGCGAGGTGGTGGACCCGCAGGACGCCCCGCTGGACAAGGCACGGGCCATGCAGGCCTGGCTGCGCAACGGGGACTTCGAGTACTCCCTCGACGCCGCCGAGGCGAAGGACGGCGAGTCCATGGTCGAGGCCTTCCTGCGCGAGAAGCGCGGGTACTGCACGCAGTACGCCACGACGATGATCCTCATGGCGCGTCAGCAGGGCATCCCCGCCCGCATGGCCATGGGGCTGCTCCCCGGCGAGGAGACCGACGAGCAGCTGGGCAAGGGCTCCGACGTCGGCCCCGAGCGCCGGTCGCTGCGGAAGGACGCCCACGCCTGGCCCGAGCTCTACTTCGAGGGCATCGGGTGGATCCGCTTCGAGCCCACCCCCTCCGAGCGCGCCGCGACCGTGCCGGACTACAGCCAGCCGGTGGGCAGCGACGCCAGCGCGTCCCCGTCGCCCTCGGAGTCCGAGGCCTCTCCCTCGCCGTCACCCTCCGCGTCGGAGTCCGAGGCGTCCCCGTCCCCGTCCTCCTCGGACGCCTCCCCGTCTGCCTCGGAGTCGCAGGAGGACGACGCCGAGGAGCAGGAGGCGGGCTCCGGCTGGTGGAAGGTCGCGCTGCTGGTGCTCGGGCTGCTGCTCCTGGCGGCCCTCGCCCTGGCCTGGCTGCCGTGGCGCGCCGGCCGGGCCCGCGCGGCCGTCCGGGAGCAGGAGGAGTCCCCCTGGTCGGCGACGTGGGAGACCCTGCGACTCGACCTGCTCGACCGGGGCGTCAGCACCCGGGCATCCGACTCGGTGCGCTCGCAGGCGCGCGCCGTGGCCGCCCAGCGTGGTGACGTCGACGCCGCCGCGTTGACCGAGCTCGCGGAGCGGACCGAGGGCTCGCGCTACGCGCGCCCCGACGCCGAGGCCGCGGGTGACCCCACCGAGGCGACGGCCCTGCGCGACCGGGTGCTCGAGTCCCTCGACGCGAGCGAGTCCGGGACCAGCCGCCTCAAGCGGACCCTCTTCCCGGCCTCCGCCAGCCGCTGAGGGCCGGCCCGGCCCAGCGCGGCGGGGCCGCTCCCCTGGACCACTGGTCGGCTGGTCCCCAGACACACCGAAGGCGCCCTCCCCGCGGGGGGGGGAGGGCGCCTTCGGTGGACCCAGCGCGCCGGGAGCCGGGGCCGCCGCCCCAGCCGGACCGGGCTGGGGCGGACCGGTCGGAACCTCAGTCCAGGTAGTCCCGCAGGACCTGGGAGCGGCTCGGGTGGCGCAGCTTGCTCATGGTCTTGGACTCGATCTGGCGGATGCGCTCACGGGTGACCCCGTAGACGCGGCCGATCTCGTCGAGCGTCTTCGGCTGACCGTCGGCCAGGCCGAAGCGCATGGAGACCACGCCGGCCTCGCGCTCGGACAGGGTGTCGAGTACCGAGTGCAGCTGCTCCTGCAGCAGCGTGAAGCTCACCGCGTCGGACGGCACGACGGCCTCGGAGTCCTCGATGAGGTCACCGAACTCGGAGTCGCCGTCCTCGCCCAGCGGGGTGTGCAGCGAGATCGGCTCGCGACCGTACTTCTGCACCTCGACGACCTTCTCCGGGGTCATGTCGAGCTCCTTGGCGAGCTCCTCCGGGGTGGGCTCGCGGCCCAGGTCCTGCAGCATCTGGCGCTGCACGCGGGCCAGCTTGTTGATGACCTCGACCATGTGCACCGGGATGCGGATGGTGCGGGCCTGGTCGGCCATGGCGCGGGTGATCGCCTGACGGATCCACCAGGTGGCGTACGTGGAGAACTTGTAGCCCTTCGTGTAGTCGAACTTCTCGACCGCACGGATGAGGCCCAGGTTGCCCTCCTGGATGAGGTCCAGGAAGAGCATGCCGCGACCGGTGTAGCGCTTGGCCAGCGAGACGACCAGGCGCAGGTTGGCCTCGAGCAGGTGGTTCTTCGCGTTCTTGCCGTCCGAGGCGATCCACCACAGCTCGCGCTTGAGCTTGGCGTCGATCTTCTCGTCGGAGTTCAGCTTCTGCTCGGCGAACAGACCGGCCTCGATGCGCTTGGCGAGGTCCACCTCCTGCTCGGCGTTGAGCAGCGCGACCTTTCCGATCTGCTTCAGGTAGTCCTTCACCGCGTCAGCCGTGGCACCGGCGGTGACGACCTGCTGGGCCGGGGCGTCCGCCTCGTCGTCGGCGCGCAGGACGAACCCACCGGACTCGGACTCCTCGGAGGTCTTCTCCTTGGCACGCTGCGGGGCCGCCTGCGACTCCTCGCCGGCCACCAGCTCGACGGTGTCCTTGCCCTCGAGCTTGGCGCGCTCCTCGGCCTCGTCCTCGGCCGCGATCTCGTCGAGCTCCGGGGCATCGGCCGCCGCGTTGCGGGCGTTGGTCTTGGTCGCCGTCTTGGCGGCAGCACCCTTGCCGGTGGACTTCGCCGCCGAGCCCTTGGCCGCCGTGGTCGCCTTGCGCGTCGTGCTGGCGGTCCCGGAGGACTTGGTGGTGCTCTTGGTGGTCGACTTCGCCGCGGACTTCGTCGTGGTCTTCGCGGTCGACCTGGTGGTCGAGGACGACGTGCTGCTCTTCGTGCCGGTCGACTTCCTGGTGGTGCGCTTGGCCCGCGGCTTCACGCCGCGCTGCTCCTGCGCCAGCTCTGCCGCGGTGTCCTGGTCGAAGTGCACCTCGACGCCCTGGGAGCGGAGGTTCTTCAGCAGCCGCTGCGCCTGGGTCGGGGTCAGCGAGGCGCCGACGATGGCCTCCTGGGCCTTGTTGGTGGCCACCTTGCCGTTCGCGACGGCGGTCTCCACGAACTCGATGAGCCCCGGCTTCTCCAGCATCTGCTTGCCGAGCACCGCGGTGACGGGCTCGCTGACGGCGGGTGTCTCGTCGGTCTTCTCCGACACGGGGGGAGTCACGGAGTACGGGTCCTTCCGGGTGACATCACGGGCACGGCGAACCACCGGACACGAGATCATGGGGATTCTGCGGTCCACCCCGAGTGGGTGGGCCGCCCGGTGGTCGACGAACGGCCAGTGGTGCGTCACCGCTGCCGTTCACCACCACCTCGACGTTGGCGGAACACCCCCATTATAAAAAACCACCCCGCGACCTGTCGCGCGGGGTGGTCCCGGGGCCGGGCCCCATGGTGGTCAGCCGGCCTTCACCGCGATGACCGGGCAGGGCGCCTCGAGCAGGATGCGCTGGGCGTTCGAGCCGAGCAGCAGCTTGCCCACCGGGGTGCGGCGGCGCAGGCCGATGACGATCACCGCGTCCTTGCCGTTGGCACCCGCGGACTCGGCCACCTCGACGAGGTCCTCCGACGGCTCGTTGCCGCGGTCGAAGTCCAGGCGCTCCAGCGCCACGCCGGCCTCCTCCAGGGCGCGCTGGGCGTCCTCCATCTCCCGCGCGAAGGCGCCCGACGAGTCCGACCCCGCACCCCGGCTGGTGCGCTCGGAGTGGACCACCTGCAGGGGCTCCTTCCGACGGATCGCCTCGGCGACCCCGTAGCGGAGCGCCGCACGGCCCTCGTCCGACGCGATGTATCCAACGATGACTGCCATGGTCCAGGCCTCCTGCAGGGGTTGACGGTGGGCTCAGCCTAGGCCGCGGGCGCCCGCGCCCGCACCTGTCGTGCCCGCCGCGCCGCAGCGGCTCCCCTGCAGCGGGATGCCGTGGTGCACCAGCCGCAGCAGCAGACCGGCCAGCGTGTGCCCGGGCTCGGCGTCCAGGGCCCGCTCCAGCAGGAAGCGCGCCACCACCCCGTCGCCGTTCCACCAGGCCCACAGCCCCGCGACGCTCAGCAGCGGGGCGGCGCAGGTGGCCGGCACCCGGCTGGTGAGCACGCGCAGGTTGGCCGTCACCGTCCAGGCGGTCCACAGCTCGGGCTGCCGGTGCTCCGACGGGTCGCCCAGCGCCCTCTCGACCGCGGCCCAGGCCGCCGCGTCGACGACCTCCAGGGGCACGTCCCCCGGTGTCAGCCAGGAGATGAGGGCGTCGCGCACCTGCACCTCCTGCAGCGCCCACAGGGCGGCCCCGAGCTCCTCGACGGTCAGCTCGGCGGCCGGCTCGTGCACCACCCGACGCCACTGCGCGAGCGCCTCCCGCTGCAGACGGGGCCGACCCTTGCGCCCCTTCCAGCGGCTCTGGGCCTCCCGCAGCTCGTCAGCCGGCACCTCCGCCTGCGGCCCCTCCACCCAGGGCAGCAGCAGCTCCTCGGCCGAGGAGTGCACCATCGCCCCGTCCGCGATGAGTGCGGTCGCGGCCGCGGACTCGTGCAGGCTGGGCACCGGGCGCGGCTCGCCGCACTCGGGGTCCCCGCACGGGCAGTCGGGCCTCCACCAGGAGCCCTCGCACACCAGCGCCTCGGCGAGCACCTCGACGCCCGCCTCCTCGAGCTGGTCGGACGCCTCGCGCACCAGGGCACCGACGTACCCCTCGTCCATCGGGTCGGACAGGTAGCCGACCAGGGTCACCCGGTCGAGGCCGGCGTGCAGCAGCGCCGGCAGCACCGAGGAAACGACCTGCGCGGCGTCGAGCTCGGGCAGGTCCCACTGCTCGGGAGGGGGCAGGCACACGCGCTGCAGGGCCACCCGCCCCGTCGGGGCCGGGCACACGAGCACGAGGGAGTCGGAGGGGGTGAACCCGGCGAGCAGGGGCACCACGGTGAGGAGGTCGGGCAGGTCACGGACACGGGGGATCGTCGTCATGTCCCCCATGTCAGCGGCCCCGTGCCACCTCGCGGGTGGTCACGGGGCCGTGCCTGTGGGTGACGGGATCAGCAGCGGAAGCCGATCAGGCCGTGCGGTGGGGGAACTCCTCGCGGGCGTGGTCGAGGATGCGGTTGAGCAGGTACACGTCCAGCCCGGCACCGATGACCCCGCCGGCCAGCGGGACCGCCTTGCCCAGCCGCGTGAGCACCTTCTGCCCGGTCTGGGCCAGCAGGCGGAAGCCGACGGCCTTGTTGACCACCATGAGCACCGGGGCGGGCAGCTGTCGGCTGGCCAGCGAGGCCAGACGGCCGCCGGAGACCAGCGTGCCGGGGATGCCGGCCGAGGTGAGGATGTCGCGCGCGTCGGCACCCACCAGCGTCAGCAGGATGGCCGAGCGCAGCTCCGGCTGGGTCAGGTCGTGCCCGCGCAGGTGGGCGATGGCGGCCACCGCGCGCGTGGTGAGCAGGTAGAACTCCACCACGTTGGCCGGCAGCGCCACCGGCATGGTCAGCAGACCGCCCAGACCGGTGACGAAGCCACCGCCGGCGACCTTCTTGAAGTGGGACTTCGCGATGATGTCCTCGGCGCGGGCGCGGTCACCACCGGCCGCGACGAGGGCGTCCTCGGCGACCTTCTGGGCACCGTCCACCGGGCCCACGCCGTCGATGCCCACCTTCATGAGGCGGTGCGCCAGGGCGTCGGCTGCCTTGTCGAGCATGCCCGGGTCCTCGGTCTGGGCGGCCGCCGCGGCGCGACGCTCGATCTCCTGGTCCTTGCTGCTCTTGCGCGAGAAAATACCCATGGTGTCCTCCTGGGTGGCGGGAGCGGGTCCGGTGCTCGAATCTAACCGACCGATCAGCTCCACGCCGTGGAGCCGCCCGCGGCCGGGGGCTCCCGACCGTCGGAGTCGTCCTGCGCCTCCCCCTCGGAACCGTCGGGGTCGCGGGTGGCGTCCGGCGCCTGCGGGTCGCCCGGGACGGCGGCGTCCTCGGCCTCACCGGCCGGGGAGACGTCGAGCTGCTCCTCCTGCGGAGCGGGCTCCCCGTTCTCCTCCTCCCCCGGCTCGCTCGGGGCGTCGTCCATCGTCGCGCCGGAGGCCAGCCACTGCTCCAGGTCGGAGGCGATCTCGTCGGGGCTGGGCAGCTTGGCCACCTCGTGCGCAGTGAGGCTGCGGCGCTGCTGGGAGCTCATGAACTCGTCGAACTGCTGCTCCATGGTGCGCACCACCTCGAGCGCCTCCGGGTTCTGCTCCACCAGCTCGTCCAGCTCGCGCCGGTTCACCTCGGCACGGCGCTCGAGCTCCTCCATCGGGAACTCGATGCCGGTGGCCTCGGAGATCGACTGGAGCGCGGCGACCGTGCCGTCCAGAAGCTCCCGGTCGGCCAGGTAGCCCGGCACGTGGATGGCGAAGCCGACGGTGTCGAAGCCCTCCTCGCCCAGCCGCAGGTGTGCCAGCCCGTCCACGTTGCCCGGCACTTGCATGGTGCCGAAGACCGAGGCGTGGTCGGCAATGAGCCGGGCGTCCGAGGCGTAGGCGGTGAGCCCCGTCGGCCGCGTGTGGGGCACCTGCATGGGGGCGCCGTGGGCGGAGACCAGCGTGCGCACGCCGAACTCGCGGGCGATCACCAGGACGGCGGCGATGAAGCGCTCCCACTGGTAGTCCGGCTCGGGGCCCTCCAGCAGCAGGAAGTGCCGCCCGCTCGGGTCGGTCACGCGGTGCACCACCAGCGTAGGCATCTGCACCGAGATGTAGCGGTCCCGCTGGAAGGTCAGCAGGGGGCGGCGGGCCCGGTAGTCCAGCAGCGCGTCGACGTCGAAGGTCGCGACGACGCGGGACTCCATCGTGGACAGCACGTGGGCGATGGCGTTCTTCTCCACGTCGCCGGCGTCCACCAGTCCCCCGGTGGCCAGCCACAGGGTCTCGGTGCGGACCGAGCGTGGGTCGACGTCCGCCGGGTCCTCGATCCGGAACAGTGCGGTGGGATCCTGCACGCGGGCCTCCCTCTGGGTCATGGTCTGCGGTCGTCCGGTCGATTCGCCGCCGGACGAGGACCCGTCGCGCGGGGCGGCGGGCCGTGTCAGGTCAACGCCGCGCGCCCCGGCTCTGTTCCAGCGCGGACTCCACGGCGTCCATCGCCGCGTAGATGCGCTTCTCGCTCACCGCGTGGGCGGTGCCGAGCTGCTGGGCGAAGAGGCTGACGCGCAGCTCCTCGGTCATCCACCGCAGCGCGCGGACGTCCGGGCGCAGGCGCTCGGCGTCGTCCAGGCCGGCCAGCAGGTCGGCCCGCTCCCGCTCGACGGTCTCGATGACGGCCTGCCGGTCGGCGTCGCGCGCGAGGTCGGTGGGTGCCTTGGTGGCCCGGTGCTCCATCGCCCGCAGGTAGCGCGGCAGGTGCCTGACCCGGTCGTAGCCGGCCTCGGTGAGGAAGCCCGGGTGCACCAGCCCCACCAGCTGGCCGCGCAGGTCCGCGGCCAGCGCCTCCACGCGCGGGGCGGTCATGGCCTCGACGGCCCGCTGCACCACCGGGACGACGGTCAGCACCTGCCCGGCGGCCGAAACCATCTCCAGGATGCGGGGCGCTGCCTGCTGACGGGCGGTGGCGGCCACCTCCTCGAAGGCCTCCGCGGTGCGCACGGAACCCGCGCTCGCCAGCCGCTCGGCGATCACCGAGTCCACCGCGGCAGCCAGAGCGTCGTCGAGCAGCGCCTGGGTGGAGCCGTGCGGGGCCGCGCCGAGGGCGAGCTTCGTCTGGTCGTCCACACTGCGCAGGATCCGCTTCCACGGCGGCGTGAACCCGGCCAGCACCAGCCGCCGCAGCCCCAGCGCGTGCTCGTGCGCGGCCCGGCGCGGGTCGGCGAACACCTGCACGCCGGCGGTCGACCCCTCGTCCACGAGGGCCGGCCAGCCCTGCACCGCACCGTCGTCGAAGTGGTCGGGCAGCTCCCCGATGGTCCAGTCGGTCAGCCCGGAGGCGGTGAGCTCGGCCGCCGCGCCGGAGACCGCCTCCTGCAGCGACCCGGCCAGCTGCGCCTGCAGGGCACCGAGGTCGGAGCCCTCGGCCAGCACCTTCGGACGGCGGCGCCGGCCCTTGCCGCGGGAGCCCTTGCCCTTGCCGGCGGGTCCACCAGCGCTCCCGGGCGCGTCCTCGGTGACCCGGAAGGTCATGCGCAGGTGCGGCGGCACGGCGGCGGCGTCGAAGTCTGCCGGGTCCAGCGGCGTGCCGGTGCGCCGGTGCAGGGCACGTGCCAGCGCGGCGGCGAACCCGCCGCTCCCCCGCGGCGGACTGCCCACGCCCTCCCCGGCGGCCCCGAGCTCCTCGCCCAGGTCGCCCAAGGCCGCCGCGGCGTGGTCCGGTGCGGGCACGAAGGAGCGCCGGACCGCCTTGGGCAGGGAGCGCAGCAGAGCCACGGCGAGCTCCTCGCGCAGCCCCGGGACCTGCCAGTCGAAGCCCTCGTCGCGCACCCGGTTCAGCTGGCTCAACGTGAGGTGGACGGTCACCCCGTCGGCCTCGTCACCGGGCTCGAACTGGTAGGTCAGCGGCAGCTCGTGCTCGCCCTGCACCCAGGTGCTCGGGAAGTCGGCGAGGTCGACCTCGGTGGAGTCCTCCCCGGTCACCTCCTCCAACGAGAGGTCCAGCAGCTCGGGCTGCTCGCGGCGGGTCTTCTTCCACCACGAGTCGAAGTGCACGGCCGAGACGACCTGCTCGGGCACGCGCTGGTCGTAGAAGGCGAAGAGCGCCTCGTCGTCCAGCAGGTCGCGCCGGCGGGACCGGGCCTCGAGCTGCTCGACCTCGGCCAGCACCTTCTTGTTGTGCCCCCAGAAGGCGTGGCCGGTCGACCAGTCACCCTCGACCAGAGCGTGACGGATGAACAGCTCCCGGGCCAGCGGCGCGTCGACCTTCGCCAGCCCCACCTGCCGCCCGGCGACCAGCGGGATGCCCAGCAGCGTCACCCGCTCGTCGGCGACCGCCGAGCCGCGCTTGGACGACCACCGCGGCTCGGAGTACTGCCGCTTGACCAGGTGCGCGGCGGCGTCCTCCACCCAGGCCGGGTCGATCGTCGCGTTCGTGCGCGCCCACAGCTTGGTGGTCTCCACCAGCTCGGCCGAGACGATCCAGTCCGGCCGGCTGCGGAAGAGCCCGGACCCCGGCTGGATGGAGAAGTGCGCCCCGCGGGCCCCGAGGTAGTCGCGCGCCTCGCGGTCGCGCAGGCCCACCTGGCTCAGCAGGCCCGGCAGCAGGCTGCGGTGCACGACCTCCGCCTTGGCCGGGTCCACGGGGGCGAAGCCGTCGTCGCGGCCGCGGGTGCGGTCCGCCTCGACGCCGACCGAGGAGTCCTCCCAGCCCAGGCCCTTGACCACGCTGCGCAGCTGGTGGTGCACGTCCACCCACTCGCGCAGACGCAGGTAGTGCAGGAACTCGGCGTGGCACATCCGGCGGAAGGCCGAGCCCGAGAGGCTGCCCTTGCGCTCCCGCACGTAGGCCCAGAGGTTCAGCAGGGCGACGAAGTCGGAGTTCTCGTCCTTGAACCGCGCGTGCAGCTGATCGGCACGCTCGCGCTTCTCGGCCGGCCGCTCGCGCGGGTCCTGGATCGACAGCCCGGACACGATCACCAGCACCTCGGCCAGCGCCCCGCGCCGGTGGGCCTCCAGGAGCATGCGGGCCAGCCGCGGATCGGCGGGGATGGAGGCCAGCTGGCGCCCCTCCTCGGTGAGCCGCACCACTCCCCCCGTGGAGGCTGTCTGACGCGTGACCGCCCCGAGCTCGTGCAGCAGCCGCAGACCGTCGGTCACCTGCCGGGCGTCCGGCGCGTCGACGAAGGCGAAGCGCTGGACGTCACCCAGCCCGAGGTGCGCCATCTGCAGGATGACACTGGCCAGCGAGGTGCGCTGGATCTCCGGGTCGGTGAACTCCGGCCGGGCCTCGAAGTCCTCCTGGGAGTACAGGCGGATGCAGATGCCCGCGCTCACGCGCCCCGAGCGGCCCGCGCGCTGGTTGGCCGAGGCCTGCGAGATCTTCTCGATCGGCAGGCGCTGCACCTTCAGGCGCTGGGAGTAGCGCGAGATGCGCGCGGTCCCGGTGTCCACCACGTAGCGGATGCCGGGCACGGTCAGCGAGGTCTCGGCCACGTTGGTGGCCAGCACCACCCGCCGCTTGTTGTGCGGCTTGAAGACGCGCTGCTGCTCGGCGGCCGAGAGGCGCCCGTAGAGCGGCACGATCTCGGTGCCCGGCAGCTTCAGCCCCTCCAGCCCGTCGACCGCGTCGCGGATCTCCCGCTCACCGGAGCAGAACACCAGGATGTCGCGGTCCTGCGGGCGCGGGTCGTCGGCGGGCACGGCCTCGGTCCAGAGCTCCTGCACCGCCTCGGCGATGCCGGTGACCTGGTCGATCTCCTCCTCGGAGTAGGTGCTCTCGTCGTAGCCCTCGGGGTCCTCCAGCGCGTTCGGGTTGGAGGTGTCCAGGGTGCTGAGCGGGCGGTAGCGCACCTCCACCGGGTAGGTGCGCCCCGAGACCTCGACGACCGGCACCTCTCCCCCGACCGCCTCGGCGAAGTGGTCGGCGAAGCGCTGCGGGTCGATCGTGGCCGAGGTGATGATCACCTTCAGGTCCGGGCGCCGCGGCAGCAGCTGGTGCAGGTAGCCCAGGATGAAGTCGATGGTCAGGCTGCGCTCGTGCGCCTCGTCGATGATGAGGGTGTCGTAGGCGCGCAGGTCGCGGTCGAACTGCATCTGGTTGAGCAGGATGCCGTCGGTCATGACCTTGACCAGCGTCTGCGGGCTGGTCATGTCGGTGAAGCGCACCTGGTAGCCGACCGGGCCGGTCGGGTCCTCGAGCTCGACCCCCAGCTCGTGCGCGATGCGGTCGGCCACCGAGCGCGCCGCGATGCGCCGGGGCTGGGTGTGCCCGATCGTGCCCGTGACACCGCGCCCGAGCTCCAGGCAGATCTTGGGCAGCTGCGTGGTCTTGCCCGAGCCGGTCTCACCGGCGACGACGACCACCTGGTGGTCGCGGATGGCGGCGGCCAGGTCGTCCTTGCGGTCGACCACCGGCAGGTCGGGCCAGGTCAGCTCCGGCACCGACGCCCGGCGCGCCTCGACCTGCTCCGGCGTCAGCGGACGCGGGCCACGACGCCGCGGGCCACCCGGACCACGGCCCCGCCCGCGACCGCGTCCACGACCACCCCTGCGACCGGGGGCACCCCTGCGGCCCTGCCCCTGGTCGCCGTCCGGCCTCCTGCGTCCCCGCGCCCCCTCAGTCATGGGTCCGGGCGACGGAGTCGGCGGCCTCCGACTCCGTGGCCACCTCGGCGTCCTCGTACAGCGGGAGACGCACCTGCCCCGTGCGCAGCGCCCCTCGGCCCACCATGTGGGCGGCCACCGGGGCGGTGAGGAACTGGAAGAGGACGGTCAGGAAGATCGCACCCCAGACCGGCCACTCGCGGATGAACAGGGCCAGCCCCGCCCCGAGCAGCACCAGGCCGAGCGTCTGCGGCTTGGTGGCCGCGTGCATGCGGGTCAGGAGGTCGGGGAAGCGCAGCAGCCCGATCGCCGCGATCACCGAGAGCAGGGAGCCCAGCAGCATGAGCACGCCGCCGAGGACCTGGAGGACGTCGTTCACGAGGGCCTCCCGTCCGCGGACATGTCCACCCGCTCGTCCTTGGCCCAGCCGCGGTCCCGGTCGCGCGCGGCGTACCGGCCGGCCGCCACGGCACCCAGGAAGGCCACCAGCGACAGCGAGACCATCACGGTGGTCACCTGCGGCACCAGCCACCAGGCACCGATGAGGCAGAAGAAGCCGAGCAGCACGCTGACCAGCACGTCGGAGCCCACCATGCGGTCCAGCGCCGTGGGACCCCGCAGGATGCGCACCATGGCCACGGCGGCGGCCACCACCAGCACCCCGGCGGAGGCGGCCAGCAGCCAGGTCGTGATCTCGTTCATCGGTCCTCCCGGCGGTAGTCGGCGTCGAAGGCGGCCAGCACCCTCCGCTCCTGCTCCAGGCACTCCTGCCGGACGGTCTCGGCGTCCGCGGCGTCGCGGACCCCCAGGCAGTGGACGTGCGCCACCCGTGTCTGCTCGTCCAGGTCGATCACCATCGTGCCGGGCACCAGGGTGATCATCTCCGAGGTGATGGTCTGGAACAGCTCCTCGTCCGCGGCGAAGCGCACCACCACGACGGCGGCGTCCGTGCTGCGCCCCGGCAGCAGGACCAGCAGGCTCACGTCCCACACGGCCTTCACGAGGTCCTTCAGGAAGACCGCCACCAGCACCACCAGCGCCCAGGGGCGCAGGGTGGCGTTGAGGCGCAGCCTCGGCAGCGGCGACGCGAGGGTCACGAGGAGCCCGAGGGCCAGCCCGCCGAACAGGATCATCGGCGAGTAGGAGCCCCAGGCGATGACCCACAGGAGCACCAGCCACAGCAGCGGCAGGATCTGGATGCGACGCGTCATCAGTGGCCCCCGTCCGTCGGGTACTCCGCCTCCATGGCGGAGGCCGCGTCGGAGACCGCCCCGATGTAGGCGGCCGGGTTCACCAGGTCCTCCGCGGCCCGCTCGCAGACGCCGTAGATCGGCCCGGCGAACACCGTCAGCGCCAGGCCCACCAGGACCAGCGTGCCGGTGGGCAGGAAGAGCCCCGGCCCCAGCGGCACGGCCTCCTGGCCCATGCCCTCGGCCCGGCTCGGGGCGCCCCAGAAGGACTTGGCCCAGGTCCTGGCGATCGCGTACAGCGTGAGCACGGAGGTGACCACGCTGCCGACGATGAGCAGCCACATCATCGGGGTGCCGACCTCGGCGCCGGCCCGCATGAGGCCGACCTTGCCGATGAAGCCCGAGAAGGGCGGGATGCCCGCGAGGTTCATGGCGGGGATGAACCACAGCACCGCGATCCACGGGGCGGTGCGGATGAGCCCGCCCAGGCGGTCCAGCGTGCTCACGCCGGTGCGGCGCTGCACCATGCCCGTCACCAGGAAGAGCGTGGCCTGGATGAGGATGTGATGGACGACGTAGAAGATCGCGGCGGCGACACCCGCGGCCGTGCCGATGGCCAGGCCGAAGAGCATGTAGCCGATGTGGCTGACCAGCGTGAAGCTGATCATGCGCTTGATCTCCGTCTGGGCGACGGCGCCGAGGATGCCCACGAGCATCGTCAGCAGGGCGGCCCAAAGCAGCAGGTCCTGCAGGATCCCGTCGGGGAAGACGAGCGTCTGCACCCGGATCATCGCGTACACGCCCACCTTGGTGAGCAGTCCCGCGAAGACGGCGGTGACCGGTGCCGGTGCCGTCGGGTACGAGTCCGGCAGCCAGCTCGACATCGGGAAGACGGCCGCCTTGACGGCGAACCCGACCAGCAGCAGCGACTGCAGCATCACCTGCGTGCCCTGCGGCAGCTCGGCCATCCGCAGCGAGACCTCGGCGAGGTTCACGGTGCCGGTGGCCGTGTAGACCATGGCCACGGCGAACAGGAAGACCGTCGAGCTGAGCAGGGAGACGAAGGCGTAGGTGACGCCGGCGCGCACGCGGGAGGCCGTGCCACCGATGGTCAGCAGCACGAAGCTCGCGCCGAGGAGCACCTCGAAGCCGACGTACATGTGGAACAGGTCGCCGGAGACGAAGGTGGTGGCCACGCCCGCCGCGAGCACCAGCAGCGAGGGGTGGAAGATCGCCAGCGGGGCCTTGCCGCCGGCCTCCTGGTCGAAGGACTCCCGCCCCTCGGCGTTGGAGTACCAGAGCACCCCGAGGATGACCGTGAAGCCGACGATGAGCATGACGGCCGAGAGCCGGTCGACCACCAGCACGATGCCCTCGTAGGGGATCCACCCGGCGGTCGCCACCACCTGCGGCCCCCGGGTGTCCGCCGCCCACAGCAGCAGGCCGGAGCCGAACAGGCAGGTCGCCACCACGACGGTCGAGATGACGCGCTGGGCCACGGTGTGCCGGCCGACGGCCAGCGTCACACCGGCAGCGAGCAGCGGCAGCATCACCACCAGCGGGGCGATGAAGGACAGGTTCACGTCGCTCACCGGTCACCTCCCCGGGAGTCGACCGGCGGCTGCTCGTCGTCGAGCGGCTGGAAGGCCCGCGCGCGGTGGCGGCGGATCTCCCGGCGGCGCTCCTTGAACCGGCGGACGGCGGCCTCCATGTAGTGGTCGCCCTCCTCGTCGATGTCGGCGTCGTCGACGTCGTCCGGGGTGAGGTCGTCGTCGCCCTGGAACTGCGAACCGGACATGTCGTTGCGGTCGGCACGCAGCACGATGCGCAGGTCCTCGGGGTCGTGGGTGACGCGGTCGGTGCCGCTGAGCTGCCAGGAGCGGTGCGCCAGGGCCAGCAGGAACGAGACGAGCCCGAGCGAGATGACGATGGCGGTCAGCATCATCGCCTGTGGCAGCGGGTCGGCCATGTCCTCGGCGGGCACCTGTCCGATGAGCGGCGGCTCCCCGGGAGGCGCGGACGCGCTGAGGAACAGGAGGTTCACGCCGTTGCCCACCAGCACGAAGCCGATGAGCATGCGGACGATCGACCGGGCCAGGAGCAGGTAGACACCGCACCCGACGAGGACGGCGCCGGCGGCCAGCAGGGCCAGCGAGGGGGTCATGGGATCGGTCATGCCTCGAACTCCGGACGCTCGACGGGGCGCTCGGTGTGGCGCAGGCCGTAGCGGACGAACTCGTCGTCGGCGTGGCGGCTCAGGGCGTCGCGGTGGCTCTCGCCCCGCTCGGCCTCGATCTGGCGGTCGACACCGGCACCGAGGCTGGTCAGCAGGCCGACGCCCATGCCCAGCACGACGAGGTACACGCCGATGTCGAAGAAGGCCGGGGTGACCAGGTGCAGCCCACCGAGCAGGGGCAGGTGCAGGTCGAACACCCAGCTCTGCAGCGGCTCCCCGCCGGCGACCATGCCCAGCACACCGGTGCTGACGGCCAGGAAGAGCCCCGCGCCCATGAGCGTGCCCGAGAGCACCGGCGCTGCGGCGCGCAGCTCGTCGGCCTCACCGGCCAGGTAGCGGACGGTCAGGGCCAGGGTGGCCAGGAGGCCACCGGCGAACCCACCGCCTGGGGCGTCGTGACCCACGAGCAGGACGAACAGGCTCCACAGCATCATCGAGTGGAAGACCAGGCGCGTGAGCACCTCCAGCACCGCCGAGCGGCGGGTGGTCTTCATGCGGCTCGCGTCGGCCAGCCAGCGGCTGCCCTGGGTGTCGGCCTCCAGGTGCACCGAGCGGCGGTTGCGGGAGAAGGACGCCGCGGCCCGGGCGGTCTCCAGCACCTCCTCGCGGAGGAAGACCAGGCTGGCCACACCGGTGGCGCAGACGAGGACGACGGCGATCTCACCCATCGTGTCCCAGCCTCGCGTGTCCACCAGGATCACGTTGACCACGTTGTGGCCCCCGCCCTTGGTGTACGCGGTCTCGAGCAGGCCCCGGCTGGCCGGGACGTGTCCTCGCGAGTTCGCAGCCACCAGCGCCACGACGAACAGGACGGCCGCCACGCCCACGGAGATGAGCACCCGGGCGACCTTCTCCAACGGGCGCGGGGTGTCCGGGAACTGTCCCGCCATGCGGCGCAGCACCAGGATGAACACCACGATGGAGATGCTCTCCACCATCAGCTGGGTGAGGGCGAGGTCCGGGGCGCCGTAGAGCATGAAGAGCACGGCCGAGCCGTAGCCGGTCACGCCGGCCAGGATGACGGCGCGCAGGCGGCGGGTGGAGCGGGCCGCCCAGATGCCGGCGGCCGTCGTCACGAGCGCGACGCCGAGCTGGGCCCAGGAGTCCATGAGGCGCAGGTCGGTCGGCAGCGGAACACCCTGAACGGCCATCACGACGGCCGGAACCACCATGGCCACCAGGAAGATCATGCCGAGGGTGACCGGCAGCGAACCGCGCTGGAACAGGCCGGTGACCTCGAGCGCCACCCGGTCCACGCTGCGCATGGACAGCAGGAAGCCCCGCTGCGCTCCGGGCAGGTCCAGGGCGACGAGCCCGCGCTGGAATCCGTTGACCTGGCGGCGGGCCAGGTGCAGCACCACACCGACGGCGATCGTGAGCGCGGTGAACAGCAGCACGACGTTCCAGCCGTGCCACAGGCCCAGGTGCAGCGGGTGCTCCGAGGCCGGCCAGAAGCCCGCGTAGTGGGCGACGACCGGCTCCAGCAGGGTCTTGCTGAACAGACCCAGCACGACGGTGCCCACCGCCAGCACCACCGGGCTGGCCTGCAGGAAGAAGCCCGGGGCGTGCACCTCGGTGACCGGCTTGGTGCGCTGGGTGCGGAAGGCGCCCCAGACGAAGCGGGCCGAGTAGGCGAAGGTCATCATCGAGCCGACGAGGACGAACCAGAAGGCCAGCCCGGTGGGCGTCGTCCAGCCGTGCTCGACCGGGTTGAGCACCGTGTAGGCGCCCTCCTTGCTGACGAAGCCGAGCAGCGGCGGCAGACCGGCCATCGAGGCGGCCGAGATGCACGCGGTGACGAACAGCACCGGCATGGAGCGCGACAGCCCGGAGAGACGCCGCAGGTCACGGGTGCCGGTGCAGTGGTCGATCGCACCGACCACCAGGAAGAGCGAGCCCTTGAACAGCGCGTGGGCGAGCAGCAGCACGAGGCCGGCGCGGGCCGCGTCCTGCGTGCCGTGTCCCACCACGAGCACGAGGAAGCCCAGCTGGCTGACCGTGCCGTAGGCCAGGACGAGCTTGATGTCGACCTGCCGCAGCGAGCGCCACGCACCCAGCAGCATCGTCGGCCCGCCCAGCAGCAGGACGGTCCACTGCCACACCTCGAGGTGGGAGAAGGCCGGGGCGAAGCGGGCGATCAGGTAGATGCCGGCCTTCACCATCGCCGCGGCGTGCAGGTAGGCGCTCACCGGGGTGGGCGCGGCCATGGCCCCGGGGAGCCAGAAGTGGAAGGGGACCATCGCCGACTTGGTGATGGCACCGGCCAGCAGCAGCACCACCGAGGCGGTCACGAGGGTGCCGGCGGCCGGCGGGTCAGCGAGCAGACCGCTGATCGAGTAGGTGCCGGCGGCCTGCCCCAGGCCGATGATGCCCACGAGCATCGCCAGTCCGCCGCTGGCGGTGATGACGAGCGCCTCCATCGCCGCGGAGCGGGAGTGCCGCGAGGTGATGCGGTGGCCGATGAGCAGGAAGCTCAGCACCGAGGTGAGCTCCCAGAAGACGTAGAGGACCACCAGGTTGTCGGTGGTGACCAGGCCGAGCATCGCGCCGGCGAAGGCGGTGAGGGAGCCGGCGAAGAGGCCCAGCCCCGGCTCGTCGTCCTCGAAGTAGCCGACGCAGTAGACCAGCACCAGGGTGCCGATCGCCGCCACGACCATCGCGAGCAGCCAGCTCAGCGCGTCCAGGCGGAAGACGAGGTCCATGCCCAGCTGGGGCACCCAGGACCAGCTCTCGGTGACGGCCGGCGGCAGCGCGCCGAGGCCCTCCCCCACGGCGTGGTGCGGGTGGTCCGCTGCGCCACCGTGCACGACGGGCGTCTTCGACACGAGGTAGACCACCGCGGCCACCGAGGGCAGCGAGAGCGGCAGGAACGCCCTGGAGCCCAGCGCACGCACCAGCACGGGCGCGCAGAGGGCGGCCACGAGGTGCGCCAGGATCAAGGCGAACACAGGTCACCCCCAAGGGCGGTCGGGCTGGTCTGGGACGCCGGGAGTCTACGTGCTGGTCACGTCAACTGTCCGAGGACATGCAGGAGGAGGCCCACCAGACCACCGACGACCGTGCCGTTGATGCGGATGAACTGCAGGTCCTTGCCGACGTAGCCCTCGAGCAGCCGGGAGGTCTCGGTGGCGTCCCAGCGGCTGACGGTCTCGGAGATCACGCCGGCCAGCTCGGCACCGTGCCGGTCCACCAGACCGCCCACGACCTCCGCGCTGCGGCGGTCCAGCGCGGAGCAGGCATCAGTGTCCTCCGCCAGGCCCCCTGCCCCGTCGGCCAGGGCGGCGGCCAGCCGGGCCGGCAGCGGCCCGTCGGGGTCCTCCAGCGCCTCCAGGAGCACCAGGGCCAGGCCCTCCCAGAGGTCGGCGACGGTGGCGGCGGTCGACGGGTCGGTGAGGATGCGCTCCTGCACGCGGGCCATGGCCTCCGCGGTGGCCGGGTCGTGCTGCAGGTCCCGGGCGAGGTCGGCCAGCAGGTCGTCGACGCTGGCCCGGATGCGGTGGTCCGGCGTGCGCTGGACGTCGCGCGCCCAGCCGAGGAGCTCCTCCTGGATGCGGGTGACTACCGCGTCGTCGACCCACTGCGGCGACCACCACGGTGCGCGCGTGCGGACGATGAACTGCACCCGCTCGGGGTTCGCCTCCAGCCAGGCGACCACCTCGTCGACCCCCAGGTCCACCAGCCGCCGGTGCGAGCCGCTGCGCACGACCTCCTCCAGCCAGCGACCTGCCAGCGGTGCCAGCGGCTCCCGGGCCAGCCGCGGCAGCAGGTGCTCGCCGGCCAGCTCCTGGACCGTCGCCCGGTCGGCGGCGCGCAGGGCACGCCGCAGGGCCGGCAGCGCCTCGGTGACCACCGACCGCGCGTGGGGCGGGTCCGCCGTCCACCGAGCCACGCGGGCGGTCACCCCGGCGCGCACCCAGCGGTCCGCCGCGGTGCCGGGCGTCAGGAAGTTGGTGGCCACGAAGGACTCCAGGGCCTCCCCGATCTCGTCCTTGCGCCGCGGGATGATCGCGGTGTGCGGCACCGGCACGCCCAGCGGGTGCCGGAAGAGGGCGGTGACGGCGAACCAGTCGGCGATCGCCCCCACCATCGACGCCTCGGCCGTGGCGTGCAGGTAGCCCCAGGGACCGTCGGAGGGGGTGAGCACGAAGACCACCGCGGCCAGCACCAGCAGGCCGGTGGCCACCGTCTGCATGCGGCGCACTGCGGCCCGGTCCGGTGTCATGGCGCCATGGTTCCACGCGCCCGCGGGCCCACGCGGCGGCGGGGACGGCACCCGCCCCGTACCCTGTCGCCATGCCGACGCTCGCCCCGCTGCCCCAGCACCTCCGCGACGCCGCCGCGGCCCATCCGGGGGTGGTCGCGCAGCGGGAGCTGGTCGACGGCGACTGGCAGGAGTGGACCTACGAGCAGTTCGAGCGCCGCGCCCTGGACCTCGCCGCCTACCTGGTGGACGCCGGGCTGCGCACAGGGGCGCGGGTCGCGATCGTCTCCCCCAACTGCCCCGCGTGGTCCGTGGTGGACTACGGCGCGATGTCGGCCGGCGCCACCGTGGTGCCGGTGCACCTGACCTCCAGCACCGCCCAGAAGCGCTACGTCCTGGAGCACAGCCGGGCGACGGTGGTGGCCGTCCTCGGGGACGAGGAGCTGGAGCGCGTCACCGCACTGGTGGACGCCGAGGCGCTGCGCGGCGTCCTGGCCGTCGAGTGCTCCCCGGCGGCGACCGCGACGGCCAGGAAGGCGCTCGGCGTACCCGTGGTCGACCTCGAGGAGGCGATCACGACCGGGCACGCGGCCCCCGAGCAGGTGCACCGGGAGGTCACCCGCCGGGTGGCCGACGCGGAGCTCGACGCCGTCGCGACGATCCTCTACACCTCCGGCACCACCGGCACCCCCAAGGCCGTCCCGCTGACGCACCGGAACCTGACCACCCAGTTCCACACCATCGAGGACCGCTTCGACTTCACCCCCGGTCAGCGCTCGCTGAGCTTCCTGCCGCTGTCCCACGCGCTCGAGCGCGCATGGACCGCCTTCGGCGTGCAGCAGGCCCTCACCATCGCCTACTGCCGCAACCCGCGCGAGGTGCAGCCGCTGCTCGCTGCGGCGCAGCCGCAGGTGATGGTGAGCGTTCCCCGGCTCTACGAGCGGGTCTACGCCGGTGCCCACCAGAACGCCGACCGGAACGCCGCCACCCGCCGCCTCTTCGACTGGGCGATGCGGGTGGGCCTGCGGCGCAACCTGGCCCGCCACGGCGGTGAGCGCGTGCACCCCCTGACCGAGGTCGCCTACCGGGTGGCCGACCGGGTGGTGCTCCACCGCATCCGCGACGTGCTGGGCGGCCCGAAGACCTGCATGGCCGTCGGCGGGGCGGCGCTGCGCCGGGAGGTCGAGGAGTTCCTGCTGGCCGCGGACCTGCTCGTCTCGCAGGGCTACGGCCTGTCCGAGACCTCCCCGGTGGTGGCCTGCCCCGGTGTGCGGGAGTGGCGGTTCGGCACCGTGGGCACGCCGATCGAGGGCATGGAGGTGCGCATCGTGCCGCAGGCCGACGCCCCCGATCTGCCCGGCGTCGGCGAGATCCAGGTGCGCGGGGACGGCGTGTTCGCCGGCTACTTGCCGAACGCCGACGGCACCGACCCGAGCCCGGAGGCGTTCACCGAGGACGGGTGGTTCCGCACCGGTGACCTCGGCCGCCTCGACGAGGACGGCTTCCTCTCCCTGACCGGCCGCTCGAAGGAGCTGATCGTCACCGACGGCGGCCGGAACATCGCGCCCGCGGCCATCGAGGGCCTCCTCGAGAGCGACGCCCTCATCGAGTACTCGATGGTGGTCGGCGACGGGCGGCCCTACCTGACGGCCGTGGTCTCGCTGGACCGGGCCGCGGTGGACGAGGAGATGCCGGGGACCGACCCTGCGACGCTGCGCAAGGAGGTCTCGCACCGGGTGGCGGAGCTGACCTCGGAGCTGGCCCGCTACGAGCGGATCACCCACGTGGTGGTGGCCGACGAGCCGTTCACGATGGAGGGCGGGGAACTCACCCCGACGCTCAAGGTGCGCCGGTCCGTGGTGGCCGGGAAGTACGCCGCGCAGATCGACGCGCTCTACCGCTGAGCGGGGCCTCCGCCACTGAGAGGGGGCGGCTCAGCCCTCGTCCGACGGGGAGGCCTCCTCGGCGTCGCTGCTCTCGGTGCTCTCGGTGTCGGCGCTCTCGTCGTCGTCCGCGGGCGGCAGGAAGACCACCCGGTCGGACAGCTCGAAGGCCTGCACCACGTCGAGCACCGTGTCCTCCGGATCCTTGACGCCGAAGACCACCGGGAAGGTGGCGGTCTCCCCCGTGGCCAGGTCGCGCGCCGGCAGCGAGTTGATGCCGTTCCCGGCGTCGAACACGCGGGAGGCCGGCTCCCCGGCGCTCTGGGCCCCGAGGCGGAAGTCGCTCAGCCGGAAGGTCTCCGGGGCGCGATTGGTGAGCGTCACCTCGTAGCGCTCGAACTGGCTGAAGCCCTCCGTGCCGGCCGCGGCCGACGAGGGGACGTAGGACTCCCCCTCGGTCACGTGGACGACGACGCCCGACGGCCAACGGTAGGCCTGGCCACGGTGCGGGATCGCGGGCTCCTCGACGACCTTGCCGCGGGCGTCCGCGGCCTCGCCGTCCCCGGAGGCGGACCCGCTCGCGGACGAGTCGTCCGAGGACGAGTCGCTCGTCGGCGACCCACCGGTCTCGTCGCCCGGGGACTCCTCGGGTGCCGGCTCCTGGGAGGTCGGCTGGGCGTCGTCACCGGACGACGCCGGGTCCTCCGGCTCCGTGGACGCGGGGGCCGACGGGTCGGCCGCCCCGGAGGACTCGTCGGGAGCACCGTCCTGCGTGTCGGTGGTGTCGGTCGGCTCGGGCGACGAGTCGTCGGTCGAGGGCCCGTCGTCCCGGGTGGGTTCCGCCGTGTCCTCCCCCGAGGTCGACGACCGGCCCTGCGCCGAGGACTCCTCCGGCGACCCGCCGATCCCGATCGAGACGTCGCCGCACCCGGTGAGCAGCCAGCCGGAGGCGAGGGCCGCCGCCGACGCCGCCAGCACGCGCCGGCGCAGCGCCACGGGACCCGGTCGGGAGCAGGGCGGGGTCATCGGGGTCCTCCGGGTGGTCGCGGGCGCGGCAGCGCCCCATCAGGCGGGGCGCCCCATGGTAGAGCAGCGGTCCGACCCGGGCCTCTTCATGTGGCCCGTGCCCCACCTGGGGTGGGAGACTCTTCCCTGCCCGCCACCGCGGGTGCCCCGACCCCCCCCCCCCCCCCCCCCCCCCCCCCCCCCCCCCCCCCCCCCCCCCAAGGAGTGACAGTGGCACTGAGCGTGTTCGACCTGTTCTCGATCGGCATCGGCCCGTCGAGCTCGCACACCGTCGGCCCGATGCGCGCGGCCGTCCTGTTCGCCGAGCGCCTCGGCGAGGAGGGTGTCCTGGACCGGGTCGAGCGGATCCACGCCCAACTCTACGGTTCGCTGGGGGCGACCGGCGTCGGCCACGGGTCCGACAAGGCCGTGCTGCTCGGCCTGGCCGGCGAGCGTCCCGAGATCTGCGACCCGCGCGCCGTGGAGGGGACCCTGGAGCGCATCCGCACCGAGAAGCGGCTGCCCCTGAACGGTGGGCGCGAGATCACCTTCGACGAGGACCGCGACCTGGTGCTGCACCGCCGCAAGACGCTGCCCGTGCACCCCAACGGCATGAGCTTCACCGCCTACGACGCCGACGACGAGGTGCTCAGCGAGCACGTCTACTACTCGGTCGGCGGTGGCTTCGTGGTGAACGAGAACGCGGACGGCAGCTCCTCCATCGTCGAGGACGAGACCCCCCTGCCCCACCACTTCACCACCGGTGACCAGCTGCTGGAGATCTGCCGCAAGACCGGCATGACGATCCCGCAGGTGGTGCTGGAGAACGAGAAGGTGTGGCGCTCCGAGGAGGAGATCCGTGCCGGCCTGCTGGAGATCTGGGAGGTCATGAAGGAGTGCGTGCACAACGGCACGCACGCCGAGGGCACGCTGCCCGGCGGGCTGAAGGTCCCGCGCCGCGCCCCCTCGCTGTGGGAGGCGCTCAAGGAGGCCGACGAGGAGGCGGCCGACCCCCTGTCGGGCATGGACTGGATCACCGTCTACGCGCTGGCGGTCAACGAGGAGAACGCCTCCGGCGGCCGCGTGGTGACCGCCCCTACCAACGGGGCGGCCGGCATCATCCCCGCCGTCCTGCACTACTACGCCAACTTCATCCCGGGCGCGGACGACGAGGGGGTCGTCGACTTCCTGCTCACCGCCGGCGCGGTGGGGATCATCTTCAAGGAGAACGCCTCCATCTCCGGCGCCGAGGTCGGCTGTCAGGGCGAGGTCGGCTCCGCCTGCTCGATGGCGGCCGGTGCCTTCGCGCAGGTCATCGGTGGTGACCCGCTGCAGGTGGAGAACGCCGCGGAGATCGGCATGGAGCACAACCTGGGCCTCACCTGCGACCCAGTGGGCGGTCTGGTGCAGATCCCCTGCATCGAGCGCAACGCGGTGGCCTCGGTGAAGGCGATCAGCGCGGCCCGCACCGCCCTGCGCGGGGACGGCTCGCACATCGTCAGCCTGGACAAGGTGGTCAAGACGATGCGCGACACCGGCGCGGACATGAAGGTGAAGTACAAGGAGACCGCGCGCGGCGGGCTGGCGGTGAACGTCATCGAGTGCTGAGCCCCCGCACGTGGAACGGCCCGGTCCCCGCGGTGGGGCCGGGCCGTTCGCCGTCCCGGTCTGCGCAACGTCGTGGTCCTTCGGCGGGCGCTCGCCCTGGCCGATGCCCGGAGCGAGTCCGTCGGGGAGACGCGCACCCGCCTGGCACTGGTGGCCGGCGGGTTGGCGCCTCGTGCGCAGGTGACGGTGCAGACGAGCCGGGGCCGCTACCGGTTGGACCTGCTGGTCGAGGAGCTCGGTGTCGCCGTGGAGTTCGACGGCACCGTCAAGTACGACGGGGCGCAAGGGCGGGAAGAAGGTCCGGGAGGACGCGCGCCGCGAGCTCGGTCTCGGTGTCGTCCGCGTCGTGTGGCCCGATCTCGGGGGCGCCGGCGCGGGTGACCGTCTCGTGGCCCGCGTGCGAGCGGCTTCCCGGCACCGGTGACCGAGGCCGACGCGGGTTCCTCACTCCCCGCTCCCACGCCCATCAGAGCCGAGCCCGCGCCCGTGCTCGCCAACACCCACCAGGGCCGAACCCACGTACAGGCACCGCGCTCACTCACGCACCGGCACATCGGCACATCGGCACATCGGCACAAAAGTGTGTCTGCGTTCCAGAGGTGCGGGTTCTCCGGGGAGGTTCTGGAACGTGGGCACACATCTCCGGGGGGTCGGGTCCGACGGCCCCGGCTCTCCTGCCCACGGCGACCGCAGAAACGGGCCGCCCCACGGCCGCCGAGGCCGGCCCGCGCACGAAGACGGCCCGACCCCTCGGCGAGGGGTCGGGCCGTTCCGCTCGACCGGGCCACCGGCGTACCGGGCGTGTCCGGGGGTCAGTGCGTCAGAACTTGCCGTAGAAGGCGCGGTTCTCCGGCCGCCACATCAGGAAGATGATGACCGCGGCGAGGGCCGCGGTGAGCAGGCTGATGATCGTGCCCAGGAGGTTGCCGCCAGTCCCCATGGCAGAGCCCAGGAGCAGACCGCCCAGGGTGAACACGATGTACAGCACGCCCAGGATGGTCCCGGTGATGCGGGCCCAGTTCATGCCCTTGCTGTTGGCCCAGGCGTGCAGGACCCAGAGCAGGGCACCGATGAGGCCGAGGACGATCGCCGTCCCGATGCCGATCGCCACGGCCGCGTCGAGGGCACTCGAGTCCAGTGCCTCACCCCTCGCCTCGGCCTGCTGCTTGGCGTTCTCCCGGATCTGGTCCTGCATGAACAGACCCGGCAGCAGGCCCAGCAGGGACAGGACGGCACCCAGCCACATGAGCTTGACGGCGGTCCGAACGGGCTTCGGCTTGCCCACCGGACGGCGACCGTCGTGCTGCCCGTACTGGTCGTCCATCCGCGGGGCGTTCGGGAAGTCCCCCTGCTGGCCGTGACCCTGCTGGGGGTAGCCCTGCGGCTGGCCACCCTGCTGCGGGTAGCCGTTGTTCTGCGGCGGGTAGGTCATGTGTGTGTCCCTTCGTCGACTGTTCACGAACTGCGTCCATTGTCCCTGTGCCGGTGGTCGGCTCGCTCCCTGCCCCGCCGAAGGGGCCGGGACGGGCTCCACGCCGAGTCGGCCCCTGCCGTCCGCGTGGCTGCGGCGCGATGATGACCCGGGATACGTCGGCGCACCGACCTCCCTCCGGACTGAGGGAGAATGCCCCCATGAGTGACACCTCCCTCCTGCCCGATGCCGCCGCCGGAGCCGGGGTCCTTCTCGCCGCCATGTACGGCACCAGTGGTGTGACCAAGCTGGGTGCCCCCGAGAGCACCGAGAGCGCCTTCCACCAGCTGCGGCTCCCGGCCTGGCTGGTGCGGATGAAGGCCCCCGCCCTGCTGGGCCCCGGCGAGATCCTCCTCGCCCTGGCCCTGCTGCTCCTGCCAGCCCCCTGGTACTGGCTGCCGGCCGTGGCCGCCCTGCTGCTCGGCATCGTCTACACGGTGCTCATCGTGCGCGCCCTGGGCTTCGACGTGCCGGTGACCTGCGGCTGCTTCGGGGCGCTCGGACAGGGCGAGGTGACCCGCAGCACCGTCGTCCGCAACCTGGTGCTGGTCGCGCTGGGCGTCGTGACGGTCGCGGACGCGGCCGCCGGCGGCAGCGTGATCGGCCGCCTGCTCACGGGCACCGGGCTCTGGTGGTGGCTGCCGGTCCTGGCCGCGGCGGTGGCCCTCACCTGGCTGATCGGCGGCGGGTCGTCCTCGGCCCGCGACGCCGGTGCGGTGCGGGACCCGCAGCCGGGCGACGAGGCCGTCACCCAGGAGGCGCCGCAGGAGGAGCTCGACTACCTGCGCACCCCCATCCCGTACGTGCAGGTGGAGAGCGACGAGGGCCCGCTGCACCTGCGCGACCTGGCCCGCCAGAAGGCGTGGCTGGTGCTCTACGTGAGCCTGGGCTGCGGCGGCTGCACCACGGCCCTGGAGCGGGCCGAGGAGTTCGCCGAGGAGTTCCCGCACGTCGGCGTCCTGACCGTCACCACCACTCCCTCGGCACCCGACCACCCGGCCCGCCCGGAGCACGGGGTGGTCGCCTACGACGAGGACCAGCGCCTGCGGCAGACCATGCAGTTGTGGAGCACCCCGACGGCGTTCGTCATGGGCGCCGACGGCCTGCTCGCCGGCGGCCCGGTCGCCGGCGGCAGCCTCTGCGTCCGCTTCATGGACGAGATCTCCGAGGAGCTGCGGACCGCCGCCGAGTGAGCCTCACTCGGCGGGCACGACCGTGCCGTCGTACTCGGAGCGGATGAACTCGGCCACCTCCTTGCCGGCCAGCAGCTTCGCCAGCTTCTTCAGCCGCGGGTCCTCGGCATCCTCGGTGCGCACGACCAGCAGGTTGGCGTACGGGTTGCCCTCCGCCTCCTCGAGCGCGAGCGCGTCGTCGGTGGGCCTGAGGTCGGCCTCGATGGCGTAGTTGCCGTTGATGACGGCGGCGTCCACGTCGCCCAGCGAGCGCGGCAGCTGGGCGGCCTCGAGCTCGGTGATCTCCGGCCCGCCGTCCTTCACGTCGCCCACCGTCGGGGCGGCGTCCCCGGTGTCCTCGAGCTCCAGGACGCCCTGGTCGGCCAGCAGCCGCAGGGCGCGGCCACCGTTGGAGGGGTCGTTGGGGATGGCGATCTTGCTGCCGCTCGAGAGCCCGGCGAGGTCGTCGACCTTCTCGGAGTACACCCCCAGCGGCTCCAGGTGCACGGCGCCCAGGCTGGTGAAGTCGTACCCGGCGGCCTCCTCCTGCTCGTCCAGGTAGGGCTGGTGCTGGAAGTAGTTGGCGTCCAGGTCGCCGGCGTCCAGCGCCTCGTTCGGCTGCACGTAGTCGGTGAACTCGACCACCTCGATCTCCAGCCCCGCGTCCGCGGCGAGCTCGTCCCGGACGAAGGTGAGGATCTCCCCGTGGGGCACGGGGTTGACCCCCACCCTCAGGGTGTCGCCCCCGGACCCGCGGCCGCAGGCACCGAGGGTGATCGAGGAGGCGAAGGCGGCGGTCAGCGTGAGGACGGTGCGGCGGGTGGGGTGGGTGGGATTCATGGTTCTCTCCTGTGGGATGTAGCGGGGTGGTGAGGCTGGGTGACGGAGGGGGCGGCGCCTGCCCCCCGGGACGGACGGCTCAGTCGACCTGCACGACGGTCCCCTGCCAGGTGTCCTGGATGAACTCGCCCACCTCGGGTCCGTGGAGGACCTCTGCCAGGGCGGCCAGGTGCTCGTCGTCGGCCTCCTCGGCGGTGGTGACCAGGTTGATGACGAAGCGCTCGTCGTCCGGCTCCTCCCGGACCAGCGCCTCGTCCACCTCCAGGCCGTTCTCCACGGCGTAGTTGCCGGGGACGGCGCTGACGTCCACGTCCCCCACCGAGCGCACGGTCTGGGCCGCCTCGACCGGCACGAACTCGAGGTCGTGGGGGTTCTTCCGCACGTCCTCGGGGGTCGGCGGCGTGTCTCCGGTGTCGGCCAGCTCGATCAGGCCCTCCTCCTCGAGCAGCCACAGACCGCGGGCCCCGTTGGTGGGGTCGTTCGGGACGGCCACGCGGGCGCCCGAGGGCAGGTCGTCCAGGCTGTCGACCTTCTCGGAGTACAGGCCCATCGGCTGGTTGGAGATCCCGTCGACGATCTCGAAGTCGTACCCGGCGGCCTTCTCCTGGCTCTCCAGGAAGAGCTCGTGCTGGTAGTAGTTCGCGTCCACCGAGCCCTCGTGCAGTGCCACGTTCGGCTGCACGTAGTCGGTGAACTCCTCGACCTCCAGCTCGAATCCGTTCTCGGCGTCCAGCTCCTCGTCGTCGACGAAGCGCAGGATCTCGGCGTGCGGGGTCGGCGTCGCGGCCACCTTCACGACCGGCACGTCGCCGGCCGAGGCGTCACCCCGGCCGCAGCCGGTGAGCGCCAGCCCGGACAGGGCCAGTCCGGCCAGGGCGACGGCGGTGCGCGAGGGAGTGGGACGGGTGGCGGAGCTCTCGGCGGGGGGCATGGCAGGTCCTCTCGGGAGGGTTCACGGGTAGGGGGTGCCTTGGGCACGACCGGGTGCGGTCTGCCGTGGCGGGTGGTGGGCCCGGTCCGTGCCGGGCGGGTGGGGGGGGGGGTGAGGACGCCGCCGGTGGTCGGCGGCGTCTCCCCGTCAGTGGCGGGTGAGGCGGGCGGCGGTGTCCCCGACGAACTGCACGAGGACCACCAGGGCCATGAGCACCAGCACGCAGGCGATGGTCACGGTCATGTCGAACCGCTGGTAGCCGTAGCGGATGGCGAGGTCGCCCAGTCCCCCGCCACCGACAGCACCGGCCATCGCGGAGTAGCCGATGAGCGCGACGACGGTGACGGTGAGGCCGGCGATCAGGCCCGGAAGCGCCTCGGGCAGCAGCACCGCCCGGATCACCTGACCGCGGCTGGCCCCCATCGCGGAGGCGGCCTCCACCTTGCCCGGGTCGACCTCCCGCAGCGCCGTCTCCACGAGGCGGGCCAGGAACGGGATGGCGCCCAGGGTCAGCGGCACGGCGGCCGCCGTCGGGCCGATGGTGGTGCCGGCCAGCACCTTGGTCATCGGGGCCACGAGCACCAGCAGGATGATGAACGGGATGGAGCGGCCCGCGTTCACGACGGCGGCCACCACCGCGTTGAGCAGGCGGTGCGGGAACAGCCCGCCGGGCGCCGTGGCCACGAGCAGAACGCCCAGCGGCAGGCCGACCAGCAGACCGATCCCGGTTGCCAGCCCCACCATGTAGAGGGTGTCCAGGGTGCCGGAGACGAGCTCCTCGACGAGGCGGTCGGTGGTCATGCGAGGGTCTCCTGTCGGGCGGGCTCGGTGACGAGCAGGTCGAGGGTGCCGATGCGCGAGCCGTGGAGGTTCTCCACGCGGGCCGCGGCCACCTGCACCCGGTGGCCGGTGGCGGTGAGCTCGGCGATGATGGCGTCCTCGTCCTGGGTGGCCAGGTCGAGGGTGAGGAGGCGCGCACCGGGCGGCAGCCCGGCGGCCTCCAGCGGGCGCACGGGGCGCGGCACGAGCTGGGAGGCAAGGGTGCTCCCCCGGGTGGCGGCGACCTCCGCCAGGGAGCCGGACTCCACGACCCGACCGGCCGAGAGCAGGGTCACTGCATCAGCCACGCGGGTGACGACGTCCATCTCGTGCGTGATGAGCACGGTGGTCAGCCCGAGGTCCTCAGTGAGCTCGCGCAGCAGGTCCAGCACGCCGTCGGTGGTCTCCGGGTCGAGCGCGCTGGTGGCCTCGTCGCAGAGCAGCACCGCGGGGCCGGTGACCAGCGCCCGGGCGATCGCGACGCGCTGCTTCTGCCCGCCGGAGAGCTGCCGCGGGTGCGCTCCGGCGCGATCGGCGAGCCCGACGCGCTCCAGGAGCTCGGCGGCCCGCCGGGCCCGCTCGGTGCGGCCGACCCCGGCCAGCTCCAGCGGCAGCGCGACGTTCTGTGCGGCGGTGCGCGAGTCCAGCAGGTTGAAGTGCTGGAAGATCATGCCGATCTCACGGCGGGCCCGACGCACCTCCCCGGCCCGCAGCGCCGTCAGCTCACGGCCGTCCACGGTCACGCTGCCCGAGGTGGGGCGCTCCAGCAGGTTGATGCAACGCACCAGCGTCGACTTGCCGGAGCCGGACGGCCCGACGACGCCGTGCACGCTGCCACGGTCAATGTGCAGGGAGACCTCGTCCAGGGCGTGGACGGGCTCTCCCCCACCGGTGGGGAAATAGGTCTTGGACACCTTGTCCAGGGTGATCATGAAGGTCCTTCCGGGCACGACGGAATGACCCGACGGACACCTGGGAATGCCGAGGCAGACCCGGGTCGACGCCGGGGGCGAAAAAAGGGGGGCGTGGGTTCTGAGGGCCTGGGGACTACCGGGTCCGACGACGACTCACCACGGGGTGAGGGGTCGATGGTCCGGCAGGAGCCTCAGGACCTCGTCCACATACAGCAGATGCGCATCGTTTCCTCCATCGTTTCTGGCGTTAGCACCCTCGCCCTGCCGGGGGGTTGCTGCGGTTTCAGGGAGCCAGATCTCTCCACCGCTCTGGATACAGTGCGCTCAAGATACGCCGCGAGAAGGAATTCGCCAAATGCGCCCCTCCCCGCCTCGTCCTGCGGCCAGGCGGCCGCGGGCTCGGTACCGTTGCCCCCACCGTGGGGCGTCCTGCCCCGCACGCACACCCGCCCGGGACACCCGGGCGCTGACACGAGAGGGGAACGCCGATGAAGACCTTCGGCAAGATCCTGTTCTTCCTGGGTGTCCTGTCGCTGGTCCTCGGCATCATCGGGGCGATCGTGGCCGGCACCTCCTTCGGCTCGGCGAACGACGCCCTCACCGAGAAGGAGACGATCAACGGCGCCACCTCGGTCTCCATGGACGACGACGAGTCGCGCATGCTCCTCGGGGACAGCTCCGGCGACGCCTCCGAGTGCTCCGCGACCGGCGGCAGCATCGAGGCGATGCCGGCCAACGCCGACTTCGAGATCAACGGCGACCAGGTCCTCGGCACGCTGACGGCCGACGGCGAGGGAGACGTCATGGTCACCTGCCCCGGCAGCGACTACGCACTCTCCGGACCCGGTGAGTTCTCCGACTTCATGAAGCTCGGTCTGGGCGCGCTGGCCGCGATCATCTTCGGCCTGCTCGGCCTGTTCCTCATGGCGGTCGGTGGCCTGCTCTGGTTCCTCGGTCGCCGCAAGCAGAAGCAGCAGACCTACTCGCACTACAGCAACGGCGAGTACTCCGACCAGTTCGCCCGCTCCGCCCCGTACAGCCAGCAGGGTCACCAGGCCCCGCCGGCCCCGTACGCCTCCACCGACCGGCCGACTTACGGCGAGCCGGTGCGCGACGACCGGTCCTGGGACCGCGGGGACAACACCCCGCCCCCGCCGCCCCGCGGCTGACCACACACCGTGCCCCCGCGGCACGACACCGACGAGGAGGGTCCCGGCGTGTGCCGGGACCCTCCTCGTCGTTCGTCCACACACCGGTCAGGAGGGAGACCCTCCGGGGGACCTCCCCCGTCGCACCGTCGGCGGGGGCCCAGTGCCTCTGGAGCGTCCGATGAGGGGCGCCGGCAAGGTCCTCACCGTGCTGGGCCTGGTGTTCCTCGTCCTGGCGATCATCGCGGCCGTCTTCGGCATGCTGGGGGCGATCTTCGGCTTCTCCCTGGCCCTGCTGCTGCTCGGCCTCGGCATCCTGCTGTGGATCCTGGGACGCCGCTCCCACCGGCCCCCGCAGGCCCCGTACGGAGGTCCCCCATACGGGGGTCCGGGTGGGTACGGCGCGTACGCCGCCCAGCGCTCGTAGTGGTCGAGCACGTCGTGGCACAGGGTGTCCGCGTCGTACCCGAGCACGTCGTAGACCTCACCGGTCGGCAGGGCGACCTCCAGCCGGGTGGTCGTGTCGTCGGCCTCCAGCACGCGGGCGCCGTAGCTCGGCTGCGGCACCACCCGCACCTGCACCGGGTAGCGGAAGGGGTCCATCGGCCCGCTCCCGTCGGCCATCACCGGCGCCGGCACGATGAGGGCGGCACGACGCTTGACGCGGCCCCGCTCCAGCGGCTCGCTGGCCTCGACCCGCGCCTCCACGCCCTGCCCCCGCAGCTCGGTCGCCACCGACTCCAGGGCCGGGAGCACCGTCTCGTCGAGCCGCGCGGTCGCACGACCGACGCTCACCGAGCCGAGCGCCAGACCGAGTCGACGGCGCCACGAGCCACCGTGCTCCTCGCCGCGGGCCAGCTGACCGGTCAGCGAGGCACGGTGCGCGTCCGCCCGGGCCCGCTCGGCCTCGAGGGCCCGGTGCAGGCCCACCATCACCAGGATCATCACCACGGCGAACGGCAGGCCCATCACGATGGTGGCGCTCTGCAGCGCCGGGATGCCGCCCACCAGCAGCATCGCGATGGTGAGCACACCGGTCGCGACGGCCCAGAAGATGCGCAGCGCCGGGTGGGCGTCGTGCTCCGGGTCCGGCAGGTACGAGGACAGGTTGGCCATGACCAGCGCACCGGAGTCGGCGGAGGTCACGTAGAACAGCAGCCCGACGAAGGTGGCCAGACCCACGAGCACCATCGGCAGCGGGTGGTCCTGCAGGAGGGTGAAGAAGCCCTGCTCGGGCGAGTTCATGGCCAGCTCTCCGAACGCCTTGTCACCGCCGCGGATGCGCTCGACCGCGGTGTTCCCGAACACCGAGACCCACATGACGATGTAGCAGAAGGGGATGGTGAGCGTGCCGAACACGAACTGCCCGATGGTGCGACCGCGCGAGATGCGGGCCAGGAACATGCCGACGAAGCTCGCCCAGGCCACCCACCAGGCCCAGAAGAAGAGGGTCCACGCGCCCATCCAGTCGCTCGGGTGGTCGAAGGCCATGGTGTTGAGCGTCATGCCCGGGAAGAGCGAGACGTAGTCCCCGACGTTCATGGTGATGGCGCGCAGCAGGAAGGAGGTCTCGCCGGTGACCAGCACCCAGCCGGCGAGCAGGATCGCCAGCAGCACGTTCAGCTGCGAGAGCAGCCGGATGCCGCGGTCGACGCCGGTGGTCGCCGAGACGGTCGCCACGGCCACCGCGAGCACGACCAGGCCGATCTGGGCGCCGGTCCCCTGCCCGGTCCCGAAGAGGATGTCGATGCCGACGTTGAGCATGACGACGCCGATGCCCAGCGAGGTGGCGACACCGAAGATGGTGCCCAGCACGGTCGCGGTGTCCACCGCGTGGCCCACGGGGCCCTGGATGCGGCGCCCGAAGATCGGGTGCAGCGCCGAGCGGACGGCCAGCGGCAACCCTCGCCGGTGGGCGAAGTAGCCCAGCGCGATGCCCATGAGCGTGTACATGCCCCACCCGGTGATGCCGTAGTGGAACATCGTCCAGACGGTCGCCTCGCGGGCGGCCTCGATGGAGCCGGCCTCGACCTCGGGCGGTGCGAGGAACTGGGTGGCGGGCTCGGCGACGGCGAAGAACATGACGTCGGTGCCGATGCCGGCGGCGAAGAGCATCGCTGCCCAGGCGAAGGTCGAGAACTCGGGCCGGTCGCTGTCGGCGCCGAGCCGGACGCGCGAGTAGCGCAGGGCCAGGTACACGACGAAGACGAGCACGACGGTGGCCAGCGCGATGTAGAACCAGCCGAACCAGTTGGAGATCCAGCCGACGAGGTGACCCAGCTGGGTGGCGGACGCCTCCGGGGCCACCAGGGCCCACCCGGCGACGAGCACGGTGACCAGACCCGCGGGGACCAGAACGGGCCACACGACGCGCGGCCCCTCCTGCTCCTCGCCCGGCGGCGCGGCGTGTTCCTCGGTCATGACGGAGCTCATGGCTTCCTTCCTCCGCACCGGCGACGGTGCGGGAGTGAGCGTGCGGTGTGTGGGGTGCGCCGGCCTCTGACCCCGGCGCGCGGGCATGCGAACCGGGGCGGGGACCCCGATGGGGTCCCCGCCCCGGTCGCGGGGGGCGTCAGCCGACGGTGCCGGAAGCGCGGAGGGCCTCCTCGGCGGTCGGGACGGACTCGAGCGCGTCCCAGGCGTCGTTGCGCGGGTCACCCTGCGGGTACAGCGGCATGCCCGCGTTCGCGCGGTAGACCGGCGGGTGCTCCGGGGCCAGCGGCGTGTTGCCGGCGATCAGGTCGGCGGCCTTCTCGGCCACCATCATCACCGGGGCGTAGATGTTGCCGTTGGTGATGGAGGGGAACACCGAGGCGTCGACGACGCGCAGCCCCTGGGTGCCGTGCACCTGCATCGTGTCCGGGTCCACGACGCTCATCGGGTCGCGGCCCATCTTGGCCGAGCAGCTCGGGTGCAGCGCGGTCTCGGCGTCCTGGGCCACCCAGTCCAGGATCTCCTGGTCGGTCTGCACCGACGGTCCGGGCGAGATCTCACCGCCGTTGAACGGGGCGAAGGCCGGCTGACCCAGGATGTGCCGGGCGGCGCGGATGACCTCGACCCACTCGCGGCGGTCGTTCTCGGTGGACAGGTAGTTGAACCGGATGGCCGGGTGCTGGAACGGGTCGTTGCTGCGGATCCGCAGGTCGCCGCGCACGTCGGAGTTCATCGGGCCGATGTGCACCTGGTAGCCGTGGTCGCCGCCGGAGGCGGTGCCGTCGTAGCGCACCGCGATCGGCAGGAAGTGGAACATCAGGTTCGGGTAGTCCACGCGGTCGCTGGTGCGGATGAAGCCACCGGCCTCGAAGTGGTTGGTCGCGCCCGGGCCCCGGTTGCGGAACAGCCACTCGGCCCCGATGTACGGCGCCTTCTTGAGGTCCAGCCACGGCGCCATCGACACCGGCTGGGTGGCGGCGTGCTGCAGGTACACCTCGAGGTGGTCCTGCAGGTTCTGGCCCACGCCCGGCAGCTCGACGCGCGGCGTGACGCCGGCGGCGCGCAGGGTCTCGGGGTCACCGACGCCCGAGAGCTGCAGCGTCTGCGGGGAGTTGAACGCGCCACCGCAGAGGATGACCTCCCCGGCCTCCACCGAGTGGTGGGTGCGGCGCGGGCCGCGGACGAAGTCGACGCCCGTGACGCGGGTGCCCTCCCAGCGCAGCTCGGTCACGTGGCTCAGGGTGCGCACGTGCAGGTTCTTCCGCTTGCGGATCGGCCACAGGTAGGCGCGCGAGGCCGAGAGGCGCGAGCCTTGGAAGACGTTGCGGTCGAAGGGCGCGAAGCCCTCCTGCCGGTAGCCGTTCACGTCGTCGGTGCGGGGGTAGCCGGCCTGCTGCGTGGCCTCGAAGAAGGCCTGGAAGAGCGGCGAGCTGGCCGGGCCGCGCTCGAGCTTCAGCGGGCCCGCGCCGCCGCGCCAGGCGTCGGCGCCGGACAGGCAGGTCTCCATGCGCTTGAAGTAGGGCAGGTTGTGGGCGTGGTCCCAGTGCTCCATGCCCTCGTTCTGCGCCCACTTGGCGTAGTCGCCGGCGTTGCCGCGCTGGAAGATCATGCCGTTGATGGAGGACGAGCCACCCAGCACCTTGCCGCGGGCGTGCTTCACGCGGCGGCCGCCCATGTGCGGCTCGGGCTCGGACTCGTAGGCCCAGTCGTAGAGCGGGTTGCCGCTGGGGAAGACCAGGGCGGCGGGCATCTGGATCAGCGGGTCCCAGGCGAAGTCGGCCCGGCCGGCCTCCAGCACCAGCACGCTGGTGGACGGGTCGGTGGACAGGCGGTTGGCCAGCACGGAGCCGGCGGAGCCACCGCCGACGATCACGTAGTCGTAGCGCTTCTTCATCGTTCTCCTCGGGTCAGGGGGTCGAAAGGTCTCGGGGCGGGGTGGCTCAGCCGCGGTCGGCGAACCAGTCGGCGCGGGCGGGGCGGGTGTTGTGCCAGACGTGCTTGGTCTCGACGTACTCCCCCAGCCCGGCGATACCGAGCTCGCGGCCGATGCCGGACTGCTTCATGCCACCCCACTCGGCCTGCGGCACGTACGGGTGGAAGTCGTTGATCCAGACGGTGCCGTGGCGCAGCCGGCCGGCCACGCGGGCGGCGCGCCCGGCGTTCTCGGTCCACACCGCGCCGGCCAGGCCGTAGATCGTGTCGTTGGCCAGGGCGACGGCGGCGTCCTCGGCCTCCTCCCGGGTGTCGCCGGAGAAGGTCTCGACGGTGAGCACGGGGCCGAAGCTCTCGGTCTGCACGCACTCCATCTCGGTGGAGCAGCCGTCCAGCACGGTCGGGCGGTAGTAGGAGCCCGCGGCCAGCTCGCCACCGGGCACCTCGCCGCCGCAGCGCAGCACCGCACCCTCGGCGACGGCGGACTGCACGTAGGCGTGCACCTTCTGCTGGTGGGCGGTGCTGATCAGGGGGCCGGACTCGGCCTGCTCGTCCAGCGGGCCACCGAGGCGGATCTGCTCGGCGCGGCGGACGATCTCGTCCACCACCCGGTCGCGCACGGACTCCTCGACGACCAGGCGGCTGCCGGCCGAGCAGACCTGCCCGGAGTCCAGGAAGATCGCGGTGACGGCGTTGTCGATCGCGGCGTCCAGGTCCGCGTCGGCGAAGAGCACGAAGGGGTTCTTGCCGCCGAGCTCCAGGGCGACGTTCTTCACCGTGTCGGCGGCCGCGGCCATGATCCGGCGGCCGGTGTGCAGTCCGCCGGTGAAGGAGACGAGGTCCACGTCGGGGTGGTCGGTCAGGCGGGCACCGACCGGGTCACCCGGGCCGAGCACGAGGTTGCCGACGCCGGCGGGCAGGCCGAGGCGCTCCAGGGTGCGCAGCAGCCAGATGGACGTGTGCGGGGTCAGCTCGCTGGGCTTCAGCACGAAGGTGTTGCCGGCCACCAGGGCGGGGGCCACCTTCCAGGCCGTCTGCAGCAGCGGGAAGTTCCACGGCGTGATGAGGGAGCACACGCCCACCGGCTCGTGGACCACCTTGGACTCGACGTCCGGCATGCCGGTGTCGACCACCCGACCGGCCTCCTGCTGGCCCAGGGCGGCGAAGTGCCGGAAGACGCCGATGATGTCGTCCATGTCGATGCGGGCCTCGACCAGGCGCTTGCCGGTGTCGAGGGCCTCGGCGCGGGCGACCTCCTCCTTCTCGGCCTCCAGCGCGTCGGCGAGCTCGGAGACGAGGCGGGCCCGCTCGGGGGTGGGCCGGGTGGACCAGTCGCCGGCGTCGAAGGCGCGACGGGCGGCGGCGATGGCGCGCTCGACGTCCTCCGCGCCGGCCTCGGCGACGGTGGCCACGTGGCTGCCGTCGGCGGGGCAGGTGATCTCGCGGGTGGCCCCGGATCCGGCGGGGACCCACTGACCGTCGATGAACAGCTCGGACACGTCGTTCCTCCTGGTGGGTTCGCTGCACGGGGTCGGGACGGCCGCGTCGACCCGGGGCCGACGGCGTCCTCACCACGTCGTGACACCAGCACAGTAACGGACGTTTCACAGTAATGCACATTTCATGTCGGCCGGATCGCGGCTAGGATCGGCCCATGCCCCCCAAGACCCCCGTGCGCGAACGCCTCCTCGAGGTGGCGACCCGGATGATGTTCGTGGACGGCTCGGTGAACACCCCCGTCGGCGCGATCCTCAAGGAGGCCGGGGCCTCGGCGGCGAGCCTCTACACGCACTTCGGCAACAAGGACGGCCTCCTGGCCGAGGCCCTGGAGCGCCGGCTGGCCGTCTGGACCGAGGTGTGGGACCGCCACTGGGAGCACGCGGGCACCCCCACCGAGCGGCTGCTGTCGGTGTTCATGGCCATGCGCGAGTACCACCACTCCCGCCTCCGCGAGCGCTGGTGCTCCTTCCACGCCACGGCCTCGGCGCAGTCCTCCCCCGTCCCGGCGGTGCAGAAGGTGCTGGTCGCCGACCGCGAGCAGCTGCGCCGCCGCCTCCTGCTGGCCGCACACGAGCTGCTGCCGCAGAGCCCCTCCCTGGCGGGCGCGCTGGCCGACCAGGTCGAGATCGCCTACGAGGGCATGCTCGCGCTCATGCTGCGCGGCCCCGCGGACGAGGCCATCGAGACCGCCGAGCGCACGGCCGAGGCCCTGGCCGCCGCCGCCCTCGCACAGGGGGCGCCCACCGGCTGAGACCCCCTCCCGGTGATGGCGTGATCTGTGACACCATGCGCCCTCCGTGGGGCGCGTCCCGGCCCCGCAGGTCCCCACCACCTCGTCCAGGAGGGCAGTCGTGTCCGCTTCCCCGTCCACCCCAGACGCCCGTCCCGCCCAGCGGGGCGGGTTCTCCCTCATCGGCCCCGGCCTGGTCGTCGCCGCCACCGGTGTGGGTGCCGCCGACCTGGTGGCCACCGTCATCGCCGGCCAGAAGTTCGGCTACGCCCTGCTGTGGGCCGTGGTGGCCGGCTGCATCCTCAAGATCGCGCTGGTGGAGGGGGCCGGGCGCTACAGCCTGGCCACCGGACACACCATCTACGAGGGATGGCGCTCGCTGGGCCGCTGGACCAGCTGGTACTTCGCCCCCTACATCGTGATCTGGGGCTTCGTCTACGGCGCGGCCGCGATGGCCGGCACCGGCTTCCCGCTGCACGCCCTGTTCCCCGGCCTGTCGGTGGCCTGGTGGGGCATCCTCTCCGGTCTGGCGGGCATGGCCCTGGTGCTGCTGAGCCGCTACGAGCTCTTCGAGAAGGTCTGTGCCGCCCTCGTCGGCGTCATGTTCGTGGTGATGGTGGTGGCCGCGGCCTTCACGCTGCCCAACCTGCCGGAGCTCGCCAAGGGTCTGGTGCCCACCGTCCCCGAGGGCGGCCTGGTGAACCTGCTGTCCGTGGCCGGCGGCGTCGGCGGCACCATCACCCTGGCGGCATACGGCTACTGGATCCGGGAGAAGGGGTGGACCACCCCGGCCCACATGCGTCTGATGCGCACGGACAACACCGTCGCCTACGTGGTGACCGGCATCTTCGTCATCTCCACGCTCATCGTCGGTGCGGAGCTGCTGTACTCCACCTCCGAGGCCGTGGCCAGCGGCGACAAGGGCCTCGTGCAGCTCTCGGACGTGCTGGCCGATCGCTACGGCCGGGCCGTCGGCACCCTCTTCCTGGTGGGCTTCTGGGCCGCGGCGATGTCCTCGATCCTCGGCGTGTGGAACGGCGTGTCCATGATGTTCGCGGACTTCGCCGGTGACGCCCTGGGCAAGCCGGAGGACCACCCGGACCGGCAGGCCGGCGGCCGCTGGTACGTGGCCTTCGTCCTGTGGCTGACCTTCCCGCCCATGCTCACGATGTTCTTGGGCAAGCCGGTCTGGCTGATCCTGGCCTACGGCGTGCTGGGGGCCTTCTTCATGCCCTTCCTGGCCGTCACCCTGCTGTGGATCCTGAACACCGATCGCACCCCGCGCGCCTGGCGCAACGGCTGGCTGAGCAACACGATGCTGACCATCTGCGCGGCGCTGTTCGCCTACCTGGCCGTGCAGCAGCTGGTCGAGCTCGTCGGCTGAGCCGGGGCCCCCTCCTGCTGTCACACACCGCGGCACCACGTGCACCGGTGCACCGTCCCCCGCCGGTAGGAGGGTGAATCGGCCCCGGACGTGTGAGGGTGTGGCCAGCCCCGGCACCGGGGACTTTTCGTCTGAGGAGGAAGGCTCTCGTGAAGCGTTTCGGGCAGGTACTGACGGCCCTCGGGGTGCTGGGGCTCGTCATCGGGGCGGTGATCTTCGGCTGGGGAGTCGTCCAGGCCGCCCAGACGGGCGAGGCCCTCACCTCGGGGCAGACCATCAGCGGCAGCACCGAGGTGGAGCTCGAGGAGGGCGACCACCACCTGCTCACCACACCGCTGGACTCCGACAGCAGCGCCACCTGCACGGTGACCGACCCGGACGGCTCCTCAGTGGGCACCACCCCCAGCGAGGACGACGAGTACACCGCCGAGGACGAGGTGGAGCTCGTGGGCGCCTTCGACGTCGACGACTCGGGGACCCACCGGGTGGACTGCACCGGGGACGGCGTGAAGCTGACGGACCACGTCGACCCCAACGGCTTCGCCTTCGGTGGTCTCGGGCTGCTGGGGGGCCTCCTGCTCGGTGGGCTCGCCTTCCTGGTGACCGTCCTCGGCATCATCCTGTGGGTGGCCGGGGCCAAGCGGGACCGCCGCGGCTCGGGCGGGTACGGCGGCCCCGGTGGGTACGACCAGTACGGCTACGGCGCCTCCCCCGCGCAGCCCGGCGGCGGGTACACGCAGAACCCGTCCTCGTTCGGCCAGCCGGGCACGCCTCCCCCGCCCCCCGGTGCGCAGGCCCCGGCGCCGGGTCGGCCGGAGGATCCGACGCGTCAGCCCGGCGGTGTGCCGCCCCGCGGCGTGGTGCCCCCGCAGAGCCAGGTTCCGCAGCCCCCGCAGGGTCAGCCTGCCCCGTGGGAGCACGACCCCTACGCCCCGCCCGGGGATCGGCGCTACTGACGGGTCCCGGCTCGGGCCAGTCGGCCCGTAGCCCCATCGACCGGCCGGGGCCGGCGACGACGCTCAGTCGTCGCCGGCCTCGTGCGTCCCCCGGGCAGCCCGGCGGGCATCGTCGGAGCCGCTCCCCTCGTTGCTCGCCTCGGCCTCGTCGTCCTCGGTGCTCGACGTGCCCGTGGGGTTCTTGGGCGCGAAGGTCGAGCGCAGGGCGGACAGCATCGCGTGGGCGATGACGACCCACCAGAACCAGCGCGCCAACGTCTCGCCGGTCTGGCCGACGGCCAGCTGCAGGTCGGGGTTCCACCGCAGGAAGTCCTCGATCGGGCCGTAGAACAAGAACAGCGCGAGCCCGGTGAACCAGCGTCCGGTGAGGATCTGCCCCACACCGGGCCACAGGGCGGTGGCCCCACCGGCGAGTGCCGCCCAGAGCAGACCACCGACCCAGTGGCCGGGCGAGACCAGACGCTGGCCGATCGTCTGGGCGCCCTCCTCCTCACCACTGACGGTCGGCGAGGTGGTGGTGTCCGAGGTCGTCGAGGTCGATGGGGCTGCCGCGTGGGAGCTGGCCCTCGTGGAGCGCTCCGTGCTGACCGTCGTCTCCACCAGGTCCCCGCCCTGCGCGGAGGGCTGGGTGGTGGCCCGGTCCCCCAGCAGGCGGGCGGTCTGCTCGGCCCGGCGCCGCGCGGACTCCTCGTTGAGGTGCTGCAGGTAGTCCTGCGGGGACATCTTGTTCGGGTCGACGGCCATGGGCGGAATTGTGGCCCATGGTGACGGCGATCCCGCCGCCCACCACGCGGGAAACCCTGTGGGGCCGTGACGTAGTGCGGCACACCCCGGGAAGGCGAGGCGGGGAACGCGGCCGCGCACAGCGGTTGAGGCACGGCCGCCTCCGCGAGCGCCGGCAAATAGGAGTGGCAGCTGGCAAGCTGCCCACCATGACGGACCGTTTGCCCGAGGGGCGTTACGACCACTTGGTGACGCATGCGCTGCGTGACCGCCTCGCGACCACACATGCGGAGGTCGAGTACGAATCCGTCCCGGACGAGGACGAGGTGGAGTTCGCCGTCACTCACCTGACGCAGGCATTGCGCCGCAGGTTGCGCCAGACACGGCCCGGTCGAGACCGGGTGGCACTGGTCGAGACCGTCACCCAGGCCATCGATGCCGCCGCCGAGTCCCCCGCCAATGAACAGCTCCGGCGGCTGGTCTCTGTCATCGACACACCCGCTATCGGGGAGGCTCCCCGCTACCGGCGATCCCCCAGTACGCCGCTGAGTGAGTCAGCGCTGCTGACGAATGCTCACGGCGAACCGTCCATGGGCGCCGAACTCACCCGTGAACTCGACAGTGCTGACGAAGTGGACCTCCTGTGCGCCTTCATTAAGTTCGCTGGCGTGCGCACGATGGAGCGAGAGCTCCGGCTCCTGAGCGAGGCAGGGGTGCCGCTGCGCATCATCACCACCACCTACATGGGCGCCACAGAGCGGCGAGCAGTCGACTGGCTGGTGCACCAGTTCGGCGCCCAGGTGAAGGTGCACTTTGAGTCCCGCGCAACGCGGCTGCACGCCAAGGCATGGCTCTTCCGCCGGCGAACGGGCTTCCACACGGCGTACGTCGGGTCGTCAAATCTCTCCCGGGCAGCGCTGCTGGACGGTGTGGAATGGAACGTCCGCTTGACCCAAGGCGGAACCCCTCACCTGCTGGAGAAGTTCAGGGCCACTTTCGATTCCTATTGGAACGACCCATCATTCGAGACCTACCTGCCCGAACGTGATGGCGACCGACTCGACGATGCGCTGGCTATCGCTGGAGGCACATCCGCCACGTCCCTGGTGATGGACCTGTCGGGACTTCAACACCGCCCATACCCCTACCAGCAGGAGATGCTGGACGCGCTGCAGGCCGAACGGGAGATTCATGACCGGCACCGTAATCTGGTGGTGGCGGCCACAGGAACCGGCAAGACCGTCGTCGCAGCATTCGACTACCGGAATCTCGCCGAAGCATCCTCGACACGGCCACGCCTGCTCTTCGTCGCTCACCGGGTCGAGATCCTCGAGCAGGCTCGACGGACCTTCCAAGAGATTCTGGGCGATGGGTCCTTCGGCGAGATCCTGGGATCTCACTACACGACGCATCGCTGGGACCATGTCTTCGCAACCGTCCAGAGTCTCTCCAACCGCTTGGACGATCTTCCCCGCGACCATTTCGACATCGTGATCGTGGACGAGTTCCACCACGCCGCCGCGCAGACCTACCGCATCTTTCTGGACCACTTCCAGCCTCGGGAGCTGCTCGGCCTCACTGCCACTCCCGAGCGTGCCGATGACATACGCATCCAGGACGCATTCTTCGACGGGCGGACGGCCTACGAACTGCGGTTGTGGGATGCCCTGGCCGGCGACCTTCTGTCTCCCTTCCACTACTTCGGCATCGCGGATGCGACAGACCTCCGGTCGGTCAGCTTCACGCGCGGCTCGTACGACCAGGACCAGCTCACCACTCTGTACACGGGAAATCAGGCACGAGCCCGCATCATTCTCAAAGCGGTGCGGGACAAGGTCACCGATCCCCTGGCCATGCGCGCCCTGGGATTCTGCGTCGGGGTGGAACATGCCCGTTTCATGGCGCGCGTCTTCACCGAGGCCGGCATCCCTGCCCGCGCGCTGTCTGGGGACTCAAAGACCGCGGAACGCCTCGATACGCGGTCAGCCCTAGTCGCTGGCGACATCTCCGCCATCTTCACCGCCGACCTGTTTAACGAAGGTGTCGACATCCCGGAAGTCGACACCGTCTTGTTTCTGCGTCCCACGGACAGCCCCACGATCTTCCTGCAGCAGCTCGGCCGGGGACTGCGTCGGCATGCGTCCAAGGCGGTTCTCACTGCTCTGGACTTCGTGGGCCACCACCACGAGAACTTTCGTCTAGAACAGCGCTTCCTCGCCATGACCGGTGTAACCCGCGGTGAGCTGGGCCGGCATGTACGCCACGGTTTCCCGTTCCTGCCAGCAGGCAGCCAGATCGTGCTAGACGATGTCGCGCAGGAGGAGGTCCTGGAATCCCTCCGGGTCTCGCTGCAGCTCAATCGCCCCCGGCTGGTGGCGGAGCTCAAGAAGCACGCGGCACCCTCTCTCACAGATTTCGCGTCGGCCTTGAGAACGGATCCAGAACGCATCGTTAAGAACAGCTCGTGGACGGCGCTGCAGCGCCAGGCGGGTCTGATCGACAAGGAGCCGGCATCCGCCGACGAGGAAGAGCTCCTTAAGCGACGCCACATGTTCTTCCGCATCGACGATCAGGAACGGCTGCATGCCTATCGCCGCTGGCTCGCACCCGATGCTCCTGACTACGACGACGAGTCCCCGCAGATGCAGCGCTTTGGCCGCATGCTGCACAGCATTATCTGGCCCAAGGGAGGGCGCACCACGTGGGCCGAGGGGTTGGCACACCTGGCTCGTTCCCGCCCCGCGTGCGAGGAGTTCCTCCAGGTGCTGGACATCGCAGAGTCACGTATCCGGCACATCGCGCGACCCCTGACCGGCAGCTTGGAAGAAACGGGATTGGCCTCGCATGCCACCTATGCCCGGGAGGAGATCCTGGCTGCTTTGGACTACGCGGCTGAAGCCACCCAGACCATCAGCCATCGTGAAGGCGTGTACTGGTCTGCGACCTGGGAGACAGATGCCCTGCTCATCACCGTGAAGAAGTCCGAGGCCCTGTTCTCTCCCAGCACGATGTATCAGGACTATGCCCTCGGCTCGCGGCATTTCCATTGGCAGTCGCAATCGCGCACCACACCATCGAGTCCCACCGGCCAGCGCTACATCCACCACGAGGAGCGCGGTTGCCACGTGGTGCTCTTCGCACGAGCGGTGAACACGAAGGACGAGTTCGGGCACACCCCTGGTTTCGTGGCTCTTCGCAGTTGACGGTGTAGTCGGTTGAGCGCGTCGGTGGCCGGGTAGGGGTCGAGGTCTCCCGGATGATGGAAGTTCTTCACGCTCGCCATCCCGAAAGACCTCGACGTGCTCCACCCTACTTTCGCGACCCCTGACCTGACCACGTTCTGCCGCCTCGACGAGCTCGGCCTCGTCGCCGTCGGCCAGCTGATCGAGCCGGATCGGGCCACGATCGAGTGCCGCGTCGTCGAGGACGACCCGTGGTGTCGGACGTGCGGCGTCGAGGGCGTGCCGCGGGACACGGTCACGCGTCGACTGGCGCACGAGCCGTTCGGGCACCGGCCGACGACCCTGCTGGTGCGGGTGCGCCGGTACCGGTGCGGACACTGCCGGCGCACGTGGCGGCAGGACATGACGCGGGCAGCGGCGCCGCGTGCGAAGATCTCCCGCGGCGGCCTGGAGTGGGCGCTGCGGGGCATCGTCATCGACCACCTCACCGTCACCCGCGTCGCCGCAGGTCTCGGGGTGTCCTGGAGTGCCGCGAACGCCGCCGTCCTCGCGGAAGGCAAGCGGCGCCTGATCGACGACCCCGCCCGGTTCGACGGGGTCACCACGATCGGTGTCGACGAGCACGTCTGGCGACACACGAGGCTGGGCGACAAGTACGTCACCGTGATCATCGACCTCACGCCCGCGAGGAACAAGACCGGGCCGGCGAGGCTGCTGGACATGGTCGAGGGCCGCTCCAAGGCGGTGTTCAAGCAGTGGCTCGCCGCCCGCCCTGCGGACTGGGCGAAGCGGATCGAGGTGGTCGCGATGGACGGCTTCGCCGGGTTCAAGACCGCTGCCGCCGAGGAACTCCCCGACGCCGTCCCCGTCATGGACCCGTTCCACGTGGTCCGCCTCGCCGGCGACGCGCTGGATGTCTGCCGGCGTCGGGTCCAGCAAGACACCACCGGTCACCGCGGGCTCAAGGGCGACCCGCTCTACACAGCCCGCCGCACCCTGCACACCGGGGCGAGCCTGCTCACCGACCGGCAGCGGGCACGCCTGGACGCAGTGTTCGCGAGCGAGGAGCACGTCGAGGTCGAGGCGACCTGGGGCATCTACCAGCGCATCGTCGCGGCCTACCGGGAGCCCGACAAGAAGAAAGCGAAGGCGATGATGCAGGAGGTGATCGCTGCGATCAGCAGCGGCGTTCCCGCGGCGCTCGTCGAGGTCCGCAAGCTCGGCCGGACCATGAAGCAGCGGGCGGGCGACATCCTCGCGTTTTTCGACCGCCCCGGCACCAGCAACGGCCCGACCGAGGCCATCAACGGGCGACTCGAACACCTCCGCGGCTCCGCCCTCGGCTTCCGCAACCTCACCCACTACATCGCTCGGTCGCTGCTCGAAGCCGGAGGGTTCAGACCCGCGCTACACCCTCATTCGTGAAGAGCCGGTTTCGTCTGTCTGGGCACTGCGCGCTATCGATCTCACGAGGGGTCTGCACCGATGTCGATCACGTGGGAGCTCGACCGGCCGCTCTCCGCCGAGATCCAGCAGGCAGCGAGCGCTGTGGCCTGACCCACGGAACACACCCCCACCCCGCCGCGTTGCCCCGTGCGCCCCGCTCCCCTACCCGAGAAGGCGGCAACCGTGAGCACCGACCGCACCTCCACCCGCATCGTCCTGGCCTCCCGCCCCACGGGTGAGCCGACGCTCGAGAACTTCCGCACCGAGACCGTCGAGCTGCCGCCCCTGGAGCCCGGCCAGGTGCTGGTGCGCAACAGCGCCGTCAGCGTCGACCCGTACATGCGCGGCCGCATGAACGACGTGAAGTCCTACATCCCGCCCTTCGGAATCGACGAGCCGCTCACCGGCCACGCCGTCGGCGAGGTGATCGAGTCGCGCTCCGAGGACGTCCCCGTCGGCGCCCACGTGACCCACTTCCTCGGCTGGCGCGACCTGGCCGTGGTGGACGCCGCGGACGCCACCGTTGTGGACACCGGGTCCGTACCGGATGCCGCCTACCTGGGCGTGCTGGGGATGCCCGGCCTGACGGCCTGGGGCGGCCTCACCCGCACCGGCGGCCTGCAGGAGGGCGACGTCGTGTTCGTCTCCGGCGCGGCCGGCGCCGTCGGCTCGATGGTGGGCCAGCTCGCCAAGTTGCTGGGCGCCTCCCGGGTGATCGGCTCGGCCGGCGGCCCCGAGAAGGCCGCCCACCTGAAGGAACTCGGCTTCGACGCCGCCATCGACTACCGCGCGGGCGACCTGCCGGGGCAGCTCGCCGAGGCGGCGCCCGACGGCATCGACCTGTACTTCGACAACGTGGGCGGCGACCACCTGGAGGCCGCCCTGGGTGCCCTGAACGTGCACGGGCGCGTGGCGATGTGCGGCGCGATCAGCCAGTACAACGCGACCGAGCCGCCGACGGCCCCGCGGAACCTGGCCCTGGTGATCGGCAAGCGGCTGCGCCTGCAGGGGCTGCTGGCCGCCGACTTCGCGGCCGAGAAGGACGCCTTCATCGAGCAGGTGGCACCGTTCGTGGCGGACGGTTCACTGCAGTGGCAGGTGACCGAGCGTCACGGCATCGAGGACGCCCCGCAGGCGTTCATCGACCTGCTGCGCGGTGCGAACACCGGCAAGATGATCGTGCGTCCCTGAGGGTCAGCGGCGCGACCACGGAAGCCACACGTCGACGACGAACTCCCCGTCGACCTCGCCCGTGGTCGCCCGGCCGCCGGCGAGGTCGACGCGCTCGTGCAGGCCGGTGAGCCCCAGACCGCCGCTGACGACGTCGGTGGGCTCCTCCCCCTCCTGCGGCAGCTCGTTGACGACGCGGACGGTCAGCCCCGTCCCGGCACGGCCGCCGATCTCGATGAGCACGGGGCACCCGGGGGCGTGCTTGAGCGCGTTGGTGAGCGCCTCCTGGATGATGCGGAAGGCGTGCCGGCTGGTGGAGATGGGCAGCAGCCCCTTCGCCTGCTCGCAGAGCGCCTCGGGCACGTCGAGGGTGACCGGGCAGCCGGCCTGCTGCGCGTTCTCGACCATCACGGCCACACCGGAGAGATCCGGCGGCGTGGGCGAGTTCTCGAGCACCGTGTCGCCCGTGGTGTCCGAGCGCAGGACGCCGAGGATCTCCCGCAGGTCGTTCAGCGCGGTGCGCGCCTGGGTGGCGATGGTGCCCGAGGCCTCCCGGACCTCCTGAGCGCTGAGGTCGTGACGGTAGGCCAGCCCGTTCGCGTGCATCGTGAGCACGGAGAGGCGGTGGCCCAGGGCGTCGTGCATCTCGCGGGCGATGCGGTTGCGCTCGGTCACACGAGCCTGCGCGAGGCGGGCAGCCTGCTCGCGCTCCGCGCTGGCCGCCTGCTCGGCGACGCTGATGGCGAGCTCCCGCCGCGCACCGATGTTCCAGCCGAGCAGCACGAAGACCAGGGCGATGACGAGGCCGTAGGCCAGGTTGGCACCGAAGCCGAAGGTGAACACCCCCTCGGCCTCATCGCGCTGCAGCCACTTGTCCACGGAGAGCGCGTAGAACAGGGAGGACACGGGCAGGGTGACCACCGCCAGGCCGATCTCCGGCAGGCGACGGTGCGAGGCGAGGGTCACCAGGGCGCACAGGAAGCTCATGACCACGAAGGTCGAGACCGTCATGAGCAGGCCGAGCACGACGGTGGTGGACACCGGCCGGCGGTGCCGCAGCAGAAGCAGCGGCAGGCTGAGGTGGCCGATGACCAGGTCGACGGTGCGCAGGGTCTCCAGGCGGTGCCGGAAGCCCTCGCCCAGGTCCTTGTCCCCCGTCCAGAACATCAGCAGGACGTACCCCAGGCCCCGCCAGCCAGACGATGAGGAGCAGCAGGAGCTCCTGCCACGGCGAGGAGGCCTCGGTGTCACGACGCGGGTCGGACGCCTTGGCGCCCGGGAGGAGGGCACCAAGGGTGGAGGAACTCATCCCGTCATAATACGGGGGCCACCTGCCGTGCCACATGGCCTCCGAACGGGCGCCGCACGGATGCCGAACGGACGCGGGGAGCGTGCTGGGTGCCCCGGCGGGGGGGGTCAGAGGCCCGGGTCGTGACCGGTGCTCTCCCGGACGTGGCGGGAGGCCCGGTGGTTCACCACCGCCAGCGGCAGGACGGCGAGCAGGGCGGTGAGGCACAGCACCGAGCCGGGCACACCGCTGGGGACGCTGGGCGAGGTGGCCATGAGCGCACCGCAGGCCAGGCCGATGAGGATGACGGCCATCGACACCATCACCCACGGGCGGGCCCGCAGGTGGACGGCGCGGCGGCACCCGTCGCAGTGGGACGCCTGCCGGCTGGCCAGGAGCAGCATGCCGGTGGTGCTGCGCACGGGGCGCCCCACGGCACGCAGGTCCAACACCAGCACCCCCAGCAGGAGGAACAGGAGCGCGCTCAGGAAGAGGAAGACGGGCGTCATCGCGCGACAGCCTACGGGGAGTCGGGTGGGGATCCGTCCACAGATGCGTACATTTGTTGCATTGCATTAGGCTTTTGTGTACCATGGATGCAGGATGTGAAGCACCGGGGGGGTGACGACATGCGGGGAGCACGAGAGGTCCTGGAGGACGCCCGAGGCCTGCTCGAGGAGCTACGAGGTGCCCGGGAGGGCCTGTGGCAGGTGCAGGACCACGAGCTGGACGAGGCGATGGAGACCCTCGGCGCCCTGGCGCGGGCGGCGGAGTCCGCGATCGTCGGTGTCACCGCCGAGGCGACGGAGCGTGGCGTGGTGGCGGCCAGTCGGTGTGCGAGCACCACCCAGTGGGTGCGGCAGCGGGCCGGTGAGCGGGAGCCGGGTTCGGCGAGCGCGGTGGCCCTGCTGGCCACCGCCTCCAAGGGGCCGGACGGGGCCTCGCTGCGCACGGCGCTGTGGGAGGACGGGATCGGGGTGAGGCTGGCGGCCAGGGCCGTCCGCGAGGCCCGACGGACCACGCCGCTGGTGCCGAACGCCGACGTCTCGGAGATCACCGGGCACTACTTGGACCGCGCTGCGGCCAGTGACGGTTCGCAGCGGGCGATGGACCAGCTGACGCGGGAGATCATCGCCCGGTACGGGGACGACGTCCTCGACGAGATGGATGAACGGGCCCGCCAGGTGAACTCTCTGACGACATCGCGCCGCATGGCGGGACGGGTGCGCTACACGCTGGAGCTGTGCGTGCCGGATGCAGCGCGCTTCGACGCCGCGATCGCCGGACTCAGCGGACCGCGCCCCGAGACGGGAACGACCGGGGAGGACGCTGCCGGAGGACCGTGGGCAGCTGACACCACGTGCGGGCTCGACCCGTTGGTCACCGACCACCGCTCCCCCGCCCAGCGTCGGGCCGAAGCACTTCTGGAGCTGCTGGAGCGCGCCCAGGCGGAGGACTCGCGCGCCACCGCCGGTGGCTGCGGCCTGTCGGGCTCGACGACCCTGATCGTCACGGCCGACGCCGCAGCGCTCCGGGAGGCTCTCGAGGAGCGCGTCGACGAGGTTGGGGACCTGCCCGCTGAGGGCACGAGCAGCATCCTGACCGGGCCCCGGCCCCGGAGTGGGCGTGGGCGTGGGTGGGCGCGGGGCATCCTGCCTGCGGCGGACGCCGGAGCAGCGAGCTTCGGCACCACGCACACCGGTGAGGTGCTCACCGCCGGTCAGCTGCGACGGATGGCCTGCGACGCGGACGTCCTGCCGCAGGTCCTCGGCGGCCCGTCAGCACCACTGGACACCGGACGGGTCCACCGTCTGGCCACACCGGAGATGCGCGCAGCACTCGCCACCCGTGACGGGGGCTGCACCGCCCCGGGCTGCGACCGACCACCAGGGTGGTGCGACGCACACCACATCCGCCACTGGGCGGACGGGGGCGAGACTGCCCTGCACAACCTGACGCTGCTGTGTCGGCGGCACCACACGATCGTGCACCGCGACGGGCTCGTCGCCACCGTGCGGCCCGACGGGGTGGAGTGGCGCGACCCGACGCTGCCGGAAGCGGGCGGATCCGTCGATCCACCACGCACCGGTGCGTGGTGGGCCTGAGCACTCGTCCACCTGGCCCGAACGCCCGTAGGGCCCACCGGGACGTGGCGTCCTGGTGGGCCCTACGGGCGTGGGCGTGCGTGCGTGGACCCACTCGTTGGTCTCGATGCTGCATGGTGGGCCCTACGGGCGTGGGCGGGCGTCACCCCGACGACGTGGCGGCGGGCCTGGCGGTCTGCCAAGCGGGCGAGCCGCGCTGGCCACGGGCGGACGCGTGGGCTGGCGGGCCGGGCTCCGGCCCGCCAGCCGGCGGGGATCAGCTGCAGCCGGAGGTGCTGCCGCAGCCCTCGCAGATGTGGCAGGAACCCGCCGGGCGCATCTTGATGCCGCAGGTCATGCACAGCGGCGCGTCGGCGGCCTTGCCGAACTTGGCCTCCATGAGCTCCGCGGAGGAGTGCACCTGCGAGCCTGCCGGCTTCGCGGCCTCGGCCGCAGTCGCCTGGGCGTCGGCGGCGGCGTCACCCTGGACCGCGGTGTCCGCCGGCTCCACCCGGGAGGACCCGGCCACACCCTCGGGACGCTTCGCAGCGGCCGGGGCGATCGACTGGCTGTAGGACTCGAGCTGGCTCTCCATGTCCTGCTCGTCCTGCTCACCCGAACCGGAGTCCGAGGAGTACGAGCCACCCTGCGGCGCGTAGGAGCCCGTCTCCAGGTGGCGGGTGCGCTCCTCGGCCGTGTGGATGCCCATGAAGTCACGGGTCTCGAAGTCCATGTAGTCCAGCGCCAGGCGACGGAACACGTAGTCCATGAGCGACTGGGCCATGCGCACGTCGGGGTCGTCGGTCATGCCGGCCGGCTCGAAGCGCAGGTTGCTGAACTTCTCCACGTAGGTCTCCAGCGGCACGCCGTACTGCAGGCCCACCGACACGGCGATGGAGAACGCGTCCATCACACCCGCCAGGGTGGAGCCCTGCTTGCCGAACTTCAGGAAGATCTCGCCCAGCGAACCGTCCTCGTAGGTCCCGGCGGTGAGGTAGCCCTCGGCGCCGCCCACGGCGAAGCTCGTGGTCTGAGCAGTCCGGCGCTTGGGCAGGCGACGGCGCACCGGGCGGTACTCCACGACCTTCTCCACCTGCGGGGCGGCGGTCTCGGCCGTGGCGTCGTCGCCCTCGGCCTCGGCGCCCTTGTTCTCACCCTTGCCGGAGCTCAGTGGCTGGCCGACCTTGCAGTTGTCGCGGTAGACGGCCAGTGCCTTCAGGCCCAGCTTCCAGCCCTCGAGGTAGACCTCCTCGATCTCCTCGACGGTGGCGCGCTCGGGCAGGTTCACCGTCTTGGAGATCGCACCGGACAGGAACGGCTGCACCGCCGCCATCATGCGGACGTGCCCCATCGGGGCGATGGCGCGCTCACCCATCGCGGTGTCGAAGATCTCGTAGTGCTCCTCGGCCAGGCCGGGGGCATCCACCACGTGACCGTGCTCGGCGATGTACTCGACGATCTCGTCGGTCGTGGCCTGGTCGTAGCCCAGCAGCTTCAGCGCACGCGGGATGGTCTGGTTCACGATCTGCATGGAGCCGCCGCCCACCAGCTTCTTGAACTTCACCAGCGAGAAGTCCGGCTCGATGCCGGTGGTGTCGCAGTCCATCATGAAGCCGATGGTCCCGGTGGGCGCCAGCACGGAGGCCTGCGCGTTGCGGTAGCCGTTCTCGTCACCCAGAGCCACGACGGCGTCCCACGCCTCGGTGGCGGCGTCCTGGATGTGGGCGTCCATCTCGTGCATCGGCGCGAGCTGCGCGTTCGCGTCGCGGTGCTGGCGCATCACGCGGTTGTGGGCCTCGGCGTTGCGGGCGTAGCCGGCGTACGGGCCCACCACGGCGGCGAGCTCGGCCGAGCGCTTGTAGGACGCACCGGTCAGCAGCGAGGTGATCGCGGCGGCCAGCTGGCGGCCACCCTCGGAGTCGTAGCCGTGGCCGGTGGCCATGAGCAGGGCACCCAGATTGGCGTAGCCGATGCCGAGCTGGCGGTAGTCGCGGGTGGTCTCGCCGATCGGGTCGGTCGGGAAGTCCGCGAAGCAGATCGAGATGTCCATCGCCGTGATGACCAGCTCGGTGACCGCCTGGAAGCGCTCGACGTCGAAGGTGTCGTCGTCGTTCAGGAACTTCAGCAGGTTCAGGCTCGCCAGGTTGCAGGACGAGTTGTCCAGCGACATGTACTCCGAGCACGGGTTGGAAGCGTTGATGCGGCCGGACTCGGGGTTGGTGTGCCAGTGGTTGATCGTGTCGTCGTACTGGATGCCCGGGTCGGCACACTCCCACGCGGCCTTGGCCATGCGGGTGAACAGGTCGCCGGCGTCCACGGTCTCGATGACGTCACCGGTGGTCCGCGAACGGAGGCCGAACTCCTCCTTGTTCTCCACGGCGCGCATGAACTCGTCGGAGACGCGCACGGAGTTGTTCGCGTTCTGGTACTGCACGGAGGTGATGTCGTCGCCGCCGAGGTCCATGTCGAACCCGGCGTCACGCAGCGCGCGGATCTTGTCCTCCTCGCGCGCCTTGGTGTCGACGAACTCCACGATGTCCGGGTGGTCCACGTCGAGCACGACCATCTTGGCCGCACGACGCGTCGCACCACCGGACTTGATGGTGCCCGCCGAGGCGTCGGCACCACGCATGAAGGACACCGGACCCGAGGCGTTGCCACCGGAGCTCAGGAGCTCCTTGGAGGAGCGGATGCGCGAGAGGTTCAGGCCGGCACCGGAGCCGCCCTTGAAGATGAAGCCCTCCTCGCGGTACCAGTTCAGGATCGAGTCCATCGAGTCGTCGACCGACAGGATGAAGCAGGCCGACACCTGCTGCGGGCTCTTGGTGCCCACGTTGAACCACACCGGGGAGTTGAAGCTGAAGATCTGGTGCAGCAGCGCGTAGGTGAGCTCGTGCTCGAACACCAGCGCGTCGTCCTCGGTGGCGAAGTAGCCGTGCTTCTTGCCGGCGGCCACGTAGGTGAGCACGACGCGGTCGATCAGCTGCTTCAGCCCGGTCTCACGGGCCGGGGTGCCCACGGCGCCACGGAAGTACTTGGTGGTGACGATGGTGGAGGCGTTGGCCGACCAGAACGACGGGAACTCGACGTCCTCCTGCCGGAAGATCACCTCACCGGTCTTCCAGTTGGTCTGCTCGACGGTCCGCTTCTCCCAGGTGACCTCGTCGTAGGGGTGCACGCCCGGGGTGGTGTGGATGCGGTTGATCGTGAGTCCGCCGCCCGGGGTCCGGGTGGGTGCGGGGGCCTGGGTGGTGTCGGTCATGACCTCTCCTTGGTGGGCGGGCGGCCGGTGGCCGTCGGTCGGGATCTGTGGGCTGGTGGTCTGGGCTCGCTGGTCGGTGGCCGAGCGAGGGTGGGCGCGCGAGATCGGCAGGTGCCGCGACCCGGGCCGGGTGGATGAGGCTGTCAGCCGGCGCCGACAACCTGTGCGCTGCGCGCCGTCCGGAGCTCCTCGATGGCGTCCTCGAAGTCCTGCAGGCTGTCGAAGTTGCGGTACACCGATGCGAACCGGAGGTAGGCCACGACGTCGAGCTCCCGCAGGACCGGGAGGACCGCCATGCCGATCTGGTGGGCGTCGATCTCGGCCAGTCCCTCGCAGCGGATGTTCTCCTCCACCTGCTGCGCCAGCAGGTGGAGCTGGTCATCGGTGACCGGGCGGCCCTGGCACGCCTTGCGCACCCCGGACATCACCTTGTCGCGGCGGAACGGCTCGCTCACCCCGGACCGCTTCACCACGCTGAGCGTGGCCGACTCGACGGTCCCGAAGCGCCTGCCGCACCCCGCGCACTGACGCCGACGACGGATCTGCGTGCCCTCGTCCTGGACGCGCGAGTCCACCACCTTGGTGTCCTCGTGGCGACAGAACGGACAGTGCACGAAAACTCCCTCGAAATGGCGAAATCTGGATCATCTTGTGCTGATCTCGGACCAGCACCACTAGATGTAGAGACTACGGCGTCACCTCCGCCGACTGCAAACCCCCTCGGCGACGCCCGCGTCACACCGCCGACAGCACCCCGCGGGGCGGGGCGTGGAGCCCCTCCGGGGCGTCGTGCCACGCCCCTGCACGTCCCACGCTCACCCCGCAACGCCTCGTCCCTGCACGTACCGCGCTTGCCCACGCAACGCCTCGCCCCTCCACGCACCACGCTCACCCACGCCCGCCTACCCGCACCTGGGCCCCGCACCCATGGGTGCGGGGCCCAGGTGGTCGACCTGTCTGCGGCGTCTCAGCGACGGCGGGCGCGTCACTGGCGGTGCCGACGCGACCGGTGTCGACGATCGGACCGGCGGGCGGCTCCTCGTTGGCCGCGTACCAGCGCTTGTCGGCAGGCAGGACACCCTCGGCGACCATGTGGTCGGCCCACTCGTCGTCGCTCATGCCGGAGCCGTGCCGGTCCACCGACCTGTACTCCTCGATCCACTCCCAGCCGGGCTCGGGGAAGTAGTGCACCTCGGAGCCCTCCATCCCGCTGGCCTCCATCGTGGTGCGGTAGATGAGCTCGAGCTCACCGTCGGGAGTGACCAGGTAGGTGGCGTCGCTGAACAGATACGGCCCGAACCCCTTGTCCTTGCTCGGTGCCATGCAGGTCTGGGTCTCGACGGTCACCATCCGTGCGTCGGCCGGCACACCCAGCGTCTCCACCGGGGTCGCCTCGTCACGGGAGTAGTCACGGGTGTAGGACTCGGCGTCACTGGTCACCGTGACCGGCGCCGGCGCGAGCTCCTCGGTCCTGGTGCACTCGTCCTCCGTGGCCATCTTTCCCGTGTCGTGCTGCGCCCCCAGCAGATCCAGGCCGTCCCAGCCGTCGTAGGAGGTGGACGACCTGACGTCCCAGATGGCCAGGCCGTCTTCGCTGAACTCCGGCTGGGTGAACTCACCGTCGACGGACACGGTCCACGGCCGCTCCCCACCGGTCTTCCCCTCACCCAGCTCGACGGTGATGTCCAGCGGGTCCTGCGCCGGGAACATCGAATCGGGTGCCGCCACGGCGCTCTGGGCGGAACCGAGGCCCACCACCGCGGCGGTGAGCACGAGTGCGATCTCCTGACGAGCCATGGTGGCCCTCCCTCTCCCCTGTCGACCGTCTCCGGCCTCTCGAACGGCCGCACTCCGCAGCCTCATTCGGACTCCAAGCAGCCGTCCGCACCGCCGCACGCCCCGTCCTGCCGCTCGGCTGTCGTCCGCCGTGGTCACCACTGCGGCAGATCGGCGTCGTCAGCACGGAAGTCCAGCTGTGCTCCGTCGGCCCCCACCTGCACACCCGTCCAGGTCACGCCGTCGACCACGGGCAGGTACGCGTAGGTCGCCACCCGGGGCAGCAGCCCCTCGACCACGTCCCGGGGAACGTCCACCGTGTCCAGGGAGGCCTCCGCGTCACGCAGGCCCAGCTGTCCGGTGGCGCCGTCGACCACCGGGCGACCCGTGACCCGCACCGGCAGCCGCTCCCCCAGTGCGTCCACCTCCGTGGTGATCGTGAGCAGGCCGTCGTCCGACCCCGAGAGCTGCACACCGGTGGCCTCCGACAGGTCCTCCCAGGTGGTGTCCACACGGCCGGTCGCATCACCGACGTGGACGGGCCCTCGGGCCAGCCCCGTGACGTCGTGGGCCACGACGTCCACGTCCGCCTCCACCTCGTGACCCCGAACGGTCACCCGCACGTCCTGGGCCCCGCCGGTGATGGTCCCGTAGTCGTCACGCAGGACCGACCAGGCCGCCGGCCACCCCTCGACGTGCGCATGGGCCTCACCGCCTGAGGTGCGGTGCACCTCCGAGGCCATGCGGCCCTCCACGTAGCGTCGCAGCAGCCCGTCACCCATCTGTGCGAGCAGCAGGATCGACAACACGACCACCAGCGCGATGAGGCGTCGCCGGGTGAGCCAGGTCATCGACGCCGTCCCCCCAGCTGCCAGGCGAGGCCCGCCGAGGTCGCGGCCAGGACGGCGACGGCCGTGCCCAGCACGGGCACCAACCAGACGGGGTGCCCGGAGGCGCCCACACCCTGGTCGGAGGCCGCCGTCTCCTCGCCGTCGGAGTCCGCCCCGCCGTCACCGCCAGGGCCCCCGCCGTCCTGCGTGCCTTCGGAGGAAGTGCTCCCGTCGTCGCTGCCCTCAGAGGCGTCCCCGGTGGGCTCGGGCTGCGAGCCGGCGTCCCCGTCGTCCGGGGCGTCCTCGTCGTCGTCACCCGCGGGGTCGCCAGCCGGGTCGCCTTCGTCATCGCCGTCCCCGCCCCTGGGCTCCTCCTGCGAATCCCCCGACTCGTCGGCCAGGCTCTCCGAGGGCAGGGGCTCCACGCTCGCCGGCCCGGTCGGGAGACCCGGGGGCACCTCACCCGGGGACGCATCCGCCCCGTTCTCACCGGACGCGGACGGATCCCGACCCGGCGAGGTGCTGGGCGACGGCGTGTCGGGGACCCGCGCAGGGCCCCCATCGGGCGACCAGGTGCTCGCGAGCACGAGGAGCTCCGCGACCCCGGGCGCGACCACGTCCTCGGTGTACCCGCCGTGCACCGGGCGGGCCCTGTGGAACTCCTCCTCCAACGTGGTCGACGAGGTGAGCATCCGGCTCATCCCCGGCGCCGCGTCGCAGACCAGGTCGCCCTCGCTGCAGATGGACAGCACCCGGGAGTACAGCTCCGGCGGGATGACGTCCTGGTCCTCGGCCAGCACCCGAGCGATGCGGCTGTTGGGCACCGACCCGCCGTGGAGCGCGAAGACCTCCTCGATGAGATTGCGCACCGCAGCACGCCGGGACGTGTCACCCTCTGGCCTCGCCTGGGAGCGCAGGTAGGTCAGCGTCGCCGCCAAGCCGATGGAGGGCGTGTCCAGCAGCCCCGCGATCTCCCGCGTGTTCTGCCCCGGGTGGTGGGCAGGGTTGCCGAGCAGGAGCGCACCGGCAAGCGTCGAGCTGTCCGCACCGGAGGCCAGTGCCCTCGTGATGACCTGGGCACCTTGGCTGAAGCCCGCCAGCACCACCGCCTGGTCCGGGCACCTCTCGGCACTGTGCTGGAGGACCCGTCGGAGCTCCTCGCGCCCGGCGTCGACCGACTCGAAGTAGTCCGTCGAGGGCGCGACGGACTCCAGGACGTGCGCTTCCAGCTCGTGTGCCCCCAGCGTGTGCGGGTCGACCGCCGGGTAGTCGAGATAGACCGACCGGACGTCGCCCGACAGCCGCTGGGTCAGCGAGTCCGCGACCCCGCCGACCGTGGCACCCCACGGCGCCTCCTCCCCCGATCCCCGCACACCGACGACCAGCACGTCCTGGCAGGCGAGCTGCTCCAGTCTGTCCGACGACACGGGGTCCACCGCCGACTCCGTGGCGGGCCAACCGGCTGGGTGGTCCTCCGCCTGCGCCACGGGGACCGACCCCAGCCCCACGGACGTGACGAGCAGACCCGTGGCCAGGAGGGCACGGGCCGCTCCTCGCACTTGGGCGGCACCTCGGCCGGACTGCCTCTGCTCCACGCCTCCATTGTGGCGGGAGTCCACCCTGTACCCCACCGCGCGCCATCCCCTCCCGATGACCAGCGTTCCTCCACGTCCCCGATACCAGCCCCTGCCTCCGCAGCACAGGCCCTCCCGGAGGGTCCTCGGCGCCGGCTCCCCGATGTGTGGTGGAGTGACGCCATGCACCTCCCCATGCCCGCACCGAACGAGACCGACCGGCTGCACGAGCTCAGTCGTGACTCCGCGGACCACGACGCCATCACCGATCTCTGGAAGGCCGGCTTCGCGCTCCCGCGCTGGTGGTTCCTCCCCGCAGGGCCCGAGGGTGCTGTCGCTCCCGTCGCCGCCGAGATCGAGGGCACGATGATGCTCCTCGGCTTCACCAGCAGCGAGCGGGCCCGTCACTTCGCGGTGGAGCAGGGCATGTCCGACCCGGAGGAGCCCGCCGACCTGCTGGCCAAGCAGCCGGCGGACATCGTCCGCGGCGCGGACGACTTCATCGCCTCCGGCGTGGAGGGCATCGTCATGGACGTGCACATCTCCGGCTGGTTCGCCCCCTTCGAGGGCCTGAGCCCGATGTGGCGTCGCGTCACCGGCACCACCCTCGACTGACGGCCCTCGAGCAACACCCTTCGCCCCCTCCCCTCGACTCCCCCTCGGCCGGCGCCCCTCGACCTCCCTGTCGGGCTCCGGCCTCGCCCGACGCCCCGGGCCGCTCACGGCCCAGGCCTCCCTCAGGGCTCCGGGACGACCAGCTCCTGACCGGCTTGCACCTCGGAGGTCCCGAGCCCGTTGGCCTCCTGCAGCATCAGCACGCCCTGCTCGACCGGCACCTCGGGGAGGTGCTCGACGGCCACGTGCCCCAAGGTCTGCCCGTCCCCGACCACGACGTGCTGCGCGCCGGAGGCGTCCGGCCCGGCCCCGACCGACTGCCACGCCACGAGCAGCACCAGCGCAACCGCCAGCACCAGGCCCAGCACCTGACGGGCCGCACGTCCGCGAGCCGTCAGCCGCATGCGCGGAGCCGGTCGCTGCGCCTGCCGCCGGAAGGGCGCAGCGTGCACGCCCGCACGCTGCCCCACGACGCCTCGACCGAGACGAGGTGCCTCACAGGTGATCGCGCTCATGTCCACTCCTTCCCCTCCGGACGCCTGTCCGTCGGATGTCTGTACTATGTGTAGCACAGGTGGTCGACGCCCTCCAAGACACGCCCGAACGGATGTCCGCTCGCGCGGGGCCGGGGCGTCGTACCCTGTGACCGCACGGCTGTCGGCCGAGCGCGTGATCGACTCCTCCTTCGCGGGGGGGGAACGCGGGTCCGTCCGACAACACCTGAAGTCAATCGGTGACCACCGACAACATCGGGAGATCGTTGGGAGGACGGCGATCTGCTGAGCACGGCGGCGGTCAGCGACATCGCCCGAGGCACGCCAGACGACCGCCGCGACGACCCAGCGAAGGGGGACCATGACCAACCGGAGGAACGAGCCGGGCCTGCGCCGCAACGAGCCGCTGACCGACCGGCAGACCAGGGTGCTGGAGGTCATCCGACACTCGATCGACGAGCGGGGCTACCCGCCGAGCATGCGCGAGATCGCCGAGCAGGTGGAGCTCGCCTCCGCGAGCTCCGTGCAGCACCAGCTCAACGCGCTGCAGCGCAAGGGCTACATCCGCCGCGACCCCAACCGCCCCCGCGCCCTGGAGATCCTGGACGCCCAGTGGCCGGGTGACCGCGGGTACCGCAAGCTGCCGGAGGACACCTGGGACCCCTCCGAGGCCGCCGACGCCCAGCCGCCGGCCAGCTACGTGCCCGTGGTGGGGCAGATCGCCGCCGGTGGACCGATCCTGGCCGAGGAGCGCGTGGAGGACGTCTTCCCGCTCCCCAAGCAGATCGTCGGTGACGGCGAGCTCTTCCTGCTGCGCGTCAAGGGGGACTCGATGGTCGACGCGGCCATCTGCGACGGCGACTGGGTCGTGGTGCGCCGCCAGCAGGCCGCCATCAACGGCGACATCGTGGCCGCGCTCATCGACGACGAGGCGACGGTGAAGACCTACAAGAAGGTCAAGAACCAGATCTGGCTGCAGCCGCACAACCCCATGTTCGACCCGATCGACGGTAACGACGCCACCATCCTGGGCAAGGTCACCGCGGTCCTGCGCCGCGTCTGATCGCGTCCGGACCGCTCGGGCCCGGGCCGCGCCCGGCCCGAGCGGGGTGCGACAGGTCTCCGGGGACCCGTCGGGGTCCGGCAGGTCCGAGGGGCTCCGGTACGGGTGGGATCGGAGCACGTCCCCGAGCCCTCCCACACGGGGTCACCCCGCCTCGACGGCCACCCCGAGCCGATCGGCGACGGCCAGCAGCGTCTCGTCCACCATCGCGTCCACGGTCAGCGTCGCCTCCCGGTGGGCTCGGTGCCATCCCCGGGTCACCACGGCGACCGGCCCACCGGCGCGGTGCACGTGCCGGGCGAAGCGGTAGCCGCTCATCACCTTGAGGCTCGAGCCGAGCACCAGCAGCCCGTCGGCGCCGTCCACCATCGCATAGGCCCGGTCCACGCGCTCCCGCGGGACGTTCTCCCCGAAGTACACGACGTCCGGCTTGAGCTCGTCGGCCCCGCACACGAGGCAGTCGACCGTGCGGAACGAGGCGACCACCTCCTCGTCCAGGGCCACGTCGCCGTCCGGACGGACCTGCCCGCCCCGCAGCGCGACGTCGCGGTGGTGCGGGTTCAGCTCACCCAGCCGCGCCTGCAGCGACGACCGCTCCTCGACCGCCCCGCACACCAGGCAGACGATGCGCGACAGCGTCCCGTGCAGATCCAGCACGTCCGGCGACCCGGCCCGTTGGTGCAGCCCGTCCACGTTCTGCGTGATCACCCCGGTGATGCCCGCGACCTCACCACCCGCCGCGCCCTCGGCCTGGAGCGCCGCGAGCGCCCGGTGCCCCGCGTTCGGCTGGGCACCGGTGAAGCGCTCCCACCCCACGAAGGCACGCGCCCAGTAGCGCCGCCGGGCCTCGGGACCGGCACGGAAGTCGCCGATCGTCATCGGTTGCACACGCCGCACCCCGTCCGGCCCCCGGTAGTCCGGGATGCCCGAGGCGGTCGACATGCCCGCCCCCGTCACCACCGCCAGCCGCTGCCCGGCCAGCAGCTCGGCCAGGGCCTCCACCTCCTGCGGGGCGGCCCGGACCACGGGCGGCAGGGTCACCGGGCTGTCCACCTCCGGCATCGCGGCGCCCGAGGACCCCTCAGCCACGGCGACGCCCAGCCGTCCTGCGACCCAGCTGCCGTCGTCCGGCGCGTGCCCAACGGCGGGGTGCCCGTCGCCCGACGAGCGACATCCGCCCCGACCCCCGCAGCGCCCGCAGCGCGACCTCGGGGTCGGCCACCTCCGGGTACGGGTAGCGGGCGGGTGCGTCGCGCATGATCAGCTGCGGCGCGTACCGGCGGATGGCCGAGTCCGCCACGCCGTACCCGTGGCGCTCGATGATCTTCTGCTCCTCGTCGCTGAAGGCGTCCATGTCCGTGCGGATCTGGTTGATCTGCGCGGCCACCTCCACGGGATAGCTCTGCGGGACTCGCGAGTCCATCGCCCAGGACGCGCCCTCCAGCACACCCCAGTTGAAGGCCGAGTGCAGCCAGCGCAGCCGCGTGACCTCCCCACCACCGGCCGCGATGCTGATGACGTGCAGGATCCGCCCCAAGGGCGTCCGCGCGCTGCGGGCCCGGAAGACCGCTCCCCCGTCGCTCACCAGCACCGAGGCGTGGTCGCGCCAGACCGGCTCGAGCGCGAGGTTGTCGTAGATGCCGCCGTCCAGCAGCTGCACCGTGCGCGAGATCCGGGGCCTCGCCGCCGCGTCCACCTGCCCCACCCGGCCGCCGGTGAGGTCCAGCGTCGAGGCGTCGATGTCGAACGGCGCGAAGTACGGCGGGTAGGCGCTGGAGGCCGCCACGACGTCCGCCAGGCGCAGCCCCGCCGGCGGCTCGCCGTACCCGAGGCGGTAGTCCCCCACCCGCCCGCGGGGCGCGTGGGCCCGGGGGTCGGCAAAGGTCCAGTTCACCCCGTGCGCGAGCTCGGTCGCCTCGACCACCACGGCGGGGCCGCTGGTGCGGTGCGCGTCGCGCAGGTCGGTCGCCCACCAGTCGACCTGACCGACGAGCTGGTCGGCCAGCATCCGCGAGCTCGTGTCCGGCGAGCGGCGCACCTTGGGGCCGAACCCGGAGACCATCGCCCGCGTGCGCAGGTTGCGGCTGGTCAGCCGCCGGACCGGCTCGGCCACGTACTCCTCGAAACCGGTGACGCGGGGCGCCGAGAACAGACCACCGGGCACCGTGTCGCCCCGCGGCAGGGGCGGTGCGCTGGGGTCGGGCTCCACGAGGTCGGCCGAGTCGATGCTCTGCGAGAGGGCGTCCGCGTCGGGCCACCCGAGCCGTGGGGCGGCCAGCAGCATCGCCGCGATGGAGCCGCCCGAGACCGCCGAGACCGTCCGCAGCTGACCGAGCATGCCCAGCTCGTTGAGGCGGCGCAGCGCCCCCAGGTGGAACAGGGCCGCCCGGAAGCCACCACCCGAGAGGCACAGCGCGGTCCCGCGACGCGGTCCTCGCCAGCTGGGGCCGTGGTGCGCCTCGTCCCGCGCGGCGGCCATCTGCGCGCCGGCGGGGTCCGGGAGGTGGGTCTCAGGCACGTGGAGCATCACACCACACCCGACCCACCGACCTCCGGGCCCTTCTGCCTCGCGCACCCTAGGCGCCAGGGCCTCCGGGTGCGACGCCCGCGGCTCAGCGCACGACGCCCCGCGGGTCAGCGCACCGCGAAGGGGCTCAGCACCTCCAGCGCCCGGTCGACGTCCGCGCGGGTGTTCCAGGCGTGGAAGCTCAACCGCACCCCGCCGGCCCGCTGGGAGAGCGTCAGGCCCGCCCGCTCGGCGGCCGCCGCGGCCCCCTCCGGCATGGCCAGGCTCACGATGGCCGAGTCCGAGGCCGGCAGCCCCAGCCCCTCGCGCAGCGCGTTGGTGAGGCCCACGTCGTGCGCCCGCACCGCGGCGGTGGGCACCCGGAGGAAGTCCTCCAGCGCCGCGACCGCACCGGGCCACAGCGGCCACCCCGGGGAGACGTCGAAGCGCGAGGCCCGCGGGGACAGCGTCATCGTGGGGCCGTACATCGAGTCCCATACGACGTCCCCGGCGTACCAGCCCGCGTCCAGCGGCACGAGCATCCCGGCCGCCCGGTCGGACACCGTCATGTACGCCACCCCTCGCGGGTGGCAGAGCCACTTGTAGGCCGAGCAGACGGTCACGTCCGCCAGCGAGGCATCGACCGGGGACCAGCCGGCCGACTGGGTGATGTCGCAGACGGTCAGCGCGCCGACCTCGGCGGCCGCGGCCCGCACGTCCTCAGGACGGGTCAGGCCGCCGCAGGCCGACTGGACGTGGCTGTAGACCACCGCGGCGGTCCGGTCGGTCAGCGCAGAGCACAGCTCGGCCCGCGGCACCGACCGCACGGTGATCCGACCGCCCGAACCGCTCGGGTGCGGCCGCTGCGCCTGCACCAGGAAGGGGTAGACGAGGCTGGAGAAGTCCCCCTCCACCACCACGACCTCGGCCCCGTCCGACAGCCCCGCGGCGACCATGCCGACGAACACCGAGGTCTGCGAACCGGTCGCCACCCGCTCGGCGGGGACGCCCACGAGCTGTCCGTAGAGCGCCCGGGCCCGCTCGACCAGCTCGTGGTAGCCGGTCGGCGAGACGTCACCGGTCGTCCAGCGCCGCGCGTCCCGGGCCATCGCCTCGGTGGTGGCCCGCGTCGGGAGCCCGCACGTGGCGGCGTTCAGGTAGCCCCCGGTGGTCGCGAACTGGTCCCGCAGCCAGGCGACGTCCTGCAGCTCGGGCGGCTCGACGGCGTGGGCGGGGGTCGATCTCGTCGACCGAGTGGGCAGCTCGGAGCGGGCAGGTGCTGACATGGAACGATTCTCGATCGCCGCGACGAATTACACAATGGCGCAACACTTTGCGGGCGACTAACAAACGCTTACAGTGACCCCATGATCGACACGGCTGGGCTGCGCATCATGCGCGCCATCGCGGAGCAGGGGTCCTTCACCGCTGCCGCCCACTCGCTGGGCTACACCCAACCTGCCATCTCGCAGATGGTCCGTCGTCTCGAGGGGCGCATCGGCACCCCGCTGGTGGAGCGCCAGGGTCGCACCGTCCGGCTGACGCAGGCCGGGCAGGTGCTCGCACGGCACGCCGTCACCGTGCTCACCCTGCTGGACACCGCCGAGCAGGAGCTCAGCGCCATCGCGGGGCTGGAGTCCGGCCGGGTGCGCGTCGCCGCCTTCCCCTCCTCCACGGCCTCGCTGGTCCCGCAGGCGCTGCGCGACCTGCGCTCGGAGCACCCCGCCATCGAGATCCAGCTGACCGAGGCCGAGCCGCCGGAGTCCCTGGCCGCGCTGCGGGACGGTCGCTGCGACCTCGCCGTCGCGTTCTCCCACTCGGGCACCACCGTCGGGCGCGAGGTCGACAACCTGGCCGGGCTGGAGATCCGCGACATCCTCACCGACGAGATGCTCATCGCCCTGCCCGAGGACCACCCGCAGGCCACCGGCGAGACGGTCGACCTCTCCGCACTGGCCGACGACCCGTGGATCGCCGGGTGCGCGCGCTGCCGGGGGCACCTCATGCACCTGGGCCAGGAGGCCGGCTTCGTGCCCCGCGTGGAGTTCCAGACCGAGGACTACGTCGCCGTGCTGGGCCTCGTCTCCGCCGGGCTGGGCGCCGCCCTGGTGCCGCGGATGGTGCTGCGCCACGTCCGGCACGCCGGTGTCGTCGCCCTGCCGCTGCAGGAGAGCTCGCGGCGCACCATCCACGCCGTGACGACGGCGGACCTGCTCCGCGTCCCCTCCGTCTCCGCGATGATGGACGCCCTGTGCGGTGCCGCCCACGTGATGGAGCAGGAGCTCACCGGCACCGGTCCGGTCGCGACCTCCTGACGGCCGCGCCCGGGGCCACACCTGGCCGGGGGCCAGGATCCGGTCCCCGGTCGACATCTCACCCGGGCGAGATGTCCCTCCCCTCAGCGGGCACCTCGTCACAGGCGACCCCACCACAGGGCACCGCTGCCGGACTCCCGCCCCACCACGACGTCGCCGTGGTCGAGGGTGGACACCATCGTCGACCCGGCGGCCGCGAGCCGCTCCAGGGTCCGCGGGGCGGGGTGCCCGTAGTCGTTGTCCTGCCCGACGCTCACCAGCGCCAGTGGTGCACCTCGCTCGAGCAGGCCCTCTCCCTGACTGGCCGATCCGTGGTGGGGCACCTTGAGCACGTCCACCGGCATCTCCCGACTGAGCCGGTGCACGGCGTCCCCACCGGTCTCCTCGAGATCCCCGGTGACCAGGACGTGCACTGGCCGGCCCTCCCCCTCGGCACCTGGGGTGGCGACCGTGGCGTGCAGCACCAGGCTGCCGTCGTTGCGGCTGTCGTCCTCGGCGAGCCGAGCCTGCTCCCGCGGCCAGAGGGCGTTCCACTGCGTGCTCCCGGTGACCGCGGTCGCTCCCGGGGCCAGGGCCTCGATGCGGACTCCCCGGGCCCGCGCGACCTCGCGCCACTCCGCCGGGTGGCCGGGCTGCATCGGACGTGCCAGGTCCGCCGAGGAGGCCCACACCCGCTCCACCGGGACGGCGTCGAGCACCGCCGCGAGGTTGCCGCTGTGGTCGGCGTGGCTGTGGGTGACCACCACGGCGTCCAGGGCGGTCACCCCCGCCCGGTCCAGGCACCGGGCGACGCGGGAGTCCGGCGGTCCGGTGTCCACGAGCTGGCCCTTATACACATCTAAAAAAAAACCACAGCTTACCGGAGGCGGCGCCGCCGGCTAGAAACGCCGCGCAGAGCGCCATGATCTCCGCCATCACCACCAGGGGGGCCCGAGCAGCCAGGCCGCCCCGGCCCCCGCCAGCAGCACCAGCCCCAGGTCGAGGGCCACGACCGGAGGACCGACTCCTCCCGACCCCGGCCGTGCTCCCACCGGCCGTCCCCGCGCCGCCCCTCCCCACCACAGGACACCGCGACACGACAGGACCCGCACACCCCGCCCCACCGCGGGCGCCAGCAGGACGATGGCGGTGGTGAGCACGCCGAGCCCGAGCGCCGCCGGGCCGTTGGCCGGCCAGGGGATCGCACCGTGGGGGACAGCTGCTCCCCAGCGGGCCACGAGACCGATGAGCTGTGCCGGCACGGCGGCCGCCCAGGCCAGCGCCGCGGCCACCGGTGGCAGCACCGGGTGCACCAGCACTACGAGCACCCCGCAGATCGTCGCCGGCGCCACGAGCGGAGCGGCCAGCAGGTTGGTCAGCAGCCCGATGACGCTGATCTGCCCCTGCAACATCGCGACCACCGGTGAGGTCGTGACCGCCGCTGCGACGGGGATGACCAGCGCCTGCGCGAGGGGCTCGGGCACCCGCGGCCACCGCCGGCGCAGCGCCGCGGCCCAGGGACGGACGAAGACGACCAGACCCAGCGTCGCGAGCACCGAGAGCGCGAACCCGTAGGAGCGGGCCAGCCAGGGGTCCCAGACCAGCAGCACGACCATGCTCGTGGCCAGCGCGGGGAAGGACGCCGCACGCTGCGAGACGGTCATGCCCGCCAGGGCGACCGCACCCATGGCCCCGGCCCGGAGCACCGACGGCTCGGGGCGGGCGAGCACGACGAACCCCACCAGACCTGCACCGGCCACCCACGGCCGGGCCCGTCTCGGGAGCCCGAGCCCGGAAGCCGCCCACAGCACCGCGCCCACGACGATCGCCACGTTGGATCCGCTCACCGCGCTGAGGTGCGTCATGCCGGTCTCGGTCATCGCCTCGGTGAGCTCCTCCGGTGTCAACGAGGTGTCCCCGAGCACCAGCCCCGGCACCAGGCCACGCGCATCGGCCCACACGGGGTCCACCGACTCCCGCAGCCCGGCCCGCAGGCCCTCGGCGACCCGCCACCCACCACCGGGCGGCACCACCTCCTGCGGCCCGCGCGAGGGCGTGAGGACGGCCACCACGTCGTCACCCGGTTCGCTCGGCGAGAGCCGTCCGCTCACGGTGAGTCGGGTGCGCCAGGTCAGGTCCTCCCACGCGGCGTCCGGGCGCGCCAGCACCAGGAGCGGGGCGTCGCTGCGGGACTCCTGTCCCCGGTGGACGATGCGCTTCGCCCGGGCCCGGACCAGCACGAGCTCGCTGCGGCCGAAGCGCCCCTCGGTCACCACCCGTCGCGCGTCGGCCTCGACCACCACGTCCGCCGTGACCACCGACTCCTGCTCGACCGCCCCTGCCACCACCCCCTGCTGGCGCTGCGTGGCGGCCAAGGTGGAGGCGCCCACGACCAGTCCCGTCACGAGGGCGGTGGCCACCACGGTGCGTCCCCAGGGGGCACGGTGCGCCGTCAGCAGTCCCGCCACGCCGACCACCGCGCACGTGGCCACCACCGCCCACCGCAGGGGCGTGACCCAGGCCAGGGCGGCCGCTCCCACGGCCCACGCCACGAGGGCCGGCAGCAGCAGGCGCAGGTCGGCCACCTCGGCCACCCGCTCGTGCGGCCCCGCAGCGGGTGCGCCCGCATGAGAGGGGCCCAGCACCCCGTCTGCCTCTCCCACCTCCGTCACCTGCCCAGTCCCCGGAACCTGCCCCGTCCGCGTGGCCGGCCGCGCCGCCAACACCTGCTCGCCGACCACCTCCGCGGCCCTCACCCGACGGTGACGTGGGGCCGGAGCGTCTCGAGCGTCTTCTCCCCGATGCCGCTGACCTCCATGAGCTCGTCCACCGAGGTGAACTGCCCGTTCTCCTCCCGCCAGGCCAGGATGTGCTCCGCCGTCACCGGCCCCACACCGGGGAGCTCCTCGAGGGCGGACTGATCGGCGGCGTTGAGGTCCACGACCGCCCCAGCCGCTGCGCCCCCGGCAGCGGCGTCACCGCTCGCGCCACCTGCCCCGTCCCCGGACGCGCCCTCACCAGCGCCTCCACCCGGACCACCGGCAGCCGCCCCGCCAGGAGCACTGCCCGGAGCGCCCGCTCCACCGGCCGCCGGGGTCGGTGGCTCCTCGCCCGGTCGCAGCACCACCACCTGCTCACCGTCCGTCACCGGCCGCGCGAGGTTCAGCGCCGTCCGGTCGGCCTCCCGCGTCATGCCACCGGCCGCCTCGACCGCGTCCCCGATGCGGCCGCCGACCGGCAGGGTCACCACCCCGGGATCCCGCACGGCCCCGACGACGTGCACCGTCACCTCCTGCGCGGCGGCCGACTCCGCACCAGAAGGACCGCCGGGACCACCTGCCCCGTTCGTCCCGGCAGGTCCAGCAGATCCGTCAGGGCCGGACGAGCCGGGCGCCCCACCCGCAGAGGCGGACGGCGCGGCCGCCTCCCCGCTCCCCGGTGGGCCACCGCCGTCGCCCGGCGCCTCCCCCGTGGGACCCGCACCGTCACCTCCCGGGGAGCCGGCCGGGTCCGCCCCTGCACCAGCCGTCCCGGCGACCGGGTGCACGGCCGACTGCCGCCCCGTCCACCAGGTCCACCCCGCCAGCGCCAGCACCACCACCAGCACGAGGACCGCCAGCGCCCGCACCGCGGAGGCACCCGGCGCCACGCGCGCCCCGGCCACCGACGAGGGCAGCTCCACAGCATCCAGCGCAACCCCGACGACTCCCCGCCCCTGCACGGCCTCCTGCTCCGCGTCAGCTCCTCGCCGCGCGGCCCACACCAGCCGGTCGTCCGACTCCCGGTCCACGGACACCACCCCCTGGACCGCACGCTAGGAGCGGCGCACGAGCGGAGGGGGCCGGGTGAGCAGCGGCCTGTGGACGAGCCGTCAGGCGCTCGGGGCCCACCTCCCCGGGTCACCCTCGACCCGCGGCGTGACGACGATCGCCACCGTTCCCACACCCGTGTGTGCCCCCACCGTCGCGCCGAGGTGCGAGACCCGGACGTCCACCGGGTCGTCGAGCACGGCCTCCAGCCCCTCGGCCATCTCCCGGGCCACGTCCTCACGGCCCAGGTGGTGCACCGACACGTCGACCGCCACGCCCCGCCCCTCGGCGAACTCGTCCTCGGTGAGGCTGTCGACCACCGCGTCCGACTGCGCGGCCGCCGCCTCCTGTCCCCAGGCCAGCAGCGCCTGCCGCGCCGCCCGCAGGGTCCGCACCTTCTGCCAGCCGTCGACCGTGCCGTCCCGGGCCACCTGCAGCAACGGCTTCACGGCCAGCGCCGTCCCGAGGAAGGCCTGTGCCGCACCGATGCGGCCACCCCGCCGCAGGCGGTCCAGCGACTCCACGACGAAGCGCGCCTGGGTACGGTCCGCGGTCGCCTCCACGACGCGCACCACCTCCTCGACGTCGCCGCCCGCCGCGGCCACCCGGGCACCGGCGAGCACCGGCGCGGCCAGCCCGCCGGACACGCTGCGGGAGTCCAGCACCGTCACCGGCAGCCCGGTGCTCTCGGCGGCCCCGCGGGCGACCTCGACGGCGCCCGACATGCGACCCGACAGGTGAACGCTCACCACGTGCTCGGCCCCGGCGTCCAGCGCCTCGCGCCAGACCCGCTCGAAGTCCGCCGGCCCCGGCGAGGCGGTGCTCACGGCGGCCCGGGACTCCAGCGCCGTCACGAGCTCGCCGGCGTCCAGGTCCTCGCCCTCGCGGTGGCTCGTGCCGTCCACCACCACGTGGAGCGGCACCACCCCCACGGCGGTCGCCTCGTCACCGGCCCCACCATCGAGCGCGAGCTCGGCGGTGGAGTCGGTCACCAGGGCGACGCGGGCCGTCATCAGATGACGATGTTGACGAGGGACGGCTGCTTGACGATCACCTTGCGCACCGGTGCCCCGTCGATGAACGACTGCACGCGCTCACTCGCGAGGGCCTGCTCCTCCAGCGCGGCGGCGTCGATGTCCGGGGCGACCTCCAGCCGGTCCCGCACCTTGCCCTTGATCTGCACCACGCAGGTGACCGTCTCGGCCACCAGCTGAGACTCGTCGGCCTCCGGGAAGGGCTCGGTGGCCAGCGACTGCTCGTGCCCCAGACGGGCCCACAGCTCCTCGGCCAGGTGCGGGGCCAGTGGCGCCACCATCTGCACCAGCGGCTCGGCCACCGCGCGGGGGACGGCGTCCAGCTTGGTCACCACGTTGGTCAGCTCGATGAGCTTGGACACCGCGGTGTTGAAGCGCAGGTTGTCGTAGTCCTCCCGCACCGCGGCGATGGTGCGGTGCAGCGCCCGGCTGGTCTCCGTGTCCGGCTCGTCGGCCGTCACGCGGACCTCACCGGTCGACTCGTCGACGACGGCGCGCCACAGCCGCTGCAGGAAGCGCTGCGAGCCGACCACGGCACGCGTCTCCCAGGGACGGGAGGCGTCCAGCGGGCCCATGGACATCTCGTAGACGCGGAAGACGTCCGCCCCGTACTGCTCGCACATCTCGTCCGGCGTCACGACGTTCTTCAGCGACTTGCCCATCTTCCCGTACTCGCGGGTGACCGGCTGGCCGTTCCACGTGTACAGGACGCCGTTCTGCGCCTCCGGGTGGTCGGTCGCCTCGACCTCCTCGACCTCGGCCGCCGGCACCGGCTGGCCGCGGTCGTCGCGGTAGGCGTAGGCCTGCACCATGCCCTGGTTGAACAGGCGGCGGAACGGCTCGTCGGAGCTCAGGTGGCCCAGGTCGAACAGGACCTTGTGCCAGAAGCGGGCGTACAGCAGGTGCAGCACCGCGTGCTCCACGCCGCCCACATACAGGTCCACGCCACCGGGGTCGCCGTCCACGCCCTCGCCGAAGCCGCGGCCCGGGCCCATCCAGTACTCCTCCAGCTCCGGGTCCACGAAGGCCTCGGAGTTGGTCGGGTCCGCGTAGCGCAGCTCGTACCAGCACGAGCCGGCCCAGTTGGGCATCGTGTTCGTCTCGCGGCGGTACTGCCTGGGGCCGTCGCCCAGGTCGAGGGTGACGTTCACCCACTCCTCGTTCCGGCCGAGCGGGGACTCCGGCTGGGTGTCCCAGTCCTCCGGGTCGTAGGTCTTCGGGCTGTAGTCGGCCACCTCGGGCAGCTCGACGGGCAACTGGTCGGCCGGGACGGCGTGGGCGCGCCCGTCCTCGTCCCACACGATGGGGAACGGCTCGCCCCAGTAGCGCTGGCGGCTGAACAGCCAGTCGCGCAGCTTGTAGGTGACCGTGCGGTGACCGGCGCCGGTGGACTCCAGGTGCTCCAGCATCCGCTCCTTGGCCTCGTCGACGCCCAGGCCGTTGAGGTCCACCTCGTCGTTGGCCGAGTTGATGGCCGGGCCCTCGCCGGTGAAGGCGGTGGTCTCGTCGTGGTCCTCCGGCGGCTGCACCGTGCGCACGACCGGCAGCTCGTGGGCGGTGGCGAAGTCGAAGTCGCGCTGGTCCTGCCCCGGCACGGCCATCACCGCGCCGGTGCCGTAGCCCATGAGCACGTAGTCGGCGACGAAGACCGGGATCTGCTCGCCGGTCGCGGGGTTCGTGGCCCAGATGCCGGTGAACACGCCGGTCTTGGCCTTGTCGTCGGCCTGCCGGTCCAGGTCGGACTTGCGGCTGGTGGCCTCCCGGTAGGCGGCCACCGCCTCGGCCGGGGTGGCGTGCCCGCCGGTCCAGGCTTCCACCGTGCCCTCGGGCCAGGCGGCGGGCACCGCATCGGCCACGGGGTGCTCGGGGGCGGCGACCATGAAGGTGGCGCCGAACAGCGTGTCCGGACGGGTGGTGAACACCTCCAGGTGCGGCTGGCCGTGGGGGCCGGTGCCCACGCCGCTGTCCTTCGGCACGGCGACGTCGAAGAACACGGCGGCGCCGGTGCTGCGGCCGATCCAGTTGCGCTGCATGCTGGCCACCGACTCCGGCCACTGCAGGCGGTCCAGGTCGTCCACCAGGCGGTCGGCGTAGGCGGTGATGCGCATCATCCACTGCGGCAGGTTGCGCTGGAAGACCGGGAAGTTGCCGCGCTCGGAGCGGCCCTCGACGGTGACCTCCTCGTTGGCCACCACGGTGCCCAGGCCGGGCACCCAGTTCACCGGGGCGTCGCTCAGGTAGGCCAGACGGCGGGAGTCGATGGCGTCCGCGCGCTCCCCCGCATCGAGCTCGTCCCAAGGACGACCGTCGGGGGTGGGCACCTCGCCGGCGGCGTAGGCGGCCTCGAGCTCCTCGATCGGGCGGGCGCGGCCGGTGGTGCCGGGGCGGCGGCCGGGGGCCTCGGGGTCGTACCAGGAGTCGTAGATGCGGGTGAAGATCCACTGCGTCCAGCGGTAGTACTCGGGGTCGATCGTCGCGTAGGTGCGCTGGTCGTCGTGGCTCAGGCCCAGCTGGCGCAGCTGCCGCTGGTAGGTCTTGATGTTCGCCTCGGTGGTGGTCCGCGGGTGCTGGCCGGTCTGCACCGCGTACTGCTCGGCGGGCAGGCCGAAGGCGTCGAAGCCCATCGTGTAGAGCACGTTGCGGCCGGTGGTGCGCTGGTAGCGCGCGTAGACGTCGGTGGCGATGAAGCCCAGCGGGTGGCCGACGTGCAGGCCCGCCCCCGAGGGGTAGGGGAACATGTCCTGGATCATCAGCTTGGGGCGCTGCGCCACGGCCTCGCGCTCGGCGGGGTCCTGCGGCGCCAGGTCGCCGACCGGGTTCGGGGCGCGGAAGGTGCCCTCGGCCTCCCAGCGGTCCTGCCAGCGGGCCTCGATCTCGTCGGCCAGGCGCGGGGTGTACCGGAACGGGGTCTCGTCGCGGTCGTTCTCGCTCATGAGTTCTCCTGACGGTGAGGCGTGCGTGACGGTCGGCGTACCGCGCGGACTGCGTCCCGACATGAAAAAGCCCCTCGCACAGGAGGGGTGGCCGCGATGCTCAGTGCGTCATCGCGGCTGCGGAAGGAGCAGGGGCGCGGTCGGCATGCGCACAGGTTAGCGCACGGCGGCGCGGCGCGGTGTGTCGTCGCGCTGTGCACATGCCGGGCTACCTGCGCCGTGGGCCGGAGCACTCGGGCCACGTGCACCCCGCCTCCCAGGGGCACCGTGCACCGTCCGGACCGCTCCGCGAACCCAACGGTGCACCACGACGCCCGCGTTTGGGGGCAGCCGTCGTCAGCCGTGGCGACCAGTCCCCGCCCCCACGCTGTGCAGCCCTAGGCCCCCACCTCGCAGGAGGCACCACACCGGCGCGGCCGCCCCGCCCATCCGTTCCGTTGAAGGCACCCCGCGACGTCGGCCGCCACCGCGCACGGGCGCCCCACGACGTCGTGCCACCCGAAGCGCAGGGTCGTCCACCCCGCGAGGGTGTTGGCGTTGTCCCGGCGCCGGTCACGCAGCACCCCGGCCCCCTGGTGGCCCAGCCGCCCGTCCAGGTCCACCAGCACCTGCTGGCCCTCGTAGGCGACGTCCGCGTAGGTGGCCGTGTCCTCCCCGAGCGGTCGCCGCAGCTGTTGCCGCACGGCAGGCAGACCGTGCGGCCGGTGCACGCCGTGGACGAACCGACGCTCCAAGTGGGATGCGGCGCCGGACAGCGTGTCCTCCAAGGCCGTGACCAGCTCCCGGCGCCACCGCATCCGGCCCCGGTTCCCCAGGGTCGCGAGGATCCGCTCCGGGTTCGTCACCCGGTGGCCGACGCAGCGAGCGACCCAGGTGAACACTGCCTCGGCCTCCCCTGCGGGGAGTGACCCCACGATGTCGAGCACCGTGTCCTCGGAGCGGGTCCGCCGGAGGTCACCGGGCCGGGAGGCGGTCCTCACCCCGGGCCGCTCCCGCCGCAGCACCACGCCGGCCGGGGCACGCCCACGACGGCCGTAGGGCAGCAGCGCCGACACCCGGGTGGGCTCGTCGGCCCACCCCTCCACGTGTGCCGCACTGGTCCCACCCAGCCGGGCCTCGGGCCAACGCAGCAGCACCGCCCGGGCCCGGACCTCCCACGGTACGGCCCCACCCATGAACCAGCCGTCCCGTGGGCCTCCCAGCCGGTGCAGCTCGGCCACCTCGGCAGTCGGTGTCGTCCAGTAGACGCCCGGCAGGAGGGTCGGCCACCGGTCCGCCCTGACCACCGAGGCAGCGGAGAACCCGGCCTCGAGCAACTGACCCCGCGTCACGAGACCGCGCTGCGAGGCCCCGAGCCCCTCCAGCGGCCGTCGTGGGATGCCCATGGCCGCATGCCACACCAGATCGCGAGGATGGTGCCGAGGGAGCCCCGCCGCCCTGTGGATCGGCTGATGTCACCACGAGGCTGGTGGGCATGTCTGTGGACCGCTCCGGTGGGGTGCCGATGGCGTGGAGGTGGAGCCATCGGGAGCGTGTACCGCTCGAACCACTCAGCGAACCCGATGGTGCACGACAACCTCGTACCGTGCTGACCCAGAGCACGGTGCACCACACAGTTCGCGAACCGCACCCAACCGTGCACAGTGCGGAGGCCGGTGCGCGCTGCGGCGACGGGGTGCCTCAGCGCTTGGACCAGATGCGGGTGTTCAGCCGGAAGTGCTCCACCATCGTCAGGTAGAAGACGAAGTCCCGGTAGATCTGCTCCGTCTTCTCCCGAGCACCGCCCTTGCCGGAGAAGTCCAGGCCGAAGCGGTCCCCCTCGAACCCGACGGCGATGTTCATCCGGCTACCGGTGAAGGAGAGCGCGTACTCGTCGGCCCCACACTGCTCCGCGAAACGCAGCACGGCCTCCAGCATCTCCGGGGTGACGAGGTAGCGCGCCTCCACCTGGTCGGTGGTCCACCCCTCGAAGAGCTGGCCGAACTCGACACCCTCGAGCCGCAGCGGCGCTGCGCCCAGTCGCTCGGCCGCGGCCTCGTCCAGGCGGCGCAGACGGTGGGACGCCTTGCGGGAGTACAGGTACGTCCGGCTCGTGAAGTCCTTGTGGAAGTCCGCCGAGAAGAAGACCATCGTGGCGCCGACGGCACTCGCGTGCTCCTGGAGCCAGGCCATCGCCTTGTCGCTCGCCTCGCCACCGGACCCGCCCCCGCCCTGGGGCGCCTCCATCCAGCGGAGGTCGCAGAACTCGAAGTCGGTCTGCCCGAACACCCCCCGCACGAGGTCCTCCCCCGCGACGTCCGCATCGGCCACGATCCCGCTGAGGGCCACCGTCCGGCGGTCCACCCGACCCGCGGGGTCGTAAGAGGCCTCGAGGCGGACCCGCTCACCGGCGACCGGGTCGTCCAGGTGCGTGCGGGCCACGATCGACTGCACCAAGGGACCGACCACGCTCTCCTGGTGCTGCTCCTTGAGCTGCTTCACCTTCGGCAGGACCACCACGATCGGCACCGCGACCATCAGCAGCCCCGGCAGGGCGACCAGACCCTCGCCGGCCAGCAACCCGCCGAACACCAGCAGCAGACCCAGCACCATCGCCGCGACCGTGATGCACCCGGTGACGTTCCACCCCGTGTACTTGGCGGACGCCTCGTGGGACGACTCAGCCGCCTCGGCGACGTCCGGCCACACCTCGTCGAAGGGGGGAACCGTCACCCGCTGCGGGGTCGGGGGCATGCTGGAGTTCACGACGCCTCCTGGCGATGGGGCCCTCGCCGCCGGCGAGCGGTCATCGAGGGCGGGGCGGGACGGCAGCTGGTGCCGGGGTCAGTCGAGGTAGCCCTCGAGGTCGTAGGACTCACGCTTGACACCGTTGCTCAGCTCGAAGAGCTCGTGGTGCTTGAAGCCCAGCACGGGCGCGATGAGGACCGTCGGAAAGCTCTGGCGCGCGGTGTTGTACTCGGTGGCCGCCGAGTTGTAGTGACGACGGGCTGCGCCGAGGCGCTCCTCCAGCTCGTTGACGCTGCGCTGCATCAGCTCGACGTTGTCGTCATACCCGCTGTTCGGGTAGCTCTCGAACGAGGCGGCCGCCCCGGGAAGCTTCGCCTGGGCCTGGGTGAGGGCACCGTCCAGCTCCGACTTCTCGGCGACCGACAGCTCGCGCACAGAACGCCCGGTCCGCAGCGCCGTGGCGCCGAGGATCAACTCGATCTCCTTCTTCAGCCCACCGGACACGGCCTGGGCCTGCGCCTTGATGTTGTCGTAGCGCTGCTCGAGGGCGGCATCGACGTCACGCAGCGCCTCGGTGGACTCGTTGCGGCGACGGACCAGCGAGTTGTAGACGCTGACGGCCCAGATGGCCACCAGGACCAGCAGGACCCCCACGACGATGAGCACGATCAACCAGGCGGGCATGGGGTGTCCTCCGATTCGGCGTCGAGCCCACGGTCCGGGGCCCGGGGCACCCTAACGCACCCCTGTTTCCCCAGAAATCCCCCCCGGGGCACGCGAACGGGGCGGCCACCCGAAGGTGACCGCCCCGTCAGGCGTGGGTGCCGTCTGCTCAGAGAGCGGCGGCGCGCTTGGCCATGGCCGACTTCTTGTTGGCGGCCTGGTTCTTGTGGATCACGCCCTTGCTCACTGCCTTGTCCAGCTTCTTGCTGGCCACGCGCAGGGCGTCCTGGGTGGCAGTGGCGTCGCCGGACTCGGCGGCGGCGCGGAACTTGCGGATCCAGGTGCGCAGCTCCGACTTGTAGGCGCGGTTGCGCTCGGTGCGCTTGGCGTTGGTCAGAACGCGCTTCTTCTGCGACTTGATGTTCGCCACGTGGGTCTCTCCCGATGAGGTCGTCGATGTCTGTGTCACTGCGTCCACTCGTCGTCCACGTCGGGTTCTCCCGATGGTGTGGCGTCACGAGGTGATCGCTGGAGGGCGAGAGCATTCGCTCGGGACCGGACGTGGGGATGCCCGTGGTTGAGCGGTACTCGCAATGCATGGCCCACGCGCACGACCCTCTGGCGCGCGAGCAACCCGGACAGGCTACCGCATGGTCCGCACACCCGGCGCATCACCGCCCCGCATGCACCCTTGAGCCCGCCGGCTCAGCCGTGCAGCCGGCAGATCTCGTCGACGACCCGCTCCACCGCCGCGTGCGGATCGCGCGCCGCACCCTTCACCTCGTGGTCGCAGCGCGCCAGCGCCTGGACCGCCGCGCCCAGTCGCGCACCGTCCCAGCCCCGCATCATCCGCCGCGCCTTGTCGACCATGAACGGCGCCAGCCCGAGCTCCTTGGCCACCTGGCCCGACCCGCGATTCCCGGCCGAGGCGACCAGCCCGATCTGCCGCGCCTGCCCGGCCATCACCGCCACGATCGGCACCGGGTCCAGCCCACCGAGCATCGCGTGGCGCACCAGCCGCAGCGCCTCGGCCCGCTGCCCGGTGAACGCGGCCTCGGCCACCTTGAACCCGGTCGTCTCCACCTTGCCGCCGTGGTACAGGTTCACCTGCTCGGTGGTGACTGTGCCCTCGGTGTCCTCGATGAGCTGCTGGCAGGCCGCGGCCAGGGTCCGCGCGTCGGTCCCCGCCGCGCCCACCAGCACCTGGACCGCGTCGGACTCGATCCGCCGCCGGGCGGCCCGGAACTCCTTCTGCACGAAGGCCGCCTTGTCACCGTCGCGCTTCAGCGCCGGCGCCTCGAGGGTGTGCGCGTGCGCCCGGGCCATCGCGTCCAGCACCCGCTTGTGCTTGTTGCCCGATCGGTGCGAGACCACCAGCACGTTGCCCTCCCCCGGGCTCTTCACACCGGCCAGCACCTCCTCGGCCAGCTGGTCGCCCGCGGTCTCGAAGGCGCGCACGACCACCACGCTGCCCCCGCCGAACAGGCTGGGGCTCAGCGCCATCGCCACGTCGCCGGCGGCGAAGGAGTCGGCCTGCACGCGGACCACGTCCACCTCCGGGTCCACCTCCCGCGCCGCGGCCACCACGTCGTCCACGGCCCGGTCCACCAGCAGTTCCTCGGGGCCCTTCACCAGCACCAGCTGCGGCACGTCAGCCATCGTTCGCCTCCAGGCTCAGGTCCAGCTGCTCCAACCGGGCGGCCACCACGTCCGGCGGTCGCCCCACTCCCTGCGCGACCTGCTCGATGCGGGCCACACCGCCCTCGTCGCGCGCATCCGCCAGGGCCTCCCGCAGGGCCTCGTCGTCGGCGTCGGTCCACGCCTCGCCACCGGTCACCGCGGTCCGCGCAGAGCGCGACACCGGCGGCGCCCCAGCCCGTCCGCCACCCACCAGGGTGCGCGCCCGCACCTCGGTCACCGGCAACGGCTCGGGCGCCGTGGCGTCCAGCCGCTCCAGCGCCCCGAGCACCAGGGCACGGTCCTGCGTCGGCCAGAAGGGCGGCAGGCTGCGCTGCAGGAAGCCCGCGTAGCGCGCCGTCATGATGCGGGGGTCCAGGAAGGCCACGACTCCGCGGTCGTCCGCCCGCCGCACCAGCCGCCCGCTCCCCTGTGCCAGGCGCAGCGCCGCGTGCGTGGCCGAGACGGCCATGAACCCGTTGCCGCCGTTGCGGGCCACGGCCTGCGAGCGCGCAGAGCTCAGCGGGTCGTCCGGCCGCGGGAAGGGCAGGCGGTCGATGAGCACGAGCTGGCAGGCCGAGCCGGGCACGTCCACGCCCTGCCACAGCGAGAGCGTGCCGAACAGGCAGGTGCTCGCGTCCCCGGCGAACCGGCGCACCAGCGTGGGCAGCTGGTCCTCCCCCTGGCAGAGCACCTCGATGTCGTCGCCGAGTCGCTTGCGCATCTCGTCGGTCGCCACCCGGGCGGCCCGCATCGAGGAGAAGAGCCCCAGCGTGCGTCCGCCCGCGGCGCGGATGAGCGCCTCCATCTCGTCGAGCTGCTCGGGGGCCGCACCGTCCCGCCCCGGCGCCGGCAGGTGCGAGGCGACGTAGGCCATCGCCTGCCGGGGGTAGTCGAACGGACTGCCGACGTCGAGCCCCGTCCAGGCCGGGGCCTCCGCGCCGATCAGCCCGAGGGTGCCGGCCACCGCGTCGAACGAGCCGCCGAGCTCCAGCGTCGCACTGGTCATCACCACGGTGCGCTCGCTGAAGACCTTCTCGCGCAGCAGCATCGCCACGCTCAGCGGCGCCACCCGCAGCACCTTGCCCTGCTCGTCGCGCCGCCGGTCGGGCGCCACCCACACGACGTCGAGCTCGCGCTCCTCGAGCAGCCGCTGCGCGACGTCACCCACCTCGTCCACGGCGGCGCGCGCCGTCTGCTGCGGACCGTCCGCCTTCTCCCCCTTCTCGGGCTTCAGGTCCGTCGAGACGCCACGGGCCGCGTCGCGCAGCACCACCAGCGCGTCGGCGAGCGCGTCGGGCGCGCCCCGCAGGGTGCCCTCCGGGAGCGGGGCCATCGCCTGGGCCAGGGCCTCCTCGGCCTCCTCCAGCCGGTCGACGCCCGCGTACTTGCCGGCCCTGCGCGCCGCCACGGCGACCGCTCCGGGCGTCAGCTCGTCGGTGGCCACCCCGGTCACCCGGTCGACCAGCTCGTGCGCCTCGTCGATCACCAGCAGGTCGTGCTCCGGCAGCATCGCGCGCCCCTCGATGGCGTCGATCGCCAGGAAGGCGTGGTTGGTCACGATGACGTCGACGTCGGCCGCCGCGGAGCGCGACTGCTCGACGAAGCACTCCGAGGCCACCGGGCAGCGCGAGGCGCCGAAGCACTCGCGGGCGCTCACCGACACCTGCCGCCAGGCCTTGTTCGAGACGCCCGGCACCAGCTCGTCCCGGTCCCCGGACTCGGTCACCTCGGCCCACTCGCGCAGCCGGACGACCTCCTCCCCCAGGGCGGAGCGCTCGGAGTCCACCTGCCCCATCGAGACCAGGGCGCCCTCGTCGTCGTCCGGGAAACCGCCCAGCAGCTTGTGCTGACACAGGTAGTTGTTGCGCCCCTTCACCAGGGCGTAGGTGATCGGCCGTCCCATCGCCGAGCGCAGCGCCTCCGCGACGCGGGGCAGGTCGCGGTCCACGATCTGCGCCTGCAGCGCGAGGGTCGCCGTGGCCACCACCACCGGCTTGCCCGTGGCCACCGCGTGGGCGACCGCCGGCACCAGGTAGGCCAGCGACTTGCCGGTGCCCGTGCCGGCCTGGACGAGCAGGTGCTCGGTGCGCTCGACGGTCTCGGCCACGGCACGGGCCATGCGCTCCTGCCCCTCGCGGGGTGAACCCCCCACCGCCGCAACCGCGTCGGTGAGCAGCTCGGCCACTGCGTCGGGTCCGCTGGCGGGCGGGGCGGAGGGCGACGGCATGGGGAGAACTCTAGGTCGTCGCCCAGCCCCGTGGTCGCCACCGGCTCAGGGGTGGGGACGGTCGGCGCAGATGAGGTGGGCCACCATGCCCGTCCACCCGCACTGGTGCGAGGCCCCGAGGCCGACGCCCAGGTCGCCGTCGAAGTACTCCGAGAAGGTCGGGTGCACGTCCCACAGCGGACCGCCCGGGTGGTGGCGCGGGGTGCCGGGCCGTCGGCCGTCCTCACCGGGCAGGAAGAGACCGACGAGGCGGTTGCGCAGGTCCTGGGCGATCTCCCCCAGCGGCACCTGCACCCCCGACCCGGTGGGGAACTCGGCGGTGGCGGACGGGTCGCCCTCTGCGGTCACCGCGAGCGCGTCCACCAGCAGCAGGTTGGTCGGGAACCACACCGGTCCGCGCCAGTTGGAGTTGCCCCCGAACATGTGGCTGTCGCTCACCCCGGCGACGTAGTGCAGCTCGAAGGAGCGACCGGCGAGCGTGGCCGAGACCCCGTCACGGTGGGCCGCCGAGAGCGAGCGCAGCCCGTAGGGGCTCAGGAACTCCCCCTCGTCCAGCATGCGGGAGAGGATGCGGCCGCGCCGCTCGGCACCGACCAGCTGCAGCACCGCGGAGCGGTCCCCCTCGGTCTCGCGCACCACGAGCCCCTTGGTCAGGTGCGGGCGGCGGTGCTGCAGCCAGTCCACCTCGTTGTGGAAGCCGCGGACCTCGCTCCACACCCAGCTCGGGATGATGCCGACGGCCATGAGCGGCAGCAGCCCCACGGTCGAGCGCACCTTGAGCTGCTCGGCGGTGCCGTCCGGCTGCACCAGCGAGTCGTAGAAGAAGCCGTCCTCGGCGTTCCACAGGGTGACACCGCCGGAGCCCGGCGACTCCATCGCGTCGTCGATCCGCAGGAAGTACTCGAAGAAGGTGGTGCACGCCCCGTCCCAGGCGTCGTCCTCGCGGCTGAGCTCCAGGGCCACCCGCAGCATCGAGAGGGAGAAGAAGGCCATCCAGCTGGTCGCGTCGCTCTGCTCCAGGCGGACCTGATCGGGGGTGGCCGAGCGGTCGAAGAAGGCGATGTTGTCCATGCCCATGAACCCGCCGGTGAACAGGAACGAGCCCTCGGGGTCCTTGCGGTTGACCCACCACTGGAAGTTCATCATGAGCTTGGTGAAGATCGTCACCAGGAAGCCCCGGTCCCGGGCGCCGTCCAGCCTGTAGACCTGCCAGCAGGCCCAGGCGTGGACCGGCGGGTTCACGTCCCCGAAGTCCCACTCGTAGGCGGGCAGCTGGCCGTTGGGGTGCTGCGCCCACTCGCGGACCATGAGCACCAGCTGGCACTTGGCGAACTCCGGGTCCACGTGCGCCATCGCGACGGTGTGGAAGGCGGTGTCCCAGGTGGCGAACCAGGGGTACTCCCACTCGTCCGGCATCGAGATGACGTCCGCCAGGTCCAGGTGCGACCAGTCGGTGTTGCGCCCCTCCGGGCGCTCGCGGCGCTCCGCGGGCGGGGGCGGGGAGGCCGGGTCACCCTCCAGCCACTCGGCCACCGAGTAGCGGTAGAGCTGCTTGGCCCACATGAGGCCGGCGAACGCCCGGCGCGCGACGTGGCGGCGCTCGTCGTCCACGTCGGCCGGGATCACCTCGTCGTAGAACGCGTCCGCCTCGGCACGGCGGGCGGCGATCACCTCCTCGAGGCCGTCCAGCATGACCTCGCGGTCCTCGCCCCAGGCGGACGGCATCGGGGCCACCCCGGCCGGCTGCGAGTGCTCGGCGACGGCCGACCCGTCGGCGACGTCGGCCGGTGCCATGCCCGCCAGGCGCACGTCCACGCTCACCGAGGCCCCCGGCTCCACCGCCTCGAAGACGAAGTGCCAGGCGCACTTGGTGCCCTCCTGGGCGGGGTTCGCGGCGTCCTCCTGGTGCACGACCACCCGGTCGACGACGTTCTTCGGGTACGGGCTGCCCTGCTGCTCGACCCCGAAGACGGCCACCTCGTCGGTCTCGTTCTCGCAGAACACCAGCTGTCGGGGGGCACCGCCGTCACCGTCGACCGCGGTCGCCTCGTAGGTGCCGAGCCACGCGTGGCGGGCCCGCACCCGGGAGGAGCGCACCGGCTCCTGGTCGTCCTGCCCGACGCGCTGCAGGTGCGGGCGCCGGTCGTCCCGACCCCAGGACCAGGTGTTGCGGAACCACAGCTGCGGCAGCACGTGGACCGGCGCGACATCGGGTCCGTGGTTGGTCACGACGATGCGCAGCAGCAGGTCGTTCTCGCTGGCCTTGGCGTGCTGCACCTCGACGTCGAAGAAGCGGTCCTCGGCCAGCACCCCGGTGTCGGCGAGCTCGATCTCGTCGCTCTCGAGCCCCGCCGTGGCGTTCTCGTGGCGCAACTGCTCGTACGGGAACGCGGCCTGCGGGTAGCGGTACAGGTAGGAGCTCCACGAGTGGGTGGGCGTGGCGTCCTGCGCCCACCAGTACTCCTTGACGTCCTCCCCGTGGTTCCCCTGCGGGCCGGAGAGCCCGAACAGGCGCTCCTTGAGGCGGTCGTCCCGGCCGTTCCACAGCGCGACACCCAGGTTGAGGAAGCCGAACCGGTCGCACACGGCGGCCAGTCCGTCCTCCCCCCACCGGTAGGCGCGCTGGTGGGCGTGGTCGAACGGGAAGTAGCTCCAGGCGTCCCCGTCGGCGGAGTAGTCCTCGCGCACCGTCCCCCACTGCCGTGCGGCGACGTAGGGCCCCCACAGGCGCCACGCATCGCCCTGCGCGGGTGAGTCGGCGAGTCGGTGGTGCTCGGCGGTGCTGCGTCGCTGGTCCGGGATGCAGGGGTGCTCGGTCACGTGCACCGAGTCTGTCAGAGCGAGGCCGCCCAGAGCGCCCGGTGGTAGCCTCGCCGCGCGAGTTCCAGGTGGGGAAAGCCGGTGGGAGTCCGGCACTGACCCGCAACCGTGAGGCACCCGGTGTGCCGCAGTCGGAGCGCCCCCTGGACCTCGGCTCACACACCCGCCGTGGTCTGCGGGGAGCCAGTCGCCGTCGCGAGCCCGCTCCGGCCGCCTGGTCCCCTCGGCCAGGACCGAAAGGCACCTCCCTTGCGCCGTTCCCACCACCTGCTCGTCGCCGCCACCGGTCTCGCGCTGCTGGCCCCGACCTGTTCGGCCACTGCCGTCACCACGACCGGTGCAGCTGCCGCCCCCGTGGTCCACCCGGCCACCCCCCGGTCCGGCGCCCCCGGCCCCTGCTCCGATGACGAGGGCGTCACCGTGGTGGTGCGCACCCCCGAGGCCACCGAGACGCGCTGTGCCCTGGGAGACCCGGAGTCCGGCGAGGCCGCCCTGGACGACGTCGGCTTCGACGTCACCCACGACAAGAACGGCATGATCTGCCAGATCTCCGTGGACGGCGAGCCCTTCCCCCGCGAGGAGAAGGGGTGGAAGTGCGGCGACTTCGACGGCACCAACTTCTGGGGGTACTTCCAGGCCGACGGCCCCGGCGCGACGTGGGCCTTCGCCGCCGAGGCCGCCGACCAGACCGACCCGGCCCCGGGCGAGGTCGAGGGCTGGAGCTGGGGCGCGGGCGAGAGCGAGCCGCCCGGCGCGAAGGCCCCTGCCGCAGGCGGCGACGGGTCCTCGTCGTCCCCGTCGGAGTCCACCGGGGCGGGAGCCGACCCGAGCGGATCCGCGCAGGACTCCCCCGCCCCCTCGGAGGGCGAGGCCTCCCCGTCGGCCTCCGACTCCGAGCCGTCCCCCAGCGCCTCGGAGTCCTCCGAGTCCTCGCAGGTGGCTCCCGAGGGCGGCGCTTCCGGCCTGCTGTGGACCCTGGGCCTGCTCGCCGCGGCCGCCCTCGCCGTCGGAGCCTGGATGCGCTTCGGCCGCAGGTGACGGCCACCTACCGCGCCCGCCCGTCGGCACCGCCGCGCTCCGCGGTGGCCCCGACGGGCGGTGCCGTCCCGGCACCCGCCGCCGACCGTCCCGCACCGACGGCCGACGTGGGGTCCCGCACCGTGGGGCGCCGGCTGCACCCGTGGGCGTGGTGGGCCTGGGCGCTGCTGGTGGCCGCAGCGGTCTCGATGACGACCAACCCGCTGCTCGTGGTGCTCGTGGCCGCCGCCGTGGTGGCCGTGACGCTGCTCAAGCGCACCGACGACCTGTGGGCCCGCAGCCTGCGCGTCTACCTGCTGCTGGCCGCGACGGTGGTGGTGCTGCGGGTGGTCTTCCAGGTGCTGCTGGGCTCCGACCGCCCCGGCACGGTGCTGTTCATCCTGCCCGAGCTGCCGCTGCCGGCCTGGGCCGCCGGCATCCGCGTGGGCGGTCCCGTGCGCGCGGAGCCCCTGCTCGCCTCCGTCCACGACGCCCTGCGCCTGGGCGCGATGCTGCTGTGCGTCGGGGCGGCCAACGCGCTGGCCAACCCCCGACGGGCGCTGCGCTCGGTCCCCTCGGCGCTGTACGAGGTGTCGGTGGCCGTCGTCATCGCGCTCACGGTGGCCCCGCAGCTGGTGGTCTCGACGGTGCGCGCGCACCGGGCCCGGCGCCTGCGCGGCGGCCGCACCCGGGGGCTGCGCGTCGTGCGCACCCTGCTGGTGCCGGTGCTCGAGGACGCGGTGGAGCAGTCCCTCGCGCTGGCCGCCGGCATGGAGGCCCGGGGTTTCGGCCGCACCCGCACCGGTGCGCCCCGCCGTCTGGTCAGCGTGCTGCTGCTGGGCTCGGTGCTCGCCCTCACCTACGGCACGTTCGTGCTGCTGGGCGGTGCCGGTCCGCTGCACGGCACCGTGGTGCCCGCCGCGGCCGGGCCGGGCGTGCTCGCGCTCGGTGTGGCCCTGGCCGCCGCGGGGCTGTGGCTCTCCGGCCGCGGGAGCTCCACCACCCGCCACCGGCCGGACCCGTGGCGGGCACCGGAGAGCGTCGTGGCGCTCGCGGGGCTCGGCTGCCTGCTGACGGTGCTGTGGCTGGCCGGTGAGCTGCCGCTCGCCTCCCCGCTGCGCGCCGCGTGGCTGAACCCACCGGTGGAGCCGCTGGCCGCCCCGCAGCTGCACCCCCTCATGCTGGTCGTCCCCGCGCTCGCGGCGCTGCCGGCGCTGGTGGCACCTCGACCGCCGCTCGCACCGGGTGGCGCGCGCGGCGACGGCTCGCGCACCGCCCCCGGGCGCGCCCCTGCCCCTGCCCCGACCGAGGAGCCCGCATGAACCCCGCCCTCGAGCTGCATGGCGTCACCCTCACCCACGCCGAGGCCCCGCACCCCGTGCTCGCCGGGGTCGACCTGACCGTGCGGGAGGGCGACCTCTCCGTGGTGGTCGGGCGCACCGGCGCGGGCAAGTCCACCCTGCTCGGCCTGCTCAACGGCCTGGTGCCCCACTTCTCCGGAGGCACCCTGCAGGGCGACGTCCTCGTCCACGGGCGGTCCACCCGCACCCACGCCCCGCGCGACCTGGCCGACACCATCGGCTGGGTCGGTCAGGACCCGGTGGCCGGGTTCGTCACCGACACCGTCGAGGACGAGGTGGCCTACGGCATGGAGCAGCTCGGCATCCACCCCGAGGCCATGCGCAAGCGGGTGGAGGAGACGCTCGACGTGATGGGCATCGCCGGCCTGCGCCGCCGCGGGCTGGCCGAGCTCTCCGGTGGTCAGCAGCAGCGCGTGGCCATCGCCGCCGTGCTGGCCGCCCAGCCCCGGGTGCTCGTGCTCGACGAGCCCACCAGCGCGCTCGATCCCACCTCCGCGCAGGACGTCCTCTCGGCCGTCACCACGCTGGTGCACGAAGTCGGGCTCACCGTGGTGCTCGCCGAGCACCGGCTGGAGCGGGTCCTGCACGCCGCCGACCAGCTCGTGTGGCTGCCCGGTGACGGCAGCGTTCGCTCCGGCGAGCCACGCGCCGTGCTGGCCGATGCCGACCTCACCCCACCGCTGGCCCGCCTCGCCCGCGCCGCCGGCTGGTCCGACGTGCCGCTCTCGGTGCGCGAGGCGCGGCGACGGGTGGCCGCCGCCGGTGGCCCGGAGGCCTTCCTGGGGACCGAGGTCGCCCCGGCGCCGGACACCGCGGCCCGCCCACTGGGCCGCCGTACCGCACCCGGCCCGGTGGTGCTGGCCGCCCGCGGGGTCCGAGTGGAGCACGGACCGCTGCTGGCCGTGGCAGACGTGGACCTCGACCTGGCGGCCGGTGAGGTGGTGGCGCTCATGGGGCGCAACGGCTCGGGCAAGTCGTCCCTGCTGTGGGCCCTCCAGGGCACCGGGCGGCGCGCGGCGGGGCAGGTGACCACCGCCTCCGGCGACGACCCGGCAGCGCTGAGCCCGTCGGCCGCCCGACGTCAGGTGACGCTGGTGCCGCAGGACGCCGCCTCCCTGCTCTGGCTGGAGACGGTCGCTGACGAGCTGGCCCAGGCCGACCTCGAGTCCGGCGCCGCCCCCGGCACCGGGTGGGCGGTGCTCGACCGCCTCGGGGTGCGGCTGCCGGCCGACGCCCATCCGCGTGACCTCTCCGAGGGGCAGCGGCTGGCGCTGGTGCTCGCCATCCAGCTCACCGCCGCGCCCGGTGTCGTGCTGCTGGACGAACCCACGCGCGGACTGGACTACGCCGCCAAGGACCACCTGGCGACCCTGCTGCGGCGCCTGGCCGACGACGGCGCGGCCGTGGTGGTGGCCACGCACGACGTGGAGTTCGCGGCGGCGGCGACCGACCGGATGCTGCTCGTGGCCGACGGGGACCTCGTCGCCGACGGGCCCACCGCCCGGGTGGCCACGAGCTCCCCCACCTTCGCCCCGCAGGTGTCCAAGACCTTCGCTCCGCGCCCGGTGCTCACGGCCGATGCGGTGCACCCACCGGAGGGGACGTCGTGAGCCCGCGGGAGACGAGCGCTCCGGTCCCCACGCAAGCGGCCGGCGGGTCCGAGGACCTGCCGGCCGCCGCCACCCTGCGTGGCCGCACACCTGCCCGGGCCGTCCGACTCGACGCCCGCAGCGCCGTGCTGCTGGCCGTCGTGGCCGTCCTGGGGCTGCTGGCCTTCACCTGGCCGCTGCTCGTGCGACCGGAGTCGACGCTCGCCGGCACGACGCAGGCGCCGTTGGTGTTCGCACTGCTGCTGCCGGTGGTGATCGCCGTCGCGCTCAGCCAGCTCACCGGTGAGGGCATGGACGTCAAGGCCCTCGCGGTGCTCGGCGTGCTCTCGGCCCTGGGGGCGGTGCTGCGCCCCCTCGGTGCGGGCGTGGCCGGGCTCGAGGGGGTGCTCTTCCTGGTGTTGCTCGGCGGGCGCGTGTTCGGGCCCGGCTTCGGCTTCGTGCTCGGCACCACCACGCTGTTCTCCTCGGCGCTGCTCACCGCGGGGATCGGGCCGTGGCTACCCTTCCAGATGCTGGCCGCGGGTTTCGTCGGCCTGGGTGCGGGCGTGCTGCCGCCCCTGCGCGGCCGCGGGGAGGTCGCACTCCTGGCCGGGTACGCGGTCCTGGCGTCGTTCGTGTACGGCGCGCTCATGGACCTGTCCTTCTGGCCGTTCACCCTGGGCAACGAGACCGCCCTGTCCTACTCCCCCGGGGCCTCGGTGCGGGAGAACCTGCACCGCTTCTGGCTGTTCAACCTCGCCACCGCGATGGGCTGGAACGCCGGCCGCGCACTCACCAACGCGCTGCTCGTGGTCGTGGTGGGACCGGCCGTGCTCGCGGTCCTGCGGCGCGCGGCACGGCGCGCCCGGTTCGTCTGAACGATCTGCCCGCCAGGACCCACCGTGGGCGTGCCGGCCACCCAGGGCCGGGGTGCCGGCCGCACGGGGCAGCACGTCCCACCCCGCACCGGGCGGTCAGCCGGTCTGCTGCTCCACCACCGGGGTGAGCGCCCCGGCGAGATCCTCGTTGATCCGCGCACGCAGGTGCGTGCCCTCGGCCAGGTGGCGCTCGGCCAGCACCTCGCCCTCCTCGTGGATGCGCGCGACCAGGTCGCCCCGGTCGTAGGGCACCACGACGTCCACCTCGATCTGCGGGTGCGGCAGCTCGCTCTCCACCAGCTCCCGGAGCTCCTCGATGCCCTCACCGGTGCGCGCGGACACGGCGACGGACCGCTTCTCCTCGCGCAGCAGGCGCGAGACCACCTCGGGGTCGGCGGCATCGGCCTTGTTCACCACGATGATCTCGTTCACCGACTCGGCACCGTGCTCGTCCATCACCTCCGAGAGCACCTCGCGCACGGCCGAGATCTGGCTCTCGGGGTCGGGGTGCGAACCGTCGACGACGTGCAGGACGACGTCGGCGTCGGCCACCTCCTCCAGGGTGGAGCGGAAGGCCTCCACCAGCTGGTGCGGCAGCGAGCGCACGAAACCGACCGTGTCGGCCAGCGTGAACACGCGCCCGTCGGCTGCCTGCGTGCGGCGCACGGTCGGGTCCAGCGTCGCGAACAGCTGGTTCTCCACCAGCACCCCGGCGCGCGTCAGGCGGTTGAGCAGCGAGGACTTGCCCGCGTTCGTGTACCCCGCGATCACCACGGAGGGCACCCGGTTGTCCCGGCGCGAGGACCGCTTGGTGTCGCGGACCGTCTTCATCTGCGCGATCTGCTTGCGCAGCTTGGCCATCTGGGTGTTGATGCGGCGTCGGTCGAGCTCGATCTTCGTCTCACCGGGGCCGCGCGAGCCGATGCCCTCACCGCCGGCGACGCGTCCACCGGCCTGGCGCGACATCGACTCACCCCAGCCGCGCAGGCGCGGCAGCAGGTACTGCAGCTGGGCGAGCTCCACCTGGGCGCGGCCCTCCCGGCTCTTCGCGTGCTGGGCGAAGATGTCCAGGATCAGCGCGGTGCGGTCGATGACCTTCACCTTGATGACGTCCTCCAGGGCGCGCCGCTGGCTGGGCGCCAGCTCGTCGTCGGCGATGACGGTGTCGGCGCCCTCAGCGGCCACGATGTCGCGCAGCTCCTCGGCCTTGCCCTTGCCCATCCAGGTGGCCGGGTCCGGCTTCTGCCGGCGCTGGATCACGCCGGTCAGCACGGTCGACCCGGCGGTCTCGGCCAGGGCGGCGAGCTCGGCCAGGGAGTTCTCGGCCTCCTCGGCGCCACCCTCGGTCTGCACGTGGGCCAGCACGACGCGCTCCAGTCGGACGCGGCGGTACTCGACCTCGGTGATGTCGTCGAGCTCGGTCGAGAGCGAGTCCACGCGGCGCAGGGAGCGGCGCTCCTCGCGGTCGAGCTGCTCGCCGTCCCAGTCAGCGGTGTGGAAGGTGCCGGTCTCCTCGGCCAGGGCCGCGGCACGGCCAATGGTGGGAGTGGTGACCTCGTCCGCCGACGCCGGGTCCATCGCCCGATCCTGTTCGACGGGGGTCTCGTGGGGGTGGGTCATGGTCTCCTTCGGTGGTGCGGTGCTCCAGCCTCTCAGCCCGTCAACACCCGCGGCCACCGATTTCTGCCCGCGCCTCCCCGCGTCATCGGGTCAGGCCGGCCCACTGCTCCATCGTCTGGTCGCTCTCGGTGAGCTCCTCCGCCAGCTCGGGCCCCACCCAGCGCCAGTGCCAGGACTCGTAGCGGTAGCCCGTCTCGTCCTCGCGCCCGTCGGGGTAGCGCAGGATCCAGCCGTGCTCCGCGGCGTGCTCGACCAGCCAGCGGCCCTGCTCGTTGGAGTCCACGGCCTCCGGGAACTTCGGCTGCCCCGCGATGTCCACCGCGAGCCCGGTCTGGTGCTCGCTGCGGCCCGGTGCCGCGGTGTAGACCATCACGTACTCCGGGTCCTTGGACTCGTAGTGCTCCCAGACCTTCTCCTGCTCGGCGAAGGAGCGGTAGGCCGCGTTCAGCCGCAACTCGATGCCGTCCTCCTGCGCCGCGGCCCGCAGCTCCTCCCAGGCGGTCGCGGCCTCGGGGGCCAGCCGCATGGTGCCCTTCGCGTCTGGCGCGGCCCCCGGCACCTCGCGCAGCCCCTCCGGCTCGAAGTCCTCCGGCAGCGCGTTCACCCGGTTCACGATCGTGCCCGGCCCCACCTCGGTGACCTCGTGCGGGGTGACGCTCTCCGGGTGCGGGTAGGGCCCGGAGAACTCCACACCGTCCTGACCCTTCCGCGGGTTCGGCGCGGCTGCCGGGTCCGGGGTCGGCGCACCCGCACCATCCCCCGAGCCGGACGGATCGGGACTCGACCCGCCTCCGGAGCTCGACGGGTCCGGACCGGGAGCGTCGCCCGAAGCCTTCGGGTCAGGGCTCACGGGGCTCCCGCTCGCGGAGTCGTCCGGGCTCGTGCTGGGTCCTGTGCCGGGGCTCCCGCTCGACGCACTCGGGCTCGGCTCGACCGAGTGGTCGGCAGGCGTGTCCCCCGTGCTGGACGTCTCGTCCCCGGACCCCCCGCCGACACACCCCGCGAGCAGACCGAGCGCCAGCGTGGACGCTGCCAGCACACCGGTTCGTGTCGACATGCGGTCACCCTACGACCCCCCCCGGGTCGCAGGGTGACCGCGTCCCCGCACCGGCTGGGTCAGCGGCCCACCAGTCCGTTCACCAGGTCGCGAGCCCGGCCGGCGGCCGACCCGTCGGCCACCCCGGTGTCGACGATCGGTCCGGTGCGCTCCGGCTGCAGGGCACGGGTGTAGAGGACCGTGCCGGTCGCGTCCCGCAGCGTCACCGTGAACACGCCGGCCTCGTCGATGTCCACGTGGCCGAAGAACTGGTTGCCGACGCGGGGCGACTCGTTCGGAGTGCCGGCCACCTTTTGGAAGTCCAGCCGCGGGCCGAAGGTGCCGTCCAGGTCGTTCGGGCCGAAGGTGCCGGCGTTCACCGGGCCGGCCACGAACTCCCAGAACGGGGTGAAGTCCTTGAACGCGGCGCGCTCCGGGTCGTAGTGGTGCGCGGCGCAGTAGTGCACGTCCGCGGTCAGCACGACCACGCCGGTGATGCCGTGGTCGTTGATGGCCTTGAGCACCTGTGCGATCTCCTGCTCGCGGCCCAGCGGTCGGCCCTGGTCGGCGTTGCCCACGCCCTCCTGGGCGGGGTCGTCGGGCACCACCAGGCCCAGCGGCAGGTCGGCGGCGATCACCTTCCAGGTGGCGGTGGACCGGCGCAGCTCCCGGATCAGCCAGGCGACCTGCTCCTGCCCCAGGATCGGCGTGCGACGGTCTTCGGTGTTGGCCGTGTTCGGGCCCTTGTGCGTGCGCATGTCGAGGCTGAACACGTCCAGGTGGCGGCCACGGCGGATGGTGCGGTGGATGCGGCCACCGCCCTCGGGGGTCCACGGGCGACGACCGTGGCCGTCGGCCAGGGGCTGGTACTCGAAGAAGGCCCGGCGGGCGTACCCGGCCAGCACGTCCACCCGGTTCTCGCGGTCGTACAGCGGGTCGTCGAGCACCTCGCCCGGGTACCAGTTGTTCGTCGTCTCGTGGTCGTCCCACTGGGCGATGACCGGCACCCGGGAGTACAGGACGCGGATGTTGTCGTCCATCAGGTTGTAGCGGTGGCGGCCGCGGAACTGGCGCAGGTCCTGCGCCACCTCGGTCACCTCGTCGATGAGCAGGTTGCGCCACACGTTGCCGTCGGGCTCGACGACCGTCTCCTCCATCGGGCCGTCGGCGTAGATCGTGTCGCCGGAGTGCAGGAAGAAGTCGGGCTCCGTGGCCGCCATCGCGGCGTAGGTACGCATGCCGCCGATGTCGGGGTTGATGCCCCAGCCCTGGCCGGCCGTGTCGCCGGTCCACACGAACGAGGTGGCCCCGCTCTCGGTGTCACCGGTGGTGAACGAGCCGGTGGCGCGCTCGCCCTCGCGGCCCTCGTCGTCGACGAAGGACACCATCACCTCGTGGTGCGCGCCGGACCGCAGGCCGCGGAGCTCGAGCTTGGCGGTGTTGTCCCGGCGCGGGTCGGTCCACGGGCCCTTCAGGCGGCGGGTGCGACCGCGCTCGTCGGTGAGGGTCACCAGCATCCGGCCGGGCACGGAGGAGCGGGACCAGACGATGCCGGAGTCGGTGCCCACGTCGCCGAACTGCAGCCCGGAGGTCAGTTCGGGGCGGGCCACCACCAGACCGGAGGCTGCCGGGGCGGCGAGCGCGGCGCCGGCGGTGCCGGCCAGGGCGCCGCCGAGGACGGCACGGCGGGTGGGGCGGAACGGGGTGTGGTTCTGTGAGGTGGGGGTCATGGCGGCACCCTCCCGGCCGCGGGTTGCGTCGGGGTGCCGCCCGGGCGTCGACGCAGTGAGCGCCCGGTGACCGGCGGGTGACGGGCCTGCCGGCGACCGGCGCCCCTGCACGGTGCACGGGAGTCGTCCACCGGGTCAGTACAGTCCGGGCCATGGCCGACCACTACTTCTCCGCCGCCCCCGCATCGGCCGACGAGCGCCGCGAGATCGAGGTGGAGCTGGCCGGCCGCACCCATCGGCTGGTGACCGCCGGAGGCGTCTTCTCCCCCGAGCACCTGGACCACGCGACGGCGCTGCTGCTGGAGTCCTCCCCGGTCCAGGACGTCCTGGCCCCCGGGTCGGCCGACGCGCCGGTGCTGCTCGACGTCGGCTGCGGCTGGGGGCCGGTGGCGCTCTCACTGGCCCTGCAGTGCCCCGGCGCCGTGGTGTGGGCCGTGGAGGTCAACGAGCGCGCCGCCGACCTGGCCCGGGAGAACGCGCGGCGCCTGGGGGTGCTGGCCGACGCGCCCGGTGGCGCGGGCGTCACCGTGTGCCTGCCCGAGGAGGTGCCCGCCGACGTGCGCTTCGACGGCCTCTGGTCCAACCCGCCCATCCGGGTGGGCAAGGAGGTGCTGCACCAGATCCTCGCCATCTGGCTGCCCCGCCTGCGGCCCGAGGGGGTGGCGCACCTGGTGGTGGGCAAGAACCTGGGTGCCCCGTCGTTGCAGCGGTGGATCGCCGAGCTCGACACCGCGACCCTGTCCAGCCTCGTGCCTTCACCCGTGGGTGTTGAGGCCACGGCCTTCACGTGCGAGCGGGTGGCCCGCCACAAGGCCTTCTGGGTGCTCGAGGCCCGCCCCGCCCCGGGCGACTGAGAGACCGACCACCATCCCCAGACCACCGAGGTGAATCCCGTGGAGGAGACCCCCCACCCACGACGCGCGATGCTGGCTGGCATGGCCGGCGCCGTCGCCGTGACCGCCGCGGCCTGCACCGGGTCGCGGGAGACCGACCCCCACCAGCCCACTGGTGGTCACCTGCCACCGGAGCTCGACGAGAAGGTCGCCGCGCTGCTCGGAGACTCCGGGTCCCACTCGTCGGACGCCTGGCGGAAGGCCGCTCGCGGGCTGGGTCTGCTCTCCGCGGCGGACCCGTCCTTCGCGGGTGGCATGTCGCCCGACCGCAGTGCCGCGGAGAACAAGGCCGCGCTGGTGGCCGCCACCGTCGAGGCCCAGCGCACCCGCAGCGAGGTGCTGATCCCGGCCGGGCGGTACGAGGTGGACGCCATCTCCACCCGGGACCTCGACCCCGGGCCCGATGTCGAGCGCGCCGGGCACCTGCCGGTGATGTGGCGCGGCAGCGGGGCCTCGTTCGCCGCTGACGGCGCCCGCCGGCTCACCTTCGGCGACGCCACCTGGCGCGACCCCGAGCTGGGACCCCGCGGCACCGTGCTCATCGCCCCCGACACCCTGGCCCCCGACCAGCCCTGGCTCGACATCGGGGACGCCTCCGGGGCCGAGGGATCGACGCTGCGCGACCTGGCGCTCGTGGGCCCCGGGCACGGCGTGGGCGTGCGGCTGGGCTGGGTGAGCCAGAACCCCACCACTCCGAGCGAGCGCGCCTCCGGCGGCGGCTGGCCCGTGCGCCAGCGGTGGGACAACGTCTCCATCGCCAACTTCGACGTGGGCTACCAGTCCACCTGCGAGAACAGCGTCTTCGTCTCGCTGCTGGTGATGGCCTGCCGCATCGGCATCGCCACCGGGTACGCCTTCAACGGCAACCTCTTCCTGGGCGTCAACGTGGAGCGCTGCTCGGAGATCGGCATCCTGCTCACGCACTCCTCCACCAACTTCTTCCTCGGCGGCGTCATCCAGTCCAACCCGGCCAGCAAGGGCCAGGTGGTCCTGGAGCAGTCGTCCTTCAACAACGTCCTGCAGGGCATCTACTTCGAGACCGACCACCACGAGGCCACCGCGGAGGAGCCGTACGTGGCCGTGAGCATCGGGGCCACCAACGAGTGGGGGCTCGAGGGCCGGGGCGACAACTGCACCGGCAACAAGGTCCTGGACTGCCACTGGGACTTCCACACCGAGCACGCCACCATCCGGGTGGCCAACAGCCACCGCACCACTCTGGAGAACACCTACTCCAAGCAGCACGGCGGCGCCGTCCCACCCCGCATCGACCTCCAGGCGGGCGAGGGGCACCGGGTGGTGGGCCACTGGCCGCAGGGCGTCACCGGGCACGGGGCGGCGCGTGCCTACCTCGAGGTGGACGGCTCGCCCACGCAGTTCCCCTACGGCCTGCGCACCCAGCCGGGCGAGGCGTCCCCCGCGACTGCTGGCCCGGTGGCACCGCGCACCGGGTACCTGCGCTCCCCGGCGACCGGCGAGGTGGACCTGACGACGATCGACGGCACGGCGGACTCGCTGCGCGTCGCGGCCGACGGCGCCACGAAGGTGGTGCTGCCGGACCCTGGCGCCCTCACGGCGGGGCACACGCTGCACCTGCGCGTCCCGAAGGGCACGCCCCTGGTCTCGAGAGGCGCAGGGGCCACCGTGGAGGGGGCGCCCAGCTGGGCCACCACGGAGCCGGTCACCACGGTGGTGGTCGCCGGCAAGGGGTCCTGGGAGGTCTGGTGAGCGCCCGTCAGGCCAGCTGCTTCTCCCAGATGCCCTCGAGGCTGACGGACCGGTAGCCCAGCGCGTTGTTGATCGCCAGCATGTGCGCGTTCTCCCCGGCGTTCCATGTGTGGATGCGCTCCACCTGCGGCCACTCGGCCACCGCCCGGCGCAGGGCTGCGGTCTTCACGAGCGTGCCCAGCCGGTGGCCACGGTGCTCGGCGGCCACCAGCGTGTCCTCCTGGTATGCGGCGGCCGGGCGACGTCGCGGGGTCTGGAGGTAGCTGTAGGCCACCGCCTGCCCCGACGCGGTGTGGCGCGCCATCGCGAACACCGTCCGGGCCCCGCTCTCGGCACGTCGGTCGTCGTTGGCCCGCACCCGCTCGGGCGTCCACACCTCCTCCTCGCGCCCGGCACCGCCCTGGGGGACGTCGGTGCTCATGCGGCGGTAGAGGTCGCACATGCCCTCCACGTGCTCGGCCGGCGTGCGCCCGGCCCAGGTGACCACCTCGTACCCCTGCGCCAGGGGCCACGCCGCGGCCTCGAGGGCGTCCACCCGCACTATGCCCTGCGCCGGGTCCAGCTGCGAGTGGGTCTCGGTCTGCAGCAGGCGCCACCCGTGACCGAGCGCGAAGGCCGCCGGGCCCTCGCGGCGGTCCAGCACGCCGAACCCGGTGGGGGCCTCCAGGGCGTGCTCCGACCCCGGCTCGGCCGACCGCGCGTGCCCGGTGTACGTGTCGAGCACGCTGCGCCCCTCCGCGCGGGCGACCTCCTCGGCCACCCGGTGCAGCGCGGTACCGATGCCACGACGGCGGTGGTCGGGGTGGACCTCGAGTACCACGTGGGCCCGGTCGGTATTCTCCTGACGGCCCAGGGAGACCAGCACCGACCCCAGCACCCTGACCTCCCCCGAGTCACCGCGGCCGGGCAGCAGGGGCAGGCCGAGCCCTCCCACCTCCACGCCCTCCGGGAGGCGGTCGACGGCCAGCACCAGCCAGCGCCGGTGGGCGACGGTCTCCTGCAGGTTGCGCAGCACGCCGGCGGCGTCGTTGCCGGTCATGTCGTCGTGGCCCAGCAGCTCCTGCCCCAGGAGGGCGTCGAGCTCCACCACCTGCTCGGTGAGGGCGGAGGGCGGAGCGTCCGACGGGGCGACGTCCAGCTGCACGAGGTGGAAGGTCTGCTCGGTCATGCCCCCACCCCACCACCGGCGCGCAGGTCCGCGCCACGCCTTTTCCGTGCCCGCGCCGCCCCGGCCCCGGCTGGGCGGGGCCCTCAGGCTCGTGGGGCGGCGCGCACCACCTCCAGGGCCTGCTCCACCAGGTCGTCGGCGTCGTGCTCCAGCCAGTGGATGCGCGGGTCCGGCCGGTACCAGGCGCGCTGCCGGCGGGCCAGCCGCCGCGTGCCCTGCTGGGTGTCGGCGACCGCCTCGACCCGCGTCATCTCCCCGTCCAGCTGCGCCAGCGCCTGCGAGTACCCGATGGCACGCCGCGCGGTCCGCCCCGGCCCGGCCCGCAGCCCGGCGGCGTCCAGGGCCCGCACCTCCTCGAGCAGGCCGGCCTCCCACATGCGCTCCACCCGCGCGTCGATGCGGGGGTGCAGCACCGCGTCGTCGGCCCGCAGCCCGATGAGCACGGTCGGCACGAGGAACTCGCGCGTGGGCATGGTGGAGCTGAACGGCCGCCCGGTGAGCTCGATGACCTCCAGCGCCCTCACCACCCGGCGCCCGTTGCGCGGCTCGATGCCGGCCGCGGCCGGGGCGTCCCGGCGCTGCAGCTCGGCGTACAGCGCCTCCACCCCCTCGGCCTCCAGCCGCTCCTCTAGGGCGGCGCGCACGGCCGGGTCGGTGGGCGGGATCTCCAGCCGGTCGAGCAGCGCCCGTACGTACAGGCCGGTGCCACCCACCACCACCGGCACCCTCCCCCGGGCCCGGATGCCGGCCATGTCGGCGCGCCCGTCGGCCTGGAAGCGGGCCACCGTCGCCTCCTGGGTCACGTCCAGCACGTCGAGCTGGTGGTGCGGCACGCCGCGCCGCTCGGCCACCGAGAGCTTGGCCGTCCCGATGTCCATGCCCCGGTAGAGCTGCGAGGCGTCGCTGTTGACCACCTCCCCGTCCAGCCGTTCGGCGAGCGCGAGCCCGAGGTCGGACTTGCCGGTGGCGGTCTGCCCCACCACGGCCACCACCGGCACCGGCCCGGCCAGCGGGTGGTCGGCGGAGGTCTGGCCGGCGGGGGCAGGCGGCGAGGTGCGGTGCGACATCGGGCCCATCCTCCCGCACCTACGCTGGGGCCATGAGCACCCAGGCCATCGAGTTCCACGTCGTGGCGGACTCCACCGGCGACACAGCGGCCCGCGTGGCCCGCGCGACGGCCGCGCAGTTCCCGGACATCGACACCCACATCGTGCGACACCCCCGCATCACCACCGAGTCCACGCTGCGCTCGGTGATGGCACGCATCGCCGAGGACGGGGCACCGGTGGTCGTGTACTCCACCATCGTCGACGCCTCCCTGCACGACCTCGTGCACGAGCTGGCCCAGCAGCTGCGCCTGGAGCACGTGGACCTGCTGGGCCCGGCCCTGGGCGCCGTGGAACGGGTGGGCCACCGCCAGGCCGAGCACAAGGTGCGCCCGGTGGGCATCGGTGCGGACTACTTCACCCGCATCGCGGCGATGGAGTACGCCGTCGCCAACGACGACGGCAACCCCGACCAGCGCCTCGACCAGGCCGACATCGTGCTCATCGGCGTATCCCGCTCGGGCAAGACACCGCTGTCGATGTACCTGGGCTACCTCGGCTACAAGACGGCCAACATCCCCCTGGTGAAGGGCATCGAGACGCCCGAGCGCCTGTTCTCCGTGCCGCGCTGGAAGGTGGTCGGGCTGACCATCGACCCCTCCCGGCTGCAGGACATCCGTACGCGTCGCGTGCAGCATCTCGGCGGCCACCAGGGACGCGACGGCTACGCCGACCTCATGAAGATCTACGACGAGCTCGACCACGCGCAGAACGTGTTCCGCAAGGTCGGCTGCCCCACCATCGACACCACGCAGCTGGCTCTCGAGGAATCGGCCGGACGCGTCATCGAACTGGTGGAGGGTCGCCGCGCTACCCTTGCCGGTGATGTGAGGCCCACCACGGGCTGATCTGACCTGACGCGCATAACGTGACCTGGAGGATCCCGCATGACCGGCGGCGCCACGAAGTACACCTACGACCTCTCCGAGGGCGACATTTCGATGAAGCCCCTGCTGGGCGGCAAGGGGGCCAACCTCTCGGAGATGATCAAGCTCGGGGTGCCGGTGCCGGACGGTTTCACCGTGACGACTGCGGCCTGCATCGACACGATGAACAACGGCGGCCAGTGGCCGTCCGAGCTGTGGGGCCAGGTCGAGGACTCCCTCGCCCGCTTCGAGGAGCGTGCCGGCCGTCGCCTCGGTGACGCCGAGAAGCCGCTGCTGGTCTCCGTGCGCTCCGGCGCCGTGATCTCCATGCCCGGCATGATGGACACGATCCTCAACCTGGGCGTCAGCGACGACACCGTGGACTCGCTCGCGCAGGAGTTCGGCGAGCGCTTCGCCTGGGACACCTACCGCCGCTTCATCCAGATGTACGGCGACGTGGTAGAGGGCGTGCCCCACCACGCCTACGAGGACGCCCTGTCCGCCCTGAAGGCCGAGCGCGGCGTCGAGAACGACCCCGAGCTGACCGCCGAGGACCTCAAGGGCCTGGTCGAGACCTTCAAGCAGGTCTCCCGCGACCACATGGGCGAGGAGTTCCCGACCGACCCGAAGGAGCAGCTGAAGCGCGCGGTGAACGCCGTCTTCTCCTCCTGGGACACCCCGCGCGCCGGCGTGTACCGCAAGGCCAACGGCATCCCGGACGACCTGGGCACCGCCGTGAACGTCATGCAGATGGTGTTCGGCAACCGCGGCGAGACCTCCGCCACGGGTGTCTGCTTCACCCGCAACCCCTCCACCGGCGCCCAGGAGCTCTACGGAGAGTTCCTCGTGAACGCGCAGGGCGAGGACGTCGTGGCCGGCATCCGCACCCCCAAGCCGCTGGCCGAGATGGAGCAGGTGCTCCCCGACGCCTACCGCGAGCTCCTCGACACGATGAACCGCCTGGAGGAGCACCACGGCGACATGCAGGACATCGAGTTCACCGTCGAGGACGGCAAGCTCTACCTGCTGCAGACCCGCAACGGCAAGCGCACCGCCCCGGCGGCCTTCAAGATCGCCGTGGACATGGTGAACGAGGGCAAGCTGGACAAGGCCGGCGCGCTGAAGCGCATCGAGCCGGCCCAGCTGGACCAGCTGCTGCACCCGGCGATCGACCCCGACCACGGTGAGAAGCCGGTCACCAAGGGCCTCAACGCCTCCCCCGGTGCGGCCGTCGGCGAGGTCGTGTTCGACGCCGAGACCGCGGCCGAGCGCGGCAAGGCCGGCGACAAGGTCGTGCTGGTGCGCTGGGAGACCACCCCGGACGACATCGCCGGCGTGATCGTCGCCCAGGGCGTGCTGACCGCCCACGGCGGCATGACCTCGCACGCGGCCGTGGTGGCCCGCGGCATGGGCAAGCCCTGCGTCGCCGGTGCCTCCAAGATCAAGATCGACCCCGAGGGCAAGAAGCTCACCATCGGTGACTCGGTGCTGTCCGAGGGCGACATGATCACCCTCGACGGCTCCACCGGCGAGGTCTACGACCGCGCCCTGGAACTGGTGCCGCCGCAGCTGAACGACGACTTCCAGACGATCGTGGGCTGGGCCGACGACATCCGCCGCATGGAGGTGCGCGCGAACGCCGACAACGGCGCCGACGCCGCCAAGGCCCGTGAGTTCGGCGCCCAGGGCATCGGTCTGTGCCGCACCGAGCACATGTTCATGGAGGCCGACCGCCTGCCGGCCGTGCGCAAGATGATCCTGGCCGAGTCCGACGAGGCCCGCACCCAGGCGCTGGCCGAGATCCTGCCGCTGCAGCAGGAGGACTTCGAGGCGATCTTCGACGCGATGACCGGCCTCCCGGTGACCGTGCGCCTGCTCGACCCGCCGATGCACGAGTTCCTGCCGAACCTCGTGGACCAGGCCCTGCTGGTGCAGCGCCTGGAGCTGGAGGGCAAGGGCGACGACGACGCCGAGCTGGCCGAGGCCCGCACCCTGCTGGCGCAGGTCAAGAAGCTCACCGAGCAGAACCCGATGCTCGGTACCCGCGGGGTCCGCCTGGCGCTGGTCTACCCGGAGATCCCGGCGATGCAGACCCGCGCCATCGTGCGCGCCGCCCTGGCCTCCAAGAAGCGCGGCAACGACCCGCACGTGGAGATCATGGTGCCGCTGGTGGCCTTCGCCGAGGAGCTCAAGCGCATGCGGGCGATCATCGAGCAGACGGTCGCCGAGGAGCTCGAGGCCGCCGGCGAGACGCTGGACTTCACGGTCGGCACGATGGTCGAGCTGCCCCGCGCCGCGGTGACCGCCGACCAGATCGCCGAGCACGCCGACTTCTTCAGCTTCGGCACGAACGACCTGACGCAGACCGGCATCGGCATCTCCCGCGACGACGCCGAGGGCGCCTTCCTGGCCCACTACGTGGACGAGGACATCGTCGAGGGCAACCCCTTCGGCTCCATCGACCGCGACGGCGTCGGCGGCCTGGTCGGCCTCGGTGTCGAGCGCGGCCGGTCCACCAAGGCCGACATCAAGCTCGGTGTCTGCGGTGAGCACGGTGGTGACCCGGCCTCCATCGGCCTGTTCGAGGAGCTCGGTCTGAACTACGTCTCCTGCTCCCCCTACCGCGTGCCGATCGCCCGCTTCGCCGCGGCCCGTGCCGTGCAGGACGCCCAGGAGAAGCAGGGCGAGTGAGACCCGGAGCAGCCTGAGCCGCCGCTCCTGAACGCCTGAGGGCGGTCCCGGTTCCCCCGGGCCGCCCTCAGGCGTTCGTCCGTTCCGGGGAGGGGCAGGCTCAGCACCCGCCCCTCCCCTGGCGTCAGGAGGCGATCGCGCCCACCCTCGCTTGGGCCTGGCCGAAGGCAGAACCCGCCGTCACACCGGTGTCGATGATCAGACCACCGGCCCGGGCCCCGATCAGATCGATGGAGCGCACGTCCAGAAGCTCGGCCCCCTCGGGAGTGGCGTCGTCGGGCGCCGCGTCGGCGGGCTGGTCCGAGGGCGCCTCGTGGGGCGCCTCACCGGCGGCCGAGGCCGCGGGGGCGTCCGCCCACGACGGCGTCGCGGTGAGGGTGAGGGGCACACAGGTGAGGGCGGCCATCGGGGCCGCGGGCAGACGGGTACGCACCGTTCGTTGTCCTGTTCTCGCGGGGTCCGGGGGGCGACTCCCCGTTGACGCCGACACTTTCGGCAAAAGGTCACGTCAGGGTGCGACCCCAGGCGACGAGAAGCCGACTCCTCCAGCGGGAACCTGCCCCCCCAGCAGGAAAGCGTGTCCGCCCTGAAAAGTCAGTCCACCTGACAGGGCGCGGCGGTGACGTCCGGCGCCGGGGGCTGGCCGATGCCGGGCATGCCCAGCCCGACGGCCGGCTTCTTCGCGGGCATCCCCTGGGCACGCTCCCATGCGTCACCGCCGGCGGTGCGGCGCACGGAGAAGGTGCCGCCGTCGACCGCGGAGTCGGCGATGAGGTTGTGCGGGGCGCCGTAGGTGACCTCGACGGTGACCATGTCACCCGGGCGCGGGCGGTCGGTCTCGGACAGGTCGGCCGGCAGGGCGAAGTGCACCAGCCGGTTGTCGTCCGCGCGGCCCGACAGGCGCTGCGTCTCGGCGTCCTTGCGCCCCTCGCCGGGGGCCACGAGCACCTCGACGGTGCGCCCCTCCTGCTTGCGGTTCTCCTCCCAGGAGATCCGCTCCTGCAGCTCGATGAGGCGGTCGAAGCGGTTCTGCACGACCTCCTTGGGCACCTGGTCGTCCATCGTGGCCGCCGGGGTGCCCTCGCGGATGGAGTACTGGAAGGTGAACGCGCTGGAGAACCGGCTGGCCTCGACCACGCGCAGCGTCTCGTCGAAGTCCTCCTCGGTCTCCCCCGGGAAGCCGACGATGAGATCGGTGGTGATGGCCGCGTGCGGGATCTGCTCGCGCACCCGGTCGAGGATGCCCAGGAACTTCTTGCTGCGGTAGCTGCGGCGCATGTCCTTGAGCACCTTGTCCGAGCCGGACTGCAGCGGCATGTGGAGGCTCGGCATGACGTTCGGCGTCTCGGCCATGGCGTCGATGACGTCGTCGGTGAAGGCGGCCGGGTGCGGGGAGGTGAAGCGCACCCGCTCCAGCCCCTCGATCTCACCGCAGGCGCGCAGCAGCTTGGAGAAGGCTTGGCGGTCGCCGAACTCGACGCCGTAGGTGTTCACGTTCTGGCCCAGCAGGGTGATCTCGACGACGCCCTGCTCCACCAGCGCGCGCACCTCGGCGAGGATGTCGCCGGGGCGACGGTCCTTCTCCCTGCCGCGCAGGCTGGGGACGATGCAGAAGGTGCAGGTGTTGTTGCAGCCGACGCTGATGGAGACCCAGCCCGAGTAGGCGCTGTCGCGGCGCGTGGGCAGCGTCGAGGGGAAGGTCTCCAGCGACTCCAGGATCTCCACCTGGGCCTCGCGGTTGTGGCGGGCCCGCTCCAGCAGCACCGGCAGCGAGCCGATGTTGTGGGTGCCGAAGACGACGTCCACCCACGGCGCACGCTCCACGATGGTGTCGCGGTCCTTCTGCGCGAGGCAGCCGCCGACGGCGATCTGCAGGTCCGGGTTGCGCAGCTTGGCCTGCCGCAGCTGGCCCAGATTGCCGTAGAGCTTGTTGGCGGCGTTCTCGCGCACCGCGCAGGTGTTGAAGACCACCACGTCGGCGGTCTCCGGGCGGTCACCGGTGTCCAGGGCCTCCAGGTCGGTGTACCCGGCCCCCTCGAGCAGACCCGAGAGACGCTCGGAGTCGTGCACGTTCATCTGGCACCCGTGGGTGCGGACGTCGTAGGTCAGGGGGGTGGAGGTGCTGCTCATGGTGGCGAGGATTCTACGCGCCGCCGGTGACACACCCGGCCCTCGCGGGGGAGCCGTCGGCCACATGTCGCGCCCTGCCCACCGGGTCCCCCGTCCGAGGGCGGCGGTGCCACGATGGGTCCATGAGCGACGTCATCAAGATCAATGCCATCACCGTGCCCGCCGACTCCGGCGACGAGCTGGCCCACCGCTTCGCAAAGCGGGCCGGCGCCGTCGACGGACAGCCCGGCTTCAAGGGCTTCGAGCTGCTGCGCCCCACCGACGACCGCAACGTGTGGCTCGTCGTGACGCGGTGGGAGGACGAGGCCTCCTTCGAGGCGTGGACCTCCGGCCGGGAGTTCCAGAAGGCGCACGGCGAGGGCAGCCGCCCCGAGGGCGAGAGCGGTCAGCCGGGGGCGGGCCAGGGCGACGCGCACTCCGGTGAGGGTGAGCAGCCCCGCCAGAAGCCGGTGGGCATGAGTGCCGAGCTGTGGTCGTTCGACGTAGCCGGCGGCAGCGACGGTCAGCAGTCCTGACGGTCCTGCTCGTCGGCGACAGCCACCTGGCCCGGATCCGTCGGGCGTCGACCGTGGTGGGCCCGTCCGTGCGCAATCTGGCCGTGGGCGGGTCCACCGTGCTCGACCTGCGCGGGCAGCTGGACCGGATCGACTCCCCTCCTCCCCCGGACAGCTCATCGGCACCGGTGGTGCTGTCCGTCGGGACCAACGACGCCGCGAAACGTCGTGGTGTCAGTCTCGAGGACTTCACGGCGGGGCTGGGCGGTGTCCTGACGCGACTCCGCGGCCGACCGGTGGCGTACCTGGCCCCTCCCGGCATCATCGCGTCCCGGCCCGCAGGAGAGCGCTGGACCACCGCACGGGTCAGCGCCTACCGGGACGCGGCACTGACGGTCGTGCGAGAGCACGCGGCCACGGTCATCCGAGCGGACAGGATCGTGCAGCCCCTCGGCGCACGAGCGTTCGCCGACGACGGGTTGCACCTCAGCGGGCTGGGCTACCGCACCCTGCTGCCGCACCTCGCCCCGCGGGTCTGGGCCCGGGTCACCTGACGCCGCTGCGGCGACATTCTCAGTCCCGGGTGTGCTCGGGATCCTGGTCCAGGGCCTCCCGGATGACCGAGTACGCCAGCTCCCCCGAGTAGCCCTTGCGCGCGAGCATCCCGGCCAGTCGGCGCGTCTTCACCTGACGCTCCAGCCCCGACATCGTCCGCAGCTTCTTGGCCACGAGCTCCTCGGCGCGGGCCCGCTCCCCCTCGGCCGTGACCTCGTCGGCCAGCGCCTGCTGGGCCGTCTCGTCATCGATCCCCTTCTTGCGCAGCTCGTGTGCAAGACCCCTGCGCGCCAGTCCACGCCCCTGCTGCTGGGAGCGCACCAGCATGTGCGCGTAGGCCTCGTCGTCGACCAGTCCGACGGCCTCCATGCGGTCGAGGACCTCGGCGGCCACGTCCGGGTCGCAGTTCCGCTGGGCGAGCTTGTCCTCCAGCTGCTTGCGGCTCCGGGGCGCCGCGGTGAGCTGCCGCAGCACGATCTGCCGCGCCACCTCGTGCGGATCCGCGTCGGCGGCCTCCTCGGCCGGGTCCGGCGGTGGCGGGACCTGGTCCCGGTCACGACGGCGGCCGCGTCGACGCCGCGACGCTCCCTCACCCTCGGGCTCGGGCTCACCGCCCCTCACCGCCCCCGGCCGCTCGGCGGGCGCTGCCGAGTCGCTCTCCCCGCCGCCCTGCGGGGGCACCTCCCCGGCGGCGATCCGCCGAAGCTCGTCCATGTCCGGCACGCGGGCCGGACCCCGACGCGGGGTCGACGCGTCGGGGCCCGGGGTCAGGGGGCCGTCACCCATCGGCACGGGTGCTCTCGGGGACGGTGGTGTGCGCTCGGCGCCGGTGGGAGGTCACGATCAGAAGGTGACCTCGACCTCGTCGGGCTGGCCCGCCGCCAGGGCGGCAGCCTCGGCGTCCACGTCCTCCGCCGGAGCGTTCGGGTCCACCCCGATGCCGAGCTTCGCCTTGATCTTGCGGTCCAGCTCCTCGGTGAGGTCCGGGTTGTCCTTCAGGAACTGACGGGCGTTCTCCTTGCCCTGTCCGAGCTGGTCGCCCTCGTAGGTGTACCAGGCACCGGACTTGCGCACGAAGCCGTGCTCCACGCCCATGTCGATGATGCCTCCCTCACGGGAGATACCCTGCCCGTAGAGGATGTCGAACTCGGCCTGCTTGAACGGCGGGGACACCTTGTTCTTGACGATCTTCGCGCGGGTGCGGTTGCCGACCGGCTCCGAACCGTCCTTGAGCGTCTCGATGCGGCGCACGTCGATGCGGACCGACGCGTAGAACTTCAGCGCCTTGCCACCGGTGGTGGTCTCCGGGGAGCCGAACATCACGCCGATCTTCTCGCGCAGCTGGTTGATGAAGATCGCCGTCGTGCCGGTGCTGCTCAGCGCACCGGTGATCTTGCGCAGCGCCTGGCTCATGAGGCGGGCCTGGAGACCCACGTGGGAGTCACCCATCTCGCCCTCGATCTCGGCCCGCGGCACCAACGCGGCCACGGAGTCGACGACGATGATGTCCAGCGCGCCGGAGCGGATCAGCATGTCGGCGATCTCCAGCGCCTGCTCACCGGTGTCCGGCTGGGAGACCAGCAGGTTGTCGACGTCGACGCCCAGCTTCTTGGCGTACTCGGGGTCGAGGGCGTGCTCGGCGTCGATGAACGCGGCGATGCCGCCGTTCTTCTGGGCGTTCGCCACCGCGTGCAGGGCCACGGTCGTCTTGCCGGAGGACTCGGGGCCGTACACCTCGATGACGCGGCCGCGCGGCAGGCCGCCGAGCCCCAGGGCAACGTCCAACGCGATGGATCCGGTCGGGATCGTCGCGATCGGCGGACGCACGTCGTCGCCCAGGCGCATCACGGCTCCCTTGCCGTGCTGCTTCTCGATCTGGGCCATGACGGTGTCCAGGGACCGTGCGCGGTCCGAGGTCGGGTCACTGGTCTTCTTGCCGGCCATGCTCACCACTTCCTTCTCACATCGGGACGGGCGCGCCCACCTTCGACGCAGGCCTCCCGGAGGGCCCCACGGTTGATCCCCGTGGGTCGCCTGCGGGTCTGCGTCAGACGCTAGGTGCCACCACCGACAACCTCCTCGCTCCTCGCATCCGGCTGTGGACGACGGGAGCGGTCACCGGTGTGGACCTGCCGCAGACACTACAGAACACCTGTTCGGCACCACATTTACCTCTGTTCGGCGTGTCGGTCCCTCGCGGCGCCCACCTCAGCGCTCCCCCGGTCGGCGCCCGGGATCCCGTCCCCAGCGCCGCTCCTCCGGCACGTCGAAGTCGTCGCAGACCGCCCGCCAGATCTCGCGCGGCGACACACCGTCGGCCAGCGCCCCGTCCACGGTGCGGTCACCGGGGACCGAGGAGAGCACGTGGTTGCCCCGGATGTGCCCCGCCATGGCGACGCCGAACTCGTCGGCCATGAGCTCGTTCAGCTGACTGATGCGCATGGGGGCAGTCTCACAAACTGGGCACCGACCCCCGCTTCCGCTCGCGGCCGTCTCCCCGACCCAGGCCGAGACCGCGGAGCCCGCCTCGAACGGCTCGATGACCACCCAGGGTGACGAGGAGGGCGCCGACTCCGGCAGCGCCGAGGACACCGCCCCGGGAGCCCGGCTCCTGCCGCAGTCCGAGGGGGCCCGCACCCACGAGATGCGGGCCCTCTCGCGTACCCGGTCGGTGGCCGAGCCGGTTCACCCCAGGAGGGCGACCACGAACAGCACGACCGGGACCGTCAGCAGGGTCGAGGCGAAGACCGCGTCCCGCGCGAGGTCCTGCCGCGTGCGGTAGACGGTCGAGAGCATGAACACGTTCTGCGCGGTCGGCAGAGACGCACCGACGACCGCCGCCAGCACCTCGTCCTGCTCCAGCCCGAGGCCCCGGGCCGCCAGGAGCGCGAGCAGCGGCATGAGCAGCACCTTCAGCGCCACGACCGTCCACAGCTCCCGCGCGTCACCGCCGGAGAAGGGCCTCGGACCCCAGCGCAGGGACATGCCGTAGGCCAGCAGGATGGTGGGAACGGCCATGTCCCCCAGCAGGCCGACCGGCTCCGCGACCACCGGCGGGAGGTCCCACCCGAGCCCCGAGACGAGCACGCCGCTCAGCGACGCCAGGGTCAGCGGGTTGCCGACCACCTGCCAGACCCGGGCGACCGGCCCGGAGGGGCGGACACCGGCGTTCGAGTCCAGCACGGCGAGCGCGAGCGGCTGCAGGAACAGCACCTGGGCGAGGATCACCGGGGTGGCCCACACCGCGTCGCCGAGGACGAACACGGCGATCGGGATGCCGAGGAAGGTCGAGTTCACGTAGCCGGCCGCGTTGGCGACCACCACCGCCTCCCCGACACCGCGATCCCCGGCCGGGCGCCGGGTGAGGGCCACGGCCAGCAGCCCGACGGTGAGCGCCGTGACCGCGGCGATGGGGACCAGCGGGGAGAGCACCTGCTCCAGCGGCGCCCGGGCCACGACGGTGAACAGCAGCAGCGGCGTCGCCACCCGGAAGGCCAGGGTGGTCAGCACCTCCACGGCGCTGATCGGCACGGTCTCGAGGCGCGCCAGCAGCCAGCCGACCAGGACCAGGGCCGTCATCGTCCAGAACCCCAGCAGCACGTCCAGCATCGCCCCAGTGTCGGACCCACCCGGTGGCGAGGAGCCGGCGGGGTCCCGCACGGCGGTGGGTGTCGGTGGTCGGTGGCAGGCTGTGCCCGATGCCAGCCGACGTCCTCGACCGCTTCTCGCCCGCCACCAGCGCGTGGTTCCGGGCGAGCTTCGCCTCGCCCACCGCTGCCCAGACCGGTGCGTGGGACGCGATCAGTCGTGGTGACCACACCGTGGTGGTGGCACCCACCGGCTCCGGCAAGACCCTCTCGGCCTTCCTCTGGTCGCTGGACCAGTTCGTCGCCCGGGAGGGGCACGAGCCACCCCGCGCGCCCTGCAGCGTCATCTACGTCTCCCCGCTGAAGGCCCTCGCGGTCGACGTGGAGCGCAACCTGGCCGCCCCGTTGTCCGGCATCGGCCACGCCGCCGCGCGACTGGGCAGCGAGCCGCCGCAGGTCTCGGTCTCCCTGCGCTCCGGCGACACCCCGGCCGCCGAGCGGCGGCGCTTCGCCTCCCACGGTGCCGACGTCCTCATCACGACCCCGGAGTCGCTCTACCTGCTGCTGACCTCACGGGCCCGCGAGCAGCTCTCCGGGGTGACCACCGTGATCGTCGACGAGGTGCACGCGCTGGCCGGCACCAAGCGGGGCGCCCACCTCGCCCTGTCGCTGGAGCGTCTCGACGCGCTCCTGGAGCGGCCCGCCCAGCGCATCGGCCTGTCGGCGACGGTGCGCCCGGTCGAGGAGGTGGGCCGCTGGCTCGCCGGAGGGCGGCCGGTGACTGTGGTGCAGCCACCGGCCGCCAAGGAGTGGGACCTGGCGGTGCACGCGGACGTCCCGGACCTGTCCGACCTCTCGACCGCGCCGTCGGCCACGCCGGAGGAGCCGGTGGCCGACCCGGCGGCACCCACGCCCCCACCAGCCGGTGCGCAGGTGCCGGACGACCTGGCCCTCCCCGAGCACCTGACGCTCAGCGACCTCGGGGGTGAGGACGACCCCCGTGAGCACGCCAGCGTCTGGCCGCACGTGGAGCAGCGGATCGTCGAGGAGATCGCCGCCCACCGCTCCACGCTCGTGTTCTGCAACTCGCGCCGGTCCGCCGAGCGCCTCACCGCGCGTCTGAACGAGATCTGGGCCGAGCGGCAGGGAACCGCCGTGCCCACCGCCCCCGAGGAGCGGCCTCCCGCCGAGCTCATGGCGCAGGCCGGGGCCTCCACCGGGGCGCCGGCGGTCCTGGCGCGGGCCCACCACGGGTCGGTCAGCAAGGACCACCGGGCCGAGATCGAGGACGCGCTCAAGGCCGGCACCCTGCCCGCGGTGGTGGCGACGAGCTCCCTGGAGCTCGGCATCGACATGGGCGCGGTGGACCTGGTGGTCCAGGTGGAGTCGCCTCCCAGCGTCGCCAGCGGCCTGCAGCGGGTCGGGCGCGCCGGGCACCAGGTGGGGGCGGTCAGCCGTGGCAGCTTCCACGCCCTGCACCGGCAGGACCTGCTGGAGACCACGGTGGTGGTCGAGCAGATGCGGGTCGGTGGCATCGAGGCCCTGCACGTGCCGACCAACCCGCTGGACGTGCTGGCCCAGCAGGTGGTCGCCGCCTGCGCCGTGGACGACTGGTCGGTGCCGGACCTGCACGCGATGGTGCGGCGGGCCGCACCGTGGTCGGGCATCTCCCGGGCCGTGCTCGACTCGGTGCTGGAGATGCTCACCGGGCGCTACCCCTCGGAGGACTTCGCCGACCTGCGCCCACGACTGGTGTGGGACCGCGCCGACGACGTCGTGAGCGCCCGCCCCGGCGCCCAGCGCCTGGCCATCCTCTCCGGCGGCACCATCCCCGACCGCGGCCTGTTCGGGGTCTTCCTGGCCGGGGGCTCCGGCCCGGGGCGCCGGGTCGGGGAGCTCGACGAGGAGATGGTCTACGAGTCCCGCGTCGGGGACGTCTTCACCCTCGGCACCACCTCCTGGCGCATCGAGGACATCACCTACGACCGCGTGCTCGTCTCCCCCGCCCCCGGGCAGCCGGGCAAGCTCCCCTTCTGGCACGGCGACGGGCTGGGGCGCCCGGCCGAGCTCGGCGGGAACGTCGGCGCCTTCGTCCGCGAGCTGGCCTCCGGGCAGGAGGAGGCCACCCGGGAGCGGCTGACCGGCAGCGGGCTGGACGACTGGGCCGTGGACAACCTCGTCGCCCACGTGCAGGCGCAGGAGCAGGCCACCACCACCGTCCCGGACGACCGGACGATCGTCGTGGAGCGCTTCCGCGACGAGCTCGGGGACTGGCGCGTCGTGGTCCACTCCCCCTGGGGCTCCCCGGTCCACGCCCCGTGGGCCCTCGTCCTGGCCGAGCGCCTGCGGGAGCGCTTCGGCGTGGACGTGCAGGCGCTCCACGCCGACGACGGCATCGTCCTGCGGCTGCCCGACCTCGGTGGGTGGGACGCCTGGTCGGTGCCCGACGCCGACCCGACCCCCGGCACGGACGCGGCCCCCAGCGCCCTGGACGCCCGCTCGCTGGACGAGGCGCTCGCCGAGCTGGTGGCGCTGGACCCCGACACCCTCCACGAGGAGGTGACCGCGTTGGTCGGCGGCTCGGCGCTGTTCGCTGCCCGGTTCCGCGAGTGCGCGGCGCGCTCCCTGCTCCTGCCGCGGCGGCGGCCCGACCGCCGTCAGGCGCTGTGGCAGCAGCGGCAGCGGGCCGCCTCGCTGCTGGAGGTGGCCTCCGGGCACCCGGACTTCCCGGTGGTCCTGGAGACGGTCCGCGAGGTGTTGCAGGACGTCTACGACGTGCCCGCCCTGACCCGCCTGATGCGGCAGGTGGCCACCCGCGAGGTGCGGCTCGCCTTCGTCGAGACCCCGACGCCCAGCCCCTTCGCCCAGAACCTGCTCCTCGGCTACGTGGCCCAGTTCCTCTACGAGGGCGACTCGCCCCTGGCCGAGCGACGGGCGGCGGCGCTCGCGCTGGACCCGACCCTGCTGGCCGACCTGCTGGGCCGCTCCGAGGGCACCGCCCTGCGCGACCTGGTGGACCCGCAGGCGGTGGTGGACACCGAGTCCGAGCTGCAGCACACGGCACCCGACCGCCGGGCCCGGGACGCCGAGGACCTCGCGGACCTGCTGCGTGTGCTGGGACCGCTGGACCACGACGAGCTCGTGGCCCGGTGCGTCGAGGACGGCGACCCCGGGGCCTGGCTGGCGGACCTGCAGGAGCAGCGACGCGCAGCGCAGGTGGCCGTCGGGGGTCGGTCCTGCTGGGCCGCCGTGGACGACCTCGCCCGACTGCGCGACGCCCTGGGCACGCCCGTCCCACCGGGGCTGCCACAGGCCGCGATGGTGGTGAGCACCGACCCGCTCGGTGACCTCGTGGTGCGCCACGCCCGGACGCACGGCCCCTTCACGGCGGACGCGCTCGCGGAGCGCCTCGGCCTCGGGCGTGCCGTGGCCGTGGCGGCCCTGCGCGCCCTGGTGGCCGACGGCCGCCTCGTGGAGGGCGCACTGCTGCCCACCGCCCTCGGCGGCCGGGACGCCGACGACGGTGTGGGACCGGACTTCTGCGACGCCCAGGTGCTGCGCCGCATCCGCCGACGCTCCCTGGCTGCGCTGCGGGCCGAGGTCGAGCCGGTGGACGGCGACGACCTGGCCCGCTTCACCCTGCGCTGGCAGGGGCTGGACGCCCCGTCCCGCGGCATCGACGCGGTGGCCCGGGCCCTCGAGCAGCTCACCGGGGCGGTGCTGCCGGCCAGCGCGGTCGAGAGCCTGGTGCTGCCCGCCCGGGTGCGGGACTACGCCCCGGCCCTGCTGGACGAGCTGCTGGCCAGCGGTGAGTTCGTCTGGGCGTCGCACGGGCTGTTGGCCGGGGACGACCTCTGGGTCTCCTTCCACCCCGCCGACCAGGCACCGGCCACCCTGCCCCCACCGGACGAGGCACCGACTCCGGCCGCGGAGCGGGTGCGAACGTTGCTCTCCGGGGGCGGTGCGCAGCGACTGGCCGAGCTGCGGACGGCCCACGAGCAGCAGGCCGTCCCCGACCTGGAGGTGCCGCTCGGCACGGACACCGAGTGGACCGAGGCCGTCTGGGGCCTGGTGGGGTCCGGCCGGGTCACCTGCGACACCTTCGCCCCCGTGCGGGCGCGGCTGGCGGGCGGGCGGACGGCCCAGAAGAGCCGTCCCCGGGCCCGTCGGGCACGGCTCTCCGGGCGGCCGGCCTCGTTGCGGGGCCTGTCCGGGGCGGCGCGCCCGGCGGGGCGCACCACCCCGACCCCGGACGTGCTGGCCGGCCGCTGGTCGCTCCTGCCGGTGGTCGACGAGGACCCGACCCTGCGGACGGTGGCGGCCGCGGAGGTCGCGTTGGACCGGCACGGCGTGGTGACCCGGGGCGCAGTGACCGTGGAGGAGGTCAGCGGCGGCTTCGCGGCGCTCTACAGGGTGCTCGCCGCGGCCGAGGACGCCGGCCGGGTACGGCGCGGCTACTTCGTGGAGTCGCTGGGCGCGGCGCAGTTCGCCACCACCGGGGCCGTGGACCTGCTCCGGGCCGACCGCGAACCCACCCGCGGCGACGACCGCTCCCCAGTGGCCCTGCTGCTCAGCGCGTGCGACCCCGCCGTGGTCCACGGCGCCGCCCTGCCCTGGCCCACGACCACCGGCGGCGGACACCGGCCGGCACGCAAGGCGGGCGCGATGGTCGCTCTCGTCGACGGCGTCCCAGCCGTCTGGTGGGAACGCGGCGGACGGACCGCACTGACCTTCACGACCGACCCCCAGCGGCTCGCCGTGGCGTCCCGGGCCGCAGCCGAGGCCGTCACCTCCCGCCGCATCGCGGGGCTGTCGGTGGAGACCGTCGACGGGGAGCCCGCGCTGCGCAGCGAGTCGCCCCTGCTCACCGCCCTCGAGCAGGCCGGGTTCTCCGCGACACCCAAGGGCTGGCGGCTGCGTGCCTGAGGGCGACACCGTCGGGCGGACGGCGCGTCGGCTGCACCTCGCACTGGCGGGCCGTCCGCTGACGCACTGCGACCTGCGCTGGCCCACGCTCGCGACGGTGGACCTCACCGGTCGCACCACCGTCGAGGTGGTGCCACGCGGCAAGCACCTGCTGCACCGCCTCGACGACGGGTCGACCCTGCACTCCCACCTGCGGATGGAGGGCGCGTGGCGGGTGCGCCCAGCGCCCGTCCCGGACCGGCTGCCTGGCACGACCAGGGCGGTTCTCGCGACGGACGGGCACGTGGCGGTGGGCACCTCGCTGGGCATGCTCGACCTGGTGTGCACAGGGAACGAGCACCGGCTCGTGGGCCACCTCGGACCGGACCTGCTGGGCCCGGACTGGGACACCGAGCAGGTCACCGCCGGCTACGCGGCCCAGGGCGAACGGCCCGTCGGCGAGGTGCTCCTCGACCAGCGGCTGGCCTGCGGCATCGGCACCCTCTACGCCGCCGAGTCGCTCTTCCTGCGGCGCGTGCACCCGTGGAGCCCCGTCGGTGCCCTGCCACCGGAGGTTCTGGCCGCCGTGCTCACCACCGCGCGCTCGGCGCTGGCGGCCAACTGTGCGCGGGCGGTCCAACGCACCACCCCGCCGTCGGTGCCGGAGGACACGTGGGTGCACGGGCGTGCCCGCCGACCGTGCCTGCGCTGCGGGACCCTGATCCGGGTGGACCCGATCGGGGTCGCCCCCACCGACCGGGTCCTCTTCCACTGCCCGGCCTGTCAGGCGGGCCGGGTCCGACGACCGGGCGGGGTGTAGCGCAGACCGCACCGCGGGCGGACCGGCGGCGTCAGCCGACCGGCGCGGGGCGCAGGGCCTCCTCGGTGGGGCCGCCGGGGCGGATGTCGGCCGGCGAGTCCGGAACGGACATCGCCTCCTCGGCCTCGGCGATGGCCACGCGCACGGCCACGTCGTTGAGCATCTGGGAGACCGGGAGGTCCAGCGCGCGGCAGATGGTGGTGAGCATCTCCGAGCTCGCCTCCTTCTCGCCGCGCTCGACCTCGCTGAGGTAGCCCAGGGAGACCGCGGCGTCCGAGGAGACCTGGCGCAGGGTGCGGCCCTGGTGACGGCGGCGTTCGCGCAGGACGTCACCGATCTCGCGTCGAATGATCACCATGCGCGCCTCCTCAGGTCGTCGGGTCGGTCGCCCCGCGGTCAGGACCGGGGGTCGGGGTCGGTGTCGCCCTCCGGGGTCGGCCGGTCCGGCCGGGACTCCCCGAGGGGTTCCACGGAGTCTAGTTGGCCGAGCAGCTCGGCCAACGCGGCGTCCACAGCGGCGCGTCGGACCGCTGCCCGGTCACCCGGCAGGTGGAACGCTCGGTGCCGGGTCCCGTGTTCCCCGGCCACCCCCACGTGGACGGTCCCGGCCGGGTGGCCATCAGCCGGCCCGGGCCCCGCGACGCCGGTGGTCGAGACCCCCCAGTCGGCACCGCCCCACCGGGCGACCCCGGCCGCCATCTGCTCGGCGACCACGCCGTCGACCGGACCCGTCGCGGCCAGCCGGTCGGGGTCGACACCCAGGGCCTCGGCCTTGAGCTCGGTGGCGTAGGACACCACGCCTCCGCGCACGACGACCGAGGCGCCGGGCACGGACGTGAGGTCCGCGGTCACCAGTCCCCCGGTCAGCGACTCGGCGACCGCGACCGTCTGCCCGCGCCGGGTGAGCTCGGCCACCAGACGTGCCGCAGCACCCTCCGACGGCGCCGTGCTCACGACTTCCGGTGGCCCTTCACCCACAGCCGGCGGGCGTCGACGAAATAGTCGATGCCGGTCACCACGGTCACGACGACCGCGGCCAGCATCACGACCCACGCGACGGTGGCGACGATGCCACCCACGGGCATGAGCATGAGCCCGACGGCCACCGACTGCAGCACCGTCTTGAGCTTGCCACCGCGACTGGCCGCCATGACGCCGTAGCGGATCACGACGAAGCGCACCACCGTCACCAGCAGCTCGCGGGCGAGGATGACCACGGTCACCCACCAGGGCAGGATGTCGATCAGGCTCAGGCAGACCAGCGCCGAGCCCACCAGTGCCTTGTCGGCGATGGGGTCGGCGATCTTGCCGAAGTCGGTGATGAGATTCTTGCGCCGGGCGAGCTCGCCGTCGATGCGGTCGGTGATCGCCGCGAGGGCGAACACCGTGAAGGCCCACCACAGCTCGAGGTGCTCCTGCCCGGCGCCCGGGTCGCGCAGCACCAGCCACACGAAGAGCGGCACCATGAGGATGCGCAGCACCGTCAGGGCGTTCGCGATGTTCCAGGGGCTCGCCTGGGGCGGATCGCCCGCGGTCGTCACGTCGGTCCCGTCCACCCCGTTCCGGCCGGCGGTGCTCATGCCGCGCTCCCCTCGACGCGCGCCACCAGGTCGACGCCCTGGCTGTCCACCACCGTCGCGTCCACGACGTCGCCCGCGGCGGCCTCGACGGGCGCACCGGAGGCGTCCACCAGGACCGTCACGCCGTCGACCTCCGGCCCCTGCTGCTCGGCGCGACCGACGACCTGCAGGCCGGCCTCGCCCTCGTCCTCGACGGCCTCCACGAGCACGCTCACACGGTCGCCGACGCGGTCGGCCGCTCGCTGGGCCATCACCTCCTCGGCGAGGTCGCGGATGCGGGCCACCCGCTCGTCGACGAGCTCCTGGGGGAGCTTGCCGTCCAGGCCCTCGCCCTCGGTGCCGTCCTCGTCGGAGTAGCCGAAGACGCCGAGCACGTCGAGCTGCGCGCGGGCGACGAAGTCGGCCAGCAGGTCGACGTCCTCCTCGGTCTCGCCGGGGAAGCCGCAGATGACGTTGGAGCGCAGCCCCGCCTCGGGCGCCAGCTCGCGCACCTGGTCGATGAGGCCGAGGAAGCCCTCGGCGTCGCCGAACCGGCGCATCCGTCGCAGCAGCGGGCCGGAGGCGTGCTGGAAGGAGAGGTCGAAGTAGGGCACCACCCCGGGCGTCTCGACCATGGTGCGCAGCAGCTCGGGCCGCATCTCGGCCGGCTGCAGGTAGCTCACGCGCACCCGCTCGATGCCCTCGATCCCCGCCAGCTCCGGCAGCATCGTGTCGAGCAGCCGCAGGTCGCCGAGGTCCTTGCCGTAGGAGGTCGTGTTCTCGCTGACCAGGAAGAGCTCCTTGACGCCGTTCTCGGCCAGCCACCGGGCCTCGGCGAGCACGTCGTGCGGTCGGCGCGAGAGGTAGGCCCCGCGGAAGGCGGGGATCGCGCAGAAGGCGCAGCGCCGGTCGCAGCCCGAGGCGATCTTCAGCGGCGCCCACGGCTTGTCGTTCAGGCGGCGGCGGATGATCGTCGAGGGCCCCGAGGCGGGTGCCGGTGCGTCCAGCCCCGCGTCCCCCGGCTCCACCGGGGCGATGTCCTCCACCGTCGTCAGTCCTGCCTCGGCCAGCTCCTGCGCCGAGGCGGTGCCGTGCCCGGGCAGCGAGACCGCGGCGGCACCCTCCTGCCGGGCGACCGGGGACAGCGGCAGCAGCCGGCGCCGGTCGCCGGGGGTGTGCGGCTCGGGGGCGTGGCCGGCCAGCACCGCACGCAGGGAGGCGGACATGTCCGCGTACGAGTCGAAGCCGAGGACGGCGTCGGCCTCGGGCAGCTCGGCGGCCAGCTCGGCGCCGTAGCGCTCGGCCAGGCAGCCGACCGCGACGACGGCCCCGGTGCGCCCCTCCTCCTTGAGGTCGTGGGCGTCCAGCAGGGCGTCGATCGAGTCCTTCTTGGCCGAGTCGACGAAGCCGCAGGTGTTCACGACGGTCACGTCCGCACCGTCGGCGTCCTGCACGAGCTCCCACCCGGCGGCCGAGAGGCGCCCGGCCAGCTCCTCGGAGTCGACCTCGTTGCGGGTGCAACCGAGGGTCGCGATGTGGACGCTGCGCCCGACAGTATCGCAGTGATCGTTCATCGGCCCCAATCCCATGGCCCCATTCTAGGCCCCGGATGTCAGGAGGCCAAGGCGGCCACCCCCAAGGTTCACACGTCCTCACGACGGTTCAGAGCCCAGAGTGCCAACAGGATGATCGGAAATGGCATGAGCGCCAGGTAGACTAGGCTGCCTGACGGAACAGGCTCGCCAGAGAACCATGCCCAGGTGAAGGCCGCGGTCACGTGATGCCCCGGGAGCACTTCCGCCAACTGCTGCACGAACGACGGAAACGATTCCAGCGGGAAAACCGCCCCAGACAGGAACAGCAAAGGGAAGAAAGACGCCGAACAGATACCCTGGGCACTTCGCGCATTGCCACCTAAGGCAGCGAAGACAGTACCCAGCCCGAGAAACGAGACCATCCCGAGCACCGCTAGGAGGATGACCATCGGAACGTTCTCAGGGAGCGCCGCGTCCCAGCCAAGGCGCAGAACCAGCACGGAGATGGACCACCCTACGACAACAAGAAGAATGAGGACCAGCGCGTAAGCGCCGACGATCAACCCGGCGCCCCCCGGTCGGATCGCAGCGCCGGCCAAGGTCCTGGACTCGATCATCGACGCAAGCCCGACCCCCATGCCGTAGATCCCGATGACCAAGAGAAACATCACCCCGGCATTGATTCCCAGGAAGTCCACCAACTTACGGGGCTCTTCCGATCTGAGGGTGTAGCAGTGGTGGTGTGACCGGGCCGAGGTAGGGGTCGAGGTCCCCTGATGATGGGGGTTCCTACACCGACCCGACCAGAAGACCTCGACGTGCGTGAACTTACCTTTGATGCCCCTGATCTGACGACCTTCGCCCGCCTGGACGAGCTTGGCCTCGTTGCGGTTGGCCAGCGCGTGGAGCCTGACCGGGCGGTGCTGGAATGCCGGGTGGTCGCGGGCGATGACGACGCGTTCTGCCGGCACTGCGGGGCCGAGGGCGCCGCGCGGGGCACGGTGACCCGGCAGCTGGCGCATGAGCCGTTCGGGTGGCGGCCCACCACGCTGCTGATCCGGGTGCGTCGCTTCGGCTGTCAGGCGTGCCGGCGGGTGTGGCGCCAGGACACCACTGCGGCGGCGGACCGGCGGGCGAAGCTGTCGCGTGCAGCGGTGCGGTGGGCGCTGGTGGCCCTGGTGACCCAGCACCTGACTGTCGCCAGGTTGGCCGAGGCTCTGGGAGTGGCCTGGGACACCGCCAATGACGCGGTCCTGGCCGAGGGCCGACGGGTCCTGATCGATGACCCCACCCGGTTTGACGGCGTCACCGTGGTCGGAGTGGACGAGCACGTCTGGCGCCATACCCGAAGCGGCGAGAAGTACGTCACCGTCGTCATCGATCTGACCCCGATCCGCGACGGGACGGGTCCAGCACGCCTGCTCGACATGGTCCAGGGGCGATCGAAGAGCACTTTCAAGACCTGGCTCGCTGCCCGCACCCAGGCATGGCGCGACAGGGTGGAGGTGGTGGCGATGGACGGGTTCACCGGGTTCAAGACTGCTGCGGCCGAGGAGCTCCCCGACGCGGTCGCGGTGATGGATCCCTTCCACGTGGTCCGGCTCGCTGGTGACGCCCTGGACCGTTGTCGCCGACGGGTCCAGCAAGATCTCCACGGCCACCGCGGCCGGGCCGGCGATCCGCTCTACTGCGCGCGGCGGACCCTGCACACTGGCGCCAACCTGCTCACCGACAAGCAGGCCCGCAGGATCGAGTCCCTGTTCGCCGACGAGGAGCACGTCGAGGTCGAGGCGACCTGGGGCATCTACCAACGCATGATCGCCGCCTACCGCCACCCAGACCGGCGCGAAGGCCGGGCACTGATGACCGCCGTGATCGACTCGGTGACTCGTGGCGTTCCCACCGCCCTGAGCGAGCTCGTCACGCTCGGGCGGACGCTGACCAAGCGGGCCGAAGACGTACTCGCATTCTTCGACCTGCCGGGCACGAGCAACGGCCCGACCGAGGCGATCAACGGCCGCCTCGAGCACCTCCGAGGGTCCGCCCTCGGCTTCCGCAACCTGACCCACTACGTCGCCCGATCCCTCCTCGAAGCCGGCGGCTTCAGACCACGACTACACCCTCAGATCGGATGAGCCTGATTAGCAGCACCACCATGCCGCCCACAGTCCAGATCATCCACGTGACCCAGCCGGGCGCGGAATCAGGGCTCGAAACACCCAGAAGCGAGGGCGCCACCCACATTGCAAAGACTACGATGGCCAACAGGACACCGATCCACCACAGTAATCCGGAACGATTGAAACGCTCCATTTCCGCAAGGGAACGGCGAGCGATCGGGTAACCGATGAACCCCATGGCAATCAATTGCAAGAGTGGCGCTCCCAGCGCGCACACTCCGACGATCTGCGCGAGTGTCATGCTCGAGCCCCCATGGCTAGCGAGACGAGAGGGACCCGGGTCTCGTCAAGATTTAGCACTTCACGGATAGGTCCGTGAGGAAGCCCCCCGAGGATGCAGGCCCTACATTCTAGCGCGGTAGCCACCAACTCGAGGTGGGCGGCCGTTGCGCCTCCCTCGAGCAGGAGCAGTTTCGCAGCCATGGACCCGTACTTCTGGTCAACACGACTGGTATTTGCCACCAGCACGACGAGCATAGCAGCGCGCTCCACCCACTCTTGCCCGGGCATTGCGCCCGCGATCACGTGAGCGGCGCCACCTTCAAAGATTGGGACCATTCCACGCTCGTAATCATAGTAGTAGGAGCCCGGCTCCAGACCTTCCACGTTGAATGCTAGACAGTAGGCGTCGATACCAACTAGTCCTCCAGCACTCGGCACGTACCTCTGGGGGAAGCCATCCCAGTCGTACGCCGGCACGTCTCCCCGCTTTCCGAAGGACCAGGCCAAGAGGGAGCGCGCCAGATCCGCGCTGAACGGCGCACCCGTGAAGTCCCGCCTTGACGCTCGCGCCTTCACCACGTCGAAAAATGTGTGATCAGAGGCGAGCGCCGGCTCCGGTGGCGTCATGGGCGGTGACGAAGGAATGGCACGCACGTGCTCAGGCGGCGTCGCGAAAGTTGAGTCAGGAGCGGTCGAGATCCTGGTGAGGAGGTTGAGGATCGAAGCTGAAGCCGTGCCACCCTCAACTCCATTCTCCCGTGCAAGTCTTACCAACCCCTCGCCGACCTCTTCGGACCATTCGAGCGGATCTTCGTTCTCCCTCATGCTGCCTCCGTCACGCGGTCTACGGTCGCGATCCCCGCAATGAATCGCTCAAGACCGTCCAGTTCAAGGATTCGCGAAACCCTCTCATCATAGAACTGCGAATGCCACTTCGCCTCTACGCGTCCTTCCAGGATCATCTGCAACTCCATCAAAGCAGCCCCGCACTCAAGAAGCGCGCTGCGATACCCACGCAGTCCTCCGATGGCCGCTTGCCGGTTGGGCACGCCTACCACCACGATCACTCCACTATTCGGATCTGCCTCCTCGTCCGCGAACGGCAGACAGCTCGGTGCGAGGAGATCGGCGTAGGCTGCCGGTGTAAGTGACTGCCCTCGAATCAATCTACGGTTTGATGTCAGGTAGACGGCTCTTTCGGCGATCAAGTATAATTCAGTGGAAAATCGCCAACCTTCGTGGGCGGCGGGAAGGTCTTCCCAAGAGAGACCGAATGACCTCAAGAGGCCATCGGATGCGGACCCATCGTCGTCTTCCTGTCCTGTGGATTGCGACGGCGTGGATGACCGGAGCCACGAAGCAACCTGCTCCCGACTATCAGGCGGCACTAATTGTGTGCGACGAGTAGGTGTCGGCGTGACATGCGAATTGAGAAGAAAGGTCTCCCCCGCCCGGTTCACTTCGTCCCAGTCACTCAGCCTGTCCCGCCAGAAAGTCTCACCAGTGGGATCCCCAATGAGTGTGATATCTTCCGGGATACTGGAACTCATTCCGTCCTCCTTCAATAAAGCGCGTTTCGCGGCTGGGGGGTCAGGGGGTCACATACCGGGCATCGCGGCAGGCGCATCACCTGGTGGACGGAGGACTGGAGAGAGGTGGCACGTGCGTGCCGAACCTGGCCAGCAAACTGGGACGTCCCACGTAGTGAAACCTCGAGCACGGCGACGGCCAGCTCGACGGCAAACATCGCGCGACCGGCCTCTGCAGGTTGCGCCCCCCATTGATGGCGGCGTGCTCGGTCCAGAACATCCATGTACGGGCGGTCAGACACCGTCCGAGACAGGAGTCGTTCCGCTTCCCAATAGCATGCTGTCTCGCCGGGAACGACGTAAGGACCCAAGACCGTTTCAACTCCGTCGACTGTGACGTACAGGACCGGAACACCACTCCGAGCCGCCTCAGAATTGAAAGTCTGCTGCGCAGTTCGGCCTCCGGTGGTGCTGACGTGCACAAGGGGTGTCGCGGTCCTGCTCGCGACGACTCGCTGGTCAGCCCCCTCATTTGTTTCACTGCCACGCTGAAAGGCCTGGAACTCGACTTCAGAGGAGTGTTCCTGAGTCGTCGGGATCCCCCAGTCATTGGCCACCTCGAGAATCTCAGAGATATCCGAGTCGGCCACCACCGTGACGTTCATCAGCAAGTCATTGGGCGGGAGAACGCCAAAGCGAACAAATCGGTGCCACGCTGCCTCCCGCTCGCTTGCTCCGCGATCCGTTGACGATCGAATCGGGACGCCGCCGTCAACGAGATCCTCTAACAGCGACTCAAGCGCGTCGTACGACGCCACTGCGCCCGTCGACTCCACTAGTTCCGAAACAGTGTGCGGACGCTCCTGCAGTTTACCTATCAACGAGTCTGTGAGGTTGCGGGAATCGGGGTCCTCAATGAGCACGGTAAAGCCCTCGAAGAGACTCCCCTTGACCATCACCTCGTTGGGGGTAAGCGGGTAGTAGGTCGCTGTCGGAATGGTCGCGTACATGACGGGCGCAATGGCGTCGGACATTGAAGACCTCGCTCTCAGACGGGGTACAGCCCGCCAGAAAGTTCTCGGCTATCCAGCGTGCTGCAGGCGCTTGCGGCGCCCACCGCACAACAGGAGCAGCAACAACATGTCCAGCAGTTGCAGCAACAGCAGCTGGCACCGGCAGGTGCCAGACCTGTCTGAGCGCCGAATGTTTCGGCGCCGAGCGTCTTGACGTTCACGGTGACTCTTCGTGAGTTGCGATGTGCGATCTGGGCCCTCCCCAGGCCGGAAACGGCCCGGTTGCGAGGATATCGAGTTCCAGCCGTTTGTCCACCCCCTGCACCTACCGACCCGCCGCGCTGCCTCGATTCTGGGGGAACCCGTATGCCACCGTGGCAATCACGCTGCCTGCACTCGGCGCGTCCTCGGGTGGTTCCCTCAGATAGACGGTTCGGCTACCACCTGTATAGACGCCTCCGGGCACAATGGGGCCTATGACCGACATCGCCGCCATCCGTTCGCTGCTCCGTGAGGTCCCGCTCGTGGACGGGCACAACGACCTCCCCTGGCGCCTGCACGCGCTGTCCGCAGCCGATGCGGAGTCGACCGACCTCACGGTGGCCGACATCGGGGCCGGCACCCTGGGCACGACGGCCGAGACCCACACCGACCTGCCGCGCCTGCTCGACGGTGGCGTCGGCGCCCAGTTCTGGAGCGTCTTCGTGCCCGCGCACCTGGCGGGTGACGACGCCGTGAGCACCACCCTGGAGCAGATCGACCGCGTGCGCGCCCTGGTCGAGCTCTTCCCCGACCGCCTCGAGCTGGCCGACACGGCCGCCGACGTCCGGCGCATCCACGCGGCCGGCCGGATCGCGAGCCTCATGGGTGCCGAGGGCGGCCACAGCATCAACAACTCCCTGGCCACGCTGCGCCTCTTGCGCGAGCTGGGCGTGCGCTACATGACACTCACCCACAACAGCAACGTCGACTGGGCGGACAGCGCCACCGACGAGGTGAACATCGGCGGGCTGAGCCGCTTCGGCACCGAGGTCGTGGCCGAGATGAACCGCATCGGCATGCTGGTGGACCTCTCCCACGTCTCCGCCGGCACCATGCGCGACGCCCTGGCCGCCACCCGTGCCCCGGTGCTGTTCACCCACTCAGGTGCCCGCGGCGTGACCGACCACCCGCGCAACGTGCCCGACGACGTGCTGGAGCGCCTGCCCGACAACGGCGGGGTCTGCATGGCCACCTTCGTGCCCAGCTTCGTGAACCAGGGGGCGGCCGACCACCGCCTGCAGCGCGAGGAGGCCGCCCGGGCCGCCGGCTTGGAGCCCACCGACGACGGGTGGGAGCCCTTCATGGAGACCTGGGCCGAGGAGCACCCGGTGCCCGGCGCCACCCTGGAGGACGTGGTGGCCCACGTGGAGCACCTGCGCGAGGTCGCCGGCATCGACCACATCGGGCTCGGCGGCGACTACGACGGCACCCCTTCCCTGCCGGCCGGGCTGGAGGACGTGAGCGGCTACCCGCGCCTGCTGGCCGCGCTCGACGACCGCGGCTGGAGCCGGGACGACCTCGAGAAGCTCTGCGGCGCGAACGTGCTGCGGGTGCTGGAGACGGCCGACACCGTGGCCGAGGTGCTCTCCGACGAACCCAGCCGCCGCTGGCGCATCGGCCAGCTGGACGGCTGAACCCGCTGCCGGTTCCGCGGCCCGCTCAGCGGCCGCGGAACTTGGCCAGCGTGAGACCCATGAGGCGGGCGACCACCAGGGCCACGTAGTTCATGCCCGCCATCTCCTCGAGGATGATGAACGAGCGCGCGTGGTTGCCCGCCGGCGTGATGTCCGAGAGCCCGGTGCCGGTCATGGTGGTGAACGACAGGAAGATCAGCTCGAACCACGTCAGCTCACCGCCGTGGGGGGCGGAGAAGGAGCCCGGCCAGATGATCTGCACCGCCCCGTAGGTGTAGGCGAAGGCCCACACGGCCACCGTGAAGGTGGCCCCGGTGGCCCAGAGCTCGTCGCTGGTCACCCAGTTGTCCGCGAACATGTAGACCAGCAGCGCGAACACGACGTAGAAGTAGAAGATCGCGTGGAAGATCGTCGAGGCCAGCTGGACGCCCGCCACGTCGGGCCAGACCACCTCCCCGACGGTGAGCAGGGCCGCCGGCCCCCCGACGAGCACCGCCACCCAGGTGAGCAGCGGGGTGCGCCGCACCGCGCGCACAGCCAGCACCAGCACCAGCAGGCCGATGAGGGCGATCGCCAGCCGTCCGGGACCGCTCGCGCTGGTGAACGGGTAGGCGATGACGCTGAGCAGCTGCACCACCAGCAGCACCGCGGAGGGATTGCTCGCGATGCCGCGACGCGCCCTGACGTGCCACGGTGTCGGCGGCCGCACCCGGTTGCGGTACATCATCGGCCCGTCAGCTGCCAGGCGTCCTCGTCGTCGTCCTCCTCCTCCTCGGAGACGACCCCCTCACCGATGTCGACCTGCGCGTAGCGGTCAGTGGCCGGACGAGCCGGCGCACCGTCCACCTCGGACGGCTGCTCGGGAGCGGTCGGCTCATCGTCGACCGAACCATCGGCCGCGGCCTGCGCCGCCGCGTCCTCCGCGGCGTCCTCGGGCGGCTCCTCGCCGCGCAGGCGGGCGAGCGTGGCCGGCAGGTCCTCCGGAGTCACCAGCACGTCGCGCGCCTTGGACCCCTCGGAGGGGCCGACGATCTCGCGGGACTCCATGAGGTCCATGAGACGACCGGCCTTGGCGAAGCCGACGCGCAGCTTGCGCTGCAGCATCGAGGTGGAGCCGAACTGCGTGTTGACCACCAGCTCCGTGGCCTGCAGCAGCACGTCGAGGTCGTCGCCGATGTCCTCGTCGATCTGCTTGCTGGGCGCGGCCTGGGTGACGTCCTCGCGGTAGCTCGGGGACAACTGGCCCTTCACGTGGGCCACCACGTCGACGATCTCGGACTCGTTCACCCACGCGCCCTGGACGCGCAGGGTGCGGCTCGCCCCCATCGGCAGGAAGAGCGCGTCACCCTGGCCGATGAGCTTCTCCGCACCGGGCTGGTCGAGCACCACGCGGGAGTCGGCCAGGGAGGATGTCGCGAAGGCCATGCGGCTGGGCACGTTGGCCTTGATGAGGCCGGTGACGACGTCCACCGACGGGCGCTGCGTCGCGAGGACCAGGTGGATGCCGGCGGCACGGGCCAGCTGAGTGATGCGGACGACCGACTCCTCGACGTCGCGCGGGGCCACCATCATGAGGTCGGCGAGCTCGTCGACGACCACCAGCAGGTACGGGTAGGGAGCGAGCTCCCGCTCCGAGCCGGGGGGCGTCTGCACCTTGCCGGCGCGGACGGCCTTGTTGAACTCGTCGATGTGCTTGAAGCCGTAGTTGGCCAGGTCGTCGTAGCGCTGGTCCATCTCGCGGACCACCCACTGCAGCGCCTCGGCCGCCTTCTTCGGGCTCGTGATGATCGGGGTGATCAGGTGCGGGATGCCCTCGTAGGCGGTCAGCTCCACGCGCTTGGGATCCACCAGCACCATGCGGACCTCCTCCGGCGTCGCGCGCACGAGGATCGAGGTGATCATCGAGTTCACGAAGCTCGACTTACCCGATCCGGTCGCACCGGCCACCAGCAGGTGGGGCATCTTGGCCAGGTTCGCGATGACGTAGCCGCCCTCGACGTCCTTGCCGACGCCCATCACCATCGGGTGCGTCTGGTTGCGGGCCTTGTCGCTGCGCAGCACGTCGCCCAGCGAGACGTTCTCGCGGTCGGTGTTCGGGATCTCGATGCCGATGGCGCTCTTGCCCGGGATCGGCGAGAGGATCCGGACCTCGGCGCTGGCCACGGCGTAGGAGATGTTCTTGGACAGCGCCGTGATGCGCTCGACCTTCACACCCGGGCCGAGCTCGATCTCGTAGCGGGTGACCGTCGGGCCACGGGTGAACCCGGACACCGCGGCGTCGACATTGAACTCGTCGAAGGTGTTCGTCAGGGCCGCGACCACCGCGTCGTTCGCCGCGGAGCGCTCCTTGTGCGGGCCACCCGGCTTGAGCAGCGAGGTGTCCGGCAGCGTGTACGTGATGTCGCCCGAGAGCGCCAGCTGCTCCACCCGCTGCGGCAGCTGCGAGGTGGGCGGCGGCACCGGGTCCGGCTCGGGGGCGGGCTTCGGCTTCGCACCCGGCCTGGCACCCGGGCGGGCCGACCGGGCGGGCTTCTCCTCCGGCGCCGGGGAGGCCGCCTCGTCCTGCGCCTCCTCCTGGACCGGCAGGGCGCGGGTCGAGGAGTCCTCCACCGGCTCCTCCGGCAGGTCGGCCTTCCGGGTCCGGCGGGCGGTCCGCACCGGGCGACGCGAGGAGTCGTCGACCTCCGCGGCCTGGTCGAACGGGACGGTGTCCTCGTCCACCTCCCGGCGCCGACGACGACGCGGGGCGGTCTCGTCCTCCTCGTCCCGCTGCCGACGCGGCAAGCCGCGCGAGTCGTGCTCGACCTCGTCGTCGTACACGTCACCGGGGTGGAACAGGCGGTCCCCCAGCTCGACCAGCCGGTCGGGGATGCGGTGGACCGGCGTGGCGGTGAGCACCAGCAGCGCGAACAGTGCCAGCAGCACCAGCACGACGACCGCACCCACACCGGTCAGGCCGACGCGCAGCGGATTGGCCACCAGGTAGCCGAGGATCCCTCCGCCCTCGCGCACTCCGCCCAGACCGTGGGTCGCGTCCGGGAAGCCGAGAGCGGCGTGCGTCAGCCCGCAGGCCGCGAAGACCGCCGCCACCGAACCGACCACGAGTCGTGCGTTGTCCGCCTGGTCCGCGGGCCGCCGCATCATGTGTAGCCCGGCCCAGAGCAGCAGCAGCGGGAGCGCCAGGGCGACGACCCCGAAGGTGCCCGCGGCCACCGCGTGGATGGCCCCGCCCAGCGCACCGGCCAGGCCCCACCACTCGCGCATGGCGATGATGACCGCGAGCGCGAGCAGCACGAACGCGACGCCGTCGCGCGCGTGGTCGCGCTCCAGGCCGCGGGCGGACCCGCCGACGCTGCGGACGGCTCCGCCGACGACACCGGTCAGCCCGTTCCAGACCCCCGCGACCGCGCGGCCGAGGACACCCGAGCCGGCCGGGCGCTGCGGCGCGTTGCGGCTGCGCGAGCCACCCCGTGCACCGGATCCCCCGCGCGGAGCCGCCTTGGCTCCCGACGACCGGGGGCTGCGCCCCTCCGCCGGCCCACGGCTCCGCGAACCACCCCGGGCGGGCCGCGCTCCTCCGGCGGAGCGGGAGGCGGTCGAGCGGGAGGTGGTCGAGGAACGTCGGGTACGGGTGTCTGCCACGCGCACAGCGTAGGCGGCACCACCGTCAGGCCCCGGTCGGCCCACGCCGCGATCCCCGCCACGGACGGTGACACCTGCCACCCACGCCGTGAAGATACTACCCTTCACCCCCATGAGTGAAGGGAAAACCCTGCAGGAAAGGGTCCCGGGTGGGCGCCACTTCGTCCTCACCGCGGACCAGCGGGACTCGCGCCACCACGCGGACGCGGTCCCCGACGCCCTCGCCCTGCTCACCGACGCACCCACCTCCCCGGAGCACGGACTGCCCTTCGAGCGGGCCGCAGGGGACGAGGTCCAAGGGCTCGTGACCTCGGGGGCGGAGGTGGTCGAGCTGGTCGGCCGGCTCCTGCGCAGCGGTACCTGGCGCATCGGCATCGGCATCGGCCCCGTCGAGGAACCGTTGCCGGCCTCCGTCCGCGAGGCCAGGGGGCCGGCCTTCATCGCGGCCCGCCGGGCCGTGGAGCGCAGTCACCGCACGCCCCAGCCGGTGGCGCTGGACGCGAACACGACCGTCGACCGGGCCGCCGAGGAGCTCGACCTGCTGCTCCGGGCGGAGGGTGCGCTGTGGCTCTGGAGCGCCCTGCTCACCCGGCGCACGGACGAGGGGTGGGAGGTCGTGGACGCCATGGCCACCGCCCCCACCCAGCGGGCCGTCGCCGCTGACCTCGGCGTCTCCCCCAGCGCCGTGAGCCAGCGCCTCCGCGCCGCGGGATGGGCCGAGGACGAGCGCGCCCGGCTGCTCTGCGCAGCGCTCCTGGACGACGCGTGGGACGCCTGTGCGACGCTGGGCGGGCCCGAGCCGTCCGACGAGCAGGAGCAGACGTGAACTGGTGGGACCCGCAGGTCATCCCCGTCGTGCTGCTCTGCGGGGTGGCCGCCACCCTGCTGGGCGGACCGGTCGTCGTGTGGTTCCTCGGCCACGTCGAGTCCCCCGACCCGGACGGCCTCGAGCTGCCCGGCGGACGGTGGATCGGTCTGCTGGAGCGCGCCTCGGCCTACTCCGCCGTCTTGGCGGGGTCCGACTACGCCCTCGCACTGGTCGTCGCCGTCAAGGCGCTCGGGCGCTACCCCGAGCTGCGCACCGCCAAGACGGGCGCGGTCTCCGAGCGCTTCATCATCGGCACCTTCGCCAGCATCCTCTGGGCATGCGCGTGGGCGGGCGCCACGAGGCTGGTTCTCCACCTGCTCACGTGACGCCCGCCCACGGCGGTGCCGGATCGGCTCAGATCGTGCTGCGCACGTCCTTCAGGCGGAGGTCGACCACGTGCTGCGGCGCACCACCGGCGGCCGAGCCCGAGGCCGCACCGGCCACGGAGGCGCCCTCCGGGTCCTGGTTCGGGCCGGTGCCGTAGATCAGCGTGTCGCGGTTCCAGCGCATGGCGCCGATGGAGATGAGGTGGTTCATCGCCTTGATCGACAGGCGCACGCAGCCGTGGCTGTCCGGGTACGGCGGGATGAAGCGCGAGCCGTGGATGGCGTAGCCGCCGGCGGCGAAGAAGTACGGACGCCACATGCTGCCGAGCTCGCCGTTGCGCCAGCCGTCGTCCTCGTTCCACATGCCGCCCCAGGTGCCGCGCGGGGTACGGGCGTGCGGGTAGTACTTGCCGCGGTACTCGTAGCCCTCGCCGTTGCCGGTGGAGGTATTGTGGATCTCCTGGAGCTCACCGCTCTTGATGTAGAAGAGCAGCTGACGGTCCAGGTCCACCTCGATGCGGGTGCCCGAGGTGGTGCGGACCTTGATCTGCGGCTGGCGGATGACCTTCAGCCAGGTCTTCTGGCCGACCACGCCGTCGCGGACCAGGCCGTAGGCCTTCTGCACGGCCCAAGCGACCTGCTGGGTCTGGAAGCCGTAGATGCCGTCGGGCTTGCCCGGGTAGAAGCCGGCCTGACGAGCCTTGCGCTGGAAGTACAGCACGTCGTCGTTGCGGTCACCCTTGCGCAGCGTGCGGCGGTTGACGCGGTAGGCGGCCGAGGCCCCCTCCGCACCGGCCAGGGCAGCCGCCCCTCCGGCTGCCACGGCGGCGGCGCCGGTCAGGGCGTGGCGGCGATCGACGATCAGTGCGTTCTCGTGAGTCATGCGTTCCCCTCCTTCGTGGGCGACCTCGCGACACCCCCGGTGGGTGCCACTGCGACCCGGGCGGGCCTCGGTCGACACCTCCACCGTACGCGCCACAGCGGTCCGGGGCACGTCACGGGGTGGGTTGTGAGCTGACTGTGCTCGTCCTGTGACCCGGTCAGCCCATCGCCCAGCAGCGGGTGTGCCAGTGACGTCGCTCCTCCACCCCGAGCACGCCGTCGTGCGGCCAGACGACGAGGTGCGGCTGGGCGGAGAGCACCTCGTGGTGGCACCCGGGACAGCGGTAGACCCGCCCCTGGTCGTTGCCGTGCAGGGTCCGCACCAGGAACTCGCGGCCGCCGCGCCACTCCACCTGGTCGGGGGTGTGGCGCAGCGAACCGCCCACCGGCGTTGGGACGGAGGGCGTCTGGCGGGCCCGGGCACTCCCCCGGGCCCCGCCACGGCGACGTCCGCGACCCACCTCAGGCCCCGAACGGGAGGTCGATCACCGCGTGGTCCACCAGCGCCGCCGCGGGCGCCAGACCCGGGTCCTGGGTGGCGGCGAACAGCTCGGCCTGGGCGTCCAGGACGTGGTCCGCCCCGAGGTGGTCGATCATCGCGAACGGGCCCATCGGGTAGCCACAGCCGTGGACCATCGCCGCGTCGACGTCGGCGGCGCTCGCGTAGCCCGACTCGGCCATCAGCACGGCCTCGTTGAGGAAGGGGATCAACAGCGATTCGACGACCAGCCCCGGCTGGTCCCGCACGACGACGGCGGTCAGACCGGCCCGCTCGGCGAGCGCCCGCAGGGTCGCCTCCACCTCCGGGGAGGTGGTCGTGATCCGGCCGAGCTCCAGCAGGCGCCCGTGCGGGGTCGCCTCGTGGAGCACCCCGCGCAGCGCGGCGGCGTGCCGGCCGCTGGTGGCCGCGAGGTCCAGCGTCGTGTCCGCCGTGAGGGAGACGACGACGGCGTCGGCGGGAAGCACCCGCCCGAGCTCGAGGAAGAGGGCGTCGAGCTCGATGAGCGCGTCGTCCTCCTCGAGCGTCCCGGCGTCGGGCTCGTCCCAGTCCTCCTGGACCGGGTCCACCACCTCGGCGGCCTCGAACACGACCTCGGCGCGCGACAGCTCGGACAGGTCCGCCCCGGCCTCGCTGACCCGCAGCACCTCCACCCCCGCCCCGGTGAGGGCGGCGGCGAGGTCCTCGGCGTCCTGCCCGGCACCGAGGACGCCGACGACGGACACCTCCCGTGCCCGTGCGGGGTCGGCGGTGCGCTCGGCCGCGGCGGCCCGCGCCTCCGGGGAGTAGGGGTGGAAGCCGGCACCGCTCTTGCGGCCCAGCAGGCCCGCCCGCACCATCGTCGCCAGCTCGTAGGAGGGCGCGTGCATGTCCTTGTGGGTCAGCGAGTGGATGATCGGGCCGATCCCCACGCAGACGTCCAGGCCGACCAGGTCCATGAGCGTCAGCGGGCCCATCGGCAGCCCCGCCCCCACGTGCATGGCCGTGTCCAGGTCCGCCGCGTCGACCGCACCGTCGAAGTAGAGCCGGCCGGCCCGGTTCATGTACCCGTACAGCAGGTGGTTGGCCACGAAGCCGGCGCGGTCACCGGCCACGACGGGTTCCTTGCCGAGCGAGGACGCCAGCTCGCGCACCGCCTCGACGGCACCCGGGTCGGTGACCGGCGTGTGGATCACCTCGACCAGCTTCTGCACCGGGGCCGGGTTGAAGAAGTGCATGCCGACGACGCGCTCGCGACGGCCGGTGCCCGCGGCGATCTCCGTGACCGACAGGCTCGAGGTGTTGGTCGCCAGGATCGCGTCGTCACGGGTCACCTCGTCCAGCCGGGCGAAGATGTCTTGCTTGATCTCCATCCGCTCCGGCACGGCCTCGACGACCAGGTCGACGTCCGCCAGGTCCCCGAGCTCGCTCGTGAAGGTCACGGCCCCCAGGACGGCCTGCTGCCCCTGCTCGTCGAGCCGGCCCTTCTGCACGGCGCGAGCGGTGGACGCCTCCAGCAGGGAGCGCCCCCGTTCCGCCAGCTCCGGGGTCATCTCGACCCCCACCACGCGCAGGCCACCCCGCGCGAAGACCTCGACGATGCCGGCACCCATGGTGCCCAGGCCCACAACTCCCACCGATGCGATCTGCGTCATGCACCCCACTCTCCCACCCGTCCGCGCCCGGCGGACACTCCCGCCCCGCTCCCCCCGCCCGGACGCGGCCCCTCACCTAGAGTTCCCCCGTGCGACTCGTCATTGCCCGCTGCCAGGTCGACTACACCGGCGCGCTCACCGCCCACCTGCCCCTCGCCACCCGCCTGCTGGTGGTGAAGGCCGACGGGTCCGTGCTCGTCCACTCCGACGGCGGCTCCTACAAGCCGTTGAACTGGATGAGCCCGCCCTGCACCACGGTGGAGTCCGAACCCGGCGAGGAGCTGCGGGAGGAGGGCGTGGAGGCCGTCTGGACCGTCACCCACGCCAAGTCCGGGGACCAGCTCGTCATCCACCTCCACGAGGTGCTGGAGGACCTGCAGCGGGACCTCGGCATCGACCCGGGTCTGGTCAAGGACGGCGTCGAGTCGCAGCTGCAGGCCCTCCTGGCCGAGCACATCACCACGCTGGGCGGCGGTTGGAGCCTCGTCCGCCGGGAGTGGATGACGCCCATCGGCCCCGTGGACCTGCTCTGCCGCGACGCCAACGGCGGCACGGTGGCCGTGGAGGTGAAACGGCGGGGTGGCATCGACGGCGTTGAGCAGCTGACCCGCTACCTGGAGCTGCTGAACCGGGACCCCCACCTCGCACCGGTGCAGGGCGTGTTCGCCGCCCAGGTCATCCGCCCGCAGGCCCGCACCCTGGCCGAGGACCGCGGCATCCGCTGCGTCACCCTCGACTACGACGCCCTGCGCGGACTCGACGACGCCGAGGGCAAGCTCTTCTGAGCCGGCAGCCGGCCCCGCCCCACCGCGGGGTCCGCCCGCGACGGTGACAGGCTGTGCCCATGGTCAACCTCACCCGCATCTACACGCGCACCGGCGACGACGGCACCACCGGCCTCGGCGACTTCGGGCGCACCAGCAAGGACGACCCCCGCTTGGTGGCCTACGCCGACACCGACGAGACGAACGCCGCACTCGGCGTCGCGATGCTGCACACGGCCGACCGGCCCGACGTGGCCGAGGTGCTGCGCCGCGTGCAGAACGAGCTCTTCGACGTGGGCGCCGACCTCTCCCTGCCGCTGCGGTCGAGCTACGAGTACGAACCGCTGCGCGTCGCGCAGGAGTGGATCGACGACCTGGAGGCCGACTGCGACCGGTTCAACACCGACCTGCCGGCCCTGCGGAGCTTCATCCTGCCCGGTGGTGGTGCGCTGTCGGCGCACCTGCACGTCGCCCGCACCATCGCCCGCCGCGCCGAGCGCGCCGCGTGGACGGCCGTCGCCGTGCACGGTCAGGAGAAGGCCCCGGAGGGCGCGGAGAAGGGCACCGGCGGCGTCTCACCGCTGCCGGGTCGCTATCTCAACCGGCTCTCGGACCTGCTGTTCATCCTGGCCCGCAGTGCCGCCGGCCCCGACGGGGACGTGCTCTGGCAGCCGGGCGGCGGTCGCCAGAACGCGCCGAAGGGCCGTCAGAGCTCGGCCGAGAAGGAGTGACCGGGCGGCAGGGTCTCCTGCCACGCCCGCAGCGCGCGCCCGTCCCCCGCGGAGAGCGCCACGTCGACCCCCGCGTCCGCACCGGAGCAGGGGTTCGCGTGCATCCCTGAGGCCGGCAGGCCCGTCAGGCGGACCCAGCGCCCCCCGGTGGCCGGGCCGCTCTCGTCGAGCCACTCCATCTCGACGGAGGTGCGCCCCAGGGCCAGGAACGGCGTGGTCCCCGCGCCCCAGAGCGAGTGGAACTCGACGGCGCGCGGGCCCAGCCGCACAATGGCCGAACGGGTGGACTCAGGACGCCGCACCAGGCAGAGGGCGGTGAAGCACCCGCCCGCGATCCGCACCCGCCGCCACCAGCTGAAGACCAGCCACGCGAGCAGGAGCAGCAGGAGGGCGCCGAGGACCAACTCGACGGTGAGGAAGGTGGTCCCCACGAACGGTCAGGCGGAGAGGGAGCTCGCGTCGACCTTCTCGGCCACCACGGTCACCTTGTCGCTGTCCACGGACAGGAAGCCCGTGTCGACGGTGACCTCCTGCTTGCCGGCGGACGTGTGGATGCCCACCGCACCGGACACGAGGGTGCTCAGCATCGGGGTGTGACCCGGCATGATGCCCAGGTCGCCGTCGGTCGTGCGTGCGGTCACCATGGAGGCCTCACCGCTCCACACCTGGCGGTCGGCTGCGACGAGGTCAACGGTCAGGTGGCTCACCGGGTACTCCTGAGGGGTTTCGGGGGTGGGAGGCCCCCATACTACGCGGCATCGCGGTCGGATCCGCCCCGCCCGACCGCCGGCCCGGCACCTCCTCGGAGGGGCGCCCCGCCATCGGTGGGCGACGGTGCCACGATGGCCCCATGACGACCACCGAACACGCACCCGCCCCCGGGCGGGGGGACTTCATCGAGGTCTACCCCGACGCCCTCTCCCCCGAGCTCTGCCAGCGCCTCATCGACGCGTTCGAGGCGAGCAAGGCCCAGTCCCCCGGTCGCACCGGCGGCGGGGTGGACCCGAGCATGAAGAAGTCGGTCGACGTCTTCATCTCCAACAAGCCGGAGTGGCGGGAGCTCGAGAGCGAGCTCGTCGCGGCGGCCAGCCGGTGCCTGGTGCAGTACGTGCGCACCTACCCGCACGTGCTGCTGGCGCCGATGATGTTCCAGCGCAAGACGCCCGACGGGGGCACCGCCCGGCTGACGGCCGAGGACCTGTCGCAGATGAGCGACCAGGAGGTCATCAACATGGCCGGCGTCGCCCTGCGGCCCGGCGGCATCAACGTGCAGCGCTACACGGCCGACGACGGCGGCTACCCCTACTGGCACTGCGAGACCATGCCGACGGACTCCAGCCACGAGGCCCTGCACCGACACTGCCTGTGGACCGCCTACCTGAACGACGGCTTCTCCGAGGGCGGCACCGAGTTCCTCTACCAGGACCGCCTGGTGGAGCCGCGCACCGGCTCCCTGGTCATCGCCCCGGCCGCCTTCACCCACACCCACCGCGGCAATATGCCCCGCGGCGGTGACAAGTACATCGCCACCAGCTGGTTCCTGTTCCACCGCAAGTGACGCCGAGGCCGGGACCCGTTCCCGGCGCATCGGCCCCACGCACGACGGAGCCCCCACCGTTCGGCGGGTTCTAGTGGTCCTCGCAACACCCTGTTCTTCAGGGAGTTGCGAGGACCATGTGGTTGTCTGAGGTCAAGAGCGCGTTCTGGGCGGCGTTGGATGCTCATCAGGGGAATGTGCGGGCTGCTGCGCGTGCGGTCGGGGCGAACGAGAACACCGCTGCTGGGTGGGTGCGCAAGGCGGGGTTGTCTGGTCGGGGTCGGCCGGGGACAGGGCCTCATCCGCGGCGGGGTGAGTACGACCGGTTACGTGCTGCTGGAGTCACCCGTCGGGATGCCGCCGAACGGGTCGGGGTGCACGTGCGTACGGCCGAGGACTGGGACCGGGGAGTGCGCAGGACCAACGGGGCCAGGATCTATCCCGATGGGCGACGGGTGGACTACACCACGGGTATGACCAGGATCGTGTCGGTAGAGCCCTCCCTGTCGGTGGTGGAGAAACGCCTGCACCCCAGGTATCTGACCGTGACGGACCGGGAGACCATCGCTGACCTGCACCGGCAGGGCATGTCGTTGCGAGGGATCGCCCGGGTGCTGGGCCGGTCGGCGTCCACGGTCAAGCGGGAACTGGACACGTACAGCACTGGCGGGGTGTACCTGCCCCACCGGGCCCAGCGGGCCTGGGCCCGGTCGCGGGCCAGGCCGAAGGAGTCGAAGCTGGCTCGACCGGGAGCGCTTCGGGACTACGTCAGCGAGAAACTCGCCCTGCGGTGGTCCCCGGAACAGATCAGCCGTTCCCTGCCAGGGGCGTTCCCGCAGGACGACACTGTGCGGGTGAGTCACGAGACGATCTACCAGGCGTTGTACTTCCAGGCCCGCGGCGGATTGCGCCGCGAGGTGGCCACCGCGTTGCGGACCGGGCGGGCCCGCCGGGTGCCCCGCACCAGGCCCGATCAGCGGCAGAAGAGGTTCACCGACCCGATGGTCATGATCAGTGATCGTCCCGCGCAGGTGGAAGACCGGGCCGTGCCGGGCCACTGGGAGGGTGATCTGATCCTGGGCGCTGGTGGACGCAGCGCGATCCTGACCTTGGTGGAACGCTCCACCCGGTACGTGATGCTCGGGCACCTGCCCGGTGGGCACACCGCTGAGGAGGTCCGGGACGTCCTGGTCGACCTGATCGGGACCCTGCCAGAGCACCTGCGTGGGTCGCTGACCTGGGACCAGGGGTGCGAGATGGCCGCTCACCGGCAGTTCACGATCGCCACCGGTGTACCGGTGTACTTCTGCGACCCACACTCACCCTGGCAGCGCGGGTCGAACGAGAACACCAACGGACTGCTGCGGCAGTACTTCCCCAAGGGCACCGACCTGTCGGTCCACGGCCCGGCCGAACTCGAATACGTCGCCCAGGAACTCAACGGCCGCCCACGCAAAACGCTCGGCTGGGCAAACCCAGCCGAGCGCCTGCGTGATCTACTGACAACCAACTAGGCCATCAGGTGTTGCGAGGACCCCTTGAAACCGCCTTCCAGGTGGGGGCTCCGTCGTGTCGTCCAAGAGGACCGGGCGATCAGCTGTTCTTCTCCAGCTCGTGCGCCTGGCGCTCGACGTCCTCGAGGCCACCGCACATGAAGAAGGCCTGCTCGGGCAGGTGGTCGTACTCACCGTCGGCGATCTTGGTGAACGCCTCGATGGTCTCGGCCAGCGGCACGGTCGAACCCTCGATGCCGGTGAACTGCTTGGCGACGTAGGTGTTCTGCGACAGGAAGCGCTGGATGCGACGGGCACGGCCGACGAGGATCTTGTCCTCCTCGGAGAGCTCGTCGATACCGAGGATCGCGATGATGTCCTGCAGCTCCTTGTACTTCTGCAGGATCGACTTCACACGGGCCGCGGTCTCGTAGTGGTCCCGGGCGATGTAGCGCGGGTCCAGGATGCGGCTGGTGGAGGTCAGCGGGTCCACGGCCGGGTAGATGCCCATCGACGCGATCGGGCGCGAGAGCTCGGTCGTGGCGTCCAGGTGGGCGAAGGTCGTGGCCGGGGCCGGGTCGGTGTAGTCGTCGGCCGGCACGTAGATCGCCTGCATCGAGGTGATCGAGTGGCCACGGGTCGAGGTGATGCGCTCCTGCAGCACACCCATCTCGTCGGCCAGGGTCGGCTGGTAGCCCACCGCGGAGGGCATGCGGCCCAGCAGCGTGGAGACCTCGGAACCGGCCTGGGTGAAGCGGAAGATGTTGTCAATGAAGAGCAGCACGTCCTGCTTCTGAACGTCGCGGAAGTACTCCGCCATCGTCAGCGCGGACAGGGCCACGCGCAGACGGGTGCCCGGCGGCTCGTCCATCTGGCCGAAGACCAGGGAGGTCTGACCGAGGACGCCGGCCTCCTCCATCTCGACCATGAGGTCGTTGCCCTCACGGGTGCGCTCACCGACACCGGCGAACACCGACACACCACCGTGGTCGCGGGCCACACGGGCGATCATCTCCTGGATGAGCACCGTCTTGCCCACACCGGCACCACCGAAGAGGCCGATCTTCCCACCCTGAACGTACGGGGTGAGCAGGTCGATGACCTTGATGCCGGTCTCGAACATCTGGGTCTTGGACTCCAGCTTGTCGAAGTCCGGCGCCTTGCGGTGGATGCCCCAGCGCTCGGTGACCTCGAGCTGCTCGCCCTCGGCGAGGTTCAGGCACTCACCGGTGGCGTTGAAGACCTTGCCCAGGGTGACGTCACCCACGGGCACGCTGATGGGGCCGCCGGTGTCGCGCACCTCGGCGCCGCGCACCAGACCGTCGGTCGGCTGCAGCGAGATGGCGCGGACCAGGTTGTCACCGATGTTCTGGGCGACCTCGAGGTTCAGCGTCTTGGTCACGCCGCCGAGGTCGACCTCGGCCTTGAGCAGGTTGTAGATGGGCGGAACGGCGTCCGGCGGGAACTCGATGTCGACGACCGGCCCGATGCTCCGAGCCAGACGGCCGACCGCACCGGCCTGCTGAGTGGCGGAGGAGTTCTCCGCGGCGATGGTGGCGTTCATGTGATCCGTTTCCTTCTTGTCCGTCACTGCTGGAGTCACTGGGAGTCGGCGAGGGCGGCGGAGCCACCCACGATCTCGCTGATTTCCTGCGTGATGTCGGCCTGACGGGCCTGGTTGGCCAGTCGCGTGTAGTCCTTGATGAGTTCCTCGGCGTTGTCCGTCGCCGACTTCATGGCCCGCTGTCGCGCGGCCAGCTCCGAGGCCGCGGACTGCAGCATCATGTTGTAGATGCGCGAGGTCACGTACTGCGGCAGCAGCGCGTCCAGCACCTCGTCGGCACTCGGCTCGAAGTCGTACTCCGGCACGAGCCCGTCGCCGTCCTGCTGCGTGCCCTCGGCGCCCACGCCCTCCTCGGCGTCGACCACCTCGAGCGGCAGGATGCGCGCCGCGGTGACCTCCTGGCTGACCATGTTGACGAAGCGCGTGTACACCACGTGCACCTCGTCCAGGCCACCCTCCTCGGTCGGGGTCATGAAGGCCTCGATCACGGCGTCGGCCATCTCGCGCGCCGCCTCGACGGTCGGCGCGTCCGAGAAGCCGGACCAGTCCCGCGCCCAGTCACGGTTGCGGAAGCGGTAGTAGCCCTCCGACTTGCGCCCCACCAGGTAGGGCACGACCTCGAGGCCGTCCTCGTCGCGGAGCTGCTCGGCCAGACGGTCCGAGAACTTCAGCGGGGCGGACGGGTAGCCGCCGGCGAGCCCGCGGTCGGAGGAGATGACCACCATGCCGCCGCGACGACGGTCGTCGTGCTCGGTCGTCAGGGGATGGTCCTCGTTCGAGTTGGTGGCCACGGCCGAGACGGCCTTCGTCAGTGCCCGCGCGTACGGCGTGGTCTCCTCGACCCGCGTGCGCGCCTTGATCACCCGGGAGGCCGCGATCAGCTCCATCGCCTTGGTGATCTTCTTGGTGGCCTTGACGGACTTGATGCGTTGGCGGTACTCCCGCTGCCCCGCTGCCATGTCGTTCCGCCTTCCGGTGGTGGTCAGTGCACGTTCTCCAGGTCCCGCGTCCTGCGGGTGGTCGTCCGAGGACGACCGGGGCCCGATCGCTCGGGCGGTGCGCCCCGTCCAGGGGCGCTGCCGGGGACGGCCGGGGAGACGCCGTGGCGTCTCCCCGGCAGCCGCTCAGCGCTTGGCCTTGACGATCCGCTCCTGGTTGACGTCGCCGTCCTCCAGCTCGGGGGTGTTCTCCTCGGCCTCGTCGGAGCCCGGGCGGATGCCCGCGCCCTCGGAGGGCTGGAACTGGCGCTTGAACTGCGCCATCCCGGTCTCGAGCATCCCACGCGAGTCGTCGTTGAGCTTCGACCCGGAGTTCTCCCGGACCCACTCGAAGAAGCCCGCGTGCTCACGCTGCATGAAGTCGAGGAACTCGGCCTCGAAGCGCTGCACGTCCTGGGTGGGCACGTCGTCAAGGTGACCGTTGGTGCCGGCCCAGATGACGGCCACCTGACGGTCCACCGACATCGGCGCGGACTGCGGCTGCTTGAGCAGCTCCACCATGCGGGCACCACGCTCGAGCTGGGCCTTGGACGCGGCATCCAGGTCCGAGGCGAACATGGCGAAGGCCTCCATCTCGCGGTACTGCGCCAGGTCGGTGCGCAGTCGGCCGGAGACCTCCTTCATGGACTTGATCTGAGCGTCACCACCCACTCGGGAGACCGAGACACCCACGTTGATGGCGGGGCGGACACCCGAGTTGAACAGGTCGGACTCGAGGAAGATCTGACCGTCGGTGATCGAGATGACGTTGGTCGGGATGTACGCCGAGACGTCACCGGCCTTGGTCTCGATGATGGGCAGACCGGTCATCGAACCGGCGCCCATGTCGTCGCTCAGCTTGGCGCAGCGCTCGAGCAGGCGGCTGTGCAGGTAGAACACGTCACCCGGGTAGGCCTCACGACCCGGCGGGCGGCGCAGCAGCAGCGACACGGCCCGGTAGGCCTCGGCCTGCTTCGACAGGTCGTCGAACACGATCAGGACGTGCTTGCCGTCGTACATCCAGTGCTGGCCGATGGCCGAGCCGGTGTACGGGGCCAGGTACTTGAAGCCGGCCGGGTCGCCCGCGGGGGCCGCCACGATGGTGGTGTACTCCAGCGCGCCGTTCTCCTCCAGGGTGCGGCGCACCTCGGCGATGGTCGAGCCCTTCTGGCCGATCGCCACGTAGATGCAGCGCACCTGCTGGTTGACGTCGCCGGACTCCCAGTTCTGACGCTGGTTGAGGATCGTGTCGATCGCCACCGTGGTCTTGCCGGTCTGGCGGTCACCGATGATCAGCTGACGCTGACCGCGGCCGATCGGCACCATCGAGTCGATGGACTTGATGCCGGTCTGCATCGGCTCGTGCACCGACTGGCGCTGCACGACCGAGGGGGCCTGCAGCTCCAGCGCACGACGGGTCTCGGCGGGGATGTCGCCCAGGCCGTCGATCGGCTGACCCAGCGGGTCCACCACGCGGCCGAGGAAGGCGTCGCCCACGGGGGCCGAGAGGACCTCACCGGTGCGGCGGACCTCCATCCCCTCCTCGATGCCGGCGAAGTCGCCCAGGACGACGACACCGATCTCGTGCACGTCGAGGTTCAGCGCCAGGCCCAGGGTCCCGTCGGCGAACTCAAGCAGCTCGTTGGTCATCGCCGAGGGCAGGCCCTCCACGTGCGCGATGCCGTCACCGGCATCGGCCACGCGGCCGACCTCCTGGCTGGCAGCAGCCTGGGGCTCGTACGACTGGACGAACGAGTCCAGAGCGTCCCGGATCTCCTCCGGACGGATCGACAGCTCCGTCATGATCTCTCCTTGGTGGGCCGCTCGTGGGCCCGGGTCAGTGTCTCGGCCGGTGTATGTGGGGTGGGGGGACTGACGCTCAGACGCGTCCGACCATCCCGTCGCGGGCCTCGGCCAGGCGGCGCGAGACGGTGCCATCGATCACGTCGTCCGCGACCTCGACGCGGACGCCGCCGACGACCTCGGGGTCGATGACGGTGCTGAGCGTGATCTCACGGCCGTACTGCGTGGTCAGCGCCGCGCGCAGGCGCTGGACCTGCTCGTCGGTCATGGGGGCGGCGGTGTGGGCCACCGCGAGCAGACGCTCGGCACGGGCCGCGGCGATCTCGCGGTAGGCCCGCAGGGCGAGGTCGAAGCGCAGCGACTTGGCGCCGGCGACGGCCTGCTGAGTCAGCCGCAGCGTCTCGGGGGCCACCTTGTCGCCCAGCAGGCGCTGAGCGAGGTCCCGCTTGGCTCCCCGCTCGACACGGCGGTCGGTCAGGGTGCTCCGCAGGGCGGCGTCCTCGGTGAACTGCTCCTGCACGGTGAACAACTCGTCCATCACGCGTTGGTCGTTGCCCGACCGCTCGGCCGAGGCCATGAGGGCCTCGACCCCCAGGCGGATGACGGCCTCACCGAGGTCGCCCTCGGTGCGCCACCGCTGGCCGGCGGCCGCGGACAGCACCGCGCGGGCGGGCTCGGCCACGGGGGAGAAGACCTTCTCCGCCAGGGCCGCCCGGTCCCCACCCTCACGAGTGGGGTCGGTCAGCGCCCGCCGCAGCTGTCCGCTGTCGCCCAGCACCTCGGCCGCGCCGAAGAGCTGGTCGGCCAGGTCCATACCCTGCGCACCGCCCTCGAGCTGCTGCTCGAGCACCTGGCGCGAGGCGGCGTAGGCACCGATCGAAGTCCCCTGCATCAGCGGGCCTTCGTGGTGACGTCCGCCCGACCGGACTCGAGCTCGGTCAGGAAGCGGTCGACCAGACCCTTCTGACGGGCCTCGTCGGTCAGCGACTCGCCGACGATGCGGCCGGCCAGGTCGGTCGACAGGCGGCCGACCTCACCGCGGAGCTGCACCTGGGCCTGCTGACGCTCCGAAGCGATCTGCTTCTGCGCGGTCTCCAGGACCCGGTTCGCCTCCACATCGGCGAGCTCACGCTTCTCCGCACGGATGACGTCGCCCTCCTCGCGGGCCTTCTCGCGGATGGCGTTGGCCTCCGCACGGGCCTCGGCGAGCTGCGACTCGTACTTCTGCTGCGCAGCCTTGGCGTCGGCCTCCGCCTGCTCGGCGCGGGCCATGCCGCCCTCGATGGCGTCCCGCCGCTCGGCGTAGGCCTTCTCCATGGCCGGCACGAAGAACTTGCTGGCCACGAAGTAGACGATGCCGATGGCGATGAGACCGAAGATGAGCTCCGGCAGGTACGGGATGAGCGCGTCGGTGCCGCTACGACCGGCGGCGTGCTCCTCGCCCTCAGCCAGCACACTCAGGTAGTGCACGGTGTCTCCTTCAACGGATTCGACAGGGGGTGCGTGCCACCGAGGTGGTCACGCGGTGTGACGCGGATCCGTCAGAGGATGAAGGTCAGCACGAAGCCCAGGATGGCGAGGGCCTCGGCGATGGCCATACCGAGGATAGCGATCGGCTGCAGGAGCGAGCGGGACTCGGGCTGACGCGCGACACCGTTGATGTAGGCGGCGAAGATCAGACCCACGGCGATGGCCGGGCCGATGGTGGCGAGACCGTAACCGACGAGGTTCAGCGAGCCTTCCATGGATGTTCCTCTTTCCTTGTGTCCCACGCGGTCGTTCCGCACAGGGCTGGGTTCAGGGGGTGGTGCTGTTCAGTTGTACGTCAGGAAGTCTGGGGGCGGGTCTCCCCGCCGGTGGGCGCGACGCGCCGGATCAGTGGTCCTCGGAGAGCGAGGCGCCGATGTAGCTGGCCGACAGCAGGGTGAACACGTAGGCCTGCAGGCACTGGATCAGGATCTCGAAGAAGGTCATGAGCAGACCCATGATCCAGGAGCCGGCACCGGCGATCGCCAGCATCGGGCCGGAGTTCACAAGGAACCATCCACCCATGATGAAGAGCACCAGGGCCATGTGACCGGCGAGCATGTTTCCGAACAGTCGCAGCGCGAGGGTCAGCGGCTGGGTGACGGTCTTGGAGATGAACTCCAGGAAGAACACGACCGGGACGATCACCTTGGGGAGGCCGCTCGGGACGAAGGTCTTGAGGTAGCCACCGAAGCCGTGCTTGCGGATGCCGACCACGTGGTAGACGACGTAGACGATCATCGTGAGGACGACCGGGAACGCGATGGACGCCATGGTCGGCATCTGCACGGGCGGGATGATGCCCATCAGGTTGTTCACCAGGATGAAGACGAACAGCGAGAAGAGCAGCGGGACGAACGGCTTGAACTTCTCACCGCCGATGAGGTCACGGGCGATGCCGTTGCGCACGAAGTCGTAGATGCCCTCGGTGACGAACATGCCCTTCGAGGGGACAACCGCGGCCCGCTTGGCGGCCCACATCATCCACGCGCACAGCGCGGCGGTGACGAGCACGACGACCAGCATCTGGCGGGTGAACGCGAAGCCACCCACCTCGAACAACGGGAGCCAGAAGTCGTTGGTGCTCGGCTGGTGGAACTCCACCTTCGCAAGCATGGCCGGTGCGTGGCTCACGTGTTACTCCTCCACGGGGTCTGGGGTGTCGACCCCGATCTCGTGCGTGACGCACGGGGTCAGACGGCGACGAGGGGTCATGATCCGGCAGGGCGACGGCCCGCGGGAAACGATGCGTCGTCGTTGTCAGGCGTCACCATACCTGAGGATGAGCGTGAAAAGGGACACGCCCACGCCGAGGAGGATGACAAAGGGCATCAGCCAGTCGAGACCCGTCAGCTCGACCACCAGCCACCCCAGACCGGCGAAGACCAGGATGCCGGTGAGAAGGGTCCCGAGGACGGCCGCACCGAGGTCCGCCCCCCGGCTGCTGCCGCCGCGCCAGGCCTCCTTGGCCCACTCGTCCTCCGGCTCGTCGTCACCCACCCAGGGCCCTCGGTACTCCGGCGGCTCCGGTCGGCCGTCAACCATCTCGGCTCCCCGGCTCGCAGGGATCCACCACCATCTCGTGGCGACCGGCCAGGTAGCCCTGGACGACCCCCGCCTGCCAGGCGACGACCGCCAGGCCCCCGACGAGGGCGAAGACGTACCCGTCGGGCCAGGGCACCAGGAAGACGGCAGCCGCGAACAGGCCCACCTGCAGGAAGAACACGAGCAGCGCCATCGGCACCACCAGCGCCGGCGCGCCGCCCAGCACGACCCGCACCATCACCAGTCCCCCGGTGAGCACCACCGCGGTCGTCAGGCACACACCGGCGGCGGTGACCGCGCCCTCCGGACCACGGGTCCACAACGCGACCGGGACGGCCACGGCGAGCATCAGCAGCGAGGCCAGCGGCCCTCGCGCGACCATCAGGGACCAGGGGGACCTGCTCACGCGGCGGACTCCTTCGGGGTGACACGACGGGGCACCACCCAGGTGACCACGACGGCGCACAGCAGCAGCGCGGCCAGGAGGACGAGCGCGCCCCAGGCCGGCAGGTAGTTGAAGGCCAGCACTCCCCCGGCCACGGCTCCGGACCACAGGTACATGGTGAGCACGGCCGACCGGTGGCTGTGCCCCAGCCGCAGCAGCTGGTGGTGCAGGTGACGGGCGTCGGCGTCCCACGGCTTCAGCCCCGCGAGCGTGCGCCGGACGACCGCGAGCAGCATGTCGACCAGGGGCACGGCGACGACCGCGACCGGCAGGGCGAGCGGCAGCACGACCGCGGCGGTCCGGGAGCTGCCGTCCACCGCGGCGGGGTCGACCGTCCCGGTGAGAGAGATGGTGGCCGCGGCCATCAGCAGACCCAGCAGCAGCGACCCGGCATCCCCCATGAAGAGGCGGGAGGGGTGGAAGTTGTGCGGCAGGAACCCGGCCGTCACACCCAGCAGGACCGCGGTGAGGAAGGTGGCGGTCGAGAAGACGTTCGGCGGGTCGTAGGTGTGCGACAGCTCGTAGCTCCACACGAAGAAGGCCGCCGAGGCGATGCCCACCATGCCCGCGGCCAGGCCGTCGAGCCCGTCGACGAAGTTGACCGCGTTCATCGTGGCCACCACCAGCAGGATGGTGAGCGCGAGCGAGACCGGGCCCGGCAGGATCGTGTAGCCCTGCACGGGGAGGCTCACCAGCTGCACCCCCTGCGAGGCCAGCACGATCGCCGCGGCCGCCTGCCCTCCCAGCTTGAGCGCCCAGTGGAGGTCCCAGCGGTCGTCGGCGGCCCCGAGGGCGGAGACCACGAGCGCCGCGAGCAGCACCCCGTAGACCTGGGTGTCGGCGAAGATCTGGCTCAGGTAGGGCAGGTGCGCCGCCACGAGCGTGGCCGCCAGCAGCCCCGCCAGCATGCCCAGCCCCCCGAGCCGCGGTTTGGGCACGGCGTGCACGTCCCGGCCGCGCACGGGGGTGATGGCCCCCGCGCGCACCGCGAACCAGCGCACCAGCGGCGTGACCCAGAGGGTGATGACGCCGGCCACGAGCATGACGAGGAGGTATTCACGCACGGGCGAACACCTCCTCGTCGGTCGGGCAGCGGGTCACGACCCCGCCCCGTCACCGGGGCCGGGCCGCACGTCGGCTCAGCGCTTGTAGGCCGGGAACTGGTCGGTCAGCTCGTCGACCTGGGCCCGGATCTCCCGGGACACCGCGGACTCGCGGTCGGCGTCACCCTCGGTGACGGCCTTCTTGATGAGGTCGGCGATCACCTGCATCTGCTCGGTGCCCATGCCCTGCGTGGTGACGGCCGGGGTGCCCACGCGGACACCTGAGGCCAGCATCGGCGGGGCCGGGTCGAACGGGATGGTGTTCTTGTTCAGCACCAGGCCGGCCGCGTCGCAGCGCGCCTCGGCGTCCTTGCCGGACACTCCCAGCTCACGCAGGTCGTGCAGCGACAGGTGGGTGTCGGTGCCGCCGGAGATCGGGCGCAGCCCGTGCTCACCGAGCGCGCCGGCCAGCTTCTGGGAGTTCTCCACCACGCGGGCGGCGTACTCCTTGTAGGCCGGCTGCAGGCACTCGTGAAAGTTCACCGCCTTGGCCGCGACGCCGTGCATGAGGGGGCCGCCCTGCATCATCGGGAAGACGGCCTTGTCGATCTTGGAGGCGTGCTCCTCCTTGCACACGATGGCGCCGCCGCGCGGACCGCGCAGCACCTTGTGGGTCGTGAAGGAGACGACGTCGGCATGGGGCACCGGCGACGGGATGGCGCCACCGGCCACCAGGCCGATGAAGTGCGCGGCGTCCACCCAGAAGATGGCCCCGACCTCGTCGGCGATCGCGCGGAAGCGCTCGAAGTCGATGAGGCGCGGGATGGCCGAGCCGCCGGCCAAGATGATCTTGGGGCGGTGCTCCTTGGCCAGGCGCTCCACCTCGTCGTAGTCGATGTGCTCGGTCTCGGCGTTCACGCCGTAGTGGACCGCGTTGAACCACTTGCCGGAGAAACTCACCTTGAACCCGTGGGTCAGGTGTCCACCGTGGTCCAGGCTCATGGCCAAGATGGTGTCGCCCGGCTTGGCGAAGGCGCCGTACACGGCCTGGTTCGCCGAGGCACCGGAGTGCGGCTGGACGTTCGCGTGGTCGGCCCCGAAGAGCCCCTTTGCGCGCTCGATCGCCAGGTTCTCGGCCTTGTCCACCTCGGAGCAGCCGCCGTAGTAGCGCTTGCCGGAGTAGCCCTCGGCGTACTTGTTCGACAGCGTCGACCCCAGCGCGGCCAGCACGGCCGGGCTGGTCTGGTTCTCACTGGCGATCAGCTGGATGCCGGTGCGCTGGCGCTCCAGCTCGGACAGCAGGATCTCCGCGATCTGCGGGTCCTGCTGCTGCAGAAGGTCGTAGTCCGGCCCGAAGAAGGGGGTCCGACTCATGCTGTGCTCCTGTCGTCGTTGGCCGATGGGGCGTCCTGCGCCGGCGCCGCGGGATCTGCGTCGTGGGCGCGACCACTGCGCAGCCTACGCGCCGGCTGGTCGTGCAGCTCGTGTCCTTCCGCGTCGACGCCGACCAGGTCGAACTCCTGCTCCACCGGCACCGCGACCGTGCGGAGGGTGGACGCCGTCGGCTCGTGGGCCTGGTTCACACCGTCGTCCTCGATCGGATCCGGCTCCGGCTCGGAGGACGCGTCGGACGCGGTGGACCAGAGGCTGGTCGCCCCCGCGGTGCGCCGCTCGAGCTCGGGCACGGGCGGCGACTCGGACGCCGCCCCCGTCGACTCGTCGGGCGCGTTCTCCTGCTCCCCCAGCTGGGCCAGCCAGGCCTCCTGCTCGGCCTCCTCGCGGCGACCGGCCTCCTCGTCCTCGTCGTCGATCGCGTCGACGCCGTCCGACTCCCCCTCCCCCGGAGCCAGTCCGGGAGCCTCGTTCACCGGTGCGGACTCAGCACCCGGTGAGACCGAGCGACCGGTGGCCTTCAGCTCCTTCTCCAGCGCCTCGCGGTCGGCCGCCGGCTCCGGCTCGGCCGGGGAGAGCCGCAGATGCACGTCCTCTCCCAGCACCTCCTCCAGCCGCTCGACGGACAGGGCGCCCAGGCGCAGGATCACCGGGCTGGGTCGGGTGCAGTCGACGATCGTCGACGGGCGGTTGCCGGCCGTCTTTCCGCCGTCCAGGTAGACCTCCACGGCCGCGCCCAGCTGGGTCGCGGCCTCCAGCACGGTGGTCGAGGCCGGCTGTCCCGTGATGTTGGCGCTGGTGACCGCCAGCGGGCCGGTGCGCGCCAGCAGGCGGAGGGCCAGGTCGTGGTCCGGCATGCGCAGGGCGACGGTGCCATTGGTCTCACCCAGGTCCCACTGCAGGGAGGGCTGGGCCTGCACGACGATCGTCAGCGGCCCGGGCCAGAGCTCACGGACCATGCCCTTGACGTAGGGCTGCAACGCTGTGGCCAGGCCGTCCAGGGTCCGCACCGAGGGCACGAGCACCGGCGGTGGCATCGAGGCCGTGCGGCGCTTGGCCGCCAGGACGTTGGGCACGCCATCGGGATGGAAGGGGTCCGCCCCCACCCCGTAGACGGTGTCCGTGGGCAGGGCGACGACACGGCCCTCGGAGATGGCCTCCTGGGCCGCCCCGAGCGCCTCGTCGCGCTGTTCGTCCGTGGGGTCCGTGCAGTCGAACACCGGGCTCATCCAGTCCTCCTGAAGTGCGGTCGGTGCAGTCTTTCACGGGGGGGGGGCGACCGCACCGGCCACCCGCGCCCGAGCCGGTTCAGCGCCCCGGCCAGCGCCCCTCGACGAAACGCGGGCGGCCGGCGAGGTCCAGGTGGTCACGCACGTCGGTGAAGCCCAGCTCGGTGAGCATGCGCGGCATCGACTCCCCCTGGCTGTCGTCGTGCTCCATGAGCAGGTGACCACCGGGACGCAGCAGCCCCGTCGCCCGGCGTGTCAGCGCCAGCGGGAGGGCCAGGCCGTCGGGCGATCCGCCGTAGAGGGCGGCGGCCGGGTCGTGCTCCAGGACCTCCGGGTCCACCGGCAGCGCACCGTCCGGCACGTAGGGCGGGTTGCTCACGGCCAGGTCCACCTGACCCTCCCGGTCGTCGAACTCGAACCGCGCATCACTCACCCTGAGGTCGACGGTCAGCCCCAGCTGCTCGATGTTCCGCTGTGCGTACTCGGCGGCGACGGGGTCCATCTCGACCGCCCGCAGCACCGGCGCAGGCGCGTCCTCCCCCTGCTGACGCAGGCGCTCCACGCCGCAGCCGATGCCGAGCACCACCGCCCCGCTGCCTGCGCACAGGTCCACCACCTCGACCTCTTGCTGAGGGTCACGCCCGGGGCACTCCAGCAGCTCGAGGGCCCGCGTGACCAGCAGCTCGGTCTCCGGGCGGGGCACGAAGACCCCGGGGCCGACCTCGAGCGGTACGCCCGCGAACCAGGCGACACCGGTGAGGTGCTGCAGCGGCTCCCGGGCCACCCGCCGCCCCACGAGCTCCTCCAGCCGGCTCCTGCGCGGGTCGTCCCCGGACAGCCCCCGGCCCAACAGCACCTGCCGGTGCAGCTCGGAGCCGTCGCACTCCAGCACGTGGGCCAGGAGGGTCGCGGCGTCCGCCGCGGGGCTGGGGCAGCCCGCCTCCCCCAGCCGGGCCGTGGTGGAACGCAGCAGGGAGTCCAGCGAATCCCCCGCGGGGCCCTGCGACACCACTCAGCCCTCCCCCGCCAGGAGCCTGGCCTCGTGGTCGGCCACCAGCGAGTCGACGACGGGACGGAGGTCGCCGTCCAACACCGCCGGCAGGTTGTGGGCCTTGTACCCGCTGCGGTGGTCGCTGATCCGGCTCTCGGGGAAGTTGTAGGTGCGCACCCGCTCGCTGCGGTCCACGGTGCGCACCTGCGCCCGCCGGGCCTCGCTCGCCTCGGCCGCGGCCTCCTCCATCGCCGCGCGTCGCAGGCGCGAGGCAAGCACCCGCAGCGCCGCCTCCTTGTTCTGCAGCTGGGACTTCTCGTTCTGGCAGGTGACCACCACCCCGGTCGGCAGGTGCGTGATCCGCACCGCGGAGTCGGTGGTGTTCACGCTCTGTCCACCGGGCCCGGAGCTGCGGAAAACGTCGACCTTCAGGTCCGCCGGGGCGATCTCCACCTCGGCCGGGTCGTCGACCTCGGGGAGCACGAGCACCCCGACCGCCGAGGTGTGGATGCGCCCCTGCGACTCGGTCACCGGCACCCGCTGCACGCGGTGGACGCCCCCCTCGAACTTCAGCCGTGACCAGGGCGCACGGCCCGGCTCCTGCCCGGAACCCCCGCGGATCGCCACCCGGGCGTCCTTGACGCCGCCCAGGTCCGAGTCCGTCGACTCCATGACGCTGGCGGACCAGCCCTCCCGCTCGGCGTGCCGCAGGTACATCCGCACCAGCTCCCCGGCGAAGAGGGCGGACTCGGCACCACCCTCGCCAGCCTTGACCTCCAGGATCACGTCCCGGTCGTCGTCGGGATCACGCGGCAGCAGGGTGCGCGTCAGCTCGTCCCGGGCGGCCTTGAGGTCCTCGGACAGCCCCTCGGCCTCCGCGGCGAAGTCCGGGTCGTCGGCCGCCAGCTCCCGGGCCGCGTCCAGCTCCCCCTCCAGCTGTTCGACCCGTCCCGCCGCACGCACCACCGGCTCCAGCGCCGCGTACTCACGCGCGGCCCTGCGCAGGCGCACCGGGTCGGCCACCACCTCCGGCTGCGCCATGAGCTCCTCCAGCCGGGCGTGCTCGGCGAGGGCCTCCTGCAGGGCGTCACTCATGTCGTCGTCCTCATCCAGACATGATGATGGCCGGGGTCCCCGTGGGGTACCCCGGCCATGACCAGATGTCTCAGTTGCCGGCCTTCTTGCCGTAGCGCTGCTGGAAGCGCGCAACCCGGCCACCGGTGTCCAGGATCTTCTGCTTGCCGGTGTAGAAGGGGTGGCACTTGCTGCAGACGTCAACGTTCATGCGACCGTTCGCAGCGGTGCTGCGGGTGGTGAAGGTGGCGCCGCAGGTGCACACGACCTCGGTGGTGTCATACGCGGGGTGAAGGTCCTTGCGCATGGGTCTCTCCTCGATGGGGGTGGGATGTCCGGGTCGTCCGCGTGCCCGTGTGGACGGATCGCCGCGTGCCCCGCGACGGGGCGTGACGTGAACCGGACGCAACGGGCCATTCTGCCACCCCCTACCAGAACGTCCAAACCGCTGCACAGACCCGCCGTCCACCGGCCCACCCGCGGGCCTGCGACGCGCACCGAACTCCGCCCACGGTTCCATCCTCGCGGCCCCTGCGGCGGCCTACAGTGCAGCCATGTTCGAGATCCTGCGCGAATCCCAGTGGCTCTGGTGGCTCGGAGCCGCCCTGGCACTCGCCGCCGTGGAGATGATGACACTCGACTTCATGTTCCTCATGCTCGCGACCGGCGCCCTGGTGGCCATGGTGGCCGCCGCGCTGGGACTCAACCTCACCGGCCAGTTCGTCCTGTTCTCCCTCACCGCCCTGGCCCTGCTCTTCCTGGTGCGCCCGGTGCTGCGACGCCGGCTCATGGAGAGCGCGCCGTACCACGAGACGAACGCCGCCGCTCTGGCCGGCCAGGACGCCCGGGTGACCGACCCGGTCACCGAGCTGGCCGGCACCATCAAGCTCGCCGGGGAGACCTGGACTGCCCGCCCGCAGTGGGACGGTGAGACGTTCGCCGTCGGCGAGCGCGTCCGCGTCGTGCGCATCGACGGGGCCACGGCCCGCATTGAGCGCCTCCCCGCCTGACAGACCCGACCCACCCCGTCCCCAAGGAGGAAGACGTGCCCGGAGCCATCGCCGTAGTCATCGGACTACTGCTCCTGTTCGTCGTCGTGGCCCTGGCGCGGGCGATCAAGATCGTCCCCCAGGCCACGTCGGTCATCGTCGAGCGACTCGGCCGCTACAACAAGACCCTGCAGGCAGGTCTCAACGTACTCATCCCGTTCATCGACAAGCCCCGTGCGACGGTCGACCTGCGTGAGCAGGTCGTGAGCTTCCCACCGCAGCCGGTGATCACCAGCGACAACCTCGTGGTGTCCATCGACACGGTCATCTACTTCCAGGTGACCGACCCGAAGGCCGCCACCTACGAGATCGCCAACTACATCTCCGGTATCGAGCAGCTCACCGTCACCACGCTGCGCAACGTCATCGGCTCGCTGGACCTGGAGCAGACCCTGACCAGCCGCGACCAGATCAACGGCCGCCTCCGTGGCGTGCTGGACGAGGCCACCGGCCGCTGGGGCATCCGCGTCAACCGCGTGGAGCTCAAGGCCATCGACCCGCCGCCCAGCGTGCAGGACTCGATGGAGAAGCAGATGCGCGCCGAGCGCGACCGTCGAGCGGCCATCCTCAACGCCGAGGGCATCAAGCAGTCGCAGATCCTCACGGCCGAGGGTGAGAAGCAGGCCGCGATCCTCACGGCCGAGGGTGACGCCCAGTCCTCGGTGCTGCGCGCCCAGGGTGAGTCCCGCGCGATCATGCAGGTCTTCGACGCCATCCACCGCGGCAACCCGAACAGCAAGGTGTTCGCCTACCAGTACCTGCAGGCGCTGCCCGAGATCTCCAAGGGCGAGGCGAACAAGATGTTCTTCTTCCCCAGCGAGATCACGGACGCGCTCAAGGGTGTCGGTGGCGTGCTCGGCGGCCAGCCGGGCATGGACGGCAACCGCTCGTCGGTCCACAAGGCCAACACCCAGGGCGAGGCCATGGACCTGGACATCGAGGAGACCGCGCTGGAGGACCCGGCCGAGGCGCTGCGCAAGGCGCGTGCCGAGGCGGCCGGTGCCACCGACGAGGCCGCGGACTCCAACACCCCGCGTCGCGGCTCGGCCTCGGGCATGGGCGGACTCGGTGGGTCCACGCCGGCCGGCAAGGCCCCCGTGCAGAGCGACCCGGGTCTGGACACGGGCTCTGCCGACAGCCGCACGCAGCAGCTGCCGCAGCAGAACTCGCCGATGCGCGAGGACCAGCCCACCCGCGAGATCCCGCACCGCGACCAGCCGGGCGACCAGGGCGGGACCCCGCCCCGCGGCTGACACACCGGTCGCGCCGAGGGCGCCCTCCCCACCGCCGGGGAGGGCGCCCTCGTCCGTGTACCCGGGTCAGGCCGGGTACAGCGGGTTGTGCCCCGCCTGCACCCGCTCCCCGGGCGGCACCTCACCCGGGGCGGTCCCCTCACCCCAGGGCGTTCCCCCGAGGGTCTCGCGCCCGTGGGGCTCCAGCAGCCAGGACATGTCCGGCCCCTTGGGCACCACACCGGTGGGGTTCACCTCGTGGTGGACGGCGTAGTAGTGCTCCTTGACCTGCTCGAAGTCCGTGGTGTCACCGAACCCGGGGGTCTGGAACAGGTCCCGCAGGTAGGCCGAGAGCACCGGCATCTCGCGGATCTTCTGGCGGTTGCACTTGAAGTGCCCGTGGTACACGGGGTCGAAGCGCACCAACGTGGGGAACAGCCGCACGTCGGCCTCGGTGATGTGGTCGCCCACCAGGTAGCGGCGGGTGGAGAGGCGCTCCTCCAGCCAGTCCAGCGCGACCCACAACCGGTCGTACGCCTCGTCGTAGTGCTCCTGGTCCGCGGCGAAACCGGCCCGGTACACACCGTTGTTCACCTCGGTGTACACACGGCGGGACACCGCATCGATCTCCTGCCGCAGCTCCTCGGGGTACAGATCGGGGGCCCCCTGCCGGTGGTGTTGCCGCCACTGGCTCGAGAGGTCCAGCGTGATCTGCGGGAAGTCGTTGGTGACCAGCTGTCCGCTGGGAACGTCCACGAGGGCCGGGACGGTGATGCCTCGCGGGTAGCCCGGCACACGCGCCTCGTAGGCCTCGCGCAGGCGGTGGATGCCGAGGACGGGGTCCTTCCCATCGGGGTCCAGGTTGAAGTTCCACGACGGTTCCCCGTGCACGGGATGGGCCAGCCCGAGTGAGATGGCCCCCTCCAGCCCGAGCAGCCGGCGCACGATGACGACGCGGTGCGCCCACGGGCAGGCGCGGGCGGCCACCAGGCGGTAGCGCCCGGGCTCCACCGGCCAGACCATCCGACCGACGGCCTCGCCGGTGGGCCCGCCGGCCGGTGCGTCGGCCCTGATGCGGTCCTCGACGTAGGTGGCGTCCCGGTCGTACCCACCCTCGGTGGGTGCGTTGGCGGCGGGCTTCTCGGTGGGTGTCATGTCACTCACCCTAACGGTGCAACACCGCCGCCGCATCCGCTCCGAGCCCGGCGGCACTCCCCCTTCGCGCCGCACCCCGAGCACCTCCCCGGACAGCCGTGACCCCTGACGCGTTGCGATGCGTCAGGGGGTCACGGGTTCTCCCACCAGGGGCTCGAGTGCAGGCTCGCCCCGGAGCGGGTCAGTCCTCGTCGTCGAGCTTGATCGAGGAGGTCTGCTGCACCTGCATGAGGAACTCCCCGTTGCCGGAGGTCTTCTTCATGCGGTCCAGGAGCAGTTCCATCGCCGACTGGGTGTCCAGCGCGGTGAGCACCCGGCGCAGCTTCCAGACCACCTTGAGCTCCTCGGAGGAGAGCAGGATCTCCTCCTTGCGGGTGCCCGAGGCGTTCACGTCGACGGCCGGGAAGACGCGGCGGTCGGCCAGCTGGCGCGAGAGGCGCAGCTCCATGTTTCCGGTGCCCTTGAACTCCTCGAAGATCACCTCGTCCATCTTCGAGCCGGTCTCGACCAGGGCGGTGGCCAGGATGGTCAGCGAGCCGCCGTTCTCGATATTGCGGGCGGCACCGAAGAAGCGCTTCGGCGGGTAGAGCGCCGAGGAGTCCACACCACCGGAGAGGATGCGGCCGGAGGCCGGGGCGGCGATGTTGTAGGCGCGCCCCAGACGGGTGATGGAGTCCAGCAGCACCACGACGTCCTGCCCCATCTCGACCAGGCGCTTGGCGCGCTCGATGGCGAGCTCCGCGACGGTCGTGTGGTCGTCGGCCGGGCGGTCGAAGGTGGAGGCGATGACCTCACCCTTGACCGTGCGCTGCATGTCGGTGACCTCCTCGGGGCGCTCGTCCACCAGGACGATCATGAGGTGCGCCTCGGGGTTGTTCTCCGTGATCGCGTTGGCGATCGACTGCAGGATCATCGTCTTGCCGGCCTTCGGCGGAGCCACGATGAGACCGCGCTGCCCCTTGCCGATGGGGGCCACCAGGTCGATGACGCGGTTGGTGTAGTTCTTCTGCTCGCCCTCGAGCCGCATGCGCTGCTGCGGATACAGCGGGGTGAGCTTGCCGAACTCCACGCGACGACGGGCATCCTCGGCGGACATCCCGTTCACCTGGTCCACCTTCACCAGGGCGTTGAACTTGTTCTTGTTCGCCTTCTGGTTGCGGCGGCCCTGCTGCGGCTGCGGGGTCGGCATGTCGTCGTCCAGGTCGTGGCGCGGCTTGATGCGACCGACCACGGCGTCACCCTTGCGCAGGCCGTGGCGCTTGATCATCTGCATCGGCACGTACACGTCGCTGGGGCCGGGCAGGTAGCCGGTGGTGCGGACGAAGCCGTAGGAGTCGAAGACGTCCAGGATGCCGGCGATCGGCACCAGGTCGGCGTCGTTCTCCTGCCCGCCGCGCCCCTGCTGGTCGCGACCGTCGTTGTTGTCGTCGCGGTTGCGGCCCCGGTTGCGACGGTTGCGGCGGTTGCGGCGACGGCCGCCCCGCTCCTCGTCGTCGCGGCGGTCCGAACCGTTGCCCCGGTTCGGGCCGTTGCCGTCCCGCTGGCCCCCGCGCGAGTCGTCACGACGGTCGTCCCGCGAGCGCTCCTCGCCCGAGTCGTCGCGACGGTCGTCCTCGCGGCGACGGTCGCGGTCGTCGTCCTGCCGACGCCCCCGGTCGTCCCGACGGCGGTCGCGGCCACCCTCCGGGCGACGCTCGGCGTCCTCATCACGGGAGTCGGTGCCCTGCTCGGCCTCTCCCTGGCGGGAGGAGTCGCCCTCCTCGGACCCGGACTCGCCCCGCGAGCGACCTCCACGGCGACCGCGGCGGGTGCGCGAGGAGCCGCCCTCGGAGTCGTCGGCGTCCTCGCCCCGGCGGTTCCCCACCGTCGAGGACTCGTCGGTGGACTCCGGCGCGCGCGACTCGGCCGCCCCGGTCTCCTCGACCTTGGTCACCGCTGCGGCCGGGGCCGTGACGGTGGACTCGGGCTGCGGCTCGGGACGCGCAGACCCGGCGTCGACCCGCGCCTGGCGGATCTCGGCGACCAGGTCCCCCTTGCGCTTCTTGGTGGTGTCGATGCCCATGCTCGCGGCCAGCTCCTGGAGCTCGGCCAGGCGCAGCGTGCTCAGCGCAGTGGAGCGCTTGGGGCTCTCGGCCGGCTGGGTCTGGTCTGTCATGCAAGTCCTTCCAACCTGCGCCCGGACGGCGCAGCGGTGATGGATGTCGGCACGCCGCGGGCACGCCGAAGGAGGGCGTGGTCCGTCGTGCTCGATGGTCGACCTGCGGGAATCGCCGTCGTGGCGAGGAGGGTATGTGCAACCGGGTCCGTCATCACGTCCACGCGTCGGACGTGTGTGCCCGAAGCGGGGGGACGACCCTCAGGTCTGGGAAGCCGGGAGGGAACGTTGTCCCTGCCGACGCAGTCACCGTATCACCCGGCCCCGGCAGGCACTCAGCACACCGGGACAGGGGCTCACATGCGCTCGGGCGCGGAGACCCCCAGCAGGTCCAGACCGCGGCGCAGCACCACCCCGGTGGCGTCGTTCAGCCACAGGCGGGAGCGGTGCAGGTCCGTGACCTCCTCACCGTCGCGCGGGCGCACGCGGCAGGCGTCGTACCACTTGTGGAAGGCACCGGCCAGGCCCTCCAGGTAGCGCGCCACCCGGTGCGGCTCGCGGAGCTCCGCGGCCTGGGCGACCACGCGCGGGAAGTCACCGAGCGCGGCGAGCAGGGTGGCCTCGGTCTCGTGGTCCAGCAGGGCGGGGTCGAAGCCGTCGGCGCGGTCCACGCCGTCCGCGTCCGCCAGGCGCGCGACGTTGGCCGTGCGCGCGTGGGCGTACTGGACGTAGAAGACCGGGTTGTCGTTGGTCTGCTTGCGCAGCTCCTCCCCGTCCAGGCTCAGCGGGGTGTCCGCGGGGTACCGGGCCAGCGAGTAGCGGATGGCGTCGGCGCCGATCCAGTCGAGCATGTCGTCCAGGTCCACCACGTTGCCGGCGCGCTTGCTCAGCTTGGCGCCGTTGATGGAGATCAGCTGACCGATGCGGATCTCGATGTTCCGCGCGGGGTCGTCCCCCGCGGCGGCGCTGATGGCCTTGAGCCGGTTGACGTAGCCGTGGTGGTCGGCGCCCAGGAGGTAGATCTTCTCGGTGAACCCGCGGTCCTTCTTGGACAGGTAGTAGGCAGCGTCGCTGGCGAAGTAGGTGTGGTCACCGTTGGAACGGACCAGCACGCGGTCCTTGTCGTCGGTGAAGTCGGTGGTGCGCAGCCAGGTGGCACCCTCCGCGTCGTACACGTGGCCCTGCTCGCGAAGCCGGTTGATGGCGCGGTCCACGTCCCCCGCGTCGTGCAGGGACTTCTCGCTGAACCACACGTCGAAGTGCACCCCGAAGCGGTCCAGGGTGGAGCGGATCATGCCCAGCATCAGCGGGTAGCCCAGCTCCCGCGCCACGGCGATCCCCTCGTCCCGGGGCAGGTCCTTCAGGTCGGCGCGCTGCTCCAGCACCTTCGCCCCGAGCTCCTGCACGTACTCACCCGGGTAGCCGCCCTCCGGGGTGGGCTCCCCCAGCGCGGCGGCCAGGACGGACTCGCCGAACTTATCCATCTGCGTGCCGGCGTCGTTGATGTAGTACTCGGCCGTCACGTCGGCACCGCTCGCGGCCAGGAGCCGGCGCATCGAGTCGCCCAGCGCGGCCCACCGCGTGTGCCCCACGTGCAGGTGGCCGGTCGGGTTGGCCGAGATGAACTCGACGTTGATCGTGTGGCCGGACAGCGCGTCACTGTCGCCGTAGCCCTCGGCGCCCTCGACGATGGTGCGGGCCAGCTCGCCGGCGCTGGCGGCGTCCAGCGTGATGTTCATGAAGCCGGGGCCGGCGATGTCGACGGCCGCGACGCCCTCGGCCTCCCGCAGCCGGGCGGCCACCAGCTCGGCGAGCTCCCGCGGGTTCATGCCGGCCTTCTTGGCCAGCTGCAGCGCCACGTTGCTCGCCCAGTCACCGTGGTTGCGGTCCTTGGGTCGCTCCACCCGCACCTCGCCGGGCACCTCGACGGTGATCTCCCCTGCGTCGACGGCGGCCTGGAGGGCCGCGGTGATGGCCTGTGCGAGCTGTTCGGGCGTCATGGGCTGAACCCTACCGACCGGCGGGCGTGCACATGCAGGGCGCTGCCGACGGCTGGTAGGCTGTCCCCTTAGTCCGAGACGACGACCGGCTGACGTGCCACGGCACGGACGGCCACGTGCCCCCGTAGCTCAGGGGATAGAGCACCGCCCTCCGGAGGCGGGTGCGCAGGTTCGAATCCTGCCGGGGGCGCACGTACGGGAAGGGCCCCGGTCCACGACGGACCGGGGCCCTCTTCCATGCCCTCTCGACGTCAGCCGAACAGACCCGACACGCGACGCTGGGCGTCACCGAAGGCCGATCCACCGGAGACGCCGGTGTCGACGATCGGACCGTCACCGCCCCACGGCCCGGTGATCGCGAACGTGCGCCCGGGCTCGCCCTGGATGTTGGCGAACAGCGTGGTACCGGCGGCATTGAAGCAGGGACCGGCCCACTCGCTGTCGTCCAGGAGGTTCTGCGCCAGCTTGTAGGCCTCCCCCTCCTCGGTCACACCGAGCAGGTGGGACAGGCCCTCGCCGTCCTCGGCCAGGACGAGCCCGCCGTGGGGTGACACGGTGATGTTGTCCGGACCGTCGACGCCGCCCTTCTCCGGGTCGGGGTTGACGCCGAAGATCGTGGTCAGCGTGATGGTCTGCTCGTGCGGGTCCAGGAACCAGACCTGCCCGTCGTGCTCATGGATCGAGCCCTCGTCCTGACGCCCGTAGCTGGCCACGAAGTACGCACCGCCGTCGCCCCACCACTGCCCCTCGAGCTTGCGGGCGCGGGTCACCTGGTCGTTCTCGAACTGCTCGCGCACCGACACCTCACGGGCGTCCCGGTCGGGCACCTCCACCCACTCGACGGTGTAGGTGGTGCCGGCACGCGTGGCCAGAGACAGGTCGGTCACGTGCTCACCGCCGTCGGTCGTGGCCACCATCGCCTCCAGCGTGCCGACCTCGACCTCACCGCCCTCGGCGAGTACGTGCAGGGCGCCGACGCCCTGGCGGTAGCCCGCCGGCGGCGTCCAGCGGTAGTAGAGGCCGTTCGGCTCGTCGGCGTCCTCGGTGAGGTAGATGTGACCGCTGTCCGGGTCCACCGCGGCCGCCTCGTGGGCGAACCGACCCAGGAACTTCAGCGGGAGGTTCGCCTTGCCACGATTGGCCTCGGCACTGGTCGGGTCGACCTCGAAGACGTAGCCGTGGTCCTTCTCGAAGGTGTACGTCACACCGTCGTCCTCGTGGGTGCCGGCGCGCTCCTCGGTCTCCTCACAGGTCAGCCACGTGCCCCACGGGGTCACGCCACCGGCGCAGTTGTCGACCGTCCCGGCCAGCGAGGTGTAGTGCGCGAGCACCCGGTTGTCGGCGTCGACGACGAGGGTGGAGGTGCCGCCCTTGGCGCTCGCGTCGTACACGAGGCCGTCGGAGTGCGGCACGCCGCGAGGGACGTCCCCACCGACCTCGTGGTTGCACACGATGACCGAGCCGCCGTCCTCCCCGGGAAAGCAGCCCATGGCGTCCTGGTCACCCGCGACGTAGTAACCGTCCTCGGTGGTTGTGTCGGACTCGGCAAGAACGGTGTACGAGAAGCCCTCCGGCAGGGCCAGCAGCGGCCCGGCGGGGCGCAGCGGGCCGTAGCCGGCCGCCGCACGCGTGGTCTGGACCGCGTGCGTGTGTGAGGCGAAGGGAGTGGAGCTGCCGGCGATGACGAGGCCGAGGGCCGCGGAGCCGAGGAAGGTACGACGGTCGACGGAGTGGGAGGACGGGTTCGTGGGCATGGCTCTCCTGGGTCAGGAACGGGCAGGTCGGGAACGAACGCTTGTGAAGTTAGCGGTTCCCGGCCCCCGTGTCTGCGCTCGCGACGGGCTCCTCGGACGGGCGCCACCCTCCTCCCCTCCCTGGGGGGGTGACGCATGTCATGCGTTGCCATCCCGTCGGGTCACGGGCCTCCGCCCCCGGTAGATGATGTGATGGCTGGCGTACCAGAAACCACTGGGCCCGAGGCCGATGCGGTACCGGGCCCCGAACACCAGGAGGTGACGTGAGCACAGCCCTGCGCCCTGACGGGCCAGCACCTGATCGCTCAGTGCACGGCGACACCCGCCGTGGGGACCCGAGCCGAGGCGCACGGGTCGAGGTGCAGAGCCTCTCCAAGCACTACGGCAGCTTCCGCGCCGTCGACGACTTGAACTTCACGGTCGAGCCGGGGCGGGTGACGGGCTTCCTCGGGCCGAACGGGTCCGGCAAGACCACGACCCTGCGCATGCTGCTGGGCCTCATCCGGATCACCGCGGGCACCGCCACCATCAACAGCCGGGCGTACCGGGACATCCCCCAGCCCCTGCACACCGTCGGCGCTGCCCTTGAGGCCACGAACTTCCACCCTGGACGCAGCGGCCGCGACCACCTCCGCGTCATCGCGGCGACGCACGGGATCCCGGACAGAAGGGTGGACGAACTGCTCGACCTCGTCGGTATCCCCGCCGCCGCGCGCAAGAAGGCCGGCGGCTACTCCATGGGCATGCGACAGCGTCTGGGGCTCGCCACGGCGCTGTTGGGCGACCCGCAGCTGCTCGTGCTGGACGAGCCGGCCAACGGCCTGGACCCGCAGGGTATCCGGTGGCTCCGGACCTTCCTGCGGCACCTGGCCCACGATGAGGGGAAGACGATCCTCGTCAGCTCGCACATGCTCAGCGAGGTCCAGCAGACCGTCGACGACATCGTGATCATCGCCAACGGCCGCAGGATCGCCGCCGGCACGATGCAGGAGCTGCAGGGCTCTTCCGGCACCCGGGTCACCACCCTCGACGCCGAGGCCCTGGCCCGCGTGCTAACCGAGAGGGGCGCCCGCACCACGATTCTCAGCCCGTCCGCAGTCGAGGTCGACTCCGACGACACTGTCCTCATCGGAGACACGGCCCTTGCCGCCGGCCAGCCCATCTACGGCCTCATCAGCACGGCCTCCGACCTCGAGGAGATGTTCGTGCGCCTGACGGACCAGCACGGAAACCGCAACCAGGAGGCGAACTGACATGGGTGTCCTGACCTCTGAGATGCGCAAGATCTTCACCACCAAGATGTGGTGGGGCATGTCACTGGCCATCTTCGTCATCAGCGCCCTGTTCGCGCTGCTGATCGGCTACTTCACCGCCTCCACAGCCGTCACCTTCGACACGCAGGGCAACGAGATCCCCCTGGACGACCTGGAAGTGGCACGCAGCGTGTACACGGGTCCGGTGACCTTCGCGTACATCATCGCCCTTGTCGGCGGAGCTCTCCTGGTGGGCACCGAGGCCCGCTACCGGACGCTCACCAGCACCTTCCTGGCCGTGCCGCGCCGCACACAGGTCATGGGTGCCAAGCTCCTGAGCATCGCGGTCCTCGGCCTGCTCTTCGGACTGGCTTTCGTGCTCGGCTCCATCGCCGGCGGCGCCTGGCCGATGATGGCGCACGACTTCCCACTGTTCCCCGAGCTCGACGAGCTCCTCAAGACACTCGGGGCCGGCGTCGTCGTGGTCATGCTGTGGTGCCTGCTAGGCGTCGGACTGGGCATCCTGGTGCCGAACCCGCTGTGGGCCACCATCATCGGCGTCACCTTCGCGCTCATCATCGAGCCCATCCTCTCCCAGGTCATCATGGCGGGGGCCGGCAAGTTCTCGTGGCTCGAGGACGTCGCCAAGTTCTTCCCCTCCATGGCCACCAGTGCCATCACTGACCTGGGCCAGACCATCGGGATCGGCCTCCTCCCGTGGTGGGGAGGCGTCCTGGTGATGGCCGCCTACGGCCTGGGCGCCGCCCTGCTGGGGATGCTGGTGACTATGCGGCGCGACGTCATCTGAACCGTATTAGGGGTCTACTTGCCCCCTCCTGCGTGCCCGTCGAACCTCCGGGTCCGGCGGGCACGCCTGCACCGATTGACCCCCCCTTGAGTACGAGACCATCATGAACCCAGCCGTGGGACTCGCGGCCTGACACCACTGTCACCTAATCGTGCAGCAGTCCCGCCCGATCTAAGAGCGCGTTCAAGACCTGAGTCGCCGCCCGCCCGAAGACCTGGCGCGACGGCGTCGACCTGCTCACCGACAAGCAGAAGGCCCGGCTGGAGGCTGTGCTCGCCGGCGACGAGCACATCGAGGTCGAGGCGACCTGGGGCATCTACCAGCGCATGGTCACTGCCTACCACCACCCCGGCCGCTCCCGGGGCCGGACTCTCATGACCGCGGTGATCGACTCCCTGGCACGCGGTGTCCCGGCGGCGCTGAGCGAACGCGTCACGCTTGGACGGACCCTCACCAAGCGCGCCGCCGACGTGTTGACGTTCCTCGACCTTCCCGCCACCAGCAACGGCCCCACCGAGGCCATCAACGGCCGCCTCGAACACCTACGCGGCTCCGCCCTGGGCTTCCGCGACCTCACCCACCACATCGCCCGAGCACTCCTGGACGCCGGCGGCTTCCAGCCACGACTACACCCTCAGTTCGGATGAGCTGCTCCTCCCTCCTGCGCACCCCTCGGTCCCGGCTCCGCCGGGCATGGTGTGCCCGGCCACACACGGACCGAGGCGGGGGCGCGCCGAGGTCGTATCCCGCCCTGCGCGACCCCGGGGTGCACGCATTAGGCTTGCCCTAGCAGTGCCGGATCAGGCTGCCCGCTCCCGGGTGGACCGCCGGCGTTCGTGACCTCGAGTGCAGGGAAGAAGGCGCATCCACCGTGGCCCAGAACCACTCCTCCGACGCCCAGGCCACCTTTGGGGCCAACGACTGGCTGGTGGAGGACAAGTACGAGCAGTGGCGTGAGGATCCGAGCTCGGTGGGGACCGAGTGGCAGGAGCTCTTCGCCACCTGGACCCCGGACGGCGAGGAGAGCGCACCCGCCGCCAGCACCCCGGCCGCCAAGACCCCCAAGAGCGGTGGCCGCGACTCCGAGGCCGCCGAGAAGGCCAAGAGCAAGGCCTCCGCCAAGGACGCCGAGAAGGCGAAGGGCGACAAGGAGGGCAAGGCCGCGGGCAAGAGCTCCGAGTCGACCCCGCAGAAGAAGGAGAAGGCCGAGAAGTCGGCCGACGACGCGGGCACCGACCGCAAGCGCAAGGCCGCCAAGGCCGAGAAGGTCGTCCCCTCGCAGAAGCGGTCCACCGTCCTGCGCGAGGACACCGCGCCGTCCGAGGGCCAGATCCCGCCCCGCCGTCGCCCGCTGAGCCGCGACATGCCCGGCCCCCGCGACGTGCAGGCCGAGCCCGAGGCGAAGACCCAGAAGATCAAGGGCACCGCGGCCGCCATCGTGAAGGCGATGGACGCCTCCCTCGAGGTGCCGACCGCAACCTCCGTGCGCGGCGTGCCGGCCAAGGCGCTGATCGACAACCGCATCGTCATCAACGGCCATCTCGCCCGCAACCGCGGCGGCAAGATCAGCTTCACGCACCTCATCGGCTACGCCCTGGTCAAGGCCGTGCGTGCCATGCCGGACATGAACTTCGTCTACGGCACCGACGAGAAGGGCAAGCCCACGGTCACCGACCCGGGAGCCCTGCACCTCGGCATCGCCATCGACATGAAGAAGCCGGACGGCAGCCGCACCCTGCTCGTGCCGAGCATCAAGAACGCCGACCAGATGGACTTCACCCAGTTCTGGTACGCCTACGACGCTCTGGTCGCCAAGGCCCGCGACAACAAGCTGGACGTCTCGGACCTCACCGGCACGACCATGTCGCTGACCAACCCCGGCGGCATCGGCACCAACCACTCGGTGCCGCGCCTGATGGGCGGCCAGTCGGCCATCATCGGCGTGGGCGCGCTGGACTACCCGGCCGAGTTCCAGGGCATGTCCATCGAGCGCATCGCCAAGGACGCCGTCAGCAAGATCCTCACGCTGACCTCCACCTACGACCACCGCGTCATCCAGGGCGCGGCCTCCGGTGAGTTCCTCAAGCTGGTGCACGGCTACCTGCTGGGCGAGGACGGCTTCTACGACGAGATCTTCCAGTCGCTGCGCATCCCCTACGAGCCTGTGCGCTGGACCCCGGACATCGCCGCGGTCCACGAGAACGACCTCTCCAAGGACGCCCGCGTCCAGGCCCTCATCCAGGCCTACCGGGAGCGCGGTCACCTGATGGCCGACACCGACCCGCTGGAGTACCAGCTGCGTCGCCACCCCGACCTGGACATCAACAGCCACGGTCTGACGCTGTGGGACCTGGACCGCGAGTTCGCCACCAACGGGTTCGGCGGCGCCGAGCGTCTGCCGCTGCGCGACATCCTCGGCATCCTCCGCGACTCCTACTGCCGCACCATCGGTGTCGAGTACATGTACATCTCCGACCCGATGCAGCGTCGCTGGATGCAGGAGCAGATCGAGCAGCCGTTCGAGAAGCCCAGCCGCGAGGAGCAACTGAACCTGCTCGGTCGCCTCAACGCGGCCGAGGCCTTCGAGACCTTCCTGCAGACCAAGTTCGTCGGGCAGAAGCGCTTCAGCCTCGAGGGCGGCGAGTCGGTCATCGCGATGCTGGACATCATCCTCCGCGAGGCCGCATCTGAGGGTCTGTCCGAGGTCTGCATCGGCATGCCGCACCGCGGGCGCCTCAACGTGCTGGCCAACATCGCGGGCAAGTCCTACGGCCAGATCTTCCGTGAGTTCGAGGGCGAGTCCCGCTCGGCCCACGGCTCCGGCGACGTCAAGTACCACCTGGGCACCTCGGACACGTTCACCGACGACGAGGGCAACGAGGTGGGTGTCTACCTGGCTGCCAACCCGTCCCACCTGGAGGCCGTGAACCCGGTGCTCGAGGGCATCGCGCGTGCCAAGCAGGACCGCCTGGCCGAGCAGGACGGCGAGTACCCCGTGCTGCCGATCCTGCTGCACGGCGACGCGGCGTTCGCTGGCCAGGGCGTCGTGGCCGAGACGCTGCAGATGAGCCGACTGTCCGGGTACAAGACCGGCGGCACCATCCACATCGTGGTGAACAACCAGGTCGGCTTCACGACCTCCCCGCTGGAGGGCCGCACCTCCCGGTACTCGACCGACGTCGCCAAGATGATCGAGGCGCCGGTCTTCCACGTGAACGGTGACGACCCCGAGGCCTGCTCCCGGGTGGCCGAGCTCGCCTTCGCCTACCGCGAGGCCTTCCACAAGGACGTCGTGGTGGACATGGTCTGCTACCGCCGTCGCGGTCACAACGAGGGCGACGACCCGTCGATGACACAGCCGCAGATGTACAACCTGGTGAACAACAAGCGCTCGGTGCGCAAGATCTACCAGGACTCCCTGCTGGGGCGCGGCGACATCGACGAGGACGACGCCAAGGCGATGCTGCAGGACTACCAGCAGAAGCTCGAGTCGGTCTTCACCGAGACCAAGCAGGCCCTCAAGGAGAACGAGGCCCAGGCCGGGTCCGGCGGCTCGGACGTCGAGCCCGTCGAGCACGGCTGGGACGCCGACTCGGTGGACACCAGCCTGTCCCCGGAGCTCCTGGAGAAGCTGGGGTCGGTGTTCTCCGACGTCCCCGAGGGCTTCAGCGTGCACCCCAAGCTCGAGAAGCTGCTCCAGAGGCGCACCTCAATGGCCTCCGAGGGCGGCATCGACTGGGGCATGGGCGAACTGCTGGCCTTCGGCGCGACGCTTGCCGGCGGTCGCGACGTGCGCATGAGCGGCCAGGACAGCCGTCGCGGCACTTTCACCCAGCGCCACGCGATCATGGTGGACAACGTGACCGCCGACGAGTGGACCCCGCTGCGCCACATCAGCGAGGACCAGGGCCGGTTCGACATCTACGACTCGCTGCTCAGCGAGTACGCGGTGCTCGGCTTCGAGTACGGCTACGCGGTGGAGGACACCGAGGCCCTGGTGCTCTGGGAGGCCCAGTTCGGTGACTTCGTCGACGGGGCGCAGACCGTCATCGACGAGTTCCTTGCCTCCTCCGAGCAGAAGTGGAACCAGCGCTCCCGCGTGGTGCTGCTGCTGCCCCACGGCTACGAGGGCCAGGGACCGGACCACTCCTCCGCCCGCATCGAGCGCTTCCTGACGCTCTTCGCGGAGCAGAACATGACCGTGGCCTACCCCTCCACCCCGGCCAACCACTTCCACCTGCTGCGCAAGCAGGCCGAGAGCGAGCCCGGCCGTCCGCTGGTGGTGTTCACCCCCAAGCAGCTCCTGCGCCTCAAGGCCGCGGTGAGCTCCGTGGAGGACTTCACCGAGGGCAGCTTCCAGCCGGTCATCCCCGACCCGGAGCAGCCCGAGGCGAAGAAGGTGAAGCGGGTGCTGGTCTGCTCCAGCCGCGTCTACTACGACCTGGCCGCCGAGCGCGACAAGCGGGACGCCCAGGACGTCGCGATCGTCCGGGTGGAGCAGCTCGCCCCGCTCCCCGGCAAGGAGATCGCCGAGGCGCTGGCCGCCTACCCGGACGCCGAGCTGGTGTGGGTGCAGGACGAGCCCCGCAACCAGGGCGCCTGGCCGTTCATGGCCGTCAACCTGCCGGAGGCACTGGCCGAGCACGGTGAGGAGCGCACCCTGCGCCCCGTCACCCGTCCCGCGTCGGCCTCCCCCGCGACCGGCGTGGGCTCCAAGCACAAGGCCGAGCAGGCCGAGCTGATCCGCGCCGCCTTCGAGGACTGAGTCCGATGGAGAACTTCCGCAAGCGGTACCACGGCGAGCTCGCGATGGCGCTGGACATCACCAGCGACGTCACGGCCGGTGAGGACCAGCTGCCCGAGGGGTGGCACCTGCGCAAGCCGGTGGCCGCCGAGACGCCTGCCATGACGCGCCTGTACGCGGCACACCAGGAGTCGGTCCTGGGCAAGGCCTCCACCGCGTGGATCGACGTGGACGACCGGGTGCTGGGCCGCGGGGCCGAGTTCCGGTTCCACCGCACCGCCCAGGACGCGGACGGTGAGGTGCGCGGCTGGGTGAACGTCCACGACCGCGCCGTGCACCGCATCATGATCGACGTCGTCCTCGACCCGGCCCTGGTGGCCGGTGAGATCGACGGTGTGGAGGCGACCCGCGTCTGGCACGCCTTGTACGCCTGGGGCCGTGAGGCCGCCACCCGGATCGGGCTGCGGCGGGGGGTCTCCGAGACGGTGCTGGACGCCAGCCCGTACGAGGCGGACACGTTCACGCACGAGCGGCTGACGGAGGCCGGCTTCCACCACGCCCGCACCTGGTGGCAGATGCGGCGGCCGGTGGACCCGTCCGAGGCCGCCCCGGAGACGCTGGGCCCGCCCAAGGAGGGGCTGACCATCCGCATGGTCGACCAGAACACCTCCGGGCGCCTCCCCGACGAGGAGGACCTGCGCGCGGTGCACCGTGCACTGGAGGACTCCTTCCGGGACCACTTCGACAGCCAGCCCGAGCCCTTTCTGGAGTTCGTGAGCCGCATGCGCGAGGACCGTGCCCACCGGTGGGACCACTGGTGGCTCGCGGAGCTGGCGGAGGACGGCACCACGGCCGGCGCCGTCATCGCCGCGGCGATCCTGGACGACGGCGAGCTCGAGGAGCAGCTGCGGCGGGCCGAGGAGGGCCTCCAGCAGGCCGTCCCGGAGGCCGTCGGCACGTACATCGAGTACATCGGTGTCACCCGTGCCGCGCGCGGGCGCGGGGCGGCCAAGGGCCTGCTCCACGCGGTCATCCGCGACGCCGCCGAGCGCGGCCGCCAGTACGTCGACCTCGAGGTGGACGCGGACTCCCCCACCGGGGCCAACGAGATCTACTCGGCGATGGGCTGGCGCACCAAGTACGTGAGCCAGACCTGGCACCAGAGCATCCCGGTGCCGCAGGACTGAGGCACGTCGACAGCACACCCCGGCGCAGGTGATGATGTGCGCCGGACCGGAGACACCCACCCACGACCCCAAGGAGCCGGCGTGACCGACATCCGCCCCACCTATCCGAGCGACAGCACCCGTCCCACCTTCGACACCAAGCAGCAGTTCACGGTGAGCGAGGGGCAGCGGCGCATCGGGCTGTGCTTCGTGGGCGACGGTGCGGTCTCCGGGTACGGGGACGACCGCGCGCTCGGCTGGGTGGGCCGCGTCATGGCCCGCACGCCGCTGGAGCACGTCGACCTGGCCGCCTACAACCTCGGCGTCCTGGGGGCCACTTCGGCCCACCTCCTGAGCCGCTGGCGCACCGAGTGCGACCCGCGCTGGGGCAACCGCAACGAGCGCCGTCTGGTAATCGGTGTGGGCGGGGGCGACCCCGAGGCCGCGCTGACCACCGCGCGCTCGCGCCTCAACGTCGCCAACATGCTCGACGACGCGGCCACCCACGGCATCGCCACCTTCGTGGTGAGCCCCACCCCGGTGGTCGACCCGGTGGCGAACGAGAAGCTGCAGGCCATCGTGGAGGCCCAGGCGGACGTCTGCGCCCGCCGCGGCGTGCCCTTCGTCGACTGTTTCACCCCGCTGCTCGGCCACGAGCAGTGGGAGGCCGAGATGCTGTCCGGTGACGGTCGCAACCCCGGGCGCACCGGGTACGGTCTGATGGCCTGGCTGGTGCTGAACGGGGGCTGGCACCGCTGGATGCGTCTCGGCGAGTGATCCCGCGCGTGCGCTCCGTCCACCGGTGAGGATCGGCATCGCCCGGGTGTCGGGCCGATCGATGGAACCCACCGTCCACGACGGTGACCGCCTCCTCGTGGTGCACGGGCTCCCGGTACGACGCGGCCGGCTGGTGGTCGCGCAGCTGCCCGACGGCCCGACCGGACCCCGCCCGCTGGGGGTCAAGCGGGTGTCGCACCGACAGGTCGTCGGCTCCGAGGTGCGGTGGTGGGTCACCAGCGACAATCCCCGTGCCGGAACGGATTCCCGGGTCTTCGGTGCCCTCCCCCCGGATGCCGTGGTCGCCGTCGTGGTGTGCAGACTGCCCCGGCGGACGTCATGCCCTCGTCGGACATCGCCCTGATCGACCGCGGGCTACGCTGAACGCCCGCCCGCCCCCGGGTCCGTCGGTCGGACGGCACCCCCGAGCAGCAGGAGCAGACACGTGCAGCAGATCAGCGAGATCCGGCGCGACCCCCGCACCGAGGTGGTCGAGGACAGCCGCCCGTGGGGCCGGTTCGAGCAGTTCACCCACAACGAGCCGACCACCGTCAAGCTGATCACCGTGCGTCCCGACCAGCGCCTGTCCCTGCAGGTGCACGACCACCGGGACGAGCTCTGGGTGGTCACCCGCGGACCAGTCACGGCACAGATCGGTGACGAGCTCACGACAGTGGAGCTCGGTGGGCGCGTGTGGATCCCGCGCGGGACGACCCACCGGCTCGGCAACCCGGGGCCGCAGGACGCGCAGGTGCTGGAGGTGGCGTTCGGCACGTTCGACGAGGCGGACATCACGCGCCTGGAGGACGACTACTCGCGCGATTGAGCAGATTTCTGCGCCGACAGGAAGTCGGGATGTGACGCACCTCGCACCCGGGTCCACGACGGGCGGACGCTGCTCTGGGCAGTCCGATCGACCGTGGGTTAAGCTCGGAGGGTCCCGTCCCTTGTGACCCCCACCGAGAGGTTTGTCGTGCCCAGTGAAGCGCGCCCGGATCCGGCCACGCGCGACCGTCAGGTCCGCATCATGTGGGCGGGCATCGACGCCCTGATGTGGTTCGTCGCCGTCTGGGCGGCGGCTGCCCTGCGTTTCGACTTCGGCGTCGTCCAGACCGTCACCTGGGGCACTTTCGGAATGGCCAGCGTGGCTGCCGTCCTGCACGTCGCCCTCGGCTTCCTGCTCGGCCCGTACGCGGTCGGACACCAGCGGGGATCCTTCGAGGAAGTCGTCGACCTCGCCCGGGTCGTCGTGCTGACGATGCTCCCGCTGTTCGTGCTCGAGCTGCTTGTACCCGGCGTGGTGATCCCGCGCAGTGTGCCACTGATCGCCGGTCCCCTGGCGCTGGCGGGCATGTTGGCCCTGCGGCTCGTGCTCCGGAGCCGTCACACCAAGCAGGCCGCGGAGGCCGATCGCGAACACCGGGCCCTCATCTTCGGCGCGGGCTCGGCGGGACGCCAGCTCGTGCGCTCGATCATCGAGGACCCGAACGCTGCCTACGAGCCGGTCGCGTTCCTCGACGACGCCCCGAGCAAGTCCCGGTTGCGCATCGACGGGGTCCGTGTTCGTGGTACCCGGCAGGACATGAAGGAGCTGGCGGAGAAGCACGACGCCTCGCACCTGATCATCGCCCTGCCGAACGCGGACTCCGAGCTCCTGCGCGAGCTCACCGAGCTGGGCGACAAGGCCGGACTGCGCACCATGGTGCTGCCCCCGATCGTGTCCATCGCCGACGGACGCCCGCGCGTCTCCGACCTGCGTGACATCAACCTGGCCGACCTGCTGGGGCGCCGTCCCATCGAGCTGGACCAGGCCGCCATCTCCGAGGAGCTGTCCGGTCGCGTCGTGCTGGTGACCGGCGCCGGTGGCTCCATCGGCTCAGAGCTCGCCCGCCAGATCTCCAAGTTCAACCCCTCCAAGCTCCTGCTCCTGGAGCGCGACGAGTCCTCGCTGCAGGCCACCTCCATGAGCCTGCGCGGCCACGGCCTGCTCAACTCGGACGACCTCGTGCTGGCCGACATCCGCGACCTGGACGGCCTGCGCGCGGTGTTCACCAAGCACCACCCCGAGGTGGTCTTCCACGCCGCGGCGCTCAAGCACCTGCCGCTGCTGGAGGCCTACCCGCACGAGGCCTGGCTGACCAACGTGATGGGCACCCACAACGTGCTCACCGCGGCCGCCGAGTCCGGCGTGCAGACCTTCGTGAACGTCTCCACCGACAAGGCCGCCAACCCCACCAGCGTGCTGGGCTACTCCAAGCGACTGGCCGAGCGCATCACCAGCGACTTCGGCGAGAAGGAGCCGGGTCGCTACGTCTCGGTGCGCTTCGGCAACGTCCTCGGCTCCCGCGGCTCGGTTATCCCGGCCTTCACCGCCCAGATCCGCAACGGCGGTCCGGTGACCGTGACCCACCCGGACGTCGAGCGCTACTTCATGCTCATCCCCGAGGCCTGCCAGCTGGTCATGCAGGCGGCCGCCATCGGGCACGACGGCGAGGTCTGCGTGCTGGACATGGGCACCCCGGTCAAGATCGTCGACGTCGCCAAGCGCCTGATCGCGATGTCCGGCAAGCGGGACGTGGAGATCACCTACACCGGCCTGCGCCCCGGCGAGAAGATGAGCGAGGAGCTCTTCAAGCCCGGTGACGACGCCCGGGTGACCGGCCACGAGCTGGTCTCGGCCGTCGACGTGCCGCTGCTGGACCGCGACGAGGTCGCGGCCCGGCACTTCTCCAGCCACGAGGAGTCCCGCGAGTACATGGACCACGAGGCCACCTACGACCTGGAGCAGCACCGACAGGACGACACCCAGGCGAACGCGACGCTGACCGGCTCCGCCGCGGACGCCGACTCCGGGGCCAGCGCCCTGGACTGAGCACCGCCGCCCAGCGCCCGCGAGGCCGCGACCCCCGAGTGTCGCGACCTCGCGGCGCACCGCCTAGGGTGGCGGGGGAACGCACACTCCAGCGAAAGGTTGTGACATGTTCTCCCGCTTCGTCGCCCCCACCCTCGAGGTCAGCGCCCACTGCGACCTGCCCTGCGGCGTGTACGACCCGGCCCAGGCCCGCATCGAGGCCGAGTCCATCAAGGGCATCATCGCCAAGGTCGACGGTGAGAAGGCCGGCGACGCCGACTTCCGCACCCGCGCCATCATCATCAAGGAGCAGCGCGCGGAGCTCGTGAAGCACCACCTCTGGGTGCTGTGGACCGACTACTTCAAGCCCCCGCACTTCGAGAAGTACCCGCAGCTGCACCAGCTGGTGAACGAGGCCACGAAGCTCGCAGGTGCCTCCGGTGCCAAGGGTGCGCTGGACGCCGAGATCGCCGACCAGCTGCTGGCCAAGATCGACGAGATCGCCGAGATCTTCTGGGAGACCAAGAAGGCCGCCTGAGCCCCTCTCCCCCATCACGAAGGGCGCCGTCCGGACCGGCGGTTTCAAGGGGTCCTCGCAACACCTGATGGCCTAGTTGGTTGTCAGTAGATCACGCAGGCGCTCGGCTGGGTTTGCCCAGCCGAGCGTTTTGCGTGGGCGGCCGTTGAGTTCCTGGGCGACGTATTCGAGTTCGGCCGGGCCGTGGACCGACAGGTCGGTGCCCTTGGGGAAGTACTGCCGCAGCAGTCCGTTGGTGTTCTCGTTCGACCCGCGCTGCCAGGGTGAGTGTGGGTCGCAGAAGTACACCGGTACACCGGTGGCGATCGTGAACTGCCGGTGAGCGGCCATCTCGCACCCCTGGTCCCAGGTCAGCGACCCACGCAGGTGCTCTGGCAGGGTCCCGATCAGGTCGACCAGGACGTCCCGGACCTCCTCAGCGGTGTGCCCACCGGGCAGGTGCCCGAGCATCACGTACCGGGTGGAGCGTTCCACCAAGGTCAGGATCGCGCTGCGTCCACCAGCGCCCAGGATCAGATCACCCTCCCAGTGGCCCGGCACGGCCCGGTCTTCCACCTGCGCGGGACGATCACTGATCATGACCATCGGGTCGGTGAACCTCTTCTGCCGCTGATCGGGCCTGGTGCGGGGCACCCGGCGGGCCCGCCCGGTCCGCAACGCGGTGGCCACCTCGCGGCGCAATCCGCCGCGGGCCTGGAAGTACAACGCCTGGTAGATCGTCTCGTGACTCACCCGCACAGTGTCGTCCTGCGGGAACGCCCCTGGCAGGGAACGGCTGATCTGTTCCGGGGACCACCGCAGGGCGAGTTTCTCGCTGACGTAGTCCCGAAGCGCTCCCGGTCGAGCCAGCTTCGACTCCTTCGGCCTGGCCCGCGACCGGGCCCAGGCCCGCTGGGCCCGGTGGGGCAGGTACACCCCGCCAGTGCTGTACGTGTCCAGTTCCCGCTTGACCGTGGACGCCGACCGGCCCAGCACCCGGGCGATCCCTCGCAACGACATGCCCTGCCGGTGCAGGTCAGCGATGGTCTCCCGGTCCGTCACGGTCAGATACCTGGGGTGCAGGCGTTTCTCCACCACCGACAGGGAGGGCTCTACCGACACGATCCTGGTCATACCCGTGGTGTAGTCCACCCGTCGCCCATCGGGATAGATCCTGGCCCCGTTGGTCCTGCGCACTCCCCGGTCCCAGTCCTCGGCCGTACGCACGTGCACCCCGACCCGTTCGGCGGCATCCCGACGGGTGACTCCAGCAGCACGTAACCGGTCGTACTCACCCCGCCGCGGATGAGGCCCTGTCCCCGGCCGACCCCGACCAGACAACCCCGCCTTGCGCACCCACCCAGCAGCGGTGTTCTCGTTCGCCCCGACCGCACGCGCAGCAGCCCGCACATTCCCCTGATGAGCATCCAACGCCGCCCAGAACGCGCTCTTGACCTCAGACAACCACATGGTCCTCGCAACTCCCTGAAGAACAGGGTGTTGCGAGGACCACTAGAACCCGCCACCTCCGGACGGCGCCCTTCGTCGCGTGGCGGCGAGCGTGTGGTCAGTCGTCCACACTCACCGGGTCGGTGAGGACCGCACGGGCCGCCACGACCACCTCGGGGTCGAACTCGTAGCCCTGGTGCATGGACAGGCGCGTCAGGGCCCGGCGCAGGGCGTCTTCGCTGCGCTCGCCGCCGGTGTAGTCGTCCACGGCGTTGGCCACCTTCAGGACGCGGGCCGCCCGCGACAGGGTCGCCCGGTACATCACGTGGTCGATGAAGGGATAGGGCCGGCTCCGGATCGCCTCGGTGACCTCGGGGTCGGCCGGCACCTCGGCGACGATCTCGGCGGACCGTGCGGCGATGCGCTGCTCGTCGAGCGGTGCGAGGAGGCTGGTGCCGCCCTCCTTGATGCGCGTGTTCAGGGACACCAGGCCGACGTCGTGGAGCAGCCCGCCCTGTCGCAGCACCTCGAGCTCCCCGTCCCCGAGATCCATCGCGCGCCCGATGTCGACGGCCAGGTCCGACACGCGCGCCCCGTGTCCCGGGCGCGTGTAGCCCGCGACGTCGGGGAGCCGGGACAGCGCCGTGACCGTCTCCTGGGCCACGGCGCGCGCGCGGCTGCGCCCCTTGAGCGCCGACGAGATGTTGAGCAGCGGGGCGAGCGCGACGGGGACGAACCACCAACCGGTCACCGGCACCACGGCCACCAGGGCCGCTGCCGTGGCGGCGATGCTCAGCGTCGCGAAGGTCTCCGCGGGGAGCAGGGCCCGCAGCCCCATCCGCCCCGTGGCGCCGCGCCCCAGCATGAGCTCCAGGCACAGACCGACGACCACCACGACGGCGACGATCACCGAGACCCCGCCGTTGGGCATCCCCGTGGCCTTCGCGGTCGCGGCCCCGAGGCCGGTGAGGGCGGAGACCCCTGCCCAGTAGAAGGCGTCCGGGGCGACCTTCAGGAGCCCGGTGCGCCCCTTGCCCGACAGGACCCACGCCACCGGGCTCGTGAGGACGGCCGCCGCCAGCACCGTGCCGACGCCCGTCCAGCCCCCGCCCAACGACGCCGGGAGCAGCCCCACCAAGCCGAGCTGCGCCGCCCGGGCGACGAACCACATGGACGCCTGCAGGTGCCCCCAGCACTTGGACAGCACGACGGCGACGACGAGGACCGCCAGGAGCGTCAACTGCGCCTCCATACACGCACTCATCAGCCACCTCGCAGGGCAGGGGGAAGGTCGTGGTGCCACCAGCCGGGTCGCGCTGACAGCTCGGTGACCGGTGTCTGCAGGACCGGGCGAGCGCTGCGCAGCGCGTTCACCGCGCGCGGGTCGTAGAGCGCCGGGTGCTGTTCCAGCACGTCGCAGATCTCGTCGACGGTGCTCTCGGGACGCTGACCCACCATGGCGTCCACGGCGTCGGCCACCTGCATGGCCCGCAGCTCGATCGGATGACTGCAGGGGCTCCCGTCGGGCGGGGCGACGGGAGCGTGGCTCTCACGGATCAGACGTGCCGCGGCGTCCAGGAAGGGCAGCCCCTCCACCATGCGCGCCCCCTGGGCTGCGTGGGCGGACACGAGGTCCCCCTCCTCGGGCGGCAGGGCGACGAAGCCGATGTCGTGCAGGCGCGCGGCCAGGTCGAGGCTCTCCATCTGGTGCGGGCCCAGCCGCAGGTGGCGACCGATCTCCTTCGCGTACTCCGCCACCCGCGCACCGTGGAGCTCCACGTAGGGGTCACTCGTCTGGGCGGCACGGGAGAGCGTGCGCAGCGCCCGGGCCTGGCCCAGCTCGGCTGCAGCGATCGTGCCGAGCACCGCCATGTGCACCAGCAGGGGCACGCCTGCGACGAACAGCCCCACCCCGTGCGGCTCGATCGCCCACATGGACAGGGCCAAGACCACTCCGCCGAGGACCTGGTTGAAGGCCCCCGCCCGGAGCACGCGGACGACGTCCAGCGACAGGGCCGGCAGGCGGTGGCCCCGCAGGAGCGCGAGGCCGGGCACGATGAGTGCGACGTTGGCGAGGACCTGGACCGTGGACCCCACGGCGACCGGCAGCGCGACGTCCTGGAAGGCCCGGGGGGCGTCCGGCATGAGCTCCCCGCCCACGAGGTGGAAGCCCCACCAGCCGGCGCAGCTCATGATCACGAAAGAGGCCACGTTGTAGCCGTGCACCACGAGTGACCGCTGCCGGGAGACGAGCGGGAACACCACCGAGGCCAGGACAGCAGCCCAAGGCCCCGCGACGATCCACGACAGCGCCTGCACCGCCCCCATGAGGGACTGCCCGAGCCCCAGCCACCGGGTGACGGCGGTCGCCCGCTGCGCGACGACCGCGAGCAGGAGCAGGATCACGGACAGCGGCCACCACTTCAGGTCAGGGACCGGAGCGGACCACAACGTGATGGTGCCGACGGCAACAGCCGTCGGCACCATGCTCCACAGGAGAGTTCTCATGTGGTCATGAGATCACTGCAGGAGCTCTCCAGCGGCATCCACGGTCTCGATGGAGATGTTGGCCAGCGGAGCCGCGCACTCGATGGAGATGTTGGCCAGCGGAGCCGCGCACTCGATGGAGATGTTGGCGAGCGGGGCGATGGTCTCGATCGAGATGTTGGCCAGCGAGGCGATGGCCTCGATGGAGATGTTGGCCATCGGAGCAATGGCCTCGATGGAGATGTTGGACAGAACGGTCATGGCCTCGGCGAACATGGGGATCTCCTCAAGAACGGGTTTGGGGCCGTGCCCCTGAAGTGTTGAACGACTCCCAGCCGATTCCAAGACTCCCGGCGCTTCTTGGTCGATTCTTTACCAGCCGTCCGGCGGATCTCCAGCCGCTGCTGGCATGCTCCGCACCCGGTCAGGCCTGTCGGCGCACCACCGTGACGCTGCTGTGGATGTAGGTGACGATGCGCTCCCTCAGCTCCGTCGGGGCCGGCTCACAGGCACAGGACCGCCGGACGAGCTCCTTGAGCCGGGCGTCACGCTGGTACTCGGCCATGCAGGGGGCGCAGGACTCCAGGTGGGCCTGCAGCGCCCGACAGTCCGCGTCGGACAACTCGCCGTCGAGGTAGACGTACAGCTCCTCCACGAACTCGTGACACATGCGGTTCACGAGGAGACCTCCTTGCCCTGGGACTTCCGGCCGAAGCCACGTGCGGCTCCGTACTCGGCCAACGCCTCCCGCAACTGCTTTCTTCCTCGGTGCAGTCGCGACATCACGGTGCCGATGGGCGTGTCCATGATCTCGGCGATCTCCTTGTAGGCGAACCCCTCCACGTCGGCCAGGTAGACGGCCAGGCGGAACTCCTCGCTCAGCTGGGAGAGCGCCTCGGTCACCTGGGTGTCCGCGATGTGGTCCAGCGCCTCGGTCTCCGCCGACCGCAGCCCCTTCGCGGTGTGCGACTCGGCCGCGGCCAGCTGGTAGTCCTCCACCTCGGCCGCGTCGGACTCCAGCGGCTGCCGCTGCTTCTTGCGGTAGGAGTTGATGTACGTGTTGGTGAGGATGCGGTACATCCACGCCTTGAGGTTGGTGCCCGGCTTGTACTGGTGGAAGGCGGCGAACGCCTTGGCGTAGGTCTCCTGGACGAGGTCCTCCGCGTCCGAGGGATTGCGCGTCGTCCGCAGAGCCGCGCTGTAGAGCTGGTCTAGGTGCGGCATGGCCTCGCGCTCGAACCGCGCGGCTCGCTCCTCCGGCGTCTCCGCATCCAGATCGACCACCTCGTCGGACCTCTCGGCCGCAGCAGTCGGCTTCTCTCGGGTGGTGGGCGTCATCGCATACCCTCCTGGAGGCTCGTCATCCCACCCATGCTAGACGCGCGCCCCGTGTGGCGCAGACGTGTTCGCGCTGGGCGCAGCGGGGCCGGGTTGCGTTCCTCACACGCCGACGGGCCGTGGCCAAGGGGCCTACGCGCGCTACTGTGGAGACGTCCTTCCCTACGCCGGCACGGAACCTGAGCGCGGCGTTTCTTGATCGTCGAAAGGTGGCCGATGTCCGAGCGCATCCACCTGTCCATGGCAGACATCACCGACGCGGAGGAGCAGGCCGTCGTCCGAGCCATCCGCTCGGGATGGGTGGCCCCGCTGGGACCCGAGGTGGACGCCTTCGAGGCCGAGGTCGCCGAGCGGGTGGGCGCGAAGCACGCCCTCGCGCTGAGCTCCGGCACCGCGGCCCTGCACCTGGGTCTGATCCACCTGGGGGCCCGCCCCGGCACCCACGTGGTCACCAGCTCCATGACCTTCGCCGCCACCGCCAACGCGATCGCCTACACCGGCGCGACCCCGGTGTTCGTCGACTCCCAGGCGTCCGAGGCGAACGTGGACCCGCAGCTCATGCTGCAGGCCGTGCGCGACCTCAAGGACCGTGGCGAGACCGTGGTCGCCGCCGTCCCGGTAGACCTCTTCGGCCGTGTCTGCGAGATGGACGTGCTCGAGGCCGGGCTGGCCGAGCTGGACGTCCCCCTGTTCTGCGACACCGCGGAATCGCTGGGCGCCCGGCTGGGCGACCGCGCCGCGGGCTCCTTCGGGCTGGCGTCGGCGTTCTCCTTCAACGGCAACAAGATCATGACCACCTCCGGCGGGGGCATGCTCGTCAGCGACGACGAGGCGCTCATCGCCCACGCGCGCAAGCTCTCGACGCAGGCCCGTGAGCCCGTCCCGTGGTACGAGCACACCGAGCACGGGTACAACTACCGGCTGTCCAACATCCTGGCGGCCATCGGCCGCGCGCAGCTGGGCCGGCTGGACGACCTGATCGGCCGTCGCCGCGCCATCCGGGAGCGCTACGTGGAGACCATCGGTGCGCTCGAGGGCGTGCGGGTGCTCGGGGACCAGGACGACGCCCACTTCGACAACTGCTGGCTGACCAGCATCGTGGTGGACCGCCCCGGCTTCGACGTGGACGCGGTGCAGGGCGCCCTCTCCGGCCAGGGCATCGAGGCCCGCCACCTGTGGAAGCCGATGCACATGCAGCCGGTGTTCGCCGACGCCCCGGTGGTGGGTGGCGAGGTGTGCGAGGAGCTCTTCCGCACGGGCCTGAACCTGCCGAGCAGCAGCACCATGACCGACGAGCAGCAGGAGCGCGTCATCGAGGCGCTCACGACGCTGCTGGACGCCTGAGGGGCCTCGTGAGCTACGCGCCGGTGAAGCGAGCACTCGACCTCGCGCTGACCGTTCCCGCCTTCGTAGCCTCACTGCCGGTGCAGGCCGCGGCAGCCGTGGCGATCCGCACCACTCTCGGCTCGCCGGTGTTCTTCCGCCAGACGCGGCCCGGTCTGCACGGTGAGCCGTTCGAGATGATCAAGTTCCGCACCATGCACCACGTGGACGAGGCTCGTGGCCGCGTGACCGATGCCGAGCGCATGACGAGGGTCGGGTCCTTCCTCCGTTCCACGAGCATCGACGAGCTCCCCACGCTGTGGAACATCGTCCGGGGCGACATGAGCCTCGTCGGCCCCCGCCCACTCCTGATGAAGTACCTGCCGCTCTACTCCCCCACGCAGGCCCGGCGCCACGAGGTCAAGCCCGGACTGACCGGGCTGGCCCAGGCCTCGGGGCGCAACTCCCTGACGTGGGAGGAGCGGTTCGCGCTCGACGTGGAGTACGTGGACCGCCAGAGCCTGGTGCTGGATCTCAAGATCCTCGCGCGCACGGTCGGCGCGGTGCTTTACCGTGAAGGAATCGCCGAAGACGGGCAGGCGACGATGACGGAGTTCCGTGGGAGCGGGGAGAGCGCGTGAGCCTTACTGAGATTCTCGTCTGTTCGTCCGTCGTACTGGTCCTACTCTTTCGGCGCGGTCCACGCTCGTCCGTCATGGCCTATGTCGCGGCCTACTTCGCCTTCTTCTCCTTGGGCCCCGTCGTAAACACGATGCGAGGCGAGGACATCTACGAAGGCACCGTGGTGTCAGAGGTCCCGGATGCCTCCATCGCATACCTGGTCGTACTCGTCGCCTGGCTCACTGTGGACCTGCTGGCGCGGGACTCCCAAGCCCTCCGGACGAACCCCTATTGGCGGCGCGACGACGGGACACGATGGACAGGCTACTCCGTGGCCCTCTTCATCCTGACCCTCTACGGGGGGTTCTTCGCACTCCAGCTGGCCGTCCTCAGCCCCTTTGAGAAGGCCGTGTCCGTCGGCACCGCCCCCGCGCTGCACTACCAGTATGTCCTTCTGGAGACCATCGCCCTGTCGATGCTCTTCTTCATCTGGCCGGACAAGACGGCTCGCAAGTGGTATTTCCTCAACGCGGTCGTTTTCATTGCCTATGGACTACTGTCAGCGGAACGCGACTTCATCTTCCTGATCTTCAGCCTGTTCGTCCATGCAACGACGTTCGGACTGCTGCGCTCAGCCCGATGGACACCGATCGTCGGGGGCACCTTCGCGGTCTTGGGAACATGGATCTTCGCGACGCGAGGAAATGGTGACCTCGACACGACCGGAGTGCTCAACCAGGGGTCCCTCCTCTTCGTCGACACCTACCTCTTGAGTCGCTACCCCATCAATGACACCGACGCGACCCACTCCTACTGGAACATGATCAGTGGAGGCTCGAGCTCGGGGTTCACCTCATTGAGCGACTGGTTCGTGCAGTTCTATCTCGATTCCCACGCGAAGGCGGGGTACGGCTTCTCCCTCGTGGGCGAGGCGCGCCTCAACGCGGGCCTGGTCGGCGTCTTTGTCGTCTTTGCGCTACTGGCCGCATTCCACAAGTACCTACTCACCAAGGCCACCACGTGGCGGCCGGCACTCTTCTTCGCGCCGCTGTTCATCACCTTCCTCATGTATTCGATGCGCGGCGACCTTGACATGCTGCTCTCAACGCTCTTGTACGGAGCAGTCTTTCTCCTGGTCGTGTGGCTGACTCGCACCACGGCTCCAACCAAGGCCGTCCCCCGCACCACGCAGCCGAGCAGCGATCCTGCACCCCGGGTGCGTGCCGGAGGTGCAACAGTCGCACGTTGAGGTCGGCCCATGACCGCGGGAGCCGCCGTACAAGGCCCACCGCCTTCACGAGTCTGAGGGCATGGACAGAGCGGCCCCTATGCCAGACCCGAGAAGGCAGACGCACCGTGGGTGGTAGGACGATGACCGAAGGAAAGACGAAGAACGGAAGAATCGAATGGATGGACGCGGTACGGGGCTTGGCCGTCCTCCTAGTGGTGTTGCTCCACGTTCCCGTCCTGCCGATGCAGCTGGGAGCCGAGCCGCCTCCATGGCTTGAGCGGTGGCAGTTCGCCCTCCAGCCGTACCGAATGCCCACCTTGCTCTTTCTTTCAGGCATGCTCTTGGAGTCCTCGCTGACGAAGGGAACCAAGCGTTACATCTCCGGAAAGCTCAAGGGGATCGTTTGGCCGTACCTGGTCTGGACCTTCGTGACGGTCGTGGCCTTCCGTGAGACGGAGGCACTCCTTGACCCGCGCACCTGGGTCCTCGGCTACCACCATCTCTGGTTCCTGATGGTCCTGACCGCTTGCTACGCGCTCGGTCTCTTTGCCAAGTCTCTACCGGTGTGGGTCTTCCCCGCCCCCTTGGCCCTCATCGCCATCGGCGCATACACGTTCGTCCCTGATCTGGCAGTGGCGAAGCTGGTCATCCACTACGCCTGGTGGAGCAGCTTCTTCTTCCTGGGCGCCACATCGCGTCACTGGATGACGAGATGGCAGTCCACACGCGGTCCCGTGCCCGGCGTTCTCGCCGGGTTCGTTCTTCTGTGGTCGGTCTTCGTCGTGTTCGATCCAGAGGCGCGTTGGTCGCGCGGGATCCACGCCTATGCCCTCTCCGTGGGCGGTGTACTGCTTCTGATCTGGTGCGCAAGCCGCGTCTCGTGGCCCCGTTGGATGCAGTGGGTGGGGAAGAACTCCATCGTGTGGTACTTGGTCCACGGCGCAGCCATCGGAGGGTGCTGGCTCTTCCTGGAGGACCTGGGCGTGACATCTTGGTGGATCGTCACCCCCATCCTGTTGGTGGTGGGTTACCTCGTCCCGCTGGCTCTTGCTCCGTTCGCGAGGACGCCGCTGTTCCGCTGGTCCAGGACCACACCACCGATCCTCACCGGGCGCAACGCGTAAGCCAGATCGCTGGGGATCTTCAGTTCACACCAAACCGCGCCGGGTCACCACCCCTGGGCGGCTCACCGGCAGCCCTGCGGCGACGTGCAGCACCACCCAGGCCACATTCAAGGCGCGCCCACCACCGGCCTCTGCGACGGCACCGCCACGAGAAAGCCCAGCCGGATGATGGCCTGGACCAAGGCTGCCGTTGCAGCAGCAACCGCAGCTCCCGTGAGCCCGCCCCGGGCGGTGAGGAACCACGCCAGCGGTACCACCACCAGCACCGTGAGCAGGGTCGAGTACAGCTGAGCACGGAACAAGCGACGTGCAGCGAGTCCCAGATCGAACATCCATCCCACCGCGGCGAGCCCCAGCGACACGACGAGCCAGACCAGGACCGGGACGTCCACGAAGACGTCCTTCTCGTACAGCAGGCGAAGCACCGGCGCACCGAGGAGCCAAGCGACGCCTGCTCCGACGGGGGTGAGGGCCAGCAGACCTGCCGCCCAGATGGATGTCGCCCGGACCACTGCGCGGATACCACCGCTCTCACGCAGGGAGACCAGTCGTGGCAGCAGCACCGTGGCCACGGCCCCCACCACGGTCAGCCCCGCGATCTGGATGTAGGAGATGGCCGAGTACACGGCCAGCGCCTCGGACCCCAGGATGTCCTCGATGGCATACCGGGGGATGTTGGCCAGGAATGACGTCACCGCCGACGCGATCCCGGCAGGAGCCGCCACGAGAAGGAGTCCACGCCACGACGTGGCGGGGCTCGCCTTCCAGAAGTGCAGGGTGAGGGGTCCCAATCCCTGCTTCTGAGCCAGAACCAGAAGCCACGCCAACGCGCTGAAGGAGGCGGCGACACTGCCGCTCACAGCGATCTGAGCCGGCACACCACCAAGCAGCATGGCCCCCACCGCCAACGGCGTGAGGAACCCGTTGGCGATCTGACTGAGCGCCACGGGCCCAAAGCGTTCCTGCCGTTGGAACCACGCGTAGAACACCTCCCCGATCGCGTCCAAGGCCTTCGCCACAGCAACCATGGCGACGACGAGCGTCAGGTGCCCCAGCGCCAGGGCGAGCAGAAAGACCAACCCAACTCCCACGACGGAGCACAACAGACGGAGTCGTGCATAGTCCGGGAACCGGTGGTCCATGTCTTCATCGGTCAGAGCAACGACACGCATGCTCAGGTTCGTCAGCATGAAGACAGGCGTGCACACCGCCAGGGCCCACGCGAACTGCCCCATCACCTCCAAGCCCGCCCAGCGGCTCAGTGCAACGACGAGGGCCCACTGGCCCAGGTTGAAGGCAAGGCTGCCTGCGAGAGCCTGGCCCGCCTTTCCCGTCATGTGCCTCCGTTCCTCGCACGACGCTCCTGTGCGAGCGATCGGAGCGTCGCAACCCACTCCGCGAACGCCTCATCGACGCGCTCCTGGACGTACCCCTCAGCGGTCTCCAGCGAGAGCCTCGAGGACTCCTCATAGACCACCGGATCGAGCAGGCTTGCCACGGCGCGAGCGAGGCCTCGGTGGTCATCCACACCCACGAGTCGATCGGGCGGCACGAGTTCCGGCACACCACCGACCGGCGTCGCTACGACAGGGAGACCGGTGGCCATGGCCTCAACAACCACCCTGGGCAGCCCCTCGGTCCGTGACGGATGCACCAAGATGTCGGCCGCATCCATGGCCAGCCGCACCTCCGACCGGCTCACGGCCCCGGTGAACTCCACCGAGTCCGTCAGACCGAGCTCACCAGCGAGTTCCTTCAGGTCCTCGTGGAGCCGACCCCCGCCCACGAGCACGAGGTGTGCCCGGACGCCGTCTTCACGCAGGTGGCCGAGGGCGCGGATGGCGATGTCGTGCCCCTTGTAGTTCGTCTCCTGCGACCCCACGGCCAGGAGACGAACCCCCTCTCCCGTCATAGCGCGAGGCTCGCTGCGCAACTTTGCACGCGGGATACGCACGTTGGGAATACCAAAAACCGGGCGGCCAGGGGCGGCCGGATAGACCGCCTGCAGGTTGCTTCGAGTCACGAACCGTGCGGCGGCGGCATGGGACACCACCCAACGGGTGACCTTGGCCGCCGCCTTGGCGGCTCGTCTGGCCACTTCCCCAGCTGCACCACTGGACAGCACGTCAAGAGGGTCACCGACCATCTCCGTCACATAGGGGACGCCACGGCAGCGAGCGCTCAAAGCTGCGAGGGTACCGATGGGGCCCGGGACGCGGCAGATCACCAGATCGCTCTGCGCGACAGCCCGGTCGACGGCAAGGATCAAGGGCAGAGAAGCACGCACCAACTCGCCTGCACCGTGGTACTCGGGCAGCGGGACGAGAGCCGAGGTGCTCACGACCTCACCGCCCGTGATCTCCTCCGGGGCCGACGTACGGCCTGCAACGCGCAGCGTCCCTCCCAACGCTGCGTACCGGCCCCACTGCGAGTCGCCATTCGCACCATCGGGTGCAGTGACCCCGGCGAGCCCTCGATGAAAGTGCGCCTCCGTGAAGGCCGTGACGACCGGATCACCGGAACCCACGACGCCCTGCACGGCACCGGCCACGCTCTCCGCAGCCGAGGGTGAGTGGAACAACCGCACCATACGGTCGCGCGCAGCCACCCCCATCGCCCGCAGACGTCCCTCCACGAAGGCCCGGTGCGCTGCCCGCAGTCGGTCCGCCAAGGCTGGGACATCCCCCCGCGGGAACACCCAGCCACTTGCAGTGTCCACGGTCTCGGGCAGACCCCCGGCGTCACTGACGATGGAAGGCAGCCCGAGCGCACCGGCCTCGCAGGCCGCCCCGTGGTTCTCGGAGAGCGAAGGGCTCACACTCACGTCAGCCGCGGCGTAGTAACTGGCCACGTCGGTGACCTTGCCGGTCCACAACAAGCCGCGTCCCGGATAGCGAGCCATCAGCTCCTGCCGGTAGACCTCTCCCTCTTCGTCGAAGCCACCCCCGACGATGAGCAGGCGGACACCCTCCTGGCCAGCCGCGAACTCATCCCACGCCTCGATCAGCGTGTCGTGACCCTTCACACCGGTCGTGTACCCGGCGAGTGTCTTGGGTGCGTAGACGTAAGCCACGATGATCGCCACGAACTCGTCCTCCAGGATCCCCAGTCGACGCCGAGCCCGGCGCCGTTCTTCGGGGGTGGCAGGAACGAAGGCCTCCGTGTCCACGCCGTAGGGCACGACCGTGTGGTCCCCCGGGCGAGGACCGGCGAGCTGCTCGTACCGCCGGAAGGTGTACTCGGAACCGGAGATGAGGGTGTCGTCCAGAGAGCGCAGGAATCCTTCCACCCGGGCGATGATGGGTGAATCAAGGTATAGCGGCCCCGCCACCATGTGGACCCTCCGCAGCGGAAGACCGATGGTAGACAAGCGTCCCGCCAGTGCCGAGGCGTAGAGGTGGTACAGCACGACGTCAGGGCACACCTGACGAACAAGGCTCCGCAACGCGAGCAGTCCCCGCAACGTCGAGAAGCGCGGCCCGAACTCGAAGTCGAACGGGCTCGGCAGGACCTCGATGCTCTCGCCGTCCAGAGCTCGGCGGAGCTTGCCGTCCCCTTCCGGTATGCAGACGACGACTTCCTCCCCCCGAGCCCGCAGCGCCCGAATCTGGGGGAGGATCCACATCCCCCCTTCATTCGTCTTCAGGAGGATCAGCACGCGCATGCGCCCAGGCTCCTTCAGAGCGACCTGAAGTACTCGAGCGTCTCGGCGATGCCCTGCTCCAGGGTCACGGGCTCCACGTCGGGGAACAGCGACATGAGGGAGTCGTTCATCGCCTGGGAGTGCTTTACGTCGCCCGGGCGCGGGTCCCGGTGCACGACCTCCGCGGCCTGGCCGGAGACCTCCTGAATCTGGTCGATGAGTTCCAGCAGCGTCGTGTTGGTGCCGAATGCAAGGTTCACCGGCTCGGGATTGGTCACCTTGCGCTCGGCAGCATCCAGAAGGACTCGGCACACGGTGCCCACGTACGTGAAGTCGCGGGAGTTGGAGCCGTCACCGTTGACCGGCAGTGCCTCCCCCTTGAGCAGGGCGTCCAGGAAGATCGGGATGACCGCGGCGTACACGTGGCCGGCCCGCTGCCGCGGCCCGTAGACGTTGAAGAAGCGGAACGCCAAGGTGTCCATGCCGTAGGACTGCTGGAAGGCGAGGGTGTACTGCTCGGTGGCCAGCTTGGAGACGGCGTACGGGGACATCGCCCGAACCCACTCGCGCTCGTGCTTGGGCATCGCCGGGTTCATGCCGTACACCGAGCTGGACGAGGCACAGGCCACGTGCTTGACCCCTGCGTCACGCGCGGCCTCGAGCACACGCAACGTGCCGGTCGCATTGGCCTCGTGCGTGGCACGGGGGTTCGCGATGGAGCGCGGCACGCTGCCGAGGGCGGCGAGGTGCGTCACCGACTCGACGCCCTCCATGGCCGAGGCCATGAGCTCGTCGTCAAGGATCGAGCCCTCACGGAAGTCCACATCGAGCCCGTCCAGGTTGTCCCGGTACCCAGTGGAGAGGTCATCAACGACCACCACCTGGTGCCCCTTGTCCAGGGCGAGGCGGGTGAGGTTGGAGCCGATGAACCCGGCTCCTCCAGTGATCAGAATACGCATCGTGGCTCCAGACTGGGGTTCGGGACGGCCCCCAAGGTAGTCCATCCCCGGAGAGGCGTCGGGAGGACGGTACTGATCAGACTGTGCCGCCAGTCACACGCGCGGTCCCTGTCCGTCACGGACGTCTTCCGTGCTCACCGCCGGGAACCCCAAGCCATACGCACGAGACGTCGCACTGCACCCGGCAACTGGCGCAGCCCCTTCGCCCAGTGCTCCGGCGTGCGCCGCAGACGTTGCGCCCAACCGTTGCGCTCACCCCACAGAGGCGGGGGGACCAGCGCATAGGCCAAGAGCCTCAACCGCGGCATCACACCCGGTGTGTCCCAGATGCGGGCGAGCCACATCGCCGTCCCGGTGGGCTGGTTGCTCACCACCTGCCAGTAGTGGGAGCGCCGCTCGGGGTGGAACAACTCAGGCAACCGAGTGGCCGCGGCCTGGGCCCCTCCGAGCTCGTGCACCATCCTCACGCCACGCTCGAACTCACGGGTCGTCCACCCATCGTGGACGAGCTTGGCGTCACGATCCATCGGGTTTCGCGCGGCATTCACGATCAGCACGGCACCGTGGGCACACCGCTTCGGGACTGCGCAATCGCGACCGCCAAGACGTATGTACTCGCGCTCCGCCCACAGGCGGCGAAAGACATCGGTCGGCGAGGCCGAGAACCCGGGAAAGTGTCGGTGCACGTCGATGGTGAGGGCCCAGAGAGGGTGCTCGAGGACGACGGCGTGGTTCGACAGATCCAGATCGTGCGCCTCCCGGCCGATCGTCCAGCCGCCCCGAGTGAGCGCCTCCACGAAGCGGTCCGCCTGACCGGGCCGCACGAGGACATCCACGTCGGTGCCGATCCGGGTCCTTGCCGTGAACTGCTCGCGGGCGACCGCTCCCTTGACTGCCAGGATGTCCACTCCCGAGGAGTCCGCCACGTACTGGCACAGGGCATGAATGAGGTCAAGTCGTTCCCTGACCTCGACCTCGTGCGTAGCCACGCGGGTTCCCTCTCTCCCGAGCACTTTCCGTCGGCCATAGAGTACGTGCCGTGTCCATCTCTCGTAACAAGCGTCCGGACGGATCGTCACAACTGGTGCTGGTCGGCGCAGGGGGTCACGCCCGCGAGGTACTGGCTCTGGTGCGAGCCGGCGCACTCCCCCCGGCTCCCGCTGACGTCCTGGGAGCGGTGGACGATGGGTCTCCGGACCCCGAGGTACTCGAGCGCATCTCACTCCGCAACCTCGGTGGCACCGAAGAGCTCGCACGCTTCCCCGGTGCCAGGTTCACCGTGGGCATCGGTTCGGGCGCGATTCGGCTGGAGTTGGCCGAGCGCGCTCTGGACGCGGGCCTGGTGGAGGCGACACTCGTGAGCGCCCAGGCCCACATCGGCCCCGACGTCCGCATGCACGAGGGGTGCGTCGTGTTCCCGTTCGCGACGGTCACCACCAACATCGAACTGGGCTCGCACACCCATGTCGGCCGCGGTGCCGCGGTCGGTCACGACAGTCAACTCGGCCCTGGGGTCACGGTGATGCCGAACGCCTCGATCTCGGGAGACGTGTGCATCGGCGCCCGGAGCACGGTCGGGACCGGAGCCGCGATCCGCCAGGGAACGACTCTGGGCAAGGACGTGTCGGTGGGCGCCGGCGCCGTGGTCGTGAAGGACGTTCCTGACGGACAGGTCGTCGCAGGAGTCCCTGCCCGCCCGCTGCACTGATCCGTCACGGGTGGCGAGCATCACCGACCTGCCCACGCGACGCCGGAAGGCGACACCGTTAGTCTGGCAACCAGAGCCCATCCCCTATCAAGGAGTACGTGATGGACCCCATCCGCATGATCGCCCGCCCGATGCTCGGTGGCCTCTTCGTCGCCACCGGCATCAACCACATCAAGGACTCCGAGCACGGCGCCGAGGTGGCCGAGGAGTTCAACCGCACCGTGCTCGAGCCGGTCGGCGTGCCCGTCGACGGCTCGCAGCTCATGAAGCTGCACGGCTACGTCTCCGTGATCGCCGGTGCCGGTCTCTCCCTCGGTGTCGCGCCCCGTGCGTGCGCCCTGGCCCTGGCCGCGGACGTGACCGCCGTCAACCTGACCGCCCACCGCTTCTGGGAGAAGGACGGCGAGGAGCGTCAGGGGGACCAGATCCAGTTCCTCAAGAACCTCGCGATCGCGGGTGGCCTGCTGGTCGCCGCCGCCGACACCGCCGGCAAGCCCGGCCTGTCCTGGCGCGCCCAGCACCTGGCCGACCTGGCCACGGAGCGCACCGAGCACGCCACCACCGTCGCCGGCCTGAAGAAGGACCTGATGGCCGTGCGTGCCGAGAACAAGGCGCTGCAGGCCAAGGCCAACCTGACCGGTTCCGCCGGCAAGGCCGCGGGCAAGGCCGCCGGTGTGTCCAGCCTGCTGGGCACCCAGGCCAAGCTGGGCGGCAAGTCCGCGAAGATGAGCGGCAAGCTGGGTGGCAAGACCGCCAAGCTGGGCGGCAAGTCGGCCAAGAACGTGTTCGTGGCCAAGAAGCGCAAGGACTCGATGCTCGACCGCGTCTCGGACGCCGTCGACGACGCCGTGAAGTCGGCCAAGAAGACCGTCAACGCCTGAGCGTCCCGGTGAACGAACGACTCGCAGGGCGCGGGCAGCACTCCGGTGCTGACCCGCGCCCTGCGGCATGCTCCCCCGCCTACCCCGCACCCCTGGCCGCCTCGCCGCTGGACGCCACGGTGGCCGTGCCCGGCTCCAAGTCGTGGACCAACCGGTGGCTCGCACTCGCCTCGCTCGCGACAGGACCGTGCACTCTGACCGCACCGCTGGAGGCCCGGGACACACGCCTGATGGTGCAGGCACTGCGCTCCTTCGGCCACGAGGTCCACGAGGGCACTGACCTCGCGGGCACCACCACGTGGACGGTCTCCCCCGCGGCCGCCTGGCACGCCCCCGAGGCACCAGTGGACTGCGGTCTGGCCGGCACCGTCCTGCGCTTCCTGGTGCCGCTGGCCTCGCTGGCCCACGGGCCGGTGACCTTCACCGGCGACCCGCGCCTGGGGCACCGCCCCATCGCCCCCCTGCTGGACGCGGTGCGCTCGCTGGGCATGACGGTGAACCCCCAACTGGGCCACGGGGCCGACGACCCGGACAGCGCGCTGCCGCTGCTGCTCTCCGGCGCGCTGCACCCGGTGGACCCCGATGACGCGGCGGTCGAGGTGGATGCCACGGCCTCGTCGCAGTTCGTCAGCGCGCTCCTGCTGGCCGGGTGCACCGTGCGCGACGGGCTGACGGTCCGCGCGACCGGGACAGTGCCGAGCCTCCCGCACGTCGCTATGACCTGTGCCGCCCTCGTCCGCGCCGGCGTGGTGGCCGAGCAGCGCGACCCGTCCACCTGGTGGGTGGAGGGCAAGCGCCCCGACCCCTTCGACATCACGGTGGAGCCCGACCTCTCCAGCGCCGCGGTCTTCCTCTGCGCAGCCGCCGTCGCGGGCGGCCGGGTGACGGTGCCCGGCTGGCCGGCCGAGACGACGCAGGCCGGGGACCAGATCCGTGACCTGCTGACCCGCATGGGAGCCCGGTGCGAGCTAGGCGACGGCGGACTGACGGTCACCGGTGGCGCGCTCCACGGCATCGAGGCCGACCTGTCGGGCGCCGGGGAGCTGACGCCGGTGGTCGCCGCGACCGCGGCCCTGGCGGACTCCCCCAGCCGACTCACCGGCATCGCGCACCTGCGCGGCCACGAGACCGACCGGCTGAGCGCGCTCGCCACGGAGATCAACGCCCTCGGCGGGCAGGTGGAGGAGCTGGACGACGGCCTGCTCATCACGCCCCGACCGCTGCACGGGGGCACCTTCCACACCTACGCCGACCACCGCATGGCCATGGCCGGGGCCGTGCTCGGTCTGCGGGTGCCGGACGTCGAGGTGGAGGACATCGCCACCACCGCCAAGACCGTGCCGGGCTTCGACCGCCTCTGGGACGCGATGGTGGGGGCCGGTCGCTGATGGCCCGCCGCCTCTCGGACTACAGCGAGGCCGACGCGCGCGTCCGCCCGAACAAGCGCGGCTCGCGCCCCCGCACCAAGCAGCGCCCCTCCCACGAGGACGCCGCCCGCGGGCGGGTGCTGGCGGTGGACCGGGGGCGCTTCGACGTGCTGGTCGACGGCGTGCGCGTGCGGTCCATGAAGGCCCGTGAGCTGGGACGCAAGGGCATCGTCGTCGGGGACGACGTGGCCTTGGTGGGCGACCTGTCCGGCGACCCCGATGCGCTGGCCCGCATCGTGCGCCGGGAGCCCCGGCAGAGCCTGCTGCGCCGCACGGCGGACGACACCGACCCCGTCGAGCGGGTGCTGGTGGCCAACGTGGCGCGCATGCTCATCGTCACCGCCACGGCGGACCCCGAGCCCCGACCGCGCCTCATCGACCGCTGCCTGGTGGCGGCCTGGGACGCGGGCATCGAGCCGGCCCTCGTGGTGACCAAGGCCGACGTGGCCGACCCGGCACCGCTGATCGAGCAGTACGCCGCGCTGGACGTGCCGACGGTGGTGGTCTCGCGGTCCGGCGACGACCCGCACGAAGGGCTCGGGGCGGTGCACCACCTGGTCGCCGACCGCTGGAGCGTGCTGGTCGGGCACTCCGGGGTCGGCAAGTCCACCCTGGTGAACGAGCTGGTGCCCGGCGCAGGACGCGCCACCGGCGGGGTCAACGACACCACCGGGCGCGGGCGGCACACGTCCACCTCGGCGATGGCGCTGGAGCTGCCCGACGGCGGCTGGGTGGTGGACACCCCCGGCATCCGGTCCTTCGGGCTGGCCCACGTGGACGGCGACGCCCTGGTGGGGCTGTTCCCCGACCTCGCACCCGGTACGGCGGAGTGCCCCCGGGGCTGCCCGCACGCCGGGGTCGATGACTGCGCCCTCGACGAGTGGGCGACCGGGGGTCATGCCGGGGTCGGCGGGCAGGAGCGGTTGGACTCCCTGCGGCGGCTTCTAGTGGCCCGCGCCGGGGAGTGACGAAGCACGCAATCGCTGTGACATTCGACACATTTCTTCTGCCCGTGGGCAATCTGTCAAGAGTACCTCATCGAATTCCTTTGCGCTGAAATTGAATTCCCTTCACGTGAATATTCGGCATCCGTGAATCCTTTCACCGACAGCCCATAGAGTGGGTCTTCCACCTTGAAGATGGCCGGCGGAGGGATCTTCAACACCCTCCCCACACACACCTTGGGGGAAGCAGTCCGCCCAGGCCACCCGTCGCGCCGTGCTGCGTGGCGCTGCCTGGAGTGCGCCCGCCGTCGCTGTCACCGCCGCCCCCGCCGTCGCCGCCAGCCCCTGCACACCCATCCCCTGCACCGTGGACTGGGAGTCCGCCCACTACACGCGGGTGTCGGACACCCACGGCTACTACGACATCCCCCTCTCCGACGGCAGCTCCCTGCGCATGGAGGTGAACGCCACCTTCGTCAACATGGAGGCCGGCGGGGTGCCCACCGACGACGGGCTCGGCACGGCCAACGACAACCTGGCCCTGAGCAACTTCGACATCGGCGGCACGGGCCAGAGCGGCCTGGTGCTGCACCAGAACGACCTGAACCACCAGGGCCAGGGTGGCTACCAGGACGTCACGTTCACGTTCGACCGCGCGATCGCCACCATCGACTTCCAGGTGACGGACCTGGACTACTACGCCGACGAGACCGCCGTGGACTTCTGGGACGCAGTCGGGTTCTCCACCAACCTCACGACCACCCCCAGCGCCAACCTCGACGAGATCCAGGTGGCCGACGGCCGCCTCTGGTACCGCTCCACCTACGCAGAGACCATCCCCAACGAGTCCGGCGCCAACAACGTGGCCGCTCACGGCGAGGACCTCACCCAGTTCACCGTCACCTACGAGAACTGGGCCGAGACCAGCAACCACCAGGACCGCGACCAGCGCGTGTTCCTCCCCGACTTCGCCATCACGGTGCCGCCGGTCGGCTGCTGACCCGCGGCACCCGGGTTCAGGGACCCGGCGCCGGCAGCACCCACGTGTGGGGCGTGAGGCCGTCCAGGCCCGCGCCCCACACGGCGTGGTCGCCCACGGTTACGATCGCCGCATGGCACAGCACCCCGTGACGCAACTCCGCGCCGAGTCATTCGGCCCGTTCGAGCGGGTGGACATCGATCTAGCCCCCGGAGTGAATGTCATCGTCGGTGACAACGCCACGGGCAAGTCCCAGCTGTTGAAGCTTCTCTACGCCAGCACTGCGACCCTGGTACAGAGCGACCACCTCACCAAGGCGGAACTGCAGCGTCGGCTGGCATCCAAACTGGAGGGTGTCTTTCGCCCTGCCTCTCTGGGCCGCTTGGCGCGGCGCCTCCGAGGTCGCACCTCCGCTGACCTTTCCGTCAAATTCGCAGGAATCGGCGAGCCGTTGTCGTACAACTTCTCCTCGCAGTCCCGTACCGAGGTCACTGTCGACAGCATTCCCAATCGCAAGCTCGACGACACTCCCGTATTTCTGCCCTCCCACGAGTTGTTGTCGCTGGGAGCCAGCTTCACGGCGCTCTATGACACGCGCGTGACGCCCTTCGAGGAAACCTGGCGGGACACGGTCGCTCTCCTGCAGCGCCCGGCACTTCGGGGTCCACGAGCGGCCAACGCCGCTGAGGTCATGCAGCCCTTCTCCGCACTCCTGGACGGGGGGACCGTGGTGGAGAAGGACGGCCAGTTCTTCCTGAGCCAGCCCGGTGTGGGCAACCTCGAGGCATCCCTTCTGGCCGAGGGCCACCGCAAGCTGGCGATGGTGATGCGGCTCGTCGCCAACGGAGTGCTCCTGCAAGGTGGATACCTGTTCTGGGACGAGCCCGAGGCCAACCTGAACCCTCGGTCACAGAAGGCGGTGACCCACGCACTGCTGACTCTCGCAGCACAAGGTTCCCAGGTCTTCGTCACCACCCACAGCATGTACCTGCTCCGGGAGATGGCCATGAGCGACATGGAGGTTCCGATCCGCTACGTCGGTCTTCGGCGCGACGGAGAGCATGACTCGACCACCGCCCCGGTGGTGGCCGAGACCGTTGACGCCCTGGATGACCTCGGGATGTTCGCCGCCCTTGCGGCCGAGGCCGAGCAGTCCGACCGGTACCTCACTTGGTGAGCCATGGCGAACGCACTGTCCGTCGACGGCACCATCCTGACCTTCCCGGCCGCGTGGGACCTGCTGGCGTTCGACGACACCCCGGAGTACTCCGACGCCAGGGGATTCGGCATCAAGGGCTGTGACGTGGTGGCCATCGACGGAGACGATCTCTGGCTCATCGAGGTGAAGGACTACACCTACCCCGGCGCCCGCCCACCGCAAGACCTCCCCGACGAGATCGTCCGCAAGGTCATCGGAACCATGGGTCTGCTGGCACTCTGGAGTCGCGCACCAGAGGTCTCGGACCGGATGGGTTTCGGCCGCAGGGCCATGGCCTGTTCCTCCATCAGGATCGCACTGCACGTCGAGTTCCCTGACAAGGGCCGTGGCCGGGCGCTCCTCATGAAGCCGCTCAGTGACCAGAAGGATCGGCTGGTGACCAAGGCCCGCAAGCCCCTGCGGGTGCATAAGCATGACGTCGTGGTCACGTCGTCACTGGCACCTGCCCCCGGTGCGCCCTGGACGGGTCGCCGGGACCCGGATACCCGCGAGCGCCACCTACCTACCTGACGCTCTGACCGGCAAGCCTGCGGTCACCCTGACCCGCAGCTCCGCAACCCACGACGGCTTCGAGGAAGACACCAACGCCGCTCCTCCTGACGGTGCCCGGCTCAGACGCCGGGCGCCGGCAGCACCCGCGTGTGGGGCGTGAGGCCGTCCAGGCCCGCGCCCCACACGGCGTGGTCGCCCACGAGCACCATCACCCAGCGGCCGCCGGACCACCGGCGCCAGGCGCGCGTCATGGCCGCGGCGTCCACCTCGGCCAGCTCGGCCAGGGTGCGCGTGGTGAACTCCGGCGAGAGACCGTCGAGCCCGAGCACCGCGGCCTCGTGGGCCACCACCTGGCCGGTCGCGTAGCGCATGGGGGCGGTGAGCAGCGCGAAGTCGCGGGCCGCCACCGCATCCGCCTCCTCGATGCCGGCGTCCACTCCCCGCAGCAGGCGCACGAGTTCGTGCACGGCCTCGGCGGTGGCCTCGGTGGTGAAGCTGCCGGAGACCATGAACTCGCCCCGCCCGGCCCTCGGACGGAAGGCCGCACGCATGCCGTAGGTCCAGCCCTTCTCCTCGCGGAGCACCTCGTCGAGCAACGAGGTGGGCGAGGCACCCACGTGGACCGCCAGCGGCGCGTAGGGGGCGTATCCGCCCTCGACGTGGCGGGTGGGGCCGATCCAGCCCAGGCGCACCTCGGTCTGGGCGGCGCCACGGCGCTCGATGACGAGCAGCTCCAGCGGGGCGTCGTCGGCCCCTCCCGTCCCCGGTGCCGAGGCGGCAGCGGACGCGGGCGTGGTGGCGCCCGGTGCCGTGCCGGTCACGGACAGTTCCCCCGCCGGCTCCTCCCACCCGGCCACGGCCTCACGCCAGGGGTCCACCAGGTGCTCCTGCACGGCCGCGACCACCTCGGAGGCCCCCACCGGCCCGGCCACGACCACCTGCGCACCGGCGGGGCGCACCCACGCGCGGTGGTGGGCCACCACGTCGGAGCGGGTCACGGCCTGCACGGTCTCGGCCGATCCCGCCCCCGGACGCCCGGCCCGGGCCTCGGGGCCGTGGAGCAGCGCCGCGAACTCCCGCGCCGCCCGCACCGCTGGGGTGTTCATCTCCTGCGCGATGTCGAACAGCCGGCCCCGGACCTCCCGGGCCACGGCGGCCTCGGGGAAGGTGGGGCGGGCCAGCAGCTCGGTCACCAGGTCCAGCCCGTCCGTCAGGTGCTCGGGAGTCATCTCCAGGCTCACCACGAGCCCGAGCTCGGTGGAGCTGATGCCCAGGTCCACGCCCGCCCGCTCGAAGGCACGGGCCAGCTCGTCGGCCGAGTGGTCCTGCGTCCCCTCCTCGAGGGTCGCCGCCACGATGACGCCGATGCCCTCGAGCTCCCGCGGCTCGGCGGCCCACGGCATGGGCAGGGTGATCTCGACGCAGACGACCGGCTGACCCGGCATCTCGAAGACCCGCACCGAGCGGGCCCCGTCGAGCTCGTGGACGGTGGAGTCGGGGTGGGCCCACGGGCGCGGGGTCTCGACCCCGGGGGCGGTGGTGCGGTCCGGCGTGCTCATCGCGTCTCCTCCTGCGGCTCGAAGACCAGCACCTCGAAGGCGCCGGGCTGCCACCACCTCTCGGCGGCGGCCTGCACCTGCTCGGTGGTCACGCCGCGCACCTCGTCCAACCACTCCCAGGCCCGGGGGGCTCCCCCGCGCAGGCTGGCGAAGTGCCCGAGGACGTCGGCCCGCTGGTCCACGTGGGCCAGGCTGGAGAGCCAGGCGCGCTCGCTGTCGGCGATGACGGTGCTGACGTCGTCGGCGGACACGCCCTCCTGCGCGACGCGCCCCAGCTCCTCCACGATGGTGGCGGCCACCGCCCGCGGGTCGTGCCCGTCGGCCACGTCGGCGACCACGAACCCCGGGGAGACCCCGGCGGCCGAGCCGAGGACGTGCCCGGAGACTCCGTGGACGGACTCCTCGCGACGCAGCATCCGCGCCGAGAGGCGGGAGGAGGCCAGGCCGGCCACGACGTCCATGCCCATGGCCAGTGGCAGGTGGTCGGCGTCCTCCTCCCCCGGTGCGCGGAAGGCCACGTGCACCCGGGTGGAGGGAACGCCGTCGGGCACGTGGGTGAAGCGCGGACCGTCACCGGTGAGCGGCCCGAGAGGCGCCTGTGGCGGGGTCTGCGGCGGCTCGGCAGGGGCCTGCCAGTCGCCGAACCAGTGGGCCACCCGCTCCATCGCGTGCTCGGGGTCGACGTCGCCCACCAGCGTGAGGACGGTCGTGTCCGGCCGGTAGTGGCGGGTGTGGAAGGCGTGCGCGTCGGCCAGCGAGGCCGCCGCGAGGTCGTCCATGGAACCGATCGTCGGGTGGTGGTACGGGTGCCCGGCCGGGAAGAGCGCCGCCTGCATGCAGTGGAAGGCGCTGCCGTAGGGCTGGTTGTCGTAGCGCTGGCGCTTCTCCTCCACGACGACCGCGCGCTGGTTGTCCAGCGTCGACTGGCCCAGCGCCTCGCGCAGCAGCAGGTGGCGGTCGGACTCCAGCCAGAGCGCCAGGTCCAGCGCGCCGGAGGGCAGCGTCTCGAAGTAGTTGGTGCGGTCCAGGGCCGTCGTCGCGTTGGCCGAGCCGCCGACCTCCATGAGCCGTGCGAAGTGCTCCCCGGTGGCCACGTTCGCCGACCCCTGGAACATGAGGTGCTCGAAGAGGTGCGCGAACCCGGTGTGCCCCGGCTCCTCGTGCCCGGACCCGACCCTCACCCACAGGTTGACGGCGACCACCGGGGCGGTTCGGTCGGGTTGCACGACCACGCGCAGGCCATTGGGCAGGGTGCGTTCGACCAGGGGGAGCTCCACGGGCATGCGCGCCACCCTACGTCGCAACCCGACGCCCTCCGCACAGGCATCCGGTGGGAGGGCGTCGGGACTGCTCGAACGCGTCGCCGCGCGGGCGGGGTCAGCCGCGGGCGCGCTCGCCGAGGTGGGTGCTCGGCGCCTGGTGGGAGGTGATCTCCTTGACCTCCGGCGACGGGGCGCCGATGGCGTCGGTGACCCACGCCTTCAGGGCCATCGCACGGTTGCGCAGACCCGGCAGGTAGGCCAGGTGGATGCCCAGCCACATCAGCCAGGCCGGGACGCGGGTGAGCTCGATCTTCTTGTCAGCACCCAGGTAACCCACGGCCTTGGCGCGCGCGATCACGGCGAAGGAGCCCTTGTCGTGGTACTGGTACGGCTCGGTGGTCTCCAGGCCCACGGTGCGGCGGCCGATGGTCTCCCCGGCGTGCGCACCGGACTGCATGGCGTTCTGCGCCACGCCCGGGGCGCCCTCGAGCTTGATCATGTCGCCGACGAAGAAGATCTCCGGGTGGCCCGGCAGGGTCAGGTCCTGCTGCACCTCGACGCGGCCGGCACGGTCGGTGGCGGCACCGGCCTTGTCGGCGACGACCTTGCCGATCGGGGCGGCCTGCACACCGGCGGCCCAGATCTTGGTGCCGGCCTCCACACGCTCGGGCTCCTGGCCCTTCACGGTGAGGGTGATCGAGTCGGCGTCCACGTCGGTGGCCATGGTGTTCAGGCGCACCTCGACGCCCAGGTCCTCCAGCTGCTGCTGCGCGGAGGCGCCGAGCTTCTCGGAGAAGGGCGGCATGACCTGGCCCAGCCCCTCGACCAGCATCAGGCGGGCCTGGGTGGTGTCGATGTGCTGGTACTGGTCGGTCAGGGTGCGGTTGCAGATCTCCGCGAGCTGGCCGATGAGCTCCAGACCGGTCGGGCCGGCGCCGACGACGACGAAGGTGAGGGCCTTGCGGGCGTCCTCCATGCGGCCCTCGGCGGCGGCGGTCTCCGCGCGGTCGAAGGAGTCGAAGATCAGCGAGCGCAGATAGAGGGCGTCCTCGACCGTCTTCATGCCGGGGGCGAACTCGGCGAAGTGGTCGTTGCCGAAGTAGGACTGGCCGGCACCGGCGGCGAAGACCACGTCGTCGTAGGAGTAGCGGGCCTCGGCGCCGTCGATGGTGGCGATGACGGCCTTGCCCTCGACGTCGATGTCGGTGACCGCGGCCTGGACGACCGTCACGTTGTCCTGACCCGAGAGCACCTCGCCGATGGCGGGGGCGACCTCGTGCTCGGTGATCAGACCGGTGGCGACCTGGTACAGCATCGGCACGAAGAGGAAGCTGTCGGTCTTGCTGATGAGCGTGATGTCGACGTTCGCGTCGGCCAGTGCCGTGGCGGTGGCGATGCCACCGAAACCGGAACCGACGATCACGACGCGGCGACGACCGGTCGAGGCCGCGGGCGCGGCAGTGTTCTGGGCGGACTGAACGGACACGTGGGTCTCCTCGGTGAATCGCGGACGAGCAGGGTGAACCGCGATGGTTCGCACCCAACCGTACCCACTCGGGACACCGTGTACCCCATCAGTGCCGCCGGAGCGGGACCCGGGGGTGGACGACCCCTCCCCGAGCACGTCTCCGGACACGAAAAAGCCCACCGCCCCGAGATGTTCTCTCGAGACGGTGGGCACTTGGTAGCGGGGACAGGATTTGAACCTGTGACCTCCGGGTTATGAGCCCGGCGAGCTACCGAACTGCTCCACCCCGCGTCGGCAGAGACATACATTACGGGACAGGGGACCTCCATGCAAGCCCGCGGCGTGAGACGCGCATCACTCCTGCGGTTCCGGGGCCTCAGCGGAGGGATCCACAGTCACCCGGCCGCCCTCCGGGGAGGCCTTCGTGGCGCGCTCGATGGCGTCGCGCAGCTTCTCCTGGGCCTTGCCGTAGGCCGCGAAGTCGCCCTCCTCCAGGGCCTCGTCGGCCTCCTTCATCGCGTCCTCGGCGTCCTGCAGGGCCTCGGCGAGCGCCTTCTCGTCCGTGGCTCCGGAGGAGTCGTCACCCTTCCCGTCACCGCTCTGGCCGCCGTCGCCGTCACCCTTGCCGTCGCCGGACCCCCCGTCCTGCGAGAAGAGCTGCTCCAGGGCCGAGTCCAGGGTGTCGCCCCAGGCCAGCTCGTTGCCGAAGGCGACCACCACGAGCCGCAACAGCGGGTAGCTCGAGTCCCCCGTGGAGCGCACGTAGATGGGCTCCACGTAGAGCACACCACCGCCGACCGGCAGCGTGAGCTGGTTGCCGAACTCGACGTCCGACCCCCGCTGCTGGTTCAGCGAGAGGAACTGCGACAGCGTCTGCGAGAAGTCCTTCGAGGAGGTGTTCGACGAGGTCAGGTCGTTCTGCACCTGCCCCGGACCGGGCACGCTGGTCTCCCGCGGCAGCTCCAGCATGCGCAGGTCCCCGTAGCCGTCGCGCGGGGTGCCGGCCTGCGAGCCCGCATCGGCGTCGACGGCCAGGAAGCCCGAGAGCACCTCCCGCTCACCGACCGGCTTGAAGGTGCTGGTCAGTGAGAAGCGCGGCTCCTCCTGCCCCGGCATCTGCACGCCCAGGTAGTAGGGCGGCTGCTGCACCCGCTCGTCGTCCTGCGTCGGGTCCGGCGGCACGCGCCAGAAGTCCTGCCCGCCGAAGAAGGCCCCGGCCGAGGTCACGTGGTAGCGCTGCAGCATCTCCCGCTGCGCCTTGAACAGGTCCTGCGGGTAGCGCAGGTGGGACATGAGCTCGCCGCTGATCTCCGAGCGCGGCTTGACCGTTCCCGGGAAGGCCTTGCGCCAGGCCTTCAGCATCGGGTCCTCCTCGTCCCAGGCGTAGAGGGTGACCGAGCCGTCGTAGGCGTCCACCGTGGCCTTCACCGAGTTGCGCAGGTAGTTCGCCCGACCGCTGGCGGTGGCAAGGTTGGAGTTCTGCGCCGTCGCGCCGTCGGCGGTGGCCTGCTCGAGATTGGTCGTCTCCGAGTAGGGGTAGTCGGTGGAGGTCGTGTACCCGTCCACCACCCAGACGATGCGGCCGTCCACCACGGTCGGGAAGGCGTCGCCGTCCAGGGTCAGCCAGGGCGCCACGCGCTCGACCCGCTCCCGCGGGGTCCGGTGGTCCAGCAGGCGCGACTCGCTGTTGAACGCGTCGGCGAGCAGGAAGTTCCCCTCGCCGTAGGTGATGGCGTAGGCCAGCCGGTTGAACCAGTTGCCCACCGGCACGCCGCCGGAGCCGTCGTAGGTGGTGTTGCGCTGCCCCGTGTCCGAGCCGTCGGGGTGGTCGAGCTCACGCGGCTCCGCCCCCTCCGGGGCGCCGACGATCGAGTACTCCGGCGAGAACTCGCCGAAGTAGACGCGCGGTTCGTAGTCCTCACCGCCGAGCTCCTGGGTGGGCGGGATGTTCTGCTCGGTGAACACCGGCTCGCCCTTGGCGGACTTCTCCGAGGAGTCCGCGGCCACCATGCCGAAGCCGTGGGTGAACACGGTGTGGTCGTTCACCCAGTTGCGCTGCGAGGCGGGCAGGCCGTCCAGGTCCAGCTCGCGCACGGCCACGACGTGCTCCTCGGGCTCGCCGTCGACCTCGTAGCGGTCGACGTCCAGCGCCTCGGGGAACTGGTAGTAGTTCCGGATGCCCTGCAGCTGCTTGACGGTGCGGCTGATGACCGCCGGGTCCATGAGGCGCACACCGGGGATCGACTCCCGGTCCTGCGCCAGCGCGTCCTCGGTGGCCGCGGTGCGCGCGTCGTAGGGCACGACCTCGACGTCCTCGATGCCGTAGGCCGCGCGGGTGGCGTCGATGCCGCGCTGGATGTACGGCGCCTCGCGGGAGGCGGCCGACGGGTCGACGAGGAAGCGCTGCAGCAGCGCCGGGTAGATGCCCAGCCCCACCAGCGAGGTGACCACCAGCACCGCCAGGCCGGCCACCGGGAGCTTCCAGACGCGCCGCCGCGCCGACCAGAGCACCACCCCGGCCAGCAGTACGGCCGTCAGGGCCAGGATCGCCAGCATCGGCAGGCGGGCGTGCACGTCGGTGTACCCCGGCCCGGCGGTGCGCGGCCCCATCACGGTGGTGAGCTCCCAGCGGCCCACCAGCAGGTCGAGCCCCTTGGTGACCAGGGCGGCGGCGACCAGGGCGCCGATCTGCAGGGCGGCGGCCGGGGTGACGTGGTGCCCGTCCGCGTGCCGGCGGACCGACAGCGCACCGGCCAGGTAGTGGGTGGTCACGCTCCCCACGAGCGCGATGAGCAGCACCGCCAGCAGCAGGTCGACCACGATGCCGAGCAGGGGGACGGTGAAGAGGTAGAAGCCGATGTCGTGCCCGAACTGCGGGTCCACCTCGCCGAACGGCTCGCGGTGCCACCACAGCATCGCCTCGCGCCAGGCGCTGGCGGAGGCCAGCCCGATGAACAGACCCACCAGGGTCGGGATGCCGAGCATGAGCAGGCGGCGCGACCCGGCGACCTGCTGCCGGTACTTCTCAACCGGGTCGAAGGGGGCCATCTCGGGGTCGCGGGCCGGGCGCGAGCGGTACGCCGCCCGCAGGGCGCCGGCCACCACCAGCCAGCTGGCGGCGAAGCCGAGGACGAACAGTCCCCCGGCCCAGAGCGCCACCCGCCAGTAGACCCCCTGGTGGTCGACCGAGCGGTACCAGAGCAGGTCCGTCCAGAAGCCAGCCCCGAGGGAGACCGCGACCACCAGCGCCAGGATCGCGCCCAGGACGGCCAGGAGCCGCCGGGGTCCGCGGCGCAGGGTGGGGACCGGAGACGCCATCGCAGGCCGTCCTTCGCGACAGGAGGGGGCAGGTGGGGCCTCAGGGTAGGACACGTCACATCCGCGCCCACCGCCCGGGCGGTGCGGGAGACTGGGGGCGTGGAAACGACGCAGAGCAGCACCCCGTCCCCCGATGCCGAGGGGCCCGGCGCCCCGCCGAGCGACCTGCTCGTCGTGGCCCGCGAGACCGAGCAGCACGTGGCCGCCGACGGTTGGGGCCAGCCGGACCGGGCGTTCGCCCTGGTGCCGACCACCGACCTGGTGGCCGCCGAGCCCTCCCTGGCCGACGCCCTGGCCGACGCGGGCGCCCTGACCGCCGTGGAGCAGGAGCTGCCCGCCGGCACCGACCTGACGGACTACCTGGGCCACCTCGCCTGGCCGGGGACCGTGACCGGGTGCGCCCTCGCGGTGGAGCGGCGCCGGGCCGCACCGGACGCCACCGAGGGTGAGACCGAGGCCGTGCGGCTGCTGGTGGCCGCGCACCGATCCGGCGAGCGACTGACGCTGGTGCGCCTGCAGCAGCACGACAGCGACGACTCGGTGGCCCTCGCCCACGACGTGGCCGACGAGCTCGAGATGGCGCTGGCCGCCAGCCTCCAGGACTGAGGCGCCGGGGACCGCTCAGCCGCGGTCGAGCTCCTGCTCGCAGGTGGGCAGGTCGTCGGCGCGGTCGTCGGCGATGGCCTCCACCGCGCGACGCGCCTCCTGGAAGTCCGTGACCGCGATGGCGCGCATGCCCTTGGGCACGTGGCCGACCACCTGCTCGCAGTTGTCGTCCGGGGCGAGGAACCAGGTGGCCCCGGCCTCGCGGGCGCCGGCCATCTTCTGCTCGATGCCGTCGATCGGCCCCACCTGCCCCTTGGAGTCGATGGTGCCGGTGCCGGCGATGTCCTCTCCCCCGGTCAGGGCCCCCTCGGTGAGCTTGTCGTAGATGCCCAGCGCCAGCATCATCCCGGCCGAGGGACCACCGACCGAGCCGGCCTCGACCGTCACGTCGACCGGGCTCTCGGCGACCGTGGTGAGCGCCACGCCGACCACGGTGCGGCCGTCGATGCGCTCGGTGGGCACGGTCACCGAGCGGCGGGAGCCGTCCCGCTCGATGCCCAGGCGCACCGACTCCCCCGCCTCGACCGCGCGGATGCGCTGCTGGACCTGCTCGACGGACCCGGTCCGGTGACCGTCCACGGAGCGCACGACGTCCTCGACCTCGAGCCTGCCGGCGGCCGGGGCGTCCTCGAGCACCTGCGCGACGACGATCTCCTCGGTCACCTTCACGCCCGCCGCGCGGAGCGCGACCGTCGAGGCACCGGACTGCGACCCGACCATCTGCGCGGTGCTCCGCTGGTCCACCTGCTCCTGGGTGACCTCCTCGGGGAAGACCTTCGAGCGCGGCAGGATCTCGTCCCGGCCGCCCAAGTAGGACATGCCCACGTCCCACCAGCTCACTTCGTGCCCCGGCCCGCCGTACATGCCGATGGTGGTCATGCGCAGGGAGCCCTCGGTCGGGTGGGTGTCGTGACCGGAGATGCTCAGCACCGGGGCGTCGCCCGGCCCCTCGTCGGACAGGACGTCGTAGGCGCGGCCTGGCTTGAACAGGACGTAGGGGGCGGTGATGAGATTGGCTGCCAGGACCGCCAGCACCAGCAGCAGGGCGGCGAGCATCGTGAGGATCGCCGACCGGGGACGCCGAGCGCGTCGAGCGGGAACCCGGCGGGCGGTGTCGTGGCCGGAGGTCATTGCGACATCATCGCACCGGGGTGACCGCGGGAAGGTCCGGCGGCCGTCGAGTGTTCACCCCTCACCACGACCGGGAGGTAACGATGAGCCAGGACCACCTGCCCCAGGACGACTCGGGCGCCGAGGACGAGCACCCGACCGGGGGCACGGGCGGCAACGAGCCCGAACGGACCGAGGGCACGCCGTCGGCCGGTGGGACCGGGGACTCCGGGAGCACCGGGGGCTCGGCGGGTACCGGGGACGCCACGGGCACGCCGGGTGACCCGTCGGGCGAGGACCCCATGAAGGACATGCTGCGGCAGTTCCTGGGCGACGCGGTCGACTCCCCGGAGGTGGACGAGATGCTCTCCGCCCTGGGGCTGGGCGGCGCCGCCGCACCGGGTGGTGCCGCGGGCGGCGCGGCGGGGGCGGCCGGTGCGGCCGACAACCCGATGGCCGCGATGATGACGAACAACCCGGCTGCCTTCGGCGCCATGCAGGCCCAGCTGCAGGCGATGTTCTCCGGCGGCGACGAGGCGGTGAACGCCCAGCTGGCCACCGACGTCGCCCGCCGCGCCGCGGCCCAGGGCGGCGACGCGACCGTGAGCGACGCCTCGCAGCGGGACGTGGAGCAGGTGGGCAACGTGGCCTCGCTGTGGCTGGACGCGGTCACCGACTTCTCCGCGCTCGACGGCACGGCCCGCGTCGTGAGCCGGGCCGAGTGGGTGGAGACCACGCTGCCGGCCTGGGTGGAGGCCCTGACCCCGCTGGCCGAGGGCGTGAACGAGGCGGTCGCCTCGTCGCTGACCGACCGACTGGGTGACGACCCGGAGGCCCTGCAGTCGCAGCTGCCGCCCGGCATGGCCCTGCCCGGCGGCATGGACATCAACGCGATCATGGGGCAGATGGCGCCGATGATGCGCCAGATGTCCAGCTCGATGTTCTCCCTGCAGCTCGGCCAGGCGGCCGGTGCGCTGAGCCACGAGGTGGTCTCCGGCACCGACGTCGGTCTGCCCCTGGTGCCCGACGAGGAGGTGCTCATGCTGCCGGAGAACGTCCGGGCCTTCGCCGACGGGCTGGAGATCGACCCGGCCGAGGTGATGCTCTTCCTAACCGTCCGCGAGAGCGCCCGCCAGCGCCTGTACGCCGGTGCGCCGTGGGTGCGCAGCCAGGTGCTCGAGGCCGTGCGCGCCTACGGGGCGGACATGCGGCTGGACACCGAGGGCATCGAGTCGAAGCTCTCCTCGGTGGACCCGACCGACCCGGAGGCGATGCAGTCCGCGCTGGCCGGCGGGCTGTTCCACCCCGAGCCGAGCGACGCCCAGAAGGCCGCCCTGACGCGCCTGGAGACCTGGCTGGCCCTCGTGGAGGGCTGGGTGGACGTGGTGACCGACCGGGCCACCCGGGGCACGCTGCCGAACGCCGACGCCCTGGCCGAGGTGGTCCGGCGCCGCCGTGCCACGCAGGGCCCGGCGGAGAAGACCTTCTCCGGCCTGGTCGGCCTGGAGCTGCGGCCGCGCCGTCTGCGTGACGCCGCCAACCTGTTCGCCGCCATGGAGGACCGCCACGGGGCCTCCGCGCGCGACGCGGTGTGGGACCACCCCGACATCGCGCCGGACGCGGGCGCGCTGGACGACGTGCTCGGGTACGTCGAGGCGTGGGGCCGCAACGAGCCCGGTGAGGCGACCGGCACCGACTTCGACGCCGAGCTGGCCAAGCTGCTCGAGGACGCCGCCGGCGACGGGGCCTCGGGCACGGGCTCTCCCGAGGACCCGGAGGGCCCCGCCCCCGAGGACGGGTCGGACGGCTCTTCCGGGTCCCCGCAGGGCTGACCCCGCTCCACCCCCGGCGCTGCCCGGTCAGGGCCGCGGGTGGGCCCAGCCGTGCGAGACGCCGTCGAGGAAGGCCATGGCCTCGGCGTAGCGCGGGTAGCGCTCGACCCACGCCCGGAAGGCCGGGCCGTGCCCGCGCTCGAGCAGGTGGGCCAGCTCGTGCACGATCACCGCGTCGACGACCCACTCGGGCATGTCCTGCAGGCTGTCGCTCAGCCGGATGGTGCCGCGGCCGCTGGTGCACGAACCCCACCGTGAGTGCTGGTTGGCGACCCACCGGATGTCGGTGGGCACGGCCAGCCCGTCGAGGTAGAGCTCACCGAGACGCCGCGTCCGCGCGAGCAGCAGGTCCACGTCCGAGGCGTTGCGCCGCTTGCGCAGCACCTTCTGCACGAGCTCGTCCACCGCCCGGGCCTCGGTCTCCGGCGGCATGCCGGCCGGCACCGCGACCGCCACCCTGCCGTCCTGCCAGCGCGCGGACAGTGTCTTGCGGCGCCGCGGGCTGCGGGTGATGACGACCTCCGGGTCCTCCCGCACCCCGTCCCACGGCTGCTCCCCCGTCTCCTGCCCCCGCTGGCTCATCGGCCGGTGAACTCCGGGACCCTGCGCTTGGCGGCCGCGGCGATGCCCTCGGCGAGGTCCGCGGTGGTGAGCGTGACGCCTTGGGCCAGCGCCTCCCACTGCAGCGCATCAGCCTGCGAGCGGTGGCCGCCCTCGCGCAGCGCCACCGTCGTGAGCCGGGCCGCCTGCGGGGCGGTGTCCGCCACGGCACGGGCCATCTCGAGGGCCTCCGGAAGCACCTGCTCGGCCTCGACGGCCCGCGAGGCCATACCGAGCCCGACGGCCTCGGAGCCCTTGACCTTCCGGCCGGTGAGCAGCATGTCGCGCGCCACCGGGAGGCCCACGGCCTGCGGCAGCAGCCAGGTGGAGGCCATGCCCGGGTGCAGACCCAGGGCCGTGAAGGGCATGGCGAGCGTCGCCGCCTCGGAGACGACCCGCAGGTCGCAGGCCAGGGCGATGGCCAGACCCGCCCCGATCGCGTGACCGTTCACCGCGGCGATGGTGGGCACCTCGAGCTGCCCGACGGACAGCCACGTGGCGTAGAAGCGCGCCATGCGCTCCCGGAGGGCCGTGGCCGACGCGTCCGGCTCGGAGACGATCCAGTCGAGCTGACCGCCGGCGCAGAAGGCCGACCCGCGGCCGGTGACGACCACGGCGCGCAGGGCGTCACGCTCCCGCAGCCGGGCCACGGCCTGCGCCCAGGAGTCGGTCATCTCCTCGCTCATGGCGTTGCGCTTGTCCGGCAGCGCCAGTTCGACGACGGCGATCTCCCCGCGCCCGTTGGGCAGCAGGTGGAGGGCCAGGTCGGGCAGCTCGGTGGTCTCGACGTCGGGTCCCGGGAGGCTGATCGGCTCGTTCATGGGCTGAACGCTAGCCCGCGGCGGGGACACCCCTGTCCTCCCGCTCCGAAGGGCTGTGGACGAACCAGCGGGGCCGGTGCCCGGAGGCTGTCAGGGTGCGGCCATGACCGAACTCGTGAGGCTCCCGCACAGCCTGCGTCCCGTGTTGCGTCCCGACGGCGTCGTCCAGCTGGGCAGCCCGCCGGGACGCTCGGTGGAGGTGCCCGGGCTGTCCCACCCCGAGTACGCCTACCTGTGCTCGCTGCTGGCCCCGGCATCCGAACGGAGCGACCGGGCGGCGCTGGAGGACGCCGGGCTGGAGCCGGACCAGCGGGCGCGCCTCGTGGCCCGGCTGCGCGAGCTCGACGCGGTGGTGGACGTCTCTGACCCGCCCCGCGCACGGGCGATGTGCGGGCGACGCCGCGACCGGCTGCGGCAGGCCGTGCAGAGCCTGCAGGCGGCGGGCGGCACCGGTGGGTGGGCGACCGTCGAGGCGCGCGACCGGGCCACCGTGGTGGTGGACACCGGTCCCCCGTGGGCGGGCACGGAGTCCGTCGGCGAGGTGGCCCGGGGGCTCGTCGAGCGCCTCACCGACGGCGGGGTGGGGCAGGTGCTCGGGCCCGACCGCGCGGCCCGGTGGTGGCACCTCCTGGGGGACCACGGATCCCCGTGCGCCGCGGACCTCGTGGTGCCGGTGCTGCCCGCCCGCACGGACGCGATCGGGCTGCGGCGGCTCGTCGGCGCCCGCATCCCCCACCTGCCCGTGCTGGTGACACCCGGATGGGTGGGGATCGGCCCCGCGGTCCGGCCCGGCCGCGCGTGCCTGGAGTGCGTGGCCCGCCACGAGATGCGCCCCGAGGAGCTGGCGGCGGAGTACCTGGACCGGTCGACGGAGGCGCCGCGCCCCGACCCGCGGCCACCGGTGGGGCGGGCCCCGGCCGATCTGGTCGACTGGGCGATCAGCTGGGGCAGCCGCACGGTGCTGTGGCTGCTGGACGGGGCCGGTGAGCCGGAGGAGGGACCGGCACGCGTGAGCGCGCTGGCCCACTCCCCCGTGCCGGCCGTGCAGCGTTTCGGGGTGCACCCGGAGTGCTGGTGCACAGGGGTTGCACCGGCACCCTGAGGCGGCGGGTCACGCCGCGACGGGGTGCTTGCGGGGCCGCCCACGAGGACGCTTGCGGGCGAGCACGCGGCCGGCCTCGACGAGCTCGCCGCCCCAGACGCCCCACGGCTCGCGCCGTTCCAGGGCACCCTCCAGGCAGAGGGCACGGACGGGGCAGTCGCGGCACAGCGTCTTGGCGTGCTCGACGCCTGCGGGGGTGGCGGCGAACCAGGTGTCGGGGTCGTGCTGGAGGCAGGGCAGGCTGCCGCCGGCCTCGAGGGCGGTGTCGAGGAGGGTCTGGTGGTGTTCTGCCAGGGCTGACATGCCTGGGAGTTCCTTCCGGGTCCATGCGGGTGCAGGGGCCCACGGCGGCGACCGGGAGGCCGGTGCGACGGCGGTGCGGTGCGGCGTGGGCGGGACCGTGCGCTGGGCACGGTGCCGGGGGCGTGGATCCGCGGGGCGGATCACACGGGGTGGGGGTCCGGTGGTGGCTCGCGCCTCGTCAGGCGGCGGCGCGGACCGAGGCGGAGTGGTCGCGCGTGAGGCCGACGGGGGTCGGGGCCACGACCGGACGCAGGACGACGGCCACGGCGTTCAGTGTGTTGTTCACGGTTCTCACTCCTTTCCTCGATCGCGGACACGGACCCACCCGGCAGGGCGCGACACAGCGCCCCGGAAGGTGTGCGATCACAGTAGACAGCCCCCGTGAGAGGGGGCAAACCCTTTTTCATCCGCCCCGGTCATCGTGACCGATCCGAGACCCTCACGCCCGGTCGGCGACCCGGCCCACGGCGCGGACCGGGCCTCAGGACCCGGCGTCGACGAGCTCCTGCGCGACCTCCTGCGGGTCCTCCCCGCCGAGCACCCGCATGACCGACGGCCCGAAGCGCTCGAGCTTGGCCCGCCCGACGCCCGGCACTCCCGCGAGGTCGGCCACCTCCGAGGGGTCCGCCGTGGCGATCCCCTCCAGCGTGGCGTCGGTGAAGATGACGAACGCCGGCTTGGACAGCCCCAGCGAGAGCGCCTTGCGCCAGGCCTTGAGCGCCTCGAAGGTCTCCACGTCGTACTCCGGCGGGCAGTCCGCGCAGCGCCCCACCTTGGCCTGGGTGGCGTTCTCCAGCGGCTCCCCGCACTGGCGGCAGAACGCCGGACGGCGACGGGTGCGCCCGCGCCCGCCACCGCTGCTCTCGACGGCGCGCTGCGGCACGGCCTCGTCGCCGAGGAACTCTGCGGCACCGGCCAGGAAGCGCGACGGCTCGCGCTGTCCGCGCGACCCCGGACGCCCGCGGGCCCGGGTGAGGAGCAGCCGGTCCCGGGCACGCGTGATGCCGACGTAGGCCAGCCGGCGCTCCTCGGCCACGGCCTCGCCGGTGCGCGCCAGCGAGATGGGCAGCAGCCCCTCCGAGCAGCCGATGACGAAGACCACCGGCCACTCCAGCCCCTTGGCGGCGTGCAGCGAGGCGAGGGTGACGCCGTCCATGGCCGGGGCGTGTTGCTCGGCCGCGCGGCGGTCGAGCTCGGCCACCAGGTCCACCATCCGGGCCTCGGGCGAGGCGGCCGCGAGGTCCTCGGCCACCGTGAGCAGCGCCTGCAGGGACTCCCAGCGCTCCCGCTGGGCACCGCTGGAGGCCGGGGGCTCGTGCGTCCACCCCGCACCCGAGAGCACGTCCGCGGTCAGCCGCACCAGCGGCACCTCGCCGTCGTCCGAGCGGACCGCTCCGCGCAGCAGCACGATGCCGGCGCGCACCTCCTGCCGCGCGAAGAAGCGCTCTCCGCCGCGCACCAGGTACGGCAGGCCGGCCCGTGCCAGGGCGGTCTCCACGGCCTCCGACTGACCGTTGGTGCGGAAGAGCACGGCCACGTCCCCGGGAGTCACGTCCTCCTGCTCGGTGAGCTCGCGGATGCGGCCGGCCACCCAGGTGGCCTCCGCCTCCTCGTCGGCGTGCACCGACAGTTCGGGGGCCGGACCGGCGGGACGCTGCGCGTGCAGTTCCACCCGGCCGCCGGCCGACCGCGGGTCGGCCGCGATGACCGCGTTGGCCACCTGCAGGATCTGCGGGGTGGAGCGGTAGTTGCGGTGCAGCACCACCGAGGTGACGTCCGGGTGGCGGCTCGGGAAGTCCAGCAGGTGGCGCGGCGTGGCCCCTGTGAAGCTGTAGATGGTCTGTGCGGCGTCACCCACCACGCACACGTCGTGCCGCTCCCCGGTCCACGCCTCCAGCAGCGCCTGCTGCACGGCGTTGACGTCCTGGTACTCGTCCACCACGAAGTGTCGGTACTGGCTGCGCACCGTCCGGGCCACGTCCTCGCGCTCGCGCAGGATGCCCAGCATGGAGAGCAGGACGTCCTCGAAGTCCATGACACCCCGGTCGCTGGCGACCTCCCCGTAGACCTCCAGGACACGGGCCATCGCGGAGGCGTCCAGCCCACCGACCTCACGCTCCTGCCGCCGGGCCTCGGCCGCGTAGGTGGCCGGGGTGAGCAGGCTGACCTTGGCCCACTCCACCTCGGCGGCCAGGTCACGAACGGTCGCCCGGTCGACCTGGAGCCGGAGCCGTGCGGCCGCCTCGGCCACCAGCGGCGCCTTGGAGCTGATGATCTGGGGCGGGGGGCCGCCCACCACCTGCGGGTGGAAGAACTGCAGCTGGCGCAGGGCCGCCGAGTGGAAGGTACGGGCCTGGACGCCGGGCACCCCGAGCTCTCGCAGGCGCGTGCGCATCTCCCCGGCCGCGCGCGCCGTGAAGGTCACCGCCAGGAGCTGCTGGGCCGGGAACGCCCCGGAGTGCACCCCGTAGGCGATGCGGTGCGTGATCGCCCGGGTCTTGCCCGTCCCAGCACCGGCGAGCACCCGCATGGCCCCCACCGGGTGGGCCGCGACGCGGCGCTGCTCGGGATCGAGGCCCTCCAGGAGCCGCTCGGGGTCAGCCACGCACGGACCCCCGGATCTCCTCGACCACCGGCAGCGGACCGCCGTACCAGCGCTCGATGAGCTGCCGGGCGATGGAGATCGGACCCGGCAACCCCACCTCCTGAGCCCGCAGCGCGGCCGCGAGCTCCTCCCGTGAGAACCAGTGCGCCTCGGCGATCTCGTCGTGCTCCAGCGCCTCGGGTGCGATGGTGTCCGGCTGCGCACCGGTCCGCGCGGTGAAGGCCACCATGAGGCTCGCTGGGAAGGGCCAGGGCTGCGAACCCACGTAGCGGACCGACTCCACGCTGACGCTCACCTCCTCCTGCACCTCCCGGGCCACCGCGGCCTCCAGGGACTCACCGGGCTCCACGAAACCCGCGAGCACCGACAACCTCCCCTCGGGCCAGGACGGGCCCCGGGCCAGCAGAAGCCGGTCCCGGTCGTCGACCACCGCCATGATCACCGCGGTGTCCGTCCGCGGGAAGTGCTGCCGGCCGTCCGGTGCCCGCCGCACCCAGCCGCTGGCCGTCACCTCCGTCGGCTCCCCCGTCTCCGGGGAGTACCGGTGCCTCGTGTGCCACCGGGCGAGGGCCACAGCCGCCAGTGCAGCGTCACGATCTTCCTCCCCCAGCCCGGCCCCCACCACCTTGAGGTCCTGCCACGAAGCCCCCGCAGGAAGGTCCACGGAGTCCTCGTCCTCCACCACGACCGCCGCCAACGGACCATCCTGGGCCTGGCCTAGAAAGACCTCGATGCCGTCAGTCTCCCCGTCTCCGTCGAGATCGGGCACCTCACCCGCCACAGACACCTGCCAGAGAACCCCCGGGGGGTCACCGGCCGTCACAGCGACCAGCCCTCCACCTGTCACCCACAGGCGGCGATGGCGTCCGGACCGGTCCCAGGCTGGGTCTGCCCCGGCGGCTCCCCGAAGCCATGCCGACCGGGCCAACGAGGCACCAGCCCCGAGCATCTGACGAGGGGGCTGGGGACCAGGGCGCTCAGATGTCACCGGTCCACGGTATCCGTGGCCACCAAGCGTCCTACCGGTCAGGGCCGCTCACGGAGCGAGCAGGTCGCCCGGGGAGAGCCCCAGGGCGTGCTCGAGATCCGCTGGCGAGGTGTCCCGGAGATGCTTTGCGAACTTCCCGGCCACCGCGGACATGTGCTCCCGGGCGACCCCCTCGGAGATTCCCAGGCGACGCGCGATGATGCGCCATGGCTCGCCCCGGGCACGCCCCGCCAGCACCCTGCGCTGACGCTCCGTGAGATCAGGCAGGTCCCCTTTGCGATCCAGCACCTCGGCCAGGCCGATGATCGAATCGGACAGGTGAGTCCCCCCAGCAGCCACGGCCTGGAACGCCTTCGCGGCCTCTTCAGGTGCGTCCTGTTTGTGGACCACACCGTCGGCCCCCTGCTGCATGCACCGCGCTACCACGAGACGCCTTTCCTCAGCCGTGTAGAGACACACCGGGACACCGAGCGAGGCGGCCGCCCGCACGGCTGCCAGCCCCTGGGCCTGGTCTCCCGTGGAGGTACGCAGGTGCAGGTCGAGGACCACCAGATCCACCGCGGGAATCCCCGGGAAGGCCTCCACCATCGCTTCTACCGTCGCGAAGGCTGCGACGACCTCGACCTGCGGGTGCAGAAGAGTGAATCCCTCCCGGACGACGGGCAGGTCGTCCACAAGAGCGACGCGCGGTCGACTGCGGGTCACGACAGCCACCCCGTCATTGTGACGGAGGTGCCCAGTCCGGGCTCTGAGTCGATCTGGGTCCGGGCTCCCACTCGCCGAAGCCCCTCGAGGACCTGCACACGGAGCCCGAAGCCCATCCGGACGGTTGCGGGGTCGAACCCCCGACCATCGTCACGGACCACCACCTCCCACCGGCCTGACCGGCGGTCTGCGTGCACCACGGTCTGTCCCGCGCCCGCGTGCTGGCGGACGTTGTGCAGCAGGGTGCGAACAGCCGCTCCGAGTGCGTCTGCGGTGGCCGCGTCCACCACCACGCCCGTCGCCAGGTCGGTGTTCCGCAGCACCCGGAGGTCCTCGAACCCGCGACAGGCCCGCTCCAACACCTCGCACAGCGTCGGGGACTCCCCGGTGGACACCGGCCTTCCGGCGTCCACCCACGCGCGTAGACGGTTCGACTCCTGCAACGCCTGTCGCCTGAGGGACTCCTGCACCTCCGGCGGGGTGAGCGGACTGGCCAGCTGCGCCAGGATTGACGTGGTGTCGTGCACGCTCTCCCGGTACGCCTCACGCTCCAGCATTCTCGTCGCCTCGACAGCCTGCGCCCGAGCCTCGTCCGCTTCGCTGGCCACCTTGCGCAGGTAGTGGAAGAGCGCCGTCGCCACCAGCCCCAGGCCGGGATAGGTCGCGGCATTGGCCCACACGGTGCCCCGGCCCGCGGAAGGGTCCTGCACCCCTACCACCAGGTAGAGGGCGCCCACCAGGAATCCGGCCAACACTCCCGTGGACCGGGGGAGCACCACCCACGCCCCACTCAGCGCATTGAGCACGTAGGCAGGAGCCCAGTTCTCCCAGGTCCCCACCACCTCATAGCTCGGCAGGGCACGAGGCAGAAGGGCCAGCAGAGACACCGCAACACCCAGGTCGGCCACGACCAGGGGCGAGGCAGCCCACCGTCCGCGAGGGTGGAGCAGTGCCCCGAGCAGCAGCAGACTGACCCCGAAGACCGCGCTGAGAGCCACGAGGTAGTCGGCCCGGTCCACTGCCTCGCCCACGCCATCGCTGGCGACCAGGCCGACCTGCACCAGGAGCACGACGCGGGCGAGGACGAAGCTCCCCACCAGACCACGCTCAGCGAGCTGTCTGACCGAGGGGTGGGATCGTCCGCGAATGATCATGGCACGGAGAACGATACAAGTGGTGAGGCCGTGACGGCGCGGCATCACGCAAGAGCCGACCATCGCCCTGGAATCCAGTGGGCCGCAGTCCGGGAACGGGTTGCCCCCGGACATGCGGGAGGGCCGGTGAAGCACCACGAGGTGCACCCACCGGCCCCACCGGGACGTTCTCAGGGGCGGATGTAGCTCATACCCACGACGTCCTCCACCCGGCGCCAGTGCCACGCGCCGTCTCCGGCCCAGTTCATCTCCTTGATGAGCAGGGAACGGCTGCCGTCCTCGCGGATGTCCACACTCGCAACCCACCCCACGTGCCCGTAGTTGGGGTCCGCGCCGTGCACACCCGGCTGGAAGACGACGATCGAGTGCGGGACGGCGTTCATGTCCACCGTGTAGCCGGCAGCGACGGCGGAGTCGTGCCAGTCCATGGCGTTGCCGTAGATGTCCGGGTAGAACCCGTAACGGGCATTGAATCGGTCCTTCGCACCCCAGGTGCACTGCCCGTAGGGAGCTGTGTTGTGGTCAGCTGCTCGCGCGGCGGTCGGCTGCGCCATCGACGCGCCGACGGCGGCGGCCGACACAGCGGCTGCAGCGCCCAGCAGGGTGCGGCGCGAGACCTCCGGGGTGGGTCCAGTCGTCACGGTCAAGGCAAGGTCCTCTCTCTTTCGACGCCACTAGCGGCGTCATGCTCGGGGCGGAACCCCCAGGTGATGGGCAGAGGCCGGAACATCCGGCTCAGGCTGATCAGTTGTCGTAGTCGGTGATGCTGTGCTCCTGGATCAGCGCCCACACCTTCTCGGCGTAGGTGCCGTCCCCGCCGTAACCCCCGGCGTCCACGGCCAGCAGGAACCGGTACGGGTCGTCGGTGTGCTCAAAGGCGGCGGCGTAGTTGGGGTGCTGCAGGAAATACCCGTGCCCCAGGAAGGCGTCCTCACCAGATGCGAACACGTGGAACGGCTGAAGGTCCCGGTAGAAGCCCCGCTCCGGGCTCCAGTCGGTGGTCCAGAAGTTCGCGTAGCCGCTCGAATGCGCGTTCTCCCGGAGCGCCTTGATGCCATGGAAGTTGGTGGCCCCCTGGCAGATCTCCGAGTGGCCCCAACCGCTCTCCATGATGGCCTGCCCCATGCTCACGCTGACGGGCACGCCGTAGGCCTCCCGCTCGGCGCGCGCCCACACCACGATCTTGCGCATGAAGGCGCGCTCGGCGGAGGTGGCGGCGGATGCCACGGAGGGGGTCAGGGCCACGGCTGCGGCGGCGCCGGCGGCCATGGGGAAGATCTGTCGACGGGAAAGTCTCATGAGATCGCTCCTTCACTGATGTACTCAGGTGTGCCGGACTTGGCATCTCTGACGTTATGGAGCGAGATTCACCGAGGGACACCCCTCAAAAACGGGGGGTTGCCTCCACCCGCACATTCCGCCGACGTGGGACGGGGCCGTATGGCGCCATAGGGTGTCCGCCATGGATCCGGCGCCCTATCTCGCCCTGGTGGTCGGCCTTGCCGTCGTGTGCCAGTGGTTCGCATGGCGGGCGAAGGTCCCCGCCCTGCTCGTGCTGCTCGTGGCCGGCTTCACCCTCGGCCGACTGTTCTCCCCCGACGAGATCCTCGGCCGGGAGCTGCTCTTCGCCGGGGTGCAGCTGGCGGTGGGCATCATCCTCTTCGAAGGAGCCCTGGGCCTGCGCTTCCGGCAGGTGCGGGACCTCGGCGTCCCCATCCTCCGCCTGTGCACCCGGACGGTGGTCATCACCTGGGTGCTGGTCACCCTGCTGGCCTGGGGGCTGGGCTTCGACCTGCGCGCCGCCCTCCTCGTCGGGGCGATCCTCACCGTCACCGGACCCACCGTCATCAACCCCATCCTGCGCACCCTGCGCCCCACCCGGCGGGTTTCGCAGCTGCTCCGCTGGGAGGGCATCGTCGTCGACGCGATCGGCGCCATCCTCGGCGTGCTCGTGCTGCAGGTGGTGACCGCCAGCGGCCGCACCGGCCCCTTCCTGGACGCGGCACTCACCCTCGTGCGCGCCATGGGCGTGGCCGTGCTCCTCGCGGCCCTCACCGGGTGGCTGCTCACCTGGATGATGAAGCGCGACCTGATCCCCGACTTCCTCCAGGGCGTCACCTTCCTGGCCGCCGCCCTGGGCACGATGACGGCCAGCAACGCGGTGCAGGCCGAGTCGGGCCTGCTCACGGTGACCCTGCTGGGCATGCTGCTGGCCAACCAGCCGGACCTGCACATCCAGCACATCCTGGAGTTCAAGGAGCACCTGCAGGTGCTCATCGTCGGTGCGCTCTTCGTCATGCTCGCCGGGCGCGTGGAGCCGGCCCTGCTCGTCGACGTGGCGCCCGTCGCCCTCGTCTTCGTGCTGGGGCTCATCGTGATCCGGGTGGTCGCCGTCGGGGTGGGGCTGCGCGGCACAGACGTCTCCCGCAACGAGCTCACCCTCATGATGTCGATGGCGCCCCGCGGCATCGTGGCCGCGGCCATCACCTCGATCTTCGCCCTGGAGTTCACCCACGCGGCCGACCAGGCGACCCGCCTCGGGGAGGCCGCCCGGCGCGACGGCCAGACCCAGCAGGCGCAGGACCTCTTCGCCCGTGGGGACGACCTGCACCAGCTCGCCACCGAGGTCGACCGGCTGGTGCCCCTGGTCTTCCTCGTCATCGTGGCCACGGTCGCGATCTACGGTCTGGGCGTGGGCCGGCTGGCCGAGCGGCTGGGGTTGGCGGTCGCGAGCCCGCGCGGTGTCCTGTTCTCCGGCACGGCGCCGTGGGTGGTGCCCGCCGCCAAGCGGCTGCGGGAACTGGGGGTCCCCTCCCTCATCGTCGCCCGCGAGCGGGCCGACCTCCGCTCGGCGCGCATGTCCGGGCTGCGTACGGAGGCGGCCTCCATCATCAGCGAGTACGCGGTGCAGGACATGGACCTGGCCGGCATCCGGTCCATGGTGTGCGCCACCCGCGACGACGACTCCAACGCCATCGCGGCCTCCGAGTTCGGCCACGTGCTGGGGCGGTCCAACGTCTTCACGCTGCGCCGGCACGAGAATGAGCACCACGCCCGGCAGGCAACCGCCGGGCACCTGGTCGGGAACACGGCGTTCTCCCCGCCGACCGACTACGACGACCTGCTGCAGCGGTCCCGTAGCGGCCACAAGGTGACAGCGACCACGCTGACCGACGAGTACGGCACGGACGAGTTCTGGGCCGAGCACCCCGAGGCGGTGGTGCTGTTCGTGCACAACGACGACGCCACCCGTGTGGCCAGCGGCAAGCGGGAGCAGGGCGAGCCCGGCGACGTGCTCGTCGCGCTGCTGCCGGTCGAGGCGAGCGCGACGGAGCCCGAGCGGGCGGCGACGGGCACCCAGCCGACTGCCGGGTGAGGAGCGGACGTCGTGAGAGGGTTGTCGCTGATCCTCGGGAGGTGCAGGGAATGAAGTCGGTTCGACCCACGTGGGCGCGCATGGCGGCATGGTCGGTGGCGGCCGTGCCCTCGATCACCCCGCGGGAGGTGGCCTGGGTGGCCCCGGACGGCACCGACCATGAGGTGGTGCAGGTGCGCGACACCGAGGGCCGGACCTGGTCGGTCCGCCGCACCGTGGGCGAGCCGCCCGCAGGTGAGCGCCTCGCCGCCCGGCTCCCCTCCTCGCTGGCCGGCACCCCACCGGAGCCCGCTGGCCGCACCACGCTGGCGGACGGGTCCACCGTGACCGTGCGCCCCTGGGCCGAGGGCCGCCCCCTGCGCTGGGTGATGGTGCGCCCCGGCGACGCGGTCGCCGGCCACTTCGCGACCTTCCTCGCGACCCTGCACAGCACCCCGGTGGAGGAGCTGACCGGCCCGGACGGGGAGACCCCCTCGAGCGAGGACCTGCGTGCGCAGCGACTGGACCTGCTGGACCGTGCCGCGGCCACCGGGCTGGTGCCCCCGCGCCTGCTGGCCCGGTGGGAGGAGTCCCTGGAGGACACCGACCTGTGGGAGGTGCGCCCCAGCGTCGTCCACGGACGCCTGGTGGACGAGCACGTCCTGGCCACCCCGGACCACGAGCTGTCCGCGGTGATGGGCTGGAGCGGTGTGCACGTGGGTGACCCGGCCGAGGACTTCGCGGTGCTCAGCCGGACGGCCACGCCGGACGTCGTGGGGGCGGTGCGCTCGCGGTACGAGGAGCAGCTCGGCCGGCAGGACGAGCGGCTGCTGGAGCGAGCCCACCTGGTGGACGAGATGCACGACCTGGCACGGCTCGTGGAGGCGCACCGCCGGGGCGACCGGGCCGTGGTCGAGGAGGTCGAGGACGAGCTGTCGCACCGCGCCCGGCTGCTGGCCGAGGCCGAGGAGCTCGACTCCTGGGAGTGAGCCGGGCCGTCAGTCGGCCCGCAGCAGGTCGACCAGTCGCTCGAGCTCCGCACCGGCTGGCAGCTCCGGACGCAGGGTGACGCCGTTGCCCGCGTGGAAGAAGGCACCGCCGACCGCGGCCTCCTCGATGCCCCGCCAGGCGGCGAAGGCACGCCGATAGCAGGCCAGCTGCACCGCGGCGGCCCGCGCGTCGGACTCGCGGGGGGCGCTGGAGGTCTTCCAGTCCACGACGACCCACTCCAGCCCCTGCTCCTGCTCGGCCGGGGTGGCGGGGAAGATCGCGTCCGCCCGTCCACGCACGGTGGTGCCGCCCACGGTCGTCTGCAGCGGCAGCTCCACCCACGCCGGGGTGCGGGTGGCCCACTCGCTGGCCCGGAAGCTCTCGCGCAGCCGATCGGCGCCGGTGGCGGCCCCGTCGGCGCCGGGCTCGTCGGCGGGCACCGGTTCGTCGACGAGGGTGGGCTCGTCCTCCAGCGGGTCGAAGAGCTGGCCGGGGCGCCACTGGGCCTCCACCCAGGTGTGGAAGTCGGTACCCCGCCGGGCCGCCCGGGCCGGCGGGGTGGGCACCGGGCGTGCCAGGAAGCGCCGCGCCCCCGCGTCGCGGGCCAGGGCCACCAGCGCGCTGGTGCTCACGTGCTGCGGCGCTCGCCGGTCGACGAGCTCCGCGCGGTCCCGCTCGGCCAGCAGCAGCCGCGTGTCCTCCCGGAACGCGAGCAGCTCCCGGCGGGCCTCCTCGTCCAGGGCTCCCCACCCGGGTTCCGCACCCGGTGGGGTGTCCAGCGCGGTGCCGACCTCGGCGGCCGCCGTCGCGTGGGCGTGGTGCACCCGGTCGTCGGCCCGCTCGCGGGGCCAGACCGCCGTGACCGCCGTGGCCGTCACCGGGTTCTCCGGGACCGGGTCGGTCGGGGGCATCTCGTCCCACCGCCCCACCTCGCAGTGCGGCAGCGCCTCGGTGATGAAGTCGCTGGCGGGCGTGGGGCTGGTGGTGCTCCCCCACACCGCGGAAGTCAGGTGCAGCAGCCGGCGGGCACGGGTGACCGCGACGTAGGCCAGCCGCCGCTCCTCGGCCAGGGCCTGTCGCCCGTTGGCCAGCGCGAAGTCTCGCTGGACGGCATCGAAGTCGGCCTTCTCGGCATCCGGCGGGAGGGACCACCCGGGCAGGGCCGGCGCGTCGCCCCGCAGCCCGAAGGGCAGCTGCCCCGACGCCGGCGCCCACCAGGCGCTGTCGGTGGCCGGCCGGGGCACCCACTCCTCGCCCTCGGCGCGCACCTGGCCGGTGCCCTGCGGGAAGGTGCCGGCGACCAGTCCGGGCACCCACACGGCGTCCCACTCCAGCCCCTTGGAGGCGTGCACGGTGAGCACCTGCACCGCGTGCGGGTCGACCTCGACCGTCCCCGGCTCCAGCGCCCCCTCGTGCTCCTCGGCCGCGCTCAGCCAGCCCATGAGGGCGGTCAGGCTGGCCTCCCGGGTGCGGGACTCGGCGAAGGTGGCCACGTGCTCGTGGAAGGCCTCCAGGTGGGCCCGTGCGCGCTGCGGGGGCACGTCGGGCCGGGAGGCCAGCTCGACGTCCACCCCGAGGGCCTGCTCGGCCACCAGCGCAAGCTCCCCGACGCCCCGGTGCTGGGCGTGCAGGCACTGCGTCACCGCCTCGGCGAGGTCCGCGAGCCGGGCCCGCGCGAGCTCCCCGACGGCCTCGCCCCGCGGGCCGGTCCACCCGGGATCCACCGGGGTGAGGACGGCGTCCAGCAGCGTGACCGCGAGCTGGGCGTGGTCACGACGGCCGGCCGGCCCCTCCCCCTCGGCGGGACGGGCGTCCCAGCGGCGCTCGAGCTCGCGGCGCCAGGCGTGCAGCCCCACCAGGTCGGCAGCACCCAGACGAGCCGCGGGCCCGGTGAGCAGTCGCATCAGGTGGTCTCCCCGGGTGGGGTCGTCGACGACGCCGAGCAGGGCCCGGACGTCGGCGACCTCCGGGACGAGCAGCAGCCCTCCCAGGCCGACGACCTCGTACGGCAGACCCGCGGCCTCCAGTGCCTCGGTGACGGGGGCGAACTGGGAGCGCTTGCGGCAGAGCACCGCGGCGCCGACCTCACCGGGGCGCCAGTGCCGGGCCAGCCAGGCCGCCCCGGCGAAGGCCTCCTCGTCGGGTGTCTCCAGGCGCTCGGCGGTCACCGCGGGGCCGTCCTCGGCACCGGGCCGCGGGGTCAGCTGCGGCAGGTCCAGGGTGCTGGAGGAACGCAGCGGCGCGGCGATGGTGTTGGCGACCTCCAGGACCTCCCGCGAGTTGCGCCAGCTGGTGGACAGCGAGCGCTGCACCGCGCCGAAGGACTCGACGAAGGACTCCATGGTGCGCGCCGAGGCGCCCCGGAACCCGTAGATCGACTGGTGCGGGTCGCCGACCGCGGTGACGCTGAGCCCGGGGTGCCCCGCGAAGACGCCGCGCACCACCGAGAGCTGCGCCTCGGTGGTGTCCTGGAACTCGTCCAGCAGCACCGCCCGGCTGCGCGCCCGCTCCACCCGTCCGACGGCGGGGTGCTCGGCCGCGAGCACCGCCGAGAACCGGGTCTGGTCGGAGAACTCGATGACCTGCCGCTCGGCCTTGAGCTCCTGCCAACGCTCCACCAGCGGGACCAGGGCACGGCGTGCCGCCAGCGTGCGGTGGGCGGCCTGCACATCGGCGTAGACCCGGCCCTGCCGGTTCGGCGCCACACCCTCCAGCTGACGGTCCAGCCGGTCCAGCTCGGCGAGCACCTGGTCACCGGTGACGAGGTGGTCGCCCATCTGCCCGGCCAGGGTGAGCACCCCGCGGACGACCGACTCGATGCTGGTGAGCCCCTCCGGCAGATCACCGGGCCACGTGGTCACCAGGTCCGTGACGCCCTGCCAGGCCTCGACCGCCGAGAGCACCCGCACCCCCGGCTCGATCCCGACGCGCAGCCCGTGCTCGGCCACGATGCCGCCGCTCCAGGCGTTGTAGGTGGACACGACCGGCGGCTGCAGCCCCTCGGCGTCCAGCACCCCCGCCCGGGCGAGGGCGTCCAGCCGGGCACCCAGCCGTTCGGTGAGCTCGGCGGCGGCCTTGCGGGTGAAGGTCAGCCCCAGCACCTGGTCGGGCCGCACCACCCGGTTGGCGACCAGCCACACGACCCGGGCCGCCATGGTCTCGGTCTTGCCCGAGCCGGCACCGGCGACCACGAGCTGGGCCGGCTGCCCACACTCGATGACGGCGGCCTGCTCCGGCGTGGGACGGTGCTGGCCGAGCACGTCGGCCAGCCCGGCCGCGCTCCAGCGCATCTCCGGCTCGCTCACGAGACCTCCTTGCCCCGCCCCTGGGCCGGGCAGCTCGAGGCCACCGGGCAGGTGCGGCAGGCGTCCCCCACGGTGGCCAGGTGGGTGGCCTGCACCATGCCGTGGCCCGCGGCGGCCACCCGCTCCGCGTGGTCCACCGGACCCTCGGCCAGCGCCGGCTGTCGACGGTCGATGGTGCCCACCTTGGCGCCGGAGTCCAGCTGCACCAGCGAGGCGCCCCCGGACTCCTCGCCCTGCTCGAAGGCACCGGCCTCGACGGCCACCTGGTAGGCGCCCAGCTGCGCGTTCTCGGGGAGATCCTTGGGGGAGCCGACGCGCCCGGTCTTGAGGTCCGCGACGTGGAGCCGCCCCGAGGAGGGGTACCGCTCCAGCCGGTCCACCCGCCCGGTGAGCACGACTCCCGCGGCCTCGACGGCCAGCGGCAGCTCGGTGCCGACGAGCTCACGGCCGCACTCGCGCCGGTACACCTCGTAGCGCTGCAGCCACTGGGCGAGCCGCTCGGCCTCGCGCCGCGACCACCACACCTCCGGCGAGCCGAGCTCCTGCCACCGCCGCTCCCCCTCGGCACGCAGCTGCTCCAGCGGCGCCTCGGGCAGCTCCGCCAGCAGGTCGTGCAGCAACATGCCCAGCTCCTGCGAGCGCCCGGGCGGGGTGCTGCCCCCGTGGGTGGTGAGGAACCACTTGAGCGCGCAGTCCTGCCAGGTGCCGACAGCCGAGGGGCGCACCACCGGTGCGGTGCCCTCGGGCCAGGGCGGCTCGGACGAGGAGACCTGCCGCAGGGCCCACCAGCGGTCGGGGTGGGCGCGCGGCACGTCGGCCCGGGCCAGGGATGCCAGCTCGGCCGCCCACGCCGCACGGGCCGCCGGGTCGACGTGCACCGCGGCGGGGTCGGTGTCCACGCTCCCGTCCGAGGGGTCCCCGGGACCTCCCGCCCCGGCGGCCGCCAGCACCCGACGCCGGGCCAGGGCCACCTGGTGGCGCAGGTCCACCGGGGCCGACCAGGGGGCCCACGGGCGCTCCTCGACCCCGGGGGGCAACGGCTCGACGAGGTCCAGGAAGGGCGAGGGCGTCTCCTCGGTGTCCCGCACGGCCGTGACCAGCAGCCGCCGCGACGCCCGCGTGCAGGCGACGAGGAACTGGCGCAGCTCGTCCTGCCGCACGGCCGCGATCTCCTCGGCGACGCCGCCGGTCCGGCCCTCGATGCACTCCACGAGCCGCGAGGAGCCCACCAGCGAACCGCGCAACCGCAGGTCCGGCCACACCCCGGCCTGCACGCCGACGACGGCCACGACCTCCCACTCCCGTCCCGCGGCCGCCTGCGGGGTGAGCACCTGCACCGCCTCGCGCTCCCGGCCCAGGACGAGCGAGTCGCGGGCCACCTGCGAGGAGCGCATCTGCTCGACGAAGCCCTGCGGCGCGGCTCCCGGGTGCCGCTCGACGAACTGCTCCGCGGCGGCGAAGAGCGCGAGCACGGCGTCGAGCTCCCGGTCGGCCCGCTGACCGGCCACCCCGCCGGCCAGCGCCTGCCGCTGCCACGCACCGGCCAGGCCCAGCCCGTCCCAGACGGCCCAGAGGACGGTCTCGGCGTCCACCTCGGTGCTCCCACGGTCCGCCTCCCTGCCCCGCGCGGCCAGCGCGGCACCGGCCTGCAGGGCCGTGGCCAGCCGGCGCAGGGCCCCGGTCTCCGCGCCGCGCCGCTCCCACGGGTGCGCGGGGTCGCAGACCGCCTGCACGAGCAGCTCGCCGCTGGTGCTCCCGGCCTCCGGTCCCGCCTCGGCCCGCAGCACGCGGCGCAGCCGGCGCACCGAGGAGCTGTCGAGCCCACCCAGCGGGGAGGTGAGCCACCGGGTGACCCGGTCCTCGTCGACACCGTGCACCGGGCCGCCGGGGGCGTCCGCAGGCTCCCCGTTGCCCGCCGCGGACCGCCCGGCCAGACCCAGTGCGGCCTCGACCAGGTCCAGCAGCGTGGCGACGACCGGTTGTCCGGAGACCGGCTGGCCACCGCCGGAGACCTGCACCGGCACGCCGGCCCGCTCCAGCGCCCGGCGCACCTGGTCCGTGCGCCCGCGACCGCGGGTCATGACGGCCATCCGGCTCCACGGCACCCCGCCCATGACGTGCTCGCGCCGCAGCACCGTCGAGACGTGCGCGAGCTCCGCGTGGCCGCTGGGGAAGACCTGCGCCTCCACCTGTCCCCGGTCCGCTGCCGTCGCGGGTTCCGGCCGCCGGTGGGCCGTGGTCGTGGCGCCGATGCGCTCGGTGACCCGCTCGGCCGCCGCCCGCAGCGCGGCCCCCTGACGGTGCGAGCGCTCCAGCACCTCCGGCTCCGGGTCGCCCGCCCACTCGACGAACCACTCCGGTCGCGCGCCGCGGAAGCCCTGCACCGCGGCGTCCGGGTCCCCCACCAGCACCCAGCGGGCCGCCGGGGTCCGCAGCGCCAGCGCCTCCAGCAGCGCCCCGGTACCGGCCGTCAGCTCCTGCGCGTCGTCCACCACCACCAGCTGCAGGGACTCCACCAGGTGGGCGGCGAGCTCGTCGTCCACCGTCAGCAGGTCCGCCGCGGCGGCCACCACCCAGGCCGCGTCCACCGAGGAACGCGCCGCCAGGGCGGTCACCTGCTCGTACTCCCGCATCAACCGCGCGGCGGCTCGCCACAGCCCGGTCGTGCCGTACGCCCCCTGGCTGGCATCGAGCTCCGCCAGCTCACCGGCGGTCACCCCGTGCTCGACTGCCCGCATGAACAGGTCGCGCACCTGGTCGCGGAAGCCCTGCGTGCCCAGCGCCGCCCGCACCTCCTGCGGCCAGCCGTCCCGCTCCGCCACCGCGTCGTCCCCTGCCGCGTCCGCGAGCAGGTCCGCCAGGACGGCGTCCTGGTCCGCACCGGTGAGCAGGGTCGGCGGCTCGGTGCCGGTCAGCCGTGCGTGGTGGGTGAGCACCGCGAACCCGAAGGCCTGGTGCGAGTAGACGGGCACCCCGGTGCTGGCGTGCGGCCATCGTGCCTCCAACCGCTCGCGCAGCCCCGCCGCGGTCAGGCGCGAGGGCGCCAGGACGAGCACCCGGGAGAGGTCCCCGCCCCGCTCCAGGTGCGCCACCACCTCGTCCACCACCCGGGTGGACCTCCCGGTGCCGGGGGCACCGAGCACGAGGTGCGCGCGGGACGAGGTCGACATGGCCCCATGCGACCACTCCCCACCGACAACCTGCCCCCGGTCGACGGCCGGCGGCGTCACCAGATGGGGAGGTCGGGGTCCACCTCGCGGGCCCACTGCATCAGGCCCCCGTGCAGCAGGTACACCCCGGCGAACCCCTGGGCGTGCAGCAACCGCGCGGCCTCGACCGAGCGACGCCCGTTGCGGCAGTACACGACGACGTTGTCGTGCGGGCCGAAGACCTCCTTCGCCCGCCCCTGCCGGACGTCGTCGAGCTCCAGGTGGAAGGAGCCGTCGAGCGCGACCACCTCGCGCTCGTGCTCACCGCGCACGTCCAGCAGCACGAAGGGCTCGAACTCCTCGCGGTTCTGCATCATCTGCTGCAGCGTCAGCACGTCCAGGACCGGCGGCTGCCACTGCTCGCCGCCGACCTCGTCGGGGATGCTGATCGTCCCGGTGCGGGCCCACGCGCGGTCGCTGGAGGCCGCCGGGCGGCACACGGGGCACTGCGGGTCGGCGGCGCGACGGTCGTCCGACCACTGCTGCGTCAACGTGTCCACCTGCAGGATCCAGCCCAGCAGCGGGTCCCCCAGGGCCAGCAGCAGCTTGAGCGTCTCGGTGGCCATCACCATGCCGACCTGCCCGGTGACCGGCCCGAAGACGCCGGACTCGGTGAACTGCAGGTCGACGGAGCCGGGCGGCTGGATGTCGCTCGTGCACTCCGAGCACGGGCCGTGGGGCGCCCACCAGACGGCCACCCGCCCGCGGAACTGCTCCACCGCACCCCACACGTGGGGCACCGCGAGCTCCGCGGCGACCCCGGCCAGCACGCGGCGCGCCTCCGGGGAGTCCGTGCAGTCGACGATCACGTCGTAGGGCTCCAGCAGCTCCAGAGCGTTCTCCGGCGTGACGTAGCCGTCGAGCATGCGCACCCGCACCCGGTCGTTGATGCGGTGCACCCCGGCGGCGGCGGCCTCCACCTTGGGCCGCCCCACCCACTCGGCGCCGAAGATCGGCTTGCGCTGCAGGTTGGACAGCTCGACCGAGTCGACGTCCACGACGAGGACCTCCGCCACACCTGCACCGGCCAGGTACTGAAGCACCGGAGAGGCCAGACCGCCGAGGCCCACGACGGCCACCCGGGCCGCGCCCCAGCGGCGCTGCCCCGCCGTGCCGATGCCCGGGGTGGCGATGTTCCGGGCGTACCGCTGCACGGTGGCGCGGTCCAACTCGGGGGCCATGTCGTTCAACGGCTGGCCGGGTCCGACCATCCGCCGCTCGGGCTGGGCCTGCTGCGGGGTATGGCCGGAATCGTCGTGGGACATGCCCCCACCCTAGGCCGAGCCGCCCGGTCCGGGCAGAACCTAGGCTGGGGGGAAAGCACGTTTCCCCGACGAAGGACGAGGTAGAAGATGGACATCCGCATCGGCATCCGCGAGGTCGCCCGCGAGCTCAGCGTCGAGAGCCGCCAGAGCGCCGACGAGGTCGAGGCCCTGGTGAACGCGGCCCTGGCAGGGGAGACCGCCGTGCTGCGCCTGGAGGACTCCCAGGGCCGCCGGGTGCTGGTGCCCTCGGCCCACATCGGCTACGTCGACCTCGGCTCCGAGGACCGCGGCCGGGTGGGCTTCGGCACCGCCTGAGCCCACAACCACGGCGCCGACCGGTCGCCGGGTGCCCGTAGTATGAACAGGACACCCGGTGCCCGGTCGGCACACCGTGAACGGGGCGGGACGCCCCCACGCCGCACCTGCGGCCGCGCGCTCGCACGCGCCTTGGAAGAACTCCGATCGGCCCGATTCCCGCGCCCCGCGCGCCCGATCAGGAGACCCATGACCGACAAGACCTTCGCCGAGTACGGCATCCACCCCGACATCGCGACGGCCCTCGCCGACGGCGGCATCGAGAAGCCCTTCCCCATCCAGGCGATGACCCTCCCGGTGGCCCTGGACCGGCAGGACATCATCGGCCAGGCCAAGACCGGTACCGGCAAGACGCTCGGCTTCGGCGTGCCGATGGTCCACCACGTCGTCTCCCCCACCGACTCGAACTTCTCCGAGCTCGAGCAGCCCGGCGCCCCGCAGGCGCTGGCCGTCGCCCCCACCCGCGAGCTCGCGGTGCAGGTGGCCGGCGACCTCGAGCGCGCCGCGGCCCACCGCGGGATCCGCGTGCTGACGGTCTACGGCGGCCGCGCCTACGAGCCGCAGATCGAGGCCCTGGAGAAGGGCGTCGAGATCGTCGTCGGCACCCCCGGGCGCCTCATCGACCTGTGCGAGCGCGGCCACCTCACCCTGGCCCACGCCCGCACCGTCGTGCTCGACGAGGCCGACGAGATGCTCGACCTCGGCTTCCTGCCCGATGTGGAGAAGCTGCTCAGCCTGACCCCCGCCGGTCGGCAGACGATGCTCTTCTCGGCCACCATGCCCGGCGCCGTGGTGGCGATGGCGCGCCGGTACATGAACCAGCCCACCCACATCCGCGCGATGGAGGAGGCACCCGGGGCCGGCGCCGCGGTCGAGCTCACCGACCAGTTCGTCTACCGCGCCCACGCGATGGACAAGGTGGAGATGCTGGCCCGCCTGCTGCAGTCGAAGGACCGCGGCCTGAGCATCGTGTTCACGCGCACCAAGCGCACCGCCGCCAAGGTGGCCGACCAGCTGGTGGAGCGCGGCTTCGCGGCCGCGGCGATCCACGGCGACCTCGGCCAGGGCGCCCGCGAGCAGGCCCTGCGCGCCTTCCGCTCCGGCAAGGTCGACGTGCTGGTGGCCACCGACGTCGCGGCCCGTGGCATCGACGTCGACGACGTCACCCACGTCGTGAACTACCAGTGCCCCGAGGACGAGAAGACCTACCTGCACCGCATCGGCCGCACCGGGCGTGCAGGGAAGACGGGCGTCGCGGTGACCCTCGTGGACTGGGACGACCTGCACCGCTGGGCCCTCATCAACCGGGCGCTCGACCTCGGCGCCCCGGAGCCCGCGGAGACCTACTCGACCTCGCCGCACTTCTACGCCGACCTGCAGATCCCCACCGACGTCACCGGGGAGCTCCCCAAGGCCCAGCGCACCCGCGCCGGCCTGAAGGCCGAGCACCTGGACGAGTCGGGCGACCTGAAGTCGCCCCGCGGCTCGGAGTCCGGCGGCGGACGCGGACCCGGCGGTCGGCGATCCGGGGGCCGGCCGAACGGCTCGGCCTCGGGTGGCGAGCGCCGGCCGCGGCGCCGGCGCACCCGCGGCGGCTCGCGCGACTGAGCCCGTGGCGCCGCCGAGGGGTCACCCTCGGCGGCGCAGCAGCTCCTCCCAGAGCTCCAAAGGGGTCGTGTTCTCCCCCAGCAGGTTCGGCTTGCCGCTGCCGTGGTAGTCGCTGGAGCCCAGCGGGACGAGGTCCAGCTCGGCGGCCCAGCGGGCCGAACGGTCCCGCTCGGCGGCGTCGTGCTCGCGGTGGCGCAACTCGATGCCGGCGAGCCCCAGGTCGGCCAGCTCCTCGACCTCCTCGCGGGTCACGTTGCGCCCGCGCACCCCGGTGAGCGGGTGGGCCAGCGCCACGACGCCCCCGGACCGCCGCACCGCCCGCACCACGTCGGCCGCCTCGGGCACCGGGTGGTGCAGGTGGTAGCGCCCGCCACGGCGCAGCGGGCCGGCGAAGGCCGCATCGCGGTCCGGCACCACCCCGGCGGCCACCAGCGCGTCGGCGATGTGGGGGCGCCCCGGCGTCGCGCCCGGGGGCACGTGCTCCCAGACCTGCTCCGGTGTCCACCCGGTGTCCTCGGCGACGAGCGCCGCCATCCGGTCCATGCGGACGCGGCGCCCCTCGACGGTGGCCCGCAGCAGGGCCGTGACCTCCGGGCTGTCCGCGGCCACCCCGTGCGCCAGCAGGTGGACCGGCACGGCGCGGTCCGGACGCGGCACCTCCGCGCTGACCTCGATGCCGACGTGGGTGCGGATGCCGTGGCGCTCCCCGGCGGCCAGCGCCTCCTGCCACCCCGCGGTGGTGTCGTGGTCGGTCAGGGCCACCGCCTCCAGCCCGAGCTCGGCGGCGCGGCGCACCACCACACCGGGCGGTTCCGTGCCGTCCGAGGCGGTCGAGTGAGTGTGCGGGTCGATCTGCCCGCGCAGCCGGTGGCTCACGTCTCCACCACCCGGCTGGCCTTGCGCTGCCAGCGCGAGAAGCCGGTGCTGGTGCGCGCCACCCAGGTGCCGAGGCTGACACCGGCGGCGAGCGCGAGCCCACTGGCCACCGCGGAGAGGATCTGCTGCACACCGCTGAGGTAGGTGGCGGGGTCGTTGTCCATGAGCTGGTAGATGCCGCGGTAGACCATGCCACCGGGCAGGAACGGGGCGATGACGGCCGTGTTCAGCGCCAGCGAGGGGACGTTCAGCCAGCGGCCGAGGTGGTGGGCGAGGAAGGACACCGAGGCCACCGCCGCGGTGACCCGCATCTCGTAGGAGAAGCCGAGGGCGCTCAGCGGCCAGTAGACCAGCATCGCCGTCGAGCCCAGCCCGGCCGCCACCCAGGCAGCCCGCATCGATCCGTAGGTGGCGATCGTCGAGAAGAAGCAGAACACCGACGAGGAGACGACCAGCGTGAGGAGGTCGTCCGACAGGTAGGGCCGATTCAGGAAGGTCAGCTGCAGGCCGGCCCGGTGGGCCGCGGAGAGCACGAGCGCGACGCCGAGGGCCACACCGGTGGTCATGACGGCCACCTCGAAGGCGCGCGCCCCGGCGGTCACGTAGTAGCCGTCCAGCGCGTCCTGCGCCGTGCTGACCACGCCGAGACCGGCCAGCAGCACGATGATGCCGCTGGCCACCACGAGCGAGTGCACCTGGTTGCCCGGCGGGTCCAGCGGCACGCCCCACAGGTACGGCTGGTGGAGCTCGACCAGGTAGATGCCGACCGCGACCAGCGCCGGGATCGTCGCCGCGACGATCTGCGCGAAGAAGGGAGGCAGCGCCCAGCGGCCGAGCACCGTGAGCACCTTGTCGATCGCCAGCACGGTGCAGAAGGTGAGGATCCAGGTGACCCAGTCGGCGCCCAGCAGCGCGGAGATCGCCGCACCCATCATCGCCAGCGCAGTGGTGGCCACCCACGGGCGGTAGGGACGCGGCGAGTGCAGGATCTCCTCCAGGCGCGAGGCCGCGGTGTCGATCTCCTCGGGGTTCTCCACGAGCTCCTCGACGAAGGCCTGCAGGCGCTCCACCACGGTGAAGTCGTAGGTGCGCGCGCGCACGACGCGCATGACCGAGAGCGGGTCCTCCCCGATCCCCCGGTGGATGCTGACGGTGATCGAGGTGAACGTGATGTCCACGTGCGCCGAGTGCACCCCGAAGGCGCTGGTGAGCTGGAACAGTGTGGCGACCACGTCGGCGGCCGGTGTGCCGGCGGCCAGCAGCGCCTCGCCGGTGCGCAGCGCCAGGTCGATCACCTGGCGACCACGGCGCTCGTCGAGGCCGCGCTCACCGGACTGCACGAGCGGGGCGGCCGGGCGGGAGGTCGGACGGACCACGTCGGCCAGCCGAATGACCCGCCGCCGGGTCGTGCCCTGGACAGTGCCGGGGGCCAGCTGGTCCTGGACGCCCGGCGCGAGCACGACCTCCTCGGTGATCCCCGTGGCCAACGAGCTCGCGGGGGCCGAGACCTGTTGCGTGGGCACCGGATCGGTCGTCGCCCGGGCGGTCGACGGCTGGGGGGCGGACTGCCCGGTGGGGACCGCTGCCGTGCGCGGCGTCTCACCGGTCCGGGCACCACGGGCGACCGAGGCGAGCGAGCGCGGTGTACGGGACTGGGGCACGCGGCATACTGTCGCTCCCCACCGCGCCATTCCACAAGTCCGCGAGCCCCCACCACCGGCCCCGGCGGACGTGGGGCGTGACACACTGGCTCGGTGAGTGAAGAGCAGCAGAAGCAGGACCACCGCAGCCGCCCCAGCTCGGAGAACTTCCGGGCGTTCATCGCCGCCGACTGGGCCGAGCGCGATCTCTCCGGCGTGCAGCCCCTGGAGTCCGCCCGGTACGCCGCGCCGCGCCGCGAGGAGCTGGCCTCCCGCTTCCCGGGACAGACCCTCGTCGTGCCCGCCGGCGGCCTCAAGGTGCGCTCGAACGACACCGACTACGTCTTCCGCCCGCACTCCACCTTCGCCCACCTGACCGGCCTCGGCGCCGACCGCGAGCCGGACGCCGTGCTGGTGATCCGCTCCGGGGAGGAGGGGACCGCCCCAGAGGCCGTCTTCTACTTCCGCCCGATGGCCGCCCGGGACTCCGAGGAGTTCTTCGCGGACTCGCGCTACGGCGAGTTCTGGGTCGGCCCCCGGCCGGTGGAGGAGGACATCCGCCGGGAGCTGGGCCTGGACGCCCGCCACGTGGACCGCCTGGAGGCCGACCTGGCCGCCGACGCCGAGCGCCTGCGCGTGGTGCCGGACGCCGACCGTGACGTCACCGCGCTGGTGCGCCGCGTCCGCGGGGACGAGACGCCCGATGAGGGCGCCGGGGCCACCGCCGACGACGAGCTCGCCCACGCCTGCTCCGTGCTGCGCCTGGTGAAGGACGAGTGGGAGGCCGAGCAGATGCGCGAGGCCGTCCGGGCCACCGGTCGCGCCTTCGACGCGGTCATCGAGAACCTCGAGGAGGCCGTCGACCGCGGCCGCGGCGAGCGGTGGATCGAGGGCGTCTTCGGCCTCCACGCGCGCCACGCCGGCAACGGGGTGGGCTACGACTCGATCGTGGCCTCCGGTGACCACGCGAACACGCTGCACTGGATCCGCAACACCGGCGACCTGGACCCGAACGAGCTGCTCCTCCTGGACGCCGGGGTGGAGCTCGACTCGCTGTTCACCGCCGACGTGACCCGCACGCTGCCGATCGGCGGCACCTTCACCGACGCCCAGCGCAAGGTCTACGACGCGGTGTACGCCGCGCAGGAGGCCGGCATCGCCGCGGTGAAGCCGGGCAACAAGTTCGGTGACGTGCACGCCGCGGCCATCCGCGTGATCGCCGAGCACCTGCACGCGTGGGGGCTGCTGCCCGAGGGCGTGTCGGTGGAGGACACCCTGAAGCCCGAGGCGCAGTACCACCGCCGCTGGATGGTGCACGGCACGAGCCACCACCTGGGCCTGGACGTGCACGACTGCGCGCTGGCCCGCCGCGAGGAGTACATGGGTGCCGAGCTGCTGCCGGGCATGTGCCTGACGGTGGAGCCCGGGCTGTACTTCAAGGCCGACGACCTCAAGGTGCCCGAGGAGTTCCGCGGCATCGGCGTGCGCATCGAGGACGACGTCCTGGTCACGCAGGACGGCTGCGAGAACCTCTCGGGCTTCATGCCCCGCACCTCCGACGACGTCGAGGCGTGGATGAAGCGCCTGCGTGGCTGAGGCCCCCGGAGCGCCGGTGGCCAACCCCTCGCGGGTAGGCTCGAGCGCATGTCCCACGCCGTCCCGTGCACCGTCGTCACGGTCTCGGACCGGGTCTCCCAGGGGGCCCGTGAGGACCGCTCGGGCCCGCTCGCGCGCGACCTGGTGACCGAGGCGCTCGGCGGTCCGGTGGAGCTGCAGGTGGTGCCCGACGGCGAGGAGTCCGTCCGCGAGGCCGTCCGCACCGCGCTGCGCTCCGGGGCACGCTTGGTCGTGACCACCGGAGGCACCGGCGTCTCCCCTCGGGACCGCACCCCCGAGGGCACGGCACCCCTGCTCGACCGGCAGCTGCCCGGTGTGGCCGCCGCCCTGCACGCGGCCGGGGCCGACAAGGGGCCGCACGCCCTGCTCACCCGGGGGCTCGTCGGTGTCGTCGACGCCGGCGAGGACTCCCCCGGGGCCGTCGTCGCCAACCTGCCCGGCAGCACCGGCGGCGTGCGTGACGGCCTGGCGGTGCTCCTGCCCGTGGTGCCCCACGTGCTGGACCAGCTGGCCGGGGGCGACCACTGATGGTCACCGACCCGCGCGTCGTCCACGCGGCCGTCACCGACGAGCCGCTGGACGCCGACGCCCTGGAGACCGCCGTGCTGCAGCCCTCGCACGGGGCCGTGACGCGTTTCGTCGGCCGGGTGCGGGACCACGACCCGGAGGCCGCCGGTGAGGTGGTCTCGCTGGACTACAGCGCCCACCCGGACGCCCCGGCGATCCTGCAGCGCATCACCACCGAGGTGCTCGACGCACACGACCCCGAGGGACGCACCCGCGTGGCCGTGGCGCACCGGACCGGCCACCTCGAGGTGGGCGACCTCGCCATCGTGGTGGCGGTCGCCTCCGCGCACCGGGCGATCACCTTCACCGTCTGCTCCGAGCTGGTGGAGCAGGTGAAGGCCCGGCTGCCGATCTGGAAGCACCAGCACGAGGCCGACGGCCGCGCCGTCTGGTCCGCCCTCGGCCTGGACGAGGCCGCCACCCCGACCGCTGGGAGGTCCACGTGACCGGACTGGTCGACCGTTTCGGGCGGATCCACACCGACCTGCGCATCTCGCTCATCGACAAGTGCAACCTGCGCTGCACCTACTGCCTGCCCGCCGAGGGCGTCCCCTGGCTGCCGAAGGACGAGCTGCTGACCCGGGAGGAGATCGTCTCCGTGGCCCGGGTGGCCGTGGACTGCGGCATCAACGAGATCCGGCTGACCGGCGGCGAGCCGCTGCTGCGCCGGGACCTCACCGAGCTCGTGGCCGACCTGGCCGCGCTGGAGGGGCCCGAGGGGCCGATCGAGCTCTCGATGACCACCAACGGCATCGGGCTGGACCGCCGCGCGCAGGAGCTCGCGGACGCCGGCCTGGCCCGGGTGAACATCAGCCTGGACACCCTGGACCCCGAGCTCTTCCACCGGATGGCGCGGCGCCGCCAGCACGGCGCCGTCCTCGCCGGCATCGACGCCGCCCTGGCAGCCGAGCTGCGCCCGGTGAAGATCAACACCGTGCTGATGCGCGACCAGAACGACCACGAGGCCGCGGACCTGCTGGCCTGGGCGCTGGAGACCGGGGTGGAGCTGCGCTTCATCGAGCAGATGCCGCTGGACGCCGGGCACACCTGGACCCGCGAGGGCATGGTGACCCGCGAGGAGATCGTGCGCGCCCTGTCCGAGCGCTTCGAGCTCACCGAGGTGCCGGGACGTGGCGCGGCACCGGCCGAGCGCTTCCTGGTGGACGGCGGGCCGGCGACCGTGGGCGTCATCGCCTCGGTGACGGCCCCCTTCTGCGGGGCGTGCGACCGACTGCGCCTCACCGCCGACGGCCAACTGCGCTCCTGCCTGTTCGCCCGCTCGGAGACGGACCTGCGGGCACCGCTCCGGGACGGGGCCGGCACCGAGGAGATCGCGGCCCTGTTCCGCGAGGCGACGCTGGGCAAGCAGCCGGGTCACGGCATCGACGACCCCGGCTTCCTGCAGCCGCCGCGTCCGATGAGCGCCATCGGCGGCTGAGCGGACGCCCCGCAGTCGTCAGCGGCGCCGCCACGGCAGCCGTCGGGCGCGGGGCCCGGGCCACGTGGGCACCGGCCTCCTGCCCTGCGGCCGCGGCGGGCCCGCGACCAGCGCGGCCGGCACGAGGCGGCGTCCGGCCACCCCGGCGATGAGGTCGCGGTCGATCTTCTCGCCCTTGCGGACCACCGTGAGGCTGCCCCGGTTCTCCAGGATCACCAGCTGGACGTCCTCCACCCGCTGGATCCCGGCACGCCGCAGCATGGCCAGCAGGTGGGAGCGGTTCAGGCGCCGCTGTCGCAGGTGGGGGTGGATGACGTGTCCGTTCACCATCACCACGGCCGGCTGAGGTCCGTGCAGGTGCAGCAGCTGCCCCACCCCCTGCTGCACCCGTCCGAGGAACGCCTCCAGGAGCAGCAGGGTGCCGATGGCGATGAGCGCGCCCAGCAGCGTGGGCGAGTTCCCCAGCATCGCCCGGGCCGCGATGGCGCCGAACAGCGCCACCAGCGTGAAGCTCAGCACGGAGGGTGCGGACATCAGCCGCGGCCCCAGCACCTGCATGACGACCGTGTAGACGAGGTAGAGCACGGTCGTCGAGATGACCACCCCCACGGCACCCCAGTGGCTGATGCCGATCTGGAACCAGAGCTCGTGCGTGCCGTCCAGAGGGAGCATGCCCGCCATTGTCGGTGGCACGTCCCGGTCCGTCGTGCCGGGGTTTCCCGGCCCTGGGCTCAGCCGCCGGCGAAGGGCGGCAGCACGTCCACCAGGGCGCCCTCTCGCAGGGGGGTGGCCGGGTCGTCCACCCGCACCCCGTCCACCAGGATCGCGCACCGCTCGGCCACCCGCCCGAGCCGCTCCCCGTGCTGCTCGACGGCGCCCTCGAGCAGCTCCCCGAGCGTCGCCCCGGCGTAGTCGCCCTCGGCACGGCCCGCGGCCTCCCCGGCCGCGGCGAACCAGCGCACTCGTGCGGTCATCGCTCCTCCTCCCGGGACGTCCCGTGCGTCCCCGACGTCTCCCCATGTTCCGCCACGCCCCCGTGGTCCGTCAGCGGACCCTCTTGAGCCAGCTCCGTCACCCGGTCGACGGCCTCCTCGAGCGTCAGCCCGGGCTGGCTCGCGAGCGCCTGCCCCACCAGGAAGGTGGAGACCGGCACCAGCGGCCGCTCCACCTGGTGGGCCACGGTGCTGGCCAGGCGATGCAGGGTCGCGACGTCGACGGACGTCTCCGGCAGCCCGAGCGCCTCGCGGGCGCGGGCCGCCCAGGCGTCCCAGCGCGCGGGGTCCTCGGGCAGGTCGTGGGTCCGTCCGGTGCTCATGCCTCTCCTCCTGCGGTCAGGCGCGCGGTCCAGCGCGCGTGGTCCTCCCAGGTGTCGACGTCCTCGACGTCGTGCTCGTCGGCCGGGTCCGCCCGGCGCAGGTCCAACCGGCCCACCAGCGCCTTCACCGGCCGGTCGGTGGGGTCCCCGAGCTCGTCCAGCGCACGCAGCAGCGCAGTGCGGCGGTAGACGGCCCCCAGCCACTGCCGGTGGCCCGTCGCGTCCTGCGGGGCGAAGCCGTCGGCGCCCGCGTGCGGCCCGTCCTCACCGGCGGACTCCTCGGCCTCGGCCCGGTCGGCCGCCGCCAGCAGACCCGGCACGACACGCACCAGACCGGGGGCGTCGGTGGCCAGCACCAGCACCCAGTCGGACGGATCGTCGCCCCCGGCGTCCTCGCCCAGGGCCCCCAACCCCGCCGCGATGCCGGCCGCGGGTCCGGAGCGCGGCGGGTCCTCCACGGTCCGCAGCACCCCGGCGGGCACCTCCGGGTCCCCGACCACGACGGTGCACCGGGCCCCCGCGGCAGCGGCCAGCACCCGGTCCAGCATCCGCTGGCCGGCGAGCTCCACGTCACCCTTGGAGACCCCGCCGAGCCGCCGCCCCGTGCCCCCGGCGAGCACGATCGCGTCGTGGACCGGGCTCACGCCTCCTCGCCCTCGCGGACCCAGGTGCCGCTGCGCCCGCCCTCCTTGCGGACCAGGCGCACGTCGGCCAGGTGGGCCGAGCGGTCGGTGCCCTTGACCATGTCGATCACCGCGAGCGCGGCGACGGACACACTGGTGAGGGCCTCCATCTCCACCCCGGTGCGGTCGGCGGTGCGCACCGTGGCCTCGACCTCCACGCCCTCGTCGACGATCTCGAGGTCCACCACCGCGCCGTGCACTCCGATGACGTGGGCCAGCGGCAGCAGCTCGGGGGTCCGCTTGGCAGCCGCGATACCGGCGATGCGCGCGACTGCGAGCACGTCACCCTTGGGGACGGTGCCGTCACGCAGCATGCGCACGACCTCCGGGGCGCACCGCACCCGCCCGCGGGCGGTGGCGGCCCGGACGGTCGGCTGCTTGGCGGTCACGTCCACCATGCGGGCCTGCCCGGCCTCGTCCATGTGGGTGAAGGGGCTGTCACTGCTCATCGGATCCTCCTCAGGGGCAACAGGTCACCGGCCGACACGTAGTCCTGCCCGGCGGGCACCTCGACGACCCCGTCGGCGGCCGCCAGAGCGCTCACCATGTGCGAGGCCGAGCCGCGACGGTGCGCGGGATGGGCCACCGGGCGCCCGTCCGCGTCGGTGGAGGTGACCACCGGCAGCACCTGGCGGCGTCCCGCCGGGCAGTCCCAGTCGGTCCCGGCCACCACGGTCGCGGGCTCCGGCTCCGGGAGCCCCAGCAGGGCGCGCAGGGCCGGCCGCACGAACATCTCGAAGGACACCGCCGCCGACAGCGGGTTGCCCGGGACGGCCACCAGCGGCGTCCCGGACCAGACCGCGTGCCCCTGCGGCTTGCCCGGCTGCATGCCCACGTGGACGAAGCGGCCACCGGCACCACGGCCCTCCGGGCCACCAGCGGAGTCGGCGAGCACGATGCGGGTGACGTCGTGCTCGCCGACACTCACCCCGCCGGAGAGCAGCAGCAGGTCGCACCGCTCGGCCAGCTCGTCGAGGCGGGCGGCGAGGGCGTCGGCGTCGTCAGGCACCACTGGACCGGTCACCGCCTCGGCGCCCGCCCTCCGTACCAGGGCAGCGAGGTGGACGGCGTTGCTCTCGTGGATCTGCCCACGCGCCAGCGGCTCCCCCGCCGGCACCAGCTCGTCCCCCGTGGCCACGACGCCCACCACGGGGCGGCGGTGCACGCGCACCGTGCCGACCCCGGCGCCGGCCAGCGCCCCGAGTGCCCCGGCGGTCAGGATGGCCCCGGACGGCAGCACCTCGTCCCCGGCGGCGAGGTCCTCCCCCGCACCGCGCACGTGGGAGCCCTGCCCGGAGCGCGGCAGCCCGGTGACGTGCACCGTCCCCCGCTCGGCCTCCTCGGTCTGCTCGACCGGCACCACCGTGTCCGCAGCGCTCGGCACCGGCGCCCCGGTCATGATGCGGACGCACTGGCCCGGGCCGATGTCCGGGTCGTCACCGGACCCGGCGGGCACCTCGGCCACCACGGTCAGCCGGACGGGGTCGACCGCGCCCGTCTGCTCGCCGGACGGCTCCGCCAACGGGGCGATGTCCTCCCAGCGCACCGCGAAGCCGTCCATGGCCGAGTTCGCGAACGCGGGGACGGCCACGGCGGAACGGGCCGGCTCGGCGAGCACCCGGTCGGCCGCCTGGTCCACGGGCAGCTCCTCGGTGTCGGTCGGGCCCGGCAGCAGGGCCAGCACCTCGGCTCGATACTCCTCCGGGGTCAGCAGGTCACGGCGGGTGGTCGTCACGGTCCTCCTTCACGTCCGGTCGTCGGCCCCCTGTGCGTCGTCAGTAGCGCGGCAGGTCGGGGTCCACGTCGCGGGACCACGCGATCATCCCACCCTCCAGCACGGCGGGGGCGTCCATGCCGTGGACCGCCAGGTGGCGTGCCGCCGCCCGGGCCCGCACGCCGGCCTTGCAGACGAGCACCACGGGGCGCTGCCCGGCACCGGCCGCGCGCAGCCGCTCGACGGCGGGGCCGGGCTCGTCGGCGAGCTCCGTGAGCGCCAGGTGCACCGAACCGGGCACCTGCCCGAAGGCGAGCTCACCGGCCGAGCGCACGTCCACCACCAGCGGGGCGTCCTCGGCCCCCAGACGGGAGGCGAGCTCGGAGGCGGTGACCAGCGGCCAGTCGGGCTCGGGGGCCGCGTCCGGAGTCGGGCTCCCGGTGCCCGGCTCCTCCACCGGCGAGCCCCCCGTGGGCGCGTCGTCCTTCCCCACCCCACCGGGCAGGGCCGCGACCGGGATCTCCTGCGTGCGCATCGTGGCCGCGTCGACGAAGAGCACGCGCCCCAGCAGCGGCTCGCCGGTGCCGGTCACGAGCTTGACCACCTCGAGCGCCATCACCGATCCGACCAGTCCGCACAGGGCGCCGAGCACCCCCGCGTCACCGCAGGCCGGCACGCTCGTGGGATCGGGGGCCACGGGGAAGACGTCCCGCAGGGTGACGCCCGGGACGGACGCAGCTCCGCCCTCGTCCGGGTCGGCGGGGCGGGGCGCCGCCCAGAAGGTGCTCACCTGCGCACGGGTGGCCATGAGGGCCGCCCACACGTGGGGCACCCCGAGCTCCCGGCAGGCGGCATCGAGGGTGTAGCGGGTCGGGAAGTTGTCCGTGCCGTCGACCACGAGGTCGTGCCCCGCCAGCAGGTCGACCGCCGTCTCCGGCCCCAGCCGCTCCTGCACCGCCGACAGCGTGGTGGCCCCGCCCAGCCGGGACAGGGACTCCACCGCGCTCTCGACCTTCGGCCGGCCCACGTCGTCCGGCCCGTGCAGCACCTGGCGCTGCAGGTTGCTGGTCTCGACCACGTCGTCGTCGAAGACCGTCAAGTGCCCCACGCCCGCGGCCACGAGGTACTGCATCAGCGGGCAGCCCAGCCCGCCGGCACCGATCACGGCGACGCGGGCGTTGCGCAGCCGCCGCTGCCCCTCCAGGCCGAGCTCCGGCAGCAGCACGTGGCGCGCCCAGCGCTCGACCTCCTGCCGCGACAGGGCCGGCCCCGGCTCGACCAGGGGGGCGAGCCGGGGCCGGTGGGCCGGGTGCGGGACCGTCACTTCTCCCAGCCACGCTTCGGCGCGCGCGTGCCCGCACCGGCGCCCGGGCGGGAGTCGCGCGAGCGGTACACCACGTAGGGGCGGGTCAGGTAGCCGACCGGCGCGCTGAAGACGTGCACCAGGCGGGTGAACGGCCACATCGCGAACAGCAGGCAGGCCAGCAGCGCGTGCAACTTGAAGCCCAGCGGCGCGCCGGCCATCATCTCCGGCTCCGGCTGGAAGGCGAACACGCTGCGGAACCACGGGGAGACGCCGCTGCGGTAGTTGTACTCGCCGCCGAACTGCAGCAGCGAGCCGGCGATCGTGTTCCAGATGCCCAGCAGGATGACCGCGCCGAGCACCAGGTACATCATCTTGTCGTTCGCGGTGGTCGCGGAGAACACCGGACCGACCGTGCGGCGGCGGTAGACCAGGATCACCAGGCCGACGACCGTGGCGACGCCGGCGGGGATGCCGCCGATCAGCGCGATGAGGTGGTAGGCGTGGCGGCTCAGCCCGATCGCGTCGGTCCACGACTGCGGGATGAGCAGACCCATCACGTGCCCCACGAGCACGCCGAGCATGCCGAAGTGGAACAGCGGGCTGCCCCAGCGCAGCAGGCGGTCCTCGTACAGCTGGGAGCTGCGGGTGGTCCAGCCGAACTTGTCGTACTGGTAGCGCCAGATGTGGCCAACGACGAACACGGCCAGGCACAGGTAGGGGACGATGACCCAGAGCAGGGTGGTCACTTCGGGGCTCCTACGGGGATGTCGGTCCCGAGCACGACCCGCTCGGGATCCTGCTGCGGATGGGGGTTGAGGCGGGGGTCGATGGCGTACGGCTGGGTGTCGAGGCCGACCTCCTCGCTCGGCGGCCCCTCGGCCACCAGGCGGGCAACGGCCTCCCGGTCGTCCCCGCCGAGCTCCGGCAGGGTCGCGCACAGGGCCGCCACGGCACCGTGCCAGGGCGAGTCGACCTGGTCCAGGGCCAGCCTGAGCATCTCGATGCCGGCGCGGTGCTCGTTGAGCAGCTTCCACGCGGCCTCGGCGTCCACGGTGGCGCCGAACTCGAGCACCACGCACAGGTGGTCGGGCAGCTCCTCGGCCTGCAGCTCCACCCCCGCGTCGCGGAAGGCCTGCTTGAACCGGACCAGGGCCACCCCCCGCTTGCGGGTGTCACCGTGGGCGAAGTAGCTCAGGTACAGGCAGAAGCGCCGGGTGTGGTCGAAGGTCTCCACGTACCGGATGCGCAGCGGCTCGAGCTCCTGCCCCTGCAGCGCGTCGATCGTGCGCAGCAGGGGCTCACCCAGCTGGGGGTCCAGGGCACCGGCCACCTGCCGCAGCATCGGCAGGCGCTCCAGCAGCTCCGGGGTGGGGTACTCCAGCAGCAGCGACGCCGCCTGCCAGGTGTCCCTCAGCTCGCGCGGGTCCCGGGTCGGCTCGGTGCGCTTCAGCCGGGCCAGGCGTGCCAGCAGCTCCATCACGAGCGGTCACTCCGCTCGGGGAACATACCCTCGGGGACGCCCTTGCCGTCCCAGTTGAGCAGGTTCACCCGGCCGGTCTTGCTGCCGCCGCCGACCAGCTCGTCGCTCGTCTGGCGCTCGCGCAGCATCTCGAAGTTCTCCACCGCGACCGGCGTGACACCGCCCCGGCCGGAGCCCTCGCCGAACGGCCCGGAGGTCTCGAAGATCTCGTCGTCGAAACCGGAGACCGGGCAGTCGGTGGCGGTCTCCTCCAGCCCGTGCGCCTCCTCGGCGTGGGCCGTGGGGATCACGTAGCGCTCGTCGTACTTGGCGATCGCCAGCAGGCGGAACATCTCGTACATCGACTCGGCGTCCATGCCCACCGCCTCGGCGATGGACTCGTCCGGGTCGCCGCCCAGGTTGATGTCGCGCATGAACGAGCGCATGGCCGCCAGGCGGCGCAGCACATCGTCCACCGGCTTGGTGTCGCCGGCCGTGAACAGGTTGGCCAGGTACTCCACCGGGATGCGCAGGGCCTCGATCGCCGCGAACAGGTTGCCCCGGTCCTCGGCGTCCTGGCCGGACTCCTTGATGACGTCGACCACCGGCGACAGCGGCGGGATGTACCAGACCATCGGCATGGTGCGGTACTCCGGGTGCAGCGGCAGGGCCACCTTGTAGTCCTGGATCAGGCGGCGCACAGGGGACTTCTTGGCGGCCTCGATCCAGTCACCGGGGATGCCGGCCCTCTCCGCCTCGCGCTGGACCTCCGGGTCGTTCGGGTCCAGGAAGACGTCGCGCTGGGCCTCGTAGAGGCCGTGCTCGTCCTCGGTCGCCGCGGCGGCGGCCACCTTGTCGGCGTCGTACAGCATCAGGCCGATGTAGCGCAGGCGACCGACGCAGGTCTCCGCGCACACGGTCGGGATGCCGACCTCCACACGCGGGTAGCAGAAGGTGCATTTCTCGGCCTTGCCCGTCTTGTGGTTGAAGTAGACCTTCTTGTAGGGGCAGCCGGTGATGCACATGCGCCAGCCGCGGCAGCGGTCCTGGTCCACCAGGACGATGCCGTCCTCCTCGCGCTTGTAGATCGCGCCCGACGGGCAGGAGGCCGCACAGCTCGGGTTGAGGCAGTGCTCGCAGATGCGCGGCAGGTAGAACATGAAGGTCTGCTCGAACTCGAACCGGACCTTGTCCGCGATGGTCTTGAGCATCACGTCGTGGGCCGCGTGCTCCTGCGAGCCGCCCAGGTCGTCGTCCCAGTTGGCCGACCACTCGACGTTCATCTGCTTGCCGGAGATCAGCGAGTGCGGCCGCGCCACCGGGAAGTTCTTCTGCTCCGGGGCGTTGAGCAGCGTCTCGTAGTCGTAGGTCCACGGCTCGTAGTAGTCGTCGATGCTCGGCATCTTCGGGTTCGAGAAGATCGTCGCGAGCTTCTTCAGGCGGCCACCGGCACGCAGGGCGAGCCGGCCGTTGGCCTTGCGGACCCAACCACCCTGCCACTCGTCCTGGTCCTCGTACCGCCGGGGGTAGCCGAGCCCGGGGCGGGTCTCGACGTTGTTGAACCAGACGTACTCGGTGCCGGTGCGGTTGGTCCATGCCTGCTTGCAGGTGACCGAGCAGGTGTGGCACCCGATGCACTTGTCCAGGTTCATGACCATCGCCATCTGGGCCATGACGCGCATGTGTCTCTCCTTGGCTCTCGGGTGGGTCTCAGTACTCGACCGGGGCGGTCCGCTTGCGGATCATGGTGACCTCGTCGCGGTTGTTGCCCGTGGGGCCGATGTAGTTGAAGAAGTAGCTGAACTGCGCGTACCCGCCGATGAGGTGGCTCGGCTTCATGAGGATGCGCGTCAGGCTGTTGTGGATGCCACCGCGACGCTGGTTGGTCTCGGTCAGCGGCACGTCGATCAGGCGGTCCTGAGCGTGGTGCATGTACACCGTGCCCTCGGGCATGCGGTGGCTGACCACCGCGCGGCAGGCCACCACACCGTTGCGGTTGACCGCCTCCACCCAGTCGTTGTCCTTGATGCCGACCTTCTCGGCGTCGCGGTCGGACATCCAGACCGACTGCCCGCCTCGGGAGAGGCTGAGCATGAACAGGTTGTCCTGGTACTCCGAGTGGATGGACCACTTGTTGTGCGGCGTCAGGTAGCGCACCGAGACGCCGAGCTCGTTCTGCTCCCCCAGTCGCGTCTCGCCGAACAGGCGGTGCATGTCCAGCGGCGGACGGTAGGTGGGCAGCGCCTCGCCCATGCCCAGCATCCAGTCGTGGTCGACGTAGAACTGCTGGCGCCCGGTGAGGGTGTGGAAGGGCTTCTCCCGCTCGATGTTGATGGTGAACGGGGCGTAGCGACGACCGCCGGACTCCGAGCCGGACCACTCCGGGGAGGTGATGACCGGCACCGGCGCCACCTGGGTTTCGCTGAAGGTGATCAGCTTGCCCTCGTGCTCGGCCGACAGGTCGTGCAGCTGCTTGCCCACCCGCTTCTCGAGGTCCTTGAACCCCTGGGTGGCCATGTGGCCGTTGGTCGTGCCCGACAGGTGCAGGATGGCGTCGGCCACCTGGACGTCGGTCTCCAGCCGGGGCTGGCCGGCGCCCGCCCCGCCGCGGACGGTCCCGTTGCGGCGACGCAGCTGGTCCATCGCGTGGGAGGCGTCGTACTTGACGCCCTTGGTGACCATGCCGACGTTCTCCAGCAGCGGGCCGATCGAGGTCATCTTCTCGTGGATCGCGGTGTAGTCGCGCTCCACCTCGGCGATCACCGGCAGGGTCTTGCCCGGCACCGCCTCGCACTCGCCGTGCTTCCAGTCCAGCACCCGGCCGTGGACGGTGGCCATCGCCTCGGGGGTGTCGTGCCACAGCGGCTTGGTCACCACGTCCTTGCGGGTGCCCAGGTGGTCCTTCGCCAGCTCGGAGAAGCGCTTGGCGATCTCCTTCCACGTGTCCCAGTCGTTCTTCGCCTGCCACGGCGGGGCGATCGCCGGGTTGAACGAGTGGATGAAGGGGTGCATGTCCGTGGTGTTGATGTCGTACTTCTCGTACCAGGTGGCGGCCGGGAGCACGACGTCCGAGAACAGCGTCGAGCTGGTCATGCGGAAGTCCAGCGTGAGCAGCAGGTCGAGCTTGCCCTCTCCGGCGCGCTCTCGCCAGACGACGTCCTGCGGGCGGTGCTCCGGCGCGGCCTCCTCGGCCTGCACCGCGTTGTCCGTGCCCAGCAGGTGCTTCAGGAAGTACTCGTTGCCCTTCGCCGAGGAGCCGAACAGGTTGGCCCGCCACAGCGACAGCACGCGCGGGTGGTTGTCCTCGTGCTCGGGGTCCTCCACCGCGAAGCGCAGGTCGCCGGACATGAGCTGCTGGGCGACGTACTCGCCGGCCGGCATCCCGGCCTCGGCGGCCTCGTCGGCCACCTGCAGCGAGGACCGGTCGAACTGCGGGTACGACGGGGCCCAGCCGAGGCGCGCGGCCTGCGCGTACAGGTCCATCGTCGTGCGCCCCGCGAAGGCGCCGGTGTGACCGTTCGCGGCATCGGCGTCGAAGGTGTCGTAGCGGTACTGGCTGGTGTTCACGTACCAGTACGAGGTCTGGTTCATGTGGCGCGGCGGACGCACCCAGTCCAGCGCGAAGGCCATGTGCTGGAAGCCCATGAGCGGGCGCACCTTCTCCTGACCCACGTAGTGGGCCCAGCCACCGCCGTTGCGGCCCTGGCAGCCGGTGATCGTCGTCAGGACGAGCATCGCGCGGTAGATCTGGTCGGAGTGGTACCAGTGGTTGGTGCCGGCACCCATCAGGATCATGCCGCGGCCACCGGAGTCGATGGCGCTCTGCGCCCACTCGCGGGCCAGACGGGTGATCTGCTCCGGGGGCACGCTGGTGATCTCGCCGGCCCAGGCCGGGGTCGCGGGACCGGTCGGGTCCTCGTAGCCGGTCGGCCAGTGCCGGGCAGCCCAGGGCGGGACACACCGTAGTGGGCGAGCATCAGGTCGAGCACGGTGGTGACGAGGTGGTCACCCACGCGTCCGACCGGGACGCCGCGGGCCTCGGTGACCATGTCGCCGGCGGGCCCGTCGAAGCGGGGCAGGTGCACCTCGGCCGACTCCTCGGTGACGCCGTAGAGGCTCAGCCGGGGGCGGATGTCGCCCAGGTCGAGATTCCACTTCCCGGCGCCCTCCTCACCGAAGCGGTCGCCCAGCGACCCGTTCGGGGCCACGATGCGGTCGGTGGCCTCGTCGTAGACGGTGGGCTTCCACATCGCGTTCTCGGTGGCGGCCTGCGGGTGGCCGTCGAGGTCGCCGGCCATGAGGAACTTGCCCGGGCGCAGGGTGCCGTCCTCGGCACGGTCCAGCGAGACGAGGTAGGGCAGGTCGGTGTACTGGCGGTTGTACTCGGTGAAGAACTCGGCCTCGGAGTCCACGAAGAACTCCTTGAGCACCACGTGCCCCATCGCCATGGCCAGAGCGGCGTCGGTGCCGGGGGCGGCCGCGACCCACTCGTCGGCGAACTTCACGTTCTCCGCGTAGTCGGGCGCCACCGCCAGGACCTTCTGGCCGCGGTAGCGGGCCTCGGTCATCCAGTGGGCGTCCGGGGTGCGGGTCAGCGGGACGTTCGAGCCCCACATGATCAGGTAGGCCGCGTCCCACCAGTCACCGGACTCGGGCACGTCGGTCTGGTCGCCGAACATCTGCGGCGAGGCATTCGGCAGGTCCGCGTACCAGTCGTAGAAGGACAGCATCGGGGCGCCGATGAGCTCGTTGAAGCGGGCACCGGAGACGTAGCTGACCTGCGACATGGCCGGGATGGGCGAGAAGCCGGCGATGCGGTCGGGACCGTAGCGCTTGATCGTGTAGACGTACGCGGCCGCGACGAGCTCGGTGACCTCGTCCCAGTTCGCGCGCACCAGCCCGCCCTTGCCGCGGGCGGCCTTGTAGGCGCTCGCCTGCTCGGGGTCCTGCACGATGGAGGCCCAGGCGACCACCGGGTCGCCGTAGCGCTGCTTGGCCTCGCGGAACATGTTCAGCAGGCGACCGCGGACGTAGGGATAGCGCACGCGCGTCGGCGAGTAGGTGTACCAGGAGAAGGCCGCACCACGGGGGCAGCCGCGGGGCTCGTACTCCGGCTTGTCCGCACCCGTGGAGGGGTAGTCGGTCTGCTGCGCCTCCCAGGTGATGATGCCGTCCTTGACGTACACCTTCCACGAGCAGGAGCCCGTGCAGTTCACCCCGTGCGTGGAGCGGACGACCTTGTCGTGGCTCCAGCGGTCACGGTAGAAGGAGTCGCCCTGCCGACCGCCCTTGTACGTGACGTCGCGGCCGTCCTGCGACACCTTGGCCTTGCCGAAGAATCGGCGGGTGCCGACGAGCGCCTCGCTGATCGGCCCGTCCGGGCCGGGGGCGGTGCGGTCGTCGACGCGTCCTGCTGCGGTCGCTCCGGTCATGCCTGCTCTCCTTCAGAGGTGACATCACTGATGGGTTCTCGGGGCCGGTCCGGGACACTCACCCGGGCCCGGCAGAGGGTGGGGGTCACGAAGACCTCGAGCTCGGTCGACACGTCCCGTTCGCCCAGTGTCTCCAGGGTGCCGGAGATCAGGCCGCGGTGGATGCCGCACACGACGTCCGGCTGCTCCCGGGCCAGGTCCCCGAAGGGGCAGCCGTGGAGCTCCAGGTGCGCCTCCCGGGCGCCCGGTCCGTGGGTGGTCTCGGGGACGTACCCCCAGTCGCGCAGCACCTCGCCGGTGGCCGCGACGCGCTCACGCCAGAGCTCGTCCGGCTCCGTGCCGGCTGCCTCGGCGGGTGCGCCCACGTGCTCGGCGGCCCAGTCACGGCCGGCCTGCTCCGGGGTCACGGGGTCACCGCCCGCCGACCGGGCGAGCGTCCGCGCCAGCAGCCCCGCCAGGAAGGCGTAGCCGCGACCGGGCGTGAGCTCCAGTGGGCGGTCGCCCGCCACGAGGGCGTAGCGCTTGCGGGGGCGCCCCACCCCCTCCTGCCGGAAGGAGGCAGTCACCATGCCCGCCTCGAGCAGCTGGTCGAGGTGGAACCGTGCGGTGGTGACGTGCACCCCGGCGGCCGCCCCGACCTCCGCGGCGACGAGGCCGCGCTCCCGGGGCGAAACACCCGAGTCGGGGTCCGGGACCTCGGAGAGCCCGGCGAGCAGGTCGACGATGGTCCGGCGCACGGGCGACCGCAGCAGGTCGGTGTCCCGACCCCCCGCAGCCTGCGCCGTTCCTGCCGCCATGCTCGACCACCGCACCTCTCGACTCACGTTTAAAGGAATACTGCTCCGGCGAGCGTAGCCGAAGGGAACGGCCGGGAACAGCGCTCGACGCTGCGGAATTTCACGCAGGATGTGTTGCGAAAATGCTGTGCACTTGCGCCGACGGGACACACCTGCACGGCTCGCCAAAGGGAGCCCCACGACCCCCTCCGCCGCGTATAGACTGCCCCCGAGGTCGGGAGTTTAGAGGAGTGTCCTCCTCGCACACCGGATCTCCACCCATGAGCACGACCGACCCCTGAGAGGAACACGATGTCGAGCGTCGCGGAAGCCCGTCGCGGGCGGGAGTGGTTGCAGGACTGGAACCCGGAGGACGAGGCGACGTGGGACAAGGGGCTGGCCAACCAGACCCTCGTCATCACCACGTTCACGCTGACCATGTGCTTCGTCGCGTGGTTCCTCCCCAGCGCGATCATCCCCAAGCTCAACCCCCTCGGCTACAGCTTCAGCAAGCAGGAGCTGTACTGGATGTCGGCCATGCCGGGTCTGGCCGCCGGACTGCTGCGCATCGTCTGGATGGTCCTGCCGCCCATCATGGGCACGCGCAAGATGGTCACGCTGACCACGCTCATGCTGATCGCCCCGATGCTGGGCTGGGGCGTGCGCGTCCAGGAGCCGACCGCCCCCTACTGGGAGCTCATGGTGCTGGCCTTCCTGTCCGGCATCGGCGGCGGCGCCTTCTCCGGCTTCATGCCCAGCACCTCCTACTTCTTCCCCAAGCGCCTGCAGGGCACCGCGCTGGGCCTGCAAGCCGGCATCGGAAACCTCGGCGTCTCGCTGGTGCAGCTGCTTACCCCGTGGCTGATCGGCTTCGGCATGCTCGGCTTCCTCGGCGGCTCGCAGCGCCTGCAGATCCCGGGCAAGCCGGAGAGCGAGGTCTGGTACCAGAACGCGGCGTTCGTGTGGATCCCGCTCATGCTCATCGGCGCCGTCTGGGCCTGGACCGTGCTGAAGTCGGTGCCGATCACGGCCAACGTCCGCCAGCAGTTCGACATCTTCGGCAACATCGACACCTGGTACATGACGGCCATCTACATCATGACCTTCGGCACCTTCGCCGGCCTGTCGGCCCAGTTCGGCCTGCTCATGCAGGACCTCTACGGCTCCAACAACACCGCGATCGTCGAGGGCACGGGCGCCAACGCGGTCTCCCTCATCGAGGGCTACACCACGCCCGACCCGGTCGCCTACGTCTTCTGGGGCCCGCTGATCGGCGCCCTGACGCGAATGCTCTTCGCCCCGCTCACCGACCGCACAGGTGGTGCCATCTGGACGCTCATCTCCGGCGTGGGCCTGGTCGCCTCGATCATCTTCACCATCCCGGCGCTCGACCCGGACACGAGCTCGGCCGCCGCCCTGCAGGGTGACTTCAATCAGTTCCTCTGGGGCATGCTCGCCATCTTCTTCTTCACCGGCATCGGCAACGCCTCCACCTTCAAGCAGATGCCGATGATCTTCGAGAAGCGACAGGCCGGCGGTGTCATCGGCTGGACCGCCGCCACCGCCGCCTTCGGCCCGTTCCTGTTCGCCCTGGGCATCGGCCTCATGGGCGCCACCGCCTTCTACTGGGTCGGTGTCGCCTGGGCCGTGGCGTGCATCGCGATCACCTGGCTGCGCTACGCCCGTCCCGGCGCCCCGCGACCGGGCTGATCCCGCAGGACCCCGACGAGAGGGGCGCCGCGGCGTGCTGCCTCAGGGCTGCTCGGGGCGACGCCGCTCGGCGTCCGCGGCGGCGTCGATCGCCTCGCCGTAGGTGCGCAGCGGACCGGTGTGCACGGGAGCCGGCTGCCCCAGCCCGAGCAGGTCACGCGCCCGGCCAACCTGCGGCGCCTCGGCCAGCACCTCGTAGCTCGTCGCGACCACCTGGGTCACCGACGTGAAGTCCCGCCGGCCCCGCGTCATGGCATAGCCGAGGGCGGCCCAGACCAGGCCGAACACCGCACCGGCGAGCAGTGTGGTCGCCAGCACCGGCACCAGCCGGTCGTCGCTGAAGAGGGACATGACGAGCCCGACGAAGGCTCCCAGCCACAGGCCGCTGAGCAGACCGCCCAGCAGCACCCGGCCCCAGCTCAGCCGACCCGTCACGCGCTCGACCTGCTTGAGGTCGCTGCCGACGATGGCCAGCTGGTCCACCGGGAAGCCCTGGTCGCTCAGGTGGTCCACCGCGGCCTGTGCCTCGTCGTACTCCGTGTAGGTCGCCACCGAGCGGGGGTCCTCCAGCTCCAGCAGCGAGCGGCCCGCGCCCAGGCCACCGTGCTGACCCAGTCCAGAAGATGTGCTCATGGGGCCATCCTCTCCCAGCCGTCCACCCACCGCCCCTCGGGCAGCCAGCTGTCACGGTTCCCGGGTGCGGGGGAACCCACCCTCTACCCTGTGCGCGTGAGTGCACCCCGCGTCTTCGTCTCCCGCCTCGTCGGCCTCGGTGTCTTCGACCCCCTCGGCGACCGGGTCGGGCAGGTGCGCGACGTGGTCGTCCAGCACTCGACCCAGCGCCGGGTGACCCGGGTCATCGGCATCGTCGTCGAGGTGGCCGGACGGCGCCGGGTCTTCATGCCCATGACGCGGGTGACCTCCATCGACGCCGGCCAGGTCATCACCACCGGGCTGCTCAACATCCGACGCTTCGAGCGGCGTCCCCGCGAGGTACTCGTCCAGTCCGAGCTCTTCGACCGGCGCGTCCGGGTGTCCCTCGACGACGACACCTTCGACGCCACGGTCGAGGACATCGGCATCAGCCAGCAGCGCAACCGCGACTGGCACGTCACCAAGCTGTTCGTGCGCAAGCCCTCCCCCACCACCCGGCGACGCCTCAGCCTGCGCCGACGGGGTGAGACGCTGGTGGTGGACGCCGACGCGGTGACCGGACTGCACACCGAGGACCCCGCCCAGGGGGCCGACCGCCTGGTCGAGTCCTTCGACGAGCTCAAGCCCGCCGACGTGGCCGACGCGCTCCAGGAGCTCACCCCGAAGCGGCGCCGCGAGGTGGCCGAGGCGCTGCCCGACGAGAAGCTCGCCGACGTGCTCGAGGAGCTGCCCGAGGAGGACCGCGTCGCGATCGTCGCCGGCCTGGCGACCGACCGCGCAGCCGACGTGCTCGAGGCGATGCAGCCCGACGACGCGGCCGACCTGCTCGGTGAGCTGCCCGAGGTCACGGCCGACACCCTGCTGGGCGCGATGGAGCCGGAGGAGGCCGAGCCCCTGCGCACCCTGCTGACCTACGACGAGGACACCGCCGGCGGCATGATGACCACCGAGCCGGTGATCCTGGGGGCGGACGCGTCGATCGCCGAGGGCCTGGCGGTGGTGCGCCGCTCGGAGCTGCACCCCGCGCTGGCGGCGATGGTCTACGTCTGCCGCTCCCCGCTGGAGGTGCCGACCGGCAAGCTGCTCGGCGTGGTGCACCTGCAGCGCATGCTGCGCGAGCCCCCGCACGAGGCGATCGGCGCCATCGTCGACAGCGACATCGACCCGCTGGACGTGGACTCCAGCCTCGGCGAGGTCACCCGCACGATGGCGAACTACAACATGATCTCGCTGCCCGTGGTGGACGAGCAGCGGCGCCTGCTGGGCGCGGTCACGGTCGACGACGTGCTGGACCACATCCTCCCGGACGACTGGCGCGAGGACCGCGACGACGAGGCGCCCGACCCCGCCGTGGCGCTGGAGGACCACGAGGAGCAGGAGGCAGCCGATGGCCGCTGAGGTCGACCCCGAGGAGCGCGCGACCCGCCTCCGGGAGCTGCGCGAGCGGCGGGCCCGGCGGCTGGAGGTCGAGGCGACCAGCGGCCGGACCGGGCGTCGGTCGGCGGCCAAGACCGGCCCGGTGAAGACCGACCGGGCGGACACCACGCCCAGCCTGTCCACGCCGCAGGTCGCCCGCCGTCGGCTGCCCCGCCCGGGGGTGGACTCCGAGGCCTTCGGCCGGGCCAGCGAGGCCTTCGCCCGCTTCATGGGCACCCCGCAGTTCCTGCTCTACATGACGCTCTTCTGCGGCCTCTGGCTCGGGTGGAACACCTTCATGCCGGAGTCCGCGCAGTTCGACCCGCGGGCGCTCAACTACACGCTGCTCACGCTCATCCTGTCGCTGCAGGCCTCCTACGCCGCGCCGCTCATCCTGCTGGCCCAGAACCGGCAGGACGACCGCGACCGCGTCAGCATCGAGCAGGACCGCAGCCGGGACGAGCGGAACCTGGCCGATACCGAGTTCATCACCCGCGAGGTCGCCTCGCTGCGGCTGACGGTGGGAGAGATGGCCAGCCGCGACTTCGTCCGCTCCGAGCTGCGCGACCTGCTCGAGGAGCTGCTGGAGGAGCTCGACGAGCGCGACGGCCGAGGGGACCCCCGGGGCGAGGCGGACGACGAGCCGGGCACCACCGGTGAGGAGGGCCCGGACCACCGGTCGCCGGCCACCCCCTCGGGTACCGGCGCCACGAGGCACCGGACGTACGATGGAGGACATGCCCGCTCCTGATCCCGCAGCCATCCAGAGTGCCCTGAGCACGGTCAACGACCCCGAGATCCGTCGCCCCATCACCGAGCTGGGGATGGTCGAGGAGGTGCTGGTCGCCAAGGAGGACCCGGGCCGCGTCCTGGTCCGCGTGCTGCTCACGGTGGCCGGCTGCCCCATGAAGTCCACCATCGAGCGCGAGGTGAAGACCGCGGTCGGTGGGGTCGAGGGCGTCGAGCAGGTGGACGTCGAGCTCGGCGTCATGAACGAGGAGCAGCGGGCCCAGCTCAAGCAGACCCTGCGCGGCGGCCAGGCCGAGCGCGAGATCCCCTTCCAGCGCCCGGACAACATGACCCGGATCTACGCCGTGGCCTCCGGCAAGGGCGGGGTCGGCAAGTCCTCGGTCACCGTCAACCTCGCGGCCTCGATGGCCGCCGAGGGCCTCAAGGTGGGCGTGGTCGACGCCGACATCTACGGCTTCTCGGTCCCCCGCATGCTGGGCGTGCAGCACCAGCCGACGCAGGTGGACGAGATGATCATGCCGCCGGTCGCCCACGACGTGAAGGTCATCTCGATCGGCATGTTCGTGCCCGGCAACCAACCGGTCGTCTGGCGCGGCCCGATGCTGCACCGCGCCCTGCAGCAGTTCCTCTCCGACGTCTTCTGGGGCGACCTGGACGTGCTCCTGCTGGACCTCCCGCCGGGCACCGGTGACATCGCGATCTCGGTGGCCCAGATGCTGCCGGGCTCCGAGCTGCTGGTGGTGACCACTCCCCAGCAGGCCGCCGCGGAGGTCGCGGAGCGCGCCGGTGCCATCGCCCTGCAGACCAAGCAGCGCGTGGCCGGCGTCATCGAGAACATGTCCTGGTTGGAGCTGCCCGACGGCACGCGCCAGGAGATCTTCGGCTCAGGCGGTGGCCAGACCGTGGCCGACTCCCTGGGCCGCACGATCGGCGGCGAGGTGCCGCTGCTGGGTCAGGTGCCGCTGGACACCCGCCTTCGCGAGGGCGGTGACGCGGGCACCCCGGTCGTGCTCGCCGAGCCCGACAGCGCCGCCGGTGCGGCGCTCAACGAGATCGCCGCGGGGCTGGCCCAGCGTTCGCGCGGTCTGTCGGGCCGCAAGCTCGGCATCAGCCCGGTCTGACGGGCGACCACCGACGAGAAGACGCAGGAAGGCCCCGACGCACCGCACCCGGCGCGCCCCGGCCCTCGACCTCAGGTCGCGTCGGCGTCGAAGGGCGTGGGCGCCAGCGGGTCGTACTCGCGGGGACCGGCGCGTCGGCGTGCGGGGCGCCCCGCAGCCGGGGCGGCCGAGCCACCGGAGGACTCCGCCACACCCGCGCGCGCCGTGGCCGGCGAGTCGTCGTCGGAGGCCAGCGGGTTCAGCTCCTTGCGCAGCGGATCCAGCTCCTCCTTGAGGGGGGTGACCTCCTCCATGAGCGCCTCGCGCACGATGCGGCGCGGGTTGTACTGCCGCGGGTCCCACTTGCGCCAGTCGAGGTCGACGTCGTCGCCCACCTGCTCGCGCAGGTCCCCCTTGGCCTGGTTGGCCATGTCGCGCACCTGCCGGATCCACCGGCGCAGGTTCTCCAGGGCACCGGGCAGGCGGTCGGGCCCGATGAGCAGCAGCACGACGGCCCCGATGACGAGCAGCTCCCACTGCGACATCCCGAAGATGTTCACGTACCAACTCCTGTCGTCGTGGTGGGTCGCTCGACCCGGTCGCGTGCGCCGGCGTCCGGGCAGCCTGCCACGGACCCCGGGACAGTGTGCCAGCCGCCCCTCACGGGACCACCGCTGCCGCCACGCCGGCTCCCATCGGCAGGATCATCGCGTCGGAGTCCATCGCGCGCCACTCCTCCAGCACGGTGCGCACCAGGACGGTGTCGTCCGAGCGGTCAGCGGGGTCCGCCAACCGACCGTCGAGCCCCACCCCCACCATGACCAGCAGCCCGCCGGGGCGCACGATGCGCTGTGCCTGCGACACCTGCTCGGCCAGGTCGGGAGCGGTCGCGTCCACGACGACGAGGTCGTAGGCCGCGTCGCGCAGCCGGTTCATCACCTCACCGGGGCGGCCCGGCATGATCCGCCAGCGGTGCTGCGGCACGCCGGCCGAGGTCGTCGCCCGCCGCGTGAGCGCGGCGCGCGCCTCGTCGTCGACGCAGGTCAGGGCACCGTCGGTGGGCATCCCCTGCAGGATCCAGAGCGGCATGGCACCCCCGAGGGTCGTCGCGGTCACCGCCGCCCGGGCGCGCGAGGTGCGGGCCAGGAGGCGCAGCACGGCACCCTCGGGCGCCACGTCGCGCCCGGAGACCTGGGTGCGCGCGAGGTCCGCGGCATCCTGCGCCCCGACCGGCGGCGTGGGCCAGCGGTCGGCGTATCCGGCCAGGGCGGCCTGCTCACGGTTCATGGGGTCCACAATATGTCGCGCGACCGGCATGCGGACGGGCCCTCCCCCGGCGTGGGGAGAGGGCCCGTCGGGCTCCCGGCGGGGTTCAGCCGCCCATGCAGTCGTTGATGACCGCACCCAGGTCCTTGGCCTCGTCAGGGGTCATCTCGACGACCAGACGGCCGCCACCCTCCAGGGGCATGCGCAGGACGATGCCGCGGCCCTCCTTGGTCATCTCCAGGGGACCGTCGCCGGTGCGGGGCTTCATGGCTGCCATGCCTCTACCTTTCGTCGTCGTGCCGAGCGCTCAAACCGGCACAGGGTGGTTCTGCACCCGCAGAACCGCTTCTCGCACCCCCATTATCTCCCATCGGGGGCGATGCTCCCTGCGAAGACCCCCACGACCCCCTGCCCGGACACGCCTGCAGGCCGGTGCGCCGCCCCGTCAGGCCCCGTCGAGGTGGCAGGCTGCGAGGAGGAAACGACCCGACAGGAGCCTCCCGTGACCGACCACGACAACCAGCCCGTCCTGCTCGAGACCACCGACGGCATCGCGACGGTGACCCTCAACCGGCCCGACGCCATGAACGCCCTGGACGTGCCCACCAAGGAGGCCCTGCTGGCCTCCCTGCAGCAGGTGGCCGACGACCCCGAGGTGCGGGTGGTGGTGCTGACCGGCGCCGGGAACCGCGCCTTCTGCGTCGGGCAGGACCTCAAGGAGCACATCGGCCTGCTGGACACCGACGAGCCGTGGCGGACGGTCACCGACCACTACAACCCGGTCGTCTCGCTCCTGGCGGGTATGGACAAGCCCGTGGTGGCGCGCATCAACGGCGCGTGCGCAGGGGCCGGTGCCGCGTTCGCCATGGCCTGCGACCTCCGGGTCATGGCCGCGGAGGCCAAGCTGACCTTCGCGTTCTCCGGCATCGGCCTGTCCTGCGACTCGGGCACCAGCTGGCACCTGCCGCGCCTGGCGGGGCCGGCCCGGGCCACGGAGCTGCTCATGCTGGGCGCCAAGCTGTCCGCCGCCGAGGCGCAGGAGGCCGGGCTGGTGGGCACCGTCGTGCCGGCCGCGGAGCTCGACGCCACGGTCGCCGAGCTGGCCGGGCGACTGGCCGCGGGGCCGACCGTGGCCTACGCCGCCATGAAGGCCTCGCTGCGCAACGCCCAGTCCACGGACCTCGCCGGGGCGCTGGAGTTCGAGGCGACGCAGATGCAGCGCACCGGCTCCAGCCGTGACCACCGCGCGGCCGTCGAGGCCTTCCTGGCCAAGGAGCAGCCGGTGTTCGAGGGCCGCTGACGCCGAGCACGAGGACCCCGGCACCCCGTGGGGTGCCGGGGTCCTCGTGCTCGGCGGAGCCGGCCGGGAGTGGCTCAGCGGCGGCGGGAACCGTCCTCGGCGGCGTCGATCGCACGCCGGACCACGCGGTTCACCGCCCGCTCGGTGGCACCGTCGCCACCCATGCCCGAGGGGCGCACGGACTCGCGCCAGGAGATGCGGCAGCCGCGGGGGTGGGGGGTCATCGTCACGTCGCACCAACCCGACACCTTCGGGCCGACACGGCGGAGCGAGAACGCTGCGGGCCCGCCCGAGGGCGGCGTCCACCGGGTGACCTTCAGGACGTCCTTCACCGACCCCAGGCCCACCGGTGTGCGGGTCTCGAAACTCCACCCGACCTCGATCGGGCCGGCGGGGGTGGAGACCACCTTGTAGGGGCAGTACTCGCTGCGCGGCGTGAACGCGGTGAGCAGCGGCCAGACGGCCTCCACGGGGGCACTGGCGAAGCGCTCCATCTCGAAAGACTTCACGGGAGTTCCTCTCTGGTCGCGCGCACGGCTCCACCACCTCCGCACGCATGTGTGTGGGATGTCACTTTGTCATCCCGGCGGCGCACCTCACGCGACGGGGTCCCCTCGGCGTGCCGCCTCGAGGGCACGGTCCCGGGCCTCCAGCTCCTCGGCCATGCGACGCAGCGCGTCGTCGACCTCGGCCATCCGGTAGCCGCGGATGGTGATCGGCAGCCGCAGGCCGCGCAGGTCCTCGCCGCGCAGCGGGCCGTCGGGCAGGTGCACGGCCGCGTCCGCGGGCAGCTCCTGCGGGAGCGCGCCCTCCCCCGCCGGCAGCCGGCCGATGACGACGGCCGCCACCCACGCGACGACGCAGAGGAGCAGGGCGATGACGACGACGACCATGACGGGGATCATGACACGGCCCGCGCGCTAGTCGTCACTCGGCGGGACGGCCCCGTCGGGCGGCCCCGGGGTTCTCCACGATGTGTCGCACCGCGTCCGCGGGGTCATCGGTCAGGTACAGCAGGTCGACGTCCTTCGGGGAGACCATCCGGCGCTCCACCAGCACGTCCCGGATCCAGTCCAGCAGCGGACCCCAGTAGTCGCTGCCGATGAGCGCGATCGGGAAGTGCGTGACCTTGCCCGTCTGCACCAGGGTGAGCGCCTCGAACAGCTCGTCGAGGGTGCCGAAGCCGCCCGGGAGCACCACGAAGCCGTGAGCGTACTTGACGAACATGGTCTTGCGCACGAAGAAGTAGCGGAAGTTGACGCCCAGGTCCACGTACTCGTTGAGACCCGCCTCGAAGGGGAGCTCGATGCCCAGCCCGACGCTGTCGCCGCCGGCCTCGCTGGCCCCCCGGTTGGCGGCCTCCATGGTGCCCGGACCACCGCCGGTGATCACGGCGTAGCCCTCCTCCACGAGCAGCCGGCCCACCTCCAACCCGTAGGCGTAGGCGGGCGAGTCGACGTCCGCCCGGGCCGAGCCGAAGACGCTCACGGCGGGGCCGAGCTCCGCCAACGCACCGAAGCCCTCGACGAACTCGGCCTGGATGCGCATCACCCGCCACGGGTCGGTGTGGACGAAGGCGCCCAGCCCGTCGTTGCGCAGCAGCCGTTCGTCGGTGGTCTCCGAGGGCACTCGCCGTCCTCGCAGGCGCAGGGGCCCCTTGTAGTAGTCGCGCGTTGTCGTCACCGGGTCACGGTAACCGTCCGGGTGTACAAGGACGCCCCCCGGTCGGTGACCGGGGGGCGTCCTCGTCGGGCGCGTCAGGCGCTCGGGTAGTCGCGCTGCGGGGAGCCGACGTAGATCTGGCGCGGGCGGCCGATCTTGGTGGCCTTGTCGTTGATCATCTCGCGGTACTGGGCGATCCAGCCCGGCAGGCGGCCGATGGCGAACAGGACCGTGAACATGTCGGTCGGGAAGCCCATCGCCTGGTAGATCAGGCCGGTGTAGAAGTCGACGTTCGGGTAGAGCTTGCGCTGCACGAAGTAGTCGTCCTCGAGGGCGACCTTCTCCAGCTGCATCGCGATCTCGAGCTGCTCGTCGCCGGCCCCGAGGTGCTCGAGGATCTCGTCGGCGGTCTTCTTCACGATCGCGGCGCGCGGGTCGTAGTTCTTGTACACCCGGTGCCCGAAGCCCATGAGCTTGACGCCGTCGGCCTTGTCCTTGACCTTCTGGACGAACTCGTCCACGCCGCCGTCGGACTTCTGGATGCCCTCGAGCATCTCCAGCACGGCCTGGTTGGCGCCACCGTGCAGCGGACCCCAGAGGGCCTGCACGCCGGCGGACACCGAGCCGTAGAGGTTGGTGTTGGCCGATCCCACCAGGCGCACGGTCGAGGTGGAGCAATTCTGCTCGTGGTCGGCGTGCAGGATGAACAGCATGTCCAGCGCGCGGACCATGCGCTCGTCGAGCTCGTAGTTGCCCTCGGCGTCGGCGAAGGTCATGCGCAGGAAGTTCTCGACGACCGTCAGGTCGGTGTCCGCCTGCATCGGCGGCAGACCCTGGCGGTTGCGATAGGCGTTGGCGGCCAGCACGGGCACCTGGCCCATGAGGCGGTTGGAGGCGTTCGCCAGCTGCTCGGGGTCGAACGGGTCCAGGTTCTCGGTGTCGTAGGTGCACAGCGCCGAGATGGCCGAGGAGAGCACCGGCATCGGGTGGGCGTCGGTCGGGAAGGACTTGAAGAAGTCCTTCATGCCCTCGGGCATCTCGGCCTTGGCACGCACGTCCTTGCGGAACGCGTCGAGCTCGTCGCCGGACGGCAGCTCACCGTCCATCAGCAGCTTGCTGACCTCCATGAAGTTGGAGTTGTCGGCCAGCTGCTCGATCGGGTACCCGCGGTAGCGCAGGATGCCCTCGTCGCCGTTGATGAAGGTGATGGCCGAGGAGCAGGAGGCCGTGTTCACGAAGCCCACGTCCAGGGTGACGTTGCCCGTCTCCTTGCGGAGGGTGGAGATGTCGTAGCCGTTGTCACCCTCGACGGACTCGATGAAGGGGAACTCCAGCGTGGTTCCCTCGTGGGTGAAGGTGGCAGGTGCCTTGTCGGCGGTCATGGTCATCCTCTCAGCGGGCCGGCCCGGAGCCAGCGGTCAGAACAGGTGGCGCCGTCACGTCGACGCCCGACGACGAGAACTCAGCTGTCACCCTGGGGCGGCAGGGCCGAGATCAACGGGTGGTCCTTCGGGATCATGCCCATCTTGGCAGCACCACCGGGTGCCCCGAGGTCGTCGAAGAACTCGACGTTCGCCTTGTAGTAGTCGGACCACTCGTCCGGCACGTCGTCCTCGTAGTAGATCGCCTCGACGGGGCACACCGGCTCGCAGGCGCCGCAGTCCACGCACTCGTCCGGGTGGATGTACAGCGAACGCTCACCCTCGTAGATGCAGTCGACAGGGCACTCGTCGATGCAGGCCTTGTCCTTGACGTCCACGCACGGCAAGGCGATGACGTAGGTCACGCTTCTCCTCCTGGCAGCTCGGCTCGGCGGAGGACGAAGCCACCACCGGCTGTTCATCCTAGGCGAGATCCGGGCGGCCCCCTGTTACCGGGTGGCCGTCGGGGCCCCGTCCCCACCGGGCGCGGATTCCTCCGAGGACCGTTCGTCCTGCCGCTGGTCCTCCTCCCGCTCGGACAGCGGCCGGTAGTCGTCCGACGGCGGGGTGGTCGCCCCCGAGTACTCCGGGGAGTCGGGGTTGGTGCAGAACACCTCGTCGCTAGGGTCGTAGTGCGTCGTGATCCGCTGCGTGCGCCCCTCGCCGTCGAACCCCTCCACCGGGCGCAGCCGACGCTCGACCGTCACCTCGAAGCCGTCGACGCCGCCCTGGCTGACGCAGTCCTCGCCGCCGCTGCGATAGCGCCGGTGCTCGACCTCCTCGCGGCGAGGACTCGTCTCGGAGGTCACGTCGTACTGCTTGGTGCCGTAGAGGCTGAGGGTCAGCTCGTGATCACTCAGGGTGGCCCGCACGATCATCGGGGTGGGGGTGTCGTTCGTCCAGACGTTGTCGATGGCCGGGTACCACAGGGTGGCCTCCCTCCCCTCGGGATAGCGCGCGATGTAGTAGCTGTGCGGCTTGTGCTCGTCCAGCTGCACGCCGGCCAGGAAGGCGACGTTGTACACCGCCGTCGACACCTGCGACAGGCCGCCGCCCAGGGCGTTCGAGAGCGTGCCCCCGCTGATCACGTGGGCCTCGCGGTAGCCGGCCTCCTCGGTCGGCTCGCCCATCACCTCCAGCAGGCTGAACTGCTCGCCGGGCTCGACGACGGTGCCGTTCACCTCCCGCGCCAGGGTGCGGATGTTGTGGGTCCGCGCGGCGTTGTCCTCGCCGTCGGGCAGCTCGGTGGTGAAGCGCGCCAACCTGGTGGTGGGCCAGGTCTCCCCGTCCGCCTCGGGCGCGGTCACGTGCACGGGCACCTCCGCCCGACGGTCCTGCGCGCGCACGGCATCACGGACGGCCCGTTCGACGTCGCCGATGGACACCTGCTGCCCGTCCTCCCCCGGGGTCACCGCCGCCCCGTCACCCTCGAGACGCAGCCGCGGCTCCCGCGGGGAGCGGTCGGCCAGCGCGTGGCCCTGCGGCAGGTCCTCCCGCCAGCGGGAGGCGTCGACCTCCAGCCGCGGACGGCCCCGGTCGCCACCGACCGAGAGCATCGCCGCCACCTCCTGCGCCGTGAGCCTCACCTCCCGACGCGCCGGGGACTCCTCCCCAGCGGAGGGCGAGGCCGCCCCGGAGGACTCCCCACCGCCCGAGGCGGACGGCGAGCTGCCGCCCCCGGGCTCGCGGTCGGGCGCCGCCACCAGGGTGATCGGCCCGGCGAGCGCGGGGCGCAGGACGCGCTCGGTGAACGGGCGCAGGTCGTCGATGCCGACCTCGGGCCGCACCTGCTCGGTGGTCGCCTCCACGCGACCGTCCCCGGGCCACTCCCGGGCCACCTGGCGGGCGGTCGGGCGGACCTCCATCGCCTTCCCGGTGCTGCCCTCGGTGAGCTCCACGTCGGTGCCGTCCAGGCGGACCCGGGCGGAGGTCGCGGGACGGTCGGTCTCCTGCGCGAGCTCCTCGAGCCGCGCGTGCAGGCGGTCCCGGTCGACGGTGACGGCCCAGTCCCGCTGGACCTCGCGGGAGCTGCGCTCCCACAGCGCACGGGGATCCCAGGTGCGGCCGGTCGTCCCCGCCAGGCTCTCCTCGACGTCCAGGCCGAGCCCCAGCTCCGCCGGCGGCAGCTCGACGGACCGCCCGTCGACGACGACCACGACCGGCTCGGCCATCCGGCGGTCCGCGTGCTGGCCGAGCGTGCGCTCGGCCTCCGAGCGCGAGAGGTTGCCGAGGTCGTGACCCGCGACGCTCAGGCGCTGGGGCGTGGTGCGGCCCACGACGACCACGAGCACGAGGTAGGCCACCGCCAGGATCCCCAGCAGCAGGATGAGGGTGGCCGCGACCCCCTGCCAGCCCTCGCCCCGCCGGGCGGTGCCGCTCACAGGCCGCTCCGGAGGCTGCCCCGGTGGAAGACCAGCGGCGTGGGGCCCGTCCCGTCCCCGAGGTCGCCCGGTGGCGCCTCGGTGACCCCCTCCACGAGTCCGACGAACAGGGTGTGGTCCCCCAGGACGGTGCGCTGCACGACGCGGCACTCCGCGGTCGCCAGGGCCTCCTGCAGCAGCGGCAGACCGGTCCACCGGCCCGGCGTGGTCGGCACCCGGTCGAGCTGACCGGCCAGCGGCCGCCCGGGGGTAGAGAGCCAGTCGCCGTGGCGACGCGCGGAGGCCGGCAGGACGTTGACCGTGAACACCCCGCTGGCCTCCACGGCCTCGCAGAAGCGGGCCGCGTTGTCGATGCTGATCGCCAGCAGGACCGGGTGCAGGGAGACCGAGAGCACCGCGTTGGCGGTCATGGCGTGGACGCCCTGGCCGAACCGGGTGGTCAGGACCGTCACACCGGTGGCGAGGTGCCCCATCGCCGAGCGGAAGTCGTCGCGGGAGGCCATCGGCCCGGCCAGGGGTGCCCGCAGCGCGGAGTCACCGGTCACGATGCGCCCCGAGGAGGGATCCATGCGCGAGTAGCCCTCGGCCGCCGCGGCCCGGTGGGCCACCAGGTTGGTCATGGCCCACCACTCACCGTGGTCGACGAGCTGGGTCGCGTGCGCACGACGGGCGGCCGCGACGGCGGCCAGGCTGGTGGGGGTGCCGTGCACCTCGTGGGTGACGTCCTCGTCGGCCCGCACGCCGCTGGCGAAGCGGTCGGCCTCCCGCGGCTCCTCCCCGGCAACAGGGCCGGTCGGCCGGGGGACCACCACGCCCTCGGTGGGCCGCCCCCGGAACTCCCCGGAGGGCTCGCGCGCCTCGACGTGCTCGGCCACCCACCGCCGGCCCTCGACCTCCCAGGACCGGGGGGTGACGGCCGCGAACAGGTCGGGACGCTCCTCGGGCGGCAGCCCGCGCACTGCAGCGACCACCGCACGGTGGACGGCCACGTGGTCCGGGTGGCCGTAGCCCCCGGTCTCGTCGTAGGTCAGCACGATCCGCGCCCCCACCCGGCGGATCTCCTGCCGCACCTGGTCGGCGAGCACGTCGCGCGGGGCGTTCACCAGCGCCCGCGGGTGCTCGGCCTCCGGACTCCCGGCCATGCCCGAGTCGCGGAGCTCCACGGCAGTCGGGTCCGGCACACCGGGCTCCTCGCCCAGGACGCGGTGCTGCACGCCCAGGGCGGCGCAGGCCGCGGACAGCTCCGCGCGACGGTGCGGGGCGAGCGCCGGCGTCCCCTCCAGGTGCTGCAGCGCGGCCGACAGCACCTCCCCGTGGTCCCCCAGCGTGCAGGTGAGCACGTGCACCGGGTGACCGCGCTCGGCCAGGGTCGCCAACGCCACACCGGTCGCAAGCGTCTCGTCGTCCGGGTGCGCGTGCACCGCCAGCACCGGCACGTCCTCGGGGATCTCCTGCAGCATGGGCCAACGGTAGGGGGCGGCTCCCACGGCGCCGCGACGGCCCGGCCGTTCACCTGCCGGTCACGTCCTGTCGTTATCTTGCGTTCATGCAGATGGAGCTCCGTGAGTACATCGACCGCCTCTCCGCGGAGGGGTACACGGTGCGGGACGACCAGGGATCGGACCCGGACCTCATCGATCCCGGTGGCAAGGCGGTCGAGACCTGGCGCGAGAACTACCCGTACGACGAGCGCATGACGCGCGAGGACTACGACGTCGAGAAGTACCTGCTGCAGGTCGAGCTCATCAAGTTCCAGAACTGGACGCAGAAGGTCGGCTCCCGCCACATCCTCGTCTTCGAGGGCCGCGACGCCGCAGGCAAGGGCGGCACCATCAAGCGCTTCATGGAGCACCTGAACCCGCGCTTCGCCCGGGTGGTGGCGCTGAACAAGCCCAGCGACCGCGAGCGCGGCCAGTGGTACTTCCAGCGCTACATCAACCACTTCCCGACCGCCGGGGAGATCGTGTTCTTCGACCGCTCCTGGTACAACCGCGCCGGCGTGGAGCGGGTCATGGACTTCACCACCAAGCCGGACTACGAGCAGTTCATGGAACAGGCGCCGCAGCTCGAGAAGATGATCACGGACGCCGGCACCACGCTCACCAAGTTCTGGTTCTCCGTCACGGCCCACGAGCAGCGCACCCGCTTCGCGATCCGCCAGATCGACCCCGTGCGCCGCTGGAAGCTCTCCCCCATGGACCTCGCCTCACTGGACAAGTGGGACTCCTACACCGCGGCCAAGGAGGACATGTTCGCCCGGACGGACACCGACTGGGCCCCGTGGATCACCATCAAGTCCAACGACAAGAAGCGTGGCCGCATCAATGCGATGCGCTACTTCCTCAGCCAGTTCGACTACGAGGGCAAGGACCACGACATCGTCGGCGAGCCGGACCCGCAGATCGTGCGCCGGGCCAAGGACACCATCGGCGACTGACGCACACGCCGGGGCGCCCCCTGGCCGAGGTGCGCGCGCAGGTGGGTCCCGTAGGGTGCACGGGCTTTCCGTCCCCCAGCGAGAGGTTCACATGTCCGTGCCGGCCCGTCCGACGGCAGCCCGTGGTTCGACCCTGCTGCGCCCCGACGAGGCCGGTGAACCCGCCGGCAGCGACCTCGCGTGGGTCGTCACCCTCTTCGGCACCGCGGTGGGGGCGGGCATCCTCTTCCTCCCGCTCAACGCCGGGGCCGGTGGCATCTGGCCGCTCCTGATCGGCACGCTGCTGGTCTTCCCCATGACCTTCCTGGGGCACCGCGCGCTCTCCCGCTTCGTCACCGCCGACCCGGACCCGGAGAAGGACATCACCGAGCTCTCCCGGGAGCACTTCGGCGAGGGTTGGGGAGTGGCGGTCACCGCCCTCTACGCCCTGTGCTTCGTGCCGATCCTCCCGATCTACGGGGTGGCGGTCACGAACGCGGTGGACAGCCTGCTGGCCAACCAGCTCGGCTGGGAGGGCATCCCACGCTGGCTCCTCTCCCTGGTGCTGGTGAGCCTGCTGATGTCGGTCGTGATGGCCAGCCAGCGGGTCATGCTGTGGGTCGCCCAGGTGGTGGTCTACCCCCTCATCGCGATGTTGGCCGTCGCCACCGTCGTGCTCGTGCCCGACTGGTCCCTCCGCGGCGCCGGGCAGTGGCCGGCCTGGCAGGACCTGCTCATGGACATCTGGCTGATGGTCCCGGTGCTGGTGTTCGCGTTCAACCACTCCGCCGCGGTCTCCACCTTCTCGATGGCCATGGAGAAGGCCCACGGAGCCGACGCCGCCCGCCGCGCCTCCCGCGTGCTCTTCCAGTCCGCGGCGCTGTTGGTGCTGTTCACGATGGGCTTCGTGTGGTCCTGCGTCCTGGCCCTCGGCCCCGAGGGCGTCTCGGCGGCGCGCGAGGCCAACCTGCCGGTGCTCTCCTACCTGGCCAACGAGCGGGACGACTGGTTCTTCAGCGTCCTCGGCCCGCTGGTGACCATCGCCGCGATCGTGTCCTCGTACTTCGGCCACTACCTGGGCGCCTCCGAGGGCCTCATCGGCCTGACCCGCGCTCTGGTCGACCGGGAGCAGCGCGTCGGGGACCGCCCCGCGCGGATCGTCGCCGGTATCGTCCTGTTCCTGCTCACCTGGGGTGCGGCCGTGGTCAACCCGAGCATCCTGAAGACCATCGAGACGCTCTCCGGGCCCGTGATGGCGATGATCATCTTCCTGCTGCCGCTGGCCGCCGTGTACTCGGTGCCGTCCCTGGCGCGCTACCGCGGGTCCTGGCAGAACGCCTTCCTGCTGGTCATCGGTCTGCTCGCGGTCGCCGGCATGGTCTACGGACTGGTCGGCTGAACTCCTCCTGAGGGCGCCCCGGGGTACCCTCCGGACCCATGAGCGAGCACCCTCCCGCCCGGCGCAGGTCCTTCGGCCTGCTGCCCCGCGTCCTCCTGGCCCTCGTACTGGGTGTCCTCGTCGGGCTCGTCTCCCCCGACTGGCTGACCCGGACCGTCGCCACCTTCAACGGCCTGTTCGGCAACTTCCTGGCGTTCGCCATCCCGCTGATCATCCTGGGGCTCATCGTCCCGGCCATCGGCGAGCTGGGACGCGGCGCGGGCAAGTGGCTCGCGCTGACCGCCCTCATCGCCTACGCCTCCACGGTGGTCGCCGGACTGCTCGGCTACGGCGTGAGCATGGCGCTGCTGCCCGGCCTGCTCGAGGGCCGGTCGACGCCCGACGTGGCCAACCCCGAGGACGCCCTGCTGAAGCCCTGGTTCGAGATCGAGATGGAGCCGGCCTTCGGCGTCATGACGGCCCTGCTGCTGGCCTTCACCGTCGGCGTGGGGCTCACCCTCGTCAAGGGTGACGTCCTGCAGCGGGGCTTCGAGGAGTTCCGCGAGATCGTCAACGCCGTGATCACCGGCGTGATCATCCCGCTGCTGCCCCTCTACGTCTTCGGCGTGTTCCTGAACATGGCCGCGGCGGGCGAGGCGATGAAGGTCCTGACGACCTTCGCCGGCGTCATCGTCATGGTCTTCGCGCTGACGGTCGTGCTCCTGCTGCTGCAGTTCTCGGTGGCCGGCGCCCTGTCCGGCCGCAACCCGCTGGTGCTGCTCCGCACCATGCTGCCCGCCTACGCCACCGCGCTGGGCACCTCCTCCTCGGCGGCGACCATCCCGGTCACCCTGCGGCAGACGATCCGCAACGGCGTCTCCGAGCCGGTGGCGTCGTTCGTGGTGCCGCTGTGCGCGACCATCCACCTGGGCGGCTCCACGGTGAAGCTCACCTGCTTCTCCATCGCCGTCATGCTGCTGGACGGGCAGGACGTCCAGTTCGGCACGATGCTGGGCTTCATCCTGATGCTCGGCATCATGATGATCGCCGCCCCGGGAGTGCCCGGTGGCGCGGTGATGGCGGCGACCGCCCTCATGCAGAGCAACCTCGGCTTCGACGAGGGACAGGTGGGGCTCATGATCGCCACCTACATCGCCATCGACTCCTTCGGCACGGCCACCAACGTGACCGGCGACGGCGCCATCGCGCAGATCGTCGACCGCCTGGTCGGCCGCCGCGGGCTCCGGCGCCACGAGGAGCAGGACGCCGTGACGGCCTGACCACAGCCTCCACCGACCCCGCCGACGCGCAGGAGCCCGGCACCCCACGGGGTGCCGGGCTCCTGCGCGTCGGTCGGTCAGGCGTTCTTCGCCCGGCGGGCCTCCCGCCCGCGGGTCACCTGGTCGAGCACCACCTTGCGGATGCGGATGGCCTCCGGGGTCACCTCCACGCACTCGTCCTCGCGGCAGAACTCCAGCGACTGCTCCAGGCTCATCGCGCGCGGCGGGGCCAGGCGCTCGAGCACCTCGGCGCCGGCGGAGCGCACGTTGGTGAGCTTCTTCTCCTTGGTGATGTTCACGTCCATGTCGTCGGCGCGGGAGTTCTCCCCGACGATCATGCCCTCGTACACCTCGGTCGTCGGCTCGATGAAGAGCGTGCCGCGCTCCTGCAGGTTGAACATCGCGTAGGAGGTCGCCGCGCCCGCGCGGTCGGCCACGAGCGAGCCCGCGATGCGGGTGCGGATGTCGCCGAACCACGGCTCGTAGCCGTCGAAGACGTGGTGGGCGATGCCGGTGCCGCGGGTCTCGGTGAGGAACTCGGTGCGGAAGCCGATGAGGCCACGGCTCGGCACGCGGAACTCCATGCGCACCCAACCGGTGCCGTGGTTCGACATCTCCAGCATGCGGCCCTTGCGATTTGCCATCACCTGGGTGATCGCGCCGAGGAACTCCTCCGGCGCGTCCACCGTGAGGGCCTCGACGGGCTCGTGGACCTTGCCGTCGACCTCCTTGGTGACCACCTGCGGCTTGCCGACGGTCAGCTCGTAGCCCTCGCGGCGCATCTGCTCCACCAGGATGGCCAGCGCGAGCTCACCGCGGCCCTGCACCTCCCAGGCGTCGGGGCGCTCGGTGGGCAGGACGCGCAGGGAGACGTTGCCGATCAGCTCGGACTCCAGCCGGTCCTTCACCAGGCGGGCGGTGACCTTGCTGCCCTTCACCCGGCCGGCCAGCGGCGAGGTGTTGGTGCCGATCGTCATCGAGATGGCGGGCTCGTCCACGTGGATCAGCGGCAGGGCCACCGGGTTCTCCGGGTCGGCCAGGGTCTCGCCGATCATCACCTCGGCGATGCCGGCGACGGCGACGATGTCGCCCGGGCCGGCGGACTCGGCCGGCTGGCGCTCGAGGCCCTCGGTGACCAGCAGCTCGGACAGGCGGACGTTCTGCACGCTGCCGTCGCGCTGCATCCAGGCGACGGTCTGCCCCTTGCGCAGGGTGCCGTTCTTGATGCGCAGCAGCGCCAGACGGCCCAGGAAGTTCGAGGAGTCCAGGTTGGTGACGTGCGCCTGCAGCGGGGCCTCGTCGTCGTAGACCGGGGCCGGGACGGTGTCCAGGATGGTGCGGAAGAGCGGCTCCAGGTTCGGGCTCTCCGGCAGCTCGCCGTCGCCGGGGGCCTCGAGGTCCGCCCGCCCCGCCTTGCCGGAGGCGTAGACGATCGGGAAGTCGATCTGGTCCTCCTCGGCACCGAGGTCCATGAACAGCTCGTAGACCTCGTCGATCACCTCGGCGCACCGGGCGTCGGGCCGGTCGACCTTGTTGATCACCAGGATGACCGGCATCTTCGCGTCGAGGGCCTTGCGGAGCACGAAGCGCGTCTGCGGCAGCGGCCCCTCCGAGGCGTCGACCAGCAGCACCACGCCGTCGACCATCGACAGGCCGCGCTCCACCTCGCCACCGAAGTCGGCGTGGCCGGGGGTGTCGATGATGTTGATGACGACGCCGTCGTCACCGACGCCGTCGAGCTCCCGGGCGGCCGGACCGCGGTAGTGCACCGCGGTGTTCTTGGCGAGGATGGTGATGCCCTTCTCCCGCTCCAGGTCGCCGGAGTCCATGGCGCGTTCGTCGACGTGCGAGTGTTCGCCGAACACCCCCGACTGGTGGAGCATGGCGTCGACCAGCGTCGTCTTGCCGTGGTCGACGTGGGCAACGATGGCGACATTGCGCCGATCTGCGCGGGAGGTCTGCGTCATGACGTCCAGTATCACGCAGCCGGGCGGCAGGTCACGAATTGGTGTCAATCGCCTCCGTCACACGCGGCGGGGCTGGAACGCTCTCCCCCCTCCCCCTAGCGTCTACCGCACACCGGCCGCCCGGCGGCCCAGGAAGCGGTCCGGCCCCGCCGAATCGCGGGACACGTGAGGAGAACTCGTGAGCACACATCGCACCGCAGCGGTCGTCGCCGGGATCTGCGCCGCAGCGCTCACCCTCTCGGGCTGCGCCGAGTCGCAGCGCGGCAAGGACGACGGCGGCTCGGGCGGCGAGGAGAAGGCAGCCGGCGACACCATGACCTTCGGCGCCGCCGGTGAGCCGAAGGTCTTCGACCCCTTCTACGCCACCGACGGCGAGACCTTCCGCATCACCCGCCAGGTCTTCGAGGGGCTGCTCGAGATCAAGCCGGGCACCGCGGACGTCGCCCCCGGTCTGGCCACCAAGTGGGAGTCGAACGACGCGGGCACCGAGTGGACCTTCACCCTCAAGGAGGGGGTGAAGTTCCACGACGGCACCCCGTTCAACGCCGAGGCCGTGTGCAAGAACTTCGAGCGCATGTACAACCAGACCGGTGCCGGTGCCAGCCCCTCGGTCTCCGCCTACTGGCAGGACACGATGGGCGGCTTCGCCGACGGCAAGGTCGACTCCCTCTACAAGGACTGCAAGGCCCCTGCGGAGAACAAGGCCGTCGTCACCATCACCGAGGCGACCTCCAAGTTCCCCACCCTGCTCACCCTGTCGGCGCTGTCCATGCAGTCGCCGACCGCCATGGAGAAGTACAGGGCCAACGACGTCAAGGCCCAGGGTGAGGGCTTCGAGTACCCCGAGTACGCGACCGAGCACCCCACCGGCACCGGCCCGTTCACGTTCGAGGACTACGACACCGCGAACAAGACCATCACCCTCAAGCGCAACGAGGACTACCACGGGGAGAAGGCCAAGCTCGAGGAGCTGATCTTCAAGGTGATCCCCGACGAGGCGACCCGCAAGCAGGAGCTGAAGGCCGGCTCGATCGACGGCTACGACCTGCCCAATCCCATCGACTGGAAGTCGCTGGAGGACGAGGGCAACCAGGTCATGATCCGCGACCCCTTCAACATCCTGTACCTGGGACTGAACCCCTCCCAGAACGAGAAGCTCAAGGATCCGCGCGTCCGTCAGGCGATCAACATGGCGATCGACAAGGAGCAGCTGGTGCGGACCCAGATGCCCGAGGGGGCCGACGTGGCCACGCAGTTCGTCCCCGAGAGCGTCGCCGGGTACGACGACGGCGTCGAGCCGACCCCGCACGACCCCGAGCAGGCCAAGAAGCTGCTCAAGGAAGCCGGGGCCGAGGGCATGACCCTGGAGGTCTGGTGGCCGGCCGAGGTCACCCGACCCTACATGCCGGACCCGCAGAAGATCTTCGAGACGCTGCAGAGCGACCTGGAGGCCGCCGGCATCAAGGTGAAGGCGAACTCCAAGCCGTGGAACGGCGGCTACCTGGACGGTGTGGACACCGGTCAGGCGCAGGCCTTCCTGCTCGGCTGGACCGGCGACTACAACTCCTCGGACAACTTCATCGGCACCCTGTTCGGCGCCACCGACAACCGCTTCGCCACCGGCGAGTACCCGTGGGGCGAGAAGCTGTCGAAGGAGCTCAAGCAGGCCGACGCCATCCAGGACGACAAGAAGCGCGAGCAGCGCTACGAGGAGCTCAACGCGCAGCTGGCCGAGGAGTACCTGCCGGCCGTCCCCCTGACCCACTCGCCACCGGCCATCGTCGTCAGCCCGAAGGTGCAGGGCCTGGTCGCCTCACCCCTGACCGCGGAGCAGTTCGACACGGTCTCCATCTCCGAGTGACCCCGGTGGGTGCGCCACCGGTGCACCCACCCCTCCAGACCGCCCCCGACGCCCGGTGCGTCGTCCCGATGCACCGGGCATTCCCATACCCGGACCTCCCCTGACAGGAGCGCCCCTGTGATCCGCTTCATAGTGCGCCGTCTGCTCCAGATGGTGCTCGTCCTGCTCGTGCTGAGCGTGCTGCTCTTCTTCTGGCTCCGCTCACTGCCCGGCGGCGCCGTCGGCGCCCTGCTGGGCGACCGCGGCACGCCCGAGGCTCGCGCGGAGCTCGAGAAGCAGCTCGGACTCGACCAGCCCCTGCCCATGCAGTACCTCGCCTTCGTGAAGCGCTGCCTGCAGGGCGACTTCGGCGTCTCCACGGCGCTGCTGCCCGGCACCGACGTCACGCAGATCCTCGTGGAGCGGGCACCCGCCACCATCGAGCTCGCGGTGATGGCCATCCTGCTGGCGACGGCGGCCGGCATCCCGCTGGGTTACCTCGCCGCACGCCGCCGGGGCGGGATCTTCGACAACCTGTCGGTGGCCAGCTCGCTGGTGGGCGTCGCCGTCCCCGTCTTCTTCCTGGCCTACATGCTCCGCTGGCTGTTCGCCGTCGAGCTCGGCTGGTTGCCCGTCTCGGGCCGTCAGCAGGCCGGCATCGACGCCACGCACATCACGAACTTCTTCATCCTCGACGGCCTCATGACCCGCGAGTGGGACGCCGCGTGGGACGCCCTCAAGCACCTGATCCTGCCGGCCATGGCCCTGGCCTCGATCCCCTTCGCCGTCATCTTCCGCATCACGCGCGCAGCCGTGCTCGACGTGGTGGACGAGGACTACGTCCGCACGGCGCAGTCGAAGGGCCTGGCCGCGCGGACCATCCGCGGCCGCCACGTGCTGCGCAACGCGATGATCCCGGTGATCACCATCATCGGCCTCCAGGTGGGCGCCCTGCTGGGCGGGGCCATCCTCACCGAGAAGGTGTTCTCCATCCCGGGCCTCGGCGACGCCCTGGCCCAGTCCTTCACGCAGCGCGACTACCCGATGCTGCAGCTGCTGATCATGGTGGCCGCCGGCGTCTACGTCGTCGTCAACCTGATCGTCGACATCCTCTACGCGGTCGTCGACCCGCGCGTCCGGACGAGGTGACCGGCATGACCCAACCGAACCCCAGTGTCCTGATCGACCAGTCCGTCTCCGAGGCGGGAACCCTCGACGACGCGAAGGGCGAGTCGCTGTGGATGGGCGCCTGGCGCCGCCTCCGCACGAACGCGGCCTTCCTCGTCGGCCTGACGATCGTGGTGCTCTTCGTGCTGCTGGCGCTGTTCGCCCCGTGGATCGCGCCCCACGACCCCACGGCAGGCGTCCTCGAGAAGTACGTGACGGCCACGAACACCGTGCCCGAGCCGCGCCCCGGTCACCCGCTCGGCGGTGACGCCAAGAGCGGGCGCGACCTCCTGAGCCGCCTGATCGTCGGCAGCCAACAGACCCTCATGGTCGGCGTGCTGGCCACCCTGGGCGGTCTGGCCGGCGGCCTGGTGCTCGGCACCCTGGCCGGCGCCCTCGGCGGCTGGGTGGACGCGGTGGTCATGCGCATCGTCGACGTGATGCTCTCCATCCCGTCGCTGCTGATGGCCTTCTCGATCGCGGCCCTCTTCAAGGAGCCCACCCTGCAGACGGTGATCCTCGCGATCGCGATCGTGCAGGTACCGATCTTCGCCCGCCTGCTGCGCGGCTCGATGCTCGCCCAGCGCGAGGGCGACCACATCCTGGCCGCCCGGGCAGCCGGCGTGAGGTTCGGCCCCATCGTGTTCCGACACATGCTGCCGAACGCCCTGGGCCCGGTCATCGTCCAGTCCACGCTGGTCATGGCCACCGCCATCGTCGACGCCGCGGCCCTGAGCTTCCTGGGCGTCGGCAGCGCCGACACCCGCAAGCCCGAGTGGGGCCAGATGCTGGGCGAGGCCCAGGAATACATCGACTCCTTCCCGCACCTGGCCATCTACCCGGCCCTCTGCATCATCGTGGTCGCCCTCGGGTTCACGCTGATGGGTGAGGCGCTCCGGGAGGCCCTCGACCCGAAGACCCGGAGGTGACGCGCATGGCCACCGCCGCCACGTTCGCGTCCGACACGCACCCGTCCCGTCCCGGATCGGCCGAGCCGCTGCTCTCGGTCCGCGACCTGTCCATCGAGTTCCGCAGCCGCGGGAGCACCCCCTTCACCGCGGTCGACGGCGTCTCCTTCGACGTCCGCCCGGGGCAGACCGTCGGCCTGGTCGGCGAGTCCGGCTGCGGCAAGTCGGTCACCTCGCTGGCCATCATGGGCCTGCTGGACCGCCGCGGCTCGGAGGTCTCCGGGCAGGTGCTCTTCGAGGGCACCGACCTGCTCACCGAGTCCGACCGCGCCATGCGCGACCGCCGGGGACGCGACCTCGGCATGATCTTCCAGGACCCGCTGAGCTCGCTGAACCCGGTGGTCCCGATCGGCCTGCAGGTCAGCGAGGTCATCGAGCGGCACCGCGGGCTGAAGCGCAGGGACGCGATGGCCCGGGCCCGGGAGATGCTCGACAAGGTCGGCATCCCCGACCCCGACCGGCGCCTCAAGGAGTACCCGCACCAGCTCTCCGGCGGCATGCGCCAGCGCGCGCTGATCGCCATGGCGCTGGCCTGCGAGCCCCGCCTGCTCATCGCCGACGAGCCGACCACCGCCCTGGACGTGACCATCCAGGCGCAGATCCTCCAGCTGCTGAAGGACCTGGTCCGCGACTCCGGCACCGCGCTGATCATGATCACGCACGACCTCGGCGTGGTGGCCGGGCTGTGCGACGAGGTGAACGTCCTCTACGGCGGGCGCATCGTGGAGCGCGGTGAGCGGCACCCGCTGTTCGCCCACCCCCGGCACCCGTACACGACGGGGCTGCTGGGCTCGATCCCGAGCCTCCGCGGCGACCGCGGCGCCGAGCTCGACCCGATCCCCGGCTCGGTGGTCGACAACCTGCCGTGGTCCTCGGCCTGCGCCTTCGCGCCCCGCTGCAGCCAGCCGATCGGGCTGTGCACGCAGCAGGCCCCCGAGCTCGAGGCCGACGCGGCGGTCGCCGACGACCGTCGACTGCGCTGCCACAACCCCGTCCAGGAGGCACGATGAGCACCAGCATCGACGAGTTCGACGGCCGCGCGGTCGCCGGCGAGGACACCCCGGTGCCGACCGGGTCCGGCTCCGTGGACGGGCCACGCCGCGAGCGCGGGGACGTCCTGGTCGAGGTCGACGACCTGAAGGTCCACTTCCCCATCAAGCGGGGCATCGTGTTCGACCGCACCGTCGGCCACGTGAAGGCCGTGGACGGCATAAGCCTGACCATCCGCCGCGGGGAGACCTACGGCCTGGTCGGCGAGTCCGGCTGCGGCAAGTCCACCTTCGGCCGGGCGCTGCTGCAGCTGGAACCGGTCACCGACGGCTCGGTGCGCTTCGCCGGCAAGGACCTCACCGAGTACCGCGGGGAGTCCCTGCGCAAGCAGCGCCGCCACATGCAGATGGTGTTCCAGGACCCGATGGGCTCGCTGGACCCCCGGCAGACGGTGGAGTCCCTGCTGTGGGAGGGCATGTCGGCCCACGGCATGACCCGTGACAAGGAGGCCGCCCGGCAGCGGCTGAAGGACCTGCTGCACGAGGTGGGACTGCCGGCCAGTGCGCTGAACAAGTACCCGCACGAGTTCTCCGGCGGGCAGCGGCAGCGCATCGGCATCGCGCGCGCCCTGTCGCTGGACCCGGAGCTGATCGTCGCCGACGAGCCGGTCTCCGCCCTGGACGTGTCCGTGCAGGCGCAGGTGGTCAACCTGCTGCGCTCGGTGCAGCGCGAGCGCAGCCTGACCTACCTGGTGATCGCCCACGACCTGGCGGTGGTGCGGCACATCTCGGACACCGTCGGGGTGATGTACCTCGGCGGACTCGTCGAGGAGGCCGATGCAGAGAAGCTGTACGACGCCCCGCTGCACCCCTACACGCGGGCCCTCATGTCGGCCGTGCCCGTCCCCGACCCGGTGGTGGAGGACGAGCGGGAGCAGATCCTGCTGGCGGGCGACCTGCCCTCCCCGGCCGACCCGCCGAGCGGGTGCCGCTTCCGGACGCGCTGCCCCTTCGTGCAGGAGGACCGCTGCAGCACCGAGCGCCCGGAGCTGCGGACGGTCGACCTGCCCGGCGTCACCTCCTCGCACACGGTGGCCTGCCACCACGTCGAGCGCATCCACGCCGGGGAGATCCGCCCTCGGGGCTGAAACCCACTGGACGGTGGGGCTGGCAGTATGTGCGCATGCGCTCCCCCATCGTCCACCCCAACGGCGAGGTCCACCAGGCCGGTGACCGCCTGAACTGGCTGCGGGCCGGTGTGCTCGGCGCCAACGACGGCATCGTCTCCACGGCCGGCATCGTCGTCGGCGTGGCCGGTGCCACGAGCGACTCCCGCGTCCTGCTGCTGACCGGTGTGGCCGGGCTGGTGGCCGGCTCCCTGAGCATGGCCGCGGGCGAGTACGTCTCGGTCTCCACCCAGCGGGACGCCGAGAGGCAGCTCCTGGCCGACGAGCGACGGCACCTCGACGAGATGCCCGAGTTCGAGCTCGCGGAGCTCACGGCGATGTACCGCGACCGCGGGGTCTCCCCGGAGGTGGCCGAGCAGGTGGCGCGGGAGCTCACCGAGCACGACGACCTCGCCGCGCACTCGGAGATGGAGTTCGGCTTCGCCCCCGGTGACGAGACGAACCCCTGGGAGGCCGCGTTCGCCTCGCTCGTGGCCTTCGCCCTGGGGGCCCTGCTGCCGCTGCTGGCGATGGTGCTCACCCCGGCGGGATCGCGCCTCGCGGTGACGGTGGTCTCGGTGCTGCTGGCCCTGGCTGGCACCGGTGCGCTGAGCGCCCACCTGAGCGACGCCCGCAAGGGCCGGGCGGTGGCGCGCAACGTCCTCGGCGGGGCGATCGCGATGGGGCTGACCTTCGCCGTCGGCTCGTTCGTCTGACCTGCTGCCCGGGGCTAGGGTCCGGGGCATGACGACGCCCCGCATCCTGGTCATCCAGCACGAGGAGAACTGCCCGGTCGGCCTGCTCGGGGAGCTCTGGGCCGCGCGTGGCCTGGAGCTCGACGTGGTCCGCGCCTGGGAGGGGTGGCCGCAGGACGCCGCGGCCCGGCTGGAGGCCGCGGACGGGCTGCTCGTGCTCGGCGGCGAGATGGGCGCCCACGACGACGAGCGCTTCGCCTGGCTGACGCCCACGAAGGAGCTGCTGCGCCGCGCCGAGGCGTCCGGGGTGCCGCAGCTGGGCACCTGCCTCGGCCACCAGCTCATGGCGGTCGCCCACGGCGGACGCGTGGCCCCCAACCCGGAGGGCCACGCCACCGGACTGGCCACGATGGCGCTCACCCCCGCCGGCAGGCAGGACGCGGCCACCGGCGGTCACGACGGCCAGCGCATCGTCATGTGGAACAACGACGTCGTGGTGGACCTGCCGGAGAACGCGACCGTGCTGGCCACCTCACCGGACGGGAGCATGGGCGCGGCCCGCTACGGCACGCACGGCATCGGTCTGCAGGGCCACCCGGAGGCCGGCCCGGTGATCTTCAACGCCTGGACCGTCGACAAGCCGAGCGCCGAGCAGGCGCGCGAGGACGGGATCGACGTCGTCGAGGCCGCCCGCCGGGTGGCCGCGGCCGAGGACGAGCTCCGGGACGCGTGGACGCCGCTGGCCCACTGGTTCGCCGAAACGGTGGAGCACCGCGCGGCGCGCCGCTGACAGCGCGGCGGGGCGCCGACCCCGTCGGGTCGACGCCCCGCCGTCGCGGTGCCGGGCGGGTCAGTGCGTGATGATCGCGACCGGGCAGTGGGCCTCGGCCAGGACACCCTGGCTCACCGAGCCGAGCAGCGCGCCGGCCACGCCACCACGCCCGCGAGAGCCGACGACCACGAGGTCGGCCTCCTCTGACAGACCCACCAGCGCGTTCACCGGGCGGCCGTGGAGGGCCTGCACCTCGACCTGCACCTCGGACAGCGACGGATCGCTCTCGAGGACCTCGTCCACCTGCTTCTGCACCGACTTCTCGAGGTCGGCGACGATGCCGCGCCATTCCTCGGAGTCCGGCTCGGTGACCACGTAGCCGTTGACCACGGCCATGTTCCAGGTGGTCACGGCCCGGACCCGCTGGCCCCAGTGGGAGGCGGTCTCCATCGCGAAACGGAGCGCCTTGGTGCTGTCGCGGCTGCCGTCGACACCGACCGCCAGGAGGTTGCGCTGCTCCGGCACGCCCTCGGGACCGACCACGATGACCGGGCAGGTCGCGTGCATCGCGACGGTCAGGCTGGTGGAGCCCAACAGGAAGCGGGTGAGCCCGTGCTTGCGAGCCGTGCCGACGACGATGAGGACGGCCTCGTCCTCGACCTCCAGCAGCGACTGGCTGCCGGTGTTCCACGGGGCGTCGAAGGTGAGCTCCGGCTCCAACCCGAGGTCGGCGAGGATCGCCCGGACGTGCTCGAGCACCTCGTGCCCCTCGTCCACCTCGTCGCCGCGCTGGGTGAGCAGCGGCGCGTCCATGCCGAAGCCGACCGGCGCGTAGGCGGTGGCCATCGACTCCTGGGCGTGCACCGCGTGCAGGCCCACTCCGCGACGCAGGGCGGACCTGGCCGCCCACTCGACGACCGCCCGGTCGCGCTCGGTGCCGTCGACCCCCACCACGACGACCTCGCCGGGGGTGGTGTTCGCTCGATCCTGCTGGCTCATGGTGCCTCCCTACCTGGTGTCCACCCAGCCTATCCGCACCGCTCCACGCCGTTCCGGGGGTCGGCGGCGGGCACCTCGCAGCCGGGGTGTGAGACGGGGAACGCATAGATCCTGACACCGGGATGTGACATGTGCATGACCGGACGTTATGGTCGACGGGCTTCAAGCCCCAGTCCCCCACCCCCGGGAGAGTGCATGTCCCTCGTCGTCCAGAAGTACGGCGGATCGTCCGTGGCCGATGCCGAGTCCATCGGCCGCGTGGCGCGACGCATCGCCGACACCCGTGCCGCCGGGCACGACGTCGTGGTGGTGGTCTCCGCCATGGGCGACACCACCGACGACCTCCTCGACCTCAGCCGCGAGATCACCGACTCCCCGTCCGAGCGGGAGCTCGACCAGCTCCTGACCTCCGGCGAGCAGATCTCCATCGCGCTGCTGGCCATGGCCCTGCACGAGCTCGACACGGCCGCGCTGAGCTTCACCGGCCGGCAGGCCGGGCTGCGCACCACCGACGCCTTCGGCTCGGCCCGCATCACCGAGATCGACGCCAGCCGCCTGCGCACCGCCCTGGACGACGGCCACGTCGCAATCGTCGCCGGCTTCCAGGGCTGGACCGAGGACGAGCACACCACCACCCTCGGCCGCGGCGGCTCCGACACCACCGCCGTCGCGGTGGCCGCGGCCCTCGAGGCCGACGTGTGCGAGATCTACTCGGACGTCGACGGCATGTTCAGCGCCGACCCCCGCATCATCCCGAGCGCGCGGAAGATCAGCTGGATGTCCTACGAGGACGCCATCGAGCTGGCCGCCCACGGCGCCAAGATCCTGCACCTGCGCGCGGTGGAGTTCGCCCGCCGCCACGACGTGCCGCTGCACGTGCGCTCGAGCTTCACGCACGACCCCGGCACCTGGGTGAGCGAGACCCGGGACCAGGCCCCCACCGACCACACCGAGACGCAGGAGGACCCGATGGAAGAGCCCCTGATCCAGGGCGTCGCCCACACCCACGACCAGGCGATGCTCACCGTCGTCAACATCCCGGACAAGGCCGGGCGCGCGGCGTCGATCTTCGCCGCGCTCTCCGAGGTCGTGTCCGTCATCGACGTGCTCGGCCAGACCCACACCGCCCGCGACAACGGCCTGGTGGACTTCTCCTTCGCCCTGCCGGTGGAGGACGCCCAGCTGGCCAAGGCGGCGCTGGAGAAGCAGCAGTCCGAGCTCGAGTTCACCGAGGTCTCGGTGGACGAGGGCGTCGGCAAGGTCTCCGTCAGCGGCCACGGCGTCCGCTCCAACGCGGAGGTGCCGGCCCAGCTCATGAAGGCGCTGGCGGACGCCGGCATCACGGTCATGATGTTCACGACCTCCGAGGCCCGCATCTCCGTCGTGGTCTCGGACGACCAGGTCGACGATGCCGCGCGGGCCATCCACACCGCGTTCGGCCTCGACAGCGACACCGAGGCCGTCGTCCACGCCGGGACGGGTCGGTGATCGGCATGAGCGAGCCCCACGCCACGCACCCCGCGGCCCTGCCCGCCCCCACCATCGCCGTCGTCGGCGCGACCGGCCAGGTCGGCACCGTCATGCTGCGACTGCTCACCGAGCGCAAGCTGCCCGTCGGCGAGCTGCGCCTGTTCGCCTCGGCCCGCTCGGCCGGCAAGCAGGTGGAGTGGACCGACGGCACCGGTCAGCAGCGCACCGTCACCGTCGAGGACGTCGCCGCGACCTCCACCGAGGACCTCCGCGGCATCGACATCGCCCTGTTCTCCGCCGGTGGCGGCACCTCCCGCGAGCACGCACCGCGCTTCGCCGAGGCCGGCGCCGTCGTGGTCGACAACTCATCGGCCTACCGCCGCGACCCCGAGGTGCCGCTGGTGGTCAGCGAGGTGAACCCGCAGGCCGCCACCGAGCGCCCCAAGGGCATCATCGCCAACCCGAACTGCACCACCATGGCCGCGATGCCGGTGCTCAAGGTGCTGCACGACGAGGCCGGCCTGGAGGCCCTGCAGGTCGCCACCTACCAGGCGGTCTCAGGCTCCGGCCTCGCCGGCGTCGACGAGCTGGCCCAGCAGTCGCGCGCCGCGGTCGCCGCGGGCGAGGGCGCCATGGAGCAGCTCGTGCACGACGGCTCCGCGTTGGACGAGGCCCTGCCGGAGTCCAGCACCTACCCGCGCCCGATCGCCTTCAACGCCATCGCGATGGCCGGCGACCTGGTGGACGACGGCTCCGGCGAGACCTCCGAGGAGCAGAAGCTGCGCCACGAGTCGCGCAAGATCCTCGGCATCGAGGAACTCGCCGTCTCCGGCACCTGCGTGCGCATCCCGGTGTTCACCGGCCACGCGCTGGCCGTCCACGCCCGCTTCGGCCGGGAGCTGACGCCCGAGCGCGCCCTGGAGCTGCTCGCGGACGCACCCGGTGTGACCGTGACCGAGATCCCGGCCCCGCTGGAGTCCGCCGGCTCCGACGACGTCCTCGTCGGCCGCGTGCGCACCGACCAGTCCGTCCCCGGGGGCAAGGGTCTGGCGCTCTTCGTCGCCGGCGACAACCTGCGCAAGGGCGCCGCGCTGAACGCCGTGCAGGTGGCCGAGGTGCTCATCGAGCAGGGAGTCGGCGCGTGACCGCCGCGGCGGAGCGCCCCGACACCGACCGCGTCGTCCTGCGCCGGGCCACCCTCGACGACGGTGCCGCCATGTGGCGCATCGCCCGGGACAGCCGGGTGCTGGACCTCAACACCTCGTACGCCTACCTGATCATGGCGCGCGACTTCGGCCAGCACTCGACGGTGGCGGAGCTCGACGGCGAGGTCGTCGGCTTCTGCATGTCCTACCTGCGCCCCGCCGACCCGGGCACCCTCTTCGTCTGGCAGATCGCCGTCGACGAGGCCGCCCGCGGACTCGGGCTGGCCGGCCGGATGCTGCAGGCCGGCGTCGAGGCCACCGGCGCCACCGCGCTGGAGAGCACCGTGACCACCGACAACGACGCCTCGAACGCGCTGTTCGCCGGGTTCGCCCGCCGCAACGGCGCCACCGAGACGATCACCGAGTTCATCACCCCCGAGCACTTCCCCGCCGACGACGTGCACGACGCGGAGCTGCTGCACCGCATCGAGCCCCTGGACGCCTGACCGAACCCCCACCCTGGAGGTAGAGCCATGACCCAGACCCCGACCGCCACCTATGCGCCCGGAGACACGAGCATCTTCGAGGCCCGTGAGTCCTCCGTGCGCTCCTACTGCCGCCAGTGGCCGGTGGTGTTCACCACCGCCCGCGGCGCCGAGCAGCACACCGAGACCGGTGAGACCTACCTGGACTTCTTCGCCGGTGCCGGCGCCCTGAACTACGGGCACAACAACCCGGCCATCAAGGGTGCCCTCATGGAGCACCTGGCGCAGGACGTCGTCATCCACTCGATGGACATGCACACCCCCGCGAAGCGCCGCTTCCTGGAGGCCCTGACCACGAACGTCCTGGAGCCCCGCGGCATGGACCACAAGGTCCTGTTCCCCGGGCCGACGGGCACCAACACCGTCGAGGCCGCGCTGAAGGCCGTCCGCAAGGCCACCGGCCGCAGCGAGGTCGTCGCGTTCACCAACGGCTTCCACGGCATGACCCTGGGCGCCCTCTCGGTGACCGCCAACAAGATGAAGCGCGCCGGCGCCGGCGTGCCGCTGACCGACGTCACCCAGGTGGCCTACGACGGCCACGCCCCGGAGGCCGACCTGGTGGACCTCGACGCGCTGGACGCCCAGTGGGAGAAGGCCGGCGGCGACCTGCCCGCCGGCGCGATCGTCGAGCTCGTGCAGGGCGAGGGTGGCCTCAACGCCGCCTCGATGGACTGGGTGAAGAAACTCGCCGAGGTGTGCGCCAAGCACGACGTGAAGCTCATCGTCGACGACGTGCAGGCCGGCTGCGGCCGCACCGGCACCTTCTTCTCGTTCGAGCCGGCCGGCATCACGCCGGACGTGGTCTGCCTGAGCAAGTCGCTCTCCGGCCTGGGCCTGCCGCTGTCGATCACCTTGGTCCGCCCCGAGCTGGACGACTGGACCCCCGGTGAGCACAACGGCACCTTCCGCGGCTTCACCCCGGCCTTCGTCACCGCCGCCGCGGCGATCGAGAACTACTGGGCCGACGACGCCTTCGGCGCCGAGGTGCGGGCCCGCGCCGAGCGCCTGCACGCCGGCCTGGCCGACATCGTCGAGAAGGCCAGCGGCGAGGCCGAGGTCCGGGGCCGCGGCCTGATGTGCGGCATCGCCTTCGCGGACACCGAGGCCGCCGAGAAGATCGCCGCCGCGGCCTTCGAGAAGGGCCTGATGGTCGAGACCTCCGGCCCCGACAGCGAGGTCGTCAAGCTGCTGCCGCCGCTGACCGTCACCGACGACGAGATCGACCGCGCCGTGGCCGTCCTGGCCGAGGCCGTCGCCACCGTCGGCGCCTGAGAACCACCCGAACCAGTTCACACGCAGAAGGAGAGAGCATGAAGGTCATCCACCTCGAGGACCTCAACGGCACCGAGAACGACGTCGAGCACGGCAACTGGCGCTCCCGTCGGTTCTTCCTGGCCGACGAGGGCGTGGGCTTCTCGTTCCACCAGACGATCCTCAAGGCCGGCACGACCACCGAGATGTGGTATGCCAACCACATCGAGGCCGTGTACGTGTACCAGGGCAAGGGGACCCTGGTGAACCGTGAGAACGGCGAGGAGTTCGAGCTGCGCCCGAACACGATGTACCTGCTCAACGACCACGACAAGCACACCGTGATCGCCGAGGAGGACATCCACTGCGTCTGCACCTTCAACCCGCCGGTGACCGGCCGCGAGGTGCACGACGAGCACGGCGTCTACCCGCTGCTCGACGCCGAGGGCAACCGTCTGGACACCCCGAAGGGCTGACTGGACGGACCCCGGGGCACGTCCCCGAGCCCGACCGATCGGGCACCGCGGCAGGTGCCGTGGTGCCCGATCGGTCGTTCCCGCCGAGAGGAAGAACACCACTGACCACCCGACCGCGTGATGCGAGGAGGCACACCATGACGACCACCCCGAACCACACGACCCGCACCGCCGCCGACAGCCGCACCGACCACTACCCCACCCGCCTGGCCGACCGCCCCGCCGTGCTGGAGCGCCGCGACCCGGTCGTCGCCGGCGGACCCCAGGACGGCCCCTTCGAGGTGGACGAGCTGGAGCAGGTCGAGCAGCGGGGCTACACCCAGGTGCCGGACCTGTTCACGCCTGCGGAGATCGAGCGGATGCGCACCGAGCTGGACGAGCTCTCCCGCAACCCGGAGGTGCTGGCCGACGAGCGCACCATCACCGAGGCGGCCTCGGGGCAGCTGCGCTCGGTCTTCGAGGTGCACCGCACCAACGAGCTGTTCCGCTCCGTGGCGCACGACCCGCGGCTGGTGCGCCGCGCCCAGCAGGTGCTGGGCGGGCCGGTGACCATCCACCAGAGCCGGGTGAACTTCAAGCCCGGTTTCGGCGGGGCGCCGTTCTCCTGGCACTCGGACTTCGAGACCTGGCACGCGGAGGACGGCATGCCCTCGCCGCGCGCGATCAGCGTCTCCATCGCCCTGACGGACAACCACTCGTACAACGGGCCGCTGATGATCATGCCGGGTTCGCACCTTCGCTACGTCTCCTGCGTCGGGGAGACGCCGCGGGACAACTACAAGTCCTCGCTGGTGGCCCAGGGCGCCGGCACGCCGGACCCGGACGTGCTGACGCGCATGTACGACGAGTTCGGCATCGACGTGCTCACCGGCCGGGCCGGGGGCGCGACTTGGTTCGACTCGAACTGCATGCACGCGTCCAACGGCAACGTCACGCCGGCGCCGCGGTCCAACGTGTTCATCGTGTTCACGGCGGCGGACAACGCCTGCGGTGAGCCCTACGCCGCCCCGGCCCCGCGGCCGGAGTTCCTCGGCGCCCGCGAGCACCGCGAGGTGCTGCAGGCGGACTGAGCCGGCTGACCGGGCTGGCCCGACCACATGGCCCGGCATCGTGCTGGCCCGCCTGGCCAGCGCCCGCCCTCATGACGCGTGGGTGGGGCGATCGTGACAGATCGCCCCACCCACGCGTCGTGCGCGTCCGGCAGGTGCTCTGTCAGGCGCGGCGCGAGGCAGCCAGCGCGGTGAGCTCCTCCAGCTCGCCGAACAGGACGCGCAACTTGGTGGCGGCCTGGTCCGGCGCGGTGACAGTGCCGTCCTCGGCCACGCTCGAGGACACGTCCAGTCCCGCCTGGTTGCGCGCCTGCAGCATCGAGGCGTTGGCCACGACGGCGCGCCAGTGCTCCACCGCGCGCACGCCGTTCTCTGCGCCGTAGCCGACGAAGCCGACGGCCTTGTGGCGCCACTCGACGAACAGCACGTCGAACGCGTTCTTGAACGCCGCCGGGATGGAGTGGTTGTACTCGGCGGTGACGAAGACGTAGCCGTCGAACGCGGCGATGCACTCCGACCAGGCCGTGGTCCGCTCGTTCTCGTACTCGCCGTTCGCGGCACCGGGCACGGTGGGCTCGCACAGCAGCGGCAGGTCGAAGTCGGCGAGGTCCACCAGCTCGTAGGTCACGCCCTCGGCGGCCTCACCTGCCTCCACCCGGGCGGTGGCCTGCTCCTTCACCCAGCGGCCGACGGCCTCTCCCTTCCGTCCGGGGCGGGTGGATCCGATGACGACGGCGATGCGCATGGGCAGGCTCCAGGGGTCGGGGACTCCGCGGTGGCGGAGGGCGGACCGGTTGCCCGCCGCCCCATCATGCCCGGGCACCTGGCGCGCCGCACCGCTCCCCGTTCAGCACCGGTGCCGAAGTCGAGCGTCCCCAAGAACTGACAACCGCACCGGTGCTGAACTGGACAGTCGAAAACCGCACCGGTGCTGCATCGGTCAAGCGCCTCCGGCCGAGAACCGCACCGGTGCTGAACTGGACAGTCGAAAACCGCACCGGTGCTGCATCGGTCAAGCGCCTCCGGCCGAGAACCGCACCGGTGCTGAACTGGACTGTCGAGTTCAGCACCGGTGCGGTTCTCGTGGGGCGACGCCGGCCCGACCCCCTGCGGGCGACGCCGGCGCGCAGGGCCTCGCACTCCCCGCGGAACGCGGCACCGCACCGCGCTCCACGGGGGCGCGAGGTGCCGGGCTCCCGCGCGGCCAACTAGGCTGGACCACCAGTACGCAGCCCGCACCGCACCACCGCGGAGCCGACGACCGGCCCCGTGGCGACGCCGCGGGCCCACCCGAGATGAGGGAGAACACCCCAGATGGCCACCATCAGCTGGACCCGGACCGATGAGGCGCCGCTCCTGGCGACGTACTCGTTCAAGCCGATCGTCGAGGCGTTCGCCGGAGCCGCCGGCATCGACGTGGAGACCCGTGACATCTCGCTGGCCGCCCGCATCCTGGCCCAGTTCCCCGAGCAGCTGACCGAGGACCAGCGCGTCGAGGACGCCCTGGGCAACCTGGGCGAGCTGGCGACGACGCCGCAGGCCAACATCATCAAGCTCCCGAACATCTCCGCCTCGGTCCCGCAGCTCAAGGAGGCCGTCGCCGAGCTGCAGGGCCAGGGCTACGCGATCCCGGACTACCCCGAGGACCCGCAGACCGACGAGGAGCGCGCCGTCCGCGCCAAGTACGACGCGGTCAAGGGCTCGGCCGTCAACCCGGTGCTGCGCGAGGGCAACTCCGACCGCCGCGCCCCGCAGGCCGTCAAGAACTTCGCCCGCAAGCACCCGCACTCCATGGGTGAGTGGTCGGCCGACTCCCGCACCCGCGTGGCCACCATGGGCGAAGACGACTTCGCCAGCCACGAGAAGTCCGTGGTCATCGACGGCGACGACTCCCTGACCATCCAGCTGGTCACCGACTCCGGTGAGACCACCGTCCTCAAGGAGGGCGTGAAGGTGCTCGACGGCGAGGTCGTGGACGCCACCTTCATGGACGTCGCCCGCCTCAACAGCTTCCTCGCCGAGCAGGTGCAGATCGCCAAGGACGAGGACCTGCTCTTCTCGGTGCACCTGAAGGCCACGATGATGAAGGTCTCCGACCCGATCATCTTCGGCCACGCCGTACGGGCCTTCCTGCCCGAGGTGTTCGCCGAGCACGGCGAGGCCCTGCGCGCCGCCGGCCTGTCCCCCAACGACGGCCTCGCCGCCATCCTGTCCGGGCTCGAGAAGATGCCCGCCGAGCAGGCCGACCCCATCCGCGAGGCGATCGAGAAGGGCCTGGACGAGGGCCCCGACCTGGCGATGGTGGACTCCCGCAAGGGCATCACCAACCTGCACGTGCCCAGCGACGTCATCATCGACGCCTCCATGCCGGCGATGATCCGCACCAGCGGCCAGATGTGGAACAAGGACGACGCCCAGCAGGACACGCTGGCCGTCATCCCGGACTCCTCCTACGCCGGCGTCTACCAGACCGTCATCGAGGACTGCCAGGAGAACGGGGCCTTCGACCCCACCACGATGGGCTCGGTGCCGAACGTCGGCCTGATGGCCAAGAAGGCCGAGGAGTACGGCTCCCACGACAAGACCTTCGAGGTGCCCGCCGCCGGCACCGTGCAGGTCGTCGACTCCTCCGGTGAGGTGCTGATGCAGCACAAGGTCTCGGCCGGTGACATCTGGCGCGCCTGCCAGACCAAGGACGAGCCGATCCGCGACTGGGTGAAGCTCGCCGTCACCCGGGCCCGCGCCTCGCAGACCCCGGCCGTCTTCTGGCTGGACGCCGAGCGGGCCCACGACTCCCAGCTCATCGCCAAGGTGGAGAAGTACCTCAAGGACCACGACACCGAGGGGCTGGACATCCGCATCATGTCCCCGGAGGACGCGACCCAGTTCTCGCTGGACCGCATCCGCAAGGGCGAGGACACCATCAGCGTCACCGGCAACGTGCTGCGCGACTACAACACCGACCTCTTCCCGATCCTGGAGCTGGGCACCAGCGCCAAGATGCTGTCGGTGGTGCCGCTGATGAACGGCGGTGGCCTGTTCGAGACGGGCGCCGGCGGCTCGGCCCCGAAGCACGTCGACCAGCTGACCTCCGAGAACCACCTGCGATGGGACTCCCTGGGCGAGTTCCTGGCCCTGGCCGAGAGCCTGGACCACGTGGCCTCGCACGAGGACAACCGCAAGGCGCAGGTGCTGGCCGACGCGCTCGGCCGCGCCACCGAGACGCTGCTCAACGAGGGCCGCTCGCCCAGCCGCAAGGTCGGCGAGATCGACAACCGCGGCGGCCACTTCTACCTGGCCCTGTACTGGGCCAAGGAGCTGGCGGCCCAGTCGGACGACGCCGATCTGGCCAAGAAGTTCGCCCCGCTGGCCGAGCAGCTGGGCGCCCAGGAGGAGGCCATCGCCGGTGAGCTGCTCGCCGCGCAGGGCTCCGCGGCGGACCTCGGTGGCTACTACCACCCGGACGACGCGAAGACGACGGCCGTGATGCGCCCGTCGAAGACCTTCAACGAGATCGTGGACGGCTTCACCGCCTGACCGATGCCTCATCCACCGTGCGGACACGCGCCGCACGGCGACGAAGGCGGCGGGCCACACCCTTGAAGGGTGTGGCCCGCCGCCTTCGTGCAGGTGGTCGTGCTCAGGCGCGCACGTCGGTGCGCTGCTCCAGCGGTGCGCCGGGCTTGCGCTGGGCCAGCGAGGCGAGCGCGAGGGCCGCCCCGAGGATCAGCACGCCGAGCACCACGTGCACCCACTTGAGGCCCATCTCGGCCAGGCCGATCTGCAGCAGTGCGAGCACGGCCAGACCCAGGGCGTGCATGAACAGGCCGGTGTTCCCGCTCACCTTCTTCCACAGGAAGGCACCGATGGCGGCGGCGACGGCGGTCACGAAGGCGGCGTAGCCGATCCATCCGTGCACGTCGTAGAGGTCGATGTCGGTGAACAGCAGAAGCAGACCGAGCACGGCCTGGCCCACGGTGAGGAGCGCGGTGGCCAGGGCGAAGGTCCGCAGCAGGCTGAGGTGCTTGGCGGGCTGGGAGGTGGTGGTCATGCGGCCCAGTGTCCCATCCGCCACCCGGGGAGATCGGCGCCCCGGGCGCCCCGGGCCGTCACCGCCCGGCCGGGGTCGGCTCGGCCGGCTCGGCAGGGGCCGACTCCGCGGCCTGCGGGGCGGGCGGGGCGGTCCCGATCTCCACCGGCACCGGGCCCGCGGCCATCTGGTCGCCGAACTCCTCGTTGATGTCGCGGCTGATGCGCATGGAGCAGAACTTCGGCCCGCACATCGAGCAGAACTGAGCGTTCTTCGCGGGCTCGGCCGGCAGCGTCTCGTCGTGGAACTCCTGCGCGGTCACCGGGTCCAGCGACAGCGCGAACTGGTCGTGCCAGCGGAACTCGAAGCGCGCCCTGCTCATCGCGTCGTCCCAGTCCCGGGCGTGCGGGTGCCCCTTGGCCACGTCGGCGGCGTGCGCGGCGATCTTGTAGGTGATGACGCCGGTCTTCACGTCGTCGCGGTTGGGCAGGCCCAGGTGCTCCTTGGGCGTCACGTAGCAGAGCATCGCCGTGCCGTGCTGCGCGATGGGCGCGGCCCCGATGGCGCTGGTGATGTGGTCGTAGCCGGGCGCGATGTCGGTGGCCAGCGGGCCGAGCGTGTAGAAGGGCGCGCCGTGGCACCACTCCTGCTCCAGGTCCACGTTCTCCTTCACGAGGTGCAGCGGCACGTGGCCGGGGCCCTCCACCATCACCTGCACGTCGTGCTCCCAGGCGCGCTGCGTCAGCTCGCCCAGGGTGCGCAGCTCGGCCAGCTGGGCGGCGTCGTTGGCGTCCGCGAGCGAGCCGGGGCGCAGCCCGTCACCCAGGGAGAAGGCGACGTCGTGGGCGGCGAAGATCTCGCACAGCTCGTCGTAGTGCTCGTAGAGGAAGGACTCCTGCCGGTGGGCCATGCACCAGCCGGCCATGATCGAGCCGCCGCGCGAGACGATGCCGGTGACGCGCCCGGCGGTCAGCGGCACGAACTCGCGCCTCACGCCCGCGTGGATCGTCATGTAGTCCACGCCCTGCTCGGCCTGCTCGATGACGGTGTCGCGGAAGACCTCCCAGGTGAGGTCCTCGGCCACGCCGGCGACCTTCTCCAGCGCCTGGTAGATCGGCACGGTGCCGATCGGCACCGGGGAGTTGCGCAGGATCCACTCGCGGGTGGTGTGGATGTCGTCACCGGTGGACAGGTCCATGACGGTGTCCGCGCCCCAGCGGGTGGCCCAGGACATCTTCTCCACCTCCTCGGCGATGGAGGAGGTCACCGCGGAGTTGCCGATGTTGGCGTTCACCTTGGTGAGGAAGGCCCGGCCGATGATCATCGGCTCCGACTCCGGGTGGTTCACGTTCGCCGGGATGATGGCGCGGCCGGCGGCCACCTCGGAGCGCACCAGCTCGACGTCGCAGCCCTCGCGCAGCGCCACGAAGCGCATCTCCGGGGTGATCTCGCCGCGACGGGCGTAGTGCATCTGGGTCACGGTGCGGCCGGCCACCGCGCGGCGCGGCGGCTGGACCCGGCCCCGCCAGGCCTCGGACGCCTCGCCCCGACGCTCGGCGGCACGGCCGTCGTCGGCCAGGTTGCGCCCGCGACCGGCGTGCTCCTCGGTGTCGCCGCGGGCCTCGATCCACTCCTGGCGGGCCGGGGCCAGACCCACCTGCGGGTCGGAGCCCGGGCCCATCGTCCGGTAGACCACGAAGTCCTCGTTCGGGGTCCCGTCCGGCGACTCGTGCTGGGTGATCGCCGTCATCGGGACGCTCACCTCACCGTCGCTCCGGGTGACCAGTCGGTGCTGCGGGTGGTTCTCCCCGGTCATCGTGTGGGTCTGCTGGTGGTCACAGGTGCACGACATCGTCGTCCTCGCTTCCTCCGCCGGTGCTAACCGGTCAGGTTCGGACGGTCAGGGCGGCGTCAGCCCTATCTCAGCCCGTGCCCGGGCCCCCGTGGGGTACGCGCCACACCCTAGGCACACCCGGGGAGCAGTTCACGCGAGGGGGTCCCCTCCCTCGGCAGCACCCGGAACCCGCTCCGGTCCGGCGCAGGTCGCCCGGTCGTCAGGGGAGGTCGTGCCCGCGCGCACTGACCCACAGTGCGTACCACTCGGCACGGGTCAGTCGCACCCGGCCGGCGACGGCGTCCGTGCAGGCCTCCCACCGTCGCGGGCTCGTGGTGCCGACCACCGGCGCGATGCCCACCGGGTGTGCCTGCACCCAGGCCAGCACCACGGACTCCGGCGTGGTGCCGTGCTCGGCCGCGAGCCGGGCCACCAGTGCCGAGGTCGCGGCGTCCTGCTCCTGCTCGGCCGGCGTCGCGTCACTCCGCGCCCGGCCGGAGTACCGACCGCCGGCCAGCGCACCCCACGCCTGCACCCGCACACCGGCGGCGTCGAGCTCGTGGAGGGCTCCGACGCGGGCACCGACGGTGGCGCCCTCGGCGGTGTTCACGAGCACCTCGGCCTCCAGCCAGGCCGGGTGGGCCAGGCTCAGCTGCAGCTGGTCGACCACCAGCGGTGCCTCGAGGTGCGCCTGCAGGGCAGCCACCTGGGCCGGATCGTGGTTGGAGACCCCCACCTGCGCCACGAGTCCCTGGCGCACCAGGTCGTCGAGCACGGCCGCGAGCTCGGCCGGGTGGGTGAAGGGGTCCGGCCGGTGCACCAGCAGGCAGTCCAGCCGGTCGGCCCCCAGCCGCTCGAGGCTCGCGTCCACCGAGCGCCGCACGTGGTCGGGCGAGCTGTCGTATCGACCGTGCGCGGCCCCCGAGCCCAGCGGGCCGTCACCGGGCAGCAGGATGCCGCACTTGGTCTGCACCGCGAGCCGGGTCCGCAGGTCGGGGCGGGCGGCCAGCACCTGCCCGAAGACCGCCTCGGCCTTGCCGCGGGTGTAGATGTCGGCGTGGTCGAACCAGGTGACCCCGGCGGCGAGCGCAGCCTCCACCATCGACGCGGCCTGCTCGACCTGCTCGTCGGTGACGGGCGAGTCGTCCCAGGGGCCGCCGAGCCCCATGCACCCGGCGAGCACACCGGCGTCGCGAACGTCGGGGACGGCGGTGTTCGTCGGTTCGCGCACGGCGACACGGTAGTCGTCCGCCGGTAGGCTGGCGCAGCCCTCGCACCCCACTCCTCGGAGGACCCATGGCCGGCGGACTCGCTGCCCTGCTCGACGACATCGCCGCCATGGCGCGCCTCGCGGCGGCCAGCACCGACGACATTGCCGCCGGCGCCGGGCGCGCCAGCGTCAAGACCGCCGGCGTGGTCGTGGACGACGCAGCGGTCACCCCGCAGTACCTGCACGGGGCCGAGCCCAACCGCGAGCTGCCGATGATCTGGCGCATCGCCAAGGGCTCGCTGCGCAACAAGGCGATCATCGTGCCGGTGGCGCTGCTGCTGAGCGTCGTCCTCCCGCAGGCCCTCATGGTCCTGCTCATGCTCGGCGGCACCTATCTCTGCTACGAGGGAGCCGAGAAGGTGTGGGAGAAGCTCTCCGGCCACGGCGAGGAGGGCAAGGCCGAGTCCGAGCGCAGCGAGGAGGACGAGGAGTCGGTCGTCAAGAGCGCCGTCACCACGGACTTCGTGCTCTCCTGCGAGATCCTGGTGATCGCACTCAACGAGGTCACCGACCAGCCGATCCTCAACCGGGCGCTGATCCTCGTCGTGGTCGCGCTGCTCATGACCGTGGTGGTCTACGGCGCCGTCGCGCTCATCGTGAAGATGGACGACGCGGGCCTGCACCTGGCCCGGGAGAACGACGAGGGCTCGTTCATGTCCCGCCTCGGCCGCGGCATGGTCAAGGCCATGCCGACGGTGCTCGCGGCCATCGGGTTCATCGGCATGCTCGCGATGCTGTGGGTCGGTGGCCACATCATCCTCAAGGGGCTGGACGACCTCGGGTGGCACGCCCCCTACGCCCTGGTGCACCACCTGGCCGAGCCCGCCCACCACCTGCCCGGCGTGGGCGGCGTGGCCGCCTGGCTGGTCGACACCGTCTGCGCGATGCTGCTGGGCCTCGTCTGGGGTGCAGTGGTCGTGCTGGTCATGCACCTGCTGCCCTTCCGGTCGACCTCCCACGGCAGCCACCTGCCGCCGGCCCACGAGCGTCGGGCCGACCTGCAGGAGGCCGGGGTCTCCTTCGGCGGGTCCGACAACGGGGCCACCGGCTCGCGCCGCGCCGGCACCGACGAGTGACGGGACGGACCGGACCGATCCATCCTCGCCGGCCCTCCCCGCTGGGTGGCCGCCGGCCGCGCCGGGACGAGCTCGCGCAGTTCGCCGGGGAAACCGTCGACGACCTGCTGCACGACCGCGTGCGCCTGCTGGTCGTCGGCATCAACCCGGGGCTGTGGACCGCCGCGGTCAACGCGCCCTTCGCCCGGCCTGGCAACCGCTTCTGGCCGTCGCTGCACCGCGCCGGGCTGACCGGCCACCAGCTGGACGTCGCCCACGGCCTGACGGACGAGGACGCCGCGCACCTGCGCGAGCGCGGACTGGGCATCACCAACCTCGTCGCCCGCGCGACCGTCCGCGCCGACGAGCTGACGCGCGAGGAGCTGCGTGCCGGACGGCAGCGCCTGACCGAGCTCGTGCCGCAGCTGGCCGAGGCCTCCGGCCGACTGCCCGTGGTGGCGGTCGCGGGCGTCACCGCCTTCCGTGACGCCTGGGAGGACCGGAAGGCCGTCCTGGGCCGCCGGGAGGACACCGTCGCCGGAGCTCCGCTGTGGGTGGTGCCGCAGCCGTCGGGGCTCAACGCGCACGAGAACGTCGACACCCTCGCCGAGAAGTGGCGAGCAGTGGCCGCAGAGGTCGACTGGGACTGACCGCCCCGGGCGGCGGTTGCCATCATGGGCGGCATGGCACGCCTGCTGATCGTCCACCACTCCCCCTCCCGCCATGTGGAGGCGCTCACCCGCTCCGTGGTCGAGGGGGCCGGTGACGACGCCATCGAGGGGGTGGAGGTGGTGGTGTGCCCTGCCCTGGAGGCCACGGCCGAGGACGTGCTGGACGCCCGGGGCGTCGTGCTCGGCACCCCGGCCAACTTCGGGTACATGTCCGGGGCCCTCAAGCACTTCTTCGACAGCACCTTCCTGCACGTCGGCGGCGGGCTGGACGACGACGGCGGGGCGGGTGGAGGCACCGCCCCCTCCGGCGCGATCCCGTGGGGTCTGTACGTCCACGGCCGCTACGACACCGGCGGTGCGGTGCGCGCGGTGGAGTCGATCGCCGGGGCCCTGCCCTGGCGCCGGGCGGCCCCCGTGCTGGAGGTGCTCGGTGACGTCGGCACGCCGGAGCAGGAGGCGGCCTACGAGCTGGGTGCCACGCTGTCGGCGCTGGTCTCCACCGCCGGGTGAGCCGGCACCGTGGACGACGGCCGGGCGGCTCCCGGCGCGTCAGCCGTCGACGAGCTTGAGGCCGATGACGCAGCCCACCAGACCCACCAGCAGCAGGGCCTTGGCCAGGCTGAACGGCTCCTCACCGGTGCTGACGGCGTACAGCACGGTCGTCGCGGCCCCGACGGCCACCCAGATCGAGTAGCCGGTACCGGTCGGCAGCGTCTTCAGTGCCCACCAAAGACCCCACATCGACACCATCGACCCACCCACGAAGGCGGCGATCGCCCCGTAACTCTGCGGTCCGGTGATGCGTCCCAGGGCGGTGGCCCACACGGCCTCGAACAGGCCCGAGATGATCAGCACGATCCACGCCATGACGAACTCCTCGCGTGGTCGTCTTGTCGCGTCGCCGGGTACGACCACCCTCGCCCGGGAGCCGGTCGGGCTCGCCGGGAGGTTAACAGGGGCCACCTCACACGCGTCGAATCCAGCAACCGGGGCCGGGTGCTGCGAAGATCGGCACCGTGACTGCGCGCGTGATGTGGGACGGACAGGCCGACCTCCGGTGGTCGATGGAGCAGCTCGCCGACGAGGCACTCGACCGGGCAGGGGTCGACCTCGACGCACGGGGCTTCCTCGTGGGCCTCCCGGAGGCCGACGAGTCGCTGCCGGTTCTCATCGAGCCCTCGCGCCGGGCCTTCGACGTCACCGGCCTGGAGACCCTGCTCGGCTCCGCCCAGCGGCAGTTCGACGCCCTGCCCGAGCCGATGGAGCAGGACGAGTTCACGGCCTCGGAGCACTACGACGCGGCTCGCCTGGAGGGCTGCCGCCGACAGGTCGTCACGGACGCCCTGACCAACGGTGCCCGCTTCGCCGACCGGACCCTGCGGGTGGGCCTGAGCGTGGTGGTGGGCAGCTACCGCGTCTTCCCGGTGCTCGCCTTCCGCGAGAGCTCCCTGGAGGCACTGCCGCGCCTGCACCGCCACCAGGCCAGCGGACTGGTCATCGACGAGTCCTTCCCCGAGGCGATCATCACCGACGTGCTGCGCGCCGCTTCCCGGGAGCTCGACCGCGTCGTGCCGGCCACCCTCATGGGGGTCGATGCCGGGGCGATCCTGCGCTCGGCCGCCGACAGCTTCGTCAACAGCGTCGTCTCCCGCACCGGGCAGGAGTACCCGCACGGCCTGCGCGACGCTCTCGACGCGGTCTCCGCGGAGACCTACGAGGGCCGCGCCAGCCTCGGTTCGCTCATCCTGGCGGCCCCGGAGCACCCGGGCGTGACGCAGGACATCCTGTTCGACCAGGAGACGGCGCTCACCGCGCCCAGCCACTTCCGCAAGATGCTGGAGATGTCCGGTCGCGGGCTCCGGCTGCTGACCGACGGACGCACGGCATTCGGCCTCGGCTCCCTGACCCGCGGGGACCTGGACGCCGAGGACTGCTTCGTCATCGACGTCGTCGGAAACGGCGCGTGGGAGCTGTGGCACGGGTCCACCGCCCTGCTGCGCATGGACCACGGCCAACCCTCGGTGCCCACCGAGGCGATGAACCCCGACACCTTCTCGGACACGGTGCGCCGCGTCTTCGGCCAGGACGCCGATGCCGACGTCCTGTGGGACATGGCCCAGGTCTGCGCCGGCCAGCAGCACGGCACGATGCTGGTAGTGCACCCGGACGCCGCGAACGAGGGCAAGCGCCTGCTGCCGCAGTCGTTCACGATCACCCCCACCGTGCTGGGCGGGCGCGCGTTCAAGAACCTCACCAAGATCGACGGCGCGGTGCTGGTGGACCCCTACGGCGCCTGCCACGCCGTCGGCGTCATCCTCGACGGCGCCGCCACGGGCACCGGGGACGCCAGCCGCGGGGCGCGCTACAACTCGGCCATCCGCTACCTGGCCGGTGAGGGCAAGGGGTCGATGGTCATCATCGTCAGCGAGGACGGCACCATCGACCTGCTGCCCACGCTGATGCGACGGGTCCGCAGGCAGACCGTGCAGACCCGGGTGGACCAGTTCCTCGAGGCGGTCCGCGACGAGGAGGACTACGAAAAGCTGGCCCGGTTGAACCACGCCTGCGAGAAGGTGGAGTTCTACCTGACCGCCGAGCAGTGCGAGCTGCTGAACGAGGCGCGCGAGTCCGTCGAGGAGCGCCGCTGGGCCGAGGAGCGGGTGCGCCTGCAGGTGGTGCCGGTGCAGCCGCACCCCGGCATGGACGAGAGCTACTTCATCGATCCCGGGTGATGCCGGGCTCCGCGGGCAGACGAGGTGACTTCGGCCACGGGTTCGCGGGAAAGACGCTCTGCAAGTTGCTCTTCACAGAGCGCCCAGCCCGGGCGGGTGGGCCCGCAGTTGGTCCACCCTATGGTCAGTGGGCAGAGGAGCTCCCCTGCTATGATCAGTGGGCAGGGGAGTTCCCCTGCCCACTGACCATTTGACGCCGCCAGCGTGTCGCAGACCGAAAGGCCTCCCTCCATGAACACCTCGCACCAGAACACCGCCCTCAGCCGCCGCACCGTCGCCAAGGGTGCCCTGTGGACCGCACCTGCCATCAGCCTGACTGCTGCCGCTCCCGCCGTGGCCGCCAGTCCCTCCTGCGTGTCCTACACCGGTGCGTTCACCCAGCCCAGCTCGTACAACCCGGTCCCGATGGCCTACACCTTCACGGGCTCCGACGGCTCGACCGTCACCGTGTCGCTGTCCACCCGGGCCTACGGCGGCAAGACCCTCCTGGCCAACAACCTCACCGCCGCGGGCAATGTCAACAAGGGCTACAACGGCCTTGGGGACCTGCGCCACGACGGTCTGCAGCTGCAGCAACAGGGCACGGGCGGTCAGGTGCTGACCTTCTCCTTCAGCCAGGAGGTCTCCAACCTGCAGTTCACGGTGGCCGACATCGACAACGACGGCACGCGGTACCGGGACTCGATCGTCCTCAGCCCGGCCCCGACCACGGCAACCAACGGACGAGCCGTGGTCGGTGACGGCACCACCGCCGCTCCGCTGCGCACCACCGGCACCAGCCCGGTCAACTCCGACACCTTGGCCAACCGCTCGACGGTGACCATGGCCGACCCGCTGTCCTCCTTCAGCCTCGACTTCTCGTCCAGCACCGGCACGACCGCCCAGCAGATCTTCATCACCGGCATGAGCTTCGACGTCTGCTGATCTCGCCACACTGCCCGCGCCACGTGCCGCCTCTTGGCCACCGAGAACACGCGGTTGCCTTTGCTGGCCCCGGGGGTGTCCCTGTGGCATTGGTCAAGCGGCGGCGGTGGGTGTTTGGCAGGTGGTGCCGTTCTTGAGCATGGTGTGTAGGACGTCGCAGCGGCGTCGGGCCAGGCAGGTCAGGGCGGCGTTGTGCTTCTTGCCTTGGGCTCGGTTGCGGTCGTAGTGGGCGCGGCTGACGGGGTCGGCCAGGGCCTCCTCACCGGTGTCCGCGGTGCGTGGGGCGTGGTGCGGGCGGCTTCGGCGATCACGTACGCGCCGCGGGCGTCGGTCTCGGCGTTGCCGGGGTGCAGGTCAGCGATCCGGCGCATCGCCAGCCCGGGCAGGTAGGCCACGTGGGCGCCGACCTCGCGGGCCACGGCGATCTGGTCGGTGGTGATCACTGGCGGTCCTCCTGTGAGGTGCTCAGAACCGTGGTCGCCACATGGGTCACGTCGCGGCGTGCTGGCACCCACGTCCGCGTTGAGACCTCCGAGGTTCAGGTCGGGGCCGGGCCCTTATCAGCAGTCATCACCGGGCCACCAGACCCCGCGACACCCCCCGGATCATGACCACATCAGGGGCAATCAGTCATACCCGGCCCAGCGACCAACCCCCACGGAGTGGGAGCACCAAGAAGGTGACGGGGACGATGAACACGTCACCGCGCGACGCCGAGTCACTGCTGCGCGAGTTCGCCGGGCAGCTCAGTCACGGTCGTCCACCGGCAGCAGTGTCACGAGCGGGCGCGATCGCACGGTGCGGACGAAGGGCGAGGGCTCGTCGGCCTCCCACTCCTCCGGGGTCAGTCGGGTGACGTTGACCTCCAGCCCGAGCGCCTGCCCCGCAGCGTCGGCGGCCCGTGCCAGGTCCCGCCGCCGCGCCGCCCCGACCACCAGCAGGTCGAGGTCGTTGGGGAAGGGGCCGGTCTCCCCCGAGCGGCGCGCGGCCCAGGAGCCGAACACGTGGGCCGACCGGACCCCCTCGATCCCCTCGAGGAGCCCCCGCAGCACGGGAACCGGCCCGTAGGTGGCGGCGATGATCTCCTGCATCGGGGCGAACAGCGGGTGCTCGGGGTCGGCCCGCACCATGCGGTTGCGCCCCTCTTGCCGGTCGACGAGGACGCCCCCCTCCAGCAGCCGCACGACCTCCCGGTGGACCACGCTGGGGGCCAGACCCGTCCGGCGACCGAGCTCCGCCAGCGAGCTCTCCTCCCCCGGACGCCCGAGCGTCTCGGCCAGCAGCGCCCCGACGGCATCCGAGCGCACGAACGGGGTCAGGGCCGGGGGGAGGGTCTTCACGGAACGTGACGATGTCTTCCGCTCAACGGGACATCAAGGACCGGGGCACAGCTCGGGGCGCGCCCTTCCGGCGCCCGTCGGGGCGGCCTCCTGCCCCGCCACACGAGGGCTATGGTCGAAGGACACCATCACCGAGGGGAAGGGGCTGCCGTGGAGGCGCTTCTGCAGGATCGCAAGGCACTGGTCACCGGCGGGACGCTGGGCATCGGGGCGGGCATCGCCCGCACGCTGGAGAGCCACGGGGCCCAGGTCGTCGTCACCGGGGTCACCGAGGAGGAGTGCGAGACGGCGCGCGGCGAGGGGATGCGCGCGCTCGTCCTGGACGTGCGGGACGCCGACTCCTGCCGCGAGGTCGTCGCCCGTGCCGCCGAGCTGCTCAGCGGCCTGGACACGCTGGTCTCGAACGCGGGCGTCTACCCGCAGGCGCGCATCGAGGAGGCGGGCGCCCAGGACTTCGACACCATCTTCGACATCAACGTGCGCGGCACGCTGCAGGTCGTGCAGGCCGCGGTGCCCGCGCTGCGGGAGTCGGGCCGGGGGCGCGTGGTGCTCACGAGCTCGATCACGGGGAACCTGACCGGCTTCCCGGGCTGGTCGCTCTACGGCGCCACCAAGGCGGCACAGATGGGTTTCGTCCGGTCGGCCGCGATCGAGCTGGCGAGCGACCGCATCACCGTCAACGCCGTGCTGCCCGGCAACATCGTCACCCCCGGCCTGGAGGAGATGGGCCAGGAGTACATGGACCAGATGGCCCGCACGGTGCCGCTGGGCTTCCTCGGCGAGCCGGAGGACATCGGCGAGACCGCCGCCTTCCTGGCCTCCGACGGGGCACGCTACGTGACCGGCCAGGGCATCGTCGTGGACGGCGGGCAGGTGCTGCCGGAGACCCCCGAGGCCCTGGAGGGCTGAGGACGGGCCGACGCCGAATCGCTTTGAGAGGGAGTTGTTACCGCCGGGGGCTTCCACGGCCCCCGGCGGCGTCCTACGGTCGGAGGAGGGCCGCCCACACGAGAGCGGCCCCGCCGCACAGGGGGTGCGGTGAGGATCGACCCGAGGGGGACGAGATGACGACACGACGACTCACGACGGACTGGACCGCGCGCATCGCCGGGGCCGGCCTCGCAGCCACTCTGGTGCTGACCGGCTGCGGCGGGGACGACGGAGGCTCGGACCAAGGTGGCGGGGGCGACGCCGGACCGAGCGCCGAGGCCCCGGCCAGCGAGGCGGCCGACACCCCGGCAGCCGACACACCGGCGGAGGACGCCGCGGGCGGCGACACGACGGAGGAGACCGGCAGCGACGGGGCCGGCGAGGGCCCCGGCCAGGAGGCCACCGCGCCGATCACCCCGGACGGGACGACCGAGGAGCCCGTGGACGCGCCGCCGGAGGAGTCCGGTGACGAGGCACCTGCGGAGGAGGGCGACGAGGCCGAGCAGCCCACCGAGCCGGAGGAGCCGGCACCGTCGGCAGAGCAGCCCGCCCCCGAGCCGAGCACGAGCAGCTCCGAGGAGGCCCGCCCCAGCTCCTCCGGCGGCGACGACGGCGAGGAGTGCGCTCAGCTCAGCGAGCAGGACGCCTTCCTGCAGAACGTGGACAAGGTGCCGCCGGCCTTCCCGGACGACCCGGACATCGTCTGGTCCCAGGCCGACGGCTCCACATACCACCCGTGCGCCGGGCTGTCCTGGATCACCCTCGGCATCCGGGGAACGGCATCCTCGCCCTTCCAGATCATGCTCTTCCACGAGGGTGAGTACCTGGGCACCACGCTCGCCAAGGCGCCGGGCTTCTTCCCCGACGTCCGCCGCGTGGACGACGACACCCTCGAGGTGACCTACCGCTACCCGAAGGAGGGCGAGGCGAACGCGGAGGCGTCCGGGCGGGCGGTCTCCCAGTTCACCTGGAGCGACAAGGCCGGCAAGGTGGTCCACTCCGGGGAGCTGCCTCCCGGCCTGTGACCCGACCGCCTCGGACATGACCGCACCCTGCATGAGAACCGTTCGCATGTAGGGTGCGGTCATGTCCACACCGCCCCGCCCCGAGGACGTCTGGTCGGCCTCGGACTACGCCCCCACCGCCCACCGCCTCTCGCCCCCCCCTCGCCGAGCTCGTCGCGCGACGCCTCGGGGACCGCATGACCGCGGCGGTCTCCGCGGGCGCGAGCCAGGAGCCGCCCCACATGGCCTGTGGGCGCGGCGAGGTGGTCCGCGAGCGCCTTGCCCCGTGGTTCGACGAGGTGCACGTGGAGCACCGAGACCTGCCGTGGAACTTCACGAGCGTCCAGGAGGGCATGGACCTCTACCTCAACGGGAGCCCCACCCACGCCTGGATGCTGGATGCCGGCGGCGAGCGCCGGGAGGCCCTCCTGGAGGCCCTGCAGCAGCACCTCACCGAGCACGCGGACACCGACGGCCGGGTGCACTCCACCGCCGGCTACGCCGTGGTGACGGCGATCCGACCCACCGCCTGATCCCGGCGGTGCGGTCGCGCCCCCGGGGAGCCGCTGCGACGATGGAGGACAGCACGGGCCGCGCCCACCCGGCGGGCCCACCCCGATCGCAGGAGGTCCGCACCATGCAGAACGCCCGCGTCCTCGCGCTGGTCACCAGCGCCGCCCGCTACGAGAAGGTCGGCTACCGGACGGGCCTGTGGCTCGGCGAGCTGACCCACGTGCACGACGCCCTGGCCGAGGCCGGCCACCAGATGGACGTGGTGAGCGTCCGCGGCGGGCAGGTCCCGCTCGACCCGGTGAGCCTGCTGCCCCCGGTGCTCCGGATGGGCGGCACGGAGAAGCGCTACGCCGACCCCGGGTACATGCGGCAGCTGGACGCCACCCGGGCCGCCTCCGAGGTGACGGCCGACGACTACGACGCGATCTTCCTGGCCGGCGGCCACGGCACGATGTTCGACTTCCGGGACCCCACCGTCACGCGCCTGGTCTCGGACTTCGCCGGGCAGGGCAAGGCCGTCTCCGCCGTCTGCCACGGCCCGGTGGGGCTGCTGGACGCCACCGGGGCCGACGGCTCGCCGCTGCTCTCCGGGCGCAGCGTCACCGGGTTCAGCTGGGCCGAGGAGAAGGCCGCCTTCCGTGGCGACGCCGTGCCGTTCAACCTGCAGGACGAGCTCTCCCAGCGCGCCGGCAACTACTCGAAGGCACCGGTGCCGATGGCCAAGAAGGTGGTCGTGGACGGGCCGCTGATCACCGGCCAGAACCCGACCAGCGCCAAGGGCGTGGGCGAGGCGCTCGTCGAGGCCCTGGACGCGGCTCCCGAGCACGTCTGACGCCCGGGGGACGGGACGCCACCCGGTGCGACGATGCCGCCATGGCCACCACCCCTGTCCGTGCGGATCCCCCGACCTGCGCGCCTGCTGCAGCCCCTGCCTGAGGGCCGAGGAGCTGCCTTCCACCGCCGAGGCGCTCATGCGCTCGCGCTACTCCGCCTTCGTGCTGGAGGACGCCGACCACCTCTGGCGCACCCGGCACCCACGGACCCGGCCACCGTCGGTGGACGTGGGCGGGGTGGAGTGGCTCGGGCTGGAGGTCGTCGACACCCTGGACGGCCAGCCGGGCCAGCAGACGGGTGAGGTCGAGTTCGTCGCCCGGGCGCGATGCCGCGCAGCCCGACCCCGTTGTCACCGGCGAGCGCCACGCTGGCGGCCGCGGTGCCGTGGGGGTCCCCGCCGTTGGTGGCCGGCGGACGCCATCGACCCAGCCCCTGTCGGAAGACGCCGCCGTTGGTGCACGAGCCCGACCGGGTGTGATCGAAGCGGCCGGCAAACTCCTCGTGCTCGGGCATCACGCCGGCGTCCGCGATGCCGACGCGGACGCCCTTGCCGGTCGCGAGGCGGTTGGCGGCCACCGAGCGGGAGCGGTCCGCGACCGGCCCCGGCACCTGCCGCCGGGCCGAGGGAGCCACCTTCCGCACAGGCACCCGCGGCTCGTCGGGCTGCAGGTGACCGGACCGGCCGGCGGACTCGACCTCCGGCGCGCGTCGCACAGCCCGCACGACCGCCTCCACCCGAGCGTCCGGGGCCTTGCCCACCGTCACGCCGATGGCCGGCCACGAGGTCACGACCCTGCCACCGGCGGCCCGGATGCGCTGGGCCACGGCGTACTGCGCGCGCTTTCCCGGTGCCGAGTTCACCAGGAAGGTGGTGCCCTCGTGCACCGCAGCCGTGTCCTGCGCGGGCTCCGCCCCGGCGGGTGCCGCGCCCGCCGAGGTGCTGGCCGGGGGCAGGTCCTCGGCCGCCCGGACGGCGCCCTGCGGGACAGCCACCGTGGCAGTCGCCGCCAGCCCGGTGTCCGTCACCGCGAGTGCCACCGTGAGCCTCCTGGTGACCGCGAGTCCCCTGTGTCCCATGCCCGTGCGTCAGGTCGTCTGCTGCACTATGCGACGGACAGCACGCCCGTCCTGCCACCCCGCAGCAGATCCCTCGAAGAATGGCCCGGCGCGCCCGGGCCGGGTACACTCGCCGTTTGGCCTAGCCGCAGCGGCGATGGCCGGTCATCCACGAAAGGTGTCCCTGTGCATCCCCGCATGAGCAGCCGACTGGCTGCTGAGTTCCTCGGTGCGTTCGTCCTCGTCTTCGGCGGTTGCGGCAGCGCGATCTTCGCCGCCAGCGTCCTGTCCGACAACCCCAACGTGAACATGGGTATCGGCTTCCTCGGTGTCGCCCTCGCCTTCGGTCTGACCGTGCTGTGCATGGCCTACGCCGTCGGGCACGTCTCCGGCGGGCACTTCAACCCGGCCGTCTCCATCGGTGCCGCCGTGGCGGGCCGCCTCGAGTGGGCGGCGGTGGTGCCCTACATCGTGGCCCAGGTCGTCGGCGCGTCGGCGGCCGGTGGCGTGCTGTACGCCATCGCGTCGGGCAAGAAGGGGTTCTCGGCCTCGGAGTCCGGCTTCGCCACCAACGGCTACGGCGCCCTCTCCCCCGACGGCTACTCGCTGATGGCGGTGCTCCTGGCTGAGGTCGTGCTCACCGCGATCTTCCTGCTGGTCATCCTGGGCGCCACCGACGAGCGGGCCCCGATCGGCTTCGCCCCGCTGGCCATCGGTCTGTCGCTCACCCTGATCCACCTGGTGTCGATCCCGATCTCGAACACCTCGGTGAACCCGGCCCGGTCGCTGGGCGTCGCGTGGTTCGCCGGCGGCGATGCGCTCTCCCAGGTGTGGGCGTTCATCGTGGCCCCGATCGTGGGTGCCGTGCTGGCCGGCGTCGCCTACAAGGCGCTCTTCCCGGACACCTCCGACCACGTGCTCGAGGATCTGGACGAGACCGTCTGAGCGGACCGGGGCGGGGTGGTTCGGCCGACGAGCCGCGCCAGCATCCGCCCCGGCCCCGGCCCAACACGCTGAAGGTGGGGCTGACGCGGCGTCGACGCCGCGTCAGCCCCACCTTCAGCGTGTCCGGTTCAGGCGCGCACGGGGGTGCCGACGGTCCAGCCACCGTCGACGAGCAGGTTCTCTCCCACCACGTGGTCGGCCATGGAGGAGGCGAGGAAGGCCACCGCGTCCGCGATGTTCTGCGGGGTGGCCCACGTGTCACGCGGGGTCTGGCCGGTGAGGGCGTCCTTGGTGGGCTGGTCGTACAGGGCCGTCATCTCCGTGGTGACGAAGCCCGGAGCCACCGAGTTCACGTTGATGCCGTGCGGCGCGTAGTCGATGGCGACCTGCCGGGTCAGGTTGAGGATGGCGCCCTTGGACGCGCAGTACGCCGCGAACTCGGGGTTGCCCCGGAACCCGCTGATCGAGCTGATGTTGACGACCTTGCCGCCCCGCCCCTGCGCCAGCATCTGCTTGATCGCCGCCCGGGTGCAGAAGAAGGTGCCGTCCACGTTGACCGCGAACTGCTTGCGCCAGGTGTCGTCGTCCGTGTCCAGGATCGAGCCGCTGGTCAGCACGCCCGCGTTGTTCACGAGGATGTCCAGAGAGCCGTGGCGGGTGACGGTCTCCTGCACGGCAGCCTCGACGGCCGTGGGATCCGTGACGTCGAGCTCCACGTAGGAGGCCGCGCCGCCCTCGGAGGTGATCTGCTCGACGGTCGTGTTGCCGCCCTCCCGCGGCTGCTCGGTGAGGTCGGCGTTGACGACCGTGGCGCCACCCTTGGCGAGGGTCAGCGCGATGGCTCGCCCGATGCCGGACGAGGCACCCGTGACGAGTGCGACCTTGTCGGTGAAGTCGATCATGGAAGTCCCCCTGTGTCGGTTCCGGTCCTCCCACCATAGGGAGGCCCGAACCACCGGCGTGCCCCGGGCCCGACGGGGTTCAGGCCCGGGGCACGCCGGGCGTTCGCGTGCGACCACCGGTCGCACGCGAACGGCCCGACACCCCACCAGAGGTCGGCCGTTCGTGGATCGGGAGCGCCCAGGAGGCCATGTCGTCCGTACGTCGGCGCAGATGTGTGCCTGCGTTCCGGAACCTGCACGGTGAATGCGCAGGTTCTGGAACGCAGGCACACATCTGCCGTCGCGGAGCGTGCTGGCGGGGGCCAGTGGCGCGGGTTCGCCCAGCGGTATCGACACCGGGCCCCGGGGGCCCTACTGTCGAGTCGTCTTCGTCGACTCCCGAAAAGCCTCGCCCAGGAGCCCCCGTGAAGGTCCTCGTCGTCCGTGCGCACCCCCTCGACTCCCGCCACTCCCGCTCGATGCAGATGGCCGACGCCTTCGTGGAGGCCCTCACCGCGTCGCACGACGATGCCGTGGTCCACGAGGTGCGCCCGTACCTGGACGTGGTCCCCGAGATCGACGTGGACCTGCTCACCGCCTGGCGGTCCCTGGGTGCAGGCACGGCGTTCGAGGACCTGCCCGCCACGCAGCAGGCGAAGCTCACCCTCCTCGACTCCTACACCCAGGACTTCCTCGACGCGGACCTGGTGGTGCTGGCCAACCCGCTGTGGAACCTGTCGGTGCCCACCCGCCTGAAGGCGTGGATCGACACGGTGATCGTCGCGGGCAAGACCTTCCGCTACACCGAGACCGGGGCACCCGAGGGCCTGGTGCCCGGCAAGAAGCTGGTCCACCTCCAGGCCAGCGGCAGCGACTTCGGCCTCCAGGACCCGGCGGCCACCTACATCAAGGCCGTCTTCTCCTTCATCGGCTGCGAGGTCAGCCAGGTCGCGGCCGGGGGCATGGACCACGACCCGGACCGGGCCGAGGAGATCATGGCCGACGCGCTCTCACAGGTCCGGGAGCTCGCCCGGTCGTTCTGATGCCCGCTCGCCCAGTCGTTCTGAGGCCGGCCGCCCCGATCCCCGAACGGCCGGTTCCTTCTGGTGAGGACCATGGAGAAAGCTCACGAAACGCGCCTGCGTCTGGAGTAGGCCTCCGTATGCCCTGAAGGGGCTCCGCATTCCTCCTCGTTCGGTCAGAGTGGTGTCACGTCACTGGCACGCTGCCGAACATGTCCCCCTCAGCAGTGAATCCCCCGCCCCGCGTCCGTGCCCGGCACGGACGCGCCGGCCGTGCTGCCCTCCCCTCTGCCCAGCGTCCTGACGCCCGACACGTGGCCGTCGACGGTGCAGCACGTCGTCGTCGACCTCCACACCCCCTCCTGGGGGCTCCGCCTCGGCCACGGCCGAACGGGCCCTCCTCGCCGCGGCGCTCTGCATCCTGCTGGCCTGGGCGGTGTCCCTGCACCACGCCTTCCGCGTGCGGCGCGAGCTCGACACGCTCGCCGGCGGCTGCACCCGCCGAGGGCGCCAGCCCGGACGGCGCCACCCGCTGGAGCGGTTTCTCGGGCAGGTCGGATTCATGAGGATCGTCGGCTGGTCCCGCCCATAGGCTGCGACCATGACCACGAACTCGCCCGACCCCGCCACGTACCTCGACCCCGAGGAGCCCGTCACCGGCTGTGACGATGCCGGTCTCTCGCGCGTCGCGGAGCTGTTCGGCCACCCGCTGCCGCCCGACTACGCCGACGTGCTCCGCCGCTTCGGTGGCTACAACGCCGACCTCCTCCGCCCCGACGGCAGCGAAGTCCACCAGTTCCGCATCCACGACGCCGACGCCGTGGAGGAGGACTTGGACTACGAGACCGTCGAGGAGTACGGCATCGCCGTGGCCGGCATGGACGCCTGGCGCTGGATCCTCCACCAGGGCGAGGACGGGCCGGTCTACCTCAACGTGGACATCGGCTCGGGCGATGTGGTGGACGAGTGCCACGGCACCTTCGCCGACCTGCTCGCCATGGTCGTGGCGGAGGCCGACGCCTTCCTCGAGGGCGACGAGGCCGTCCAGGACAATCCACCAGAGGCTCCCGTCCCCTCTGACCCCCTGGAACTGCTGGACCCGACAGCCTTCCACCCCGGGGCCACCGTCGAGGCCATCGAGGCCGCGGAGGATCGACTCGGCTGCACGTTCCCCGACGATCTCCGCACCGTCCTGCGGCACACCAACGGTTACCGCCACCCCGCCTCCCCGGTCGATCCCCACATCCTGGTGGATGTGGCCCTGTTCACGCTCGACGAGATGGTCGCCCAGCACGAACAGAACGCCGTCCTCCGCGAAACCTGGCCAGAGGCCATCGTCGTCGGTTGTTGGGACGAGAACTTCCCCTACGCCTACGACGCAGCCACGGGGATGTGGTTCGGGCCGCACTACGCCGAAGGGGCGGCCAGGCCGTGGGTCCGCTACGGGCCCTCCATGGCGCACTTCCTCGCGACGGTGCTGAAGCGCTAGGCCCCTCGGGGAGGCGCCAGCGGCGTCGGAAGCACGCGAGGGGAGACGACTGCCCCGTCGCCTGCCGTCACTCGGCGCGGAAGCGGGCCTCCACGGTGATCCGTGCCTCCACCTCGCGCGGGGTGATGTCGTAACCCTCGCCGGCACCGGCACCCGCGACTGCCTGCACGCGGGCTCCTCCGAAAGCCGGCGGCTGGGGCGGCCGGCGGTCGCCGTCGCCCAGCAGTCCCGTGTCGGCCACCTCCAACGGCACGACGGTCGTGAAGCCCGAGGCCTCGGCCATCACCTGGGCGCGCTCACGGGCTCGGCGCACGGCCTCCCGGGTCACCTCGGCCTCGAGCTCCTCCAGGGTGTCGACGAGCTGTCGCATCACCTCGGTGACCCGCTGGCGGACAACAGTCCGGTCGGTGCCCTCGGAGCTGACCGACGCCCACAGGGTGGACAACTCGGGCTGACGGCAGCCGATCACCTCACTGCGCACGGTGATATCTCCATGGGCCCATCGTGGCAGCCCACACGCCGCCGTCCGAGGCCGCTCCCACCGGTGATCACCGGACGTGTGGGCCGCTCCGTCAGTCCTGCTCGGCGTAGTACGCCCAGGCGTCCCGGAACAGCTCGTCGTCCCGGCCACGCTGCAGCTCGCCGAGGGTTGAACCGGGCCAGCGCTCCCGTGCCGCCGGTCTGGGTGGCGTACAGGACCGGATCGGCACCCAGTGCGTGCAGCCGGTCACGGACCTCGGGCGAACCGAGTGCACGCGCGGAGAGGTCCTCCCAGTGGTCCATGTAGGAGTCCACCCCGTCCTGACCGTGATCGGCGTGGATCTCGTCCCATCGCCGCCCGCACCAGGTCGCGCGCTCGAAGGCCGGGTCGTTGCCCAGCTCCTCGGGGTGCTCCAGCTCCCACCCCCACTCGTCAGGCCACCAACGATGGTGGCGGCAGCGCTCCGTGTCGTTCCTGTCGAACTCCAGGGTCGCCAGGTGCTCCTCGGTGCAGAGCACCGGCATGGGCCCCAGGTTCATGTCCGCCGTGGTCAACGCCAGCACGTACAGCGACTGCCCGGCGAGCTCCGCCTCGGCCCCGGCCAGACGACTCGCCAGGCTCTCGGCGAACCGACGGCTCCACCCGTCCAGGTACTCGATGGTGGCTCGGTCCTCGTGCTCCCCCATGCGGTCACCGTAGCCCTCGCACCCCCGGGGCCCGACTCGGTCGGCGGGAGCGAACCACGCCACCCTGGTCATGGAGTGCGGAGACTCACGGCCCGGCACCAGGCGTCGGATGCCTGCCACGGTACGGTCACGAACTGGCTGCGGAGGTCACTCCGCGTCGAACTGGAGCCGCAGGACCTGCCACTGCTCCCAGCACGCCTCCGGGTCCAGGTCGTCGAACCCGCGCCCCTCCGCCATGCGTGCAGCCATGGACGCCGTCACCGGGACGCAGGTCGCCTCGTCCCGGATCGCGAGCACCTCCTGCTCCGTGAGCGCCGTGCCCTTGTCCTGCTCGGCGACGCGGAGCAACACCACCAACGCAGGAATGAAGAGAAACGCCTCTCCCTCGTCCGTCCCACCCGACATCGCGTGGCCGCTCCCTCTCGCTGGGCCGATCGTGCCACGACGGTCCCGGCCCCCGCGGTGAAGGGCGCGGTACCGCCGGGCACCCCCTCAGGGCCGTCGTGGCACCGTGCGGTCGCAAACAAGCACCCGATCGGAGGATCAGAGGCCGCGACGCCGCCAAGTTCCTACGTTACATGAGCGGATCCTGCCGTTGAAGGACGACCCGGAGACCGACGGCTACCGCATGGTGGTGGGCCCCGGCACGGTGGAGAAGGTGGACGGTGACGTCCACATCATGCGCTCCGGCAACGGCTTGAACACCTTGCTGGTGCCCGACGGCGAGGCGCTGCAGACCTACACCGGGGACAACATCAAGGAGAGCACGGTGGGCTTCCTCGCCCACAGGGTGGGCGTGGCCCTGTTCTTCCTGGTCACGGTGATCTCCTGGTTGCGCTCGTGGTGAGCCTGGTGCACAGGGGGATGCGGGCCCTGGCGCGGCGCGGGACCCCGAGTCCGTGGCCGGGAGGGCGCCGGTGCCCTGGTCCACGCCGCTCTTCCACCTGGTGCAGGTGCTGCTGGGAGTGGCGGTGCTCGTCCTGGTGTTCATGGCCGTGGGCAACGACCTCGCACTCGCCCGGACCCTCGCCGCGGCCGTGGGGGTACTGGCGCTCACCGTCCTGGGCGTGTGGCTCGTCACGCCGCTGCGGCGAGTGCGTCCGAGTACCTGGCTGACGGTCATCTTGGTCATCCGCCTCGGCAAGGTCCTCTACTGGCGGTGGTTCCTCGTGTGATGCGGGGACCGGCTCATCCACCTGGGCCCCGAGGGGCGTCAGACCCCCTCTGACCTAATCACCCTCCTGCGACGCTCCAGGACGGCCAGCACCACCATCACCACGACCGCGACGGCCGTGAAGTTGAGGAAGATGTCGCGGTACGCGTCGGGGTGCAGTTCCTCGAAGCGGCCCAGCTCCCGCGTCAGACGTTGAAACGGAACTCGACCACGTCGCCGTCCTTCATGACGTAGTCCTTGCCCTCCATGCGGACCTTGCCGGCCTCCTTGGCCGCGTTCATCGAACCCAGCGAGTCCAGGTCCTCGAAGGACACGACCTCGGCCTTGATGAAGCCCTTCTCGAAGTCCGTGTGGATCACACCGGCGGCCTGCGGGGCGGTCCAGCCCTGGTGGATCGTCCACGCGCGGGCCTCCTTCGGCCCGGCGGTCAGGTAGGTCTGCAGGCCCAGGGTGTTGAAGCCCTTGCGCGCCAGCTGGTGCAGCCCGGGCTCGTCGATGCCGACGCTCTCCAGCAGCTCGGCGGCCTCCTCCTCGTCCAGCTCGGCCAGCTCGGACTCCAGCTGGGCGTTGAGGAAGATCGCGTCGGCCGGCTTCACCAGCTCGGCCATGCGGCTGCGGAAGTCCTCGTCGGTCACCTGGCTCTCGTCCACGTTGAACACGTAGATGAACGGCTTGGTGGTCAGCAGGCCCAGCTGGGCGGCCACGTCCATGTCGATGCCGGCGGACTCACCCTTGGCGAACAGGGTGTCCCCACCCTCCAGCACCTTCTGCGCGGCCAGGGCGGTGTCGAGGACCTCCTTGTCGGTCTTCTTGCCCTTGACCTCCTTCTCGAGGCGCGGGATCGCGTTCTCGAGGGTCTGCAGGTCGGCCAGCACCAGCTCGGTGTTGATGGTCTCCAGATCGCCGCTCGGGTCGACGCGACCGTCCACGTGGTGCACGTCGTCGTCCTCGAAGGCGCGGACCACCTGGCAGATCGCGTCGGCCTCACGGATGTTGGCCAGGAACTTGTTGCCCAGCCCCTCCCCCTCGGAGGCACCGCGCACGATGCCGGCGATGTCCACGAAGCTCACGGTGGCCGGCAGGATGCGCTCGGAGCCGAAGATCTCGGCCAGCCGTCCCAGGCGCTCGTCCGGCAGCGGGACCACGCCCACGTTCGGCTCGATCGTCGCGAACGGGTAGTTCGCGGCGAGCACGTTGTTCTTGGTCAGCGCGTTGAACATGGTCGACTTGCCGACGTTGGGGAGACCGACGATTCCGATGGTGAGTGCCACGGGCGCGCAGTCTACGTGCCGTCAGTCGTCCAGGGCGCCCGCCCGCGCGTGCGGGCCGAGCCAGAGCACCAGCACCAGCGCCGTCACCGTGGTGCCGGCCATGACCGTGGCCATGGGCAGGGCCCCGTCGCCGGGCAGGAGACCCGTCAGCGGCGAGATGAGGCCACCGGCGCCGAACTGGATGCAGCCCATGAGCGCGGCGGCCGAGCCGGCGGCCTCCCCGTGGCGGCTCAGCGCGAGCGCCGGCGCGTTCGGGAAGCACAGGCCGCAGCTGGCCACGATGACGGCCAACGGCACCAGCACCCCGAGCAGGTGTCCCCAGGTGAGCGCCAGCACCAGCATGGCCACCGCCGCGGTGACCGCCATGACCACGCCGGCGCGCAGCAGCTGGTAGGGCGAGAAGGTGCGCATGAGCACCGGGTTGAGCTGCGTCAGGATGATGAGCCCGACCGCGTTCACTCCGAAGGCGATGCCGAACTGCTGGGCGGAGAAGCCGTAGTGCTCCTGCAGCACGAAGCTGGCGCCGGAGACGTAGCTGAACATGGTGGCGAACATCAGCCCGACCGTGGCCACCAGGGCGAGGAACATGCGGTCACCGAGCAGCGAGCGGTAGGTGGCCAGCGTGGCCCGCGGCGCCATCGAGCGCCGCCGGTGGCGTGGCAGGGTCTCTGGCAGGAAGCGCCAGACCAGCAGCATCTGCAGCAGCGCGAAGGCCCCGAGCACGACGAAGACGCCGCGCCAGGTGGTCACCTGCAGCACCGCACCGCCGATGGTGGGGGCGAGGATCGGGGCCACGCCCATCACGAGCATGAGGTGCGACATGAGGCGCGCCGCGGCACTGCCCCGGAAGAGGTCGCGCACCGTGGCCATCGAGGTGACCGTGATGGCCGAGCCGGCGACACCCTGCACCACGCGCGCGGCCGCCAGCAGCCCCACCGAGGGCGCGAGGGCGCAGAGCACCGAGGCGACCGCGTGCAGCACCAGCCCGGCGATGCGCAGGCGCCGGCGCCCGAGGGAGTCGGCGGCGGGACCGCTCACCAGCTGCCCGAGAGAGAGGCCGAGCAGCATGCCGGTGAGGGTCAGCTGCACCTGCGCCTCGGTGGCGAGCAGGTCCTTGCCGATGGCGGGGAAGGCCGGCAGGTACATGTCGATCGTGAGCGGCCCGATGGCGATCAGGCCCCCCAGGACGACCACCAGCTGCACGTACTCACGACCGGTCGGGTTCTCCAGGTGGCGGTCGTGGGGCTTGGGCATGGTTCCCATTGTCACGGCCCCCGGGTGGTGCCTCGAACCGTTTTCGACGTGACGTCCGTGACCACCTCGGGGCGAGGCTGTCGGTGGGCGGTGGCAGGGTGCGCGCCATGGACAACGCCGCCGATCCCGGTCTCGCCCTGCCGCTGGTGCTCACCCTCGCGTTCCTGGCGCTCGTGGTGGGCGTGGCACTGGGCTGGCTGCTCGCGCGCTCCCGGGTGGGAGCCGATCTGGCCACCGCCCGCGAGCGCAGCCGGTCGTGGCAGGAGCGGGCCGAGCGCGCCGAGGGCGAGGTCGAGCACCTGCGCGGCGCCCTGGAGCACGAGCACACCGAGTCCCGCCGCCGTTCGACGCTGGAGACCGAGGAGGCCCGCACCCTGGCGCCGCTGCAGGCCTCGCTCAAACGGGTGGAGCAGCAGGTGACGGCCCTGGAGCGCGACCGCGTCGAGCAGTTCGGCGAGGTCGGGGAGCGTCTGCTGCAGGTGATCGCCTCCACCCAGCGGCTGGACGAGTCGACCTCGACGCTCGCGGGCTCGCTCGCCTCCAGCGGGGTCCGCGGGGCCTGGGGCGAGAGCCAGCTACGACGGCTGGTGGAGCACGCGGGCATGGTCAACCGCGTTGACTTCGACGAGCAGGTGCAGGCGGTCAGCGCCCACGACGCCCCGGTCCGCCCGGACATGGTCGTCCGGCTGCCCGGGGAGCGTGTCGTGGTGCTGGACGCCAAGGCACCGATGTCGGCCTTCCTGGCCGCGCAGGACGCCGACGACGCCGACCGCGCCCAGCTGCTCATCCGACACGGCAAGGCCCTGCGCAAGCACGTGGAGACCCTCGCCGGCAAGGCGTACTGGTCGGCCTTCTCCCGCTCCCCCCAGTTCGTCGTCTGCTTCGTGCCCACCGACGCCACGCTGGCCGCCGCTCTGCAGAAGGACCCTGCGCTCTTCGACGACGCCCTGCGCCGCAACGTGCTGCTGGCCTCCCCCAGCACCACGATGGCACTGCTGCGCACGGTGGCACTGGTGTGGCAGCACGAGCAGGTGGAGCGGAACGCCGAGGAGGTGCTGACGCTGGGGCGCGAGCTGCACGGGCGCATCGCGACCTCGGCCGATCACCTGCGCGGCATGGGTCGTCAGCTGTCGCGCACGGTCGACTCCTACAACGCGATGGTGGGCAGCCTCGAGTCGCGGGTGCTGGTGAGCGCCCGGCGGTTCCACGAGCTGGGCGTCACGCAGGAGGACCTGCCCGAGACCGAGGGCGTCACTGCGTCCCCGAGGCCCCTCACCGCGCGGGAGCTGACCTCAAGGGGATGACCCGGGGACCGATCAGGGCAGCGCGCCCGCGTCGTGCCGGATCTCCGTGGACTTGTCGTCCAGCCCGGAGGCACGCAGGTCACGGCGCAGCTCACCGGGCAGCTGGAAGAGCATCTTCTCCTCGGCCGCGGTGAACACGTCCACGTCCCGGTAACCACGGGTGGCCAGGTCGTCCAGCAGGTCACGCACCAGGATCTCCGGCACCGAGGCACCCGAGGAGACGCCGATGGTCTCGACGCCCTCGAACCAGGCGTCCTCGACCTCGGCGGCGTAGTCCACGAGGTGGCCGTCGCGCGCTCCGTGCTCCAGAGCGACCTCCACCAGGCGGCGGGAGTTCGAGGAGTTGCGCGAGCCGACCACCAGCATCAGGTCCAGGTCCGGGGCCATCTGCTTGACGGCGGACTGGCGGTTCTGGGTCGCATAGCAGATGTCGTCGCTCGGCGGGTCCTGCAGCGCGGGGAACTTCTCGCGCAGTAGGCGGACGGTCTCCATCGTCTCGTCCACGCTCAGGGTGGTCTGCGAGAGCCACACGACCTTCTCCGGGTCGCGCACCTCGACGTCCGCCACCCCCTCGGGGCCGTCCACGAGGATCACGTGCTCGGGCGCCTCACCGGAGGTGCCGACCACCTCCTCGTGCCCCTCGTGGCCGATGAGGAGGATGTCGTAGTCGTCGTCGGCGAAGCGGACGGCCTCACGGTGCACCTTGGTGACCAGCGGGCAGGTCGCGTCGATCGACCTCAGGCTCCGCGCCTGCGCCTCCTCGTGCACGATCGGGGCCACACCGTGCGCGGAGAAGATGACGGTGGCGCCCTCGGGCACCTCGTCGGTCTCCTCGACGAAGACCGCCCCCCGGCGGCGGAGGGTCTCCACCACGTGCTTGTTGTGCACGATCTCCTTGCGGACGTACACCGGGGCGCCGTACAGCTCGAGAGCCTTCTCGACCGTCACCACGGCCCGGTCGACGCCGGCGCAGTAGCCGCGGGGAGCGGCCAGCAGGACGCGCTTGGTCTCAGGGGTCGTCTGTGTATCCACCCCTCCATTCTAGGCGCCGCGAAGGTGCCCCTTCCCTGCCACGGGACATGCCTCCCGAGCGCGCGAGGAGACCCCTCCCATCCCCCTGCGGAACTACTCCCACCGGATAGAATATCCACCCACGGGTGGACCCATGGCTCCACGCCCCTTCCTAACGTCCTTGGCGGAGGTCGACAGGGGAAGTCGACCCCACAACGGATGGGCCGGACGCCCGGCCCGTGAAATGGGAGGGAAATCCATGTTTCGTCAGCGCAAGATCATGACCGGTGTCCTCGCTGCGGCGTGCTCGCTGGGTCTCGGGGCCGCTGCTCCGACCGGCGCCCAGGCCGACTCCAAGGACATCCAGGGCGGGTACGTGAGCTCCGGGTGCTCCGGTTCCTGGATCGACGGGGGCAGCGTCGGCAGCCACCCCACGGCCCGCTGGAACCTGTACTACTCGTCGGCCAACGGCGGCACCAACTGCCTGGTCGTCCACGACAACACCGCCGGTTCCCACTACATGGAGGCCTCGGTCCACCCGGCCGGGGACTACCACACCGGTGCCAAGGACACCGGCATCTTCAGCACCTACGCCGGTGGCGTGAACGTCACCGGGATGGGGGGCCGCTGCGTCGGGATGCACGCCAGCATCATCGACAACTGGAAGACGTACACCGCCGACATCCCGTCCTTCCACTGCGGCTGATCGCCCCGACCGGCGCCCCGGGCACCCGTCCACAGGTCGTGTGCCCGGGGCGCCGCTCCGTGTCCGGACGGATCTAGAGTCTCCGCCATGACCGAGATCCCCTCCCTGCCCGAGAAGGCAGCGCAGACCACCGCGGAGCAGCCGTGGCCGCTGCGCACCCTCTCGCGGAAGATCGACGACTACGTCGACCGCATGTCCCCGCTGTGGGTGGAGGGGCAGCTGGTCGAGCTCTCCCGCCGTCAGGGTGCCAAGTGGGTGTGGATGACGCTGCGGGACACCGACGCCGACCTCTCCATGCGGGTCATGGCACCGACGGGCGTGGTCGATGCCGTCCGGCCGCCGCTGGAGCAGGGCGCCCGCGTGGTCCTGCAGGCCAAGCCCCGCTTCTACCCCAAGAACGGGTCGCTGAGCCTCTTCTGCCGCGCCATCCGCCACGTCGGCGTCGGGGAACTGCTCGCGCGCGTGGAACGGCTCAAGCAGCAGCTGGGCGCCGAGGGGGTCTTCGACGCCGGCCGCAAGCGTCCGCTGCCCTTCCTGCCCCGCCGCGTGGGGCTCGTGTGCGGTCGCAACTCGGCCGCGGAGAAGGACGTGGTGGAGAACGCACGTCGCCGCTGGCCGGGTACCGAGTTCGTCATCCAGAACGTGCCGGTGCAGGGACCCCAGGCCGTCACCGCGGTCATCGCGGCGCTCGAGGAGCTGCAGCGCACCCCCGGGGTCGACGTGATCGTCGTCGCCCGCGGCGGCGGCAGCTTCGAGGACCTGCTCCCCTTCAGCAACGAGGCGATGGTGCGGGCGGTGGCCGCCTGCCCGGTCCCGACCGTCAGCGCCATCGGGCACGACGTCGACAACCCGCTGCTGGACCTGGTGGCGGACGTCCGGGCCTCCACCCCCACCGACGCGGCCAAGCTCGTGGTCCCCGACGGGGCGGCCGAGCGCAACGGCGTCACCCAGGGCCGGGACCGGCTGCGCCGCGCGCTGCTCACCCGGCTGACCGGCGAGCGCCGCGGGCTGACCGCCGTCATGGAGCGCCCGGTCATGGCCGACCCCACGGTGATGGTGACCCGGCCCCGCACCGAGCTGCTGCGGGCACGAGAGGCCGCCGAGCGAGCGGTGGCGCGGCGCCTCGCCTCGGAGGAGCAGCGCGTCACCGCCACCAGGGGGCACCTGCGGGCCCTGAGTCCGCTGGGCACCCTGGAGCGCGGGTACGCGGTGGTCCGCACCTCCCAGGGGCACGTCGTCACCTCGCGCGAGGAGATCGAGGCCGACGAGCTGCTGCGGGTGACCGTCGCCGACGGGGACTTCGCCACCCGGGTGGTGGGTGGATGACCACCTGCTCCCGCGACGCCCGGCCCCACCGATCGTCCACGCCCCCCTACCCGGCCACCTGCCGACCGACCGCCCCCACCTCCGACCGACCGGAAGGAACACCCCGTGAGCCAGACCAGCCCGGAGAGCACCACGCCCGAGAACGCCGACCACCCCGACCGCACCCCGGTCGCGGACCTGAGCTACGAGCAGGCCCGCGAGGAGCTCGTCGGCATCGTGGCCACCCTGGAGCGCGGCGAGCGGCCGCTGGAGGAGTCCATGGAGCTGTGGGAGCGCGGTGAGGCGCTGGCCGACCACTGCGCCTCGTGGCTGGACGCCGCCCAGCAGCGGATCACCGACCGGGTCGAGGCGCGACAGGGTGGCAGCGAGGGCGACGCCGCGGAGTCCTCCGCCCAGGGCGGGGCCGACCCCGCCGGCGCTCAGGCCGAGGGCGAGGCCGGCGCCGAGGACTGAGCCGGCGCCCCGTCGAACTCCAACGACTCGACCAGGGTGCGCAGCTCCTCCTCGGAGGCGTCCCCGCTGACGACCACGGCGGAGTCGTCCGGGGCGTCGGTCAGCACCGCACCGCGACGCTCCGGGTCCGGGCGCAGGGTCAGGTCCCAGCGGTGGCCGGCTGCCTCGAGGGTCCCGTCCTTCTCGGAGGTGCCGGCCTTGGTCTCGACCCAGGGGGCGATGTCGGCGCGCTTCCCCTCCTCCCCGACGAGGCGCTGGTCGAGGCTCAGGTGCTTGCCCTCGGGGGTGCTGTAGGTGACGTGCCAGACGCGGTCGCGGCCGTCCTCGCTCAGCTGCGCGTGGGTGGCGTTCCACCCCTCCGGCAGGTCCTTGGCCTCGACGATGTCGCGCCCGGTCTCGCGCTGCGTGGTCATGGTCTGCTGCTGCGCGTCGACGGTCCGCTCGGGCAGGGAGTCCGGCATGGCGACCATGGCCCACCAGACCAGGACGATGCCCACCACGATGAGCGAGGACCAGATCATGCTCCGCCAGGACCCCATTCCACGGCGACGGGGAGGGGGCGCGGGCTGCACGGCGGGGTCGGTCATGCGGCGCATTCTCCCACCGCCGAGGCGTTAGGCTCACCGAAGCCCCGGGTCACCGCCGACACGTGGGCGACGACGTCCCAGGAGAGCTCATGACCACCACGTCCACGTCCCCTCTGCGCGCCGACCGGAACCTGGCCATGGAGCTGGTCCGGGTGACGGAGGCGGCGTCCATCGCCGGCGCCCGCTGGGTGGGCCGCGGCGAGAAGAACACCGCCGACGGCGCCGCCGTCTCCGCCATGCGCGAGATGATCTCGACCGTCTCCATGAACGGTGTGGTCGTCATCGGCGAGGGCGAGAAGGACGACGCCCCCATGCTCTTCAACGGCGAGCGCGTCGGCGACGGCCACGGCACCGAGGTGGATGTGGCCGTGGACCCGATCGACGGCACCACGCTGACCGCCAAGGGCATGCCCAACGCCGTCTCGGTGATGGCCGTCGCCGACCGGGGCGCGATGTACGACCCGAGCGCCGTGTTCTACATGGAGAAGATCGCCGTCGGCCCGCAGGCCAAGGACGCCATCGACATCTCCGCCTCCACCGGCGACAACGTGCGCGCCGTGGCCGAGGCGCTGGGCAAGGCCGTCGACGACCTGACCGTCGTGGTGCTGGACCGCCCCCGCCACGACCAGCTCGTCTCCGAGATCCGCGAGGCCGGCGCCCGCATCCGCTTCATCTCCGACGGCGACGTGGCCGGCGCCATCATGGCCGCCCGCCCCACCTCCGGCATCGACATGCTCATGGGCATCGGCGGCACCCCCGAGGGAATCATCGCGGCCTGCGCCATGAAGTGCATGGGCGGCGCCATCCAGGGCCGCCTGTGGCCCCAGGACGACGCCGAGCGCGCCAAGGCCGAGGAGGCCGGGCACGACCTGAGCCGCGTGCTCACCACCGAGGAGCTCGTCACCGGCGACTGCTACTTCGTGGCCACCGGCATCACCGACGGGGAGCTCCTGGACGGCGTCCGCTTCCACGCCGGCGGCGCGCGCACCCACTCGCTGGTGATGCGCTCGGCCTCCGGCACCATCCGCGAGGTGCTCGGCGACCACCGTCTGGAGAAGGTGCACGAGGTCCTGTGACCCCCACCCCCGCGGTGCTGGTGGTTGGCGAGGCGCTCGTCGACCTGGTGGACGACGGCCACGGGTCCCCCACCGAGCACGTCGGGGGCTCCCCCGCGAACGTCGCGATGGGGCTGGCCCGCCTCGACCACGAGGTGCTGCTGGCCACCCACCTGGGTGACGACGAGCGCGGGGCCCTCGTGGCCGACGCCGTGCGCGGGGCCGGGGTGGGCCTGACGCCGGCCAGCACCTCGGCCGACCGCACCTCCACGGCCACCGCCGTGCTGGACCCCACCGGGGCGGCCGAGTACGTCTTCGACCTCGAGTGGCGGTACGACGCCGCGGACACCACGGCCTGTGCCGAGGGCAGCTCGACGCCGGTGGGCCACCTGCACACCGGCAGCCTCGGGACCGCCCTGGAGCCTGGTGGCGCGGCCGTCGTCGAGCACCTGCGCGCCCTGCGGGGCCGCTGGACCGTCTCCTACGACCCGAACGCCCGGCCCGGCATCATGGCCGACACCCGGGGGACCCGGGCCCGGGTGGAGGAGATCTGCACGCTGGCCGACGTCGTGAAGTGCAGCGACGAGGACCTCGCCTGGTTCTACCCCGACCGCACGTGGGCCGAGGCGGCCGCCTTCCTGGTGGGTCTGGGTCCACGCCTGCTCGTGGTCACCCGCGGCGGCGAAGGCGCCACGGCACTGCGTCCCGGCGACGACGGAACACTCCACCGCACCGACCTCGCCGCGCCCACGGTCGAGGTCGTCGACACCGTGGGCGCCGGGGACTCCTTCATGGCCGGGCTGCTCTCCGGCCTGCTCGAGGCCGGCGTGCTGGGCGGCACCGAGCGCGCCCCCTGGGGAGACGACGTGGTGCTGCCCGCCCTGCGACGGGCCCTGGCCACCGGGGCCTGGACCGTGCAGCGCGCCGGCGCGGGCGGGCCCACGCGCGGCGAGCTGACCTGAGCCCCGCCCCGCTCAGTTGAGGGCGGAGTCGCGGGAGCGCGCCCGCTCCAGGGCCCGCTTGCGGAGCTCCTCCTGCTCGGTGGCGATCCGCGCGGCCGCACGGTCGTCGCGCGTGTAGTTGCGGCCCGTCTCCGGGTCGAAGACGTGCATGAGGCGCGGGTCGAAGATCAGTTCGGCCTCGTCGCCCTCGACGACCCGACTCTGGGTCGAGAGGTTCACGACCAGCTGGGTGCGGGCGCCCTCGCCGTCGAGCTCCTTCTCCAGCTCGTCGAGGTGCGCCATCACGGACTCCTCGGCCTCGAACGGGATGTAGGCGTACTGCTCGTTGCCCAGCCACTCGGTCTGCTCCACCGGCGCGGTGAAGCGGGCACCCTGCACCGGCGCGTCGGGGGCGGCGGAGTCCTTGAAGTGCTCCGGGCGGATGCCGCAGATGACGATGTCGCGGTCAGCCACCCGCTGGGCCAGCACCGGCGCCATCGGCACGCGGGTGAAGGGCAGCTCGAGCACGTCGCCGTCCACGCGGGCGGGCACGAAGTTCATGGGCGGCGAGCCGATGAAACCGGCGACAAAGAGGTTGACCGGCTGCTCGTAGAGCTCGCGCGGGGAGGCGACCTGCTGCAGCTCGCCCTTCTTGAGCACGGCCACGCGGTCGCCCAGCGTCATCGCCTCGGTCTGGTCGTGGGTCACGTAGACCGTCGTGGTGCCCAGACGGCGCTGCATGCGCGCGATCTCGGTGCGCATCTGGCCACGCAGCTTGGCGTCCAGGTTCGACAGCGGCTCGTCGAACAGGAAGGCATCGGCGTTGCGGACGATCGCGCGCCCCATGGCCACGCGCTGGCGCTGACCACCGGAGAGGTTGCCCGGCTTGCGCTCCAGGTGCTCCTCGAGCTCCAGCATCTGCGCGGCCTCGTGCACGCGGCGCGAGATCTCGTCCTTGGACATGGAGCCCTTGGCCAGGCGCAGCGGGAACGCGATGTTCTCGAACACCGACAGGTGCGGGTACAGCGCGTAGTTCTGGAACACCATGGCGAGATTGCGGTCCTTGGGCGCCAGGTCGTTGACCACCCGGTCACCGATGGTGAGCTCGCCCTCGCTGATGTCCTCCAGCCCCACGATCATGCGCAGGAGCGTGGACTTTCCCGAGCCGGACGGGCCCACCAGGATCACGAACTCTCCGTCCGCGATGTCCAGGTCGACGCCCTTCACGGCGTGGAAGCCGTCGGGATAGGTCTTCTCGATGCCCTCGAGGGTGATGCGGGCCATGGGATCTCTCCTTGGTTCGGAAGCAGTCGTGGGACGTCGCGGGCGTCAGCCCTTGACGGCTCCCGAGGTGAGGCCGGCGACGATCTGGCGCTGGAACACCAGCACCAGCAGGACCACCGGGATGGTGACGATGACCGAGGCCGCGGCGATGGCGCCGGTCGGCTGCTCGAACTGGCTGGCCCCGGTGAAGAAGGCCAGCGCGGCGGGGACGGTCTGCGCCCGCTCGCTGGTCAGCGAGACGGCGAAGACGAAGTCGTTCCACGCGGTGAAGAACACGATGATGCCGGTGGTGAACACCCCCGGCAGGGCCAGCGGGACGATCACCTTGCGGAAGGCCTGCCAGCTGGTCGCGCCGTCGACCTGCGCCGCCTGCTCCATCTCCCACGGGATCTGCTGGAAGAAGGCCGTCAGCGTCCAGATCGCCAGCGGCAGCGTCAGCGACAGGTACGGGATGACCAGACCGGGGATCGTGTCGAACAGCCCGATGGTGCGCCACAGGTTGAAGATCGGCGTCACCAGCGAGACGACCGGGAAGAAGCTGACCGTCAGCGCCGTGAAGAGGATGAGGCCCTTGCCCGGGAAGTCCAGCCGGCTGATGGCGTAGGCACACAGGGTGGCCAGCCCCACCGAGATGACCGTCGCCAGCAGGCAGACCACCAGCGAGTTGACCAGCGCCGGCACGAACAGCGGTTGGGCGTCACCTGTGAGGATCAGCTTGTAGTTGTCCCAGGTGAAGCCCTCGCCGGTGGGCCAGAAGTTGCCCAGGGTGTTGAGCTCCGGGTCGGACTGGGCCGCGTCGCTCTTGACCGACAGCGCGAACATCCACAGCAGCGGGACCACCGTGTAGGCGATCACGAGCAGGGAGACGAGGAAGAGGGGCCACTTGCCCTTGGTGTCGGGGGCCTGGTCAGCCATGGCCGCTCACTTCCCTTCCGTGAGGTTGACGTCGAAGACCTTGACGAAGACGAAGGCGATGAGCACCACGTACAGGAAGAGCAGCACCGACAGGGCCGAGCCCAGGCCGATGTCCATGCGCTCGATCGTCTGGCGGTAGACCACCATCGACAGGGTCGAGGTGTCGTTGGCGCCACCTGTCATCACGAACGGGTTGTCGAAGATGCGGAAGGCGTCGAGCGTGCGGAAGAGCAACGCCACCATGACGGCCGCCTTCATGTTCGGCAGCACCACCTTGAACAGGCGCTGCCAGAAGCCGGCGCCGTCCACCTTGGCGGCCTCCTCCATCGCGCCGTCGATCTGCGCCAGTCCGGCCAGCAGCAGGAGCGACATGAAGGGGGTGGTCTTCCAGATCTCCGACAGGGAGATCACGAACAGCGCCGGCCAGAAGGAGCCGAACCAGTTGAAGTTCTCGCCGAACGCCCCGAGGGTCAGCGTGTTCATCCAGTGGTTCACGAAGCCGGTGTCCACGCGGAAGGCATAGAGCCACGCGTAGGCCGAGACGACCGTGACGATCGAGTACGGGATGAGCACGATGGTGCGCAGCGTGCGCCGGGGCAGCACCACGCGGTGCATGAGCAGCGCGATGCCGAAGCCGAGCACGAGCTCGACCACCACGGTGAACACGGTGATGAGGGCGGTGACCCCGGTGGCCTGCCACCAGTACCCGTCGGTCAGCGCGGTGGTGTAGTTGCCCAGCCCGATGAAGGACTTGCCCGCCGGGTCGGTGAGGCGGAAGCGGAAGAGCGAGTTGTACAGCGCGTACAGGATCGGGAAGAGCGTGACCCCGAGCATGATGAGGAAGGCCGGGGCGCTGAGCAGCCAGCCCAGGTTGCGCTCACCGCGGGCACGGTCGCTGAGCGGCCGCTTGCGGGGTGCGCGGCGCTCCTCGGCGACCTCCACCCCCTGGTCCGGTGCGACGACGTCGGATGCGGTGCTCACAGGAGCTTCTCCCCCTTGATCACGGCGAGGATGAACTCCTGCGCCTGCGCGGGCGTGTTCTGGTCCACCTTGTCGGGCGGGCTGAACGAGCGCTGGAGGCCGGTGGAGATGTCCCCGTAGAACTGGCTCTGGGGGCGCGGCTCCGCGGCCTCGAGGGACTCCCGGATCAGCCCGGCCATCGGGAACTGCTTCCTGATCTCCGGCTCGTCGAACACCTTGGAGCGCGAGGCCGGGTTGCCGATGTTCTTCATGTACATCGTCTGCTTCTCGTGGCTGGTGATGCACCGGATGGCCTCGTAGGCCTCCTCCGGGTGCTCGCTCGCGGCGTTCACGCCCAGCTCGATCCCACCGAAGGGAGGCGCGCTCTCCTTCCCCTCGGTCGTCTGCGGGAAGCGGGCCCAGCCGATGTCGTCGATGAACTTCACGCCGTTGGCCGGGAAGGCGGCCCAGACGTACGGCCAGTTGACCATGAACCCGGACTTGGCGTTCGACTGGAAGAGGTTGAGTGCCACGGTCTCGTCGGAGGTGCCCATCGCGGGACCGGCGACACCGGTCTCGGCGATCCTGCTGACGACCCCCGCAGCAGCCCGGCCGGCCTCGCTGTCGACGTCCAGCTGCACCTCGTCGGCTGTGGCCCCCGGGTTCTTCAGCACCTCGCCGCCGGCACCGGCCATCAGGGCGTTGAGCCAGACCGTGTACCCCTCGTAGGGCATGGCCTGCACGCCGACCGTCCGGTCCTGCGAGTCGGCCGCCTCGATGACCTGGTCCCAGGTGACCGGCTTGCTCATGTCCAGCCCGGCCTTCTCGGCGACGGACTTGCGGTACCAGAGCACCTGCGTGTTGGCCCAGAAGGGCACCGCCACGAGCTCGCCCTGCCAGGTGGAGGCGTCGATCGCCGACTGCACCCGGTCCTCGGTGAACTCCCTCTCGAGCTCCTGCGGCACGTCGGCCAGGTAGCCGGCGTTCGCGAACTCCGCCAGGAACACGGGGTCCAGGCTCATGAGGTCGACACCGGGGTCCCCCGCCGCGACGCGGCGCAGCAGCTGCACGCGCTGGTCGCTGGCACTGTTGGGCAGCAGCTCGGTGCGGATCGTGTAGGCCCCGCCGGACTCCTTGGCGCACTCCTGCGCGATCTGCGCCTGACCGCCGCCCTTCGGGTTGTTGCCGCCACCGTCGGGGTTGATGTACCAGGTGAGCTCCGGGGGCCCGTCCTGGGCCTGCGATCCTCCGCACCCCGCGACCACCATGGCCGCGAGCGCGACGCCCGTCACCGCCCGCGCCGTCCTCGTCCGGCGTCCCATGCCTTCTCCTCTCGATGCGGTACCCCGGCGTGACCCGCTCCGCGGCACCGGATCCGCATCGGGACCCGTCCCCGATCGACCCGGTCGGCCGACGGTGGGAGTCCACGTGTTGTGCATCACTCTAGGTCCGCGAGCTCCCCCGATAGGTGCATGACACGACCCGATCCCCGGCCCGTGGTGGGAGGATGCCCCCATGGACACCAACTCCCCCTCCCCCTCAGAGGCCTGGGCGACGATGCTCGAGGGCAACGGCCGCTTCGTGGCCAACGCCCCCGAGCACCCGAACCAGGACGCAGCCCGCCGCGCGACCCTGGCCGACGGACAGGCCCCGTTCGCGCAGGTCTTCGGGTGCGCCGACTCCCGGGTGGCCGCCGAGATGATCTTCGACCGCGGCATCGGCGACCTGTTCGTCACGCGCACGGCCGGGCAGGTGCTCGACTCCGCCGTCCTGGGCACCCTCGAGTTCGGAGTGCACGTGCTGGGCACCCCGCTGCTGGTGGTGCTCGGTCACGACTCGTGCGGCGCGGTCGGCGCGGGCCTCGAGGCGCACGCCACCGGCGCCCTCCCCCCGGGCCACCTCTCGGACGTGGTGCAGAAGGTGACGCCGAGCGTCCTCACCGCCCACCGCGAGGGCGTCACCGACCCCCGCGGGGTCATGGAGCGCCACGTCGCCGCGACGGTCGACCTGATCCCCGAGCGCTCCCGTCTCGTCGGCGAGCGCCTGGCCGACGGCTCCCTCGGGATCGTCGGGGCGGCCTACGACCTCGCCAACGGCACCGTGCGGGTGGTCCACCAGCTCGGTCTCTGAACCGACGGCGCGCTCGGCGCGGTCCCGGACGACGCGAGGGCCCCGGTCCCCGGCTGCACGCCGGGACCGGGGCCCTCGTCGATCCTTCAGAGAGCGAGCGCTCCGCGGACCACGTCCGCCAGCTGCTCGGCCTTGGTGGCGGCGAGGTCCTGGGTCGGGGCCTCCACCATCACGCGGACCACCGGCTCGGTACCGGACTTGCGGAGCAGCACACGGCCGCTGCTGCCGAGCTCGCCCTCGACCTCGGCGACGGCTGCGGCGACCTGCTCGTCACCCTCGAGGCGCTCCTTGTCGACGCCCTGCACGTTGACCAGCTCCTGCGGGAGCAGCTGCATGCAGGTGGCCAGCTCGGTGAGGCTTCGGCCGGTCTCGGCCACGCGGGCGGCCAGCATCAGACCGGTGAGGATGCCGTCACCGGTGGTGCCGTGCTCCAGCAGGATGACGTGGCCGGACTGCTCGCCGCCGAGGACGTGGCCGCCGGAGCGCATGTCCTCCAGCACGTAGCGGTCGCCCACCTTGGAGCGGACCACGCTGATGCCGGCCGCCTCCATGGCCTTCACCAGGCCCTGGTTGGACATGACGGTGGCCACGAGGGTGTCGTTGGCCAGCTCGCCACGGTCCTTGAGCGCCAGCGCGAGGATGGCCATCACCTGGTCGCCGGTGACCTCCTCGCCGTTCGCGTCGACGGCCAGGCAGCGGTCGGCGTCCCCGTCGAAGGCGACGCCGAAGTCCGCGCCGTAGGCCGGCACGGCGGCCTGCAGCGGGCCCAGGTGGGTCGAGCCGCAGCCCTCGTTGATGTTCAGGCCGTCCGGCGCGTTGCCGATGACGGTCACCTTGGCACCCGCCTCGCGGAAGGCACGGGGGCCGACCTCGCTGGCGGCGCCGTTGGCGGAGTCGATGACGACGTGGAGGCCGTCCAGCCGGTGCGGCAGGGCCTCCAGCAGGTGCTCGACGTAGGCGTCCGCACCGCGCTCGTAGGGCAGCACGCGACCGACGTGGGCACCGGTCGGACGGTCCCACTCCTGACCCATGCCGGCCTCGATGCGGTCCTCGACCGCGTCCGGCAGCTTGAAGCCGCCCTCGGCGAAGAACTTGATGCCGTTGTCGGGCATGGGGTTGTGCGAGGCCGACAGCATCGCGCCGAGCGATGCGTGGGTGGTCTTGGTGAGGAAGGCGATGGCCGGGGTCGGCAGGACGCCGGCGTCGTACACGTCCAGCCCCGCGGAGGCCAGGCCGGCGACGGTGGCCGCGCTCAGGAGCTCACCGCTGGCACGGGGGTCGCGACCCACGATGGCGTGGGGGCGCAGGGTCTGCTCCGGGTCCTCGGCCGCGGTCGAGGTGGGCAGCGAGGGCCCCACCTCGTCGCCGGAGTCGGCGAGCACCTCCCGGGCGGCCGACAGGGAGAGACCGAGCGCGAGCTCGGGGGTGATGTCGGCGTTCGCGAGCCCGCGAGCGCCATCGGTTCCGAAAAGTCGAGGCATGGGCGGCACTGTACCGACGCGGCCACCGCGACCGGCCTCCACGACGCGTGGCGCCCTTCACACGCGCCCCGGCGGCCCCGCCTCCCGGGCACGCGAGAGGGCCCCCGCCGTGGCGAGGGCCCTCCTGCTGGTGCAGCCGGTGCTGCGTGGATCAGCGCTTGCTGAACTGCGAGGCCTTGCGGGCCTTCTTGAGACCGGCCTTCTTGCGCTCGGTCGCACGCGGGTCACGCGTGAGGAAGCCGGCCTTCTTCAGGGCGGCGCGGTTGAGCTCGGTGTCGATCTCGTTCAGCGCACGGGCCACACCCAGGCGCACGGCACCGGCCTGGCCGGACTTGCCGCCGCCCTGGACGCGCACCATCACGTCGAACTGGCCGCCGAGCTCCAGCAGGGTCAGCGGGTCGTTGACCTCCTGCTGGTGCAGCTTGTTCGGGAAGTACTCCTCCAGGGAGGAGCCGTTCACGGTCCACTGGCCGGAGCCGGGGACGAGGCGCACGCGGGCCACGGCCTGCTTGCGACGGCCCAGGCCGGCACCGGGGCCGGAGGCCATCGGACGACGCTCGTCGCCCTCCTCGGAGGTCGCCACGGGGGCGGACTCGGAGGTGTAGGAGGTCATCGGGGTCTCGTCACCCTCGAAGTCGGTGTTCTCGGTCGTGTTCTCAGCCACGGGGTTCTCCTTGGTCGCTTCTCTGCGCAGGGCCCGTGGCCTTACTGCGCCACCTGGGTGATCTCGAACGGCTGCGGCTGCTGCGCGGCGTGCGGGTGCTCGGCGCCGGCGTAGACCTTCAGCTTGCTGATCTGGGCGCGGCCCAGACGGTTCTTGGGCAGCATGCCGGCCACGGCCTTCTCGACCGCACGGGTCGGGTGCTTCTCGAGCAGCTCGGCGTAGGTCTCGGAGCGGAGACCGCCCGGGAAGCCGGAGTGGCGGTAGGCGCGCTTCTGGGCCAGCTTGGCGCCGGTCAGGGCCACCTTCTCGGCGTTGATGATGATGACGAAGTCGCCGGTGTCGACGTGGGGGGCGAAGTTCGCCTTGTGCTTGCCGCGCAGCAGCGTCGCGGCGTGGGTCGCCAGGCGACCGAGCACCACGTCGGTGGCGTCGATGACGTGCCAGACGCGGCCGTCCAGGATCTCCGCCTGCTTCGGGGTGTGGGTACGCATGAATCGCACTTTCTTCACGGGAGGTATGACATGTGGGCGACGTCGGTGGGGACCGGTGTCGCCCGGGTCCGCGGGCAGCGCTCCGACCGAACGACGCGGCGGAGTCGGCTGCGAGCCGGCGACCCAGTTTACGCGGGCGCAGCGGACGGCCCAAATGCCGCACAGAACCCAGAACTCCGCACCATGATGCGGAGAGCGAGCGCGCCGGCGACGCCGGCAGGGTTGGTGCAGAGACATTGTGCAGAGGTATTCTGCACACATGGCCGTCGACCGCTCCGCCCTCGCCCACCCGCTGCGCAGCCGCATCGTGGCCCACCTGCGCACCCACGGCGCCGCCACCTCGGCCGACCTCGCCCGGGCGCTGGACACCAGCACCGGGGTCACCAGCTACCACCTGCGGCTCCTCGCGGACGGCGGCCTCATCGAGGACAGCCCCGGGCCGGGGCGCCGGCGGGTCTGGGAGATCAGCGACCCGGGCAGCGAGCAGCACCACCTCGCGGACGGCCCGGAGGCCGAGGCCCTGGACACCTGGCTGGAGCACGACCTGGTGGACCTGTTCGCCACGCGCGCCCACGCCCACGTGGACGCCGTCGGGCAGGAGGCCGCCGACAGTGGCACGGCCAGCCTCGGGCGAACCGACTCCGGCTGGAGCGGCCTGCAGGACGACGCGGTGCTCGTGAGCCGCGACCAGGCGACGGCCCTGCGGGCAGAGCTCGACGCCGTGCTGCAGCGCTACCGCCGCATCGGCCAGGGCACCCCGGGGGCGCGGCGCGTGGTGGCCTGGACGGCGCTGCTGCCGGTGGACTGACCCGGCCCGGGGCCACCACCGGGCGCCGGCCACCGGCTCACTCCCCCAGCGGCTCCCGCGTGGCGCGAGCCTCCTCCTGCCGGGCCGCCCACTGCGACTCCTCCGGGTAGTCCACCCGCTCCAGCGTGAGCCCGTGGGCCGGCATGACCTGCACAGCCCCGATGCGCTCCCGTCCGGCGAGCACCTGCGCGGGCCACTCCACCGGACGCCGCCCCTCCCCCACCGGCACCACGCCACCGACCAGGGCGCGCACCATCGAGTGGCAGAAGGCGTCGGCGACCACGACGCCCTCGACGACGCCGTCCACGCGACGGGACCAGGAGAAGCGCTCCAGCGTGCGGACGGTGGTGGCGCCCTCGCGCTGCTTGCAGAAGGCCGCGAAGTCCTGCAGACCCTCCAGACGGCCGGCGGCCTCGTCCATCGCCCCGACGTCCAGCGGCCGGCGGTGGCGCACCACCATCCCCCGCAGCCGGGGGTCGACGTCCTCCACGCGGTCCCACAGCAGGTACCGGTAGTGGCGGCGCAGGGCGGCGAAGCGGGCGTCGAAGTCGGCCCCGACCACGCGGGCCCGGTGGACCACCAGGTCAGCGGGCAGCACCCCGGCCAGGCGGGTGACCAGCGCCTCCTCGGGCGGCCGATCCGAGCGCCCCGGCACACGGGCCCACACGGCGTCCTCGACGTCCCCGTGGCACACCGACCCGGTGGCGTGCACCCCGGCGTCGGTGCGGCCGGCCACCGTGAGCGGCAGCTCCGGCACGCGCAGCACCGTGCACAGGGCGGTCTCGAGCTCCTCCTGCACGGAGCGGAGGCCGGGTTGGCGCGCCCACCCGTGGAAGTCGCGACCGTCGTAGGCCAGGTCGAGCCGGATGCGTGGCATGGCCGGAGGGTAGCCGCCCGGCCGGCAGGGACCGCCGCCCCGGCCCCGGTCCTGTGCCCAGACCCACACCGTCCTCGTTCCGAGGCCCCCGTTCCGCCGCCCTAGGCTCTGGGACATGTCCTTCACGCTGGCCTCCCAGGATGCCGTCGGCGCCGTCCTGTTCGACCTGGACGGAGTGCTGACCCCCACCGCCGAGGTGCACCGCCGCGCCTGGCACCGACTGTTCACCGACCACCTCACCGAGCACGCCGAACGCACCGACGAGGCCGTGGCCCCCTACACCGAGGCCGACTACTACGACCACGTGGACGGCAAGCCGCGCCTGGACGGCGTGCGCGACCTGCTGGCCTCCCGCGGCATCGAGGTCGACGAGGAGACCGTCGTGGCCCTCGGCGAGCGCAAGAACACGGAGTTCCTGGCCGCCCTGGACGAGGGCGTCGAGGCCTACCCCGGGTCGCTGGCCCTGCTGGAGGCGCTGCGGGCGGCCGAGGTGCCGATGGCCGTCGTCTCGTCCTCGGCCAACGCCCCGGCGGTCCTGCGCACCGCCGGGCTCGAGCACTTCTTCCCAGTGGTCGTGGACGGCCGCGTGGCCCGGGAAGAGGGCCTGCCGGGCAAGCCCGCCCCGAACACCTTCTGGGCGGCGGCCGACCGCCTGGGCGTGCCCCACCGGGAGGCCGTGGTCGTGGAGGACGCGACCTCCGGCGTGCAGGCCGGGGCCGCCGGCGGGTTCGCCGCCGTCATCGGCGTCGACCGCGGCGCAGGGGCCGAGGCCCTGCGCGCGGCAGGCGCCACCACCGTCGTCGAGGACCTGCAGGAGATGCTGCCGTGACCGCACCGAACCACGTGACCGAGACCGCCGACGGCACCCCGCGCACCGACCCGCTGGACCGCACCCGCTTCCCGGTGGACCCCTGGCGACTGGTGGAGACGTCGCCCTCCACCGAGGACCTCGGCCTCACCGAGACGCTCTTCGCGGTGGCGAACGGCTACCTGGGCCTGCGGGGCAACCCCGAGGAGGGCCGCGAGGCGCACGTCCACGGCACCTTCGTCAACGGGTTCCACGAGACCTGGCAGATCAAGCACGCCGAGGACGCCTACGGCTTCGCGAAGGTCGGCCAGACGATCGTCACCGCCCCCGACGCCAAGCTCATGAAGCTCTACGTCGACGACGAGCCGTTCATCCTGGCCACCGCCGACGTGCAGTCCTACGAGCGCTCGCTGGACCTGCACACCGGGATCCTCACCCGCGATCTCGTCTGGCGCACCCCGGCCGGCAAGCGCCTGCGCGTGCGCTCGGAGCGGATGGTGTCCTTCGCCGAGCGCCACCTGGCCCTGCTCTCCATCGAGGTGGAGATGCTCTCCGGCGACGCGGCGGTCACCGTCTCCAGCCAGGTGCTCAACCGGCAGGACGGCACCGACGAGTACAGCGTCGGCGCCGAGGCCATGGGCTCCGGGTTCGACCCGCGCAAGGCCGGCGGCTTCACCCACCGCGCCCTGCAGCCCCAGTGCCAGGAGTCCACCGACCGGCGGCTGCTCATGGGCTGGCGCACCACGAACTCGCGCATGACCCTCGGGGTGGGTGCCGAGCACCACGTCACCTCCGACGCCGAGGTCCGCAGCTCGCAGGTGGTCGAGCCCGACCAGGCCAAGCAGGTGTACTCCTTCCGGCTGCGCGAGGGGCAGACCTTCCGGCTGGACAAGTGGCTCACCTACCACTCCTCCACCGGGGTGCCGGTGGCCGAGCTCGTCGACCGCTGCCACCGCACTCTCGACCGGGTGGCGCCCGACGGCGTGGAGCAGGCCCACGCGGCGCAGGCCGAGTGGCTGGCCGAGTTCTGGGACAACGCCGACGTCGAGCTGCCGGGCCAGCCGGAGATCCAGCAGGCGGTGCGCTTCGCCCTGTTCTCGCTCGCGCAGGCCACCGGCCGCGCCGACCGCGAGGGAGTCCCGGCCAAGGGGGTCACCGGCAGCGGCTACGAGGGTCACTACTTCTGGGACACCGAGGCCTACGTGGTGCCCTTCCTGACCTACACGATGCCGCACCTGGCCCGGAACGCCCTGCAGTTCCGCACGCGGATCCTGCCCCGGGCCGTCGAGCGGGCCCGCGACCTCGCCCTCACCGGCGCCCTCTTCCCGTGGCGCACCATCAACGGTGCCGAGGCCTCGGCCTACTACGCCGCGGGCACCGCGCAGTACCACATCGACGCGGACGTGGCCTACGCCGTCTCCAAGTACGTCGACGCGACCGGGGACGACGACTTCGCCCGCCGCGACGCCATCGACATCCTGGTGGGCACCGCGCGCATGTGGACCGACCTCGGGTTCTGGCAGCTCGGCCCGCGGCCGCGGTTCCACATCCACGGCGTCACCGGACCGGACGAGTACACGACGGTGGTCAACAACAACCTGTTCACCAACGTCATGGCGCGCTACAACCTCGAGCGGGCCGTGCAGGCCCTCGGCGAGCTCGAGGAGCGGGACCCGCAGGCCCACGCCGAGGTGGTGGAGCGGCTGGACCTGCTGCCCGAGGAACCGAAGACGTGGGCCGCCGTCGCCGAGGCCATCCACATCCCCTACGACGAGGCGCTGGGCATCCACCCCCAGGACGACCACTTCCTGGACCGCGAGGTCTGGGACCTGTCGGCCACGCCGCCCGAGCAGCACCCCCTGCTGCTGCACTACCACCCGCTGGTCATCTACCGGTACCAGGTGCTCAAGCAGGCCGACGTGGTGCTCGCTCTGTTCATGCAGGGCGACCGCTTCACCCCCGAGCAGAAGCGCAAGGACTTCGAGTACTACGACCCGATCACCACCGGGGACTCGACCCTCTCGGCGGTCGTGCAGTCGATCATGGCGGCCGAGGTCGGCTACCACCGGATGGCGCTCGACTACTTCCTGCGCGCGCTGTACGTGGACCTCGCAGACGCCCACTCGAACACCGTCGACGGGATGCACATCGCCAACTCCGGTGGAGTGTGGGGCGCGCTGGTCTCCGGCTTCGGCGGCATGCGCCCGGTCGGCGGCGAGATGACCTTCGACCCGCGCCTGCCGCAGGAGTGGGACGAGCTCGTCTTCCGCGTGCGCTGGCACGGCACGCGCCTGCGGGTTCGCCTGACCCAGGAGGCGGTGGAGTTCACCGCCGAGACCGGCCCGGCCACCGAGGGCGGCACCTGCACCGTCCACGTGCGCGGCCAGGCCGTGGAGATCGGCGCCCAGACCGTCACCGTCACCCTGGACGGGCAGGGGCCGCGCATCGACACCGTCCTGCGTCCCGGTGGCCACGACGGCCTCGAGCGCGCCGACGGCACGGTCATCACCGCGAGCATCCCCGACGAGGTCCCGTTCCCCTGAGCGCCCGGCGGCCCGGTCGCGCATGACTGCCGGGCCGCGCCGGCCGCACACGACGTAGGGCCCCCACCATCTGGTGGGGGCCCTCCGTCGTCAGGCCTCGGCGGTCACCCGCCGTGGGACAGCTCTCAGGCGTCCTCGGACTTCTCCTGCGCCGGCTTCTCGTCGGCGGAGCCGTCCGCGGCCTCGGTGGTCTCCGGGGCCTTCTCGGCGGCCTGCTCCGAGCGGGCGGAGTTCTGCGTGGCGCGCTCGGCCTCGGTCACGACGGCCTTGCGGGCCACCGGCTCGCGCACGAGCTCGATGACGGCCATCGGGGCGTTGTCACCGTTGCGCGGCGGCAGCTTGACGATGCGGGTGTAGCCACCCTCACGGTCGGCCACGTCCGGGGCGATCTCGGTGAACAGCTTGTGCACCACCGACTTGTCGCGGATGACGGTCATGACCTTGCGACGGTTGTGCAGGTCACCCTTCTTGGCGAAGGTGATCATCCGCTCGGCCAGGGGGCGCAGGCGCTTGGCCTTGGCCTCCGTGGTGGTGATGCGGTCGTGCTCGAAGAGCTGGGTGGCCAGACCGGCCATCAGCAGCCGCTCGTGCGCCGGGCCGCTGCCCAGGCGCGGGCCCTTCTTCGGGGTAGGCATGTGATTTCTCCTGTGCTTTCCAAGTGTCAGCGACGCCCGTGGTGCGGGCGCCGGGTGTCACTGCGGCGGATCAGTACTGCTCGTCCTCGAGGACCTCGTCCCCACCGGCGTCCTCGTCCGTCTCGTCCCGGTCCAGCACGATGGTGGACGGGTCGAAGTCGGCCGGGGTGTCCTTCAGGGCCAGGCCGAGCTTGTGGAGCTCCACCTGCACCTCGTCGATGGACTTGTTGCCGAAGTTGCGGATGTCCAGCAGGTCCGCCTGGCTGCGCGCCACGAGCTCACCCACGGTGTGGATGCCCTCGCGCTTGAGGCAGTTGTAGGAACGCACGGACAGGTTCAGCTCCTCGACCGGCAGCGCCAGGTCGGCGGCCAGCGAGGCGTCCGTCTGCACGGCACCCATCTCGATGCCCTCGGCCTCGACGTTGAGGTCGCGCGCGAGGCCGAAGAGCTCCACCAGCGTCTTGCCGGCGGACGCCATGGCGTCGGCTGGGGACATGGAGTTCTTGGTCTCGACGTCGACGATCAGCTTGTCGAAGTCGGTGCGCTGCTCGACTCGGGTGGCCTCCACCTTGTAGGTGACCGACAGCACCGGCGAGTAGATGGAGTCGACCGGGATCCGGCCGATCTCCTGCTCGCCGCCCTTGTTCTGCTGCGCCGAGACGTAGCCGCGGCCACGCTCGATGGTGAGCTCGAGGTCGATGGCGCCGTCGTCGTTCAGCGAACCCAGGTACAGGTCGGGGTTGTGCACCTCGACGCCGGCCGGGCAGCTGATGTCGGCAGCGGTCATCTCACCCGCCCCCTGCTTGCGCAGGTAGGCCACCACGGGCTCGTCGTGCTCCGAGGAGACGACCAGCGACTTGATGTTCAGGATGAGCTCGGTGACGTCCTCCTTGACACCGGGAACGGTGGAGAACTCGTGCAGCACGCCGTCGATGCGGATGCTGGTCACGGCCGCACCCGGGATGCTCGAGAGCAGGGTGCGACGCAGGGAGTTGCCGAGGGTGTAGCCGAAACCCGGCTCCAGCGGGTCGATGGTGAACCGGGAGCGGGCCTCGGAGATCTTCTCCTCGGCGAGGACGGGGCGCTGGGCGATCAGCACGTGCAGTTCCTTTCCGGGCAGCGACCGCTATATGACGCTGCTCGCAGTGACACCCGACGCGTGCGTCGGGCCGGTGGCACCGGTGGCATCTGTCGACCACCGGTGCCGGTGCACCTGGCCCGCTCGGGCCGGGTGCGGTGGCGACCGGAGTCGCTGATCAGTTCTTGGAGTAGAGCTCCACGATGAGCTGCTCGTTCAGAACGGTGTCGATCTGCTCCCGGATCGGGCGGTCGAAGACCAGGACCCGGAGCGAGCCGGGGACGACCTTCATCCACGCCGGGACGGGACGCTCGCCGTGGGTCTCACGGGCGATCTCGAACGGCTGGGTCTCCAGCGACTTCGGCCGGACGTCGATGATGTCGAACTTCGACACCTGGATCGACGGCACGTCGACGCGCTGGCCGTTCACCAGGAAGTGACCGTGGGTCACCAGCTGGCGGGCGGCGCGGCGGGTCGGGGCGATGCCGGCGCGGTAGATGACGTTGTCCAGACGGGACTCGAGGATGCTCAGCAGGTTGTCACCGGTCTTGCCGGGACGACGGGCCGCCTCGGCGTAGTAGCGACGGAACTGCTTCTCCATGACGCCGTACATGAAGCGGGCCTTCTGCTTCTCCTGCAGCTGGGCCAGGTACTCCTTCTCCTGCGTACGACGACGCCCGTGCATGCCGGGCGGGTACGGACGCGAGTCGAAGCTCTTGTCGTCGCCGACGAGGTCGACCTTGAGGCGACGGGACTTCTTGGTGATGGGGCCGGTGTAACGAGCCATGATTCAGTCCTTTCCTCTCAGAACCGACGGCGCTTGGGCGGACGGACACCGTTGTGCGCGATGGGCGTCACGTCGGAGATGGAGCCGACCTCCAGGCCGGTGGCGGTGAGGGAACGGATGGCGGTCTCGCGACCGGGGCCCGGGCCCTTGACGAAGACGTCGACCTTCTTCATGCCGTGCTCCATGGCACGACGGGCAGCGGCCTCGGCGGCCATCTGCGCGGCGTAGGGGGTCGACTTGCGGGAGCCCTTGAAGCCGACCTGGCCGGCCGAGGCCCACGCGATCACGGCGCCGCTGGGGTCCGTGATGGAGATGATGGTGTTGTTGAACGTCGAGCGGATGTGCGCGTGGCCGGCTGCGACGTTCTTCTTGACACGACGGCGCGTGCGCGAGGCCGCGGCGCGAGTCTTGGGGGGCATGCTTACTCCTACCTAGAGCTGGGGGGTGAGGAGGCCGAGCCGGGGCTCAGGCCTTCTTCTTGCCGGAGACCGTCTTCTTCGGACCCTTGCGCGTGCGCGCATTGGTCTTGGTGCGCTGGCCGCGCACGGGCAGGCCACGGCGGTGGCGCAGGCCCTGGTAGCTGCCGATCTCGACCTTGCGGCGGATGTCGGCGGCCACCTCACGGCGGAGGTCACCCTCGAGCTGGAAGTTGCCCTCGAGGAAGTCACGCAGAGCGACGAGCTGCTCGTCGTTCAGGTCCTTCACCCGGGTGGAGCGGTCGATACCGCAGGCCTCGACGGCCTGCAGGGCGCGGGTGCGACCCACGCCGAAGATGTAGGTGAGGCCGATCTCGACGCGCTTGTCGCGCGGGAGGTCGACACCGATGAGACGTGCCATCGTGTTCCTTCTTGTCGTGTGTGGAGGTCTGGTGCACCACCGGCCCGGTGCTCCACTGCCTCAGGTGATCCAGTGGTTCCGGTCCCCGGCCTCCACGCCGGGGGTGACGTCCCGCAGCTCTGCGGGGGTCGGGTGATGCGGGACTGCTTCGTGCGTTCGTCCCCGTCAGACGGGGACCTGCGATCCGTGTCGCGTGCGGTGGTGCGTCAGCCCTGGCGCTGCTTGTGGCGCAGGTTGTCGCAGATCACCATGACCCGCCCGTTGCGGCGGATCACCTTGCACTTGTCACAGATCTTCTTGACGCTCGGCTTAACCTTCATGTGCCAGTGCCTTCGGATCGTGCGTCCACGCCCACCGGGGACCCGGCAGGCGTGGACGGTGCGGATGGGTGTGAGCCCGAGGAGCTCGGGAGCCCCTCAGCGGTGGCGGAAGACGATGCGCCCGCGGGACAGGTCGTACGGGCTCAGCTCCACCACGACCCGGTCCTCGGGGAGGATCCGGATGTAGTGCTGACGCATCTTGCCCGAGATGTGGGCGAGGACCACGTGACCGTTCGTCAGCTCCACGCGGAACATCGCGTTCGGCAGAGCCTCGACGATCGTGCCCTCAACCTCGATGACGCCGTCCTTCTTGGCCATGTCCTCCACTACTCACTTGGTCGGCCTCCCCCCGGATGGGTTCAGCCATAGACTGCGGGCGTTCGGCGCGGCGGACCATCCTGGTGGACGGCTCCCCTGGACGCACGGGTGCCCGGCCGGTCAGCCTATCCCAGGACCCACCGCCCGGGCGAATCGGGTCCGACGCGGCAGCCCGTGAGGGTCAGCCGCCCGGGACCCGGTCGACCACGCTCAGTCGGCCAGCGGGCCGTAGGTGGCCCCCACCTCGGCCAGCCCGGCCTCTCCCCCGTCGAGCTCGGTGAGCACCCACAAGCCCGAGTCGGTGACGGCCACCGTGTTCTCCCAGTGGCAGGCCAGCGACCCGTCCTCGGTCACGACGGTCCAGTCGTCCTCGAGGGTCCGCGTCTCGATCGTGCCCAGGGTCACCATCGGCTCGATGGCGAGCGTCGTGCCCACCGAGACGCTGCCTCCCGAGCCCCGGGTCCGGAAGTTCGGGATCCACGGGTCCATGTGCATCTCCCGCCCGATGCCGTGGCCGCCGAACCCCTCGACGATCCCGTAGCGCAGCCCGCGCCGGACCTCCCGCTCCTCCAGCAGGTCCTGCACGGCCGCCCCGATGTCGAACACCGGCCCCCCGGGGCGCAGCGAGGCGATGCCGTGCCACATGGACACCCGGGTGTCCTCCAGCAGCGCCTCGGTCGCGGCGTCCGCCGGCGCACCGGGCACCACCCAGGAGCGTGCCGCGTCGCCGTGCCAGCCGTCGACGATGGCGCCGCAGTCCACGCTCACGAGGTCACCGGCCTCCAGCCGACGACCGCCCGGGATCCCGTGGACGACGACCTCGTTGACGCTCACGCAGAGCGAGCCGGGGAAGCCGTGGTACCCCTTGAAGCTGGGCGTCGCCCCGGCACCCCTGATGCACTCCTCGGCGACCGCGTCGAGCTCCGCGGTGGTGCACCCGGGACGCAGCTCCCGCTGCACCCGCTCGAGCGTGCGGGCGACCACGAGCCCCGCGGACCGCATGGCCCGCAGCTGCTCGGGCGTCTTGCCGCGCAGGCGCCTGCCTCGACCCAGCACGTCAGGCCTTGTCGGCCACCGCGTCGAGGACCTCGTCGATCCGGGCCGCGACCTCGTCCACATCGCCCATGCCGTCCACGCGGCGCAGCAGGCCGCGCTTGTCGTAGGCCTCGCTCAGCGGCGCGGTCTGCTCGGCGTAGACGTCCATGCGGTGGCGCACGACCTCCTCGGTGTCGTCCTCACGCCCCTCGACCTCGGCGCGCTTGAGCAGCCGCTGGACGACCTCCTCGGTGTCCACGACGAGCTCGAGCACCACGTCGAGCGACTGGCCGGTGGCGCGGAGCATCTCGTCCAGGGCCTCGACCTGGCCCAGGTTGCGCGGGTAGCCGTCCAGCAGGAAGCCCTCCTGGGCGTCCGGCTGCGCGAGTCGGTCCTCGACGATGCGGTTGGTCAGCTCGTCGGGCACCAGGCCGCCGGCGGAGGTGATCTCCTTGACCTGCTCCCCCAGCGGGGTGCCGGCCTTGATGTTGGCGCGGAAGATGTCGCCGGTGGAGATGGCGGGGACGCCCGTGCGCTCGGCGATGCCGGTGGCCTGGGTGCCCTTGCCGGCCCCGGGAGGGCCGAGGATGATCATGCGGGTCATCGGAGGAATCCTTCGTACTCGTGCTGCTGCAGCTTGGACTCGATCTGCTTGACGGTCTGCAGACCGACGCCGACGACGATGAGCAGCGAGGCACCGCCGAACGGGAAGTCACCGATGGCACCCAGACGATCCAGGGCGTAGAGCGGGATGAGGGACAGGATGCCCAGGTAGAGGGCACCGGGTGCGGTGATGCGGTTGAGGACGTAGCGCAGGTACTGCGCCGTCGGCCGGCCGGCGCGCACCCCGGGGACGAAGCCGCCGTAGCGCTTCATCGAGTCCGACACGTCGTCCGGGTCGAAGGTGATCGACGTGTAGAAGAACGTGAAGAACACGATCAGGGCGAAGTAGATGATCACGTAGACCGGGTCGGTGCCCATCTGCAGGTGGCGCGAGACCCACTCGACCCAGGCCGGCGGGCGCGAGCCGTCGCTCGGGGTGCGGAACTGGGCCACCATCATCGGCAGCATGAGGATCGAGCTGGCGAAGATGATCGGGATGACGTTCGCCATGTTGAGCTTCAGCGGGATGTACGTGGAGGTGCCCCCGTACATGCGCCGGCCCACCATCCGCTTGGCGTACTGGACCGGGATGCGCCGCTGGCACTGCTCGACGAAGACGACCACGGTGAGGATCGCCAGACCGAGCAGGAGCACCAGGACGAACTTGTCCCAGCCACGGTCCTTGATGGCCCACAGCGAGCCCGGGAAGCCGGCCGCGATGGCCGTGAAGATGAGCAGCGACATGCCGTTGCCGACGCCCTTCTCGGTGATCGTCTCACCGAGCCACATCACCAGGCCGGTCCCGGCGGTCAGCGTGAGCACCATGAGCGAGACGGTCCACAGGGAGTCGTTCGTCATGACCGTCGGGCACTGTGCCGGCGTTCCGCCGAACAGGGAGCTGGGGTTGCGGGCGAAGCTGATCAGGGTGGTGGACTGCAGCACCGCCAGACCGATGGTCAGGTAGCGGGTGTACTGCGTCATCTTGCTCTGTCCCGCAGCGCCCTCCTGCTTCAGGCGCTCGAAGTGCGGGATCACCACGGTCAGCAGCTGCACGATGATGCTCGCGGTGATGTAGGGCATGATCCCCAGCGCGAAGATCGACAGCTGGAGCAGCGCCCCGCCGGAGAACATGTTGGTCAGCCCGAGCAGGGAGTTGCTGCCGGCACCCATCTCCTGGCACTTCTGCACCAGGCCGTAGTCGATGCCGGGGGTGGGCACGTGGGACCCGAGCCGGAACAGGGCCATGATGCCCAGGGTAAAGAGCAACTTCCCACGCAGGTCGGGCGTGAGGAACGCCCGACCGAATGAGCTGAGCACGAGACCTCCCTGTGGACCGACCCGCGGCGGCCGTCCGGTCGATCGTGCCGATGGGCACGGTCCTGCGGGTGACGCGGACCGTGCGTCGTCGACGGCCCCTGGGCGCACATGGCGCCGGGAAACCGTAACACCCGAAGGGCCCCGCACCGTCAGCGACGGTGCGGGGCCCTTCGATCGGGTCCGAGGACCTCAGCGGGTGGTGGTGGAACCGCCCGCGGCCGAGATCTTCTGCTCGGCGGAGGCCGAGAACCTGTCGGCGGTCACGTCGACCGCGACGGAGATCTCGCCGGAGCCCAGCACCTTGACCGGCTGGCCCTTGCGCACGAGGCCGGCCTCGACCAGCTTCTCGACGCTGACCTCGCCGCCCTGCGGGAAGTGCGTGGCGATCTGGTCCACGTTCACGACCTGGTAAGTCACCTTGAACGGGTTCTTGAAGCCGCGCAGCTTCGGCAGCCGCATGTGCAGCGGCGTCTGGCCACCCTCGAACCGCTCGGGCACCTGGTAACGAGCCTTCGTTCCCTTGGTACCGCGACCGGCGGTCTTGCCCTTGGACGCCTCACCACGACCCACACGGGTCCGGGACTTCTTGGCACCGGGGGCCGGACGGAGGTCGTGGACCTTCAGCGGCGACTCCGCCGCCTCGGTGGTCTCCACCTCAGCGTTCTTCTTGTCGGCCATCGTCAGTTCACCTCCTCCACGGTCACCAGGTGGGTGACGCTCTTGACCATGCCCCGGATCTCCGGGCGGTCCTGCTTCTCGACCACGTGGCCGATCCGCTTCAGCCCCAGGCTGCGCAGCGTCTCACGGTGCTGCGGCTTGATGCCGATGGCGGAACGGACCTGGGTCACCTTGAGCGTGGCCATCAGGCCCCCTCTCCGGCAGCCGCGGCGCGGGCGCGCAGCATGGCGGCGGGCGCCACGTCCTCGAGCGGCAGACCACGGCGCGCGGCCACGGCCTCCGGCTGCTCGAGCTGCTTCAGGGCCTGCACCGTGGCGTGCACGATGTTGATCTGGTTGTCCGAACCCAGCGACTTGGTCAGCACGTCGTGGATGCCGGCGCACTCGAGCACGGCGCGGACCGGACCACCGGCGATCACACCGGTACCGGGCGCGGCCGGGCGCAGCATGACGATGCCGGCGGCGTCCTCACCCTGGGTCGGGTGCGGGATGGTGCCACCGATGCGCGGGACGCGGAAGAAGTTCTTCTTCGCCTCCTCGACGCCCTTGGAGATCGCCAGCGGCACCTCCTTGGCCTTGCCGTAGCCGACGCCGACGTTGCCGTCGCCGTCGCCCACCACGACCAGGGCGGTGAAGCTGAAGCGACGACCACCCTTCACGACCTTGGCCACGCGGTTGATGGTGACGACGCGCTCGAGGTACTGGTTGCCCTCGTCGCGCCCGCCACGGCCACCGCGGCCGCCGTCGCGTCCACCGCGGCCCTGGCCACGGCCACCGCGGTCGTTGCCACGGTTGTTGCGGTCGTTGGCGGACCGCTCGTTGGTGCGGTCACCAGCGCTGGTCTTCTGAGCCTCTGCGCCGGTGAGCTCGCCTCCCTGCTGAGTCTCAGCCATCAGAGGTCCTTTCCCTGAGTTGCTCGGGTCATGTCAGTCATCACAGCGCCAGACCACCCTCACGAGCACCATCGGCAACGGCGGCGATACGACCGGCGTAGCGGTTGCCACCGCGGTCGAACACGACGGCCTCGATGCCGGCGGCCTTGGCGCGCTCGGCGACGAGCTCGCCGACCTTGCGGGCCTTGGCGGACTTGTCCATCTCGGCACCGCGCAGCTCGGTCTCCATGGTGGAGGCCGACGCGAGGGTGCGGCCCTCGACGTCGTCGATCACCTGGACGAACATGTGGCGGCTCGAGCGGTGCACGGCCAGACGCGGACGCTCCGCGGTGCCGGACACCTTCTTGCGCAGGCGGGCGTGGCGGCGGTCGCGCGCGGCGACGCTGCCCTTGGCACGCTTCACGATCATTGCCATGGCTTACTTACCAGCCTTTCCGACCTTGCGGCGGATCTGCTCGCCTTCGTAGCGCACGCCCTTGGCCTTGTACGGGTCGGGCTTGCGCAGCTTGCGGATGTTGGCCGCGACCTCACCCACGAGCTGCTTGTCGATGCCGCTGATCGAGAACTTGGTCGGGCTCTCGACGGCGAAGGTGATGCCCTCGGGGGCCTTCACCAGGATCGGGTGCGAGTAGCCGAGCGCGAACTCCAAGTCCGAGCCCTTGGCGACCACGCGGTAACCGGTGCCGTTGATCTCGAGGGTCTTCGAGTAGCCCTCGGTCACACCGACCACCATGTTGTTGACGAGGCTGCGGCTCAGCCCGTGCATCGCACGGGACTCGCGCTCGTCGTCCGGACGGGAGACCTCGACGGCCCCCACGTCGTTCTTCGCCACGGTGATCGGGCTCGGGATCGTGGTGGTGAGCTCCCCCTTGGGGCCCTTCACCTTCACGTCCTGGCCGTCGATGGTCACGTCGACACCACTGGGCACAGTGACGGGAAGACGTCCAATACGAGACATTCTCTAGTTCCTTCCTCGTCCTGGGCTCACCAGACGTAGGCGAGGACTTCCCCGCCCACGCCCTTGGCTGCAGCCTGCTTGTCGGTCAGAAGACCCGAGGAGGTCGACAGGATCGCGATGCCCAGGCCACCCAGGACCCGCGGCAGGTTCGTCGACTTGGCGTACACACGCAGACCGGGCTTGGATACCCGGCGGACACCTGCGATGGAACGCTCACGGTTCGGGCCGTACTTCAGGGAGATCACGAGGGTCTTGCCGACCTCGGCCTCCTCCTCGGTCCACTCACCGATGTAACCCTCGGCCTTGAGGATGTCGGCGATGTGGGCCTTCAGCTTCGAGAACGGCATGCGCACCTCGTCGTGCTGCGCCGAGTTGGCGTTGCGCACGCGGGTGAGCATGTCCGCGATCGGATCAGTCATGGTCATGGGCAGTCGCGCCCTTCCTCATCCTGGTTTCGCCGGGTGGATCGCGGGGATCCGGCGGAGCGGCTCACCGCGTCCGTCGCGCCGCAGCGCACCCGGGGACCTGTGATGGAGTGGAGTGGATGTAGAACGTGGGTCACCAAGAGGACTTGGTGACGCCCGGGAGCTGACCCGCGTGGGCCATCTCGCGCAGGCAGATGCGGCACAGGCCGAACTTGCGGTACACGGAGTGCGGACGGCCGCACCGCTGGCACCGCGTGTAGGCGCGCACGGCGAACTTCTGCTTCTTCGCGGCCTTGTTCTTCAGAGCGGTCTTCGCCACGTCAGTTCTCCTTGAACGGGAAGCCCAGAGCGCGCAGCAGCGCACGGCCCTCGTCGTCGGTCTCGGCGGTGGTCACGACCGTGATGTCCATACCGCGGACGCGGTCGATCTTGTCCTGGTCGATCTCGTGGAACATGGACTGCTCGTTGAGACCGAAGGTGTAGTTGCCCTTGCCGTCGAACTGCTTCGGCGACAGACCGCGGAAGTCGCGGATGCGGGGCAGGGCCACCGACACCAGGCGGTCCAGGAACTCCCACATGCGGTCGCCACGCAGAGTGACGTTCGCGCCGATCGGCATGCCCTCGCGCAGCTTGAACTGGGCGATCGACTTCTTCGCCCGGTTCACGCGGGGCTTCTGACCGGTGATGGTGGTCAGGTCCCGGATCGCGCCGTCGATCAGCTTGGAGTCGCGGGCGGCCTCGCCCACACCCATGTTGACGACGACCTTGGTGACGCCGGGAATCTGCATCACGTTGGCGTAACCGAACTCGCTCTGCAGGGCCTCGCGGATCTCGGAGCGGTACTGCTCCTTGAGACGGGGCACCGGGCGCTCGGCGGCGGTCTGCTCGGTCATCTCGGTGGTCTCACTCATGCCAGGTCCTTGCCCGAGCGCACGGCCACGCGGGTCCGGGTGGCCTTGGTGCGGCCGTTGCGCTCGACGTTCTCGACGCGCGTGCGAACGCGGGTCGGGGTGTTGGTCTCCGGGTCCACCAGCGCCACGTTGGACACGTGGATGGGGGCCTCGACGGTCTGGATGCCGCCGGCTCCGCCACCGACACCGGCCTTGGTGTGCTTGGTGATGCGGTTGATGCCCTCCACGAGCACGCGGTTGCGCTCGGGGTAGACCTCGATCACACGACCGGTCTTGCCGCGGTCACCGCCGTTCTCCTGCTTGCGGCCGGTCACCACCTGCACCAGGTCGTTCTTCTTGATCTTCATCTTCGCCATGGCTCAGATCACCTCCGGGGCCAGGGACACGATGCGCATGAACGCGTTGTCACGCAGCTCGCGTCCGACCGGGCCGAAGATGCGGGTGCCGCGGGGCTCCCCGTCGGCCTTGAGGATGACGGCAGCGTTCTCGTCGAAGCTGATGTAGCTGCCGTCCGGACGACGACGCTCCTTCGAGGTGCGGACGATGACCGCCTTCACGACATCACCCTTCTTCACGTTGCCGCCGGGAATGGCGTCCTTGACCGACGCGACGATCGTGTCGCCGATGCCGGCGTAGCGACGGCCCGAACCACCGAGAACACGGATGCAAAGGAGCTCCTTCGCACCGGTGTTGTCGGCGACGCGCAGTCGCGACTCCTGCTGGATCACTGCAATCTCCTGTCGTCGAGCAGGTTCTCACCCCGCCGTACGGGGGTGAGCCTTGCCGAACCGGATGGACTGAAGGTGGGGGCCGCTCGCCGTGGCCGGTGGGCCCGGGCGTGCCGGCCCCCACCATCGATGGGTCTTACTTGGCCTTCTCCACGACCTCGACCAGGCGCCAGCGCTTGGTCGCGGACATGGGGCGGGTCTCGGCGATGCGGACGAGGTCGCCGACACCGGCGGTGTTCTCCTCGTCGTGCACCTTGACCTTCTTGGTCGTGCGGATGACCTTGCCGTACAAGGCGTGCTTCACGTGCTCCTCGAGGGCGACGGTGATGGTCTTCTCCATCTTGTCGCTCACGACGTAGCCGCGACGCTCCTTGCGGAACTGACGGCCACCGGGAGCAAGCAGCTTGCCGGACTCGGACACCTCGGGGGTGGTCTGCTCGGACATCAGGCCTCCTGGGCGGCGCGGCCGATGTTCAGCTCGCGCTCGCGCATCTCGGTGTAGATACGGGCGATGTCCTTGCGGACCGCACGCAGGCGGCTGCTGTTGGACAACTGGCCCGTGGCGGACTGGAAACGCAGGTTGAACAGCTCCTGCTTGGCCTCCGCCAGGGCGTCACGCAGGCCCTGGTCGTCCAGGCCGCGCAGGTCGTTCATCGTCTTGTCGTCGGAGCCGAGCGCCATCAGGCGTCACCACCCTCACGTGCCACGATGCGGCACTTCATCGGAAGCTTGTGCATGGCCAGTCGGAGCGCCTCGCGGGCGACGTCGTCGGACACGCCGGAGAGCTCGAACATGATGCGGCCCGGCTTCACGTTGGCGACCCACCACTCCGGCGAGCCCTTACCGGAACCCATGCGGACCTCGGCGGGCTTCTTGGTCAGCGGACGGTCGGGGTAGATGTTGATCCACACCTTTCCGCCTCGCTTGATGTAGCGGGTCATCGCGATACGAGCGGACTCGATCTGACGGTTGGTGACGTAGGCGGGGCCCAGGGCCTGGATGCCGTAGTCACCGAAGGCCAGCTGCGTGCCGCCCTTCGAGGCACCACCGCGCTTGGGGTGGTGCTGCTTGCGGTGCTTCACACGACGCGGGATCAGCATCAGTTCTCGCCTCCCTCGGCGGGCTTGGCCTCGCCGGCACCGGCCGACGCGGACTCCGGGGCGTCACGACGCGGGCCACGACCGCGGCCACGGCCCTCGCCACCACGGCCACGACCGGGGCGGTCACCGCGGCCACGACGCTGCTGCGGGGCGTTCGCCTGCTCGCGGGCGAGCTCCTTGTCGGTCATGTCGCCCTGGTAGATCCAGACCTTGACGCCGATGCGGCCGAACGTGGTGCGGGCCTCGTAGAAGCCGTAGTCGATGTTCGCGCGGAGGGTGTGCAGCGGCACGCGGCCCTCGCGGTAGAACTCCGTGCGGCTCATCTCGGCGCCACCCAGGCGGCCGGAGACCTGCACGCGGATGCCCTTGGCACCGGCGCGCTGCGCGGACTGGATGCCCTTCTTCATGGCACGACGGCTGGACACACGGGCGGACAGCTGCTCCGCGATGCCCTGGGCCACGAGCTGGGCGACGGCCTCGGGGTTCTTCACCTCGAGGATGTTGAGCTGCACCTGCTTGCCGGTCAGCTTCTCCAGCTGGCCGCGCAGGCGGTCCGCCTCGGCGCCACGGCGACCGATGACGATGCCCGGACGCGCGGTGTGGATGTCGACGCGCACGCGGTCACGGGTGCGCTCGATCTCCACCTTGGCGATGCCGGCGCGCTCCATGCCCGTGGACAGGAGCTTGCGGATCGCGACGTCCTCGCCGACGAAGTCGGCGTAGCGCTGACCCTCGGCGGAGGAGTCGGCGAACCAGCGGCTCTTGTGGTCGGTGGTGATGCCCAGACGGAAGCCGTGCGGGTTGATCTTCTGACCCATCAGCGGGCCCCTCCCTTGGCGTTCTCATCGGTCTTCTGCGAAACGAGCACGGTGATGTGGCTCGTGCGCTTCAGGATCTTGCTGGCCCGCCCCTGAGCACGGGGGCGGAACCGCTTCATGCTCGGACCCTCGTCGACGTACGCCTCGCTGATGTACAGCGAGCCCTCGTCGAACTTGGTCGCGTCGCGGTCGGCCATGAACCGGGCGTTGGCGATAGCGCTCTGCAGCACCTTCATCACCGGCTCGCTCGCACCCTGCGGGGCGAACTGCAGCACGGCCAGGGCCTCAGAGGCCTGCTTGCCACGGATCAGGTCCACGACGCGGCGAGCCTTCATGGGCGTCACGCGGACGTACCGCGCCTGCGCCTTGGCTTCCATGTCAGTCCCTCTTCAATCGTTCTGGTGGTGAGTGGTTGTGACCGCGGGAGCGATCACGGTGCTGCGGTCAGCGACGGCCCTTGCGGTCGTCCTTGACGTGACCGCGGAAGGTCTTCGTCGGGGCGAACTCGCCGAGCTTGTGACCGACCATCGACTCGGTCACGAAGACCGGGACGTGCTTGCGACCGTCGTGCACGGCCAGGGTGTGACCGAGCATGTCCGGGGTGATCATCGATCGGCGGGACCACGTCTTGATCACGTTCTTGGTGCCGGCTTCGTTCTGGGCGTCCACCTTCTTGGCAAGGTGGTCGTCGACGAAGGGGCCCTTCTTGAGACTACGAGGCATCTCAGGTGCTCCTTATCAGCGCTTCTTGCCGGTGCGGCGACGGCGGACGATCATCTTGTCGCTGCTCTTGCCCGGCTTGCGGGTGCGGCCCTCGGGCTTGCCCCAGGGGCTGACGGGGTGACGACCACCGGAGGTGCGTCCCTCACCACCACCGTGCGGGTGGTCCACCGGGTTCATGACCACACCACGCACGGTCGGGCGCTTGCCCTTCCAGCGCATGCGGCCGGCCTTGCCCCAGTTGATGTTGGACTGCTCGGCGTTGCCGACCTCGCCGATGGTGGCGCGGCAGCGGGCGTCGACGTTGCGGATCTCGCCGGACGGCATGCGCAGCTGCGCGTAGGGGCCGTCCTTGGCGACGAGCTGCACGCGGGCGCCGGCCGAGCGCGCGATCTTGGCGCCGCCGCCGGGGCGGAGCTCGATCGCGTGGATCACGGTACCGACGGGGATGTTGCGCAGCGGCAGGTTGTTGCCCGGCTTGATGTCGGCCGACGGGCCGGACTCGACGGACGCACCCTGCGCCAGGTTCTTCGGCGCGATGATGTAGCGCTTCTCGCCGTCGGCGTAGTGCAGCAGCGCGATGCGCGCGGTGCGGTTGGGGTCGTACTCGATGTGGGCGACCTTCGCCGGCACGCCGTCCTTGTCCGCCCGACGGAAGTCGATCAGGCGGTAGGCGCGCTTGTGACCACCACCGATGTGACGGGTGGTGATGCGACCAGAGGCGTTGCGGCCACCGGACTTGGTCAGCGGGCGCACCAGCGACTTCTCAGGCGTGGTGCGGGTGACCTCGACGAAGTCCGCGGCGCTCGAGCCGCGGCGGCCCGGGGTCGTGGGCTTGTGCTTGCGGATTGCCATGTTGGGGTCCTAGCTCCGTACTCGTGTCTCGTGTCGACTTCTCAGCGGGCTCAGGCGCCGGCGCCGAAGATGTCGATCGAGCCTTCCTTGAGCGTGACGATGGCGCGCTTGGTGTCCTTGCGACGGCCCATGCCGAAGCGAGTACGACGGGCCTTGCCCTGGCGGTTCATCGTGTGGACCGAGTCGACCTTGACGTCGAAGACCTTCTCGACGGCGAGCTTGATCTCGGTCTTGTTGGCACGCGGGTCGACCAGGAAGGTGTACTTGCCCTCGTCCAGCAGGGCATAGGACTTCTCGGAGACGACCGGCGCGACGATCACGTCGCGCGGGTCCTTGGCGACCTGGGTGCTCGACTGGTTCATCGGGGTGCTCACTGGGCGACCTCCTGCGTCGAAGCGTTCGTGTCGGCGGTGGCCTTCCGACCACCGGCGATGAAGGCGTCCAGCGCACCAGAGGTGAAGAACACGTCGTCGGCGCACATGACGTCGTAGGTGTTCAGCTGGTCGGCGAAGAGCACGTGCACGTTCTGCAGGTTGCGCAGGCTCAGCAGCGACAGCTCGTCACCGCGCTCCAGCACGACCAGCAGGTTGCGACGGTCGGTGAGACCACGCAGCAGCGTGGCGACCGACTTGCTGGAGGGCTTGTCGCCCTCGAGCACGGCGCTCAGCACGTGGATGCGGCCGTGACGGGCACGGTCCGAGAGCGCACCGCGCAGGGCGGCAGCCTTCATCTTCTTGGGGGTCCGCTGCGCGTAGTCACGCGGCTGCGGGCCGTGGACGGTGCCACCACCGGCGAACTGCGGCGCACGGGTCGAACCCTGACGGGCGCGACCGGTGCCCTTCTGGCGGTAGGGCTTGCGGCCACCACCGCGCACGTCGGAGCGGGTCTTGGTGGCGTGGGTGCCCTGGCGGGCCGCGGCGAGCTGGGCCACGACGACCTGGTGGATCAGCGGCACGTTCGCCTCGACGTCGAAGATCTCGGCGGGCAGCTCGACGGAACCGTCGGCCTTGCCGGCGGGGCTGATGATGTCGATCTTCGGCATGTCAGGCTCCCTTCGCGGCGGAGCGGACGAGGACCAGGCCGCCACGGGCACCGGGGAGGGCGCCCTTGATCAGCAGGAGGCCCTTGTCGGCGTCCACGGCGTGGATGGTGAGGTTCTGGGTGGTCTGACGCTCGCCGCCCATGCGACCCGCCATGCGGGTGCCGCGGAAGACGCGACCGGGGGTGGCGCAGCCACCGATCGAACCGGGCTTGCGGTGGTTGCGGTGCGCGCCGTGGGAGGCGCTCACACCGGCGAAGTTGTGACGCTTCATGACGCCAGCGAAGCCCTTGCCCTTCGTGGTGCCCGTGACGTCGACGACGGCGCCGGTCTCGAAGGTCTCGACGGTGAGCTCCTGGCCCAGCTCGTAGGAGTCGGAGTCAGCGGTCCGCAGCTCGGTCACGTGACGGCGCGGGGTGACCCCGGCCCTCTCGAAGTGACCGCGCAGGGGCTTGCTGACCTTGCGGGGGTCGATGTCGCCGGTGGCGATCTGCACGGCCCCGTAGCCGTCGTTGTCCTGGGTGCGAATCTGCGTCACCACGTTCGGGGCGACCTGCACGACGGTGACGGGCACGAGACGGTTCTCGTCGTCCCACACCTGGGTCATGCCGAGCTTCGTGCCCAGAACGCCGGCGACCGTGCGCTGCATGGTGTTCTCAGTCATCGTGGCGCTCACAGCTTGATCTCGATGTTCACGTCAGCCGGGAGGTCGAGGCGCATCAGGGAGTCCACGGCCTTGGGGGTCGGGTCCACGATGTCGATCAGACGCTTGTGCGTCCGCATCTCGAAGTGCTCTCGGCTGTCCTTGTACTTGTGCGGGGACCGGATAACGCAGAAGACGTTCTTCTCCGTCGGGAGGGGCACAGGGCCCACAACGGTCGCGCCCGCACGGGTCACGGTGTCCACGATCTTCCGCGCCGAGGAGTCGATGACCTCGTGGTCATACGACTTCAGCCGGATGCGGATCTTCTGTCCCGCCATCGGTTCGTTGACTCTCTCTCGTCGTACCGCTAATGGTCTTGGCGGCCATCCCCGACCCACGCACTCGGGTGTGTCGTCCTTGTGGGACGCACGTCCACGACGTGGATCGTTCCGGGAGGGGGGTCGGAGTACCGCTCCCCCGCTTGACCGGGTTCGTGCTCCGGCCGGGCAGCGACCGTCCCGCACAGCGGGGTGGAGCACGACTCCACGGTCGGACCTGCCTCGTCCAGAAAGGCGATGCGCTGCGTCCGCGTCGGTGAATGCTCCGGTTCCGGTTCGACCGGCCTGGAAGCGCTCACACGCTGGGGACTCGCAGCGTCATCGCCCAACAAGCAACTGCCCAATTGTGGCACAGCCCGGACGCGGCGCCAAATCACGACCGGGAGACCCCACTCACGGCCCGCCCACCGGCGGCTGCAGGGCTCCCGAGGGATCCGAAAGAGCGACGACACACCCCAGGCCAGCACCGGAGCCACCAGCAGCGCGGGCAGCAGGTCGCCCACCGGCACGGAACGGATGCGGAGCAGCCCGAGGGCGATCCCCACCAGGAGCAACCCTCCGGCCGCCGTCACCGCGTCAACCGCGTACACCGGCACCACGTCACCCGCAGCGGCCCCCACCAGCGTGAGCAGCCCCTGGACCACCAGCACCGTGACCGCGGAGCACAGCACCCCGACCCCCGAACGCGGAGGCGAACGCCGTGGCCGCGAACAGGTCGAGGGCCGACTTCAGCGCCAGCTGGTCGGTCCCCGCCCCGGGCCGTCGTTCAGCGAGCCCAGCACCGTCAGCGGCCGACGCAGAACAGGAGCGAGGCCGTCGTCCACCCGCGCACGAACCGCTCCCCGGTCGCCTGCGGACCCTCGGCCCCGCCCTCCTGCGTGGCGCCCGGGGAGCTCCCACCACCGAGCACCGCCTGCAGCCGGCCCGCCAAGCCCTCCATGCGCTCCTCGACCCGGGCCAGCGAACCGACCACGCCGCCGAAGACCAGGGCACCCAGCACCACCAGGACCGGGACCCCCTCCCCCACGGCTCGCTCCGGTTCCTGCGAGCCCACCACCCCCACGGAGAGTCCGGCCATCATGAGGGTCACCAGCCCCGGGGCGTCGGTGACGACGTCGTGCGCCCGCTGCGGCAGACGGTCGCCGAACGCCATCCCCACCAGGGACCCGACGACCACGGCGATGACGTTCACGAGGGTCCCGGCGCCAGGAGGGAGTCCGTCCATGGAGCACAGGGCGGGCCCGCGCAGCACGAAGGCCCCCGACCCTGGTGGGTCGGGGGCCTTCGATGACGCGGCCGACCGCGTCGGCGCAGTGCCCGTGAGGGCGCTGGATCAGTCCAGGATCTTGGTGACCTGGCCGGCGCCGACGGTACGACCACCCTCACGGATGGCGAACTTCAGGCCCTCCTCCATGGCGACGGGCTGGATCAGCTCGACGGTCATCTCGGTGTTGTCACCGGGCATCACCATCTCGGTGCCCTCCGGCAGGTTCACCACACCGGTCACGTCGGTGGTGCGGAAGTAGAACTGCGGACGGTAGTTGTCGTAGAACGGGGTGTGACGGCCACCCTCGTCCTTGGACAGGATGTAGACCGAGCCCTCGAACTTCTTGTGCGGGGTGATCGAACCCGGCTTGCAGATGACCTGGCCGCGCTCGATGTCCTCGCGCTTGGTGCCGCGGAGCAGCAGACCGACGTTCTCACCCGCACGACCCTCGTCGAGCAGCTTGCGGAACATCTCGATACCGGTGACGGTGGTGGACTGCTTGTCCTCGCGGATACCCACGAGCTCCACATCGTCGTTGACGGTGAGCACACCGCGCTCGATGCGGCCGGTGGCCACGGTGCCACGACCGGTGATGGTGAAGACGTCCTCCACCGGCATGAGGAACGGCTTGTCGATGTCGCGCTCCGGCTCCGGGATGGCCTCGTCGACGGCGGTCATGAGCTCGACGATCTTGTCGCCCCACTCCTGGTCGCCCTCGAGGGCCTTCAGAGCGGAGATCTTCACCACCGGCACGTCGTCGCCCGGGAAGTCGTACTCGGAGAGCAGCTCGCGGACCTCCATCTCGACGAGCTCCATGATCTCCTCGTCGTCGACCATGTCGGCCTTGTTCAGCGCCACCACGATGTAGGGGACGCCGACCTGGCGGGCCAGGAGCACGTGCTCCTTGGTCTGCGGCATCGGGCCGTCGGTCGCGGCGACCACGAGGATCGCGCCGTCCATCTGGGCGGCACCGGTGATCATGTTCTTCACGTAGTCCGCGTGACCGGGGCAGTCGACGTGGGCGTAGTGACGCGCCTCCGTCTGGTACTCGATGTGCGCGATCGAGATCGTGATGCCGCGCTGCTTCTCCTCGGGCGCCTTGTCGATGGTGTCGAACGGCGACGCCTCGTTCAGCTCCGGGAAACGGTCGTGCAGAACCTTGGAGATGGCAGCCGTCAGCGTCGTCTTGCCGTGGTCGATGTGACCGATGGTGCCGATGTTGACGTGCGGCTTGCTCCGCTCGAACTTTGCCTTCGCCACTGGGGTCCTCCTGTTGGACGTGTGGTTCTCACGCTGGGGTCGCCGCGGGATTGCGGGGATCAGTGCGTGAGTATTGCTGATTACTGGGAACTGTTGCGAATCAGGCTCAGGGAGTGTACCCGGGGAGGGTCACTCGCCACGAACCTTCTTCACGATCTCCTCGGCGACGTTCTTCGGAACCTCACCGTAGGAGTCGAACTGCATCGAGTAGTTGGCACGACCCTGGGTCTTCGACCGCAGGTCACCGACGTACCCGAACATCTCCGACAGCGGCACACGGCCGCGGACGAGCTTGGAGCCCGACACGTCGTCCATGGACTGGATCGTGCCGCGACGCGCGTTGATGTCGCCGATGACGTCACCCATGTACTCCTCGGGCGTACGCACCTCGACGGCCATCATCGGCTCGAGCAGGACCGGGTCGGCCTTGCGGACGGCCTCCTTGAGGGCCATGGAGCCGGCGATCTTGAACGCCATCTCGCTGGAGTCGACGTCGTGGTACGCGCCGTCCAGCAGGGTGGCCTTGATGCCCACCAGCGGGTAGCCGGCGAGCACACCCAGCTGCATGGCCTCCTGGATGCCCTGGTCCACCGAGGGGATGTACTCGCGCGGGACGCGACCACCGGTGACGGCGTTCTCGAACTCGTAGAGCTCGCCGTCCTCCTCCTCGGTCTGCTCCAGCGGCTCGAAGGACAGCTGCACCTTGGCGAACTGACCCGAACCACCAGTCTGCTTCTTGTGGGTGTAGTCGAACTTCTCCACCGGACGGCGGATCGTCTCGCGGTAGGCCACCTGCGGGGCACCCACGTTGGCCTCGACCTTGAACTCGCGCTTCATGCGGTCCACGAGGATGTCGAGGTGCAGCTCGCCCATGCCGCCGATGACGGTCTGGCCGGTCTCCTCGTCATGGTTCACCGTGAAGGTCGGGTCCTCCTCGGCGAGCTTCTGGATGGCCGTGGAAAGCTTCTCCTGGTCACCCTTGGTCTTCGGCTCGATGGCCACGTGGATCACCGGCGCCGGGAAGGTCATCGACTCCAGCACGACCGGGCTCTCGGGCACGCACAGCGTGTCGCCGGTGGTGGTGTCCTTCAGACCGATCACGGCGTAGATGTGACCGGCGGACACCTTCTCCACCGGGTTCTCCTTGTTGGCGTGCATCTGGAACATCTTGCCCAGACGCTCCTTCTTGCCCTTGGTGGCGTTCAGGAGGGCCGACCCGGAGGTCATCTCACCGGAGTACACGCGGATGTAGGTCAGCTGACCGAAGAACGGGTGCGTCGCGACCTTGAAGGCCAGGGCCGCGAACGGCTCCTTGGCGGACGGCGCGCGCTCGACGGTGGTCTCCTCGTCGTTCGGCAGGATGCCCTCGATCGGGGGCAGGTCCACCGGCGATGGGAGGTAGGACACGACCGCGTCCAGCAGCGGCTGGACGCCCTTGTTCTTGAAGGCGGTGCCGCAGAACACGGGGTTGACCTCGTTGGCCAGGGTGAGCGCACGGACACCGGCGCGGATCTCGTCCTCGGTCAGCTCCTCGCCGCCGAGGTACTTCTCCATGAGCTCCTCGGAGCTCTCGGCCACGGTCTCGATGAGCTGGGTCCGGTACTCCTCCGCCTTGTCCTGCAGGTCGGCCGGGATCTCGTCGATCCCGTAGGCCTCACCCAGCGGGGTCTCCTTGGACCAGGTGAACGCCTTCATGGTGACCAGGTCGACCATGCCGATGAAGTCGGACTCGGAGCCGATGGGCAGCTGCATCACCAGCGGCTTGGCGCCCAGACGGTCCACGATGGTCTGCACGGAGTAGTAGAAGTCCGCGCCCATCTTGTCCATCTTGTTGATGAAGCACATGCGCGGGACGCCGTACTTGTCGGCCTGCCGCCACACGGTCTCGGACTGGGGCTCGACACCCTCCTTGCCGTCGAACACGGCGACGGCGCCGTCCAGGACGCGCAGGTTGCGCTCCACCTCGACGGTGAAGTCAACGTGTCCCGGGGTGTCGATCAGGTTGATCTGCGTGCCCTTCCAGAAGGAGGTCACGGCAGCGGAGGTGATGGTGATACCACGCTCCTTCTCCTGGTCCATCCAGTCGGTCGTCGACGCACCGTCGTGGGTCTCACCCATCTTGTGGTTCACACCCGTGTAGAACAGGATGCGCTCGGTGGTCGTGGTCTTGCCGGCATCGATGTGCGCCATGATGCCGATGTTGCGGACCTGCTTGAGGTCCGTGAGGACGTCCTGTGCCACGGTCTCTCTTCTCGCTCGAGTGGGTGTGTTCGTCAGGTGTAGTCAGTGCACTGCCGCGCAGCGACGGTCACCGATGGTGGCACGTGGCCACCACCGGTGACCACCGGATCACCAGCGGTAGTGGGCGAACGCCTTGTTGGCCTCGGCCATCTTGTGGGTGTCCTCGCGGCGCTTGACCGCGGCACCCAGGCCGTTCGAGGCGTCGAGGATCTCGTTCATGAGGCGCTCGGTCATCGTCTTCTCACGACGCTGGCGGGCGTAGCCCACGAGCCAGCGCAGGGAGAGGGTGGTAGCACGAGCCGGCTTGACCTCGATCGGCACCTGGTAGGTCGCACCACCGACACGGCGGGACTTGACCTCGAGGGCCGGACGGATGTTGTCCAGGGCGCGCTTGAGGGTCTGGACGGGGTCGGTGCCGGTCTTCTCCTGCACGCCCTCGAGGGCGCCGTAGACGATGGATTCGGCGACGGACTTCTTGCCGTCCAGCAGGATCTTGTTCACCAGCTGCGTGACCAGCTGCGACCCGTGCACCGGGTCGACGGCCAACGGGCGCTTGGGAGCGGGGCCCTTACGAGGCATTACTTCTTCTCCTTCTTCGCGCCGTAGTGGGAACGAGCCTGGTTGCGGTCCTTGACGCCCTGGGCGTCGAGCGCACCGCGGATGATCTTGTAGCGGACACCCGGGAGGTCCTTCACGCCGCCGCCGCGGACGAGGACGATCGAGTGCTCCTGCAGGTTGTGGCCGACGCCCGGGATGTAGGCCGTGACCTCGATGCCGCTGGTCAGGCGCACACGCGCGACCTTGCGGAGGGCCGAGTTCGGCTTCTTGGGGGTGGTGGTGTACACGCGGGTGCACACGCCACGGCGCTGGGGCGAGCCCTTGAGGGCCGGGGCGTCAAGCTTCTTGACCTTGTCCCGGCGGCCCTTGCGGACCAGCTGGTTGATGGTAGGCACTGATGAAACTCCGTGTTTCGTCGTTGTCGCCGCTCTCACGGCTCCTGGATGAGTCGCACGACCGCCACCGCGACACCGGGCCGACGGGTCCGACCGGATCGCGACGTCGTGCGGTCGCACGCTCCCCCACCCGCACTTCCACGGCATCGCCGGGCTGCCCGGTGAGGGGACGGCGCAGGTGAGCCCACGCCAATCGAATACTTTATTGCACCCGTGGCCACGGGCCAAATCGGGATGGGCCGGGCGACCCGCGGCATCTCCCGCACCAGAGCGCGCACTCGCCCGGAATGCCGTGAGGGCCCCTCCGGCGGAGGGGCCCTCACGATCTCAGCGACGTCCGCCCGGGTGGGCGGCGCGGCTCACCAGCGGTAGTCGCCGGTGTCCACCTCGTCGAGGCGGACCGCCTCGCCGGTGCCCTCGCCGAACGCCGAGAAGTCGAAGCTCTCGAAGTCGCTGACCGCGTACGCCGCAGCCTTCGCCTCCTCGGTGGGCTCGACGGTGACGTTGCGGTAGCGCTGCAGCCCCGTGCCGGCGGGGATGAGCTTTCCGAGGATGACGTTCTCCTTGAGGCCCAACAGCGGGTCGCCCTTGCCGTGCATCGCGGCCTCGGTGAGGACGCGGGTGGTCTCCTGGAAGGAGGCCGCCGACAGCCAGGACTCCGTGGCCAGCGAGGCCTTGGTGATGCCCATCAGCTCGGGACGGCCCGAGGCGGGCTTCTCGCCCTCGGCCACCACGCGACGGTTCTCGGCCTCGAAGCGGGAGCGCTCCACCAGGTCACCGGCCAGCAGGTTGGTCGCACCCTCCTCGATGATGGTGATGCGACGCAGCATCTGGCGGACGATCACCTCGATGTGCTTCTGGTGGATCGACACACCCTGCTGGCGGTAGACGCCCTGCACCTCGTCGACGAGGTGCTGCTGGACGGCCCGCGGGCCGAGGATGCGCAGGACCTGCTTCGGGTCCACCGCACCGACGACGAGCTGCTGCCCGGCCACGACCGCCTGCCCCTCCTCCACCAGGAGGCGGGTGCGCTTGCCGACGAGGTAGGCGTGCTCCTCGGTGCCGTCGTCCGGCACCAGGATGATCCGACGCTGCTTGTCCGCGTCCTCGATGCGGATGCGACCGGCGGCCTCGGCGATCGGGGCGACACCCTTCGGGGTGCGCGCCTCGAACAACTCGACCACACGCGGCAGACCCTGCGTGATGTCGTCACCGGCCACACCACCGGTGTGGAAGGTGCGCATCGTCAGCTGGGTGCCGGGCTCACCGATCGACTGCGCGGCGACGATGCCGACGGCCTCACCGATGTCGACCAGCTGGCCGGTGGCCAGCGAGCGGCCATAGCACTTGGCGCAGGTGCCGACCGTGGACTCGCAGGTGAGCACGGAGCGGACCTTGACCTTGTCCACGCCGGCCGCCACGAGCTTCTCGATGAGCACGTCACCCAGGTCGTCACCGGCGTTCGCCACGAGGGTGCCGTCGACCTCGATGTCCTCCGCCACGGTGCGGGCGTAGGCGGTCGACTCGACCTCGTCGTCCACCGTCACGGTGCCTTCCAGGCCCCGCTGACCGATGGTGACCTTCACGCCGCGACCGGTGCCGCAGTCGGCCTCGCGGACGATGACGTCCTGCGAGACGTCCACCAGGCGACGGGTCAGGTAACCCGAGTCGGCGGTACGCAGCGCGGTGTCGGCCAGACCCTTTCGGGCACCGTGCGTCGAGATGAAGAACTCCAGCACCGTCAGGCCCTCGCGGAACGAGGCCTTGATCGGACGCGGGATGATCTCACCCTTCGGGTTGGCCATGAGGCCACGCATGCCGGCGATCTGACGCAGCTGGAACCAGTTACCACGGGCACCGGAGGTGACCATGCGGTAGATCGGGTTGTCGGCCGGGAAGTTGTTCTCCATGACCTTCGCGACCTCGTTGGTCGCCTGCGTCCAGATCTCGATGAGCTCCTGACGGCGCTCGTCGTCGGTGATCAGACCGCGCTCGTACTGCACCTGCACCTTGGCGGCCTTGGTCTCGTAGCTCTCGAGGATCTCGGACTTGTTGTCCGGCACCACGACGTCGGAGATGGCCACGGTCGTACCCGAGCGGGAGGCCCAGTAGAAGCCGTTCTCCTTCAGCGCGTCCAGCGAGGCGGCGACGTCGACCTTGTCGTAGCGCTCGGCCAGGGCGTTGATGATGTTGGAGAGGACCTTCTTGTCCACCGCGTTGTTCACGAACGGGAAGTTCTCCGGCAGCGACTCGTTGAAGATCGCCCGACCCAGCGTGGTCTGCAGGGTCAGCATCGGCGCGTAGCCCTTCTCGTCGAGTTCCAGCTCGCCATCGAAGCCGGCGGGCGGCACGACGTGCGGCAGACGCATGACGATCGGGGTCCCGAGCTCGATCTCACCGCGGTCGTAGGCCATGCGGGCCTCGGACTGGCTGGCGAAGTGGCGGAGGTCCTCGGTCTTCAGGTCGTCCGTGCCGAGCACCTGGGAGGTCAGGTGGTACAGACCGATGATCATGTCCTGGGTCGGCATGGTCACCGGCCGGCCGTCGGCCGGCTTGAGGATGTTGTTGCTCGAGAGCATCAGGATGCGGGCCTCGGCCTGCGCCTCGGCGGACAGCGGCAGGTGCACGGCCATCTGGTCACCGTCGAAGTCGGCGTTGAAGGCGGTGCAGACCAGCGGGTGGATCTGGATCGCCTTGCCCTCGATGAGCTGCGGCTCGAACGCCTGGATGCCGAGGCGGTGCAGCGTGGGTGCACGGTTCAGCAGCACCGGGTGCTCGGTGATGACCTCCTCGAGCACGTCCCACACCATCGGGTTCTGGCGCTCGACCATGCGCTTGGCCGACTTGATGTTCTGCGCGTGGTCGAGGTCGACCAGACGCTTCATCACGAACGGCTTGAAGAGCTCCAGGGCCATCTGCTTGGGCAGACCGCACTGGTGCAGCTTGAGCTGCGGACCCACCACGATGACCGAACGGCCCGAGTAGTCCACGCGCTTGCCCAGCAGGTTCTGACGGAAGCGACCCTGCTTTCCCTTGAGCATGTCCGAGAGCGACTTCAGCGGACGGTTGCCCGGACCGGTGACCGGACGACCGCGACGACCGTTGTCGAACAGGGAGTCCACGGACTCCTGCAGCATGCGCTTCTCGTTGTTGATGATGATCTCGGGCGCACCGAGGTCGAGCAGGCGCTTCAGACGGTTGTTGCGGTTGATGACGCGGCGGTACAGGTCGTTCAGGTCGGAGGTCGCGAAGCGGCCACCGTCCAGCTGCACCATCGGACGCAGGTCCGGCGGGATGACCGGGACGGCGTCCAGGACCATGCCCTGCGGCTCGTTGTCGGTGGTCAGGAAGGCCGTGACCACCTTGAGGCGCTTCAGGGCGCGGGTCTTCTTCTGGCCCTTGCCGGTCGCGATGATCTCGCGCAGCTTCTCGGCCTCGGCCTCGAGGTCGAAGCCCTGCAGCAGCTTCTGGAGCGCCGCGGCGCCCATGCCGCCCTCGAAGTACATGCCGAAGCGGTCGCGCATCTCGCGGAAGAGCATCTCGTCGCCCTCGAGGTCCTGGACCTTGAGGTTCTTGAAACGGTCCCAGACCTGCTCCACGCGCTCGATCTGCTGGTCGGCGCGCTTGCGGATCTGGTTCATCTCGCGCTCGGCGGAGTCGCGCACCTTGCGCTTGGCGTCGGACTTGGCGCCCTCGGCCTCGAGCTCGGCGATGTCGCTCTCGAGCTTCTTGGCCCGGGCCTCGACGTCCGCGTCGCGGCGGCTCTCGGTGGCCTTGATCTCCGTCTGGATCTCGGCCTCCAGCGAGGGCAGGTCGTTGTGGCGACCCTCCTCGTCCACCTCGGTGATGACGTAGGCGGCGAAGTAGATGACCTTCTCGAGGTCCTTCGGGGCCAGGTCCAGCAGGTAGCCGAGGCGGCTGGGCACACCCTTGAAGTACCAGATGTGCGTGACCGGGGCGGCCAGCTCGATGTGGCCCATGCGCTCACGGCGCACGGCCGAGCGGGTCACCTCGACACCGCAGCGCTCGCAGATGATGCCCTTGAAGCGCACGCGCTTGTACTTGCCGCAGTAGCACTCCCAGTCCCGGGTGGGACCGAAGATCTTCTCGCAGAAGAGTCCGTCCTTCTCGGGCTTCAGGGTGCGGTAGTTGATGGTCTCCGGCTTCTTGACCTCGCCGTGGCTCCACTGGCGGATGTCGTCGGCAGTGGCCTGTCCGATGCGAAGCTCGTCGAAGAAGTTGACGTCGAGCACAGGTGTCCTTCTCTCGTGTTCCGGGGGCTAGAGGGTCTGCTCGGGGTCTTCTCAGACCTCTTCGACCGAGCTCGGCTCGCGCCGGCTCAGGTCGATGCCGAGCTCCTCCGCCGCGCGGAAGACCTCCTGGTCCTGCTCGCGCAGGTCGATGTTCTGGCCGTCGGTCGAGAGGACCTCGACGTTCAGGCACAGGGACTGCATCTCCTTGATGAGCACCTTGAAGGACTCGGGGATGCCGGGCTCGGGGACGTTGTCGCCCTTGACGACGGACTCGTAGACCTTGACGCGTCCCGTGACGTCGTCGGACTTGATCGTCAGCAGCTCCTGCAGCGCGTAGGCGGCGCCGTAGGCCTCCAGGGCCCAGACCTCCATCTCACCGAAGCGCTGGCCACCGAACTGGGCCTTACCACCCAGCGGCTGCTGCGTGATCATCGAGTACGGGCCGGTGGAGCGGGCGTGGATCTTCTCGTCCACCAGGTGGTGGAGTTTGAGGATGTACATGTAGCCCACGGACACCGGGTCCGGGTACGGCTCACCGGTGCGGCCGTCGAACAGGCGGGCCTTGCCGGAGCCGTCGATCAGCCGGTCGCCGTCGCGCGACGGGTGGGTCGAGTCGAGCAGACCGGTGATCTCCTCCTCGCGCGCACCGTCGAACACCGGGGTGGCCACGCGGGTCCACGGTTCGGTCTCGCGGTGGGCCGCGGTGAGGTTCTGCGCCCACTCGGGGTCGCCCTCGATCTTCCAGCCGTTGGCGGCCGCCCAGCCGAGGTGGAGCTCGAGCACCTGGCCGACGTTCATGCGGCTGGGCACACCCAGCGGGTTGAGCACGACGTCCACCGGGGTGCCGTCGGGCAGGAAGGGCATGTCCTCCACCGGGAGGATCTTGGAGATGACCCCCTTGTTGCCGTGACGGCCGGCGAGCTTGTCACCGTCGGTGATCTTGCGCTTGTTCGCCACGTAGACGCGGACCATCTGGTTCACGCCCGGGGGCAGCTCGTCACCCTCCTCGCGGTCGAAGACCTTCACGCCGATGACCGTTCCGGTCTCGCCGTGCGGCACCTTCATGGAGGTGTCGCGGACCTCGCGGGCCTTCTCGCCGAAGATGGCGCGCAGCAGGCGCTCCTCCGGGGTCAGCTCGGTCTCACCCTTCGGGGTGACCTTGCCGACCAGCAGGTCGCCGTCGCGCACCTCGGCACCGATGCGGATGATGCCGCGCTCGTCGAGGTCGGAGAGCACGTCGTCGGAGACGTTCGGGATGTCCCGCGTGATCTCCTCCGGGCCCAGCTTGGTGTCGCGGGCGTCGATCTCGTGCTCCTCGATGTGGATCGAGGAGAGCGTGTCGTCCTGCACGAGGCGCTGCGACAGGATGATCGCGTCCTCGTAGTTGTAGCCCTCCCACGGCATGAAGGCCACGAGCAGGTTCTTGCCCAGCGCCATCTCGCCCTGGTCGGTGGACGGGCCGTCCGCGATGAGCTGGCCCTTCTCCACGCGGTCGCCGGCCGAGACCACGACGCGCTGGTTGTAGCAGGTGCCCTGGTTGGACCGGCTGAACTTGTCGATGCGGTACGCCTGGTAGGTGCCGTCGTCGTTCTGGACGCTGACCAGGTCGGCGGACACCGACTGCACGACGCCGGCCTTGTCGGCACGCACCACGTCACCGGTGTCCAGCGCGGCACGGTGCTCGATGCCGGTACCCACCAGCGGGGCCTCGGCCTGCACCAGCGGCACGCCCTGACGCTGCATGTTGGCGCCCATCAGGGCACGGTTGGCGTCGTCGTGCTCGAGGAACGGGATCATGGCGGTCGCGGCCGACACCATCTGGCGCGGCGAGACGTCCATGTAGTCGACCTCCTCGCGCGGCACGAACTCGACCTCGCCGCCCTTGGAGCGCACGAGCACGCGCTCGCCGGCGAACTGCCCGTCCTCGGTGAGCGGGGCGTTCGCCTGGGCGATGACGAAGTCGTCCTCCTCGTCCGCCGTCAGGTACTGGACGTCGTCGGAGACGTAACCGTTCTTGACCGCCCGGTAGGGGGTCTCGACGAAGCCGAAGGGGTTGATCCGGCCGTAGGAGGCCAGCGCACCGATCAGACCGATGTTGGGACCCTCGGGCGTCTCGATCGGGCACATGCGGCCGTAGTGCGACGGGTGGACGTCGCGGACCTCCATGCCGGCGCGGTCACGGGACAGACCACCCGGGCCGAGGGCGCTCAGACGACGCTTGTGCGTCAGGCCCGCCAGCGGGTTGTTCTGGTCCATGAACTGCGAGAGCTGGCTGGTGCCGAAGAACTCGCGGATGGCCGCCACCACGGGACGGATGTTGATCAGGGTCTGCGGCGTGATCGCCTCGACGTCCTGGGTGGTCATGCGCTCACGGACGACGCGCTCCATGCGCGACAGGCCGGTTCGGACCTGGTTCTGGATGAGCTCGCCGACGGTACGCAGGCGACGGTTGCCGAAGTGGTCGATGTCGTCGGTCTCGACGCGCAGCTCCACCTCCTCGCCGTGGCGGGTGCCGGTCATGGTGGTCTCACCGGCGTGCAGCGCCACGATGTAGCGAATGGTGCGGACGATGTCCTCGACACCCAGCGTGGAGTCGGTCAGCTCGGCGTCCAGGCCCAGCTTCTTGTTGATCTTGTAGCGGCCGACCTTGGCCAGGTCGTAGCGCTTGCCGTTGAAGTAGAGGTTGTCCAGCAGGTTCTGGGCGGCCTCGACCGTCGGCGGCTCGCCCGGGCGCAGCTTGCGGTAGATGTCCAGCAGCGCCTCGTCCTGGTTGGCCGTGTGGTCCTTCTCCAGGGTGGCCCGGATGGACTCGTACTGGCCGAACTCCTCGAGGATCTGGGCCTCGGTCCAGCCGAGGGCCTTCAGGAGCACAGTGACCGACTGCTTGCGCTTGCGGTCGACACGGACCCCGACCATGTCCTTCTTGTCGACCTCGAACTCCAGCCACGCACCACGGCTGGGGATGATCTTGGCCGAGTAGATCTCCTTGTCGGTCGCCCGGTCGAAGGAGCGCTCGAAGTAGACGCCCGGGGAGCGGACGATCTGGGAGACGACGACACGCTCGGTGCCGTTGATGATGAAGGTGCCGCGCTTCGTCATCAGGGGGAAGTCACCCATGAAGACGGTCTGCGACTTGATCTCACCGGTCTCGCCGTTCATGAACTCGGCAGTGACGAACAGCGGGGCCGAGTAGGTCATGTCCCGCTCGATGCACTCGTCCTCGGTGTACTTGATCTCCTCGAAGCGGTGCTCCGAGAAGCTCAGCGACATCGTCTCGGAGAAGTCCTCGATCGGGGAGATCTCCTCGAAGATGTCCTCCAGCCCCGAGGTCATCGAGAGGTCGTTGCGGCCGGCGGCCTTCGCCTCGGCCACCCGCTCCTGCCAAGCCTCGTTGCCGAGCAGCCAGTCGAAACTCTCGGTCTGGAGGGCCAGGAGGTCCGGGACCTCCAGGGGCTCGTGGATGCGGGAGAACGACAGACGCCCGGAAGCGGTGCGTGCGGTCGAGACGTTCTGGTCAGCAGTGCGCGAGGCAGCCAAGGAGTGTCCTTCCTCAAGGCCGTGCATGTTCGGTGCGGTCACGCCACCCGGCCCCTCCCCGTCGCCTCACCCGGGAGCCCACGAACCGACCCCCACCGGATCCACCGTTCATCACCCACGGACCCCGGCCCCGAGGATGCGGGCTGGAGGACGGTCGGTCGACGGCGGTCACCGCGCACACGGCGCGAACGGTCTGGGTCAGGACGGTCTGACGACGGCCTCTCCCACGCGCGAGGCGGAGGATCCGGTGGTCGTCTGGCGCGGGCGTCACGAGTAGAGAGATAGAGAGCAGGGGGCAGCGCAAAGAGTCACAGTACACGACACACCCCACCCCGTCAAGGGACGCCGACGGGCGCGGGCCACCCCGCCGCGTCCACGACTGCCTCCCGCCCCACCCCGGTCCGCGGGCGGTTGCACTGTGCCCCAGCCCACGGGGCAGGGTCAATCCGACACGCACGACCGAGCCCCGCGGGTCGCCCGGCGAGGTCCCCAGGACGCAGGAACGACTCCGGGTCGGCCACCGGCCGCCCGTTCCACCGGATGGACCCGCGGGTGTGCTCGAGGCCGGCGAGGCCGCGGAGCAGGCTGGACTTGCCGGAGCCCACCGCCCCCACCAGGAGCACCAGCTCCCCGGCCTCCACCCTGAGCCGCGCTCCTTCCACCCCGACGGTCCCGTCGTCGTGGACCATCTCGAGGTCCTGCGTCTCCAGGTGCCTCAGCGGTTCGGCACGCACCGGCTCGGGGACGGGTGCCGCCCTCGAGACCAGCCCCCCCCCCCGGGGGCAGGGCCACCAGGTCAGGCCGGCGACCACCCACATGGGCACGATCGAGACGACCGTCGACAACACGTTCCACAGCATCTCCCGGCTCAGCAGGCCGATCTCGCGCGCGTCGTCGTCGATGCGGTCGATGAGCTCCCCCTCGGCCCGGTCGACCTCCCCGACCCACAGGAGCCGCCCGACCGCGTCGAGCAGCACGCCCCCGACCAGCGCGACGGCGAGCCAACCCACGAGCGTCGTGTCAGGGTCCTCGGCGGGTCGTCCCGCGACGACCGCACCGACCGACTGCCCGACACCGCCGACGCCCAGGATGACCAGCGCGGCCAGGGTCACCTGCGTGGCGAGCCGGCGCCAGCCGACCGGCCGCACGGAGGGGGTACCGGGTTGCGATCGGGGCGCGGTCCGGCGACATGCGCTCGACGTAGAGGTCCCCACCGACGAGGTCACCCGGTTTTCCGGGACGACGAAGCGGGCCCCACCCGGAAAGGGTGGGGCCCGCTCGGCGTCCGCGGTGCGGAGAGGGGATCAGTGATCCCCGGAGATCACTTGACCTCGACGGTGGCGCCGGCGCCCTCGAGGGCCTCCTTGGCCTTGTCGGCCTCCTCCTTGGAGACACCCTCCAGGACGGGCTTGGGGGCGCCGTCCACGAGGTCCTTGGCCTCCTTCAGACCCAGGGAGGTCAGACCGCGCACCTCCTTGATGACGCCGATCTTCTTGTCACCGGCGGCGGCGAGGATGACGTCGAACTCGGTCTTCTCCTCGTCGGCACCGGCGCCGGCGTCGCCGCCAGCGGCCGGGGCGGCACCGGCGACCGCGACCGGCGCGGCGGCGGTGACCTCGAAGACCTCCTCGAACTGCTTCACGAACTCGGAGAGCTCGATCAGCGTCATCTCCTTGAACTGCTCGATGAGCTCGTCGTTGCTGAGCTTGGCCATGGTGGCTTCCTTTCGTTACTGCCGTGAGTGGCGTGCCCGGCGGACCGGGCGGGTGATGTGGTCTGGTCGCTGGGCGGGTGCCCGGGCGATCAGTTGTCGTCGCCACCCTCGGCGACGTCGGTGGTGGACTCCTCGGAGTCCTGCGCAGCTGCGTCCTCGGCGGGCGCGTCTGCAGCGGCCGGGGCGCCGGACACCGGGCCCTCGGTCTCGACCTTGGCGCGCAGGGCCTCGGCCAGGCGTGCCATCTGCGCGGGCGCGCCGTTGAGCAGCGACGCCGTGTTGGCCATCGGAGCCTTCATCGCGCCGGCCAGCTTGGCCAGCAGCGTCTCGCGGCTCTCCAGGCTAGCGAGCTTCTCGAGGTCGGCGGCCGTGTAGGCCTGCCCGTCCACGAGACCGGCCTTGATGACCAGCTTGTCGTTCTCCTTGGCGAAGTCACGCAGACCCTTGGCCGCCTCGACCGGGTCACCGGTGACGAAGGCGATGGCGGTGGGGCCGGTCAGGTGGTCGTCGAACGCGTCGATCCCCACCTCGGCCGCCGCACGGGCGGTCAGCGTGTTCTTCACCACGGAGTACGTCGCGTTGCCGCGCAGCTTGGTGCGGAGCTCCGCCATCTGCGCCACGGTCAGGCCGCGGTACTCGGTCAGCACGGCCGCGTTCGAGTCGCGCAGATTCGACGCGATCTCGGCGATGACGGCATCCTTCTCGGGATTCGCCATGTGGGCCTCCTTACAGTGGTGATGCCGGGCCCACGAACGAAAAAACCCCGTGCGCAGGCACGGGGCAAACTCCTGAAGCCGACACCGATGGCGCGTACTGCACCTGTCGTCGGCTCCACGGGGAGCTCATCTCACACCTGCGCGGGTCGTCCGTCGAGCGGAACCTTCGGTGGTGCCCGCCTGCCGTCTCCGGCGCGCAGGCACCAACGACCGGCGGTCATTGGTCGCATCAGATTAGCCGACCGGGTGCCGCCCACGCAAAGCCGAGCCCCACCCCTTCCCGATGACGGATGTCACCGGGCACCGTCCCGACCCCTTCGGCGACGGCCTCCTCGCTCCGTTGCAACGGGCCCGGTCGGCCCCAAAGGCCGTCCAGGTCACCGCGGCCACCGCACTCGCCGTCCTCCTGATGGTTCTGGGCACGGCCGAACCGGCCCACGCCGGCGGCCGCACCGGGATGCACCGTCGGCGCCGGAGGCCGGCCCGACGAGCGGGGCCCGGGACGACGAAGGGCCCCCTCCGATCGGAGGGGGCCCTTCGTGGAGCACTGCCGGGACGCGCCCGGCGGAGCGGACGTGCTGCGCTCAGGCCTCGGTCTTCGCGGACAGGTCCAGCGGGATGCCGGGGCCCATCGTGGTGGAGAGCACCGAGCGGGTGATGTAACGACCCTTGGCAGCCGACGGACGCAGACGCATGACCTCGTCCATCGCGGCCTCGAAGTTCTCGACCAGCTGGTCGGTCGAGAAGGACGACTTGCCGATGATGAACTGCACGTTGGCGTGCTTGTCGTTGCGGAACTCGATCTTGCCGCCCTTGATGTCGGAGACGGCCTTGGCGACGTCCATGGTCACCGTGCCGGTCTTCGGGTTCGGCATCAGGCCGCGGGGGCCCAGGACCTTGCCCAGTCGACCGACCTTGCCCATGAGGTCCGGGGTGGCGACGACGGCGTCGAAGTCCAGCCAGCCGCCGGCGATCTTCTCGACCAGGTCGTCGGAGCCGACGTGGTCGGCGCCGGCCTCGCGGGCGGCCTCGGCCTTGTCGGCGTTGGCCAGCACGACGACGCGGGCCGTCTTGCCGGTGCCGTTGGGCAGGTTCACGGTGCCGCGGACCATCTGGTCGGCCTTGCGCGGGTCGATGCCCAGACGCAGGGACACGTCGACGGTGGAGTCCCACTTGGTGGTGGAGATCTCCTGGGCGAGGGCGATGGCCTCACGGGGGGTGTAGACCCGGCCCTCCTCGATCTTCTCCGCTGCGGCGCGGTAGTTCTTGCTGCGCTTCATGATTCTCCTGGTGTTCGGTGTGGAGTCGTGGTCATCGGGCCAGCGCCGGCCCTGCCACTGGGGAGCCGCCACGGGAGGCCGTGGCGGCGGTGGTGCCGCGGGGAGCGGCACCGAGGACTCAGCCCTCGACGGTGATGCCCATGGAGCGGGCGGTGCCGGCGATGATGCGCTTGGCCATGTCCATGTCGTTGGCGTTCAGGTCGGCCATCTTGAGCTCGGCGATCTCGCCGATCTGGGCGTCGGTGATCTTGCCGACCTTGGTCACGTGCGGCTCACCGGAACCCTTGGCGACGCCGGCAGCCTTCTTGATGAGCTGGGCGGCCGGCGGGGTCTTGGTGATGAAGGTGAAGGAGCGGTCCTCGTAGACCGTGATCTCCACCGGGATGATGTTGCCGCGCTGGTTCTCCGTCGCGGCGTTGTACGCCTTGACGAACTCCATGATGTTGACGCCGGCGGCACCGAGCGCCGGGCCGACCGGGGGCGCCGGGGTGGCGGCGCCGGCCTCGATCTGCAGCTTGATGAAGCTGGCGACCTTCTTCTTGGGGGCCATGCTGTTCTCCTTCGTCGTGGGCCTACGCCGTGGGCGATGACCCGGTTGCAGTGCCACCGTCGCGCACGGTGGCGGGTCCGGGCCCCGCGGGGCCCGACGGGAGCGGGGGCACGTGGCCCCGCCCGCCGCATCAGATCTTGGCGACCTGGTTGAACGCGAGCTCGACCGGGGTCTCCCGGCCGAAGATCGAGACCAGCACCTGCACCTTGCGTGCTTCGACGTTGATCTCGGAGATCGTGGCAGGAAGGGTCTCGAACGGACCCTCCATGACGGTGACGGCCTCACCGACCTCGAAGTCGACGTGCGGCATCTGCGGCGTGCCGGCCTGCGACTCGACCGTGGTCGCGCCCTCCTGGGAGCCGGCGGCGGCCTCGGCCTGCGACTCGAAGTCGGGGGCCATCATGTCGAACACCTCGTCCAGGCTCAGCGGCACGGGGTCGGTCGCGTTGCCGACGAAGCCGGTGACACCGGGGGTGTTGCGGACGGTGCCCCAGGAGGCGTTGGTGAGGTCCATGCGCACCAGGCAGTAGCCGGGCATGCGCACGCGCTCGACCGTCTTCTTCTGGTTGTTCTTGATCTCGGTGACCGTCTCCATCGGCACCTCGGCCTGGAAGATGTGGTCCTCCATGTTCATGGAGACGGCGCGCTGCTCGAGATTGGCCTTAACGCGCTTCTCGTACCCGGCGTAGGTGTGCAGCACGTACCAGTCACCGAACTGACCGCGCAGCATGGCCTTGAACTCCTTGGCCTGGTCCTCGGCCGTGGGGACGGCGTCCTCCGCGGCGTCGGGCTCGTCCGCACCGGCGGCGTCCACGTCCTGGTCGGCGGCCTCGGGCGACTCCTCCGCCTCGGGGGCGGACTGCTCGACCTCGTCGGCCGGAGCGTCCTGCTCGACGGCCTGGTCGGCCTCGAACTCGGTCGCCTGGTCAGGCGTCTCCTCGGACATGATCTGGTTCCTCCACGTGTGCTGGTTGCCGGGGTCCGGCGGATCGCTCTGCCCGGGTCGCGACTCGGCGGCGGCCGCCCCGGGGTGGCGCCTCGGCCTCAGGCGAAGACGACGTCGATCAGCCGCGAGAACGCCTGGTCGAGCCCGAACACGAACATCATCATGGCGACCACGAACACGATCACCACGATCGTGTAGCTGACCAGTTCCTCACGGGTCGGCCGGACGACCTTGCTCAGCTCGTCCATCACCTGCTGCAGGAACAGGACGACTGCGTTGAAGGAGCGGGACACGGGGTTGCTCCCCTGGGCCTTGCGCTCCCGCAGCGGAACCTGACCGTTCGGGCCGGCCGGGGCCGTGCTGCGCTCGGCGGGCGCCGCGCTCTGCTCGGACACCGTCACTCCTTCACGTGCTGGTTCCGCTGGGACGGACTGCGCAGGGCATGAGGGACTCGAACCCCCAACCCCCGGTTTTGGAGACCGGTGCTCTACCAATTGAGCTAATGCCCTTCGTCGACCGTGGGGCGGACGACGAGGTCGGTGCACGCTGATGCACCGACCGAGGACTCTACTGCAGGGACCGCCTCCACCGCCACCCGGTCCCGTCCACGACCCCGCGTTCCCGCTGCGGGCCGACGCCCCGCCCGGGGGACATGGGGCCGACGCACCGCGGGAGGCTGCCAGAATGAGGGGCATGACTCAGGACACGTCCTCCGCCCAGCAGCCAGCCCGCGTCTCCCGTCGCATCGGCGCCATCGCCGAGTCCGCGACCCTGGCGGTCACCGCCAAGGCCAAGGAGCTCAAGGCACAGGGACGCCCCGTCATCGGATTCGGCGCCGGTGAGCCCGACTTCCCCACGCCCGCGCACGTCGTCGACGCCGCGTCGGCCGCGTGCCAGGACCCGGCGAACCACCGCTACACGCCCGCCGGCGGCCTGCCGGAGCTCAAGCAGGCCATCGTGGAGGCGACGAAGCGCCACTCCGGCCGGGAGCTGACCCCGCAGCAGGTGCTGGTCACCAACGGCGGCAAGCAGGCCGTCTACAACACCTTCGCGGCGCTCCTCGACCCGGGTGACGAGGTGCTGCTGCCCGCCCCCTACTGGACCACCTACCCGGAGTCCATCAAGCTCGCCGGCGGCATCCCCGTCGAGGTCTTCGCCGACGAGACCCAGCAGTACAAGGTGACCGTCGAGCAGCTCGAGGCCGCGCGCACCGAGAACACCAAGGCGCTGGTCTTCGTCTCCCCCTCCAACCCCACCGGTGCGGTCTTCACCCGGGACGAGATGGAGGCCATCGGGCGCTGGGCGCTGGAGCACGGCATCTGGGTGGTCACCGACGAGATCTACGAGTACCTGGTCTACGGCGACGCGGAGTTCCACTCCCTGCCGGTGGTGGTCCCCGAGCTCGCGGACACCTGCGTGGTACTCAACGGCGTGGCCAAGACCTACGCGATGACGGGCTGGCGCGTCGGCTGGATGGCGGGCCCGGCCGACGTCATCAAGGCGGCGACCAACCTGCAGTCGCACGCCACCTCGAACGTCGCGAACGTCTCCCAGCGCGCCGCGATCGCGGCGCTGGAGGGCGGCCTGGAGGACGTCGAGCGCATGCACGAGGCCTTCGACCGCCGCCGGCAGACGATCGTGCGGATGCTCAACGAGATCGATGGGGTGGAGTGCCCGAGGCCGGAGGGCGCCTTCTACGCCTACCCGTCCGTGAAGGGCGTCCTGGGCAAGGAGATCCGCGGGCGCACCCCGCAGACCTCGCTGGAGCTGGCCGCGCTGATCCTGGAGGAGGCCGAGGTCGCCGTCGTGCCGGGTGAGGCCTTCGGCCCGTCGGGCTACCTGCGGCTGTCCTACGCACTGGGCGACGAGGACCTGGCCGAGGGCGTGGGCCGCATCCAGAAGCTGCTGGGCGAGGCCCGCTGAGGCGGTCGAGCACTTCCCCGTGCGACTGAGGCACGGGGAACAGGTGGGACGAACGGGCCCCGGGGCGAACGCCCCGGGGCCCTCCTCTCGACGGGACCAGTCCCTGGCTCGGGTGACAGACTCGAGGTAGGAGCGACAACAGCTTCCCGCACCGCGCCGAGGACCTGAGCACCGAGGACCTCGTCTCCGACGGCAGCGAGGTAGTCGAGGACGCCGCCGCCGAGGCCGACGACGCCTGAGGTCGACGACGCGGGCCGCGCGACGGACCCGCGGGGGCGGGTGACAGACTCACGCCATGGATGCCGGTACCACCCCGCCCTCCCCCGACGACGTCGTCACAGGTGGCCTGCTCCGGCCGGGTGACCCGCTCCTGGGCCTGCCGAAGGCCCACCTGCACCTGCACTTCACGGGGTCGATGCGGATCGGGACGCTCCGCGAGCTCGCCGCCGAGAAGGGCATGCGCCTGCCCAGCGCCCTGGTGGACGACTGGCCCCCCACCCTCCGCGCCACGGACGAGCGCGGGTGGTTCCGCTTCCAGCGCCTCTACGACGCCGCCCGCGCCTGCGTCACGACCGAGGCGGACATGCGCCGGATCGTCCGCGAGGCCGCGCAGGACGACGCCTCCGAGGGCTCCCGGTGGCTGGAGATCCAGGTCGACCCGACGAGCTACGCGCCGCACGTCGGCGGCATCACCCCCGCCCTGGAGATCGTGCTGGACGAGGCCGCCCGTGCCTCCGAGGAGGAGGGGGTGGGGGTGGCCGTCGTCGTGGCCGCCAGCCGCACCCGCCATCCCTTCGACGCCCGCGCCCTGGCCCGGCTGGCCGCCCAGCACGCCGGCGAGGGACCGGGCACTGTGGTCGGCTTCGGCCTCTCCAACGACGAGCGCCGGGGCGAGACCGTCGAGTTCGAGCGGGCGTTCGCGATCGCCCGCCGGGCGGGGCTGGCCTCGGTGCCGCATGCTGGCGAGCTGCTCGGTCCCCGGCACGTCGACGACGCCCTGCGAGCACTCGGACCCCACCGACTGGGGCACGGGGTGCGTGCCAGCGAGGACCCCGATCTGCTCGCCGAGGTGGTCCGCCGCGGCATCGCGCTGGAGGTGTGCCCCGGCAGCAACGTGGCCCTCGGCGTCTACTCGGCCCTGGCGCAGGTGCCGCTGCGCGAGCTGCTCGACGCCGGCGCGACCATCGCCCTGGGAGCCGACGACCCGCTGCTCTTCGGCTCGCGGCTGGCGGATCAGTACGTCGCCGCACGCGACGTCCACGGTCTGGACTCGACGGCCCTGGGGAACCTGGCCAAGGCCTCCTTCGCCGCGAGCCGCGCCCCGCAGGAGGTCGTGGCCGCGGCCGAGGTGGACATCGACGCCTGGGTCGCCGGGCGCTGACCACCCGCCACCTGCAGGACACCTGCGCGCCACCCGTGCGACACCCGGGTGCAGGAGGGTGCGCGCATGAAGCGCACCCTGTCCCTCGTGTCCCTCGCCGCCCTCACCACCCTGGCCACCCCCGCCTGGGCCGGTGAGCCGCCCACGGAGGATGTCGCCCGTGTGGCCGTCCTCGGCGACACCCCCTACGGCCCGGAGCAGACCGAGCAGTTCCCGGCCCTCGTGGACGACGTCAACGGCACCGACAGCTGGGACTGGGTGTTCCACGCCGGTGACGTGAAGTCCGGTTCCACCCCCTGCTCCGACGAGCTGCTGGCCCGCTCACGGGCTCTGTACGACACCTTCGAGGCCCCCTTCGTCCTGACCCCGGGCGACAACGAGTGGACCGACTGCCACCGCGAGAAGGCGGGCCGCTACATCCCGACGGAGCGCCTGGAGCACGCGCGCGGGCTCTTTTACCCGAACCCCTCGGGCACCATCGGCGGTCGCTCGATGGAGGTCACCCCGCAGTCCGCCGAGCAGCCGGACCACGCCCAGTCGGTGGAGAACGTCCGCTTCCACGCCGCGGGAACGACCTTCGCCACGGTCCACGTGGTGGGCAGCGAGAACGGCGAGGCCCCCTGGGACGAGCTGGCCGAGGGCGACCGCCCGGCCGAGCGCATGGCCGAGGTCCGTGAGCGGCGCGCGGCGAACCTGGACTGGATCGACGCCGCCTTCGACGCCGCGGAGGAGCGCGGGGACGAGGCCGTGGCGATCATGATGCAGGCCGAGCCGGTCGCCGACGTACCCGGCTTCGCCGCCGAGCGCGCCCTCCTGCTCGAGCGGGCCACCGCCTTCGACGGCCCGGTCCTGCTGCTGCACGGCGACGAGCACCAGTACGAGAACGAGCCCGCGTACGGGGGCGTCGAGAACCTCACGCGCGTGGAGACCTTCGGCGACACCGCCACCGACTGGCTCAGCATGACCGTGGACCCCTCCACCGAGGAGGTGTTCTTCTTCGAGACCCACCGGGTGGGCCGGGAGGGCCCGATCGTGGACACCGGGGCGACCACCGGCGAGGGGCACGACGGCGCTGCCGGTGCGGCCGCGCTCGGCCTGCTGGCCGCCGGTGGCGTGGTGCTGGTCCGCGCTCGCCGCGCCTGATCGGCAGGGCGCTCCGACGACCGGTCCCCGGCGTCCCGGACATGACGGAGGCCCACCCCATCGGGGGTGGGCCTCCCTCAGGCTCTGCGGGGCTGGGCCTCAGAGCTGGTGGCCGACGAACACCGGCTCGTTGACCAGTCGCACCCCGAAGGCGTCCTCCACGCCCTGGCGCACCTCGCGCGCGAGGGCCGCGACGTCGGCAGCCGTCGCGTCACCCCGGTTGGTGATCGCCAGGGGGTGCTTGGTGGAGAGGGCCGCGGGCCCGGGCATCGCGTAGCCCTTGCCGTAGCCGGCCTTGTCGATGAGCCAGGCCGCGCTGGTCTTGACCATGCCCTCCCCGGCGGGGAACTCGGGCGGCTCCGGCGCCGCGACACCCAGCCGCTCGATGACGTGGGCCCGCACCTCGTCCATCTGGGCGGCGGTGATGATCGGGTTGGTGAAGAACGAGCCGCACGACCAGGTGTCGTGGTCATCGGCGTCCCAGACCATGCCCCGCTGACGCCGCTGGGCCAGCACGGCCTCCCGTGCATCGGCCAGCGCCACCCGCTCGCCCATCTCGACGTCCAGCCCGGAGGCCAGGGCGGCGTAGGCCACCGGCTGGGACAGACCGCCCTGCTCGAGGCGGAAGGTCACCTCGAGGACGACGTAGCGGCCCGTCGAGCCCTTCTGCGTGCGCTTGAACAGCGAGTCGCGGTAGGCGAACTCGCACTCGGCCGCGGACATCTCGCGCAGCTCGCCGGACTCCCGGTCCAGCACCCGGACCCCGGTGATGGTCTGCGAGACGTCCTGACCGTAGGCGCCGACGTTCTGGATGGGCGTCGAGCCGACGCAGCCGGGGATGCCGGACAGGGCCTCGACACCGCTCCACCCCTGCTCGACGCAGTGCGCCACGAACGCGTCCCACGGCTCGCCTGCGGCCGCACTCACCTCGATCCGCCCCGCGCTACCGCCGTCGGCGACCGGTTCGTCCACGATGCCGCGGGTGGCCACCTGCACGACCGTGCCGGCGAAACCCGCGTCGCTGATCACGAGGTTGGAGCCCCCGGAGACCAGCAGCAGGTCGTCCCCGTTCGTGTCGGCGTGGCGCACGGCGGCCACGAGGTCCTCCTGGGTGGTCGCCCGGACGAGGGTGCTGGCCGGACCGCCCACCCGCAGCGTGGTGAGCGGCGCCAGCGGGGTGTCGTGCTCGACGGCCGAGGCGTCCGAGAGGGTCGGCGCGCTCATGCCGCGCTCCCGGAGAGGTCGACGACCGCGGTCGCGCGACCGAGGGCGGGCTTGGACGCACCCTCCTGGGCGACCGCGAGGGTCAGGGTCACCTGGTCGCCGTCCACCGCCTTGACCGTGGCCGTCACGGTGAGCACCGCCCCACCCGGGTCGGGGACGACCACGGGGGCCGAGAAGCGGGTGGAGACACCGAGCACGCGGGCGGGATCACCGGCCCAGTCGCCGACGCAGGTGGCGGCGCGGCCCATGGTGAGCATGCCGTGGGCGAGCACGCCCGGCAGGCCCACCTCGGTCGCGATGCGATCGCTCCAGTGGATGGGGTTGTGGTCGCCGGATGCGCCGGCGTAGGCCACGAGATCCGCGCGGTCGAGCCGGACGGTCTCCTCGAGGACGACGTCACCCACCGACAGCTCGGCGGCGCGCACGGTCGGGGTGTCCTGGGCGGGCACACCGGTCTCGGGCTGCTGGGTCATCAGGACTCCTTCGGGGACGCCGCGTCGGTGGCCGTCGAGATGACCAGCGTGGAGGTGCCGGTGGTCACGAGGTCGTCCGCCTCGTCCCGCACCGTGGTGCGCAGCTGGAGCATGCAGGTGGTGCCCGCCATCTTGGCCGAGGACACGTCCGTGGTGGCCGTCAGCTCGTCACCGGCGACGACCGGGCGCTCGTGCGTGAAGGACTGCTCCCCGTGCACCACGTTCTGCAGCCGGATGCCCAGCTCGGGGTCGGCCAGCATCAGGAAGTCGGCGGCCTGGGTGACCTTGACGACGAAGGTGGGCGGGGCGACCAGGTCGGCGTAGCCGGCGGCGACGGCCGCCTCCACCTCGTGGTGCACCGGGTGCTCCGCCCCCACGGCCCGCGCGAACTCGCGGATGGCGGGGCGGGCCACCTGGTAGGGGTCCGACAGGGTCCAGCTGCGGCCGCTGATCCGCTCGGCGAGGGTGCCGGCGGTCGCGACGTCGGTCTCGACAGGCGTCATGCCCGAACCCTATGCGAACACCCCGGACACGCAGGAGGGCCGCCCCGTGCGGGGCGGCCCTCCTGGAGGCGTGGTGCGGACCTCAGCGGGTCTCGCGGTGCGCGGTGTGCTGGTCGCAGCGGGCGCAGAACTTCTTCAGCTCAAGACGGTCGGGGTTGTTCCGACGGTTCTTCTTGGTGATGTAGTTGCGCTCCTTGCAGTCCGTGCACGCCAGAGTGATCTTCGGGCGGACGTCAGCGCTCTTGCTGGCCATGGGGCAACCTGCTCTCGGACGGATTGTTCGTGGTGTGCCTACGGGGCACGGCATCAGGTCCGTTCCAGGATCCGTCTGCCAGTAGCGGGGAGGGGGCTCGATCCCCTGACCTCACGATTATGAGTCGTGCGCTCTAACCAGCTGAGCTACCCCGCCGCGGCGGGACGGCCGACCCTCGGGCCGGCCACCACCAGAGCCCCCAAGCGGAATCGAACCGCTGACCTTCTCCTTACCATGGAGACGCTCTACCGACTGAGCTATAGGGGCTTGCGGCCTTCGGACCGCTCGGAGAATGTTACACACGATGTGCCGATCGCGCCAATCGTTGAAACGACGCGGAATCTGCACGTTCCCTCAGTGACCGAGCGGGCGCACGGAACCCGTCATGTGCACCCGGGAGGCGTCCCGCGAGGTGACCGCCACCCGGGAGACGCCTCTCGAGCGGTCCGAACGCAGCACGGCCGCGGCCGGCAGCAGCAGCGGCTTCGCAAAGCGCACGTCGATCTCGTGTGCGGCCGGCACCTGCGGCCCGAGCCAGGCCACTGTCCGGGCGGCGGTGAACATGCCGTGGGCGATCGCGCGCGGGAACCCGAACAGGCGGGCGGTCGGGGCCGAGAGGTGGATGGGGTTCGCGTCACCGGAAACCGCGGCGTAGCGCCGCCCGGCGTCGGCCCCCAGGCGCCAGCGGGCCCGCTCGGGCAGGGCTGCCGCCTCCGAGGGCTCCGGGGTGGGCACCCCGGCAGCCGGCCCCGTGCCCCGGGAGAGCTCCGTAGCCCCGGACAGCGTGGTGCCCCGGGAGAGGTAGTCGCTCCACCCCTCCCAGACGACCCGGCCGTCCACCTCGGCGGACGCGGCGAGCGTGACCTGCGCACCCTTGGCGTGCGGGACCAGGTCCTGCGCCCACACCATGAGCCTCGGGCGCGCGTCGGGCGCCACCGGGTCGTGCATGCGCCAGCGGCTCGCCAGGTGGACGAGCCCGAGCACGGCCAGCGGGAAGTCGTCGGCCGTCATGAGCCGCATCTGCAGCCCGAAGGTGCGCACGTGCAGCCAGGTGGAGGGCACCGGCCCACCGAGGGGGTATCCGCAGAGGCGCGAGTAGTCCGCGAGCTCCCGGATGCTCCACCCGGCCCCGGGCACCACGAGACGGCGCACGGGGAGGTCCTCCGGGCTCGGGTTCCCGCGGCCCCGGGCACGCACGGCGCGGGGGAAGAGGGCGACGGGGTGCGGGACGGCCTCGAGGAGCTCGACCTCGGACGACGCCGACGGGACGCGTGTCGGAGAGGTGCTGCGACTCGTCATCTCACGCCCCCAGCTGGCTCTGGCCGCAGACCCGCAGGACCTGGCCGGTGACCCCACCGTTGCCCGGGCGCGCCAGGAAGGCGATGGCCTCGGCGACGTCCACCGGCAGACCGCCCTGACCCATGGAGTTGATGCGGCGCCCGACCTCCCGGACGAGGGCCGGCATGCTGCCGGTCATCTCGGTCTCGATGAAGCCCGGGGCCACCGCGTTCACCGTGACGCCCCGCGGCGCGAGCTGCGGCGCAAGCGCGTCGACCATGCCGATCACGCCCGCCTTGGAAGCGGCGTAGTTGGCCTGCCCGCGGTTGCCCCCGATGCCGGAGGTCGACGAGACGCCGACGATCGCCCCACCCGGCGCGAACCCGCCCTCGATCCCCGAGAGGAGCACCTCGTTGATGGCGAACTGGGCTGCGAGGTTCACCCGGAGCACCGACTCCCAACGGGCGGCGTCGGTGTTGACCAGCAGCTTGTCGCGGGTGATCCCCGCGTTGTGCACCATCGCCTGCAGGGTGCCCGCGGCCGTGCGCGCAACGGCCGCGGCGATGCGCTCGCCCGCGCCCGGGGCCGTGATGTCGAGCTGCAGGGCGGTCCCACCGATCTCGTTCATGACCCGGGCGAGGGACTCCCCGGCCTGCGGCAGGTCGACACCGACGACCTCCGCCCCGTCACGGGCGAGGGTGCGCGCGATGTCGGCCCCGATACCCCGCGCGGCACCGGTCACCACGACCGTGCTGCCCGCGTGTGGCCGGTCGGCCCGCACCTGCTCCCCGGCCGCGGCACGCCCGGTGGCCACGCCGCGGGAGGGGTCGGCGGCCCGGACCCGCAGCGGCTGGCCGGAGACGTAGGCCGACCGGGCCGAGAGCAGGAACTCCAGCGGCTCGACGAGCTCGGGGGCGAGGGCGGCGGAGCCGCCTGGCACGAGCTCGGGGTCCACGTGCAGCAGGTTCGCCGTGGCACCGCCACGGAGCTCCTTGCCGATCGAGCGCATGACACCCTCGACCGCACGCGCCGTCGCCACCTGCTCCACCGGGGCTCCCCGCCGGACGAGCTCCTCCGGCGTGGTCGCCAGCATCAGCACCCGCCCGCTGCGGGCCAGGCGCTTGAGCGTGGCGCGCGCCGCCCGGCGGATGACGTCGAGGTCCGCCAGGGTGGTCGCGGCGGTCAGGTCCAGCACCAGCACCGCGGGGCGCTCCTCCTCGGACGCGCCGTCGGACGGGGCACCTCTCTCGGGCGCCGGCTCCTCGGTCGGGAGCTCCGGGCGCCGCACCGCGACCCCCTGCCCGGCCAGGAAGGTCTCCACCGGGTCCAGCAGGGGCGCCGCACCGGCACCGGCCAGCACCGCGGGGCCCTCCTGGAGCGGCTGTCCCGGCCGGTGGCGTCGCAGGGGCACCGGCCGGGGAAGCCCCAGCGTCCGGGCGACCCTGGACCCCCACGGCGAGTTCACGAGTTCCAGGTAGGTGTCCTGGGAGGTGGCCACGGCGGCTCCCTTCGTCGACGGGTCGGTCATCACACGGCCTCCAGGATCGCCACGACGCCCTGGCCGCCGGCGGCGCAGATCGAGACGAGCCCCCGCCCTCGGCCCTGCTGGTGCAGCAGCGTGGCCAGGGTGCCGACGATCCGGCCGCCGGTGGCGGCGAACGGGTGGCCGGCCGCGAGCGAGGAGCCCTTGACGTTCAGGCGGCTCCGGTCGATCGGCCCCAGCGCCCCGGGCAGGCCGAGGCGGGCGCGGCAGAAGTCGTCGTCCTCCCAGGCCGCCAGGGTCACCTCGACGGTGGCGGCGAACGCCTCGTGGACCTCGTAGAAGTCGAAGTCCTGCAGGGACAGGCCCTGCCGCTGCAGCAGCCGGGGAACGGCGAAGACCGGGGCCATGAGCAGACCGTCCGGCCCGTGGACGTGGTCGACCGCCGCGCTCTCGGCGTCCACCAGGCGGGCCAGCGGCGTGATCCGGCGCTCCGCCGTCCACCGCTCGTTCGCCAGCAGCACAGCGCTGGCACCGTCGGAGAGCGCCGTCGAGTTGCCCGCGGTGAGGGTGCCGGGCTGCCCGGCGTGTCCGTCCCGCCCGAAGACCACCTTGAGCTCGGCGAGCTTCTCCGCGGTGCTGTCCGGCCGCAGCAGCTCGTCGCGGTCGAGTCCCAGGAAAGGGGTCACGAGGTCGTCGAAGAACCCCTCGTCCCAGGCTGCGGCCAGCCGCTGGTGACTCGTTGCCGCGAGCGCGTCCTGAGCTTCCCGGGAGATGCCCCACGCCGCCGCGGTGCGGGCCATGTGCTCCCCCATCGACAGGCCGGTGCGGGGCTCGGCGTTCCGAGGGGTCTCGGGCGCGAGGTCGCCCGGTCGCACGGCCGCGAGCGCGGCGAGGCGCTGCCCGAGCGTGCGCGCACGGGAGGCGTCCAGCAGGGCCCGCCGCAGACCGTCACCCAGGGACACGGGCGCGTCGGAGGCGGTGTCGACACCCGCCCCGATGCCCGCGTCGATCTGGCCGAGGGAGATCTTGTTGGCCACCTGGACGATCGTCTCCAGCCCCGTCCCGCAGGCCTGCTGCAGGTCGTGGGCGGGGGTGCGTGCGTCGAGCGCGGACCCGAGCACGGCCTCGCGGGTGAGGTTGTAGTCGCGGGCGTGCTTGAGGACGGCGCCGGCGGCGACCTCCCCCAGCCGCTCACCGGCCAGACCGTGCCGTGCGACCAGGCCGTCCAGCGCGGCGGTGAGCATGTCCTGGTTGCTGGCGTGCGCGTAGCGGCCGCCCGCCTTGGCGAAGGGGATGCGGTTGGCGGCCACCACGAGGGCGTCACCGCGGGGGCGGGAGGTGGGGTGCTGGCTCATGCTGGCTCCTGCTCGGTGGGCGCTTCCCGGAGGATCGGGGCCGGGCCGCAGGGGCCGTCGGCGATGATCCGGGAGGGTCTGCCTCGACATTAACAGGTACACGGCGTTTCACATACAGTTCGGGACGACTACCCTGACCCGCATGACACCGGACCAGCCCGCGCCCCACCGCGTCGACGGCCGCACGACCCGGTGGGACGCGCACCGCGCGCGCCGCCGGGTGGAGCTCACGCAGGCGGCCCTGCGCGCTATCCGGAAGCAGGGCCCCGGCATCGGCATGGAGGAGATCGCGACCGAGGCCGGCACCTCCCGCACCGTGCTCTACCGGCACCTCGGGGACCGCGCCGGCGCCTGGCGCGCCGTCATCGAGTCCGTCGACGCGGTCGTGTGGGGCGGCATGGCCGCCGCCAGCGAGCGGGCGGGCGCGCAGCAGAACCCCCGCACCCTCATCGCCGCCATCACCGAGTCCTATCTCGCGCTGGTCGAGCGGGACCCGTCCATCTACCGCTTCGTGGTGACCCGCCCCCTGAACGACACCGACGGGGACGACCCGGTGGCCGGCATGTCCAGCCGCATGGGCGAGCGCCTCACCCCGGTGATGGGGCACCTGCTGCGCGCCACCGCCGGGACGGGGGCCGGCACTGCCGTCACCGACGAGACCGCGCGCACGCTGGCCCACGGTCTGGTGGGCTTCGTGCGCTTCATATGCGAGGACTGGGTCACCCGCGAGGACCGGCCGCCGCGCCAGCAGCTCGTGCACGAGGTGGCCGAGCTCTTCGGCGCCCGCTTCGACGCCCTCGGCGCGGAGGTGCCCCGGGAGGGGACCCGATGAGCACCGAGCCGACGGACGCCAGCCTGCGCGCCACCCTCACCGAGCTGCTGGACGGCCGGTGGGCAGGGGTGCGGCAGCGGTTGCGGGAGACCGTCGACCCACGGACCGTGCAGGCCCCGCCGGACGCCGACCTGGAGCAGGAGCGGGAGGTCACCACCCGGGCCCTGCTGGCCCTCGCACGGCAGGGGCTGACCGGGGCGGACCCCCGACCGACCGGCGACGGGCGGTCCGACGGGCGCCGCGACATCGGCGAGTCGGTGGCCGCGTTCGAGACGATCGCAGCGCTGGACCTCTCGCTGGCCGTGAAGGTGGGCGTGCAGTTCGGGCTCTTCGGCGGGGCCATCGCCAACCTGGGGTCCGAGGACCAGCACGCCACCTGGCTGCCCGACGTCGCTGCGGGCACCCTCCTCGGCAGCTTCGCGATGACCGAGGTGGGCCACGGCTCGGACGTCCAGTCGCTGGAGACCACCGCCACCCACGACCGGGCCACCGACGAGCTCGTCGTGCACTCGCCCACCCGGGCGGCGACCAAGACCTACATCGGCAACGCCGCGCGGGACGCGCAGCTGGCGGTCGTCTTCGCGCAGCTCGTGACGCCGGACGACGACTCGCTGCCCGCCGGCATCGAGAGCGACGACCCGACGCGCCGGGGCATCCACGCGGTGGTCGTCCCCGTCCGTGACGGCTCGGGTGGCGCCGCGCCCGGCGTGACCATCGGCGACAACGGCCACAAGGGCGGCCTCGCGGGAGTGGACAACGGCACCCTGGCCTTCGACTCCGTCCGCGTCCCCCGCACCAACCTGCTGAGCCGGTTCGGCGCGGTGGACGAGCAGGGGCGCTACAGCTCCCCTATCGACTCCCCCGGCCGTCGCTTCTTCACGATGCTGGGCACCCTGGTGCGCGGCCGGGTGAGCGTCGGCGGCGGGGCCAGCGCCGCGGCCCGCTCCGCACTGGTCATCGCCACCCGCTACGCCGAGGAGAGGCGCCAGTTCGAGGGGCCCGACGGGGAGGTGACGCTGCTGGACTACCGCGCCCACCAGCGCAAGCTGCTGCCCGCGATCGCCCGCAGCTACGCCCTGGCCCTCGCGCAGGCCGAGCTCGTGGAGACGCTCGAGGAGGTGCAGCGCCTCGCGCCGCTGGAGCGGGACGAGCGGGCGCAGCGCGAGCTCGAGTCCCGGGCGGCCGGGCTCAAGGCCCTGCAGACCGAGGAGGCCAACCGGGTGCTGCAGCTGACGCGCGAGGCGTGCGGCGGGGCCGGCTACATGGCCACCTCGGGCATCACGCGACGCAGGGCCGACGCGGACGTGTTCGCCACCTTCGAGGGCGACAACACCGTGCTCTGGCAGCTGGTGGCCAAGGGGCTGCTGACGAACTACGGCAAGGCCATCGGCTCGCTCAACATGACCGGCATGCTCCGCTTCGGCGCCACGCAGTTCTCGGGCGTGCTCATCGAGCGCACCGCCGCGAAGGGCTTCGCCAACCGCCTCGTGGAGGTGGCCCGAGGGCGCGACCCCGAGGACGTGGTGATGGACCGCGCCTGGCAGGTGGAGTGCTTCGACTTCCGGGAGAAGCACCTGCTGGAGACCGCGGCGGCCCGGATGCGGCGCGCCGACCGGGACACCCCCGCGCAGGAGTTCGCCGCCTTCAACGACGTGCAGGACCACCTGCTCCTGGCCGCCCGGGCGCACGTGGACCGGGTGGTCCTGGAGGCCTTCGCCCAGCAGGTCCGGGAGTGCGAGGACCCTCAGGCGGCCGAGCTGCTGGACCAGTTGTGCGACCTGTACGCACTGGGCGTGATCGAGGAGAACGCGGCCTGGTTCCTGGAGCACGAGCACCTGCGGCCGGCGAAGTCCAAGGCCGTCACGGCCACGGTGAACGCGCTGTGCGAAGGCCTGCGCCCCCGTGCCCGCCTGCTGGTGGACGCGTTCTCGATCCCCGACGGCTGGCTGGCCAGCACCCTGCTGGACGGGCAGGACGACGCCGGGCTGCCGGGCTGAGCACACGACGCGGGGCCCGGAGCCGGTCACACCGGTGCCGGCCCCTGCGGGCAGCGGGCCTCAGCGGCCCTGGTGACGCTCCCGGACGGCGCACAGGCCGTCCTCCAGCGTGGTGCCGCGGTTCCACGGCATCTTGGCCAGACCGGAGGCCATCGGGCAGGCGCCGGTCACGCCGGACACGGCCAGGCCGGTACCCACACCGGCGGCGGCCCACTTGACCGCCGGGGCCTTGACGGAGGCCAGCACGGCCGCCAGGACCATGGAGCCCGCGGCGAAGCGGACCTGGCGCTGCATGTCCCACACGCCGGTGCCCGATCCCTCACGGGTCTCCCCACCGGCCTGCTCCCAGGCGTTCATCCCACCTGCCAGCACCTGCGGGCTCGTGCCCGCGGACAGGTGCGGGGCGAGCTCCTGGGCGGCGGTGGTGGCGCGGTTGCCCGACTGGCAGATGACGACCAGCTCGCCGCAGGCGCCCAGCTCGCGGGCAACGCTCTGCGGGTCCTCCTGGATTCGGTGCAGCGGCAGCAGCACGGCGCCGGGGACGTGCCCGGCGCCGAACTCACCGTCGGTGCGCACGTCGAGCAGGAAGGGCTTCTGGGCACCCGAGAGGCTGCGGCGCAGCTCGGCGACGGCGATCTCGGACGGCGCCGAGTTCTCGCGGCTGGCGGGCGCGGTGTTCTGGGTGGTGGTGTTCTGGGTGGTCATGGGGGCCTCCTGAGGGGGATGGGATGTGAGGGAGTGGTGACGGGGAGGGGCGAGGAGTCGAAGACCGACGCCTCAGGCCAGGACGGTCTCCAGCAGCGTGACCAGGGCGACGGCCACGAGCAGCACCGCGAAGGCTGCCTGCAGTCGATGCGGTGAGACAGCCTGGCCGATGCGACCACCGACCAGGCTGGCCGCCATGGCGGCCCCTGCGAAGGTGAGCGCCAGCGGCCAGTCGAGCTCGAGCCCGCTGGTGGCCCGCACGACCAGGGCCGAGAGGCTGCTGATGATGATGACCAGCAGCGAGGTGCCGACCGCGCGCCGCATCGGCAGGCCGAGCACCAGGGTGAGGGCCGGCACCACGGCGAACCCGCCGCCGACCCCGAAGAAGCCGGTGAGGAAGCCGACCGCGGTGGCCGCCAGCAGGACCGGCACCACCCGGGAGGCGTTCACCGAAAACGGCCGCAGGGTGAGCAGGGGCGGGGCGTCGGCGTCATCGGCCCCGGCGCGTCGCCCACCGGCGCGGGCACGGCGCCACATGAGCACCGCCACGACCAGCAGCAGCAGGCCGAAGCTCGTCATGAGCACCCTCTCGGGCACGACGGCCGAGGCGTACGCCCCGGCGGCCGACCCGGCGATGCCGAGGAGGCCGAAGGCCAGCCCCACACCCCAGGCGACGCGTCCGCCGCGATGGTGCTGGATGACACCGACCAGGCCCGTGAGGGCGACGATGACCAGCGAGGACGTCGAGGCCTCGTAGGGGCTCTGCCCCACCAGGTAGATGAGGGCGGGGATGGCGATGATCGCCCCGCCGCCCCCGAGGGACCCCATCAGGAGCCCCACGAGGACGCCGACGCCGAGGGCGACCAACCAGCTCACTGGACGATCGCCAGCCCGCTGTCGGTGGCGTTGTCGAAGGAGTCGTCGATGGCGACCACGCGGTAGCCGGCGCGGGCCAGCAGCGAGGAGGCCACCGAGGCGCGGAAGCCTCCGGCGCAGTGCACCCAGTACTCGTGCTCGGCGTCCAGGCCCTCCACCGGGGTGTTGACCTTCAGCTCGCCCATCTCCAGCAGGGAGAAGTGCTGGGCGCCCTCGAGGTGGCCGGCCTCCCACTCGTCGTCGCGACGCGTGTCCAGGACGGTCACCTCCTTGTGGTGCCGGGCGTCCCGCAGCTGGGCGAAGGTCGCCCGCGGGAAGCTCTGGAGTTCACCGTCGGCCCAGTCCGCCGGCGACCCGGTGGCCTGCCCCTGGATGGTCTCCTGGATGCCGATGCGGGAGAGCTCGCGCACGGCCTCGTCGACCTGCTCGCCGCTCTCGCCGAGCAGCAGCACCGGGGTCTCCCAGGGGATGAGCCAACCGAGGTAGGTGGCGAACTGCCCCTCGAGGTCGATGCCGATCGTGCCCTCGACGTGGCTCTCGGCGAAAGCCTTCTTCGAGCGCAGGTCGACCACCCAGTGGCCGGCGGCCAGCGCCTCGGCGATGACGTCCTGGTCGGCCCGCTCCGGACGCGACAGGTCGGCGGCGCTCGGACCGGCCGCGTTGGCGGGTGACATGTGGCGATAGTAGGCCGGGTAGGCAGTGAGCCCGTCGTACAGCTCGGCCAGCCACTGGTCGCGCTCCTGCATCATGACCGGGTTCTGCCGCTTCTCGGCACCGATGGTGCTGCTGTCGCCCTCCGTCTGGGTGGCGGAGCAGAAGGACCCGAAGCCGTGCGTGGGCATGATCTGGGTCTCCTCGGCCAGCTCCTCGATGAGGCGGTGGGCCGAGTCGTACTGGTAGTTGGCCAGCGCCTCGGTGTGGTCCGGACCGAGCAGGTCCGGGCGGCCGGTGGAGCCGAAGAGCAGCGAGCCGCCGGTGAAGACCGCCGGGTCTGAGTCGTCGGCGGGGGTCACCGCGTAGGACAGGTGGGTGAAGGTGTGACCGGGGGTGTGGATGGCCCGCACGGTCATCGAGCCGACGGTGAACTCCTCACCGTCGCGGATTCCCCGGCGCTCGAAGGACACCTCGTCCTCGGCGTTCACGTAGTAGGTCGCGCCCAGCTTCTCGGCCAGGGCGAGCCCACCGGTCACGTAGTCGTTGTGGATGTGGGTCTCGGCCACGTCGGTGATGCGCACACCGGCGCGCTGGGCGACCTCCAGCACGCGGTCGATGTCGCGCTGCGGGTCGACCACCAGGGCCACCTCACCGTCGTGGACCAGGTAGCTGCGGTCGCCCAGGGACGGAGTCTCGATGATCTCGATCTGCATGAGCCTGCCTTTCGTCGTGGCTGATGACTTGAACGTATACCCCTGGGGGTACAACGATCAAATAGGGGGAGGGGTATACGATGGGCCTTCCCAGCCACCAGGAGGAACCGTGCAACTGCCCGCCGAGGACACCAAGGCCGCGCTCAACCGCCTGCGCCGTGCGCGCGGCCAGCTCGACGCCGTCATCCGCATGCTCGAGGAGGGACAGGACTGCCGCGCCGTCATGACCCAGCTCGCGGCGGCCACCAAGGCCATCGACCGGGCCGGCTTCACGCTGGTGGCCACCGGCATGCGGTACTGCCTGGTCAACCCCGCCGGCGAGGCCCCGGAGGAGGCCGCCGGGGAGAAGGCCACCCCGGAGGAGGCCGCCGAGTCGCGGATGACCATGGCCCAGATGGAGAAGCTCTTCCTGGCCCTGACCTGAGGCCCCATCCCTGTTCGCTCCCCCGAGCCCACCCCTTCCCCCCCTGCACCTGCCCCTGGCACCCGCACGACGACGAAACGGGCCGGACCACACGATGTGGTCCGGCCCGTTTCTCACGGCGCAGGGGTTTGTCAGCCCTCGGCGCCCAGCGCCTTGCGCACCGCCTCGATGATGGCGTCGATGTCCTCGGCCGTCGCGGTCAGCGGCGGGGCGAGGCGGATGGTGGAGCCGTGCGTGTCCTTGGCCAGCACGCCGTTCTCCATGAGCTTCTCGCAGGCCTCGCGCCCGGTCATCAGCGCGGGGTCGATGTCCAGACCGGCCCACAGACCGCGGGTGCGGACGGCGACCAGGCCCTTGCCGACCAGCGCCTCGAGGCCCTCGGCCAGCTGCTTGCCGCGCTCGGCGGCCGCCTGCTGGAACTCGCCGGTCGCCAGCATCTTCACGACCTCGTGGCCCACGGCGCAGGCCAGCGGGTTGCCACCGAAGGTCGAGCCGTGGGTGCCCTTGGTGATGACGCCCATGACGTCCCCGTTCGCCACGACGGCCGAGACCGGGACGATGCCGCCACCGAGGGCCTTGCCGAGGGTGTACATGTCGGCCTCGACGCCCTCGTACTGCGAGGCGAGCGTCGTGCCGGTGCGGCCAAGGCCGGACTGGATCTCGTCGCAGACCATGAGCACGTTGTTCTCGCGGGTGATCTCGCGGACCTCGGCCAGGTAGCCCTCCGGCGGGATCACGACGCCGCCCTCGCCCTGGATCGGCTCCAGGATGACGGCGACGGTGTCCGGGGTGATCGCGTCGCGGATCGCCTGCGCGTTGCCGTACTCGACGACGCTGAAGCCCGGCGCGTACGGGCCGAAGCCGTCGCGGGCCTCGTCGTCGGTGGAGAAGCTGACGATGGTGGTGGTGCGGCCGTGGAAGTTGCCGTCCATCACGATGATGTGCTGCTTGCCGTTCTCGACGCCCTTGACGTCCACGCCCCACTTGCGGGCGATCTTGATGGCGGTCTCGACGGCCTCGGCACCGGTGTTCATGGGCAGGACCATGTCCTTGCCGGTCAGTGCGGCGAGGTCGCGCGTGAACGGGCCGAGGCGGTCGGAGTGGAAGGCGCGCGAGGTGAGCGTCATCTTCTCCAGCTGCTCACGGGCGGCCTTCACGAGGCGCTCGTTGCCGTGGCCGAAGTTGAGGGCCGAGTAGCCGGCCAGGGCGTCGATGTAGGTCTTGCCGGCGACGTCGGTCACGCGGGCGTTGTGGCCCTCGGCCAGCACGACGGGCAGCGGGCCGTAGTTGTGGGCCGCGTGCTCGTCCTCCATCCGGATGTACCACTGCGGGTCGGTGGAGTTGTTCTCGCTGGGCAGGTCGACAGGCTTCACGGTCTGGGTCATGCCTCCACGTTACGGCGGAGTGCCGGTCGGCGACGAATCCCCCCCCACCGACGGGCGGCGTTGTTACCGTCCGGCAGTGCTCCCCACCCTCCATCGCCTCCGGGACCACCTGCGCCACATCGCCGGACCGGAGCGGACTGCCACCAACAACCGCAACCTGGCCGCCGGGCTGGCCTTCACCGCCGGGATGCTGAACTCGGTGGGCTTCCTGGCGGTGGCGCTCTACAGCTCGCACATGACCGGGCTGACGGCCACGCTCGCCGACCAGCTGGTGCTCGGCAACCACCCCCTGGCGCTGCTCGCGGCCCTGGGCATCGCCTCGTTCGTGGTGGGGGCGGCCATGTGCGCCCTGCTGTTCAACTGGCTGCGCCGCCGCCGGGTGGACAGCCGGTTCGCGGTGATCCTCGTCGTGGAGGCCCTGGCGATGCTGCTCGTGGGGCTGCTGGCCGACACCGTCACCGGGTGGGGCCACGGCTGGGTGGTGGTGGCCGTGCTCTGTTGGACGATGGGGCTCCAGAACGCCGTCATCACCAAGGTCACCGGCGCCACCATCCGCACCACCCACGTCACCGGGATGGTGACCGACCTCGGCATCGAGCTGGGCAAGCTGCTCTACCGCAACCCACCGGACGACCCCGACCCGGTGCGGGCCGACCGGCAGCGGATGGCACTGCACCTCACCCTCGTCCTGGCCTTCGTGCTGGGCGGGCTGGCCGGGGCGGTGACGGGGCTGGCCATCGGCTACCGGGCCGTGGTGCCGCCGGCGGCGCTGCTGCTGGTGCTCGCGTCGTTCCCGATCGCCGACGACCTGCGTGCCGCCCGCGACCGCTCCTCGCGCTGACCCCGGAGCGGCCCGAGGGACGGCGCCCCCTGAGAACGAAGGAGACCCCCGAGGACCAGGTCCTCGGGGGTCTCGTGCGTGGCAGGTGCAGGATTCGAACCTGCGTAGGCTTTCGCCGACGGATTTACAGTCCGCTTCCATTGGCCGCTCGGACAACCTGCCAAACTGCGGGCTGGATACTAGCCGTCCTACCCTTCATCGGACAAACCGGGGTCGTCACGGCGGCCCCTCGACGACAGGAGCCCCCATGGCCAGCGAGTCCTCGTTCGACGTCGTGAGCAAGGTCGACCGCCAGGAGGTGGACAACGCGGTCAACCAGGCAGCCAAGGAGATCAGCACCCGCTACGACTTCCGCAACGTCGGGGCGTCGGTGGAACTCACCGGCGACTCCCTCACCCTGCGGGCGAACTCCGCCGAGCGCTGCCTGGCTGTGCTCGACGTCCTGCAGACCAAGCTGGTCAAGCGCGGGGTGTCCCTGAAGTCGGTGGACTTCGGCGAGGAGCCGGAGCCGAAGGCCTCCGGCAAGGAGTACCGCCTGGACGGCGCGCTCAAGGAGGGGCTCAGCCAGGAGGACGCCAAGCGCCTCTCCAAACAGATCCGCGACGAGTTCGGCAAGAGCGTGAAGGCCGTCATCCAGGGCGACGAGCTGCGGGTGAGCTCCAAGAGCCGGGACGACCTCCAGGCCGTGCAGCGGGCCCTGCGCGCGAACGACGAGGTGGACGCGGCGCTCCAGTTCGTCAACTACCGCTGAGGGGCGCCCGGGCAGCACACACAGAGCGGCCAGACGCTCCTCCTCCGGGCGGAGATTCGGGGATGACAGGGGTCGGTACTACCCGAACGCAGACGTCCTCCCCATCCCTCGAACGAGAGAGATCCGTCGTGTCGCACAACACCTCCGGGATCTCGCGCCGACACATCGTGCGCGGCGCCGCTTGGGCCGCCCCGGCCGTCACCGTCGCCGCTGCCGCCCCGGCGGTCGCCGCCTCGACCACCTGCACCACCGAGCCGAGCACCACCGGCGCGGCCAACCTGAACGCCGACACCTCCGGCACGACCGCCACCGACGTCCAGTTCCTGATGGGCGGCACCGTCACCCTGACCAACCTGCCGGACGGCGTCACGGTCACCTCCATCACCCAGAAGTACGTCATCGAATGCGTCGCCGCCCCCGGTGCCACCGACGGCAGCACCGGCCCCGGCGCCGGCTGGTCGGACTCCGTGCAGAACTCCTACGCCGGCGACAGCATCGCCTTCCCGGACGGCACGAGCCGCGAAGCCTGGGACCTGACCTTCAGCTGGGACGACGCCGTGGCCGGCTCCGGCACCTACACCGACCAGGCCGGTCCCTGCCAGAACTTCACCAGCAGCGACCTCGGCCAGTTCGCCGTGAACTACCCGCAGCTGGCCGGCATGGCCGCCGGGTCCGGCAACTGCGTCGACTACTTCACCAACGTGACCGCCGAGCTGAGCGACGGCACCACCATCACGTACCAGTCGCCGGTGGGCACCGTCTGCCCGTGATCCATCGCCGTCCCTGACGGCTCCCGCAGGTGCCGGTCTCCCTCTGGGAGGCCGGCAACTGCGTCTTCCCCATCCGCCTGTGGCCGAGCGCTCCACGGCGAGGGCGCAGAAGCTGGGCGGCTCACCGGCGCGAGGCCGGAACCCGGGGGTCGGTGAAGCCGTACCGGAGCCACATCCCCCACTCGAAGACCGCCGAGCGGAGGGCCGACCCGGGCGCCTCGAACCACCGGTGGTCATCGGCACGCACCAGCCGCGGCGCCAGATCGGGCCGCAGCTGCGCGACGTGCCGGCGGGCCCGCAGGGCGTGCGAGGCGTTGCTCGCGGACGCGATGTGGGCACAGTCCTCCACCAGCGGCAGCGCGTTGCGGACGTTCTCGAAGGTCGTGGAGGACTCCTCCTCCAGCAGCACCTCCTCGGCACGCAGTCCCAGGCACGCGGCGTGCTCGGCCATGACCGCCGCCTCGGACCGGTCCCTGTCGGTCTCGCGGACCCCGGCCCACCCGGTGAAGACCACCCGCACGGGGCCGGGGTGGGCCGCCGCGGTCCGGACGGCCGCGAGCACCCGCAGGTGCTGCAGCCCGTGGACCGCGCCGCCCACACCGCTGGGGCGGCCGAGCACGACCAGGCCCAGCCGGCCGATGTCGCCCTCCACGACCGAGGCGGTGCCCGGGGACCTTCCGCCCAGCCGCACCCCACGACGCTTCGGAGCGGGCGCGGCCGCCAGCCGATGTGCGACGGCGTGCGTGAGCTCCCCCGGCAGCGAGGCCACGTACACGCCCGCCCGCACCAGAGCAGCGAGGACCCGGTCCACCGGTGTGCGTCCACCGGGGCGCGGGCTCATGCGCCGTACCGGGCCTGCGAGCGCATGACCTCACCGAGCACGGAGCGCTGGTCGACCATGCTCCGTCGGACCGCGGGCGAGACGGCGCCACCTCCGAGCACCGCGTCCACCTGGTCGGCGGTGGCGGCGGTCGGTACCTGCAGCGGGAAGGCGAACTGTGCCACCCGGGCCAGGGCGTCCTCACCCAGCACCCCCGACAGGGCGGGGATCTCGGCCAGGTAGCGCTGGACGTACGGCGTCAGGAGGTCCTGGTCGCCGGAGGACCAGAAGCCCTGCGCGAGGTTGTTGCGCTCGTAGTTGCTGCGGCCGGACTCCCGGCCGGCGAGCTCCGCCCAGGCCTCGGCCTTGGACTCCTCGGTCGGTCGTGCTGCCCGGGCCATGAGCGCGGAGAGACGGCCGCTCAGCGAGGTGTCGTGCGTCGCCATGAGCTCCAGCTCACCGTCCAGGGCGCCCAGCTGCGACAGGCGCTTGACCGCCAGCCAGCGGAAGTCGTTGTCCGCGTCCAGGCCCTTCGGGAGGTTCCTCCCACGCGCCCAGCGACGCAGCTCGTCGGGGTCGTCGGAGCACCCGGCCACCACGCGGGCGCCGAGCCACGCGCCGGTCGTGCCCGGCTCGGCGGCAGCGCTGCGGGTGCGTCCAGCAGCGGCGAGCGCGGCCAGCAGCGGCTCCCGCTCCGACTGCGGCACCATCGTCCGGACGGTCCGGGCGGCCTGGGCCCCCGCGACCGCCAGGATCGAGGCATCGGTTTCCTGCGGGAAGGCCGTCGCGAAGACCCGCACCAGGTGGCGGGGGTCGGCCTCCCCCTCGGCCACGGCCTCGAACAGGGAGGCCCAGAGCATCGCGCGGGTGGCCGGGTCGTCGACCTGCGGCAGCTGCTCGGGCAGTGCGGCGCGCGAGGCCTCGTCGAGCACGGCCGTGGCCCACGTGGTGTCGGCCGCGTTGGGCACCACGAGCCGCGGCACCGGACGGCCGGCGAGCTCGGGCAGGTCCACCCGGTCAGCGTCCGCCTGCACCTCGGTGGTCCAGGCGCGGTCGCCGTCGGTCCACCCCGAGACGGTCAGCGCGTGCGGCCGGTCCGGGGCGTCCCCGCCCGCACCGTCCGGCTGGGAGCGCACGAGGGTCGCGGTGTCGATGACGGGCACACCGTCGGCGTCGTCCCGGGTGGTGAGCTCCACCGACAGGCGGTCCAGGCCGGCGGTCTCGAGCCAAGCCCGGGCCCAGCCCTCCACGTCGCGGCCGGAGGCCCGCTCCATCGAGCCCAGGAAGTCCGCGAGGGTCGCGTTGCCGTGCGCGTGACGGGTCAGGTGGTCCCGCACCCCCGCGATGAAGGCGTCGTCCCCCAGCCACTCGATGAGCTGCCGCAGCGCGGAGGCGCCCTTGGCGTAGCTGATGCCGTCGAAGTTCTGCAGCGCGGTGTCCCCATCCGGGGTGGGCGCGCCGGCGACCGGGTGGGTGGAGGGTGAGCGCTCGGCCGCGTACCCCCACGGCTTGCGCGCCATGCCGAAGTCCACCCACGCCTCGGTGAACTCCGTCGCGTCCACGCACGCCCGGTGGGCCATGTACTCGGCGAAGGACTCGTTGAGCCACAGGTCGTCCCACCAGACCGGCGTCACCAGGTCGCCGAACCACATGTGGGCCATCTCGTGGGCGATGGTGTTCGACCGCGTCAGCAGGTCCTCCCGGGTGATCGCGCCCTGGAACACGTACTGGTCCCGGAAGGTGACGCAGCCGGGGTTCTCCATGGCCCCGGCGTTGAACTCCGGCACGAACACCTGGTGGTACTCCCCGAACGGGTAGTCGATGCCGAAGAGCTCGTGGAAGTAGCTCATGCACTGCCGGGTGACCTCGAGCATCTGCGGTGCCTGGTCGGCGAGCTGGTCGGCCAGCGAGGCCCGGGCGTGGAGCACCAGCGGCACGACCTGCCCGTCCGGCCCCCGCCAGGTGTCGCGCTGCTGCACGTACGGACCGGCGCAGACGGTGACGAAGTAGGTGGACAGCGGCTCGGTGGTGGCCAGCTCCCACAGGCCGTGCCCCAGGTGCCGGGGGTCGCCGTTGCCCGTGACGACCCACTCCTCCGGCGCCTTGACCTGCACGTCGTAGGGGGCCTTGAGGTCGGGCTGGTCGAAGCAGGCGAAGACCGTGGGCGCAGCGTCCAGGAACAGGTGGCCGTACACGTACTCGAGCTGGTCGGCCGGGTCGACCGAGCGGTGGAGGCCCTGCCCGTCGTTGGAGAAGGCCATCGTGGCGCGGACCGTCAGCGTGTGCGTCCCCTTGGCCAGGGTCAGCGGCAGCCGCCCGTCGACGACGGTGTCCGGGTCCAGCACCACGTCGTCCAGCTCGATCTCGTGGACGTCCACCGCCTTCAGGTCGGCGAAGGTGTCGGCCTGAGCGTCGGCGTGGAACACGATCGTGGTCTCGGACTCGAAGGTCCGCGCACTGGTCGTGAGGTCCAGCTCCACCTTCATCGACTCCACGTCCAGGAGGGCGGCACGGGCCAGGGCTTCGTCACGGGTCAGCGCAGGCATGCGGGCCATCCTGCCCCGCGAGGTGATCCCCGGGCCACCCCGCCCGCCGGTCGGACGGGGTGGGTCGGCCCGGCCGGGAGCCCACCCGCACGATGGATCAGACGGGGCGGGTCGGGCGCGGGCGGATCAGACGTGGTGGGTCAGACGCGCTGCCCCTGGCGCGCCATCGCCTCCAGCCGCGCCACCCGCTGGTCCATCGACGGGTGGGTCGAGAACAGCTGCGCGACGTCGCTGCCGCGGAACGGGTTCGCGATCATCATGTGGCTCACGCTCTCCAGCCGGGGCTCGGGGCGCAGCGGTCGCGCCGAGGCCCCCTGCTCGATCCGGCGCAGCGCGCTGGCCAGCGCCAGCGGGTCACCGGTCAGGCGGGCCCCGTCCTCGTCGGCGTCGAACTCACGGGTGCGGCTGATGGCCAGCTGGATGACGGTGGCGCCCAGCGGCGCGAGCACGGCCATGGCCAGCAGGGCCAGCGGATTCGGCCGCTCCTGCCCGCCACCGAACCACAGGAGCATCTGCGCCACCGACGTGATGACGCCGGAGATCGCCGAGGCGACGGCGGAGGTGAGGATGTCCCGGTTGTAGACGTGCATCAGCTCGTGGCCGAGGACGCCACGGAGCTCCCGCTCGTCGAGCAGCTGCAGGATGCCGGCGGTGCAGCAGACCGCCGCGTTGTTCGGGTTGCGTCCGGTGGCGAAGGCGTTGGGGGCCGAGGTCGGCGAGACGTACAGGCGCGGCATCGGCTGCCCCGCCGCCGTCGACAGCTCGGTCACGATGCGGTGCATCTCCGGCGCCTGGGCCGGACCCACCTCCTGCGCCCGCATCGCACGGATGGCGAGCTTGTCGGAGTTCCAGTAGGTGTACGCCGTCGAGAGCACCCCGAACAGGGCGAACAGCCAGATGAAGCGACCGCCCCCGACGAACGCTCCCAGAGCCAGGAAGAGCGCCCAGATCAGGGAGAACAGCAGCACGGTCTTCAGGCCGTTGTGGTGGTTCCGCATGCCCGGATTCTGCCACCGCGGGGGGGGTGTCGGACCCGGTTCGTACACTGCTCGGGTGATGCCCTCCCCCACCAGTTCCGCCAGGTCGACGGACTGGAGGCTGCTCACGGTCCTGCTCGTCCCGCTGTTCATGGCCCTGGTGGCGGTGTCCGTGGTCAACGTCGCACTGGCACCGATCGGCGAGTCGCTCGGGGCCGGCACGTCGCAGCTGCAGTGGGTCGTCTCCGGCTACGCCCTCGCGTTCGGCGTGCTCCTGGTGCCCGCGGGGCGCCTCGGGGACCAGATCGGCCGTCGCAGGCTGCTGGTGCTGGGTGTCGCCCTGTTCACCCTCGGGTCCCTGGGTGCGGCGCTCGCGCCCGGCCCCGGGCTGCTCAACCTGTCCCGCGTGCTGCAGGGGCTCGGCTCCGGGCTCATCAACCCGCAGACCATCGGACTCATCCAGCAGCACTTCCGCGGCGAGGCAAGGGCCCGCGCCTTCGCCACCATGGCCACCACCGTCGCGCTGGCCACCGCGGTGGGCCCGGTGGTCGGTGGCTTCCTCATCGAGGTCCTGGGGCCGGAGGCCGGGTGGCGGTGGATGTTCGCGCTCAACGTGCCGCTCGGTGTGCTGACCATGGTGCTGGCCCCCCGCTGGGTGCCGGACGACCGGGCCGCCCGCGGATCGCGCCCCGACCTGGACCCGCTGGGCACGGTGCTGCTCGGGCTGACGGTGCTGACGGTGATGTTCCCCTTCGTCGAGCGACGGGGCGGGCTGCTCACCTGGGGGCCGCTGCTCCTCGGACTGCTCCTGCTGGGCGCCTTCCTGGTCTGGGAGCGCGTCTACCGTGCCCGCGGCCGCTCCCCCGTGGTGGACCTCGACCTGTTCCGCAGCGAGCCCTTCCGCAACGGCATCGCCGTGGTGTCCATCCACTTCCTCGGGGCCACGAGCATCTTCCTGGTCATCCCGCTGTGGATGCAGATGCACCTGGGCCACAGTGCCTTCGCGGCCGCCCTGGTGCTCCTGCCGGCCTCGTTCGCGGCCGGCGCCTCCGCCCAGTTCGCAGGCCGCCGCGTGCTGCGCTGGGGGCGGCGCCTGGTCATCGGTGGCTTCCTGGTCGTCATGAGCGCCCTGCTGCTCCTGGCCGTGCTCACCCCCTTCATCGAGTCCGGGCGCCTGCCGTGGTGGACCGCCGCCTTCGCCGCGGTGCTCATCGGCCTGGGGCAGGGCAGCGTCGTCAGCCCGAACACGACCCTGACCCTCCAGGCCATGGACACCCGGCAGGGCGGGGTGGCTGGTGGCCTGATGTCGCTGGGCCAGCGCGTCGGGACGGCGGTCGGCACCGCGCTGGTGCCCGGTGTCCTCTTCGCGATGCTCGACGCCGGCCACGACTGGTCGGACTCCTTCCGCGTCACCCTGCTCACCATCGTGGTGCTCGCCGGCCTCGCCCTGGCCGTCAGCGTGGTGGACCTGCAGCGGGAGCGCCGCGAACAGCGGGAGCACCAGGAGCCCGGGAAGCAGCGAGCACGTGAGGGGACCACGACATGAGCCGGCACTCCGCCCCGTCCGCGCGTTCGGCGACCTCCTCCGGTGGGGCCCCGGGGCGCGGTGGGGTGGCCTACGGGTTCAGCGCCTACCTGCTCTGGGGCGCCTTCCCGCTGTACTTCGCCGCACTCGCACCGGCCGGTCCGTGGGAGATCCTCGCCCACCGGGTGCTCTGGTCGCTGCTCCTGTGCCTGGTCCTCCTGGGCGTGCTGGGGCAGCTCGGTGCCGTCCGTTCCCTGTTCGGCGACACCCGACGCGGCCTCACGATGACGGCCGCGGGCCTCACCATCGGCATCAACTGGACCGTCTACGTCGCTGCGGTCACCACCGGCCACGTCACCGAGGCGGCGCTCGGGTACTTCCTCAACCCCCTGGCCACGGTGGTCATCGGCGTCGTGCTGCTGCGGGAACGGCTGCGGCGCCTGCAGTGGGTCGCCGTCGGCATCGCGACCGTGGCGGCCGTGTACCTCACCGTCGACTACGGGCAGCCCCCGTGGATCTCGCTCGCCCTGGCACTGAGCTTCGCCACCTACGGACTGCTCAAGAAGCGAGTGGGGGCATCCGTCAGCGCACTGCACTCCCTGACCACCGAGACGGTCGCCCTGACCCCCGTGGCCGTCGCGATCCTGGTGTGGCTCGCCCTCTCCCCACCCGGGTCGACGGTGACGCACCAGACCTTCACCGGGCACGGAGTGGGACACGCGCTCTGGCTGGCGTCGGCCGGTGTCGCCACGGCGATCCCCCTGCTGCTCTTCGCGGCAGCGGCCTCGCGCGTCACGCTCGTGACCATCGGCCTGCTGCAGTTCCTCACGCCCGTGCTGCAGCTGCTGGTCGGTGTGCTGCTCATGGGCGAGACCATGCCGGCGAGCCGGTGGATCGGCTTCGCGATGGTGTGGTGCGCCCTCGTGGTGCTCATGGTGGACATGGTCCTGGCGGCGGCCCGGCGACGCCGCCACGACCGCCTGGCCCGTGCGGCGAGCAGCATCACCGGCACCTGAGGGTCCGGATCCCGCGGACTGCCGCCCTGTTCCCCTTGACCCGTCACACGGTGGTCACCTGGAGTTCACGGAGGAACCACCCGGGCTCAATGTGTCGCACCTACTGTCCACAGACGGGATGTCCCATCCCGACCACCACCCTCGAATCCCTGTGGAGAGAGAATGCGCAACGAAGGCCGTCGCCTCCTGCCCCTGCTGACCCAGCCGCTCACCGGTGGCCGTCAGTCCATGACCTGCAAGTACCGCTGTGCGGACCAGTGCTCGCAGCCCACCCCCAACACCTCCGACAACGCCTACTTCGGTGACGTCGTGGCCGAGGGCGCCTCCCGCCGTCAGGTGCTGGCCGCCGGTGGTCTGGGTCTGGCCGCCGCCGTCGCGACCGCGAACGCCAAGATGCCGTCCGCGCAGGCCGCCAACGTCCAGGCCGAGGGTGCCAAGGTCCTGGGCTTCGAGGGCATCGCCCCGACCCCGGCCGACGTCGACGAGCTGCGCGTCCCCAAGGGCTTCGAGTGGAACACCACCGCCGCCTGGGGTGACCCCATCCGCAAGGGTGGCCCCGCCTTCGACTTCAACGCGCAGTCCGAGGCCGCCCAGAAGGAGCAGGTCGGCTACAACGCGGACTTCGTCACCGTGATCCCCACCGGTGAGAACACCGCCATCCTCGGCTTCAACAACGAGTACGTGAACCCCGAGCTCATGTGGCAGTCCGTCGCCGACGGCGAGGACCTGACCGACGAGCAGATCCGCACCACGATGGCCGCCCACGGCCTGACGGTCCTGGGTCTGAAGCGCAAGGACGCCGACTCGTTCTACGAGCACGACCTGACCTCCCCCGTGAACCGCCGCATCGACATGCACACCGAGTTCGCGATCGACGGCCCGGCCGCCGGCCACGACCTGCTGAAGACCTCCGCGGACAAGACCGGCAAGCTCGCCCTGGGCACCAACAACAACTGCGCCGGTGGTCTGACCCCCTGGGGCACCATCCTCTCCGGCGAGGAGAACTGGCACGGCTACTTCGCCGCCGCCGACGCCCCCGCCGAAATGGCCGAGGAGATCGAGCGCTACGGCATGGGCGACGAGGGCCGCTTCCTCTGGGAGAAGGTCGAGGACCGTTTCTCCATGGCCGCCGAGCCCAACGAGGCCCACCGCTTCGGCTACATCGTCGAGATCGACCCGAGCGACCCGAACTCCACCCCGGTGAAGCACACCAACCTGGGCCGCTTCAAGCACGAGGGCGGCAACACGATCATCGCCGACTCCGGCCACGCCGTGGTCTACATGGGCGACGACGAGCGCTACGACTACATGTACAAGTTCGTCTCCCGCAAGAAGTACGTGGAGGGGAACAAGAAGCACAACATGAAGCTGCTGGAGGACGGTGACCTCTACGTCGCCAAGTTCACCGGCGACGGCATGGAGGACGGCGTCTGCGACGGCACCGGCACCTGGATCCCGCTGGTGAAGAACGGCAAGTCCATGGTCGACGGCATGTCCGTCGAGGAGGTGCTGGTCTTCACCCGCATGGCCGCCGACAAGGTGGGCCCGACCAAGATGGACCGCCCGGAGGACGTCGAGCCGAACCCGGTGAACGGCCGCATCTACGCCGCGCTGACCAACAACGACAAGCGCTCCCCCTCCGAGATCGATGAGGCCAACCCGCGCCCGGAGAACAAGCACGGTCACGTCATCGAGATCACCGAGGCCGGTGGCGACCACACGGCCGAGGAGTTCCAGTGGATGCTGGTGCTCATCGCCGGTGACCCGAACGACCCGACCACCTACTTCGCGGGCTACGACAAGTCCCAGGTGGCGCCGATCTCCTGCCCGGACAACGTGGCCTTCGACTCCAAGGGCAACCTGTGGATCGCGACCGACGGCATGCCCGACGGCCTGGGTCACTGCGACGGCCTGTACATCATGCCGGTCGAGGGCGAGGACCGCGGCAAGCTGCAGCAGTTCCTGTCCGTCCCGGCCGCTGCCGAGTGCTGTGGCCCGTGGATCGGCGCCGACGGCACCTCGGTGTTCGTCGCCGTGCAGCACCCGGGTGAGGCCGACGGCGCCTCCCCGGCCAACCCGGTGTCCGTCTTCCCCTACGACGAGCACGGGCAGCCGCGTCCGGCCGTCGTCGAGGTGAAGCGCTCCGAGGGTGGCCCGATCATCGACACCGGTGTGGCCGGCGGCTCCGCCTTCGGCAACGCCCAGACCCAGATCGGCTCGCTCCTCGGCTGACCCGCGCACGACGCCGAACGGTCCGCTCCCCGAGGGGAGCGGGCCGTTCGTTCGTCTGTGGGGAGCGCCTGAGGGGGCAGGCTCCGCGTCTGGCGGCGGTTCCCTCGCCCAAGAGGCGGCGTCCCCGCCTGATGGTCAGTGTCCGCGGCCGGCGGCGGCGCCCGACGACGCGACCGGCCCGTGGGTGCGCTCGTGCGGGCGGGCGCTGCTCAGGCCACGCGGTCGGCCACGGCGTGCACGAGCTGCCGCAGTGCGTCGGGCACCTCGCCCTCGCCCAGGCCGGAGAGCATCTCCTCGGTCGTCCGGGCGTGCTGGAGCGTGAGCTCCCGGGCCTGCGCCAGGGCCGGGTGGGCCCGTAGCCGCTCCACCGCCTCGGGCAGGTCCTCCTCGGGGACGGGGCCGGCCAGGAGCTCGCGGAGGCGGGCACCCTCGGGGTCGGTGCTGCGTCGGGCGAAGAGCACGGGCAGCGTCGCCTTGCCCTCGCGCAGGTCGGTGCCGGGCACCTTGCCGGACTCCTCGGCATCCGAGGCGACGTCGAGGACGTCGTCGGCCAGCTGGAAGACCAGCCCGAGGCGCTCGCCGTACCGGGCCATGAGCTCGACCGTCTCCTCGTCGCACCCGCCGAGCATGGCCCCGTAGCGCGAGGCCAGCGAGACCAGGGCACCGGTCTTGTCGGCGAGGACACCGAGCAGGTGCTCGACCGGGTCGGCCTCCTCGGGCACCGGGCGCTCGTCGCGGATCTGGCCGGAGCACAGCCGGACGAAGGTCTCGGCCTGCAGCCGGACCGCCTCGGGGCCGAGCTCGGCCACCAGCGCGGAGGAGCGACCGAAGAGCAGGTCGCCGACCACCACGGCGGTCGCGTTGTCGTAGTGGGCGTTGACGCTCGGGACGCCGCGGCGCAGGGCAGCCTCGTCCATGACGTCGTCGTGGTACAGCGAGGCCAGGTGCACGAGCTCGACCGCGGCGGCGGCCTTGACGACCTCGGGGGTCACCCCGTGGCCCAGCTGCGAGACGAGCAGCGTCAGCTGGGGACGGAAGCGCTTGCCGCCGGCGTCCATGAGGTAGGTGGACGCCTCGGCGATGAAGGGGTCGTCGTGGCGCGTCACGTCGTGCAGCAGCGCGTCCACCTTCTCCAGCCCGGTGGACACGCCCTGGAGGGCAGCGTCGGGGCGCGCTTCGGTCACAGTCCGTCCTCGGGTGTCCATGGGTCAGCCGGCCGGGTGGCCGGACCGGGGGTCAGTATCACCCGAGGCGGGACGCTCGTCCGTGCTGGCCCCTCGGGGTGTGCCGAGAGCCGGACCGCCCTCCGGCGTCCTGTCCCCACGGGGAGCGCCGGTGGCCGGGGTGCCGCGCAGCGCGGCGTCCCCGAGGGGTGCAACGGCCGCCGGGGTGCTCTCCTGCGTGCCCGCGGCCCCGGTCCGCGTCACTGCCACCGGACCGGGGCCCTGCGGACGGCGGGCCGTGTGCAGGGCCACCACGCCCCCCGTCAGGTTGCGCCAGCGCACGTCGGCCCAGCCCGCGGAGGCGACCAGGTCACGGACACCGAGCTGGTCGGGCCAGTCCTCGATGGACTCGGCCAGGTAGTGGTAGCTCTCGGGGTTGGACGAGACCTTGCTCGCGATCGCCGGCAGGGCCTTCATGAGGTAGCGCTCGTAGACCGTCCGGAAGGGAGTGACAGTCGGGGTCGAGAACTCGCACAGCACCAGTCGACCGCCGGGGCGGGTGACCCGGGCCATCTCCCGCAGGGCGACGGCAGGATCGGCGACGTTGCGCAGGGCGAAGCTGATGGTGACGACGTCGAAGGAGGCGTCCTCGAAGGGCAGGTCCATCGCGTCGGCGTGCGTGAACGGGAGGTCGGGGCGACGACGGCGCCCCTCGGCGAGCATGCCCTCGGAGAAGTCGGCGGGCACCACGTCCGCACCGGCGTCGGCGAGTGGCTCGCTCGAGGTCCCCGTGCCGGCCCCGAGGTCCAGGACGCGCATGCCCGGGCGGGGGTCGATCTCGCGGGTGACGGCGCGACGCCAGATGCGGTCCTGCCCCATCGACAGGATGTCGTTCGTGCGGTCGTACCGCGGGGCGACCTGGTCGAACATCGAGGAGACGTGCGAAGGGTCCTTCGCGAGGCTGGCGCGACTCATGGGACCAGTCTCCCACCCCGCCCGTGGAGCGCGACGGGTGGATACGCTCACCCGCGATGAACCCGCACTCGCACCTCTCCGACCCCGCTGGGGGCCCCTCGTCCGGCAGCGCTCCCGTCCCGCGGCTGCGGGTGCGTACGGAGCTGCACCCGGCCGACGGGGTGTCGTTGGGGCGGGTGCTGCCCGACGTGCCGGCACGTGACGTCGTGGCCTGGGTGCGGCGCCGGGAGGGCATGGTCGGCTGGGGGCGGGCGGCCTCGCGGACCGTCGGACCCGAGGTGGCCGACCGGTGGCGGACGCTCGGTGACTGGTGGAGCGCCCTGACCTCCGTGGCCGAGGTGAGCGGGCCCGAGGGGCACCTCCCTCGAGGGGCGGGGCTGGTGGCCTGGGCGTCGATGGCGTTCAGCGATGACTCCCCGGCTGGATCCACCCTCGTGGTGCCGGAGGTCGTCGTCGGGCTCAAGGGGGACGTCGCCTGGGTGACCCGGATCGAGGCCGTGGACACCGAGGGCGGCGCGGTTGGCGGCGCGGAGGGCGTCACTGTCGGCGGCGCGGTCGCTGGAGCCACCGTCGACGGCGGGATCTCTGTCGAGGGCGACACCACGGGCCTGCCCGGCGAGTGCGGGACCCCGCCCCGACGTCCGGCCGGCCTCACCGAGGCAGCCGGCGACACCCCGGACGAGGACTGGCCGCGGGTCGTGCAGCGGTGCGTCGACACCATCCGGCAGGGGCGGGCAGAGAAGGTCGTGCTGGCCAGGGACGTGGTGGCCACGGCTGCCGAGCCGCTCGACCTCCGGTGGCTGCTCACCCAGCTGGTGGGCGCGTATCCGGACACGTGGGCCTTCGCGGTGGACGGGCTGGTGGGGGCCACGCCGGAGATGCTCGTGCGGCTGGATGCCGGGCACGTGTTCTCGCGAGTGCTGGCCGGCACCACGTCGAGGGCTGCGGACGTCGAGGACGACCAGCACGCTGCGGACGCCCTGCTGGGCAGCCGCAAGGACCTGGCCGAGCACACGTTCGCCGTCGACTCGGTGGTGGAGCGTCTGTCGCCCTTGTGCACCTCCGTGGTGGCACCGCGTTCCCCGGCGGTGCTGACGCTGCCGAACGTCTTCCACCTCGTGAGCGACCTGGACGGACAGGCCGAGCCGGGGACGACGGTGCTCGACCTGGCGGGGGCACTTCACCCGAGTGCTGCGGTCGGGGGGACGCCGCGGGCGGTGGCGCTGGAGCTCATCGCGGAGCTGGAAGGCCGCGACCGGGGGCGCTATGCCAGCCCGGTCGGGTGGATGGACGCGAACGGTGACGGTGACGTCGGCATCGCGCTGCGGACCGGGAGGGTCGACGAGCAGGATCCTCGGCGGATCCGCATGTGGGCCGGTGGTGGCATCGTGGCGGACTCCGATCCACAGGCCGAGTACGCCGAGACCGGGGCGAAGCTCGCCCCCATGCGCTCGGCCCTGTCGGGCGACTGAGGGGCAGAGCACGGAGTTCACCCCGGGCGAGCCGACGGGTCAGCGGTACGGCCGTCAGCCGTGTTGCTCCGGCCCCCGGACCCAATGCTCAGGGCTCAGGGCTCAGGGCTCAGGGCTCCAGCATCGCCTCCACCACCCGCAATCCGTGGGGAGCCTCGCCCAGGGCGGCACGGAGCCCCTCCGGAGTGGTCACCGTGGTCGCCGGTACCCCGAATCCGGCCGCCACGGCCTGCACGTCGACCCCCGTGGGTGTCGTGAACACCCGGCGGAACACCTCGTCCCCGGATGCGTCGAGCCACGGCGACCGGCCGTACTCGAGGTCGGAGAAGATGGCACCGCCGTCGTCGGACAGCACCACGACCGTGAGGTCCGGCCGAGGTTCACCGGGGCCGATCGCGAGCGCGTTGACGTCGTGGAGGAAGGTCAGGTCCCCCACCAGTGCCGTGGTGGGCCCGTGGGTGAGGGCCCAGCCTGCGGCGGTCGACAGGCACCCGTCGATCCCGGCCAGGCCGCGGTTGCCGACGATGCCCGCGACACCCGGGCCGGGGCAGCCCACGGTCAGGTCGAGCGATCGAGGCGCCCGAGAGCTCCCCAGGAGGAGCAGGCCCTGAGTGCTCTCCGCGACCACGGCCGCTGCCGATGCCGTCGTGAGTGCACCACCGGGCCGCCCCCGGACCCCGACACCGGTGTCCGTACCCGTCAGCGTGGCCGGCACGGCGCGCTCACCGGCCTCGTGCCACGCGGCGGTCCACTGCGACTCCCCAGCGGGGGCGGACCCCTGCGCCCGTCCACGGCAGGTGGTGTCGTGCGCCTCCCGGCCAGGGGCAACCCCCCGGGCCTCCCCACAGCAGGCACTTCCTGTCTCCACGAGCTCCAGGCGGTGTACCCGTTCGACGCGGTGCCCGGGGTCCGGCCAGGTGGTCGCCGGGGTCACGAGCTCCACCCGCACACCGGGGCGGCGCAGCAGGGCACCGGTCGCCCGGTGCAGCGTCAGCCGTCCCACCACGAGCACCATGTCGGGTGTGTGGGCGGCGAGGAACTCCTCGTCCTGGAGCAGCCGCACACCACAGGGAACCGCAGTATCCCCACCGAACCGCCCGAACGGCTCGGCAACGACGGGCCAGCCGCGCCCAACGGCCCCCGCCTGGACGGCCCGGGCCAGCGCGGGCTCCCCCAGGTCACCGAGCAGCACGAGCGTCCGCTCCGGACCGTCGGGCAGACGTGCGACGAGGGTGCCGTCACCGGTCGGGCCGGAGGGGTGTCCCCGCTCCCCTGCACGCGGAGAGACCCCACCGCGCGGGCCCGACGCGACGCGTGGGCCCGCCGCGGCACGCAGCAGCGACGCGGCCGACTCAGCGCGCGGCACCGTCGTCCACGGCTCTCCACCCGGTCGGCCGGGCGGGATCTCCGCCCCGCTCCCCACCTCGGGGGTCAACGGGTCGCGGAGCGGGACGTTGAGGTGCACCGGCCCCGCATCACCGCCCAGGGCACCGGTTGCGGCGGCGACGCAGCGGTCCGCCACGGTGCGCCACCCTGCCGCCTCTCCGACCGCTGCGGCAGCGCCCGTGGCCCCTGCGGCACCGGCAGCAGCACCCCCGGTACCGGTCCCCGGGGGCGCTGCAGAGCCGCCCGAGGAAGCCCCGATGGCCGACTCCGACGGTGTCCCGAGGTCGACGGCCAACCGCACGTCGCGGAACAGCCCCGGCTGGGTGGTCGTCTGGTTGGCACCGGTACCGCGCAGCTCCGGCGGCCGGTCGGCCGTGAGCGCCAGGACGGGCACCCGCTGGTGGTGGGCCTCCAGCATCGCCGGGTGCAGGTTGACCACGGCGGTGCCCGAGGTGGTCACGACCGGCACGACCCGCCCCGTCGACGCCGCCAACCCGAGCGCGAGGAATGCCGCCGTCCGCTCGTCGGTGCGGACGTGCAGGCGCAACGCCACGTCCTGGTCCGCATCGGCCGCCGCGAGCGCATAGGCCAAGGGCGCCGACCGCGAGCCGGGGCACAGCACGGCCTCACGCACGCCGCAGCGCACGAGCTCGTCGACGATCACGCGGGCAGCCAGGGCGGACGGGTTCACGTGTCCCATTCTCACCCGCCCCGCCCCCTGGGCACCTCGGGCTGTGATGGTGGCCCGCCGTCGTGCGGCACCTGGGGCGGTGGCGTTGGCGACGGCCCACCGTCGCCCGTCGCCTCCTGCAGGTGCACGGTCGCGCGCCCCTGCCCGTCCCGCATGATCGTGTGCGTGAAGCGGGAGTCCTCGATCATCCGGTTGTGCCTGCCGCACAGCGGGACCGCGTTCGCCAGGTCCGTCCTGCCCCTGGCTCCTGCCCCGACAACTCCCGGGTCACCTCCCCCGCCACTCGCACCAGCCCCGCCTCGCGGGCCGGACCAGGCGGCGACGTGGTGCATCTCGGTCCATGCGAAGGGCCGGTCGCAGTCCTCGGCCGCGCACTCCGAGTAAAGGTGGGCAAGGGCCATCCGCTGCGACTCGGTGAAGAACCGACGCTGGGTGCCCAGATCGAGCGGCAGCGACTCGCCACCCATGACGGTCGGGACGATGCCGGCCTGGGCCGCCAGCCGTCGCACCTGGCCGGCCGACATGGGCACCCCGACGTCCGTGGCGCCCGCCCGGTCGGCCTCTCCGCGCAGCGTGGCCAGATCCGTCGACACGATGAAAGTGAAGGCCGTCCGCCCACCCAGACGGTCCGTCGGCAGGTGGTCGATCACCTCGCACAGGGCCCGTCCCCGAGCCGCGGCTCGCTCCCGGGCCCGCTCCCGAGGGTCGAGGGCTCCCTCCTCACGGGCGACCGGGCCCGGGCTCGCATCCGGCCGGTTCCGGCGACGCGGTCCCGTCAGCGACGCCAGCACCTTCTCCAGGAGGCGCCCCTGCAGCTCCGGCACGCTGAACCGGCCGTGCGACAACCCGTCCTGCCCGTGGTGAATGGTGAAGAAGGCCGCCTCGTGAGCTGCGGCCTCCTCCGCCTGCACGACGGAGTCCTCGTGGGCATCCACGACCTCACGGGGCACCGGCAGTGCATCGAGAGCCCGTCGCCCTGCGCTCCGTACCTCACGAGGTGTCATCCGCCGCGCCTTGCGGACCAGCTCCTCCTCGATCCGGGCCCTGTCGTCCGACTCCACCCAGTCGGGCAGGTCCCGCAGGCTCTCGGTCACCGCCCGTGCATGGTCCGGACTGATGGTGCCGTCGTCCAGGGCCAGCCCGGTGACAGAACGAACGGGAGGCGCCCCCTCTCCGGCCGCGGCACTCCCGCACGACCCCGCTCCGTCCGAGGCGGCCGCCTCGGACGCGGGTGGCGCGTTCCCGAGCTCAGCAGCCAACCGCCCTGCCCGTGACGCCGCGCGTGGGTCCATGCGTCCGCCCGACCCGAAGAACTGCCCCTCGTCCAGGTGCCGAGCCCGCCCGGCCTCCCGCTCCCGGCGAGTCACCTCACCCAGTCGGAGCCGGGCCGACTCCAGCCGGTTCCGTGCCCGGTAGACCTCCTGGTCGAGCTCCCGCAGATGTCCTGCGGACACCTGTCGGCCATCAGTCCCGAGGCAGGAGACGGCCTCCAGCAGCCCGTCGATCTCCCGGTGCAGGGCCTCCAAGCACACGACGGCACGTCGCTCGACAGTCATCGGCCCACTGCCGACACCACCGGCGAGCCCATCCAACCGCGCCATCGCCCTTCCCCGAGATCACCACCGGACCCCTCACCCGATGTGATGACGCCATACTAGTACAAGTCACCACCTGAGTGCAACACTTGTACTTGTTCACTACCTGCACTTCTTGCAACAAGATTCGATGCTGGAAACCAAGAACGTCTGAGCCGCCCCCTTCATTCGGTCCGGACGTTCTGTGAGTCGTCGGTTTCCATTTGATGGGTGCACTGCCGAGCGTACTCGGCTGGGGTTAGGTAGCCGAGCGAGGAGTGCCGGCGGTGGTGGTTGTACTCGTCCTTCCAGTCGCCGATGATGACCTGTGCGTGCAGCAGCGAGTAGAAGCTGTTGATGTTGAGGCACTCGTCGCGGATCCGGCTGTTGAACGACTCGACGTACCCGTTGCGCCACGGCGAGCCCGGAGGGATGTAGGACAGGCCGGTGCGGGTGCCGGCCCAGTCGGCCATCGCCTCGCTGATGAACTCCGGCCCGTTGTCCGACCTGAGCACCGCCGGGGCGCCCCGGGCGGCGACGAGGTCCTCGAGGTGGGCGGTGAGTCGGTCGGCGGTAATCGAGCGCTCCACGAGGCCGCCGATGCACTCCCGGGTGTGTTCGTCGACGATCGAGCAGATCTTGATCGGTCGTCCGTGCTCGTCGGCGTCGAACTGGAAGTCCACCGCCCACACCACGTTCGGCGCGTCCGCCGTCGGCGCGTCGACGGTCGAGGACCCGACGCGCTTGCGTCGACGCCGCTGCGGGACCCGGAGCCCTTCGTCACGCCACAGGCGTTGGATCTTCTTGTGGTTCACCACCCACCCCTCGGCGCGGGCGTCGTGATACGCCCGCCGATACCCGTAGCGGGGATGGTCCTTCGCCCAGGCGCGCAGCCACTCCCTGAGCGCCCGATCCGGGTCCGTGACCGTGTCGCCCTTGAGCGGTCGCCGGTACGCGGAGCGGCTCAGCCCGACCAGACGGCACGCCATCCGTTCGCTTACCCGCAACTTGCGCTTGAGGTGATCGACGGCGGCGCGGCGCCTGTCCGGGCTTAGAAGTTTCCCTCAGCCAGCTCCTTGAGCGCGGCCTTCTCCAGCTCCGCTTCCGCGAGCAGACGCTTCAGGGTCGCGTTCTGCTTCTCCAACTCCTTCAGGCGCTTTGCGTCGTCGGCCTTGAGGCCGCCGTACTGGTTCCGCCACCGGTAGTACGTCTGCTCGGACACCCCCAGCTCCCGGCACACCGCCGCGACGTCCTGACCATCGGTGAGCATCCTGTCGGCCTGCCCGAGCTTACGGACGACCTGCTCCGGGGTGTGACGCTTCCTGCTGTTCGTCATGATCTGACCAGTCTCCCTGCCCGCGACCGCGGGCAACAGGACGACTCTCATAACGACTGGACCTACGAAACGGGGTCAGCCCAGGCGTACTACGCCTGGCTCGCCCTCCGGCGCTGAGGCCCCATGCACCACCAGGAGCTCGACGCCCACCCCCTCGCCCCGAAGCGGTTCGTGACGCTCGCCCACCTCCAGCAGGTGGAACAGGCGGACTACCCCGCCCTGCAGGAGTCGACCGGCCTCTCCACCCCCGACCTCTCCAAGATCGTCAAGGACCTCGAGGAACGGAAGCTGGTCCACGTCACGAAGCGGCGCAAGGGACGCCACGGCCAGACCCTCGTGAGACTCACCCCGACCGGACGGCGAGAGTTCGCCGGTCTCGTCCGGGCACTCCAGGAGGTCGCCGGCTGATCCCCAACGGCACGGAACGGGGCCGGCCCACCGGACCGGCCCCGTTCCGTGCCACCCACCGGGGCAGCAACCCACTCCCTCAATGCTTCTGCAACCCCAGGATCGCCAGCGCCTTCTCGCGCATCTCCACCTTGCGCACCTTGCCGGTCACCGTCATCGGGAAGCTCTCCACCACGTGCACGTAGCGCGGGATCTTGTAGTGCGCCAGCTGCCCGGTGCAGAACTCGCGCACGGCGTCGGCGTCCAGCGGCTCCGCCCCCTCGCGCAGCATGACCCAGGCCATGAGCTCCTCGCCGTACTTCTCGTCCGGCACCCCGATGACCTGCACGTCCTGGACGGCCGGGTGACCGTAGAGGAACTCCTCGATCTCCCGCGGGTAGATGTTCTCCCCACCGCGGATCACCATGTCCTTCATGCGCCCGGTGATGGCGACGTACCCGTCCTCGGCCATGACCGCCAGGTCGCCGGTGTGCATCCACCGCGTGTCGTCGATGGACTCGGCCGTCTTCTCCGGCTGGTCCCAGTAGCCCAGCATCACCGAGTAGCCACGGGTGCACAGCTCACCGGTCTCGCCGCGGGGCACCGGGCGCCCGGTCACCGGGTCCACCACCTTCACCTCGACGTGCGGCATGACCTGCCCGACGGTCTCGGTGCGGTGCGGCACGTCGTCGTCGGACATGGTCATGAGCGACACCGGCGAGGTCTCGGTCATGCCGTAGCAGATCGCGACCCCGGCCATGTTCATCTCGCCCATCACCCGGCGCATGATCTCCGCCGGGCACGGGGAGCCGGCCATGATGCCGGTGCGCAGGCGGGAGAAGTCGAACTCCTCCTCGCCCTTGTCCAGCAGGCCCAGCTCGGCGATGAACATCGTCGGCACGCCGTAGAGGCTGGTGCACTTCTCGTCCGACACCGCGCGCAGCGTGGCGGCGGCCTCGAAGGAGGGCGCCGGGATGACCATGCAGGCCCCGTGCGAGGTGGCCGCCAGGTTGCCCATGACCATGCCGAAGCAGTGGTAGAAGGGCACCGGCAGGCAGATGCGGTCGGCCTCGGTGTAGTTCACGCGCTCGCCCACGAAGAAGCCGTTGTTGAGGATGTTGTGGTGGCTGAGCGTGGCGCCCTTGGGGAAGCCCGTGGTGCCGGAGGTGTACTGGATGTTGATCGGGTCGTCCGCCCCCAGCTCGCGCTGTCGCGCGGCGAGCTCCTCGACGCCCACCTGCTCGGCCGCGGCGACCACGGCGTCCCAGGACTCGTCGCCGATGTAGACGACCTCCTCCAGGTCCGGGCAGCCGCCCCGCACCCGCTCCACCATGTTCCGGTAGTTGCTCGTCTTGTGCTGCGTCGCGCTCACCAGCCAGCGCATGCCCGACTGGCGCACGACGAAGTCGAGCTCGTGCTCGCGGTAGGCCGGGTTCACGTTCACCAGCACCGCACCGACCTTGGCCGTGGCGTACTGCAACAGCGTCCACTCCGCGCAGTTCGGCGACCAGATGCCGATGCGGTCGCCCACCGCCAGCCCCCGGGCCATGAGCCCGCGCGCGAGCAGGTCCACGTCGGCGACGAACTCGGTGTACGTCCACCGCCGCCCGGTCGCGCTCTCCACCAGCGCCTCGCGCTCGCCGAAGCGCGCCGCGGTGGCGTCCAGGTTGTCACCGATGGTCTCCCCGAGGAGCGGCAGCTCGCTGGCTCCCGAGACGTAGGACAGGGCGGGGGCGGTGCCGGTCATGGGTCCTCCTGGCGGACGGGTCGGACATGGCGGACGTCACAATGCTGGAGCAACCATGCCACGATCGCACGGCACCACCGCGCATCGGCCGACCATGAGCAGTCCCTCATCCACGACTCACGGGCCCTTCACGCGCCCTCCCTAGCGTGCTCCGGCGTCACCCCCTCCCTCCGGGTGTCCCAACCGACGAGGAGTCACCATGACCGCCACCATCGCCCAGCCCACCGTGCCGGCCACCCCTGGTGCGAGCGAGCCGTCCCGGGCCACCCGCCAGTCCGAGTCCTGGCCGTTCGAGAGCATGGACGCCGCCGCCCAGGCCGGCCACGAGTCCGTCGCGACGGCGCAGCCCGGCACCGTGACCCAGCCCCTCGACCTGGAGCGCCTCCACCACGCCAAGGAGGCCTACACGACCCGCTTCGTCGTGCCCCACCTGGAGCGCACCGGCCAGGAGCTGACCCTCCTGACGGGCGCCGACGTGCGGCCCCGCGCCGGTCAGGTGGTGCTCGCCCGCATCGTGACCCTGGGCCAGCACAGCAAGCTCCCCGACTCCGGCGGCCGCCGCGCCACCCTCTACCCCGGTGACGAGGTGCTGCTGGCCTACGGCGACCGCTACGCCCCCGACCAGTTCGACGCCCGCGTGCCGGACTCGCTGGCCGTCACCAACCTGGCCGCCGCCGGCGGGCTGGCCGCCGAGGTGGTCGGCCGCCACGGCTCGATGCGGGACGCCACCGTCGTGGAGCCCCTCGGCCTGGTCGCGGACACCGCGGGCACGCCGCTGACGCTCGCCGACTGCGCCCCCCACGCGGTGCGCCCGGCGGCCGAGGTGGACGACACCGACCTGCCGCCCGTGCTCTACGTGGTCGGCAGCTCGATGAACGCCGGCAAGACCACCACCGTGGCGCAGCTGGTCCGCGGCCTGGCCCACTCCGGCCTGCGGGTCGCGGCCGGCAAGGCCACCGGGACCGGCGCCTGGGGCGACCCGGGCCTGTTCAAGGACTCCGGCGCCGAGAAGGTCCTGGACTTCACCGACTTCGGCCACCCGAGCACCTTCCTGCTCGACCCCGGCACCATCCGCGACCTCGTCGCCTCGGTGCGCGCGGACCTCGCCGCGGACCGGCCCGACGTCGTCGTCATCGAGATCGCAGACGGCCTCTACCAGCGCGAGACCTCGGCCCTGCTCAGCGAGGGCGGCCTGGACGAGCACGCCCACGGCGTCGTCCTGTGCGTCGGCGAGGCCCTCGGTGCCGTGGCCGGCGTGTCCGTGCTGCGCTCCTGCGGGCTGCCCGTCACGGGCGTCACCGGCGCGGTCACGGCCTCCCCCATGGCCTCGCGCGAGGCGGCCAGCGTGCTGGACGTCCCGATGGTCGGCACCTTCAAGCTGTCCGACCCGGAGACCGTCCGCGACTTCGTGGGTTTCTGAGGATGCTCGTCCGCCACTCCCTCCTGGCCGGTGAGGAGCAGACCGCCCAGGAGGCGGCCGCCGAGCTCCCCCCGATCTGGGAGGGAGTGCGGCGCGCGTACCTCACGGGCCTGGTGGTCTGCGGCGCCGGTCAGTCGGCCGCCGCCGCGGGCATCGCCTGGTTCACACCCCACCTGCTCGACGCCACCGATCCCCGCACCCGGGGCGTCCTGGCCGCCTCCCTGCTGCTGGCGGCCCTGCTGGTCGGCACCCTGCGCTGGGCGGAGTGGGTGCTGGCCGAGATGCTCGGGCAGCACTACGTCCTCCAGCTCCGGCGGCTGCTGGTGGCCACCGCGCTGCGCCCCGGTCGGCACTCCCACCTGGGCGTCCTGGTGGCCCGGACCACCAACGACCTGTCGGCCATCCGGTCCTGGGTGGCGATGGGGATCGCGCCGCTGGTCTCCGGCATCCCCCTGCTCGTCGGCGTCGTCCTGGCGCTGGCCTTCATGGCCTGGGAGCTCGCCGTCGCCGTCGCGTCGGCCCTGCTGATCATGGCCGCGCTCCTGGCCGGGCTCTCCCGCCCGGTGCTCCGCCGCAGCCGGGAACTGCGCCGACGACGCGGCCGGATGGCCTCCCACATCGCCGACACCGTGCAGGCGGCCCCGACCATCCGCGCCGCGGGCGGCGAGCAGCGCGAGCTGAAGAAGGTCGACGAGCACAGCACCACCGTGCGCCAGCTCGCCGTCCGCCGTGCCCGCCTGGCCGGCGTGATGCGCGGAGGGGCGGCCTCCGTGGCCGTCATCGCGATGGTGCTGGCCGGCGTCACGTCCCCCTGGACGGATCTCACCCCCGCCCGCTTCGCCACCGCCCTGCTGCTGGTCGGCCTCATCGCCACCCCGGTGCAGGACCTCGGCCGCGTCGGCGAGTACCGACAGGGCTTCCTGGCCGCCAGCCTGGTGCTGGCCAAGGCGCTGCGCCGTGGCCAGCCGCCCGGCGCGGCCCCTGCGGCGACGACCTCGACCGACGAGGACCGGGCACCTGCCCGGTCGCGCCGGCGTCGTGGCTCGACGCGCGGTCTGCTCCACGTCGCAGGCCTGCGCGACGAGGACGGCATGCCGCTGCCGGACCTGCTGGCCGTCCCGGGATCGCGCATCCACCTGCGCAGCGCGGACAGCGAGCGCGTCGACCACGTGCTGCGCACCCTGGTCGGTGACGCCGCCGACCCGGACGGCTGGGTGCAGCTCGACGGCTGGGACCTCTCGACCGCTCCGGCCAAGCGCCGTCGCCGGCTGCTCGGCTACGTCGCCGCGGACGTCCCGCTGGAGGCCGGGCGCCTCGTGAGGGCCGTGCGCTACCGACGGCCCGACTCCGACCGCTCCATCGCCCCTGTGCTGGAGGCCGTCGGCCTCACCGAGGTGGTGGCGAACCTGCCCCGCGGCGAGCGCACCACCCTGCGGCGCGGCGGCGAGCCGCTCACCCGCGAGCAGCGCATCCTGGTGCAGCTCGCCCGCGGCCTGTACTGCACTCCGCGCCTGCTGGTGCTCGACGGGGTGCACGACCGGCTCTCCGCCGCCGGCAAGGAGCAGGTGCACCGTGCCCTGGCGGACTACCCCGGCATCGTCGTGACCACGGGGGCCGAGCCCCCCGCCGACTGGCAGGTCTGGGAGCTCGACTCCCCCGACCCGCTGCACCTCGTGCGCCGCCCCACCGGCGCCACCCCGATCACCTCCCTGCCCACCCCCGACGACCCGCGGAGTCCCCGATGAACAAGTACCTGCCCGCGGTCGTGACGGTCCTGGCGCTGGCCGTCATCGTGCCCCTGCTCGCCCTCGCGCTGCGCATGCCTGGCGCCCCCGACGTCAGCGGGATCGGCGGTGGCGCCCCGGAGCCCCCGTCGGCGAGCTCGTCGGGGACGACACCCGGCGGTGAGGGCTCCGGCAGCGCGTCCGACGACGCACCGGCCACGTCACCGACCACGGACGGCCCCTCCGGGTCTGCCCCGGGCGCCTCGGGGTCGGGCGGTGGGGACGCCACCGAGCGCTCGGGCACACCGAGCAGCTCCCAGCGGCACTCCGAGGGGACCGGTGACACGCCCGACCGGTCCACCGCCGCACCCACCTCCTCGGACCCCGGCACGTCCACGAGCAGGCCGAGCTCACCGTCCCCGACCACCCGGTCGGCGGCGACGGACCCCGCCCCCGAGCCCACCCGGTCCGCCGCCACGCCCCGCACCCCGTCGGCGCCCCGCACGGTGCCCCGCGAGGTCACCCGGACGGTCCAGCCCGACCCGGCACCGGCCCCCACGGCTCCCGCCGGGGACGATGACGACGACGCGGACGACGACATCGACGACGATGATGACGACGACCTGGACGACGAGGACGAGGACGACCGTGACGACTGACGGCGGTGGACGCGGGCTGGGGCTGCGCGGACGCATCGTCATCTGGCTGGTGACGATCGTCGCGCTGGCCCTGGTCTCGCTCATCACGCTCACGTACGCCCTGGTGCGCGCGGACAACGCCCAGCGGGCCAACACCGACGTCGTCCAGGAGCTCAGCGAGTTCAAGCAGTTCACGCAGGAGGGGCGCGACCCGGGCTCGGGTGAGCCGTTCACGGCGCCCGGGGACCTGCTCGAGGTCTTCCTCACCCGCCAGCAGCCCAGCAGCAGCGAGATGTTCGTCGGGCGCACCCGCTCCGGGGAGGTCATGCAGGTCTCCGGCGACGCCATCGACGACAGCGAGGCCGTCCTCGACGACCGGGAGCTCTGGGAGCGGATCGACGAGGCGGAGTCCGGCATCGTCGACACCCCCTTCGGGGACGCGCGCTACGGCACCGCCCCGGTCCGGGTCGACGGCGAGGAGGGCTCGCTGACCGTGCTCTCCTTCCCCAGCCGCAACGACGCCGTCCTGCTGGCGGTGATGAAGCGGGCGGCGCCGCTGGCCCTGATCGCGCTGCTGCTCACCGGCCTGGCCGCCTGGTTCGTGGCCGGCCGCATCCTGGCCCCGCTGCGGCGCTTCCAGGGCGCGGCGCAGGACATCACCGAGCGCGACCTCACCCGACGCCTGCCCATCAGCGGGGACGACGAGGTGGCCGAGCTCGGACGCACCTTCAACGGGGTGCTGGACCGGCTGGCCGAGGCGTTCGGCTCGCAGCGGCAGTTCGTCGACGACGCCGGGCACGAGCTGCGGACCCCGATCACCGTGATCCGCGGGCACCTGGAGCTCATGAGCGACGACCCGGTCGAGCGCGAGGAGACCCTCGCCCTGGTGACCAGCGAGCTGGACCGGATGAGCCGGATCGTCACCGACCTGCTCGCGCTGGCCAAGGCCGAGCGGCCCGACCACATCCAGCCCGCGCCGGTGGACGTCGCGGCGCTGACCCTGGAGCTCGACTCGAACGCCGAGCGCCTCGGGGAGCGGGACTGGGTGCTGGACGAGGTCGCCGAGGGCACGGCGACCGTGGACGGCCAGCGGCTGGCGCAGGCGGTGCTGCAGCTGGCCCGCAACGCCGTGCAGTACACGCAGGAGGGCGACCGCATCCACCTCGCCTCGCGCTGGGTGACCGGCGGTGACGGCGCGTGGAGCCTCGCGTTCACGGTGGCGGACCACGGGCCCGGTGTGCCGCGCGGTCAGGAGCGACGGATCTTCGAGCGCTTCCACCGCGCCGAGGGGGCCGACGCACGCCACCCCGGCGCCGGGCTGGGGTTGCCGATCGTGCGGGCGATCGCCGAGGGCCACGGCGGCCGGGTCCGGGTGACTGAGACCCCCGGTGGCGGTGCGACCTTCACCTTGACCGTGCCCGTGCGCGACCACGTCCCCCCGCCCGCCGACGACTCCACCGACGAGGACGACTGAGATGCCCCACATCCTGATCATCGAGGACAACGACCGCATCGCCTCCTTCATCGAGAAGGGGCTGCGGGCCGCCGGCTACCAGACCGAGGTCGTGGCCGACGGGCGCACGGGCCTGACCCTGGCGATGCACGGGGGCTTCGACCTCGTGGTGCTCGACCTGGGCCTGCCCGGCATGGACGGGGCGGAGCTGCTGGAGAGTCTGCGGGGGCAGGGGTCCACGGTGCCGGTGGTGGTGCTGACGGCCCGGGACACCGTGGAGGACACCGTCTCGGCGCTGGAGGGCGGGGCGAACGACTACATGACCAAGCCGTTCCAGTTCGCCGAGCTGCTGGCCCGCGTGCGGATCCGGCTGGCGGATGCGACCGAGGGGGCCGGCTCCGGCGACGCGATGGTGGTGGAGGCCGGCGGGTTGAGCCTGGACCACCGCACCTGGGAGGTGCACGGCGACGGTGTCGACGTCGCGCTCACCTCCCGGGAGTTCGGCCTGCTGGCGGAGTTCATGCGCCACCCCGGGCAGGTGCTCAGCCGGCAGCAGCTCCTGGCCGAGGTGTGGGGTGTGGACCACGACCCGCACTCGAACGTGGTGGACGTGTGCGTGCGCCAGCTGCGCACCAAGGTGGGGAGCGACCACATCGAGACCGTGCGCGGGGTGGGGTACCGGTTCCGCTGAGGCGGGGGTGGGGCGGGCTGCCGACCGTCGGTCATCCGGCGCCCGGGACACCCAGCACCCAGCACCCAGCACCCAGCACCCAGCACCCAGCACCCAGCACCACCGTGCACCGCTGTGACCGCACACCGAACCGTCCGGTGCACAACGACACGCGGACCCATGGGCCGTCCACACGCCCGCACCGCACAATGGCCCCATGCCACTCCCCACCGTCCAGCTGACCCACCTGCCCGCCGGCGACGGCCCGGTCCTCGCACTGCACGGCGGCGCCGGGGTCGATCCGGCCTCGCTCACCGAGGAGCAGGCCCGCCGCGCCACCGACGCGCTCACCGAGGCCACCCGCGCCGGGCGAGAGGTCCTGGATGCCGGCGGCGCCGCCCTCGACGCGGTCTGCGCGAGCGTGCGGGTGCTGGAGGACAGCGAGTGCTTCAACGCCGGCCGCGGGGCCGCCCTGACCTCCGAGGGCACGGCCGAGCTCGACGCGGCGGTCATGACCGGCGACTCGCGCACGGGCGCCGTCACGTGCGCCACCGGCCCCCGCAACCCGGTCGATGCCGCCCGCGCCGTCATGGAGCAGACCGACCACGTCCTCATGGCCGCGCCCTCCCGCGAGCTGCTCGAGAAGTGGGGGCTCGACCTGGTCGGCCCGGACCACTACCTCACCGAGTCGCGCCTGCAGATGCTGCGCGAGACCAGCTCCTTCACCGAGTACCGCCACGGGACGGTCGGCGCGGTCGCCCGTGACGCCTCGGGCCGCGTCGCCGCCGCCACCTCCACCGGAGGCATCACCGCCCAGCTGCCCGGCCGCGTGGGCGACACCCCGCTCTCCGGCGCCGGCACCTGGGCCGATGACGCCACGGTCGCGGTCTCCTGCACCGGCACGGGTGAGCTGTTCGTCCGCGGGGTCGTGGGCCACGAGGTCCACGCCCGCCTGCGCTGGGCCGGCCAGCCCCTGCCCGATGCCGTGCGCGAGGCCCTCGACGAGCTGATCGGCGCCCGCGGCGGCGATGGCGGCCTGGTGGCCGTGACCCCGGCCGGCGAGGCGGTGCTGGCGTTCAACTCCCCGGGCATGTACCGCGCCCACGACCTCGGCGAGGTCCCCGTCACCGGCATCGCCTGAGGCGGTGGGGCCCTGCCGCCGGCTGCGCCCGGGGCCGGCCCGGTCCACCGGCGTCCCCAGGACTGCGTGGGCCACCGGGCGCCCACCCTCGGACACCGTGCGCCGAAAGCGTCGGCAACCGACCTGAAACGCGCACACCGAGGCCCACGCACCGGGGACGTTCTGGGGCCACGCACACCTGGGACCACCGGACTGAGGCCACGGGCACCCCGCCCTGCCGGGACCGGACTACCGTGGGCCGAATGATCACCCCTCCCGGCTCCGGCGGCTTCCGTTCCCTGGCGGCGGACCTGCGTGGCCGGACCGAGGCGGAGCTGACCGACCTGCTGCTCGCCCGCCCCGACCTGGCCCGCCCCACCATCGGCGACCTCGCGTCCCTGGCCGCGGCGGCCACCACGCAGGCCTCGATGACGCGGGCCCTGGACGCGCTGGACCGGCCGCACCTGCAGGTGCTCGAGGCCGCCATGGTGCTGGCCCCCACCGATGCCGAGGCCGTCGCGAGCGCGGTGGACGCTCCCGTCGGTGCCGTGGCGCCCCGCCTGGACGCGCTGTGGACCGCAGCCCTGCTCTGGCGCAGCCCCGAGGGTCTGCGGCCGGTCCGCATCCTCTCCGAGCTGCTGCCCACCCCGGCCGGCCTGGCCCCCGCCTCGTCCACCGCCGACGACGCACCGAGCGACCCGTCCGACCGGCTGGCCGCCCTCACCCCCGCCGAGCAGGCCCTGCTGGGGGCCCTGGTCTGGGGTCCACCGGTCGGTGAGGTCACCCGCAGCGCGCCACAGTCCACGCAGGATGCCCGCGCGGCCCTGGTCGAGGCCGGGCTGCTCACCGACCTGTCGCCAGCTCCCACGACCACCCTCTATCTCCCTTGGCCCAGGCTGCTCTTTTCCTTTTTTTTTTTTATTCAAAACCGCCCGCCCCCGTATCCCTCCCCACTGCTTACCGTCGCCAGCATCAGATGTTTATAGGAGACACCGACAGGGCCCGCCGGCAGACCGATGCCGCGGCCGCCGAGACCTCGGGGCTGCTGGCACTGGTGGACGAGCTGCTGCTCACCTTGGAGGCCCAACCCCCCACGGTGCTGGCCAACGGCGGGGTCGGCGTCCGCGACGTGACGCTCCTGGGACGCCGACTGGGGCTGGACGCCTCCGGCATGCACCTGCTGCTCACCGTCGCCCACGCCGCGGGCCTGGTGGAGGCCGGGGCCTGGCCGGCTTCGGACGAGCACCGCTGGGGCCCGACCGCCGCGGCCGACGGCTGGCAGCAGCAGGAGGACGCCACGCGCACCGCGGCGCTGCTGACCGCGTGGTGGTCCACCCCCCTCGACCCCGAGGCGACCACCGCGGACAAGCGGGCGAACGCACTGGCGCCGACCTCGGCGTCCCCGACCGTGCGCCGGCGCCGGCAGGAGCTGCTCACCGAGCTGGCCCGCCTGCAGGACGCCCCGGCGACCCCCGAGGAGCTGCTGGCCCGATGGTCCTGGCGCCACCCGCTGCACCGCGCCCCCTCCCCGTCGGAGCTGGAGGAGGTGCTGCAGCAGGCCCGGCTCCTCGGTCTGGCCACCACTCCGCTGCTGCAGCGCGACCAGTGGTCCGCGAGCCCCTGGCTGGTCCCCCTGGTCGACGGCGAGGGCGCCCCCGGCACCGCGACCGCACTGCGCCCTCACCTGCCCGACGCCACGGGCTCGATGCTGGTGCAGGCCGACCTGACCGCCGTGGTCCCGGGGCGCCCCACCCCGGAGCTCACCCGTCTGCTGCACGTCGCCACCGACGTGGAGTCCCGCGGCGGGGCCTCCACCCACCGCTTCAGCGAGCGCAGCCTGCGCCGCGCCCTCGATGCCGGCCGCTCAGCCACCGACCTGCGCGAGGCCATCGAGGCCGCGTCCGCCACGGGCCTGCCGCAGCCGGTGGAGTACCTGCTGCGCGAGGTCGCCAGCGGGCACGGCCGGGTGCACGTGACCGACGCGCGCTCCGTGCTGGCGCTCGACGACCCGGCCCTGGCCGCCCGCATGCTCCACGACCCGGAGCTGGCGCCGATCGGCCTCGAACAGGTCGCCCCGACCGTCCTGTCCGCCCGGCTACCCGCCGACCGGGCCCGTGCCTTCCTGCGCGACCACGGCTACGGCCCCTCGGTCGGCCGGGAGCAGGACCTCTCCCCGCAGCGCGTGACGACGCGGCGGGCCGCCACCGTCCGGTCGCATCCCCTCACCCGCGAGTCGGCCGGGGAGCGCGCCCGGTCCCTGCTCGCCACGACCGCCGAGCGCGACGACGCGAGCCCGGCCCCCACCCCGACTGCACCGCGGCGCCAGACCGACGACCCGGTGGTGGTGCTCGCGATGCTGCGGGAGGCCGCCGCCGACGGCGCGCCGGTGTGGATCTGGCACACCGACGACCTCGGCTCGGTGCGCACGACGCTGGTCACCCCGACCTCGGTGGACGGCGGCCGGCTGTACGGGGTGAAGGACGCCGAGCGCCTGCCCCGCGCGTGGAGCATCCACCGGATCGTGGGGGCCGCGGCAGGGGCGTGAGCGGCCGATCGGGACGACGTGGTAAGCAGGAGGGTCGGACTCGCGTAGACTGCCCCTCATGGCTGTTCCGAAGCGCAAGATGTCCCGAAGCAACACCCGCCACCGCCGCTCGCAGTGGAAGGCCGAGACGCCGACCCTGCAGACGCAGACCATCAACGGCCAGGAGGTCACCATCCCCCGCCGTCTGGTCAACGCCGTCAAGCGCGGCCTGATCAAGTACTGAGCAGGTGAGGCGGGCACGGCCCGCCCCACCGCGCGAGGCTCCCGGTCCCCTGGGACCGTGAGCCTCCTTGTCGTGTGATGACGGCCGTCACACCACGACCGTCTTCTTCCGGCAAGGAGAGCCCCCACCGGGAATGAACTGTCCCCCTGAAGTTGGACTGGTTTGAGCGTACGGGGTCTCACGCGGCAGCGAGGGTCTGGTTCCGGTACTGCACCGGGGCCAGGCCCTCGTTGCTGCTGTGGGGGCGGTCGTGGTTGAACCAGGCCAGGTAGTCCCGCAGGGCCGTCGTGAGCTGGGTGGGTGTGGTGAAGGACGTGTCGCAGTACAACTCGTCCTTGAGGTGACCGAAGAAGCTCTCGATGACGGCGTTGTCCAGGCAGTTGCCCTTGCGGGACATCGACGCGGTCGCACCGACCCGTGCGAGTAATTCCTGCCAGGTGGCGTGCTGGTACTGGAATCCCTGGTCGGAGTGCACGATCGGGTGCTGGCCCGGTTCCAAGGTGGTCAGGGCCTGCTGCAGGGAGGAGTTCGTCAGCGTCAGGGTCGGGGAAGGGCCGATGGTGGCGCCGATGACCTGTCGGTCGAACAGGTCCATCACCGCTGAGAGGAACACCTTGTCCGGGCCGATGTGGAACTCGGTGACGTCGGTGACCCACTTCTGGTTCGGCCCGGTGACGGTGAAGTCACGGTCCAGCACGTTGGGCGCGGTGCGACTGGTGGTACCCCGGTAGGACCGGAACCGGCGCCTGCGGATCGGGCAGCGCAGATCGAGCTCGCGCATCAGCTTCCACACCGTCTTGCGGGAAACGACCCACCCGTCGGCGCGTAGTTGCGCCCAGACCCGGCGGTGCCCGAAACGCTTGCGACTGGCCGTGAACACCTCGGTGATCGCGGTCTTCAGCTCGGCCTGCGGGTCCGGCTCCAAGAGGCGTGCCTGGTGGTAGAAGAACGTCGAGCGCGCCAGACCGGCCGCGGCCAGCAGGTCACCCAGACGGTGCTGCGCCTTGAGGGAAACGACGGCCTTCACCTTGGCCGACGTTGCTGCTCCATCAAGGCCTGCAATTTTCCCAGGTAGGCGTTCTGCGCCCGCAAGCGCTGGTTCTCCCGGCGCAACGCCTCGAGCTCCGAGACCGGCTCCGAAGGCCTGGCCGGGCGGCCCCTGGGTCTGGGGCGCAGCCCGTCAGGCCCCTCGGCTTTCAGGACTCTGGCCCAGGTCGCGATCAGGGGCGGTGAGGGCACCCCGAACTCGCCGGCCAGTGCCACCTTGGATTCACCGGCCAGGTAGCGCTGGGCGGCCTCAAGCTTGACCTCGAACGGGTAGGACTTCTTCGGTGGCTCCACCAACGCTCCTCGGCCTGACAGTTTCCAGCGTCGGTAGAGACTTCGCACCGCCCAGCGGCTCTTGCCCAGCCGCGTGGCCACGGCGCGAGAGCCCCAACCAGACTCGAAGAACTCTACGGCCGTCAACCGCTCCTGCGATGACAACGAACTCTTGGCCTCCATCACGAACTCCCCGGGAGTCGGAACTGATTTCTCAGTCCAACTCCCGGGGAGCAGTTCACAGGTCACGGGGGCTCTCGTCGTGCCCGGGCGCTTCAGAAGATCCGGACGCGCTCGGCCTCGTCCAGCCACATGCCGTCGCCCGGCCGGGTGCCGAAGGCCTCGTGGAAGGCGTCCAGGTTGCGGGCCACGTTCGCCCGGACGTCCAGCGGTGCGTGCGGGTCGATCGCCAGCAGGCGCTTGGCCTCGGCCTCGCGGGCCTTCCCGTTCCAGATCTGCGCCCAGGCCAGGAAGAAGCGCTGGTCACCGGTGAGCCCCTCGAGCTCCGGCGCCGGCTCGTCGCCCCGGGAGATGCGGTAGGCCGCCAGCCCGATCGCCAGACCGCCCAGGTCGCCGATGTTCTCCCCGACGGTCAGCCCGCCGTTGACGTGGCTGCCGGGGGCGTCCACCGGCTCGATGCCGTCGAACTGCTCGACGAGCTGCTGCGCCAGGGCGTCGAAGCGCTCCCGGTCCTGCGTGGTCCACCAGTCCTCCAGCGCACCGGAGCCGGCGTAGCGCGAGCCCTGGTCGTCGAAGCCGTGACCGATCTCGTGGCCGATGACACCGCCGATCCCGCCGTAGTTCGCCGCGTCGTCCGCGTCCGCGTCGAAGAAGGGCGGCTGCAGGATGGCTGCGGGGAAGACGATCTCGTTGAGACCCGGGTTGTAGTAGGCGTTCACCGTCTGCGGCGGCATGAACCACTCGCCCCGGTCCACCGGCTGCCCGATCTTCCGCAGTTCGCGGCGGGTCTCCGAGGCCGCGGCCCGGCGCACGTTACCCAGCAGGTCGTCCGGCTCGGCCACCAGGTCGGAGTAGTCCTTCCACCGCTCCGGGTAGCCGATCTTCGGCCGGAAGGACTCGAGCTTCTCCAGCGCGCGCTGCCGGGTCTCGTCGCCCATCCACGGCAGGTCGGCGAAGCAGCGGCGGTAGGCCTCGATGAGGTTGGCGACGAGCTCCTCCATCGCCTCCTTGTGCGACGGCGGGAAGTGCTCGGCGACGTAGAGCTGGCCCACCAGCTCACCGGCCGCCCCCTCGACGAAGGCGACCCCGCGCTTCCAGCGGTCGCGCATCTCCGGCGCGCCGGTGAGCGTGCGACCGAAGAAGTCGAAGTTCTCCTCCACCATCGCCTCGGGGCCGAAGGCGGCCCGCGCACTGACGACGCGCCACAGGAGCCAGTCCCGCCAGGTGTCGAGGCCGGCGGCCTCCGGCCCGTCGAACAGCTCGGGAAGCCGCGACAGGAAGGTGTCCTGGCGGGCGATCACGCGCTCCAGTCCCGCCTCGGACAGGCCCAGTTCCTCGGCCCAGAGGTCCAGGTGCAGCCCGTGCGTCGACTCCAGGAGCTCCTCCCTCGTCCAGGGGGTGAAGGTCCTCACGGCATCGCGCGTGGCCACGGCGTCCCAGTGCCGGGCGGCGATGCGCTGCTCGAGATCGACCACGCGCTGGGCGAGGTCCGCCGCGGCCGGCTCGTCCTCGACCACACCGGCCAGCAGCACCAGGCGCCCCACGTGCTCCCGGTAGGCGGCGAGCACCTCGGCGTGCTGCTCCTCGCGGTAGTACGCCTCGTCGGGCAGGCCGATGCCGCCCTGCTCCAGGTATACCGAGTAGCGGTCCGGGTGCTCGTTGTCGTTGTCCACGAAGGGCTGCAGCAGCCCCGGCACGCCGACCGCCTGCAGCCGACCGAGGGCGCGGGCGAGCCCGGCGGCGTCCTGCACCTCCCGGACCACCGCGAGATCCGGCTCCAGCGCGTCGACGCCCGCGGCCTCGACCGCATCGGTGTCCATGAACGAGGCGTAGAGCGCCCCGACCGTGCCCGCGCCGGTGTCGGTCGCGTCCCGCCCCGCACGGGAGGCCGCGTCCTCGATGAGGGCACGCACGTCCGCCTCGGCCTTCTCCCGCAGACGGTGGAAGGTGCCGTAGCTGGAACGGTCGGCGGGGATCTCGGTGGTGGCCCGCCAGGTGCCGTTCGCGTGCAGGAAGAGGTTGTCCTGCGGTCGGACCGTCAGGTCGCGGTCGTCGAGGGCGAGTCCGAGGTTCGCTGTCATGGCCACACTGTGCCACCGCTGGTCCCGCCGATCGCGACGCCCCTCACACAGCAGGGAGCCCCCGCCGGTGGCGGAGGCTCCCTGCTGTGTGGCGCCGGTGACTCAGTAGCGGGTCAGGGCCTCGAACTCCCAGTGCCAGTACTCGGGCTTGTACGCGCCCTCACGCGCCCAGCTCGGGTTCACCCAGCCGAAGCGGGGGGCGTTGGCGTCCATCCACTTGTACTTGGTCGTCCCGAAGCCGATCTCGCTGGCCGGCTCGGAGATGTCGCAGGCCGCGGCCCAGCCGTGCTGCGAGGTGCCGGGCACCGCGGCCCAGAAGCCACGGCGGATCTTGTAGAGCACCTGGGTCTCGTAGGTGCGGTAGCACTCACCCACCTTGATGTCGTGACCGAAGGTGGCCTTGTACTCCTTGTTCAGGCGCGCCAGCTGGTCGGCGGCCTCGCAGCGCATCAGCTGGTGCTCCTTGCCCTGCAGGGGGCTGTCGCACAGGGTGACGGGGTCCAGACGACCGTTGGTGCCGGTGTACTCGTAGTGCACGTCGCCCAGCTCCGAGGCGGGCACGAAGCTCGTCGGCCCGGCCTGGAACCACTGGCCGTCGGCGGTGAACTGACCACGCAGCACGCCACCCTCGGGGACGCTGCCGACGTAACCGGAGGAGAAGCTCGGGCCTCCGTAGACGGAGGTGAACTGCGAGCCGTCGGCCGGCTTGATGTACCTGACGATCTCGTCGCCCGGCTCGGGGTCGTCCGGCAGGTCGACCACCTCGGTGGCGAAGGAGTGCCAGAAGTACCCGCGGTCGGTCTTGATCCACCCGTTCACCCAGGTGCCCTGCAGCTCGGTGCCGGGCTCGGCGCGGCCGATGACGGCGTGGGTCAGGCCGGGGCCCGAGCGGAGGTTCACCGAGCGGTCGATGCGGTAGGTGGCCCCGGCCGAGGAGTCCGCCGGCCGCACGTAGGCGCCGTGCACGAAGCCGTCCTGCGTCTTCACCCAGCCGTTGCCGAGCATCTTGCCCTCGATGAGGGTGCCGGCGGAGTAGTGCCCGAGGACCTGGGACTTCACGGTCGGGGCCTGGCGGATGTTCAGCGGGGTGGTGACCTCGTAGGAGGTCGTGTCCGAGGCCGGGGAGCCGGCGGAGGCGCCACCGACGGAGACGTCCTCCGGAGCGGGCTCGGCGGGCAGCCCCAGCCGGACGCCGGACTCCTGGACGTAGCCGTTCTCGGTCTCGATCCAGCCGTTGCCCATCGCGGTGCCCTGCAGCACGTCACCGCGCTTCAGGGAGCCGACCGGGTCCGCGGAGTCGCTGGGGTCGTGGTGGACGAGGAGCTCGTCGACCGTGACGGTGAAGTCCTGGAGGGAGGAGGCGTGGGCCTGCGCGGCGACGGGGCCGAGGGCAGCGGCACCGAGGCCGAGCGCCGTTCCGGCGACGACGCCGGTGGCACGCGGGGATCGCGTGGTGAGCATGAGGTTTCCTTGGGGAGTGCGAGCGACGGGGGAGGATGCAACATCAGGACGCGCGTGATAGGGGGACGCCTACCACGGGTGCAGAGTGCCGGGGGGTCCCCCATCTGTCAAATGCCGTGCTGTCGCGTCAGCGTGCGGCGTTCGACGATCGGCGCCCCGGGCCGGGCACGGACGGTGGCCGACCCCACGCCGCGGATCCGCGGAAGGCACCCCCGCAGGCGGCATGATGGGTTCCCGCGACGCGCGGGACCGACCCGTGGCGCCCGTCCCACACCAACGGAGTCCCCATGAACAACCCCTCCAGCACGGCCGTGACCGACGAGGTCCTGGCCGGACGCACGAGCCTCGAGTCGACCCTCAGACCCCACTGGGTGTGGGCCATCGCCCTGGGCTCGGCCATCGGGTGGGGTGCCTTCGTGCTGCCCACCGACTGGCTGGCGACGGCCGGCCCCCTCGGTGTCGCGATCGGCATCACCCTGGGCGCGGCCCTCATGTGCCTCATCGCCGTCAGCTACGGCATCCTCATCCGCACCTTCCCGGTCTCCGGCGGTGAGTTCGCGTACGCCTTCCACGCCTTCGGGCGCAACCACGCGTTCGCCTGCGGCTGGTTCCTGACCCTCGGCTACGCGGCGATCGTGGCGCTCAACGCCTCCGCGGTCGCCCTGCTCTTCCGACGTCTGCTGCCCGCCCTGGTCGAGTGGGTGCCGCTGTGGGAGGTCGCCGGCTGGCAGGTCTACCTCGGCGAGGTGGTGGCCGCGAGCCTCGCGCTGGCGCTGTTCGCCGTGCTCAACACGCGCGGCACGGAGCTCTCCGGCCGCGCCCAGTTCCTCATGGTCATGGCCATGCTGTTCGGCGTGCTGCTCATCCTGGTCGGCGTGCTGGTCCACCCGGAGGGCACCTGGAGCAATGTCTCCCCCGGCTTCCCGACCGGGGTGACGCCGGTGGCCGCGATCCTCAGCATCGTCGCCATCGCGCCGTGGGCCTTCGTCGGCTTCGACAACGTGCCCCAGGCGGCCGAGGAGTTCGACTTCCCGCCGTCCAAGGCCTTCGGCCTCATCGTCTTCGCCATCGTGGCCGCCGCGGCCATCTACGTCGCCATGACGGTCGCCACCGCGGCCTCGCAGTCCTGGGAGGGCCTGGTGTCCTCCGAGCCCATCTGGGGCACGGCCGACGGCGTGAGCAACCTGTTCGGCTCGCTGGGCCTGCTGGTCCTGGGCCTCTCGGTGGCCATGGGTGTGGCCACCGGCCTGAACGGCTTCTACGTGGCCTCCAGCCGTCTGCTGTTCGCGATGGGGCGGGCCAAGATCGTGCCCGAGGCGTTCGGCCGCCTGAACGGCCACCGCGCCCCGGCCTTCTCGGTCCTCTTCGTGATGGCGATCTGCCTGCTCTCCCCGTGGTTCGGGCGGGAGGCGCTCACGTGGATCGTGGACATGAGCTCCATCGGCGTGACGATCGCCTACACGTACACCTGCGCCGCCGCGTTCCGCCTGCTGCGCTGGTCCTCCGCACCGGCCGTCCCGGGTGAGCCCGAGGGCAGCCGCTCGACCCCGCGCAAGCTGATGGCCCTGGCGGGCGCCTTCGCGGGCGTGTGCTTCCTGCTGCTCCTGCTGGTCCCCGGGTCTCCGGCGGCCCTGAAGATGCCCTCCCTCATCGCGCTGGCCGTGTGGGTGGCGCTCGGGCTGGTGTTCTGGGTGAGCCGCCGCAACCGGGTCGCGCAGATCCCCGAGGAGGAGATGCGCACCCTCGTGCTGGGCGAGCACCAGCACGCCGACGGCACCCGCTGAGGCGGCGCTCCTCTCTCCGCCCCTGCCCCTGCCGCGTCCCCGCCCCGCCTCTTCCCCGATTTGGGCACCTGATGTGACCTTCTCGTCGCGACACGCCGAGGATCGGCGCACATCGCAGTACTCAGGTGCCCAAATTGGGGAGGCGAAGGGGCCAGGCGGAAGGGGCGGGAGTGCGTGCCCTCGGCCGGCCCCGGAGGAGGGGTGCACGCCCGCCCTGCCCCGGAGGCGGGGTGCGTGCCCGTCAGCCGGCGAGGGCCTTGACCACGCGACTCACCGAGGGCTTGCCCAGCTGCTCGGCCATCCAGGTGCTGGTGGCCACGAGCTTCTCCGGGTCCACCCCGTGCTCGATGCCCATGCCCTCCAAGGCCCACACGAGGTCCTCGGTGGCCAGGTTGCCGGTCGCCGACTTCGCGTAGGGGCACCCGCCCAGACCACCGGCGGAGGCGTCCACCACCCGCACGCCGCGCGAGAGGGCCGCCATCGTGTTGGACAGGGCCTGCCCGTAGGTGTCGTGGAAGTGCACGCCGATGCGGTCGGCGCCCAGGCCCACCTTCTCCAGCCCGTCGAGCAGGTGGTGCACGTGGGCGTAGGTGCCCACGCCGATGGTGTCGCCCAGGCTGAGCTGGTCGCAGCCCAGGTCCATCAGGCGCTGGCAGGTGTCGACCACCTGGTCGACCGGCACCGGACCCTCCCACGGGTCGCCGAAGCACATCGAGACGTAGGCGCGCACCCACATGCCCTCGGCGCGAGCCTGCTCCACCACCGGGGCGAACATCGCGAACTGCTCCTCACGGCCGCGGTTGAGGTTCTTCTGCGCGAAGGCCTCGGTGGCCGACCCGAACACCGCGATGCTGGACAGCCCCAGCGCCTGCGCCCGCTCCAGGCCCTTCATGTTCGGCACGAGCACCGGGCGCCTCGGGCCCTTGGCGGTGTCGCCCAGCTGGCCGATGAGCTCCTCGGCGTCACCGAGCTGCGGCACCCACTTCTGCGGCACGAAGCTCGTGGTCTCCACGGTGTCCAGACCCGCGTCCACCAGGCGACGGACGAACTCGGCCTTCACCTCGGTGGGGATGACGCCCTTCTCGTTCTGCAGCCCGTCGCGAGGCCCCACCTCGTAGATGGTGACCGACTCGGGCATGCCGCCGACGGCCCCCAGGTCCGGGGTCAGGTCGCGGGCGGTCTCGATCTGGGCGGTGCGCATCGGCGGTGCTCCTCGGGGAGGGTGACGTGACTCACCACAGTCTCGCACCGGGGCCGCGAGGGCGGGTGTGGCACCCGGGCCACACGGGTGTGCCTGACGGTCGGGGTGTCCACCGGTGGCCCCCTCGACCATCGGTGGCGCTCAGGCAAGCAGATCAGCGCGGTGTTGTGGAACAGCGCGCCCCGCCGCGGTGTTGTCGCCCCCATGACCGGCCCCCTCATCGTGCAGAGCGACAAGTCCGTGCTCCTCGAGGTCGACCACGAGGGCTACGAGGCCGCGCGCCGCGCCATCGCCCCGTTCGCCGAGCTCGAGCGCGCCCCCGAGCACGTACACACCTACCGCATCACCCCGCTGGCGCTGTGGAACGCGCGCGCCGCAGGTGTCGACGCCGAGCAGGTGGTGGACGCGCTGGTCACCCACAGCCGCTTCCCGGTGCCGCAGCCGCTGCTGGTCGACGTCGCCGAGACGATGGACCGCTACGGCCGGCTGGTCCTCGAGCAGCACCCGACCGCCGGCCTCGTCCTCCACTCGACCGACCCGGCCGTGCTCGCGGAGGTGCGCCGACACAAGAAGATCGCCCCGATGCTGGGTGCCGACGTCGCGCCGGACACCGTGGCGGTGCACCCCTCCGAGCGCGGCGCCATCAAGAGCGAGCTGATCGCCGTCGGCTGGCCGGCGGACGACCGCGCCGGTTACGTGGACGGCGAGGCCCACCCGATCTCGCTGACCGACGACTGGCAGATGCGCCCCTACCAGGAGCAGGCCGTCGACGGTTTCGTCGAGGGTGGCTCCGGCGTGGTGGTGCTCCCCTGTGGCGCCGGCAAGACGCTGGTGGGCGCGGCCTCGATGGCCCGGCAGGAGACGACCACCCTGATCCTGGTGACCAACACCGTCTCGGCCCGCCAGTGGAAGGCCGAGCTGCTGCGGCGCACCACGCTGACCGAGGACGAGATCGGCGAGTACTCCGGCAGCGTCAAGGAGATCCGCCCGGTCACCATCGCGACCTACCAGGTGCTCACCACCCGGCGGAAGGGCGTCTACACCCACCTGGACCTGCTCGACGCCCGCGACTGGGGGCTCATCGTCTACGACGAGGTGCACCTGCTGCCGGCCCCGATCTTCCGGATGACGGCCGACCTCCAGGCACGTCGGCGCCTCGGCCTGACCGCCACCCTGGTGCGCGAGGACGGCCGGGAGAACGAGGTGTTCTCCCTCATCGGTCCCCAACGCTACAACGCGCCGTGGAAGGACATCGAGGCGCAGGGCTGGATCGCGCCGGCCGACTGCGCCGAGGTGCGCGTGACCCTGCCCGAGGGCGAGCGGATGGCCTACGCGACCGCCGACGCCGACCAGCGCTACCGGCTGGCCGCCTGCGCCGCGGTGAAGCTGCCCGTGCTGGAGCGCCTGGTCGAGCACCACGAGGGCGCGGCCACCCTGGTGATCGGCCAGTACCTCGACCAGCTCGAGGAGATCGCGAACCGCCTGGACTGCGAGATCATCACCGGCGAGACCCCGCAGAAGGAGCGCCAACGCCTGTTCGAGGCCTTCCGGACCGGGGAGATCAACCGGCTGGTGGTCAGCAAGGTCGCCAACTTCTCCATCGACCTGCCCGAGGCGTCGGTGGCCATCCAGGTGTCCGGAACCTTCGGCTCACGCCAGGAGGAGGCGCAGCGGCTGGGACGCGTGCTGCGCCCGAAGGCCGACGGCCGCAGCGCGCACTTCTACACGGTCGTCACGCGGGACACGGTGGACTCCGAGTTCGCCGCCCACCGCCAGCGCTTCCTGGCCGAGCAGGGGTACGCCTACCACATCCTCGATGCCGAGGAGGTGCCGGCGGGGCTGCCGGCCTCCCCCTGAGCGGCGTCCCGGCCGATCCGGCGCCCGCGCAGCACCCCCACACCGAGCATCCCGAGCACCAGCAGGAAGGTGAGCAGGTAGTCGTTGCCCACGATCATCTGCATCGGGCTCCAGTCGAGCTCCTGCATCTCCCGCGCCGGGGCCCACCAGTGCGCGTCCGCGATCAGCACCAGGGCCACGGCCCCGGCCAGCGTCCGCAGGTGCTCGACCCGGTGGCCGGTGAGCCGCGCGACCCGCGGGGCGGACTCCCACAGCGAGACCGCCAGCGGGACCGCCCAGACCCAGTGGTGGGTCCAGGAGACCGGCGAGGCGACCACGGTGGCCAGCGCGGCCACGAGGAAGCCGAGCACCCGCTCCCCCCGCAGCGTCAGCCAGGCACCGACGGCCACGACGGCCACGGACACGACCCCGCCGACCAACAGCCAGGACAGCGAGGCGGCATCCGTGTCCGGCCCGAACAGCCGGCTGAAGAAGCCCATCGCGGACTGGTTGCCGAGGTACTCCTTGGGCATGGAGTGGGCGATCGCGTCGCTCATGTGGTTGGGCTCGCCCCCGGCCGAGGCCGGCAGCGTGTCGAACCAGAAGGCGCGCGCGGTGTCCGGCACCCCGAGGAAGGAGACCACCACGGTGGCCAGGAAGGTGCCGACGGCGACCCCGGCCGCCCTCCACTGCCGGGTGAACAGCAGCCAGGCCAGGAAGGTCAGCGGCGTCAGCTTGATGCCGGCCGCGATGCCGAGCCCCACGCCCCGCCACCAGCGGTCCCGCCCGGTGACCAGGTCCGCGGTCACCAGGGCCGCGAGCAGCAGGTTGATCTGACCGAAGTGCATGGTGAGCCAGACCGGCTCGGCCGCCATCGCGCCCAGCAGCAGGACCGTGGCGGCGAACACCCCCACCCGCGTCCGCCCCAGCGCGACGTGCAGCAGGAAGGCGACGCACAGGACCGAGGCCACGATGGTGAGTCCCGAACCCACCCAGTCGCCGGCCCAGGCCATGGGCAGGAAGGCCAGCAGCGCGAACGGCGGGTAGGTGAAGGTGAGGTGGGAGTCGGTGTAGGTGAGGTCGTAGACGTTCTCGCCGTCCAGCAGCGCCCGGACGCCGCTGGCGTACACCCGCAGGTCCAGCGGAGCGATCTCCCGCATGGTCAGCATGGTGACCACGGCGGCCGTGACGAGGACGAGACCGGGCAGCCAGACCAGCGGCCGGGTACCTCTGCCCTTGTCGGACGCGCCGGCCCCGGGGGCGGCCCCGGGAGCGCTCACGCGGCGGACCCCACGCCCCCGCGCCCGTGTGCGAGCTCGCGGACCTGCTGCGCGGCCAGCGGCAGCACCGCCATCGTCAGCAGCAGCCCCGTCCACACGTAGGCGTTGCCCCAGAGCATCTGCCATGCGTTCCACTCCATTTCACGTCCGTCCCGGGAGGGAACCCACCAGATCGACTGCAGCAGAGCCGCCCCCAGCATCGCCGCCACCGCCCAGCGCGCGGCACGGGGCACTTCCCGGCGGGCCTCGGAGCACAGTACAGCCAGGGCCAGCGGCACCAGCCAGACCCAGTGGTGCGACCAACTGACCGGGGAGGCGAGCAGCATGCCGACCGCGGCCAGCCACAGGCCGCTGGAGCGCTCGCCCAGGGCCGCCAGCCGGGCCGCGGCCAGCACGAGCACCACACCCACCACCAGCGAGATGCCGAACCAGGCCGGGTCGAGGGCCGGGGACTCGTCCCCGAGGAAGCGCGCGAGGAGCCCCTTGACGGACTGGTTGGCCACGTAGCTCGGTGCACCGATGCGGCCCGTCTCGGGCAGCACCTCGGTCCAGAACGCCCGCGAGTTGCCCGGGAGCGCCAGGAAGCCGACACCCACCGTCGCGGCCATGGAGGCCAGCGCCACACCGGCGGCGCGCCACTGCCGGCTGAGCACCAGCCACGCCACGAGGAAGACCGGGGTGAGCTTGATGCCGGCGGCCACCCCCAGCCACACGCCGCGCCAGGGACGGTCACCGCGCCGCAGCAGGTCGGCCGCCAGCAGTCCGGCCAGCAGCAGGTTCACCTGGCCGAAGGAGAAGGTCTGCCACACGGGCTCGCAGAGGACCGCCGCGACGGACAGCAGCCCCAGCGTGCGCCAGCTGGGCACCAGCCCGCGGCCACGGAAGGTCATGGACCCTTCCCGGGTGCCCTCCAGCGCACGGCGCACGGCGACCACCAGCCCCAGCGCGGACCCCACCGTCAGGAGCGCGACGGCGAGCCCGCGGGGCACGAGCGCGAGCGGGACGAAGACCAGGGCCGCGAACGGCGGGTAGGTGAACGGCAGCCCGTCCCTCGCCTCGTAGAGGGAGCGCCCGTCGACGACGAGCTGCCCACCCCATCGGTAGACGTCGAGGTCCACCGGCCACTCGCCCTTCAGCGCGAGCGTGACCAGGGCGACCGCGGAGACGAGGAGGGTCGGCACCCACAGCGCCCGCGAGGGCAGGGGCCCGGCGGGGGCATCGGCGGGGGACGAGGGGGAGCTGCTCACGATGCGTGACATTGTGCCCGCTGGCCGGACCGACGGCGCGCCCAGTCACCTCCCAGAGAACTCCCAGCGGGAGTGGTCACAGTGGGGGCATGGAGAACTCTGCCGACGCCACCCTGCTCGTCGTCGAGGACGAGCCCAACATCCGGGAGCTGCTGGCCACCAGCCTCCGCTTCGCCGGGTTCGAGGTGCACACCGCCGCACAGGGTGGGACGGCGCTGCAGCTGGCCGAGGAGGTGGAGCCCGACCTGCTCGTGCTGGACGTGATGCTGCCGGACATGGACGGCTTCACCATCACCCGCCGCCTCCGGGAGCGCGACCAGCGCATGCCGGTCCTCTTCCTCACCGCGCGCGACTCGGTGGACGACAAGGTCAAGGGGCTCACCGTCGGCGGTGACGACTACGTGACCAAGCCCTTCAGCCTCGAGGAGGTCGTGGCCCGCATCCGCGCCATCCTCCGACGCAGCAGCGACCAGGGGCAGGCCGAGGAGGAGCGCGTGCTGAGCTTCGCCGACCTCTCCCTCAACGAGGACACCTACGAGGTGGTCCGGGCCGGCCGGGTCATCGAGGTCTCCCCCACGGAGTTCAACCTGCTGCGCTACCTGCTGCAGAACCCCAACCGAGTGGTCTCCAAGTCGCAGATCCTGGACCACGTCTGGGACTACGACTTCCGCGGCGAGATGGGCATCGTGGAGAGCTACATCTCCTACCTGCGCCGCAAGATCGACACCGAGGGCCTGGCGCCGCTGATCCACACCAAGCGCGGGATCGGGTACGTCCTGCGCCTGCCGCCCGAGAACGCCTGATGGCCCCCGCGACCTCGGGCACCGGCGCCCCGGCCCGCGCCCCCCGGCGCGCGTGGAGGCCAGGCCGCTGGCCGCTCCGCGTCCGCCTCCTGGCGGTCGTGATGCTGCTGCTGGCCGGGGCGCTCACCGCATCCTCGCTCGCGCTCGCGGTGCTCATGCAGCAGTTCCTGGTGCGACAGGTGGACGACCAGCTCGAGCAGGCCGCCGCGCCGGTGGCGCAGTCGGCCTTCGACAGCTTCACGCGCAGCGGCCGCACCGGATTCCGCCCGCCGAACAACTACTGGATCCAGTTCATGCCGGTCCACGGCACCCAGCCGCTGACCGTCACCGACCCGCAGTCCTCCGACTCCACCCCACGGTTGGAGTACCTCGCGCCGGACGACGAGCGCGTGGTGTCCGGCCGCCCCTTCACGGTCACCGACGGCAACGGCGACCGGTGGCGCGTGGTGGCCGGCGTGGACGCCAACGAGGTGGCCACCTACGCCGTCGCCCGCCCCCTGCGCGACATCGACGAGGCGGTGGAGAACCTGCAGATCTTCTCGTTCTCGGTCGGGCTCCTGGCCCTGACCGCCAGCGCGGTGGTCGGGTGGCCGCTCATGAACCGGGCCTTCCGGCCCCTCACGCAGATCGAGGACAGCGCGGCCGGCATCGCCGAGGGCAACCTGTCCCGCCGCGTACCGCACCCGGGGACCCGCGACGAGGTGGGCTCGCTGGCCACCTCGCTGAACCTGATGCTCGCCCACGTCGAGCGCTCATTCGCCCTCCGGGACGCCTCGGAGCGGAAGATGCGCCGCTTCATCGCCGACGCCTCGCACGAGCTGCGGACCCCGATGGCCGCCATCCGCGGGTACGCCGAGCTCTACCGCGCGGGGGCCATCACCGGCAGCGAGGACACCGGGGCGGCCATGCGCCGGATCGAGGACGAGGCCACCCGCATGGGCGTGCTGGTGGAGGACCTCATGACCCTGGCCCGCCTCGACGCCGAGGACCACGGCCCGTCCGCCCCCGGAAACCGGACCGAGGACACCCCGCTGCAGGAGGTGGACCTGACGGTCCTGGCCGGGGACGCCGTGGCCGACACCCGCGCCTGGGCGCAGGGGCGGAGCCTCCGGGTGATCGGCCTGGACGGGGAGCCGCTCGGCTCGACCCTGGTGGACGGCCGCGAGGCACCGCTGCGGCAGGTGGTGACCAACCTCGTCGCCAACGCCGTCCGGCACACGGCCGACGGCCCGATCGAGGTGGAGGTCGGCCTCGACGGTGCCCAGGCGGTCCTGCGGGTCGTCGACCACGGGGAGGGCATCCCCGCGGCCGAGCGGGAGCGCGTGTTCGAGCGCTTCTACCGCTCGGACCCCTCCCGCCAGCGAGGTGCCGGGGGCGGGTCCGGCCTCGGCCTGGCGATCGTCGCCACGACGGTCGAGCAGCACGGGGGTAGGGTCTCCGCACTCGAGACCCCCGGCGGCGGAGCGACCTTCGAGGTCCGCCTCCCCGCGCGACAGGATTGACCGGGGTTCCCAGAGAAATCCCAGCCACGTTGCAGCGCGGCCCAAGACTCGGGTGATGCACTGCAGTTCGTCGGAAAGGAGCAGTCATGGACGAGTACCAGCCGAGGCACCGGGAGGCCTCCCGCGCGCGTCGCGGGTGGTGGCAGGTGCCCACCGCTGCGGTGCTCTCCGCTGCCCTGGCCACCGCCGGGACCTGGACCCTGGCGGAGACCGGCACGATCGGGTCGGACGACCGGTCCTCCTCGGAGGACCGTGTCGCGACCGGCGCCCCGGCCAGTTCCACCTCCGAAGGGACACAGCAGGAGACCGCGACGGGGGACGCCGCCGCGGACGGGACCGCTCCTGCTGCACAGGCGGACGGTGTGGACTGGTCGGGCGTCGCCGACGACGTCTCGCCCAGCGTGGTCGCCCTGAACGTCAAGAGCGGGAGCTCGGGAGGCTCCGGCTCGGGCGTGATCCTGGACGAGAAGGGCCACGTGGTCACCAACAACCACGTGGTGCAGGACGCCAAGGAGATCCAGGTCGTGCTCGGCGACAACCGCGCCTACGAGGCGACGACGGTGGGCACCGACCCGGAGACCGACCTGGCGGTCGTGAAGCTGAAGGACGCCCCGGACGACCTGCAGCCCGTCGAGGTCGGTGACGACACCGGCCTCAAGGTGGGCGACCCTGTCATGGCCGTGGGCAACCCGCTCGGCCTGTCGGGCACGGTCACCACCGGCATCGTCAGCGCGCTGGACCGCCCGGTCCGCGCCGGCGACACCGAGAACCAGGTGGTGACCAACGCGGTGCAGACCTCCGCGGCCATCAACCCCGGCAACTCCGGCGGGGCCCTGGTGGACTCCTCCGGCCGGTTGGTGGGCATCAACTCCAGCATCGCCTCGCTGGGCGGTGGCCAGGAGGCCTCCGGCAACATCGGCATCGGGTTCGCCATCACGGCCACCCAGATGAAGAACGTCACCGCCGAGCTCATCGAGAGCGGCAAGGCCACCCACGCCCAGCTGGGCGTGCGCGTCAGCGACGCCTCCGTGGAGGTGGACGACGCCCGGGTGAACGGCGCGGGCATCGCGTCGGTGGAGTCCGACTCGGCCGCCGCGAAGGCGGGACTGAAGAAGGGCGACGTCGTGGTGGCCATCGACGACGAGTCGGTGGACAGCATGTGGGCGCTCATCGCCCAGATGCACGAGCGGAAGGTGGGCGACGAGGCCACCCTGACCGTCGTCCGCGACGGCGAGCGCCAGGACGTGGAGGTGAGCGTCGGCGCCAAGGAATGACCACAGACTCCCGTGCGGCCGTTGTGCGACCGGACGCACGGGCGGGGACCTGATGGTTCCCGTCGGGTAGCAGTCCCCCTCCCCTGGGACTCCCCGACAAACCGGCCCGGGCCGTGGGTGTGTGTGACCACGGCCCGGGCCCCTCTCGTTCCCGGAGTGCGTCCGCCCCGGAGGGCGGACGGGTTCAGGCGGCCCCGGCCCACTCCTCGAAGCCGTCGGGGCGCCCGACCCAGCGCTGGGCGGCACCCACCATCTCGGCATCGGTCATGAGGGCCTCCTCGAAGCGGCGCTGGAACTCCGGCAGCTCCTCGGCCAGCCCGGTGACGACCAGGCGCGTGCGGCGGGCGCCGCCCCAGTCGCCGCAGTCCCCCAGGCACAGGTGGCCGCAGCACTCGTCCCACACCAGGGCGGAGTCGGGCCGCGAGGGCAGCCAGAAGGCTCCGCGGGTGCGCAGGGAGGTGAGCACCATCGGCTCCATCGCCTCCATGAGCCGGTGGGGGTGCAGCGGTCGCCAGGACTCGAGCACCACGGTGACGATGCCGTGGGCGTCCGGGGCGCCGGTGGGCCGACGGTCGCGCGGGTCGCAGCGACGGTGGGCCACCTCCGGGTCGTGCTGAACGGCGAGCAGCTCCTCGGCCTGCAGCGCGCTGGCCGAGGACACCACCGTGGCGCCCGCGTGGGCCAGGTGGTGCAGCAGGGTCAGGTCGGCCTCCTGCGCCTCGCCGCCCTCGCCGGCCAGGACGAGCACGTCGGCGTACTCCACCTGCTTGACCGCGGCGGCCGAGGCCTCGGCGACGGCGGGCTCCTCCAGCCCGACGGTGATGCGGTCGAGCAGCCCCTCGGGGTCCACCACCGCGACGACCGCCCGGAGGTCCAGCAGCTCCGGCACGCGGTCGTCGACGACGTCGGTGCCCAGCGCCGAGCCCACTGGCAGCAGCTCACCACCCAGCGGCAGCTCGACGACGGCGGCCGACCAGCGTCCCAGCTCGGCGCAGGTGAGCAGGGTCGGGACGAGCGCCTCGCGCGCCGCGCACGAGTGGCAGGCGTGCTCCAGCGGCTCGGTCGTGTCCTCCACCAGGCCGGTCGCGTCGTGCAGCACCCGCCGCACCGTGCCGGCGTCCGCGTCGAGCTCGATGCGGAGCACCACGGCATCCGGCAGGTCGCAGCCGACCGCCATCGAGGCGGCGGCCAGGTCGGCACGGTCGGTGCCGCCGAGCACGACCACCGGCAGGCGGCCGTCGGCTCCGGGCCGGTTCGAGGCCGTCACCGGCGGCCCCCGTAGCGCTGCCGGAAGCGCTCCACGCGGCCGGCGGAGTCCAGCACCTTCTGACGGCCGGTGTAGAACGGGTGGCTCGCGCTGGAGACCTCCACGTCCACCACCGGGTAGGTGTTGCCGTCCTCCCACTCCACGGTCTTGTCCGGGGTGGCGGTCGATCGGGTCAGGAAGGCGAGGCCGGCGTCGGCGTCGCGGAAGACCACCGGGTGGTAGTCGGGGTGGATGTCCTTCTTCACAGGTCCTCCTGGTGCGGGTCGGTACGGGATGCGCCCCGCCGGATGGGGCGGGGCGCTGTGCTCACCACGGGCTCTTGGTGACGCCGGGCAGCTCCCCGGCGTGGGCCATCTCGCGCAGGCGGATGCGGGAGAGGCCGAAGGCGCGGTAGACCGCACGCGGCCGGCCGTCCACGACGTCGCGGTTGCGCAGCCGGGTGGGGCTCGCGTCGTGGGGCAGCTTCTGCAGCGCCCGCACGGCCTCGGCACGCTCCTGCGAGGTGGACTCCGGCGAGGAGACGATCCGCTTGAGCTCCGCGCGGCGCTCGGCGTACCGGGCCACCACCTCGGCCCGCTGCTTGTTGCGGGCGGTGGGGCGGCGAGCTAGCACGGGAGCGCTGACGGTGCTCGGCGACATCGCACAGGGCACCACGCCGTGGGCGACCGCGTCGTGGGAGGAGACCCTGCAGCACCTCGGCGCCGAGGGCTCGCACGTGGAGGAGCTGGTGCGTGGGTTCCGCGTGCCGGCCGCGGTCATCGACCTGGCCGCTCGGCTGCTGCCACACATCGCCCCGGGGCTGCGAGCACCCGAGGCCGTGCGCTCCAGCCGGGGAGAGCTGGCCTTCACCGAAGTGGACGAGAGCGGGCTCGTCAGCGGCACCGTTGCCGCGGCCGAGCGAGCGCTGGCGCACGAAGGGAGCGTCGGCGTGATCGTGCCCGGCAGCCTGGAGGAGGAGGCCCGCCGGGCCCTGGACGACCTCACGGTGAGCGAGGAGGCAGCGGGCCCGGCCGGTTCGGAGGGTGCGCCGCCACACCCCGCCCGGGTCACGGTGCTACCGGCCAGCACGGCCAAGGGTCTGGAGTTCGACCGCGTGGTGGTCGTGGAACCGGTACGGATCGTGGACGAGGAGCCGGATCACCGCACCGGTCTGCGCCGGCTCTACGTGGTGCTGACCCGCGCGGTGAGCGGGCTGGCGGTCATCCACGCCGCTCCCCTGCCGCCGGAGCTCGGCCGGGCTGACACGCGGGCGCGGCACGGCCTCCCGGCACACTGGGGACGTGCCCGCACTCATCGCCTGGTGGTCCCAGGACGTCCAAGCCCTCGCCCCCGACGCGCCCGGGTCCGCCGTCGTGGATGCCGGGGCCCGCCTGCTGGCGTGCTGGACCGAGCCGCACCGCGCCTACCACTCCACCCGGCACCTGGTGGAGATGTTCTGGGCGTTGGAAGAGCTGCAGGAGGCCGGGGAGGTCGAGGCCGAGGAGGCCCGCACACTGCGGATGGCCGCTTGGTTCCACGACGCCGTCTACGACGCCACGGCGGCAGCCGGGGAGAACGAGCGCGCCTCGGCGGGGCTGGCCCGGGCCGAGCTCACCGGGCTGGGCGTGAGCCCCACCGTCGTCGACGAGGTGGAGCGCCTCGTGCTGCTCACGTTCGAGCACCGGGCCGAGAAGACCGACCGATCAGGGCGTGCGTTCAGCGACGTCGACCTGTGGATCCTGTCGGCCGATGCCGATCGCTACGCCGAGTACACGCGGCAGGTGCGGCGGGAGTACGCCCACGTGCCCGAGGAACTGTTCCGCCGCGGCCGGCGAGCCGTGCTGGAGCATCTGGGTGAGGGCACGATCTACACCACGCCCCACGCCCTGCGGGAGTGGGAGCCCCGCGCCCGCCGGAACCTCGAGCGGGAACTCGCCACCCTGGGCTGAGCCGAGGAGAGCGCCGGGGCCAGGCCCTCGCCACCAACCCCGGACCAGGCCCTCACCGCCAACCGCGGGCCAGGCCCCCGCTACCAACCACGCTCCAGCCCACACGCGACCAGCGGCCACCACGGCGCACCACCGGTCAGGGCCTCGGCCGCCGTGCGGTCCGCCCAACGCCACTCCGAGGCGGACCCGAGCACCCCCGACGCACCCACCGTCGACCGCCGACCCACCTGCAGCAAATAGAGGCTCCGGTGCTCGTGGCCGACGGACACCCCGCCGTCCGCCCACTGCCGGGTCGCGGTGTCGACGTAGCCGACAGGTCGTCCCGCATCACCCGTCTGGCCTGCCGGGGTCGCACGCTCCGGCCGGTCCGCGAGCCCCGGCAACCCCCACCCGTCCGGCCCCTCGGCCAGCAGCAGGTCCCCGGCCGCATCCACGACCACGGCCTGACGCCCCACCAGCGTCCGGGCGTCCGGAGCGTGCGGCGAGCGCACCACGTCCACCCGCCGGTCCTCGTCCAGCACCGTGCGCCCCACGCACTTCTCCCCCTTGCGCTTGCGCAACCGCTGCCCGGTCGCACCGAGCATCGAGGTGATCTCCCGAGCCGTCCGCAGCTGGGCCCCGGTGTCGAGCAGCTCCTCGAAGCTCGAGGCGGGCACGTCCGCGTGGTCCCCGTCGAGCCACCCGTGGTGCAACCCGACCGCCGCCACCGCCTCGGTCACCTCCCGCGCGGCCACCACCCACGAGGCGGTGCCTGTGGCCTCCAGCCCGCCGTCGCTCACCAGGTGGCTGAACAGGGTGTCGTGGGCCGGCCAGGCGGGCCGGTCGATCCACAGGGCCATCAGACCGCGCCGCTGCCGTGGGCGTCATCCATCGAACGATGGTAGGTCGGCCCGCGGCGATGTCGCACAATGCAGCATGCCCACCTCGACGCCGCGACGCCGCTCTCGCCGGACCGAGCTCGCCGCCCTCGGCCCCCTCGACCAGCTGCGGGCCGGTCACCTGCCGCAGCGCCTGGCCTGGCTGCTGGTCGGGCTCTTCCTCTACGGCGCGTCCATGGCGATGGTGCTGCGCAGCACGCTCGGGCAGATCCCGTGGGACGTCTTCCACGTGGGCCTCGGCTCGCACCTGCCCTTCTCCTTCGGCATCACGGTGACCCTGGTCTCGTTCCTGGTGCTCCTGACCTGGATCCCCCTGCGCCAGATGCCGGGTCTGGGCACCATCGGCAACGCGACGCTCATCGGCCCGGCGGCCGACCTGACCCTCTCGTTCCTGCCCGCCCCTGACGACCTGCTCCCGCGCATCGGCCTGATGGTCGGTGGGGTCGTCCTCAACGGCATCGCCACCGCGATGTACGTGGGCGCCCAGCTGGGCCCGGGCTCGCGCGACGGCCTGATGACGGGACTCGCCCGCGTCACGGGTCGCTCCATCCGCGTGGTCCGCACGGGCATGGAGGTCGTGGTCATCGTCGCCGGCGCCCTCCTGGGCGGCACCCTCGGCGTGGCGACGGTGCTCTACGCGGTGGCCATCGGGCCGCTCACGCAGGCCTTCCTGCCCTTCCTGACGGTGCGCCTGCCCCGACACCAGGCGGACTGAGGGTCGGAGAGCTCAGGTGCGTGCATCCCGACGGGTGCGACGCCCCTGCACGAAGACACGCGCCCAGGAGACCAGCCCACCGACGGGCGGCGACCCGGCCAGCAGCGCGATCATGCCCGCCACCAGGCTCGCGATGAGCGCGAGGTGGGTCCGGTGCAGCCCCTTGGCCGCCATCTCGTCCAGGGCCCGCAGCGGCAGGATGCCGTCCGGCTGCTGCCCCTGCAGGCGGGCGAACTCCTGCGCCGCCTCGACCGCCTCACGGTGGCGGCTCAGGTCGCTGAGGGTGATGGCCGACATCCGGAACCCGACGGGCCCCTCGGGGTCCAGCTGGACCGCCCGGGTGGTCGCCGTGAGCGCCTCGCGGAGCCGCCCCCACGCCCGTAGCGCGGAACCCAGCAGGATGTGGGCGAAGGCTTCGTCCGGCGCTGCCGCCAGCGCGCGCTCCAGGGAGGTGATGATCTGGTCCGACATGGCTGCAGAGTCGTCAGCGGCACCGACAGCACGACGCGGGCGGCCCCTCCTGCTGGAGGGACCGCCCGCGTCAGGCGTGGCCGGGCGTTCCCGCCCGGTCGGCAGCCGGGATCAGAAGCCCATGCCGCCCATGTCGCCCATGCCCGCGTCCGCACCGACGCCGGCGTTGTCGGCGTCCGGCTTCTCGGCCACGATCGCCTCGGTGGTGAGGAACAGGGCCGCGATCGACGAGGCGTTCTGCAGCGCCGAACGGGTCACCTTGGCCGGGTCGATGATGCCCTCGGCGATCATGTCGACGTACTCGCCGGTGGCCGCGTTGAGGCCCTCGCCCGGGGTCAGACCGCGCACCTTCTCGGCCACGACGCCGCCCTCGAGGCCGGCGTTCACGGCGATCTGCTTCAGCGGGGCGCTGGAGGCCACGCGGACGATCTCGGCACCGGTGGCCTCGTCGCCCTCGAGCTTCAGGCCCTCGAACGCCTTGGTGGCGGCCTGCAGCAGGGCCACGCCACCACCGGCGACGATGCCCTCCTCGACGGCGGCCTTGGCGTTGCGCACGGCGTCCTCGATGCGGTGCTTGCGCTCCTTGAGCTCCACCTCGGTTGCGGCGCCGGCCTTGATGACGGCCACGCCGCCGGCCAGCTTGGCGAGACGCTCCTGCAGCTTCTCGCGGTCGTAGTCCGAGTCGGAGTTCTCGATCTCGGCGCGGATCTGCTTGACGCGGCCCTCGACCTGGGCGTCGTCACCGGCGCCGTCGACGATGGTGGTCTCGTCCTTGGTGACGACGACCTTGCGGGCCTGGCCCAGCATGTCCAGCTCGGCGTTCTCCAGGGTCAGGCCGACCTCCTCGGAGATGACCTGGCCACCGGTGAGGATGGCCATGTCGCCCAGCATCGCCTTGCGGCGGTCACCGAAGCCCGGGGACTTCACGGCGACGGACTTGAAGTTGCCGCGCACCTTGTTGACGATCAGGGTCGCCAGGGCCTCGGCCTCGACGTCCTCGGCGATGATCACCAGCGGCTTGCCGGACTGCATGACCTTCTCCAGCAGCGGGAGCAGGTCCTTGATCGCACCGATCTTGGAGTTGACCAGCAGGATGTAGGGGTCCTCGAGCACCGTCTCCATGCGGTCGGTGTCGGTGACGAAGTAGGGCGAGATGTAGCCCTTGTCGAAGCGCATGCCCTCGGTCAGCTCGAGGTCGATGCCGAAGGTGTTGCTCTCCTCGACCGTGATGACGCCCTCCTTGCCGACCTTGTCCATCGCCTCGGCGATGACCTGGCCGATCTCGGGGTCCGCGGCGGAGATGGAGGCGGTGGAGGCGATCTGCTCCTTGGTGTCGATGTCCTTGGCCATCGACAGCAGCTCGTCGGAGACGGCCTGGGTGGCCTGCTCGATGCCGCGCTTCAGACCCATCGGGTTCGCACCGGCGGCCACGTTGCGCAGGCCCTCGCGGACCATCGCCTGGGCCAGCACGGTGGCGGTGGTGGTGCCGTCACCCGCGACGTCGTCGGTCTTCTTGGCGACCTCCTTGACCAGCTCGGCGCCGATGTGCTCGTAGGCCTCGTCGAGCTCGATCTCCTTGGCGATGGAGACACCGTCGTTGGTGATGGTGGGGGCGCCCCACTTCTTCTCCAGCACGACGTTGCGGCCCTTGGGGCCCAGCGTCACCTTCACGGCGTCGGCAAGGGTGTTCATGCCGCGCTCGAGGCCGCGACGGGCCTCCTCGTTGAACGCAATGGTCTTGGCCATCGGTGGTTTCCTCCCACACGCGTAGCGGATGACCACCGGTCGCCCGCGACGGACGGGGCCTGCGCGCACGATGCGGATCGCGCGGCGTCGACCCCTCGACCTGTGGTCGGTGTCTTTCACCCTGCACGGCCCGCTGCCGTCTGCCGGGGTGGTCGGAGGCACTGGTGCCGACCACGTCTCCCGCGACCTGTCACTCGGAGCCGTCGAGTGCCAAGTGGGATTTTGGCACTCGGGACCCGGGAGTGCAAAGCGCCGGGCGCCCCACCGGGCCCGCCGGCGTCGGATGGGAGGATCTCCCCATGCCGAAGCCGCCCGCAGTCCGCCTCCTCCTGCTCGACGCCGACGCCGTGATCCAGCGGATGCCGGACGGCTGGCGCGAGGAGGCCCTCGCCCACCTCGCCGTGGGATGGGACACCACCGGCCGGGTCGAGGACGACCCCGAGCTCTGGGGGCGAGCCCGGGCCGTGCTCGACGAGATCTTCACCGCCGAGGTCTTCCTGCTCACGGGGCAGGAGGCGGACCCGGACTTCGCGGACGTGATCGGCGAGGTGCTCCGGGGGCACGGCAACACGGCGGACCCGGCCACCACCGCACGCCTGTGGCACCGCACGACGCCGCTGGCCGAGGAGCGGGCGATGGTCGCCGCCGCCCGACAGGAGGGGCTCCGCGTGGCGATGGGCACCAACCAGCAGCCGCACCGGGCGGCCTGGCTCGCCGAGAGCGACGCCTTCGCCGACCTCGCCGACGAGGTCTACACCTCCTCCCGCCTGGGCGTCGCCAAGCCGGAGCCGGACTTCTTCCGGGCCGTCCTGGCCGCCGAGGCCGAGGCCGGGTTCCCGGTCGAGCCGGCCCAGGTCGTGTTCGTCGACGACCGCCAGGACAACGTCGACGGGGCCCTCGAGGCCGGGCTCGTGGCCCGGCGCTACCACTTCACGCAGGGCGCGGAGGCCTTCGGCGAGCTCCTGCGCTCCACCGGGGTCCTGCCCGGGTGAGCCGCATCCCCGCCGGGTCCGAGGTCGTCGTCGGCGACGACGGCCGGGCCCGCACCCCGTGGGCCGAGGGCAGCGACCTGCTGCGCGAGTACTACGACACCGAGTGGGGCCTGCCGGTCCGGGACGAGACGGGGCTCTTCGAGCGCCTCAGCCTGGAGGCCTTCCAGTCCGGCCTCTCCTGGGCCACGATCCTGCGCAAGCGCCCTGCCTTCCGTCGGGCCTTCGCCGGGTTCGACGCCGACGCGGTGGCCGCCTTCGACGACGGTGACGTCGAGCGGCTGATGGCCGACGCCGACATCGTGCGCAACCGCCGCAAGGTCGAGGCGACGATCACCAACGCCCGGGCCACCGTGGCCCTCCGCGCCGAGGGCGGGCTGGTGGACCTCGTCTGGTCCTTCCGGCCGGCCGACACCCCGCGCCCGCTGCGCGTCGCCGACGTGCCCACGCGGTCGGCCGAGTCGACGGCCCTGTCGAAGGCCCTGAAGCAGCACGGCTTCGCCTTCGTCGGCCCGACCACGATGTACGCCCTGATGGAGGCCGTCGGCATCGTGGACACCCACCTGCTGGGCTCCCACCGCCGTGGCGTCAGCGGGGTGTGGCCGGCCTGAGTCAGCCCTCCGCCGACCGGTCCGTGCCCTGACGGGCCGATCCCCGGGAGGCGGTCCGACCCGGGTGCGCCTGCCCGCGGTCGACCACCTGCTGCATGGCCGAGGCCAGCCGCTGCAGCTCCTCGCGGCGCTCGGCCTCCGCGGCCTCCCGGCGGGCCCGCTGGCGCTTGAGCTCGCCCCGCGCCAGGGCCAGTCCGACGATCACGCCGAAGATCAGCTTGTCGTTGTCCAGGATCCACAGCAGCACCGGCCGCAGCGGGCTCAGCCAGTGCCAGAGCCAGGAGAGGTCGGGCCAGGGGATGTTCGGCCACGGGATGCTGGGCAGGCTCGGCCAGGGGATCCGCGGCAGGTGGACGTCGGGCCAGGTGATGTCCGGCCACGGGATCCGGGGCCACGGGATGTGCGGCATGTGCCGCTCGAGCCACGCCATGATCCGGTCGAGGAGCGGGCCGAGCACCAGCATCACCGCGGCCCACAGCAGCCAGCCGAGCTTCATCACCAGGAAGCGCGCCGCGGCCAGCCTCGGCCGCCGGTCGCGCAGCGCGTGGAAGCGCTCGGCGGGGCTCCCGGCCGGCGGGGTCAGGGACACCATCCGTCCGCGCCCCAGCCCCTCGCTCGAGAGGTGCACGATGCCGGGCACGAGGTCCATGTCCATGGCCGTCCCCCGCGCGTGACGCACCTCCAGGGTGGCCCCCTCCCCGAAGCCGACGCGCTCGCGCTCCGCGGCACTCCACCCCACGTTGTCCAGAGTGCCCGAGGTCGCGTGGACCCGGATCGTGTCGTCGTCCTCGGCCCGCCCCACGCAGACGTCGTCGACCAGCAGCCAGGCCTTCTTCTCGGGCCAGTCCTTGAGGAAACGCCCCTCGACGCGGCGCCCCTGCACCGTCCCCACCCAGCGCTCGGCACGCTCGTAGGCGCTGACCTTCTCGTCGTCGCCCTGCTCCCCCGGCCCCTCCGGCGCCGCCCCCTGCGATGCGCTCTCCACCGTGATCGGGGCTCAGTGCCCGCGGGAGCGGTTGCGTGCCTCCAGGCGGGTGGTGTGGCGGGCGTCCCGCTGACGCCGCAGCCGCTTGACCAGCAACGGGTCGGCGGCCAGCGCGGCCTCGGAGTCCAGCAGCCGGTTGAGTCGCTGGTAGTACTGCGTGGTGGTGAGCCCGAAGAGTTCGCGGATCTCCTGCTCCTTGGCCCCGGCATAGCGCCAGGCCTGCCGCTCGAAGGCCAGGATCTCCCGGTCCTGCGCGGTCAGCTCCTCCGAGCTCCCCGCGTCGACGACCTGCTCACGCTGCTCCACTGCACCCATGAGGGGCGAGTCTACCGGCGGAATCACACGCGTGTCATTACGCTGCAGCACGCCCCCACGGGTCCGCGTACGGTGTGCCCCGTGAGCCAGACCCCCGACGCCCCGACCTTCGCCGGCAGGGTGCACGAGTCCTGGGTCCCGGCACTCGAGCCGGCCGCCGGGACCCTCGCCGAGCTGGGTGACTTCCTCCGCGCCGAGAACGCCGCCGGCCGCGGTTACCTCCCGGCCGGCGAGAACGTCCTGCGCGCCTTCTCCATGCCGCTCGACGCCGTGCGCGTCCTGGTCGTGGGGCAGGACCCGTACCCCACCCCCGGCCACGCGGTGGGCCTGAGCTTCTCGGTCGCGCCGGACGTCCGCCCGGTCCCCCGCAGCCTGCAGAACATCTTCACCGAGCTCGTCGAGGACACCGGCTGCGAGCGCCCCACCAGCGGGGACCTCACCCCGTGGTTCCACCGCGGCGTGATGCTGCTCAACCGGTGCCTCACGGTGGCGCCCGGCTCGCCGGCCTCGCACCGGGGCAAGGGCTGGGAGTCCATCACGGAGCTGGCCATCCGCGCGCTGGCCGAGCGCGCCTCCCGGGGGCAGCCGCTGGTCGCGATCCTGTGGGGGCGCGACGCACGCAACCTGGCCCCGCTGCTGGCACCGATCCCGTGCGTGGAGTCGCCCCACCCCTCCCCGATGAGCGCCCGCCACGGATTCCACGGCTCGCGCCCGTTCTCCCGCACCAACGCCCTCCTGACCGAGCAGGGCGCCGACCCCATCGACTGGAGCCTGCCTTGAGCGAGCACACCGCCCCCTCCACCGAGGACGTGAACGCACCCCTGCACACCCTCCCCGGACCGCTGCGGCACCTCGCCACCACCCCGCGCCCGTGGGGCACCTACGTCGCCGTGGGCGACTCGTTCACCGAGGGGATGTGCGACGACGACTCACCGGCTGCCGGTGAGTTCCGCGGCTGGGCCGACCGGCTGGCCACGATGCTGGCGCAGAGCGCCCCGGTGCCGGGCCCCGGCGAACCCGGTTTCCGCTACGCGAACCTCGCGGTCCGCGGCCGCAAGCTGGACGACGTCGCCGGCCCGCAGACCGAGACGGCGCTGGGCCTCGTGCAGCAGGCCCGCCACGAGCGCCCCGACGCCCCGGTGCTGGTCAGCATCGTGGGCGGTGGCAACGACATCCTGCGCCCGCGCGCCGACATCGACGTGCTGGCCCGCGGCCTGGAGCAGGCCGTCGTCCGCCTGCGGGCGGCCGGGGCGGACGTGCTCCTGGCCACCCCGACCGACCCGGCCGAGGCCCCGATCATCGCCGCCACCCGCGGCCGGGTGGGCCAGTACATCGCCCACCTGCTGAGCATCGCCGGACGCCACGGCTGCCACCTGCTCAACCAGTGGGACCTCGACTTCCTCAAGGACTGGCGCATGTGGGGCGAGGACCGCATCCACATGACCCCCGAGGGACACCGGCGCGTCGCGCTGGCCGCGCACGCGGCGCTGGGCTTCCCGGAGGCCGACGAGGGCACCTTCCGACACCCCCTCGACGCCGCCACCGCCCCGCGCCCCACCTGGGCGGAGCACCGCCGGTGGGCGCGCACGCACGCCGGACCGTGGGTCAAGCGGCGGGTGACGGGCCGCTCCTCGGGCGACGGGCGCGACGGCAAGCTGCCTGCGCTCACCCCCTGGCCCCCGGCCTGATCGGCTCCCCGGGCACGGCCGTGCACGCGCGGGCTGTGAGCCTCGTTACCCTGTGCCCATGGCCGTGACCCGCTTGATGCCGACCCCCGAGTCGGAAGACCTCATCGCCCTCGTCCGCGACATCGCCACCAAGGAGGTGGCGCCCAAGGCCGACGAGTACGAGAAGAAGGCCGAGTTCCCCACCGAGGTGTTCCAGACCCTCGGCGACGCAGGACTTCTCGGACTGCCCTACCCGCAGGAGTTCGGCGGCGCCGGTCAGCCCTACGAGGTGTACCTGCAGTGCATCGAGGAGCTCTCCAGCGCGTGGATGGCGATCGGCGTAGGTGTCTCGATCCACGCCCTGACCTGCTTCCCGCTGTTCAACTACGGCACCCAGGAGCAGAAGGAGCGCTGGCTGCCGGACATGCTTGGTGGCAAGTGGTTCGGCTCCTACTGCCTGTCCGAGCCCGCCGCCGGCTCGGACGTCGCGTCCATGAAGACCCGCGCCGTGGGCTCCGGCGAGGTCGACGAGACCGGCCGCTCCGCGGAGTACGCGATCTCCGGCGGCAAGATGTGGATCTCCCACGCCGGCCACGCGGACTTCTACACGACCTTCGCCCGCACCGGGGAGAACGACGGCAAGGGCATCTCCTGCTTCCACGTCCCCGGGGAGACGCCGGGCTTCACCTTCGCCGAGCCCGAGCGCAAGATGGGCCTCCACTCGGACACCGTCCGCGAGGTCATCTACGACAAGGTCACCGTCCCCGGCGACCACCTCATCGGCACCCCGGGCAAGGGCCTGAACATCGCCCTGGCGGCCCTGGACTCCGGCCGCATGGGCATCGCCGCCGCCTCGACCGGCCTGGCGCAGGCCGCCACCGACCTGGCCCTGAAGTACGCCGCGGAGCGCGAGCAGTTCGGCAAGCCCGTCATCTCCAACCAGGGGCTGCAGTTCATGCTGGCCGACATGCAGGCCCAGACCACCGCCGCACGGTCCACCTACCTGCACGCCGCCCGCCTCAAGGACGCCGGCAAGCCGTTCAGCCGCGAGGCCGCCATCGCCAAGCTGTTCGCCTCGGACACCGCCATGAAGGTGACCACCGACGCCATCCAGGTGCTGGGCGGCTACGGGTACACCACCGACTTCCCGGCGGAGCGCTACTTCCGCGACGCGAAGATCACGCAGATCTTCGAGGGCACCAACCAGATCCAGCGCATGGTCATCGCCCGCGACATGCTCAAGTCGCTCGGCTGACCCACCACCACAGGAGAACCTGATGCAGATCACCCCCGACACCGTCGCCCTCGTCACCGGCGGCGCCCAGGGCCTCGGCAACACCACCGCCCGCCGCCTCGTCGCCGCGGGCGCCAGGGCCGTGCTCGTGGACCTCCCCGGCGACGCCGGTGAGCAGGCCGCAGCCGCCCTCAACGAGGAGCTCGGCGCGACCGCAGACGACCCCCGCGTCGTCTTCGCCGGCGCGGACGTGCGTGACGAGGAGCAGGTCGCGGCCGCCGTGCGCGCCGCCACGGAGCTGGGCACCCTGCGGGTGGCCGTCAACTGCGCCGGCGTCGCCACGCCGGGCAAGATCCTCGGCCGCAAGGGCGTCCTGCCGCTGGAGACCTACAAGACGGTGATCGACATCAACCTGGTCGGCACCTTCAACGTGCTGCGACTGGCCGCGGAGGCCATGGCCGCCAATGAGCCGGTCGAGGACGAGCGCGGTCAGGGCGACCGCGGCGTCATCGTCAACACCGCCTCCGTGGCGGCCTACGACGGCCAGATCGGACAGGCCGCCTACGCCTCCTCGAAGGGCGCCATCGCCTCCCTCACCCTGCCGGCGGCGCGCGACCTGGCTCCCTCGCAGATCCGTGTCATGACCATCGCCCCGGGCGTCATGGAGACCCCGATGATGGCCGGCATGCCCGGTGACGTGAAGGAGACCCTGGAGGCCCTCGTGCCGCACCCGGCGCGTCTCGGCAAGCCCGAGGAGTACGCCGCCCTGGTGGAGCACATCGTGTCCAACCCCCTGCTCAACGGCGAGGTCATCCGCCTGGACGGCGCCCTGCGCATGCCGCCGAAGTGAGCGCTGCCGCACACACGACAGCCCAACATCGGACGGAGACGCCGCGACTGGCCTGGATGGTCTGGGTCGCCGGCGTCTTCGCCTTCGCGGTGGCCGTGTTCCACCGCAGCTCCCTGGGGGTGGCGGCCGTCCCCGCCGCCGAGCGCTTCGGAGTCGGAGCCTCCGTGGTCGCAACCTTCGTCGTGGTGCAGCTGCTCGTCTACTCCGCCGCCCAGATCCCGGTCGGCATCGCCCTGGACCGCTGGGGCTCACGCCGCCTGATCAGTCTCGGTGCGGTGTGCATGGCCCTCGGCCAGACCGGCATGGCCCTTGCGCCCGACCTCGGCGTCGCCATCGCGGCCCGCGTCCTCGTCGGTGCCGGTGACGCGATGACCTTCGCGTCGGTCATCCGCCTCGTCCCCGCGTGGTTCCCACCGCACCGGGTGCCGGTGATGACCCAGGTGACCGGTCTGACCGGACAGTTCGGGCAGGTGCTCTCGGCCTTCCCGCTGGTGTGGCTCCTGCGCACGACCGGGTGGTCCACCTCCTTCCTGGTCGCCGCCGTGACCGCGGCCGTCTCGGCCGCGGTGGCCTTCCTGCTCGTCCGCGACCACCCGCACCGGGCGGACGGCAGCGAGGACACCGACCCCGTCAGGCACCGTCGCCCCCGCGCAGGCATCGGCAGCGTGCTGCGCCACCCGGGAACCTGGCTGGGCGCCTTCACGCACGCCTCCACCGTCTTCGCGCCCATGACCTTCGCGATGATGTGGGGCTTCCCCTACCTCACCCAGGCCGAGGGACGCAGCGACGGAACCGCCTCGGGCCTGCTGACGCTGCTGGTGCTGCTCGGTGTGGTGGCCGGGCCGACGGTGGGCTTCCTGACCCAGCGCCACCCCCTGCGCCGTTCGACGCTGGTGCTGCTCATCGTGCTCTCGACCGCCCTCCCCTGGGCCGCGGTCGTGCTGTGGCCGGGCCCTGCCCCGCTGTGGCTGCTGACCGTCTGGGTCATCGGGCTGGCCACGGGCGGCCCGGGGTCGGCCGTCGCCTTCGACTTCGCGCGCACCTTCTCCCCCTCCGAGCGGCTCGGGACAGCCACCGGGGTCATCATCATGACCGGCTTCGGCGTGACGCTCCTGAGCATCCTCGCGATGGGGCTGGTCCTGGACCTGCAGGGGCAGGGCTACACGCTGGACGCCTTCCGCCGCGCCTGGGCCGTGCTGCTCGTGCCCTACCTGCTGGGACCGCTCGGCATCGTCCTCACGCGATCGCGCGCCCGGCACGTCCACGGCCTCCATGTGCCCACCTGGCGGGAGGTCTGGCGCCGAGAGTTTGGAAATCGCAACTGGCCCCGCATCACCAAGCGCCCCTGATCAGCCACCGCCTAGGACCACCACCTGAGCCACCCTCGGTTTCCCCAAGACTCGGTCAATCCGCTTCTCCGAGCCGATTCGCTCCCCCAACATCGTTGTCACGGCGGATCTCCCGCCACGAAGGCGGGACCACCGCCCTCGACGTCAAGGAGGAATCGCATGACCCACATCCGCAGCATCTTCGGACTGGCCGCCGCGGCCACCCTGACCCTCGGCACCGGCGCCGCCACCGCCACCCCGGCCTTCAACGCCGACGCCGGCGCCCCCAAGGCCGAGGTCATGGACGCCTCGCAGGCCGGTGACTACATCGTCATGCTGAACCTGCCGAAGCAGGCCGCTGGCGACCTGTCGACCGCCTCCGCGAAGGCCGCCGTCGCCTCCACCACCGAGACCCAGGTCGCCAAGTTCTCCGACCAGGGCATGGAGGTGCAGAACGAGCTCAAGTCGCTGGGTGGCTTCACCGCCAACCTGACCGCCGAGCAGGTCAAGGACCTCGAGAACGACCCGGCCGTCGCCTCCGTCACCAAGAGCAAGGAGGTCACCGCCTCCGAGTCGCAGACCGACGCCACCTGGGGCCTGGACCGCGTGGACCAGGAGGAGCCCGAGCTCGACCAGACCTACAACTACGAGGGCACCGGCGAGGGCGTGAACTCCTACGTCATCGACACCGGCGTGCGCTCCACCCACTCCGACTTCGAGGGCCGCGTCAGCGAGGGCTTCTCCGCCATCGACGACGGCCAGGGCACCGAGGACTGCAACGGTCACGGCACCCACGTCGCCGGCACCATGGGCGGCAAGGAGTTCGGCGTCGCCAAGGGCACCAACCTCATCCCCGTGCGCGTGCTGAGCTGCGAGGGCTCCGGCTCCACCGACGGCATCATCACCGCCATGGACTGGGTCATCGAGAACAAGGGCGACACCCCGTCGGTCGCCAACATGTCCCTGGGTGGCGGCGTGGACGAGGCCCTGGACGAGGCCATCGGCCGCATGACCGAGGCCGGCGTCGTGACCGCCGTGGCCGCGGGCAACGACACCGACGACGCCTGCAACTACTCGCCGGCCCGTGCGGAGTCCGCCATCACCGTCGGCTCCACCGCCGAGGGCGACATGCTGTCCGACTTCTCGAACTTCGGCGAGTGCGTCGACATCCTGGCCCCGGGCACCGACATCACGTCGGCCTGGATGGACTCCGACGACGCGACCAACACCATCTCCGGTACCTCGATGGCCTCCCCGCACGTCGCCGGTGGCGCCGCCCTGGCCCTGGAGAAGAACCCCGACGCCACCGTCGAGGAGGTCACCACCGCGCTGACCGAGTCCGCGACCAAGGACGCCATCGAGGGTGTCAACGGTTCGCCGAACCTGCTGCTGAACGCTCTCAAGGTCTCCGCTGGCTGACCCTGACACAGCGCTCACTCCCCTCCGGCGGTGCCGGGTCCCCTTTCCGGGGGCCCGGCACCGCCGTTTCCGTGTGCCCTTCCCCGAGCCGCCGCCACCCCACACGTCGCCGATGCCGTCGCGCTCCACCTGGAGCAGAACCCCGACGCCACCGCCCAGGTGACCGATGGCGCGCTCTCCAACGCGCCCGAGGGCCGCTGTCCGGCCTGAACAGTTCGCCGAACCTGCTGCTGAACACCACCGCCGGCACCGTCCTGCAGACCCTCGGTTCCCACAGCAACCTCGACGAGACGACCGACTGCACCTCCAGGAGCTACGACCTCTCCGCCCACGCCGGCGACACCGCCACGCTCCGCTTCACCTCCACCGAGGACAAGGCCAACCAGACCTCCTTCCTCATCGACGACGTCGCCCTCCACGGCTGACCCGCTCCGGGCGGAGGATCTCCCCCGAAGGAGATCCCGGCCCCTGCACGAGGCCCCCGCGGCCCCCCGGTTCCCCGGGGGGCCGCGGGGGCCTCGTCGTTCGAGCAGAGGTGCACGGCACCTCAGGATTCCCCCAACGCGAGCATCCTCCGGGCGATCCGCCTCCTCGGGTTCGACCCGGTTTCCCCATGGACTCGGTCAAGACGGTTCCCCCGCGGTGCAGGGCGGCAGAGACTCGTGTCGTACCCAGCCGACGGTCCCCTCCGACTCGGCCTCACTCACTCTCCCAGGAGTCCCTCATGAGCATGTCCCGCACCGCCTTCGGGCTCGCCACTGCCGCGGCCCTGACCCTGAGCGCCGGCACCGCGACCGCCACCCCGTACTTCTCCGCCGACGCCGGCACCGAGGCCAGCGCCTCGCAGAGCGGCGACTACGTCGTCATGCTGAACCTGCCGAAGCAGGCCGCTGGCGACCTGTCGACCGCCTCCGCGAAGGCCGCCGTCGCCTCCACCACCGAGACCCAGGCCGCCAAGTTCTCCGACCAGGGCATGAACGTCCAGTCACAGTTCAAGAACCTGGGTGGCTTCACCGCCAACCTGACCGCCGAGCAGGTCGCCGAGCTGGAGAACGACCCGGCCGTCGCCTCGGTCCAGAAGGACCAGAAGGTCACCATGAACGAGGCCCAGGAGGACGCCACCTGGGGCCTGGACCGCGTCGACCAGGAGGCCCTGCCCCTGGACAAGACCTACAACCACGACGCCACCGGCAAGGGCGTGACCGCCTACATCATCGACACCGGCATCCGCGCCTCCCACGCCGACCTGGAGGGCCGGGTGAGCGAGGGTCACACCGTCGTCGACGACGGCAAGGGCACCGACGACTGCCAGGGCCACGGCACCCACGTCGCCGCCACCGTCGGCGGCAAGGAGTACGGCGTCGCCAAGGGCGTCGACCTGAAGCCGGTTCGCGTGCTGGACTGCGACGGCTCCGGCTCGGTCCTGGGCATCATGGCCGCGATGGAGTGGGTCATGGACGATGCCGCCAAGGCCCCCGGCCCGGACGTGGCCAACATGAGCCTCGGTGGCGGCAAGCTCGAGGCCATGGACGAGGCCACCAACCGCCTGGTCGACGCCGGTGTGGTCACCGCCGTGGCCGCGGGCAACGACACCGACGACGCCTGCAACCACTCCCCGGCCGCCTCCGACAAGGCCATCACGGTCGGTGCCACCGACAACCAGGACGTCCTGGCCGAGTTCTCCAACTTCGGTGAGTGCGTCGACATCCTGGCCCCGGGCGTGGACATCACCTCGGCCTGGAAGGACTCCGACGACGCCACCAACACCATCTCCGGCACCTCGATGGCCTCCCCGCACGTCGCCGGTGGCGCCGCCCTGGCCCTGGAGAAGAACGCCGAGGCCAAGCCCGAGGAGATCACCAAGACGCTCACCGAGACGGCCACCAAGGACGCCATCGACAAGGTGAACGGCTCCCCGAACCTGCTGCTGAACGCCCTCAAGGCCTCCGGCAGCTGACCCTGACACAGCGCTCACTCCCCTCCGACCGCCGGTCCGCCCCTCGTGGGCGGGCCGGCGGCCGTTCGTGTGCGGCCACGATCCAGGTACCCGGTACGCACCGACCTGCACATGACCGTTTCCTGACCTTGTGCTGACGACGACCCCAACCGGGTAAGGGCTTTCTCAGGAGTCCCTGCCAGATCACCAAAAGCTCCCCCCAAAGACCTCCCGCTGCCCTAGCATCCGAACCACCGCTAGTCGGTACCCCTACCGGGTACTCCCATCCGGTCCCTCCCCTCCCGAAGGAACACACATGCACTCCGTGCGCACCACGCTCGGCCTCGCGGCCGCCACCGCCCTGACCCTCGGCTCCACCAGCGCCACCGCCGCCCCGAGCGCTCCCGCAGACGCCTTCTCCACCGCCCAGGGCGCGGAAGTCCTGGACGTGCAGGACGGCGAGTACATCGTCATGCTCGAGCTGCCCGAGCAGGCCACGAAGGGCCCGGCCGCCATGGCCAACGCCACCGCCAAGGCCGCCGTGGCCCAGACCACCCAGCAGCAGGCCGACAAGTTCGCCGCCAAGGGCGTCGACGTGAAGCAGCGCTTCGAGTCCCTCGGCGGCTTCTCGGCCGACCTGAGCGCCGAGGAGCTGAAGGACCTCGAGGGCGACCCGGCCGTCGCCGTGGTGGAGCGCAACGAGATCGTGAGCGTCAGCGAGACCCAGGCGGACGCCACCTGGGGCCTGGACCGCGTCGACCAGGAGGCCCTGCCCCTGGACGGCACCTACAACTACGAGGGCACCGGTGCGGGCGTGACCGCCTACGTCCTCGACACCGGTCTGCGCAGCTCGCACTCGGAGTTCTCCGGTCGCGTGAAGCCGGGCGTCACCGCCATCGACGACGGCAACGGCACCAACGACTGCCAGGGCCACGGCACCCACGTCGCCGGCACCGTCGCCGGCTCCACCTACGGCGTGGCCAAGGGCGTCGACATCGTCCCCGCCCGCGTGCTGGGCTGCGACGGCCGTGGCTCCATCGCCGGCATCGTCGCCGCCATGGACTGGGTGGCCGAGAACCACACCGGCCCCTCCGTCGCGAACATGAGCCTCGGTGGCGGCGCGCACGCCTCCCAGGACGAGGCCGTCGACCGCCTGGTCGCCGCGGGTGTCACCACCGTCGTGGCCGCCGGCAACGACACCGACGACGCCTGCAACTACTCCCCGGCCCGCGCCCAGTCCGCGATCACCGTCGGCTCCACCGACGACACCGACGGCCTGTCCTACTTCTCCAACTTCGGCACCTGCGTCGACATCCTGGCCCCCGGCTCGGACATCACCTCGGCATGGATGACCGGCGACACCGCCACCAACACGATCTCCGGCACCTCGATGGCCTCCCCGCACGTCGCCGGTGCCGTGGCCCTGTTCCTGGAGAAGAACCCGAACGCCTCGGTCAGCGAGGTCACCGACGCGGTCCTGTCGACCGCCACCCCGGACGCGATCAGCGGTGTGAACGGTTCGCCGAACCTGATGCTGAACACCACCGCCCTGACCGGTGGCGAGACCGACCCGGGCAACCCGGGTGACCCCGCCCCCGGTGAGAGCCTCGTCAACGGCGGCTTCGAGGACGGCGCCACCGGCTGGACGGGTGACACCGACGCCATCACCACTACCGGCCTGTCCGCCGCCTCCGGCTCGGGCAAGCTCGAGCTCGGCGGCAACGGTGCCTCCTCCACCGAGGCCGTCGGCCAGGAGGTCACCGTCCCGGCCGACGCCACGGCGCTGGAGTTCCAGCTGCGCGTGGAGACCGAGGAGGGCTACGACTACTACCGCTACGACCAGCTGCAGGTGGAGGTGCGGGACACCGACGGCAAGCTGCTGGACGTCCTGGGCACCTACTCCAACGGCGACCACGCCACCGAGTACGGCACCGAGTCGCTGGACCTGTCGGCCTACGCCGGCCAGAGCGTCGTGGTCGAGTTCAGCGCGACGGAGGACTCCTCCACCCCGACCACCTTTCTGGTGGACGACGTGGCGGTGCGCTGACGCCCCTCCCGGTCCCACCCGCGGACCCGCGTGATTCCCCCGAACGGCCGGTGGCCCCATCCCTCCCCGGGATGGGGCCACCGGCCGTTCACGTGCGCTCGGCGCGAGCGCGTCGGCTCAGAAGTCCTCGTCGAACGAGACGCTGCCCTCCACGCCGACCTGGTAGGCGGACACGCGGCGCTCGAAGAAGTTGGACAGCTCCTGCACGTCCTGCAGCTCCATGAATGCCAGCGGGTTCTTGGTGCCGTAGATCTCCGGCATGCCCAGCTGCACGGCACGGCGGTCGGCCACCGACTCCAGGTAGGCCCGCATGTCGGCCACCGAGAGCCCGGCCACGCCGCCCCCGAGGAGGTCCTCGGCGAACTCCGCCTCGGCGTCCACGGCCTCGGTGAGCATCTGGCGCACCTGACCGGCCATCTCGGCATCGAACAGGTCGGGCTCCTGCGAGCGCACGGTCTCCACCACCTCGAAGGCGAAGGCCATGTGCATGGACTCGTCGCGGAACACCCAGTTGGTCCCCGAGGCCAGCCCGTTGAGCAGGCCGCGGCTGCGCAGGAAGTACACGTAAGCGAACGCACCGTAGAAGAACAGACCCTCGATGCAGGTGCCGAAGCAGATGAGGTTGAGCAGGAACTGGCGCCGCTGCTCCTTGGTCTCCAGCCGGCCGAGGTGCTCGATCGAGTCGATCCACCGGTACATGAACTCGGCCTTGGTGCGGATGGACGGGATGTTCTCCACGGCGGCGAAGGCCTCGAAGCGCTCGTCCTCGTCCGGCACGTATGTGTCCAGCAGGGTCAGGTAGAACTGGATGTGGACGGCCTCCTCGAAGAGCTGGCGCGAGAGGTACATCCGCGCCTCCGGGGAGTTGATGTGCTCGTACAGGTTGAGCACCAGGTTGTTCGCCACGATGGTGTCGCCGGTGGCGAAGAACGCGACCAGACGGCTCACCAGGTGGCGCTCGGCCGGGGTGAGCCTGTTGTGCAGGTCGGACAGGTCGCTGTGGAGGTCGATCTCCTCGACCGTCCAGGTGTTCTTGATGGCGTCGCGGAACATGTCGTGGAACTGCGGGTACCGCATGGGCCGCAGGGTCAGGGACATACCCGGGTCCAGCAGGGTGGAGCCCTGCTTCACCGCGTCGCGCAGGTCGTGGGCGGTGGTCGTCTCGGGGGTGGTGGGGGTGTGGTCGGTCATCGTCGTCTCCTCGTGCGTGGGTGCGTGGTGGGTGCCGGTCGCGTCGTTCACTCGCAGGCCTCGCAGGACTCGGGGTTCTCCAGCGAGCAGGCGAGGGCCTCGGCATCGGTGAACGTGCGCGGCGGCGCGGCGGCGTCGTCGGCTGACGTCCCGGGCGCGGCGCCGACGGCAGCGGACTCCGGCACACCGCCCCAGGCGCTGGCCGCACGCGCTCCCGCGACGGTGGCCTGCTGGATGCGCGTGGCCGGCCGGCTGCGCAGGTAGTAGGTGGTCTTCAGCCCGGCCTTCCACGCGTACAGGTACATCGAGGAGAGCTTGTTGATGCTGGGCGACTCGATGAACAGGTTGAGGCTCTGGCTCTGGTCGATGAACGCCTGCCGGGCCGCGGCCATCTCGATGAGGGCCTTCTGCGGCAGCTCCCAGGCGGTGCGGAACAGCCGACGGGTTTCCTCCGGCAGGTCGGCGATGCCGGCCACCGAGCCGTTGTCGGCCTTGAGCTTCTCGCGCACCGCATCGGTCCACAGCCCCAGCCCCTTGAGCTCGCGCACCAGGGCGGAGTTCACCTGCATGAACTCCCCCGAGAGCGTCTCCCGCTTGAACAGGTTGCTCACCTGCGGCTCGATGCACTCGTAGCAGCCGGCGATGGAGGCGATCGTCGCCGTCGGGGCGATGGCGATCATCAGCGAGTTGCGCAGCCCGTGCTCGGCGATCGCAGCACGCACGGCGGCCCAGCGCGCGGTCTGCGTCGGAGTGACGCCGTGGACGTCGTGCTGCAGCTGACCGCGGGCCGCCCGCGTCTCGGCGAACGCCGGGTGCGCACCGTGCTGGGCGGCCAGCTCGGCGGAGCGCTCGAGGGCCGAGAGCTGGATCTCCTCGGCGATGCGGGTGCTCAGCTCGCGCGCCTCGGGTGCGTCGAACGGCATCCGCAGGGCGAAGAACACGTCCTGCAGCCCCATCGAGCCCAGCCCGATCGGGCGCCAGCGCGGGTTGGAGGCCGCGGCCTGCTCGCTCGGGTAGTAGTTGATGTCGATGACGCGGTCCAGGTAGGTGACGGCCAGTCGCACCGTGGAACGCAGCCGCTCGGTGTCCAGACCGGTCGCGGTGGCCGCCGGGTCCAGCGGCCGGACGCCGGTCGTGCCGTCGGACCAGCGCAGGTGCGCTGCGAGGTTCACGGAGCCCAGGTTGCACACGGCGGTCTCGGAGTCGCTGGTCACCTCGATGATCTCGGTGCACAGGTTGCTCAGGTGCACCACCGGGGCGGGCTCGGTGGTGCCGTCGGGCATCACCCGCGGCGCCTGGTCGTCGCTGGTCTGGTTGCACGCCTCGTTGGCGCGGTCCTTGAAGGTCATCCAGCCGTTGCCGGTCTGGGCGAGGGTCCGCATCATCCGGCCGTAGAGGGCGCGGGCGGAGACGGTGCGCACCACGTCACCCCGCGCCTCGGCCGCGCGGTACGCCTCGTCGAAGGCCGGACCCCACAGGTCGGGCAGCTCGGGCACCGCGTCGGGGTCGATGAGGCTCCACTCCTCGTCGGCCTCGACCCGACGCATGAACTCGTCTGGGATCCAGTGGGCGAGGTTGAGGTTGTGGGTACGGCGGGCGTCCTCGCCGGTGTTGTCGCGCAGCTCCAGGAACTCCTCGACGTCCGGGTGCCAGGGCTCGAGGTAGATGCACGCCGCGCCCTTGCGCCGCCCGCCCTGGTTGACCGCGGCCACCGAGGCGTCCAGCGTGCGCAGCCACGGCACGATGCCGTTGGAGTGCCCGTTGGTGCCGCGGATCAGCGCGCCGCGGGAGCGGATGCGGCTGAACGCCAGCCCGATGCCGCCGGCGAACTTCGACAGCTTGGCCACCTGGTGGTAGCGCTCGTAGATGGAGTCGAGCTCGTCCCGTGGGGAGTCGATGAGGTAGCAGCTAGACATCTGCGTGTGGCGGGTGCCGGAGTTGAACAGGGTCGGCGAGCTGGGCAGGTAGGCCAGCGAGGAGAGCAGTTCGAAGAACTCGACGGCCTCGTCGGCGGTGTGCGACAGGCCGGAGGAGACCCGCATCAGCCAGTACTGGGGCGACTCGATCACGGCACGAGTGAGCGGGTGGCGCAGCAGGTAGCGGTCCTGGACCGTGCGAAGGCCGAAGTAGTCGAAGCGGTGGTCGGCGTGGGCGACCTGGGCGCGGCGCACGGCCTCGTCCAGCGCGGCGTGGTGGGTGGCGACGAACTCCGCGGTCTCGTCGCCGATGAGGCCCTGCTCGTGGCCGACGCGCACGGACTGGCTGAAGGACGCGATGCCCTGCCCGCGGACCTCCTTGTCGATGACCCCGGCCAGCAGCCGGCCGGCCAGGCGGGAGTACTGCGGCTCGGTGGCGGTCATCTCCGCGGCGGTGGCGATGGCGAGCTGGTCGAGCTCGGCGGTGGTGGCGCCGTCGTAGAGGCCGGCGATGGTGCGGGTGGCCACCCGCATCGGGTCGACCTCGGGCAGGCCCTCGGTGCAGCGCTCGACGGCGACGACGATCTTGTTGAGGTCCACCTGCTCGTGCTCGCCGCTGCGCTTGACCACGCGCATCTGGCTGCGGGGGGTGGTGGGGGTGCCGTCCAGCGTGGGCTGGTCGGCGGTGTTCGGCAGCGCAGGCGCGCCGGGGGCGGCAAGCGCGCCGGGTGCGCCGGGGGTTGCGGCCGCGGCAGGTGCGACAAGCGCGTCGGGGGTTGCGGTGGCCTCCGGGACGCCGGAGTTCGTGGTGGTCATGCCCTCTCCTCGCGAGCGTGCCGCGAGGGGTGGAGGCACCGATCGACCGGGGCGCCGCGCGAGGGGTGCGGCATCGGACACCCGCATCGGGGCCGGGTCACCCCCGCTGGGGCTGTGGGCGCTCCGGGGTCGTGGACACCGGTCGCCCGTTCTCCGGACGTTCGTCTGCCAGCCGTCCCGCGCGGCTCGACGGTCCGACCGCGGTCGCGGCCGGGCGCTGGCAGGTCTTCGGACTCACGGGCGTCCCGGCCGGGGCCGAGCCGGTGGGCGGGACCTGTGGGTCGCGTCCACCGGGGTCCTACTGGCCGTCGCTTCCCGGGTGCTGGCTGCACCCAGTGCCGTTGACGGCGGTCGTTCCCGAATACCGCTGCGGGGCAGTCCCGGAATCGCACCGGGTTCCCTCTTGCCCCTCTCCGGCGCAGCCCGTCAGAGAGGGGGCACGAGATGCCCCATCGCCCGTGGCGACGCCGGCGAGGACCAGCAGGAGCACCATATACAGGGGTGCGCGAGCAGACCAACCCCACATGTTGTGGATACCCCGTCGTGGCGGCCTGGCGCCGAAATCGGGCGGACAGGCGCACCGGCGGGTGGCGCACCGGCAGAGGCGGGTCGGTAGAGGCGGGCCAGCTCCGGCGCGGCACGGTTACACCGGCTCCGTTCGACACAATCGCACCGATCTCGGCGGCACGGGCGCGTTGGGCACCAGGAGGCGCGAACACGGGGATTCCGGCTCCGGTAGGTCTCCAGACCCGCTGGGCCACCCCCCCCCTACCCCGGGGTGGGTCCACTTGACCCGGGTCAACTCCTGTCGCTTCAGGACCCACCCCGGGACAAGGTGATCAACCCCCGAGGAAGCTGCCCACCCTGGCGAACGTGACCGGACGGCGTCCCGACGGGCCGCCTGGTGGACTGGTTGAGCGCCCCCACGGACGCGCGGCGGGCGGGCGTGGGGCGAAGTGCGCCACGGACACACGCGGCGGGTCCGCACCGGGCGCCGGGTGCGCAAGACGGCGGGCGCGGGGCCACATCGACCCCGCACCCGCCGCACTGCGGTGCGTCAGCGCGTCAGAGCGAGCCCTTGCGCCACGGGCCGGTGATCGCCAGCGTGATGCCCGGCGTCTGGATGTTCACGAACAGCCAGTTGCCGTTCTTCGGCTCGAACGTGGAGCCGCACCACTCGGAGGTGCGGTAGTCGCCGGCCTCCACGGTGGAGCCGTTCATGCCCGATCGCGGGATGACCACGTTGTTGCGGGCGAACGGGAAGATCTCGCCGTCGGTGGTCAGGCCGTGCACGTATGAGTCGCCACCACCGTCCTCGCACAGCACGATGCCGCCGCGCGGGGAGACGCAGATGTTGTCCGGGTTGTCCAGCACGGTCTCGTCCGGGGAGGCGAACAGGATCTCCAGGCGGCCGGTGCGCGGGTCGTAGGTGAAGACCTGGCCGTTCTCGTCCGGGCCACCGCTGGTGGAGACGACGTTCACGACGCCGTTGCCCCACCACGCGCCCTCGAGGCGGGCGAAGGCGGCGCCGCCCTTGGCCAGGCCCTGCTCCACGGTGGTCACGCCATCGTCGGCCGGGTCCGGCTCGTCGATGGTGACCCAGGAGGTCTCGTACACGGTGCCGGTGCCGTCGGCGTAGGTCTCGTAGGAGCCCTCGCCACGCTCGACGCGCAGCATCTCCAGCATGCCGCCGGCCTCCAGGTCGCCCGGACGCTTCGGCACGAAGCGGTACAGACCCGACGGGGTGGCTTCCTCGGTGAGGTAGACGATGCCGGTCGACGGGTCGACGGCCACGGCCTCGTGGACGAAGCGCCCCATGCCCTTCAGCGGCACGGCCGAGGAGACGCCGTGGGTCGGCACCTCGAACACGTAGCCGTGACGCTGGCCGGTGGCGCTGGTGTGGAAGGTCTCCTCGCACGACAGCCAGGTGCCCCACGGGGTCGGGCCACCGGCGCAGTTGACCGCGGTGCCGGCCAGCGAGGCGTACGACTCGGTGAACTCACCGCGGTCCGGGTCGAACACGAGCGTGGTGGTGCCGCCGGGGGCGGTCGCGTCGTAGTGCGTGGGGTGGAAGGCCCGGTCGCCGCTGCGCAGCTCGTGGTTGCGGACCAGGCGCACCTGGTCACCCTCGCGGAAGGCGGCCATGCCGTCGTGGGCGCCGGGGGTGCGGCGGCCGTCGTCCATCATCGAGCCGGTCCAGCCGTAGGAGACGTACTCGAAGCCCTTGGGCAGGGCGATGAGCTCCAGGCCGGTGGTCTGGTCCTTGGTCGGGCGCAGCGGGCCGTAGCCCGGGCCGTGCGGACGGCGGGTCATCTCGTGGCCGTGACCGTTGCCCTGCGCGCGGGCACCGAGGGCGTGCAGCGGGGTGAGCACGGAGGCCGCGGCAGCACCACCGAGGAGGGTGCGGCGGCTGGCCGGGATCTCGGGGAGGGACATGTGAGCTCCTGTGGGAGAGGGGAACAGGACGCCCGCACCGTAGGAAGTTGACGTGTCCACGGAGGGGAGGAGACGTGAACCGCAGGACAACAGCGTGTGCCGCTCAGCCCGTCCGCCGCGGCAGGGTGAGCGCCGCCCCGACCAGGGCCACCACCGCGTAGGCCAGGAGCACCGCGACCGGTCGCCAGAGGTCGGCGCCGGGGTCCGCGACGTCCCGCACCTGCTGGACGGCGTCGACCGCGTAGCTCAGCGGCAGCACGTCGCTGATCCCCTCGAGGACGCCCGGCAGCCGGTCCCGCGGCACGAGCAGTCCGCAGAGCAGGAACTGCGGCAGCACGAAGGCGGGCATGAACTGGACGGCCTGGAACTCGGTGCGCGCGAAGGCGCTCGCCAGCAGGCCGAGGGCGTTGCCCAGGAAGGAGGACACCAGCGCCACCAGCACGAGCTGCCACCACGGCGCGGCCACCTCGAGGCCTACCCACCACGCCACGAGCGAGGTGGCGACGATCTGGAGCACGGTCATCGCCCCGAAGGCCAGCGCGTAACCGCCCAACAGGTCCAGCCGTGCCATCGGCGTGGTGAGCAGCCGCTCCAATGTGCCGGACTGCCGCTCCCGCAGGGTGGCGATGGAGGTGACGATGAACATCACCGTGAAGGGGAAGATCGGCAGCAGCACCGGCCCGATGCGCTCGTACGCACCGGTGAAGTCGTAGACCCAGCCGAGCAGGGCGAGCAGCGTGGCGGGGACCACCACGATGAGCGCGATGGTGCGCGGGTCGCCGAGTAGCTGCCGCAGGACGCGGACGGTCGTGGCCAGGGTGCGGCGGGGGTTCATCGGGCGGCCCCCTCGGTCTCGTGGGCGATGCGGCCACCGACCGGACCGGCACCCACCCCGCCCTCGGCATCCTCGATGAGGCGCAGGAACGCCTCCTCGGCGTCGCGGGCGTCGGTGCGCTCGAGCAGGTCGGCGGGCGCGGCGTCGGCCAGCACCCGCCCCTCGCGCAGGAGCAGCAGCCGGTCGCAGCGGGTCGCCTCGTCCATGACGTGGCTGGAGACGAGCAGGGTCCGCCCCTCGGCGGCCAACCGGCTGAAGAGCTCCCACAGCGAGCGCCGCAGCACCGGGTCCAGCCCGACGGTCGGCTCGTCGAGCACGAGCACCTGCGGGTCGGCGACCAGCGCCGCCGCGAGCGAGGCCCGCCCCGCCTGACCGCCGGAGAGCGCGTCGACGCGCTGGTCGACATGGGATCCCAGATCGACCTGCCTCAGGGTGCGCTCGACGGCATCGCGGGCGGCGGCGCCGGACAGCCCGGCCAGCGTGGCGAAGTAGCGCAGGTTCGCGCGCACGGTCAGGTCGGCGTATACCGCGGGCGACTGGGTGACGTACCCGACCCGGCGCCGGTTGGCGGGCGACCCAGCCGGCTCCCCCAGCACGGTGACCTCGCCCGCCTCCACCTTCTGCACGCCGACGACGGAGCGGATGAGCGTGGACTTGCCGCTGCCGGAGGGGCCGAGCAGCCCGACCACCCGGCCGGCGGGGACGTCGAGGTCGACACCGGGGAGCACCTCCCGGCCACCCCGCACGACGCGGAGGCCGCGGACGCTGATCGCGGGGTTGGTCACCTTGTCCGGGGGCTCAGCCTGAAGTGCGGTGACCCGACCCCGGTCAACGTGATCAACCCCCGGGTTGGGTGCCGCGTCGGGTGCGCTGGGTGTGCCGAGGCTGGAGGCGGGGGACATCGAGGCTCCTCACGCAAAACGAATGATCGTTCTGCAGCGTAGGCCCCGCCGCTCCCACGGCGCAAACAGAACGACGGTTCCCTATCCTGTGGCCATGCCCCGGATCACCCCCGAGCGCCGAGAGGCGCAGCGCCAGCGCATCGTCGACGCCGCCCGCGAGGCCATGCAGCGCGACGGACTGCAGGCCACCTCGATGGCGCGGGTCATCGAGGTGTCAGGCCTCTCGGCCGGCGCGATCTACGGCTACTTCGCCAGCAAGGACGAGCTGGTTCTGGCCGTGGCACTCGACGTGATCAGCACCCGCCTGGACGGCATGCGCGAGCTCGCCGAGCAGCGCCCGGTGCCACCGCCGGCCGAGGCGCTCGGGACCTTCATCGAGGGACTACCCCACGGCACCGAGGGGGCACTGGTGCTGGAGATCTGGGCCACCGCAGCGCGGAGCCGGGGCCTCGGCGAGCGCGCACACAAGGTCTTCGGCGAGGTGGGTCAGGGTGCCCTGGAGTACCTGACCGCCTGGTACGCCCTCGAGCAGGGCCTGCCGCACGATGCCGCCACCGAGCGCGCGCGCCGCACCCTGCCGGCGCTGCTCGGCCTGGCCCAGGGCTGGATCGTGCAGTCCACCGTGCTGGAGCGCCTCACCACCGCGGACTACCGCGCCGCGATCACCGCACTGCTCCACGACGACGCGTACCCGGAGCCCGGCCGCGACACTGCCCACTCGAGCACCACCCCGGAGGACGACCGTGCGTGAGGACCTCTCCCGGACCGTGTGGGACCGCGTCGTCACCGACCCCGACGCGGGGACCGAGCAGCTCGACCCCGCCGCCACGGAGGCCCTGCCCCGCAACGGCACCCGCATCCTGGGCGCCACCTCCCTGCTGAACACCGCCGACCAGCTGATCCACGCCCCCACCGTCCTCACCTGGGCACTCACCGGGCTCGGCGCGCCGGGCTGGACGGTGGGCCTGCTCGTGCCGGTGCGCGAGTCCGGCTCGATGCTGCCGCAGTCCGCCCTGACCCCGTGGGTCCGCTCGACGCGCCGACGCAACCGACTGGTGGCCCTGGGGGCACTCGTGCAGGCGGCGGGCGCGGCCGGACTGTTCACCGGGGTGGCGGCGCTGTGGTCACGCATCGAGGAGCCCGCCCAGGAGCCCGACGCCGACCACACGCCCCCGCAGCCGTGGACGCTGCTGCGCACCGCGCCGGACTGGCCCCCTTCGTGCTGGGCACCGGCCTGGCCTCGATGCTGGGCGGCCGCCTGATGGGCCGCGCGGCCGACCGCTCCTCGCGCCGCCTGATGGCCGTGGCCTCCGCGACCGGCAACACCGTGATCGGCGTGGTGCTGCTGCTCGCCGGCGCCGTGGCCGGCCTGCTGTCCGGCGTCTCCCCCTGGTGGCCACTGACTTTCCTCACCCTGCTGGGCGTGGCCGGCGCGATCCTGGGCCTCCGCCTGCCGGAGGTGTCACGCTCCTGATCGGCGCAGTGTTAGGTTTGCCTCACCTTGGCGCCATGGTGGCGCGAGGAAGTCCTGAGGAGAACCATGCGCACCGTGCGTACCGTCGCCGTCCTGGCCGCTGCCGGCCTGTCCCTGACCGCCTGCTCGACGGGCCCCGCCGGCCAGGAGGAATCCGCCGCGGCCGACGACGGGAAGAGCAACAAGGCCTCGGGCTCCGCGGACGGCGCCGCCTCCGAGGGCGAGGAGGGCGGTGACGCGGCCGGCTTCCCGGTGACCGTCGAGCACGCCCTGGGCAAGGCCACCATCGAGGAGGAGCCCACCCGCGTGGCCACCCTCGGCTGGTCCGACCAGGACGTCGTCGCGGCCCTCGGCGTGGTGCCGGTGGGCGCGCCGGAGATCACCTGGGGCGGCAACGAGAACAAGTCCACCGACTGGTTCGACGAGAAGCTCGAGGAGCTGGGCGGCGACGAGGTCACCCGCTACTCGGACGCCGACGGCGCCCCGGTGGACGAGATCGCCCGGCTGGAGCCCGACGTCATCCTCGCCACCTACTCCGGCATCACGCCCGAGGAGTACGAGAAGCTCAGCAAGATCGCCCCGGTGGTCGCCTACCCGGAGAAGCCCTGGGACACCACCTGGCAGCAGTCCACCGAGATGGTCGGCAAGGCCCTGGGGAAGACCGAGGAGGCCGAGCAACTCATCACCGACACCGAGAAGCAGATCGACGACACCGCCGCGGAGCACCCCGAGCTCGAGGACTCGACCGTCGCCTGGGCCTCGTTCACCCCCACCGACCTGTCGAAGTTCTCGCTGTACACGACCACCGACAACCGGCCGCGCATGCTCGAGGAGCTGGGCATGGTGAACGCCCCGGTCATCGGTGAGCTCTCGAAGGACGCGGACTCCTTCACGGTCGAGCTCTCGGCCGAGAAGGCCTCCTCCGTCGAGGCCGACGTCGTGGTGTTCTACACCGACGAGGGTCTCTCCGAGGAGCAGGTGGTCGACAACGACCTGCTCAAGGAGATCCCGGCCTTCCAGCGCGGTTCCTACGTGGCCGCGGACGACCCGGTGGCCGCCTACCCGATGTCGAGCCCCACCCCGCTGAGCATCCCCACCGCCCTGGAGGAGTTCGTCCCGGACCTGGCGAAGGCCGCCGAGAAGGCCCAGTCCGAGCAGTGACGGCGCACGTCGCACCGGCCGGTCACGGCCGCCGGCTCGCGTCCCTCCTGGGACTCGGGCTGGCGGTCGTGGCCGTCGCCTGCCTGGCCTCGCTGGCCGTCGGGGCCACCCTCGTCCCGCTCGGGGCCATCTGGTCCGCCCTCAGCGGCGGCACGGCCGACGGCGTGGTCGCGGCCCGCACAGACCGCACCGTCCTGGCCGTGCTCGTCGGCGCCGCGATGGGCTGTGCGGGCGCCGCGATGCAGGCCCTCACCCGCAACCCGCTGGCCGATCCCGGCATCCTCGGTGTGAACGCCGGAGCCGCCCTGGCCATCGTGCTCGGGCTGACCACGGGCCTGCTCACCGCACCGGGCCAGTCCGTCTGGTTCGCCCTTGCCGGTGCCGCAGTGGCGACCGGCGTCGTCTACGGCATCGCGTCCGCGGGTCCGGGCGGGGCACGGCCGGTCACCCTCACCATCGCCGGCGCCGCGTTCGCCGCCACGGCCACCAGCCTGGGCTCCGGGCTGCTGGTGGTCGACCTCGCCGCGCTGGACGTGTTCCGGGTGTGGCAGGTGGGCACCGTCGGTGGGCGCGACCTGGCCCTGGTGGCCTCGGTGCTGCCCGTGCTGCTGGCGGGCTTCGTGCTCACCCTGCCGGCCGGCGGCCTCCTGAACACGCTGGCGCTGGGCGACGACCTCGCCCGTGGACTCGGCCAGCGCGTGCTCCTGGTGCGCGCGCTCGTCGCCCTCGGCGCGGTCTGCCTCTGTGCCGGTGGCACCGCCCTGGCCGGGCCGATCGCCTTCGTCGGACTGGTGGTCCCGCACCTGGTCCGGCTGATCACCGGTCCCGACGAGCGCCGCGTCATGCTGGGCAGCGCCGTGTTCGGGGCGGCCCTGGTGGTGGCCGCGGACACGATCGGCCGGGTCGTCGCGCCCCCGACGGAGGTGCCGGTCGGCATCATGACCGCCGTCATCGGCGCCCCGGCGCTCATCGCCCTGGTACGCACTCGGCGGGTGCACGCATGAGCGCCGCGACCCGCCGCCACACGCTGGTGCTCCTGGGCCTGGCCGTGCTCGCCCTGGGCCTCTTCACCGTCCGCGTGCTGCTGGGCGACTACACGGTGACCCTGCCGGACTTCCTGCGCATCCTGGGCGGGACCGACATCCCCGTCGCCAGCTTCCTCGTGATGGACTCCAAGCTGCCCCGGGCCGTCGTGGCCGTCGTGGCGGGCCTGGCCTTCGGCGCGGCGGGGGCGACCTTCCAGTCCGTGCTGCGCAACCCGCTGGCCAGCCCCGACGTCGTCGGCATCAGCATGGGCGCGAGCTTCGGGGCCCTGTTCGCCCTCGTGGTCCTGGGCTGGACCGGCGCGCCGGTCATCGCGGCCGCGGCCCTCGGGGGCCTGCTGGTCACCGGCACGATCGTCGGGTTCGCGCGCAGCGCGGCCACCGACGACGGCGACGCCGCGCACACGATGATCCTCGTCGGCATCGGCCTGTCGGCCGCGCTCGTGGCCGGCGTCCACTGGCTCATGCTGCGCACCGAGCTCCACAAGGCGCAGGACGCCCTGGTCTGGGTCTCCGGGAGCATCAACGACGTCACCTGGGCGGAGATCACGGGCCTGGCCGTCACCACGGCGGTCCTGCTGCCCCTGCTGCTGGCGACGACCTCCCGGCTGGGGGTGCTGGAGCTCGGGGACGACCTCGCCACCGGGCTCGGCGAGCGCCCCGCCCGGGTGCGGGCCGTCGCGATGTGCCTGGCGGTGCTGCTGGTCACCTCGGCCACGGCCGTCTGCGGCCCGGTGTCCTTCCTGGCCTTCCTGTCCGGGCCCATCGCCCGCGCCCTGAACCGGGGGCGCACCACGCTCCTGGGCTCGGGCCTGGTGGGGGCCTGCATCTTCCTGGCGGCCGACCACACCGGCGCCTACCTCGTTCCCGGCGGCAACGTGCCGGTCGGCGTCGTGACCGGCCTGGCCGGCGGCCCGTTCCTGCTGGTGCTGCTCCTGACCTCCCGGAGGTGGATGTCCGCATGACCCCCGACCCGATCCCGGTGGGCGCTGTCGCCGACCACGCTGCGGGCGGCGCCCCGGCCTGCCGCCTGCGCTGCCACGACCTGCGGTTGTCCTACGGCGGCCCGGAGATCGTCCGCGGCGTCTCGCTGGACCTGCCCGACGGCCGCATCACCACGCTCGTCGGCCCGAACGGGTGCGGCAAGAGCACCCTGCTGCGCGGCCTGGTGCGGCTGCTCCGCCCGGCCGGTGGGCGCGTCACCCTGGACGGGCAGGACCTGCACTCGCTGCCCACCCGGCAGGTGGCCACCACCATCGGACTGCTCCCCCAGCAGCCGCTGGTGCCCGCGGGCCTGACCGTCGCCGAGCTGGTGGCACGGGGACGACACCCGCACCGCGCCTCCTGGCGCCCGGCCTCGCGCGGCGACCAGGACGCCGTCGAGGACGCGATGCGGCGCACCCGCACCCTGGAACTCGCCCACCGGCCCGTGTCGGCGCTCTCCGGCGGGCAGCGCCAGCGGGTGTGGCTCGCGATGGCGCTGGCCCAGCAGACCGACGTCCTGATGCTGGACGAGCCGACGAGTTTCCTGGACCTTGCCCACCAGATGGACGTGCTGGACCTGGTGGAGGAGCTCAACGCCGAGCGCGGCACGACCGTGGTGATGGTGCTGCACGACCTCAACCTGGCCGCCCGGGTGTCCGACCACCTCGTGGCGATGCGCGGCGGTGAGCTGGTGGCCGCGGGCAGCCCGGCCGAGGTGATCACCGAGGACACGGTGCGGGAGGTGTTCGGGCTGGAGGCGCTGGTCGTCGACGACCCGGTGACCGGGACGCCGATGGTCATCCCCCGCCGCAGGAACTAAGGTTTGCCTTAACTCATGTGAGTGGGTACTGTTGCCGCATCGCAGGGCGCAGGGGCCCGGGCGGTACCGCGGACGGACCGGGTGGTGGTCTCCGTCCGCACACGCCGGAGGGCCGGAGCGAGGAATCGCTCCGGCCCTCCGGCGTGTGCGGCGGGTCAGGCGTGGGCCGGCACACCGCGCGGCGCGCCGAGCTCCTCGGCCGAGCCGGTCCGGTTGCGCAGGCCGCTGCGGCGCCACTGCCACTCGATCAGCAGGAAGGCCACGCCGTCGAGCACCAGGCTCATCGCCACGGCCCCGGGGGTGGACGTCGTGGAGGCGGACACGAAGCCGTCCTCGAACCCGCCGAAGACGAGCGAGATGACCATGAGCGACACGTTGTTCACCGCGTGCATCACGACAGCCGCCTCGAGGCCACCGGTGCGGATGGTCAGCGCCACCGCGAGCACGGCGAACAGGCCCAGATCCAGCAGCACCCACGGGTCCATCGAGCCGTGAGCCAGAGCGAACAGCGCGGTGGTGGTGAGGGTCGCCAGACCCAGGGCCAACCAGCGCCACGGGATCCAGCTGCCGAACCACTGGATGACGAAGCCACGGAAGAAGTACTCCTCACCCGCGGCCTGCAGGGGCGTGGTCAGCAGCACGACGACCAGGAGCCACCAGAAGTGGCTGTGGGGGTGCAGGTCGAAGCTCTCCCCCCTGATCGCGGGGACGCCCAGCAGGTAGACCAGCCACCACGGCGTGAGCACGACCAGGCAGCGCAGTGCCCAGCCCCAGCGGAAGCGGCCGGCCACCGACGAGGCGAAGCCCGGCCGCATCCAGTAGACGAGCGCGAGCAGACCGATGGTGACGGGGATGAGGACCGCCAGCCCCGCGTTCATGCCCAGGAAGGTCACCGGGTGCATGGCGATGCCCTCGGCCTCCTCCGGGGACTCGAAGATCTTCATCTGGTCGGGCATCGTGACCAGCGGGACGATCAGCGCGACGACGGACACGACGAGCCAGATGATGACCGCCGGAACCAGCGCGACCAGGGCGACGACGGGGCGCCACCACTCCCAGCGGGGGCCGCGCGTGAGCTCGTGGAACTCGGCGTGCGGGCGGACGGAGGACACCGGGCGGGGCGGCTGCCCCATAGGCGGACCGTACGGAGCCGGGTGACCGTGGGAGGCCGGGGGGCCGTAGGGGTCGTGCGGGGGCGGCGGGGGGTACTGACTCACCCGCACACGATAGAAGGCCCCGCCCTGCCGACCGAGGTCGGTGGGGCGGGGCCCTCGAGCTGCGGCACGGAGTGCCGCCGGGATCACTTGTTGAGGGTGCCGTCCTGGATGGCGGTGATGACGGCGCCGAAGTCGCGCTTGGGGCCGTCGATCTCGGCGAAGCGCTCGTAGGCGTCGCGGGCGGCGCGGCCGAAGGCGGTGTCCACACCGGCCAGCTCGGAGGCGTCCTGCGCGAGGTTGAGGTCCTTGAGCATCAGGCCGGTGGCGAACCCGCCGGCGTAGTCGCGGTTGGACGGGGAGCCCTCGACCGGACCGGGGACCGGGCAGTTGGTGTCCAGCGCCCAGCAGCGGCCGGAGCTGGTGGAGGCCACGTCGAAGAACGCCTGCGGGTCCAGGCCGAGCTTCTCGCCGAGCACGAAGGCCTCGGAGACGGCCACCATCTGCACGCCCAGCAGCATGTTGTTGCAGATCTTGGCGGCCTGGCCGTTGCCGGCGCCGCCGCAGTGGACGATCTTGCGACCCATGACCTCCAGGATCGGCTTGGCGCGACCGAAGGCCTCCTCTGTGCCGCCGACCATGAAGGTGAGCGTGCCGGCCTCGGAGCCGACCACGCCGCCGGAGACCGGGGCGTCGATGCTGGAGTGACCGGCCTCGCGGACCACGTCGGCGGCCTTCCGGGCCGAGTCGACGTCGATGGTGGAGGAGTCGATGAAGAGCACGTCCTCACCCTTCGCCGCGGGCACGATCTCGGCGTAGCTGTCGAGCACGAGCTTGCCGTTGGGCAGCATCGTGATGACGGCCTCCGCGTCGGCGACGGCCTCGGCACCGGTGCCCGCGAGGGTGACGCCGGCGGCCTCCGCCTTCTCACGCGCCTCGGGCACCGGGTCGAAACCCGTCACCTCGTGGCCTGCCTTGACGAGATTGGCCGCCATCGGGCCGCCCATGTTTCCGAGTCCCAGGAACGCGATCTTCATGCGGCGAGCGTACTCCCGGGGTGACGTGGGTCACGGCAGGGGTGGCGGTCGGGGCAGACGGGACCGCTATCCGGCTGGCGACGTGGGCGGTTGACCGTCGCGTGCGCGTGGGCGGTTGATCGGGACGAAGCGCCCCTTGATGCGCCGACGCATCTCGATGCGCGGCATGTCCACGTGCTCGCTCATCTCCCGCAGGTAGCGCTGGGCGAGGTCGAACGCCTCGTGGTCCTCGGCGTCGTCGTTGGACTCCTCGACCACGCAGCGCACCGTCACCTGCGGCACCCCGAGGGGCAGGTCGAGGGAGGCCTTCTCCACCAGGTGGGTGCGGCCGACCACCTCGCGGGCGATGTCGAGGACCTGCGAGGGCGCGGTGTCCCCACGGACGGCGAGCACCTCGGCGACCAGGCGGTAGGACGGCATGGAGGCAGTGTGGCAGCGGGCGCCGACAGCCCCGTTCCGCACCGGTGCTGCACTCGACCGGCCGCGTCCCGCCGAACACGGCACCGGTGCTGAACTCGGTGCGCGGCCGGTCAGGCGGAGGGACCGCTCCCCTGCCAGGGCTGAACGAACTCGTTGCCCGGCTGACCCCAGACGGCGAGCAGCAGCTCCGGCGAGGTCGCTCCGTCGATCTGCTCCCGGATGATGTCCGCGTGACCGGCGTGCCGGGCCAGCTCCTCGATGGCGTGGGCGTGGTGGAAGCGCGCGTGGACGTCCGCCACCTCGGCGATGCCGAACCACGGCTGCGGCGGGACGACGCTCTCGGCGTCGGGATCGGCTCCGGCGATCTGCTGGGCCAGCACGTCCATCACCAGGTCGAAGCGCTCGAGCAGCACGTCCAGGGTCTCGTCGTCGGTCGGGGTGAAGCTGTCGAAGTAGGCGGCCTTCGCGGCCTCCGGGCCGGTCGCCTCCGGCATCCACGGGGTCTCGATCTCGAGGGTCTTGGCGTACACGTGCGTGACGTGCTTGAGCACCCCGGCGATCGACAGGTTGCTGCGGCAGGGCGTGCTCCGCGCCTGCTCGTCGGTGAGACCGTAGGCGCTGGCCCGCAGGGCCTCGGCCTGCTGGCGGACGTACTCGGCGTGGGTGGTGGACTCGTCGTGACGGGCGGGGGCGTACATGGATCCTCCTGGATAGTGGGGTGTTCCGGACGGTTCGCGGCAGGTCGGGGTGGTCCGGACGGTTCGGGTCCCGATGCCGCCGGAGCCATCCTGAGCGGGCATCAGGACGGGTCGTGTCCGTATTTCCTGGCAGGCTGCAGGCATGACCACGACCGCCCGCCTGCTGCGCGTGCTCGGGATGCTGCAGTCGCGCGCGGTGTGGACCGGCCCGGAGCTCGCAGGGGCGCTGGGGATCACCGAACGGACGGTGCGACGGGACGTCGAACGGCTCCGGGAGCTCGGCTACCCGGTGGAGGCCGGCCGCGGTCGCGAGGGCGGCTACCGCCTGGGTCGCGGACGGTCCCTGCCGCCGCTGGTGCTGGAGGACGACGAGGCCGTGGCCGCCGCCGTGGCTCTGCGCCTCGGCGCAGGCGGGGTCGCCGGCACCGAGGAGGCAGCCCTGCGCGCGCTCACCAAGCTCGACCAGGTGCTCCCGGCTCGACTGCGCCCCGAGGTCGCAGCGCTGGCCTCGGCCACCGAGACCCTTCCGCCGTGGCAGGACGACGACGAGGTCACCCACCACACCCTGATGACGACCGCCCGCGCCGTGCGCGACCGGGTCCGCCTGCGCTTCACCTACCGACGGCGCGACGGCGAGGAGGCGCTGCGCACCACGGAACCCCTCCGCCTGGTGGCGACAGGACGACGGTGGTACCTCGTGGCCTTCGACCTGGACCGCGACGACTGGCGCAGCTTTCGGCTGGACCGAATCCGCACGGTGCGAGCGTCCACCTGGCGCTCACGGGAACGACCGGCCCCCGACCCCGTCGAGTTCGTGCTGAACGGCCTGCGCGCCGGCCCCTACCCGGTGGTCGCCCGGATCAAGCTGACCGTCCCGGTCCGGGTCGCCCGTCGCCGCATCCCCGCCACCGTCGCGGAGGTCTCGGCACGGGAACAGCCGGACGGGACGGAGCACTCCGTCGTCGAGGTGGGTGCACCCACGGCCGAGGAGATCGCCCGGCACATGGTGTTCGCGGCCCTGGACCTCGGGGCCGAGCTGACGGTGCTCGACCCACCGGAGGTGCAGCAGGCGGTCGCGGATCTGGCGCGGCGCGTCGGGCGGTGGGGCTGACCCTCAGGCGCGGGGCAGGTCGCGTCGCCGGAAGCCCCAGGCGCCCAGCGCCACCAGCACCACCCCGAGGACCACGAGCACCACCGCCGCCGGACGGTCCAGGGCCTCGGCCGGCACCTGCCCCACCGCCGTGAACGGCCCGGCCTCGAGGGTCCACTGCGGCAGGTCAAGACCCGGCCCGAGCCAGCCGACGGCCACCGCGACCGCGAACACGGCCCAGGCCAGCCCCCGGTGCTCGGGGAGCCACCCGAGCAGCAGCGTGACCACCCCCAGGAAGAACACGACCACCGGCAGCTGCGCGAACGCCGCCGCGAACAGGTCCCCGAACCGGCCCGGCTCCTCGGTGACGACTGCCGTGGCTCCCGCGAGCGCGGCGCCACCTGCAGCCACGACGAGCAGCGCCCCACCGAGCACGACCAGGCCGTGCGCCGCCAGCCACGTCCACCTCCCCCGCGGCCCGGCCAGCTGGCGCTCCAGCAACCCGGTCGCCTCACCTGCCCACAGCCCACCGGCGGTCTGCACCACGCACGCCACCGCCAATGTGCCCAGCATCATGAGGAATGTGGCCGCCACGGAGTCCACGAGCGCCCCGCCACCGCCGAGGTAGACCTGCAGCTCCGGCATCTCCTCGAGCGCCTCGATCATCGTCCGGGTCAGCGCGCCGTAGGCCCCCATGAGCACGGCTGCACCCACGACCCAGCCCAGGATCGCGCCCCGGTGCTCATGCAGGGCCAGCCCGATGGGGGAACGCAGCGCCGCCCCGGCCCTCGCGGGCCCCGGTCGGGGGCGCACCAGCGAGGCCCCGACGTCCCGCCGCGTGCCCAGCACGAGGGCCGCCGCGACCAGGCACACGGCCACCCCGAGGCTCACGAGCAGCGGCCACCAGCGCGTGTCCTGCCCGTAGGAGCGCACCGCGTCCAGCCAGCCGACCGGTGAGAACCCGCCCCACGCACCGCCCTCGACGGCGCCGATGCCGCGCAGCAGGAAGCCGACCACGACCACCGCCATCGAGGCTGCCCAGACGCTGCGCGTGGAACCGAGGGCCTGCGCGAGCAGCGCCGCCACCCCGACGTGCACCGCTCCCAGCAGGGCCAGCCCCAGTCCGTAGTGCACCGCCCCGGTGCGGTCGGCCCCGAAGACCGCCATGAGCGCCCCGGACCCGAACCCCACCACGGCGAGCGCCGCCAGCGCGGTCCCGAGCGCAGCAGCCAGCGGGGCGAGCCGGCCGGTGGTCCCGGCCAGCAGGAGGGCGGTGCGCCCCGACTGCTCCTCACCCCGCGTCCCGCGGACCACCAGGGCGACGGCCATGAGCGGCACGGCGAACGCGGCGACCTGCCCGAACTCGTTGGCCATCGCCCCACCGAGGGTGTCGACTCCGGCCACGTCCCCCGACAGGGCCGCCATGCCGGGTGCGTCGGTCATCCGCGCGTAGGCGTCCAGGGCCTCCGGGGTGTCGTAGTGAGTGGCGACCGAGCCGGCCGTCATCGCCATCAGGGCCAGCAGGCCGACCACCCAGGCGACCAGCCCGCGCCACCCGGTGCGCACGCCCAGCAGCGCGGCCCGTCCGAGGCCCGACACGGCCGCCATCAGCGCTGCCCCGAGGTCGCGTACTGCCCCAGGAAGAGCTCGTCCAGGGTGGGCGGCTCCACGGTCAGGCTGCGCACTCCCGCGCCGTGGAGGGCGGCCACCACCTGCCGCAGGGCGTCGGGGTCCACCCGGCAGCGGAGCTCCGCCGCACCATCCGGGGCGGGTTGCACCTGCAGACCCGTCACCCCCGGCAGGCCGTCCAACCCGCGGGGAGGTCGTGTCGTGACCGCATGCACGTGGCTGCTCGTGGCGCCGCGCATCTCGGCCAGCGAGCCGGTGCTGACGGTGCGCCCGTCGCGCAGGATCGTCACCCGGTCGGCCAGGGCCTCGACCTCCGAGAGGATGTGGCTGGAGAGCAGCACCGTGGCGCCCTCGTCGACCCGTTCGCGGACGGTGTCCTGGAAGACCTGCTCCATGAGGGGGTCGAGCCCGGAGGTGGGTTCGTCCAGCACCAGCAGGTCCGCGCCCACCCCGAGCGCCGCGACGAGAGCGACCTTCTGCCGGTTGCCGGTGGAGTAGTCGCGGGCGCGCTTGGCCGGGTCCAGGGCGAATCGCTCGACGAGCTCGTCCCGCCTCGCCGGGGTGATGCCGCCGTGACCGGCCGTGAGCACGTCGATGCACTGGCCGCCGGTGAGGCGGGGCCACAGGGTGACGTCACCGGGCACGTAGGCCACGCGCCGGTGGAGGCTCACGGCATCGGCCCAGGGGTCCTCGCCGAACAGGCGGATGCTCCCGGCATCGGCCCGCGCGAGGCCCAGCAGGATGCGGATGGCAGTCGACTTGCCGGCCCCGTTCGGCCCGAGGAAGCCGTGGACCTCCCCTGCCGCGACGGTGAGGTCGAGACCGTCCAGGGCCCGGGTGGGGCCGTAGACCTTCGTGAGCCCGGTCGCCTGGACGACGGGCGTCGCAGACCCCGTGCGGCCGGGCTCGGTAGCGGGAGCGGTCCCGGCCGTGGTGAGGGCAGTGCGGGTGGCGCTCATGCGTTCTCCTCCGGGTCGGCGGACGGCGGGCCGGTGTCCGTGGCGGTGGTCGGTGTGGTGTCCGGGTCGGTGGTCGGGCCGGCGGTGACCGGGTCCGCGAAGAGGCCGGAGAAGGTGCGCACGGCCTCGGCCTGCCAGCGATCGAGCCCATCGCCCAGCGGATGGTGCCCGAGCACGGGCTCCCAGAGGTCCCCCAGCAGCACCAGCCCCAGGTCGTGGGTCATGAGCTGCGCAGCCCGCAGCTCGACGTCGTCGGTCGGCGTGAGCTGCCCGGCGTCCTGCCACAGGTGCAGGATCCGCGTGGTCTCGGCGTGCCAGCGCGCCACGAGCTGCCGGGCCTCCGGCGCACCCGAGACGAGCAGGCGGCGCAGGTAGGCGAAGTAGGGCGACCCCGGGGGCACCGAGCGCTGCAGGAGGTCGAGCGCACCGCCGATCTCGCCGGCGAGCAGGTCCTCGACCGTGACCATCTCCTCGGTCCGGCGGAACAGCTCGCCGAAGTGCTCGATGACGTGGTCGAGCACCGCCTGCTCGACGCCGGCCTTCGTGCCGAAGTGGTGGATGACGAGCGCCGGAGAGACCTCCGCGCGCCCTGCGATGGCGCGGACGCTCACAGCAGCCGGGTCGGACTCGGCGAACAGCTCCAGCGCGGCGGTGCGGATGGCGGCACGCGCGGTGAGGTCCTGCCGGGTCGCAGCCCCCGTAACGGGTCCTGAACTCATGGTCAGGATGCTAAACGCTTGTTCAGGGCCGAGGCAAGGTCCCTCTCCTGCAACACTGGCCCCATGTCTGCCTCCCTCCTGATCGGCCCCCTGCTGCGCCACGTGGACCACGACTCCGCCGCCGTCTGGGTGGAGACCGACGCACCCGCACGGGTGGAGGTGCGACTAACCGGGGGCGACCAGCCCGGCGGGAGCGCTGGGTCACCGGCGGCCGCCTCGGCATCGGCCACCACCTTCACCGCCCACGGCCACCACTACGCGCTGGTCGAGCTGACGGGCCTGCCGTCCGGACTGGACAGCACCTACGAGCTGCTGCTCGACGGGAACGTGGCCTGGCCCGAGCCGGGCGAGGAGCGCCCTGCGCCCCGCATCAACACGCTCACCCCCGGCGCGCCGGTGGACCTGGGCTTCGGCTCCTGCCGCACGTCGGTGCCTCACGACGCCCCCGGCCACCACACGCACGGGGTGGACGCCCTGCGCGCGCTCGGCATGGCGGACGCCACCGGGCAGGACGGCGCGCCGGAACTGCCGGAACTGATGCTCCTGCTGGGCGACCAGGTGTACGCCGACGCCACCAGCCAGGCGATGCAGGACTTCATCGCCTCGCGCCGGTCGCTGGAGGAGGGACCCGGCGAGGAGCTGGCCGACTACGAGGAGTACGCCCACCTGTACTTGCTGGCCTGGGGTGAGCCGTGGGTGCGCTGGCTACTGGCCACGCTGCCGACGCTCATGATCTTCGACGACCACGACGTCCGGGACGACTGGAACACCTCGGCGGCCTGGCGGGAGGAGATGGAGGCCACCGACTGGTGGCACGACCGCATCGTGGCCGCGCTGGGCTCGTACTGGGTGTACCAGCACCTGGGCAACCTCTCGGTGAGCGAGCGGGCGCACGACGAGATCTGGCGGGAGATCGTGGACCGGCAGCGCACCGACCCGCACCCTGACGTCACCGAGCTGCTGGACGCCTTCGCCGAGCGCGTGGACGAGCACCCGGACACCTACCGCTGGTCCTACGCCCGCGACCTCGGGACGACGCGCCTGGTGGTCGTCGACTCACGGGCCGCACGGGTCATGGAGCCCGGGCGGCGGGAGATGCTGGACGAGCAGGAGATGGCGTGGCTCTCCGACCAGCTGCAGGGCGGTGAGGGGATCGAGAACGTCATCCTGGGCACCTCGCTGCCCTTCCTGCTGCCTCGCGGCCTGCACCACCTGGAGGCCTGGAGCGAGGCCGTCTGCAACGGGGTGTTCGGGCAGCGGATGGCGCGCATCGGGGAGCGACTGCGCACGACCGTGGACCTAGAGCACTGGGCGGCCTTCCACAACTCGTTCCTGCGGGTGTGCGCGATGGTCGGTGAGCTCGCCCGGGGCGAGCGGGGGCCGGCACCGCGGGCGGTCGTGTTCCTCTCCGGCGACGTGCACCACTCGTACATCAGCGAGGTCGACCCGGCGTCCCTGCTGGACGACGAGAAGCTGACCGGGGAGCAGGTCGAGCGCGGGGATGCCGAGGACGCCCCCGACCTGCGCGTGCTGCAGTTGGTGTGCAGCCCCATCCGCAACCCGCTGCCGACCGTGATGCGCTTTGCCACCGCCCTCCTGGCGCACGGCCTGGCGGTGCCGCTGGGCGCGCTGGCGGGGCGCTCGGCGGCGGTCCCCACGCAGCCGTGGCGGTGGCGCGACGTGGCGGGGCCGTGGTTCACGAACAACGTGGCGCTGCTGCGGGTGGACGGCTGCGACATGCAGGCCAGCTGGTGGACCGGCGAGGTGCGCGGCGGGGACCACGAGCACCCGGTGCTCGTGGAGGTGGAGACGCTGGACCTCGGGCAGGGCGAGGGCGCCGCGGGGTGAGGCGGGGGCGTGCGGGGCGTTGGTACTGCACCCCACGCCGCATGACGAGGCGTGTCCACAGGGTCACTCGGGTGCTGCGGCGGGCATCGACTAGTCCACATGTTCTACCCAAGACTTGACTTGCTTAGTATTCGTGTACTAGTGTGGGGGTAGTTGGTCAGGCAGGGGGTCTGGTCAGTGCTGGCGGGTGCCACGAGGGGGTGGGGCAGGATGCGCAGACCGCAGGAGTCGAGCACGAGCACAGGTGCAGGAGTACTGGCTGGGAGGTCGGGTGGTGCCCAGGTGGCCTCCCCGGGCGTGGAGGCGTGGGAGGGGTTGGTCGGGGCGTTCGCGGTGGTCGATGAGGCGCTGGATGGGTTGATGGCTGCGATGGCCACCGCGGGCGGGGTGGCGGATCTGCCGGCTGGTCCGGGTGAGTTGGCGTGGGTGGTACGGGCGGCTGCCCGGGTGGCCACCCGGGGTGAACGTGTGCGGGTGCGGTCTTATGACCTGTTGACCCAGGCCCGCAGAGCGGGTCGGGCCACGCATGATGACGACGCCCAGTTCGCCGGGGCGAAGAACGCCACCGACACCCGCCGCACCCATCGCGACGCCCAGCTCGCCGCGGCGCTGGGCAACCACCACCCCACACCACCAGCGCCTGGAACGGGCCAGGACGGTGGTCCCGGCCTCGCAGGTGACCTCCTGGGGGACGAGTCGGAGGGCTCGGATCCTCTCTCGCGGGATGTTGCGCGGCCGTTGGCGGTGGCGATGGACGCCGGTCTGGTCACCGGTGACCACGTCATGGTGATCCTGGAGGAGCTCGACGGCCTTCCTCAGGATGTGACCGCTCAGCAGCGGTGGCAGGCCGAAGAGGTGCTGGTCGCCAAGGCCCAGCGCCTCACCCCCAGTCGGTTGCGGATCGCTGCCCGTCGGGTGCTGGCTGATCTCAGCGCAGCCGAACAGGTCGTGGATGCCCACCAGGACCAGCGCGTGGCCACCCAGGAGCAGGCAGCGTGGGAGGCGGCATCGTTCTGGATGCGCGACAACCACGACGGCACCGTCTTCGGCCAGTTCACCCTGCCGGCCCTCCAGGGGCACATGCTGGCCAAGACCCTGTCTGCGATGACCAGCCCCCGCCGCCTGCACCAGCAGCACACCGACGAGGCCACCGGTTCGCAGACCACGGGCACGACGCGTGACCGTGACACGGGGTGGGGTGATCGGCAGATCGACTTCGCCCACGAGAAGGGCAAGGCCCTGGCCGAGCTCATCACCCGCATGCCCACCGACCACCTCGGCGAGCGGGTGAACGCCACCGTGCTGGTCACCATCCCCCTGACCAGCCTCCGCGGTGAGACCGACCGGGTCGGCATCACCGACACCGGCACCGAGGTCTCCGCCGGGCAGGTCCGCCGCCTGGCCGCCGAGGCCGGCCTCGTCCCGGTCGTCCTGGGCGGGAACTCCCAACCACTGGACCTGGGCCGCAAGACCCGGTTCTTCACCGAACCCCAACGCCGCGCACTGGCCCTGACCTACCCCGAATGCGCCGAAGAACACTGCGACCGGCCCTTCGCCTGGTGCGAGATCCACCACGCCACCCCCTGGAGACCACCACCCACCCACACCAACCACCCACCCGACACACCACCAAGGGGACGCACCGACCTGGCCAACGCCATCCCCCTGTGCGGCCGACACCACCGACGCCTCGACGACCCCACCTACACCCACACCATCACCCGCAACACCCAGGGCACAGCCACCATCCACTTCCACCACGCCCACACCCGCCCAGGCGCAGGCGCAACGGCAGCGACAGGCACCAGCACATGAAGCCACCCACCACCCACCCCCGGGACAGGAGCATGCCCACCTGCCCCAGCAACAGCCTGCCCGTCACGCCACGGTGGCGACGTTCAGCCGTGCAGGCCCAGCCGGTCGCGGTCGAGGAACGCGAACTGCGCGACCTTGTGCCCGAGGTCGACGACGTCACCGAGCACGAAGCCGCCCTCCACGAGGCGGGCGATCGCCGGTGCGTTGCGCACGTCGGGCTCGGCGACCAGGCGGCGAACCGTCGGGTCCTCGAAGACCCGGGCCAGGGCCTGCAGCCCCACGTGCATGGGCAGGTCGGGGATCCCGTGACGGTGCGGGCCGATCATCAGATGCATCCCCAGGTCCCCGGGCAGCACCTCGTAGGACTCCCCGACCGGGTCGTGGGCGGGGTCGTAGGTCTGCCAGAGGGCCACTGGCTGGCCGGCGTGGGTCACCATCCAGGCACCGTGGTGGGGGCTCTCGTCCAGCCACGTATACACCTCGATGACATCCTCCACCGTGTAGTCGCCCATCCCCCAGAAGCGGCCGCGGTTCTGCGTGGCCCAGGTGTGGATCGTCGGTCCGTCCGTGGCCGGGACGACGGGCGTGAACACGAGCTCGGGAGGCTGCGGCACCGGGACCTCGGAGGGAGGAGCCGCCTCGCCCAGGAGAGCGAGCCGCTCACCTCCGAACACGGGGAGCAGCTCAGCGGTGCGCCAGGCCTCGGTCTGGCTGCGACCGGTCGACGCTGTCAGCCGGCCGTCGGTCCCGAGCGGCACGGCCCAGCGACTGCTGGCCGGGTCGGCGAGGTCCAGCACCGCTCGGCACACTGGGCCGCGAACGGTCACCGCCGTGCGGCCGGGGATGCTGGAGGTCGCCGCCACGCAGTCGACGTCACCGCCCACGGGCCCCATCGGAACAGGCCAGCCGAGGGCGTGCAGACCGGCCGCCTGGTGCTCGGCGCCCCACCGGTTCCCCGGAGCAGCGCAGGTGGGCAGCTCGACGTCGTCCAGGGCAGCTCGTGCACACGCCCCCACCTCGTCGGGCAGAGCAGTCGCCAGCGACTCCAGGCCCAGGCCGATGCGGGCCGTCACGTCGAGCCAGGGCTCCAGGAGGGTCGGGAACTCGGCTCGTGCCGCCGCGGTGACGCTGGAGTCCCGGTAGAGCGGCGCCAGCAGGGGCAGGTCTGCCACGCGTCGGGCGAGGGCCGTCCGCCAGCGCCACGCGAGCAGCGCGAGGTCGGACTCCGGCTCCATGCGGCCGTTGAACTCGGCCAGGGCCCGCGCCACAGGGTGGTCGGCGCTCAACGCATCGGCGGTGGACGTGAACGTGCCGTCGGGACCGGCAGGGCCCGTGGTGTCCGCAGGGCCGGTGAGGCCGTCGGTTCCCGAGGGGTCAGTACGGCCTGTGGCGCCGCGGGCCACCGTGATGCCCGTCGCCTGCAGGAGCGCGAGCAGACCGTCGGAGCGGGTGTCCAGCTGGGCAGCGCGGAGGTCGTCGACCGTGAGGGTCCTGCCGGGGCCGGAGCCGTGGGCCAGCAGGTTCGTCAGGCGATCAGCCCGGTGAGAGGGCGCGAACGCCTCGCCCCAGGACCGGGTCTGGTCACGCCGGTGGTTCGCGTGCACCGCCAGGGAGTCGACCTCCCGCCAGGGCTGGTGGGCGGACCAGGAGGAGGACCCCTGGTCCACGACGTCCAGGGGTCGCCCCGCCACTCCCTCGAGGACCGTGGTCCGGTCGGCCACCAGGACGCAGTTGGCCGGCTCCACCCAGTGGTCCCAGGCATCCGTCGCATCCGTGGCCGTTCGGGCCCGGAGCAGCAGCGGGAGTGCCTCGAAGCCCAGACCGGGCGCGAGGTCGGCGGCCTGCCGGACCGCTCGCGCTCCCGGTGCGCCGGGCGTCCCCCAGAGCGGTGTCGGGGTCGTACCGTCCTGCCCGCCAGCGGGCTCGACATCGGCAGCGGACTCGGCACCACCCGTGAACCTGGCGTCGCCGGCCGAATCGGTGTCGTCAGCCGGCTCGGTGTCGTCGGCGGGCTGCCACGCGACGAGCTGCTGGGTGCGGGCCATCGCGTTGGTGATGCACCACGCGACCGAGCCGGTGTGGCCCAGGTGCTGGACGCCGGGGACCCCGGGGAAGGCGAGGCCGGCGACGTAGTAGCCCTGGGGGGCGGTGGGGTGGCCGGCGGCACCCTCAGCGGGATCTGCATCGGCGACCCGCAGCGTCAGGCGCACCTGCTGGTAGACCCCCGGCGCCTCGAGCAGTCGGTGCGGGTCGCTTGCCAGCATCGGGGCACCGCTCGCCGAACGCACCGCAGCAACCCCAACCGCGTTGGAGCCTGCGGACTGGGCCGAGGGATCTGCCGCCAACCGCGCGACCCACTCCTCCCCCAGCTGCTCGGTCACATGCTGGCGCCACAGCTGGTGGGGCCAGTCACCGAAGAGCACCTGCTGCAGCCAGAAGACCGCCAAGCAGTCAGTCGCGTCCCAGGAGCACCAGTCGAGTTCCGAGGCTCCGTTCCGGACCCCAGCGAGCGCGGACATCTCCGGCACGTCCGACGGCTCCAGGCTCGCCAGACCGTCCCGCACCCCGGACGCGAAGTGCTCGACCCACTCGCGGGTGTCGGGCGACAACGCAGCCCAAGACCGCTCGGCGGTGGCTCGCACACCGATGCGCTCGGCGAAGCTGTCCCACTCGGCCGCACCGTCCACCACCTGGTCGGCCACCTCCGTCCCGACCTCGCGCAGGCAGGTGAGCGCGTGGTGCCACCGGCCGTGGGCCCGCCACCGGTCACTGACCAGCTGCCACGCTCGGTCCCGGGCCGTGACCCAGCCCTGGGCATGGAGGAGGTCCGGCTCCGAGTCCGCCAGCACCCACGGGATGCCCGCCGCATCGCGACGCAGCTCACCCCGCGGCGGCTGGGGCTCGGAGTTCGAGTCGGAGTGCGGCTGGGACTCGGAGTTCGGCTGGGGCTGCGACTGCGAACGGTCCGGAGCGGCGGTCATGCGGTCCTCCCCGCGGGGTTGCTCAGCGTGCCGGAGTACATCAGCGACGAGCTCTGGTCGGTCAGGTCCACCATCTGCACGGTGTTGCGCAGTTGCAGCCGGTTGAGGCAGGAGTGGGCGAACTCAGGTGCCAGGAGGTCGACCCAGTGATCATCGGGGAACTGCTCCCGGTGCTCCTCGATGCAGGAGCGCACCAGGTCCCAGAACGCGGCTCCGTCGAGCAGGCCGTCGGCCTCCAGCTTGGCGGCCAGGTAGCGCAGCACACCGTCGAAGACGTCCGTGAAGACCGCGAGCGCCGCCTCCTCCGGGGGGACGTCCACCACGATGCGGCGAGCCTCCTCGGGCACCGCTGCCGGGTCACCCCCGGACCGCTGACCGGTGAAGACCGCGACCTCCTCCCCGATGTCCTTGAACACCGCGCGCACCGGGGCACCGTCGCGCCACACCATGATCACGTTCTCGGTGTGCGGCATGAACGCCAGCCGGTGCACGGTCAGGCAGTGCACCACCGGCCGCAGGTAGGCGTGCAGCAACCGTCGCACCCACTCGGCCGGGTCCAGCCCGGAGGCAGCGACCATCGCGCTGGCCAGGTGGTCGCCCGCGTGGTCGGTGTGCAGCACGGCCGCGAGCGTGCCGAGGGTCTCCCCCTCCCGCAGGCTCGGGACCGGGGACTCGCGCCAGAGGGCCGCGAGCATCTTGCGCTGCGCCGGGGCAGGCCCCTCGATGGCTGCCTCGTGGTACGCGTCGCCGGTGTAACCGACGGCGGCGAGCTCCCGCAGAACGGTCAGGCCGCAGCCGCCCGGCGCGCGCTCTGCCGGACCGCGCGGCGCGTCCCCGGTACGGGCCCCCGTGAGCGCACCGCACTCAGCGGCGTCCCCGGACGGCACCGGGTCACCCGAGAGCACCGGGTCACTCGAGACCACACCGTGCACCCAGTCGTTGATGGCCGGCGTGACCCGCATGTACGCCGGCGACAGGCCCCGCAGGAAGCCCATGTTCTGCACCGAGAGGGCCGTCTTGACGTAGCAGCGGTCCGGGGAGTCTGTGTTGAAGAAGGTCCGGATCGACTGCTGCGCCTGGTACCCCTCGGCCGGGCCCAGCGGCACGATGGCGCCGCGCGCCACCTCGGGCGCGAAGGTCACCAGCACCTTGTGCTCCCACTGCCAGGGGTGCACGGGCAGGGGAAGGTAGTCGGCCGGATCGTGCCCGGCCTCCCGCAGCGTGGCGGCGAACCGCTCCCGGGTGGCGGGGTCGAACTCACGCTCCCAGAACGCGTCCTCGTCGAGTCCCGCCCCCAGCGCGAGGTGCGCGGCGTCGCGACGGACCGCGAGCCACAGCACCTCGACCCGCTGACCCGCCTCCGGGGCGTACCTCTCGTGGTCGGCCAGCGACCACCCGATGCGGCCGTTGTTCGCCACGAACGCCGGGTGCCCCTCGGTCATCGCGGCCTCGAGGGCCTGGAAGTCGGCACCCACCAGGTCCGCGGCGGGGACCGCTCGGTGCACGCGCTTCCATGCCGCTCCGGCCAGGGTGGCCGCGACCTCCTCGAGATAGGTGCCCAGCAGCGCATCGGGGATGCCGGCGCGCTGCCGGACCCGGCTGATGAGGCGCTGGGCGTCGACCAGCTCGGGGGTGCCCTCCGCGGCGCTGCCCTCGGCGGTGTCTCCCCCACGGGAACCCGCCGCCTCGGTGTCGTCCGCACCGGGGATCACCTCGATGCTGTCGGGGTCCACCACCCAGTGCTCCAGCGCGTGGCGAGTGGCCCGGTAGCGGTAGGTGGCCGAGCCGTCGTCGGCGGTCACGGACCACCAGCCGTCCCCCAGGTCGGTCGGCTCGAGGATGCGCTCGTGGGCGAACTCGGCGAGCACCTTCGCCGCCACGTGACGGTGGGCCCAACGCATGGGGCCGGTGGTCAGGTGTGCGGGCACGAGCGGGGTCGGCGCCGGGCACGCGGATGCACTGGGGGCCGGCGAGGCCGGCACGAACTCCTCACGGCGCAGCAGCGAGAGCATCGCGGTCTTGGGGTGGCCCTCGTCGGTGAACGTGACCTCGCCCAGCTCACGGAACCCGACACGGCGGTTCAGGGCACGGATGCGGTCGTTCGCCGCATCCGGCTCCACCACCACCCGACGTGCCCCGTGGTGGCCCAGGCACAGATCGCGCACCACACCGGTCATGGCCGCCGCGGTGAGTCCCACCCGGTGCAGGGGCTCCCCGGACGCATCGGTGGACGGCGGGGCGACGAGCAGGTGCATGCCCCAGTCCCCGTCGGCGAGGTCCAGCCCCACGGATGCGGCCTCACCGGCCAGCGGGTGGCGGCACGGGTCGTAGGTCTCGGCGAGCGCCATCGGCTCGCCGTCCACCGTGCCCAGCCAGGCCCACTGGTGGTCCGCGGCGTCGAGCGCCGCGTAGTCGGTGGCCACCCGCTCGACGGTGTGGTCGGCAGCGCCCCAGAAGCGGGATCGCGGGTGGGCGAGCCACTGCTGCAGCAGCGGCGCGTGGGTGGTGACGAGGTCGCCGGTCAGTTCGGTCCAGGTGAACACCGGCCCCTCGATGCGGAGGCCGCTCATGCGCGGGAGCCGTCGGTCTCGGGCGAGCCACCCTGCGGGCGCGGGGCGCTCTGCGCCTGGGGGGGTGCCCGCGGCCGGGCTCGTGCCCGTGGCGGCATCCACGGGCGGGCTTGCCTGCGGAGCACCGAACTGCTGGAAGGCGATCCGCTGCTCCACCGCGTACACGTCGCGTCCGGTGAGGTCGTTGACGATCTGCGCCGCCCGCCACGGCCCCATCCCCAGGTCCGGGGCGGAGAGGCCGTGGGTGTGCTCCTCGGCGTTCATGACCCGGATGCGGCGGGCGTCGTCGACGGTGAAGTCCAGCGCGACGTCGAAACGACCGTCCGGCAGACAGTTGATGCGGTCCCGCACCGGCTCCAGGAACTCCGGCATCCGGGCGCGGTACCCGGTGGCCAGGATGGTCGCGTCGGCCGTCGTCGTGAACGCGGCGTCGGTCTCGGTGTGGCGCCAGTGCAGCGTGGCGGTGCCGTCGTCCGCCAGCTCGGAGGACTCCAGGGCGCACGCCGCCCGCAGGGTGACCGGCAGGTCGCCCCCGTGCTCCAGCCGGCGGCGGTACAGGGCCTCGTGGATCTCGTTGACCAGGTCCCCGGAGATGCCCTTGTACAGCGGCAGGTTCTGGCGGCCCAGTCGGTCGCGCTCGGCCTGGGGCAGACCGTGGAAGTAGCGCGTGTACTCCGGGGAGGTCATCTCCAGGGTGAGCTTGGTGTACTCCATCGGGAAGAACCGCGGCGAGCGCGTGATCCAGCTCAGGTGCTGCCGGGACAGGTCCAGGCGCTCCAGCTGGTCGCGGAAGACCTCGGCCGCGGACTGGCCGGACCCGATGACGGTGATGTGCTCGGCGTCCGCCAGCTGATCACGCCGGTCCATGTACTCCGCGGAGTGCGTGTGGGCCGGGTGCTCCAGCAGGGGCTCGACGGCCTCGGGGAACACGGGCTGCGTGCCCGTGGCCAGGACCAGGTGGCGGGCCCGGTCGGTCCGGTGGCCCGCGGCCCGAGTGGTCCCGATGGTCGAGCCGGAGCCCTCCCCCGTCGAGGAGCCCGAGGCCACCGAGGTCACGACGAAGGTGTCGGCGTCCTCGTCGAACTCGACCTGCTCGACGCGACGGCCGAACTCGACGGTTCCCAGGTTGTCCGCGGCCCACCGGCAGTAGGCGTCGTACTCGGCCCGCAGCGGGTAGAAGTCCTCGCGGATGTAGAAGGGGTAGAGCCGTCCGGTCATCTTGAGGTAGTTCAGGAAGCTCCACCGGCTGGTGGGGTCGGCCATGGTCACCAGGTCGGCCATGAACGGCACCTGCAGCGTGGCGCCCTCGATGAGCATGCCGCCGTGCCAACGGAACCCGTCGGCGGCATCGAGGACGGTCAGGTCCAGGTCGTCCACGCCGTCGGCCAGTGCGGCCAGGCCCAGCCCGAACGGACCGGCCCCGATCACCAGGGCGTCGTGCACGCGCGTCATCGGGACACCCCCTGGGCAGCGAGCTCCTGGGCGGTCGACACGAGCCCGGCCGACTCCCCGGCACGACCCTGCCCGGTGTCGCCCCATCCGGCGTCGTCCCGCGTGGCATCGTCCCGCCCGGCGTCCTCACGCCCGGCACCCACGAGCACCTCCAGCATCTGTCCGGTCTCGCGGAGGGTCTCCACCACCGAGGCGAGCACCTCCGGTGTGCTGTCCGGGTTGAGCACGGTGAACTTCAGCCACGGACGCCGGGCGAAGGTCGTCCCCGCCACGATCGTGCCCCCGTCGGCGAACAGCTCCTCCCGGATGCGCGGGTTCACCGCGTCCACCTGCGCCGCGTCCAGGTGGGCCGGGGCGTACCGGAACACCACCGTCGAGAGCTCCGGCACCGCAGCGATCTCGAAGTCCTCGTCGGCATCCAGCAGCCGGGCCACGGCGTGGGCGTTGTCGATCGCCTCGTCGAACGCCTCGCCCAGGGCATCGGCGCCGTCGGTGCGCAGCGCCATCCACAGCTTGAGCGCGTCGAAGCGACGCGTCGTCTGCAGCGACTTGTCCACCTGGTTCGGCACCCGCGCGGTCGCCGGGTTCAGGTAGTCCGCGTGGTGCGTCACGTGCCGCAGCGTCGCGGGGTCCCGCACCACCACCGCACTGGCGGCGACGGTCACGAAGAAGGTCTTGTGGAAGTCCACGGTCACCGAGTCGGCCCGCTCGATGCCGTCGAGCAGCTCGCGCCGGCGACGGCTCGCGAGCAACCCGCCCCCGTAGGCCGCGTCGACGTGCAGCCACACGTCCTGGTCGCGGCAGACGCGCCCGATCTCCTCCAGCGGGTCGATGACGCCCAGGTCGGTGGTGCCGGCGGTCGCGACGACGGCCATCACCTCGTGACCGGCGCCTCGCACCTCCGCGATCGCCTCCTGCAGGGCCGTCGAGTCGACGCGGTGGTCGGCCAGCGGCAGGGGCACCACGGACTCGGCAGCGAGCCCGAGCAGCCGCGCGGCCTTCACGATGCTGAAGTGGCTGTTCGCGCTGGTGAGGATGCGCAGGTCCTCCGGCGCGTGACCGCGCTCCAGCGCCTCGCCGCGGGCCAGCACCATCGCCTGCAGGTTGCTGAGGGTCCCACCCGGGGTGAAGATCCCGTCCCCGGCCACGAAGCCGAGCCGCTCGGCCGTCCACTCCACCAGGCGGCACTCCATCGCCGTGGCCCCCACGCTCTGGTCCCAGGTGTCCATGGAGGGGTTCAGCGCGCTGGTCACCACGTCGGCGGCCACGGAGCTCAGGGTCACCGGGCAGTTCAGGTGCGCCACGTAGCGCGGATCGGCGAAGGCGATGCTGTCGCGCAGGAAGAGCTCGTCCACCTCGGCCAGCACGTCCGGCAGCCCACCGGCCGCGGGGACGTCCAGGTCGACGGCCTCCACCCGGGAGATCACCTCGTCCACGGGCGCCGACCGCCCCCCGGTGGCCGGGCGGTCCGTGCGCGCCAGATGGCGCTCCACCAGACCTGCCGCCTGCTGGACGGTCTCGGCGTACTGCCTGCCTGCCGTTGAGGTGAGGAACATCGAGGGCCTTCCCGGTCGTCGGACAGTCGGGGCGCCGTCGAAGGGGCGGCGTCGGGGTGGCACCTTGCCATAGAGGTTAGGCTTGCCTCAACAGGGGCTCACCCGACCGTGTCGCCCCCACCCGGGTCGCCGCGTCGGACCGGGGGCCGGAACCGCCGAAGGGAGCACCATGCAGAAGGGCTGGCAGGGCGCCGTCCTGAAGGTCTACGGCGCCAAGGACTTCACCGTGGAGGTGCTGGACTCCGCACACATCACCCCCACCTTCCTGCGGCTGCGGATGCATTGCCCCGAGCTGCTCGAGGCCGTCGAGTGGCACCCGACCATGTGGCTGCGCCTGTGGTTCACCGACGAGCGCGGCAAGCCCCACCAGCGCGCCTACACGGTCGTGGACCCGCAGCCCGACGGCTCGTTCGATCTCGAGGTGCACGTGCACGACGGGATCGCGGCACGTGCGCTGGAGGCCGCCCGGCCCGGCGACCGCTTCGACGCCACCGTCCAGGGCACCGGCTTCACACAGCCCGACGGCGAGGTGGACCACCTGCACCTGGTGGGCGATGCCGCGAGCATCCCCGCCATCCGCACCGTGCTGGAGGCGATGCCGACCACCCCCGCCACCGTCTGGCTCGAGCTGCAGGACACCTCCGAGCAGCGCATCCACGTGACCCCGCGAGTGGACGTCGACGTGCACCGGGTGGAGCGCGGCGACGGGACGGCGCTCCCGGCCGCCGTCGAGGAGGCCGTGGCCCGCCGCGTCGAGCAGGGCCACCGTGCCGAGGCCGACTGGTTCTGGCTGGCCCCCGAGGCCGTCACCTGCCGCCGACTCGGCAAGCACCTGCGCAAGGAGCTCGGTGTCCCGAAGGACCGGGTGACGGCGCTGGCCTACTGGCGCGTGGCCTGAGGCGACGAGTCAGGACGAGACCGGTGGCTGCTGAGCCCAGTCGGCGTGCAGCGCTGCGATGACCCGCTCGGCGGCCTCGGTGGCGTCCAGCTCGCCGGTGGTGACCGCGTCCTCCCAGGAGCGGCGCTGTGCCACCACCGACGGCGTCGTCCGTGCCGCAGCACGGAGCTCGGCATCGACCATCGACCACATCCACTCCCGCTGCTGGGCGGCACGGCGGGCCTCCAGGCGGCCCTCCTCCACGAGCCCGCTGCGGTGGTCCAGCACGGCCTGCCAGACCTCGCCGAGCCCGTCGCCGGTCACGGCCGAGCAGGTGAGCACCACCGGGGTGTCCTCGGGGCGCATCAGGTGCAGCGCCTGGCGCAGGTCGCGGGCGGCCACCCTGGCCTCGGGCGCGTGGTCGCCGTCGGCCTTGTTGATGGCCACCACGTCGGCCATCTCGAGGATCCCGCGCTTGATGCCCTGCAGCTGGTCCCCGCCACGAGCCAGACCGAGCAGCAGGAAGGTGTCGACCATGCCTGCCACGGCCACCTCGGACTGCCCGACCCCGACGGTCTCCACGATGATCACGTCGTAGCCGGCGGCCTCGAGCACCAGCATCGACTCCCGGGTGGCCCGGGCGACACCGCCAAGATGGTCACCGGTCGGGCTCGGGCGGACGAAGGCCTCCTCGCGCGCCGCGAGCTCGCCCATGCGGGTGCGGTCGCCCAGGATCGAGCCGCCGGTCCGCGCGCTGGAGGGGTCCACGGCCACCACGCCGACCCGGTGGCCGGCCTCGATGAGCCGCCGCCCCAGCGCGTCGATGGTGGTCGACTTGCCGGCCCCGGGGATGCCGGAGATGCCCACCCGCACCGCGGTCCCCGTGTGGGGCGCGATGGCGCGGAGCATCTGGCGGGCGGGCTCGCGCCGGTCGGGCCGCATGGACTCGACCAGCGTGATGGCCCGGGCCACCGCGCGACGGTTGCCGGCCAGGACGCCCTCGACGAGGGCGGCGGGGTCGGGCGCCGCCACGGTCAGGCTTCGGTGGAGTCGGTGGTACTGCCGGCCCGCGGCTCGAGCCCGGCCTTGCGGCGCAGGGTGTCCACGAGGTCCAGCGCCGCCTTGGCGATGACCGTCCCGGGCGGGTAGATCGCGTCCGCACCGGCGGCCCGCAGCTCCTCGAAGTCCTGCTCGGGGATCACGCCGCCGACGACGATCGCGATGTCCTGACCGTCTCGGGAGTCGAGCTCCTGCCGAAGCGCGGGCACCAGCGTGAGGTGACCGGCTGCGAGCGAGGAGACACCCACCACGTGCACGTCGGCCTCGACGGCCTGGCGGGCGACCTCCTCGGGGGTCTGGAAGAGCGGGCCCACGTCGACGTCGAACCCGAGGTCGGCGTACGCGGTCGCGACGACCTTCTGCCCGCGGTCGTGACCGTCCTGGCCCATCTTCGCCACGAGGATGCGGGGACGGCGCCCCTCGTCCTCGGCGAAGGCGTCCACGGCCTCGCGGGCGGCGTCGATCGCGGCGTCCTCGCCGGCCTCCTGGCTGTACACACCGGAGATCGTACGGATCTGCGCGGTGTAGCGGCCGAAGACCTCCTCCATCGCGTCGGACATCTCGCCGACGGTGGCGTGGGCCCGGGCGGCGTCGATGCACAGGGCGAGCAGGTTGCCGTCGCCGCGGGCGCCCTCGGTGAGCGCGGCCAGCGCGGCCCGGCAGACCTCCTCGTCCCGCTCGGCGCGCAGCTTCTCGAGCTTCTCCAGCTGCTCGCGGCGCACGCGGGCGTTGTCGACCTTGAGGATCTCGATCGGCTCGTCCTCGTCGACCGGGTAGGTGTTCACGCCGATGAGGGCCTGCCGGCCGGAGTCCAGGCGGGCCTGGGTGCGGGCCGCGGCCTCCTCGATGCGGAGCTTGGGCAGCCCGGCCTCGATGGCCTTGGCCATGCCACCGGCCTGCTCGACCTCCTGGATGTGCGCCCAGGCGCGCTGCGCGAGGTCGTGGGTGAGCTTCTCGATGTACGCGCTGCCGCCCCACGGGTCGACGGTCTGCGTGGTGCCGGACTCCTGCTGCAGCAGCAGCTGGGTGTTGCGGGCGATGCGGGCCGAGAAGTCCGTCGGCAGCGCGATCGCCTCGTCCAGCGCGTTCGTGTGCAGGCTCTGCGTGTGGCCCTGCGTGGCGGCCATCGCCTCGATGCAGGTGCGCACCACGTTGTTGTAGACGTCCTGCGCGGTGAGCGACCAGCCGGAGGTCTGGCTGTGGGTGCGCAGCGACATCGACTTGGCGTTCTTCGGCTCGAACTGCTTGACCAGGCGGGCCCAGAGCAGGCGCGCGGCGCGGAGCTTGGCCACCTCCATGGAGAAGTTCATGCCGATGGCCCAGAAGAAGCTCAGGCGCGGGGCGAACTTGTCCACGTCCAGCCCGGCCTCGATGCCGGCGCGCAGGTACTCCACGCCGTCGGCCAGGGTGTAGGCGAGCTCGAGGTCCTGCGTGGCCCCGGCCTCCTGGATGTGGTACCCGCTGATCGAGATCGAGTTGAACCGCGGCATGTTCTCGCTCGTGTGGGCGAAGATGTCGCTGATGATCCGCATCGACGGCTCGGGCGGGTAGATGTAGGTGTTGCGGACCATGAACTCCTTGAGGATGTCGTTCTGGATGGTCCCCGAGAGCTGGTCCTGGCTCACCCCCTGCTCCTCGGCCGCGATGACGTAGAGCGCCAGGATCGGCAGCACCGCGCCGTTCATGGTCATGGAGACGCTCATGCGGTCCAGCGGGATGCCGTCGAACAGCTGGCGCATGTCCAGGATCGAGTCGATCGCCACACCGGCCATGCCGACGTCACCGGCCACGCGCGGGTGGTCGGAGTCGTAGCCGCGGTGGGTGGCCAGGTCGAACGCGACCGAGAGGCCCTTCTGACCGGCAGCGAGGTTGCGGCGGTAGAACGCGTTGGACTCCTGCGCGGTGGAGAACCCGGCGTACTGGCGGACCGTCCACGGCTGGTTCACGTACATCGTGGGGTACGGGCCGCGCAGGTACGGCGGGGCACCGGGCACGGTGTCCAGGAAGTCCAGCCCGGCCAGGTCGTCGGCGTCGTAGACCGGCGGCACGTCGATGCCCTCCGGCGTGGTCCACGGCTCGCGCTCGACGTCGGTGGGCTCGACGTCACCGGCCGTGCGCCGCTCCGGCGCCGGCACCTCGTGGAAGGACGGGAACGGGGTGGTCGGGGCGCTCATCGGGAGACTCCCATCGCGTCGAGGAGCTGGGTGAGGAAGGCGATCACGTCGTCACCGGCTGCGACGGCCGAGTCCACCAGGGCCGGCTCCCCCAGCTCGGTGGGTTTCCCGGCGACGGCGACGTGGCGCAGACCGGCCTCGCGCAGGGCGGCCACGACGGCCTCCCCGTGCTCGGCGTTGGTGGCCGGGGCGGCGGCCACGACGGCGGCCGGCGGCACGCGCCCGGCCGCGGTGCCGGTGCCCTCGGGCGCCTCCGCGGCGGCCTCGTCGAAGGCCCGGTGCAGCGCGTCGGAGACCTCGGAGGCGTCGGCCACCTCCACCAGCACCGGCTCGATGCCGGCCACCAGCAGGGTGTTGGACGCGAAGGTCTCACGCGGGCCGAAGTCCTTGCGCGTCCCGACGCAGACCAGCGCGACGCGGGGGCGCTCGGCCTCCAGGGCCGCGGCGGCGCTGCGGTCGCGCAGCAGCTCGAAGGGCAGCGAGTCCCAGCTGCGGGGCAGCGCGAGCTCGGCGGACCCCTCGCGGGAGGTCTCCGCATCGACCCCGGTGGGGGCCTGCAGGTCGGCGCGCGGGGTGCGCTCCAACGGCGTCTCGTCGGCCATCGGGAACATCGAGACGCCGGTGACGCCCTGCTCGCGCGTGGCCAGGCGGTCCAGGCGCATCTGGTCCACGGCCACCACGTTCTTGACCAGCAGCGCACGCATCTCCGGCGCGGCGAGGCCGCCGCCGGACTCGAGGCCCTGCACGTACTTCCACGCGAGGTCGACGTAGTGGTCGGTGAGCGACTCCACGAACCAGGCGCCACCGGCCGGGTCGGTCACCGCACCCACGTGCGACTCGGCGGCCAGCAGCGTCTGCGTGTTGCGGGCGACGCGGCGGCTGTGCGCGTCCGACAGGCCGGCCGCGTCGTCGTAGGGCAGCACCGTGATCGCCTCGGCGCCACCCGCGGCGGCGGCGAAGCACGCGATGGTGCCGCGCAGGATGTTCACGCTCGGGTCGTCGCGGGTGATCATGCGACGGCCGGTCACGGCGTGCTGGTGCGCGGCGGCGACCGCGGGCTCGAGGTGCCAGTCGGCACCCTCGGCGGTGGCCACCTGCTCGGCGACGTGCGCCCAGAGGCGGCGCATGGCCCGCAGGCGCGCGATGGTCTGGAACTGCTGCTGGGTGGCCGAGACCCGGAACTCCACCAGGCGGAAGGCGTCCCGCGCGGCGATGCCGGCCTCGACCAGCAGGCGCACGGTCGCGATGCCGGTGGCCACCGCGGCGGCGAGCTCCTGCACGTTGGAGGCGCCGGCCTCGTGCCAGGGCAGGGTGTCGACGGTGATCGCGCGCATCGGGGCCAGGTCACGCCCGTCGGCCATCTCCAGCGCGGTGCGCACGACCTTCAGCGTGGTCTCGTCCAGCGCCACCGGGCCCTCGTGCCCCTCGGCGGCCGCGTGGCCGACGGGGTCGAGGCCGAACGAGCCCTGCGCCGCGGCCTCGGGGGCCTGGGTCAGCACCGGCACGTTCGCCAGGAGGTCGGCGAGCGCCTCCGCAGCGGCCAGGGACTCGCGGCGGGAGCGCGGGGCGCTCAGGGAGATGGGGGCGAGGTCGGTGAGCACCGGCTCGAGCGCGGCCGCGAGGTCGTCGACGGCCACGCCGGCCGCGCCGACCACCAGGTGCACCGAGCTCACGCCGTGCTCGAGGTCGGCGGCCACCTGCTCGGCGGTGCGGGCGGCATCCGGGTCGTCGAAGGCCTGGCGCACGTCCCACGGCAACTCCGCCGGCCGCACGGCACCACCGCGGGTGAACGGGAAGGTGCCGGGGGCCTCGACCGGCACCGACGGCGCGCTGGCACCGGTGTACAGCGGCTCGATGCGGTAGTCGTCCAGCGTCTTGGTGCGCAGCGTGTCGAGGGCGGCGTCGGCCTCGAGCCTGCGGTCCTCGGGGCGCGGCTTGTTCACGACCGCCGCGGCGCTGGCCTCCCAGGACTCGACCGAGGCGGGCGCGAAGCCCTCCATGAGGTCGATGTGCGCCTCGCCGACGTCCGACGGAGGAGTCTGCGCACCTTCTGCCTCCCCCGGGGCGGGGGCGGTGGTGTCGGTGGGGTCACTCATCTGGTCGGCTCCCTCGGCGCGTTGTGACGTGGGCTACAGGACGTCAAGGATAGTCCGCACGAGGGAGCCGCCGGCCACCAGGGCAGGGCGCACGAACGCGCGGCCCCGCACCGATCGGAACGGGGTCGCGCCGGCGCGGTCAGGGGCCGTCACCCCGGGTGGGACGCCGGGTGCACCTCCCGGACGCGGCCGTCACGTCGCGTCGGGGCCACCTCGGCCGAGGCCGTCGAGCAGCTGCGCCTCCGCCCGCACCAGGTACCCACGCAGTTCCTCGGCCGCGCGCGCCCACTGCCCGCCCCGGAGGCGCCCCGCCAGGGTCTGGTTCTGCCCGACGAACGCGGCGTGCAGCCCCGCCGGCACGTCCAGAGACCTGAACGCCAGGCGGGCGTGGGCCAGCAGCGGCTCGGCCGTCGCGTCGAGGAAGGGACTGCCGGCCAGGGACACGATGTGGGCGTGGAAGGCCATGTTCAGGTCACCGACGCGGGCCCACTCACCGGCGTCCGCTCTGCCCCTCGCCTCCGCGGTCAGCCGGAGCATCCCGTCTGCGGCAGACACGTCCACCGCCGACTCCCGGCGGGCGAGGTCCTCCAGCACACCGCACTCCAGGACGCGGCGCGCCGTGTACAGGCTCTGCACCGCATCGCGCCCGGGAGCCGTGACGAACACACCCCGGTTCGGCTGGTGCTCCACCAGACCCTGGCTGGCCAGCTCGCGGAAGCCCTCTCGGAGGGTGTTGCGCGAGACCTCCAGCCGCTGCGCCAGGACGCTCTCCCGCAGCTGTTCCCCGGGGCCCAGCTCACCCACCGTGATCAGCTCCCGGATCGCGCGGGCGCACCGGCGACCGGCGGGGAGAGGTCGCTCGCCACGCGCTCCGCCGGGCAACTCCGTGGGCAGGGTCCGCGTGCTCATCAGGGCCATTGTGCAGGGGCGCTCCCGGAGGGCGGATCCGGGTTGGGCGAGAGGGGAACCCGGTTGGCCGAGGGGCCCTCTGAGGGGCTGTGGCAGCGGGTCCCGGAGCATCACGGTTGGGTCACGATCGACCCGAGCCCGTTCGAGAGATTGTTCAACAATGCTTACCCTGCGCGTCATGACGACACACGACCGCCAGGTCGAGGGCGCCGCGGCGGGCGGGCCGGAGACACACGGCACCCCCTCCCGCCGCGCCACGCGCACCGCCCTGCTCGGCGCCATGTTCCTCATGGCCACCAGTGCCATCGGGCCCGGGTTCATCACCCAGACCGGACAGTTCACGGTCCAGCTCGGCGCGGCCTTCGCCTTCGCCGTGCTCGTCTCGATCCTCATCGACATCGCCCTGCAGCTGAACGTCTGGCGCGTCATCGGCATCAGCGGCCGCCGCGCGCAGGAGCTCGCCAACGAGGTGCTCCCGGGACTCGGCTGGGTGCTCAGCGCCCTCATCGCGGTCGGTGGCCTCGCGTTCAACGTCGGCAACGTCGGCGGGTCCGGCGCCGGCCTGAACATCCTGCTCGGCGTGAGCCCGCAGGTGGGCGCCGCCATCTCCTCGCTGCTGGCCGTCGCGATCTTCCTCAGCGCCTGGGCCGGTGCCGCCATGGACCGCGTCGTGGTGGCCCTGGGGGTCCTGATGATCGCCCTCACCGCCTACGTGATGGTCGTGTCCGAGCCCCCGGTGGGCGACGCGCTGAAGAACACCGTGGCCCCCAACACCATCGACGCCTCGGTCATCACGACCCTGGTGGGCGGCACCGTCGGCGGCTACATCATCTACGCCGGTGCGCACCGCCTCGTCGACTCCGGCAACACCGGCCCCGAGGCCGTGCGCGACATCAGCCGCAGCTCGCTGCTCGGCATCCTGGTCACCGGCCTGCTGCGCGGCATGCTCTTCCTCGCCATCCTCGGCGTGGTGGCCGCCGGCCACGACCTGACCGGCTCCACCTCCATCGCCGGCGAGGCCTTCTCCGTCGCTGCCGGTGACATCGGCCAGCGCCTCTTCGGCCTGGTCTTCTGGGCCGCGGCCATCAGCTCGGTGGTCGGGTGCTCCTACACCACCGTGTCCTTCCTGACCAGTTCCAAGGGCACGTCCACGAAGGTGCGCAACGGGCTCACCATCGCCTTCATCGTGGTCTGCAGCGCCCTCTTCCTGGTCCTCGGCGCCGCGCCGGCCACCCTGCTGGTCCTCGCCGGCACCCTCAACGGCGTGCTCATCCCGCTGGGCATCGGCGTGATGCTGTGGGTGGCGTGGTTCCGCCGCGATCTGCTGCACGGGTACAGGTACCCCATGTGGCTGCTGGTCATCGGCTCCGTCGCCTGGCTGGCCACCGTCTGGCTGGCCGTCGAGACCGTCCGCAGCAAGTGGCCCGAACTGGTCGGACTCCTCGGCTGACCTGCTGCCCGTCCCACACCGGCGGGGTGCGCGGCGCGGGGGCGCGCCCCCCCCCCCCCCCCCCCCGCCCCCCCCCCCCCCCCCCCCGCGGCCGCCGCCGGCGCCCGCCCCCCCCCCCGCCCGCCCCCGCGCCGCGCCCGGGCCGCCCCGCGGGCGCGGCGCCG